>CANJRX010000005.1 GCA_947476895.1 Fidelibacterota bacterium | reverse complement strand
GCACTACAACACCAAGCGGCCCCATTCATCGCTCGGCTATAGGCCGCCGGCGCCGGTGACCTATAGCCCGATACCAGTACCACTCGAACAGAGCCAAAACATGCAGTAGACTAACATCACGACTGGTAAAGAAAATCGGTCAGGTCACAGACATGGTCGAATTTTGTCCCGGGCCTTAAAGGGTATCAATAAGAGCCCATGTTATCTAAAGCATGGCTTCTAATTGATTAACCGGCACCCACGCAAATACCTTCTCGCGTTCAGTTTCTATCCGAAACTAAACCTGCGGGTGATAGGGCACCGGAAATTGAAACATCCGCCCGCGCTCGTGTGGTGCGGGCTGACGCCAAGGTTATTTGCTCTGCTGCGTCTTCAGCTCGGCGACTTGTTTGTCCATCTGATCCAACAGGCCTTTGAAGCTGCCGGTCTGGGCGATGACGGTGGAGTAATCCTGGCGATAGGTGATCGCCATGCTGACACCTTCGATGATGATGTCGAGCACCTTGTAGCCTTCGGGGCGTTTGCGTAAACGCCAGTCGACGCCGAAGCTGGAGTTGTTGTTGCCGATGATCGTGGACTTCACCATGGTGCCGTCGGCGCCGCTCGGGGCTTCGCTGACGACCTTCAGCGATTGGCCGCGATATTCCGAGAAGCGGCGCGCCCAGGTGTAGACCACCACATCTTCAAACAGCGCGGTAAAGCGCGCCTGTTCGTCGGGCGTCGCGGCCGTCCAATAACGCGTCAGCACAAAGCGGCCGATGCCGGGCAGATCGAAATAGGTTTTGAACATGTCGCGGAAGCGCTGCGCCTTTTCGGCGTTGGCGATCGGCGCGGCCAGAATGTCGTTGATGCCTTCCTGCGCGAACTTGCCGACGAACAGTGCGGCGGGCGTTTGGCTTTGCACCTGTAAGCCTTGGGCGGCGGCGGGGCTGATGATCGCCGGGGCGGCTAACAGCGCACAACACACAACAAGCGAAGTCGAAAAACGAAACATGTGAAAACCTATCTCTTTAATTACTGAATCTGAGTCTTATTGGTCCCAAGCTTTACTGATCCCAAGCTTTATTGATCAAAGTCTTCCATCGGCGGCGGTGCGCCGTTGCGGATTTCCTTGGCGCGGATCTGGCGATACGACGACCGCAAGGCCGAGTAGTAATCCAGCGACGACTTTTTCAATTCATCCAAGGGGTCCATGAACGAGTTCTTGGCATTGATGTATGTGATGCCGAGGTCGGCCCATTGCAACCAGCCGGGCGCGCTGTCGCTGCGCTCGTACCAGGAGATTGGATCGATCAGCATGGAATCGGTCAGGAAGCCGGTGCCGTCGCGCACTGTCGAAGGGCCGATGAAAGGCACATAGATATAAGGACCATCAGGCACGCCCCACACCGCAAGGGTTTGGCCGAAATCTTCGCCGTGCTGTTCCATACCCAGCTTTTCGCCGACATCGAAGAATCCGAAGAAGCCCATGGTGGAGTTAACGACAAAGCGGCCTATGGTTGTTCCCGCGCGGGTAAATTCACCCTGCAGCAGGTCGTTCGCCAGGGTCACCGGCGCGCGCACGTTAGACAGGAAATTATCCACACCTTTGCGGCCTTGTGAGGGCAGGATGGTGCGGTAAACCGTGACCACCGGGCGCACGACGACTTTGTCCAAGCCGGCATCGACCTTGAACATGGCGCGGTTGAACGGCTCTAGGGGGTCGTTGGCTTCTTCGTAGGCGGCCACAGCCATGGGGTTCGAGGCATCGGGCCGGGTTGCGCAGCCGGCAAGGCTCGCCATGAGGATGCAGCCGAAAGCGAACTGGGCTAAGTTGGCGGATGCGTTTTTCAGTGTTTTAATCACGGGACGAGTACCTTACAAAGCAGCACAATTGTTCTTAGTTATATCGCGTTACGCGGCTTCCCCCGCCAAGCGCGCGTAACATAGCGCACTGCAATAAATTAGTAATCATGGAAAGAAAACAGGGCTTAAGGTGACTGTTAACGCCGCTCCTCCTTCTCCGATCCAGGTTTCCTTTGAGTTTTTTCCGCCCAAAACGGAGAAAATGCAGGAGCAGCTGTGGGGCGCCATTGAGCGCCTGGCGCCGCTCCAGCCCAAGTTCGTCTCGGTGACCTATGGGGCGGGCGGTTCCACCCGCGAGCGCACCCACGAAACCGTGACCCGGATTCAGACGGAAAAGGGCCTGAAGGCCGCCGCGCACCTAACCTGCGTCGGCGCGACCCGTGCCGAGGTGGATGCCGTCGCCAAGCATTATTGGGACTCAGGCATTCGGCATTTGGTCGCCCTGCGCGGTGATCCGCCGGAAGGCATGAGCAAATACGCGCCGCATCCCGGCGGCTATGCCTATGCGGCTGACCTTATTGAGGGCCTGAAGAAAGTCGCCGACTTCGAGATCAGCGTGGCCGCATATCCCGAAGTGCACCCGGAAGCCAAAAGCCCCACGGACGATCTCGAGAATTTGAAACGCAAAGTGGGTGCGGGTGCGACGCGCGCTATCACGCAGTCGTTCTTCGATCCGGAAGTGTTCCTGAAATTTCGCGATCAGGCCGCGGGTTTAGGCGTGCCGCTGATCCCCGGCATCATCGTCGCCACCAATACCGGCACGTTGAACTCGTGCATCAAGATGGGCTCGAAAGTGCCCCAGCGTATGTTCGATCTGTTCGCAGGCCTGGAAGACGATGTGGAAACGCGCAAATTATTGGCCGCGACGGCCGTGGCCGAACAAGTCCGCACCCTGGTGCGTGAAGGTGTGACAGACTTCCATTTTTATACTTTGAACCGCGCCGATTTGACCTACGCCATCTGCCACATGCTGGGACTGCGGGCGAAGGCGTAAGCCCGCTCCGCCGTCATCCTGGGCCTTGTGCTTGCATATTCAGTCATCAACACAGATGTCATCCTCGGGCTTGACCCGAGGATCCAGGATAAATGAAACGCTTCAGGTGTCTTGAGGGTACTACTTAGCAGCGAATGAGAGCGTATTCGGCAGCCGTTCTTCGGTACTGCTCTGGATCCTCGGGTCAAGCCCGAGGATGACAAGCGGAGTTTGCATTTAGGCCTCTGCCAACAATGACCAAGTTTCTATATTAGTACTCCCATGTCCGACCCCTTCGAACTCAACGACGACATTCCTTTCGAACCGGCGAAACCGTATGTCCCTGCGGCGCCGCCTCCGCCGCCCATGTGGCTGGACAAGCTGAACCCGGAACAGAAGGAAGCCGTGCTCGCGACCGAAGGTCCGGTGCTGGTGCTTTCGGGTGCGGGCACGGGCAAGACGCGCGTGCTGACAGCGCGGCTTGGCTACATCCTTTCGCAGCGTATGGCGAAGCCGTGGCAGATATTGGCCGTCACCTTCACCAACCGCGCGGCACGCGAAATGCGTGACCGTGTGACGGCACTGGTGGGCCCTGCCGCCGAAGCCATATGGCTCGGCACGTTCCACGCGCTGGGCGTGCGCATCTTGCGCCGTCATGCCGAGGCTGTCGGTTTGCGCTCCAACTTCACCATTCTCGATGCCGACGATCAGATGAGGCTGCTCAAGCAGCTCATGGAAGCTGACGACATCGATAGCAAGAAGTGGCCGGCGCAGGGTCTCATGGGCGTGATCCAGCGCTGGAAAGATCGCGGTCTGACGCCGGACCGCGTGGGCAGCGGGGCAGGGACGGAATACGCCGCCGGCCGCGCGCTCGCGCTCTATCGTTCTTACCAGGACCGCTTAAAGACGCTCAACGCCGCCGACTTCGGTGATCTGCTTTTGCATTGCCTGACCGTCTTCGCGCAACAGCCCGAAGTGCTGAAGCAGTATCAGGATCAATTCCGCTACGTGCTGGTGGACGAGTATCAAGACACCAACGTCTCGCAATATCTGTGGCTGCGGCTGCTCACGCAAACCCATCGCAATCTGTGTTGCGTCGGCGACGACGACCAGTCGATCTATTCCTGGCGCGGTGCGGAAGTGGGCAACATCCTGCGCTTTGAAAAAGATTTCCCCGACGCCAAGGTCGTGAGGCTCGAGCGCAACTACCGCTCCACGCCCGTGATCCTAGCAGCGGCCTCGCACCTCATCGCGCACAATGAAGACCGCCTGGGCAAAACCTTGCGCACGGGTCACGAAGGTGACGTCGAGAAGGGCGCGCCCGTCAAAGTGCGCGGTGTCTGGGACGGCGCTGAAGAAGCGCGCTGGGTGGTGGACGAAATCGAAGCCTTGCAGCGCGCCGGCCACAAGCTGCCCGAGATTTGCATTCTGGTGCGCGCTGGTTTCCAGATGCTGGAGTTCGAAGAACGCCTCATCACCACCGGCGTGCCTTATAAAGTCGTCGGCGGACCCAGGTTCTATGAGCGCCTGGAAATCCGCGACGCCGTGGCGTACCTGCGTCTGATCCATCAGCCCAGCGATGACCTAGCGTTTGAGCGCATCGTCAACAAACCCAAACGCGGGTTAGGTGACACGACGATTCAGAAAATTCATGTGCTGGCGCGCCGCCTCGACATTCCGCTAGTAGAAGCGGCGCTCCGCATGGTCGAGACCGACGAATTGCGCCCCGCCGCGCGCACGGCGCTGCGCACGCTCGCCTCAGACTTCGATCGCTGGCGCAGCTTGAAAGACACCGCCCCACCGTCGGAACTTGCAGCGCAGGTTCTGGAAGAGGCGGGCTACACCGCCATGTGGCAGGCCGACAAATCCCCCGAAGCACCGGGCCGTTTGGATAACTTGCGGGAATTTGTCTCAGGCCTTGATGAATGGGACAACCTCGCCGGCTTCCTCGATCACGTCAGCCTGGTCATGGAGAACGACGCGGCCGCAGGCCAGGACAGCATTACGTTGATGACGCTTCATGCTGCCAAGGGATTGGAATTTGATTCAGTGTTCTTGCCGGGCTGGGAGGAGGACATCTTCCCAAGTCGTAGGTCTCTCGAAGAAAGCGGCCAGAAGGCGCTCGAAGAAGAACGCCGTCTTGCCTACGTCGGCCTGACCCGCGCGCGCAAACGCGTGCATGTGTCTTTCGCAGCCAACCGGCGCGTCTATGCCCAATGGCAATCGAGCATTCCGTCGCGCTTCATCGATGAACTGCCCAAGGATGCCGTGGAACAGGTTATGGACGCTGGTCTCTATGGCAACCAAGGCGGCAGTAGCGGCTGGGGACTGTCCGATAGCGGCGGTTCAAGATCCGGCAGCGGCTATCGCCGTCCGCAGCGCATGGTCGATGCCGACGAGTGGCAGTCGACGCCCATCAAAGCCAGCGAACACGGCTTCAAAATCGGCGACCGCGTGTTCCACGAAAAATTCGGCTACGGCCTGGTGGAAGAAATCGACGGCTCAAAACTCGCCATCGCGTTTGATAAATCCGGACGGAAGAAAGTTTTGGACAGCTTCGTAGTTCCGAGCTGATTGCATCCCACACTTGGTGTCATCCTCGGGCTTGACCCGAGGATGCAGGATAAATGGAACGCACTCTTTCTTGTGAGTGTCAGCCTCGCAGCAAACATAGTGGGTTTTGGCAGCCGTTCTTCAGTACTGCTCTGGATCCTCGGGGCAAGCCCGAGGATGACGGCGGCGTATTTAGAAAGCTCAAAATGAAAACGGCGGCGACTAAACCTTTTGGGGGATTCGTCGCCGCCGTCGCACACCCGCACGTACCATATAAAAACACCGACGGGGCGCTATAACTTAGCCTCGAGATTAAAACAGCGGCGGCACCGTATAATGGGGGGAGATTGTGCCGCCGCCGTTAATCCGAGAAACTGAAGGGGAGAGGGTTTCAGGTTTCCTCGGTCGCTCGTGCCAACATCAATAGCGCGATGAGTTGACCGTAAGTTATGTCGCGTCTTTATCTTCATACGAAGGCGATGACCTGCTAGATCAGCGCCGTGCATTCTCATATGGGTTGTGATCTACAGGAATCGAAAATTAAATCCAATAAATTTGAGTTCATGTAATTGTGTGACAATATCGACACAGCAAGCTCTTGCATTTCTGCCATGAGCTGTGTGCATAGCTTTCAAATGTGTAACGAAATGAAACAAACTCGATACAAATGACGAATAAAATTGGAAATGCCTCCTTTGGAAATTCGTGGAGTGCGCGCGTCATCGTCGCGGCGGAAAATCTTGGCGCGTTCGAGATGGCCTTTGAAGACATCGCAGATGTCGTCAGCTTGTATGAATATGACGAGAGCATAAAGCCCATCCTGTGGGCTGTAGAAGGCATGTTCGATGAATCGCCGCCGCGCGCGGAATTAACGGCGCGCGTGGCGCTGGCGGCCAGCGCGCTTGGCATCGCAGCTCCGGAACTCGTCATTGCGAAGGTGCCTGCCAAGGATTGGTTGCGCGAAACGGTCACGAGTTTTCCGCCGCTGAAGGCCGGGCGCTATTACATTCACGGCGATCATATTAAGGACGGCTTTCCCTCTGGCGCCGTGCGCCTGGTCATCAATGCGGCCACCGCTTTCGGATCGGGCCAGCACGCCAGCACCATGGGCTGCCTGCTCGCGCTCGACGGCATGTTCCGCACCGCGCCGCATTTGCGTCCGCGCCCGGGTCAGGATTTCGTCGGTCTCGACATGGGCTGCGGCACCGGCATCCTTGGCATGGCCGCGGCGAAGACCACGCGCATTCCGGTTCTGTGCGCCGACATCGATCCCGAAGCCGTGCGCGTCACCCAATACAACGCCGTGAAAAACGGCCTGACCGATGTGATCACCGCGGTCATGAGCGACGGCTGCGGCGACCGCGCTATCCGCGCCCACGCGCCCTATCGTTTCATCACCGCCAATATTCTGGCCCGGCCCCTGAACCAGATGGCCGCCAAGCTGTCGGCATTGCTGGCGCCGGGCGGCACCCTGATCCTGGCCGGCTTCGTACGCCGCGATGAAGCCATGGTGCTGAACGCCTACCGTATGCAGGGCCTGCGGCTGGAAAAACGCTTCCGCATCCCGCCGTGGACGACCTTGGTTTTGCGGAAATAGATAGAGAAACGACCCCCTCCTAGCCTCCCCCTTTAAGGGGGGAGGAATGTTTGTTTCCTCCCCTGTAAGGGGAGGGTTAGGGAGGGGTCGTTTCCTTTTTGAGCAAGCGGTTGGGATGACAATCGGGCTCCGACTCATTACCTTAATCACATGGATACCCTGGCCCCTCCGTCGTCTGTCTCTGCCAAGCGCTTGAGTGCGCTTCGGGCTGCTATGCGCGACGCCAACGTGGACGGCTATCTCGTGCCCCATGGCGACGAGCATCAGGGCGAGTTCAACGCACACTATGCCGAGCGGCTGAAGTGGCTCACAAGCTTTGCCGGTTCTGCGGGCAGCGCGGTCGTCATGGCCGACAAGGCTGCGATCTTTGTTGATGGCCGCTACACCTTGCAAGTGCGCGACCAAGTCGATGGCGCGCTTTACGAATACCGCCACATGGTCGATGAACCGGCCACAGCCTGGATCACGGCCGCGGCCACATCAGGCATGAAGATCGGCTTCGATCCGCGTTTGCACACCACCGGCGGCCTCGCGCGGTTGGAAGAAGCCGTGATGAAAGCCGGTGCCGCGCTGTTGCCGCTGCCTGAAAACCTGATCGACAAAGTGTGGTCTGGTCAGCCTTCACGCCCGCAAGCGCCGGTCATGGTCTACCCCGAAAAATTCGCCGGACGGTCCAGCGCCGAGAAACGCGGACTGGTCGCGCAAGTTTTAAAGGGCGAGGGGTTGGATGCGTTTTTCTTCACGGCGCTCGATTCCATCGCCTGGCTGCTCAACATTCGTGGAAACGATGTCGAGTTCAGCCCGCTGACCTACGCCTACGCGCTGTTGTTCGCCGATAGCAAAGCCGTACTCTTCATCGATCCCGCCAAACTCACACCCGAAGTGAAAGCGCATCTGGGCGCTGATGTCCGCCTCGCGCCTTATGACGGCCTCGATCACGAACTCACGGCGCTGGATAAATCCGTCGCCGTCATCGGTCTCGACCGCGACACCGGCTCGCGTTGGGCTTACGACCGCCTGGCCGCCGGACGCAAAGTGCGCGTGGTGGCCGATCCCTGCACGGCGCTCAAAGCCCGCAAACATCCCACCGAATTGCAAGGCGTGCGCGATGCCCATGTGCGCGACGGCGCGGCCTTGTCGCGCTTCCTCGCCTGGCTGGCGAAAGAAGGCCCCAAGGGCCAACTGAACGAAATAACCGCCGCCGCCAAGCTTGAGCAGTTCCGCGCCGAGAGTAACACCTTCCGCGGTCCCAGCTTCGCGACGATTGCGGGCGCGGGCGGTAACGGCGCCATCGTGCACTACCGCGCCTCAGAAAAAACCGCCGCGCGCATTCAGCCCGATATGGTCATGCTGCTGGATTCCGGCGGTCAGTATCTCGACGGCACAACGGATGTGACGCGCACCTTCGCAATTGGCAAAGCCACCGCCGAACAGAAACACCGCTTCACGCTGGTTTTAAAGGGCCACATCGCGCTGGCTATGGCGCGCTTTGTCAAAGGCACCACCGGCAGCCAGTTGGATGCTTTGGCGCGTCATGCGTTGTGGCAGGAAGGTCTCGACTACGATCACGGCACCGGCCACGGCGTCGGCACGTTCCTCGGCGTGCACGAAGGCCCGCAACGCATCAGCAAAGTCGGCAACACCGTCGCGCTGGAGCCGGGCATGGTGATCTCCAACGAGCCCGGCTACTACAAAACCGGCGAATACGGCATCCGCATCGAGAACCTCGTCGCCGTACGCGAAGCCGACAAAGTCCCCGGCGCGGAAAAAGCATTGCTTGAGTTTGAGACGCTGACCCTCGCGCCCATCGACCTCAACATGGTCGACGCAAGCCTTCTGTTGCCCGCCGAAAAATCGTGGTTCAACGCGTACCATAAGCGCGTGCGCGAGACTTTGTCACCGCTGGTAGACGCCGAGACAAAAGCGTGGTTGGCAACCGCAACCGCCGCAGTTTAGCTCCACCGTCATTCCCGCGATTAATTGTACCAGGTACAATTAATCGCGCGTGATCGCCCATCTCTCATGATCGCGCCACGCACCGTCGAGAAACAAGTATCGGGGCGAATATCCTTCCTTGCGAAAGCCGACACGCTGCACGAGCGCGATGGAGCGCGCATTCTCAGGTCGGATATTGGCTTCGAGGCGGTGCAGGTCCAAATCCGTGAAGGCGTATTGCGCAGCGGCTTTAAGGGCTTCAGTCATCAACCCACGTCCAGCATAAGCACTCATGCCATAGAAGCCGGTATAGGCACTTTGAAATACGCCTCGCACGATCTCCGAGAAATTGATGACGCCGACGATGCCGCCATTGGCGCTCTCTCGCGCAATCAGGCTGGCGTGATTGTCGGATTGGGTGCAGGTAAACCACGCCTCAAATCCCGCCATGTCGACAAACGGCTCTGTCCAAGGCGTGTGATAAGCCTTGTTCGCCAAATTAGCAGCGATCAATTCAGCGGCATCAGAAGCCTGTACGCGCGTAATGCGGATATTCGTCACAGGTGACTCTCCGACAGCATCTTCCTGAATTTCTTATCGCGTTTTAAATACCACTCGCGGCTCATGGCTTCACCGCGCGTCTGATAATTCTCGGCATACAGCAGAATCCACGCCCGTCCGCGTGTGGAGCGTGCGCCCTTACCGTCATTGTGGGTTTGCAACCGCTTCACGAGATCGGTGGTCCAGCCCACATAAGTGCGCGAACCGTCTTTATCGTTGCAGCCGAGGATGTAGACAAAACACGCCATGAAAACCCAATAGAACCCGCACTTAGCCTAGCGATTTCGCGACATAGTTTCGAGCGCTAATAGATTGGTCTCGCAATTTGATTTCATCCATATGCCCGTTCGCGTTGTGGACAAAGCGCCAGTGCGGCGGGTACGTTGAAAGCACTCGCTTCACGTCGGCGCGTTTTCCGAACGGGTTTTGATCGTGCTTCAGCAGCCCAAAAATATTTCGAGCGAGAGTGCCAACGAAATTCCCAGCGATGTCGAGGCCTTCCTCGCGCACTGGCAAAGCATTTCTAAGGTGGGGCAGGTTCCCAGCTTGCGGAATTTCCTCGACGCGCCGCCCTTTAAGCACCAATCTGAAGTCGCCATTGTCGATGTGGTCAGCGTCACCGAAATGCGGTTTCGTTTGTTCGGCACTGGGTTGTCCATCATGGCCGGGGTCGATCTGACCGGAACTGACGTGCTCTCAAATTTTCATCCTGCCGCGCGCGCTAAAGCTTCACGCAACGCCTGGACCGCCATTGCGCATCCGTGCGGTTATTTCGTAAGGCGCGATCTTCACCACGGCGCTTTCGATAGCAAGGTCATCGCCGTTGGCCTGCCGTTGTTGCATGAGCAAAGCGGTCGCGTATGTCTGGTGACGTTCAGCTCGGTGCTCGACAAATCCAGCAACGTGAGCCGGGGTGACGCAAGCCCCCTGGTGCGCAACGTGCATTTGATCCGTTGGATCGATATCGGCGCCGGCACGCCGGGTTAGCTTCAGAACAATTGCTATAGCAGACCGGCGCTGGTCAAGCGGCGCGTGGTGAAGCGCGGCGTTCTCTGATATCTTAAGCGGCCGCGGAATAAGGAAACGCGAATGTCCAAGTCCCTCATCATAGCGGCGCTATCGAGTTTTTTCCTTCTTGTTGTGGTGGACTTCATCTGGCTCACCACGGCCTCGAACTTCCTTTACAAGCCCAAGCTAGGCCCGCTGCTATTGGAAAAGCCGGTGCTGTGGGCAGCGGCGCTGTTCTATGTGCTGTATGCGGTCGGTGTCGCGGTGCTGATTTTGCGCCCCGCGGTGGCCGAGGGCAGCGTGTTCACGGCGCTGTGGACCGGCGCGCTTTTAGGTCTCGTGGCCTACGGCGCATATGACCTCACCAACCAAGCCACCCTCAAAGGCTGGTCGCTGACCGTCACCGTCGTCGATATGGCTTGGGGCGCGTTCGTGACCGGTGTGGTCAGCGCCTTCGGCGTGTGGGTGGGCAATAAGTTTGGTTAAGGCTATTCATCGTCTTGATCGAAACCGTGCGCAAAGCCGTTCGCCAAACATATTACCGAGAAAAAGGCACCGTTGAAGCATGGCAGCAATAACGGTGCGTCTTCTTTGGCTTTGGCGTGTTTGAACCTGCGGGCCAGCTTTTCCTCTTTTTCCGTGGGCACATGCGCGGCGACCGCCACATTGCGTAAGCCGCTCGTGATTTTCTGGCAACGTTCGCGCTCTTCGGTCCAGACCTTGCCGTTATCGGGAAGAGAGCAGGTCACAAGGTCTCGAAACGCAGCCTGTGCAGAGTCTTCGCTGGGTGTGATGATGATCGGCGCAATGTCTACCAGGGCAGGAAGGTTTAGCGGTGTGGGTGGTTGAGGTCGTATGGTTGCAAGCGATTCCAAAGCGGCGACGGCCGGCTTCGAAACCCGATCCCGTATCGGAACCCACGTCAGGCTATCTGCGGTTTGTTGAGGCGCAGGTTCACGCATAAGAATCAACGCTTGGATCACCAAGACATGCAGCAGCGCAACTGCCGCCGCTAATAAGCTTTGGCGTAGGCGTTTCATATCCGCGCTAGATAGCCTTTAGCCGCGCATATCTTTGCCACAGCCAATACGCCGCAAAGACGATGGCTATGTTCACCAAGCCTAGGCCTATCCCGCGCAAAAACATTTCGGGTTTGAAAATGCCCAAAGCTTCAGTGATTGGCGCAAGGACAGTGATGAGACTGTTGCCGATGCTTAACTCACCGGGTTCACCCACGTGCGTGGAAAATTTGATGGTGATATCGGTGCTTCCGGCAAACAGTGAAATGAGCACCGCGCCGGCCATGGGCCACCGCAACGAGAGGCGTTGACGGACAGCGGCAATCAACATCGCCGCGCCAATCGCGACTGGAAGGATTCTGCTGTAAAAGAAGATCACGGCAATGGCCGGTCCATACAGCCATGGCGGCTCTGGATGGGCTCCCGGGGTTACGATGTCCAGGGCGCGTAAAATATCAAAAGATCCGACGATTGCGGCAACGGTCAAAAATATCGCCCCAATCCACAGAAGGAATGGCCCGCCGCCAAAAATGAGTTTCGGAAACCGCGCCGCCAGCGCGCGCAGCTGTGGTTGGGCGAGGGCGCTTTGTACGACGCTGTCTTCTGAACCGAGGCGCTGCCACGCGGCGCGTTCGGCTGAAGCGGGGTCTAAACCCTTGGCCACTTCACTACGCACGGCGTCGTCGAAGTGATTGCGCAGTTCGCTCATGAGGCCGCGGACATGGCGCGGCGCGATTCCGCTGCGCAATAGCCGGTTCTCAAGCCGATCAAACTGCACCAGTTCTTCAAGCTTTTGCATGTTTGGACCCCCTCACGACAGTTGCGACGGCATCGGTAATGCGCTGCCACTCAGTCATCAGCGCGCCCAGGCGTTTTTTTCCTGCTGCAGTGGCGCTGTAATAAATGCGCATGCGGCCTTCGACGGCTTTGCGCCGCGAGGCCAGGCAGCCTTGCGCTTCCAGGGCGTGAAGGATGGGGTAGACCACGCCTTCGCCGACTTTAATGGCCTCGCCGGTCGAGGTCTCGATGGCCTGCACCAATTCGTAGCCGTACATCTCGCGGTCGCTGAGCAGCCGCAAGACGAGCAGCTCTGGAACGCCGGTCATAAACTCTGGATTGGTTTTGCGCGCCATGCAACCTCCATACCTCGTTGTTCAAGGCATATACCTTGAAGTTATAGGCATGGCAAGCACCGGCACTGTAATGTTGTTAGCCGGCGCTGCTTTCGGGCTTATGGGCCGCCAGCATCTTCGTCCAGCGCGCCTGCATTTCCTTCGGCGAAACAACGGCGATCTGGCTCATGATCGCCCAGGTGTAGCCGAAGGGATCCATCACCACACCGCTGCGATAGCCGTAAAATTCGTCCTGCATAGGCCGTATCACGGTCGCTCCGGCGGCGATGGCGCGCTTCATCAGCGCGTCGCAGTTCGCCACCAACAGATTTAAGCGTATCGGCGAGCCGTTGAGGGTCTTGGCGCTCAATACGGCCATCTCGGGATATTCATCCGAAACCATAATGCGCGAATCGCCGATCGTGATTTCGGCATGACCGAGTTTGCCGCTGGGTTCGGTCAGGCGGGAGGACTCTTTGGCGCCGAAAGCATGCTTATAAAAGTCGATGGCGAAGGCCGCGTCTTGAAAACACAGCGAAGGGGCGACGGTGTGATAGCCCTTCGGCACCGGCGGAACTTTGCGTGATTTAGAAGATACTTTCTTGGCCGCCTTCTTCACGGCTTTGCGCGCAGGTTTTTTAACTGCTTTCTTGGATTTCTTTTTTGTGGCCATGTCGTCCTCCTAAGAATTACGCGCCAATAAGCTTCAAGTATTCTTCTTCGGTCACAACCTTCACACCCAAAGCCTCGGCTTCCTTGAGCTTTGAGCCTGCACCAGGACCGGCCACGACCAGGTCGGTTTTCTTAGACACCGATCCTGCGACCTTGGCTCCTAAAGCCTGGGCGCCAGCTTTGGCTTCGCCGCGGCTCATGCTTTCCAGGTTGCCAGTGAAGACCACCGTTTTCCCGGCGATAGCTGAGCCAGACGTATCTGGCGCGACAAAGTCCTCGATGGTGATCTCTTTTGCCAAAGAGTCCAGAATGTCGCGGTTGTGCCTCTCGGCGAAGAATCCCACCAGATCATCGGCCATGGACTCGCCGATCTGCTCGATGGCGTTGAGCTCGGTCCAGGCATCAGAGTCTTTATCCTTGGCGGCGAGCATGGCTTTACGCCAAGCGTCGAAAGATCCGTAGGCGTGTGCCAAGAGCCGCGCCGTGGCTTGACCCACTTGCCGGATGCCCAGCGCATAGATGAAGCGCTCCAGGCTGATGGTGCGCCGGCGTTCGATGGCCGCGAAGAGATTGTCGATGGACTTTTCCGCCCAGCCTTCACGGCCTTTGAGTTTGGGGCGGCCGCCGCGTTTTTCCAGAGTGAACAGATCGGCAGGACTTTCGATCAAGTCGTCTTCAAAAAAGGCTTCGATATTCTTTTCGCCGAATCCTTCGATATCGAAAGCATTGCGTGAGACAAAATGTTTCAGACGTTCGACCGATTGCGCCGGGCACATCAGCCCGCCGGTGCAGCGCCGCGCCACTTCGCCTTCTTCGCGGATCGCATGGCTGCCGCAGGCCGGGCACTTGGTTGGGAATTTATAAGGCTTGCTGTCTTTAGGGCGCTTGGCCGTGAGAGATTCCACAACTTGCGGGATCACATCGCCGGCGCGTTGAATGATGACAGAGTCCCCAATGCGAATATCTTTGCGCGCGATTTCGTCTTCGTTGTGGAGCGTGGCGTTACTCACCACAACGCCGCCGACGTTTACGGGCTTTAGGCGTGCGACGGGGGTGAGGGTGCCGGTGCGGCCTACTTGCACTTCGATGTTTTCGACTACGGTCTCGGCCTGTTCCGCCGAATACTTATAAGCCGTGGCCCAACGCGGCGCGCGGCTGACAAAGCCCAGGCGTTTTTGCAGATCGACGCGGTTGACCTTGTAGACAATGCCGTCGATGTCATAGGGCAGTCCGGCGCGGTCTTCGCCGAGCTTGCGGTATTCCTTCAGCATCGCGTCCAGGGTTTTGCAGACTTTCGTGCGCGGATTAATCGGAAAGCCCCACGCCTTCAGGCTTTGCAGGAAGTCCCATTGGGTTTTCCACTCCATGCCCTTCACTTCGCCGTAAGCGTAAGTGAATGCTTTTAATGGACGCTCGGCGGTGATTTTCGGGTCAAGCTGGCGCAGCGAACCGGCGGCGGCGTTGCGCGGATTGGCGAAGATTTTACCGCCCTTGGCCTCTTGCGCGGCATTGAGCGCGGCGAAGTCGGCTTTGGTCATATAGACCTCGCCGCGAATTTCGATGAGCTTCGGCACATCGCCCATCAAGAAATCCGGCACGGCTTTGATGGTGCGGATATTAGCGGTGATGTCTTCGCCCTCAGAGCCGTCGCCGCGTGTGGCAGCGACAACAAGTTGGCCGTTCTCATAGCGCGCCGAGAAGGACAGCCCGTCGATCTTGGGCTCGGCGATCATCTCAATCTGCTCTTCGGCATCCAGGTCCAGGAACCGGCGGATACGATCCATGAAATCGGCCACGTCTTCGTCGCTAAAAGCGTTGCCCAGGGAGAGCATTGGCACAGTGTGCTGGACCTTCTTGAAGCCCGTGGCGGGCGCAGCACCTACAGCTTTAGACGGACTATCGGCACGCTTTAGCTTCGGAAAGCGCGCTTCGATGGCATCATTGCGCTTGCGCAAGGCGTCGTAAGCGGCGTCGGTGATGGTGGGCGCGTCGTCGCGGTGATAGGCAGCGTCGTGCAGGGCGATCTCGGTCGCAAGGACCTTCAACTCCGATGCCGCCTGTTTCTCGGTCAGGTCGGCAACTGCGGTCTTCCGCAGGCTCACGAGAGCGGGCCGCTTAACAGGCTATCCGCTGCCGCGCGGGCTTCGTCGGTGATCTTCTCGCCGGCCAGCATGCGGGCGATCTCTTCGCGGCGCGCGGCGGTGCTAAGTTGCTCAACCTTCGTGCTGGTCTGGCCTGCGCGTGTGGCTTTGCTCACACGCCAGTGATTGTCGCCGCGCGCGGCCACTTGCGGTGCGTGCGTTACCACGATCACCTGCACGTTTTTGGCCAGGCGCGCCAAGCGTTCGCCCACGGCATTGGCGGTTGCGCCGCTGATGCCGGCGTCAACTTCGTCAAATATAAGGGCTGCGCGATCTTGCGACCCGGCCAGCACGACTTTCAGCGCCAACATGAAGCGCGCCAGCTCGCCGCCCGAGGCGATCTTGTCCAAGGGGCCCGGGGGCATGCCGGGATTGGTGGAAATCTCAAACGCCACGCGGTCCATGCCGCTCTCGTTCCAGGCCGCTTCCGGCTTGGGCGCGACCACGGTTTTGAAAGTAGCCTTATCCAGCTTTAAGGGTGCGAGTTCTTTCGCCACCAATTTATCCAGCATGGCGGCGGCCTCTGTGCGCGTCGTGCTCAAGGCTTTGGCAGCCTGATCATAAGCCATGCGCGCGGATTTTTCGGATGCGGCCAGGCGTTTCACATTCTCAGCGCCGCCATCTACAGCCGCGAGACGCGCTTTCAAAGCCGTCAGAACATCGGCCAGAGCATCGACGGTGGTGTTGTGCTTACGGGCGGCGGCCTTTAGCGCGAACAGGCGCTCTTCGGCGCGCTCCAATGCAGCGGGGTCGGCATCAAAATCGGCGAACACGCGGTCCATTTCGCGCAAGGCTTCACCAGCTTCAATAGCGGCGCGGTCCAGCGCCTGGCACAGCGTGTCGAGCTTGCCGCCAGCTTGTGCAGCCACGCGGCTCACGCGGGCGAGCGCACCGCGCAGAGCGGCTTCTACGTCGCTATTTTCCGCGATTACGGTGCGGGCTTCGGTCATGGCTTTCATGATCTGCTCGCCGTGACGCATGACCGAGCGCGCGGCGGTCAATTCGGTTTCCTCACCGGCCTTGGGCGCGAGTGTGGAGAGTTCATTCACCTGATGGCGCAGGGTTTCTTCTTCAGCCAGCGCGCTGCTCAGTGTGTCTTGCGCGGCCTTGAGCGTCGCGGCGGCAGCGCGCCACGCAGCCCAAGCTTCAGCGCAAGCCGCATCAAGGCCGTCGCGCGATTTGACGCGCCGATAAGCATCCAGCGCGGCGATATGTGTGGCGGGATCGAGCAAGCCGTGGGTTTCGAACTGGCCGTGTACTTCCACCAATCGTGCGCCGATATCGCGCAACAAGCCTACGCTCACCGGTTGATCGTTGATGAACGCGCGGCTGCGGCCGTCGCTTCCGACCACACGGCGCAAAACCACGTCGTCTTCGAGCGAAATATCCTGTTCGGCCAATATCGCAAAAGCCGGGTGCTTGCGGGGCAGGGTGAAGGACGCGGTGACGGTGAGTTTATCAGCGCCGCTGCGGATCATGCCCGCGTCGGCGCGGCCACCTAAGGCCAAACCCAGTGAGTCGAGTACGATGGATTTTCCGGCGCCGGTTTCGCCCGTCAGCACACAGAGGCCCTGGGCGAAATCCACATCCAGGTTATCGACGATGACGACATCGCGGATGGAGAGATGCGTCAGCATTGCGGCTCCGGTGAATCGGTTGACTTACCGAAAGTATATCAGGGTTTTGCGCCGACCGCTGGCGGCAGCGGCGCGGTGTTCGACGGAATCGGTCCGTCCGCGGGCGGCCGTGAGAGGCGTTCGGTTTCTTCGGCCGGGTTGGTCCCCGGTGTTGCGGACTTCGGGCTCGCGTTGGGCGGGATCGGCGTCAGTGTGCTTTCGGGCTTGGCCGAAGCTAAACGCCTGCCGGCAACTTGGGTCAGCGAATAGGAGTTCTTGTACCAGTCACTGGCCGGGAAGTTATAACCCAGCACGGCGGCGGCTTTGTTGGCTTCTTCGTAAAGGCCCAGCGCCGTATAGGCTTCCGTCAGGCGGTGCAGGGCTTCCGGCACGTGGCTGGTGCTGCTGTAAGTCTCGACCACGACTTTGAAACGGTTCACAGCCGACAGGTAATGGCGCGTGTTCAGGTAATAACGCCCGATATCCATTTCCTTGGCAGCCAAGTGATCGCGCGTGAGGTCGATTTTCAGGCGCGCGTCGCGGCCATAGGGCGTATTGGGAAAGCGCGTGATCACGTCCTGCAGCGAGTCCAGGGCTTTGCGAGTCTGTTCCTGATCGCGGCGGACGTCGGCGATCTGTTCGTAGTAGCTCAGCGCCTTCAGATAATAGGCGTAAGCGATGTCACGGTTGCCGGGGTGCACGGCGATGAAGCGATCGAGGCGCGTAACCGCTTCCTCATATTGATTGATGTGATAGTGCGCGTAAGCCGACATCAGTTTGGCCGTCGTGGCCCACACTGAATAAGGATGCTGGCGTTCGACTTCGTCGAAATATTTGGCAGCGTCTTCGTCGCGACCTTGATCCAAATACAGAACAGCCTGGCTGTAGATCTCGTAGATCGACTGCTCTTTGTAGGCCAACTCTTTATCTTTATTGCATCCGGCCAGCGCGATGAGCGCGGCGGCAGTGAACAAAGAGGCCGCAATACCGCGGCGCAATTTCGGAAGGGTCGAGATCAGGCCCATGATGTACTTTTTACGTTCGCACGAAGGGGTGAAGACAGCCTCGCCGCGGGGGCAGGGCCGGCCAATGGGCGCGCAGTATACCATCGGCGCGCGCTATGTCACGCCGCTGCGAAGGGCGAAAAATATGAGTATTTCAAGCCGTTAGGCTTATGCCCGCCTGAAGGAAAAGCGCCTTAAGCGAAGGCGCGGCGGCTGGGGGCTTCACTCCAGCTCGGGACGACTTCGATGTCCTGCCAGACATCCACCATCTCCCAGGCCGAACGATCAGCGTAAACCTGTTTCATCAGGCGCGCGGTATCGGCATGGCTGGAGCAACGGCCGGTGAAATGGGCAAAGATCGGGTGCCCGGCCAGGTAAAGGTCGCCGATGGCGTCCAAGGCCTTGTGGCGCACGAATTCGTTGTCGTGACGCAGGCCTTCGTTGTTCAGCACGCGGTCGCCGTCAACAACAATGGCATTGGTCAGGCTGCCGCCGCGTGCCAAACCGGCTTCGCGCAGGGCCGTCACTTCGGAAAGCAGGCCAAAGGTGCGCGCACGGCTGAGCTGGTCGCGGAAGGTATCGGGATCAACGGTGAACGAGCAGGTTTGACGGCCGATGGCGGACGCGTGGAAGTCGATATGGAAATCGACCTTCAGGCTTTCATGCCAAGGCGCCAGGGCAACCATGCGGTTGCCGTTGCTAATGGAATGCTGCTTCAAGATGCGCAAGGCGCGGCGCGGAACGTCCTGCTCCATCACACCAGCGCATTCGATCAGGAAAATGAAAGGCTCGGCACTGCCGTCCATGGCCGGAACTTCCGGGCCATTCAGCTCGACAATCACGTTGTCGATTTCCATGCCGTAGAACGCTGACATCAAATGCTCGACCGTGGCGACGCTGATGCCGTTGCCGTCCGCAAGCACTGTGCACATGCGAGAGTCCGCAACGCGGTCCCAGCTCGCGCGAATTGTTGCACCGCCACCAATCAGATCGATGCGCTTGAAAACCACACCTGTGTTCGGCGCTGCGGGATGTAACTTCATCGCAACGCGCACGCCGCTATGCAAACCAACGCCGGTACATCCTATGGATGTCTTCAGTGTTTTTTGAAATACCGGTCTGCGGGATTCTACAGGCGTGGAATTACCAAGAGGTGCGTTATACGCGCCTGGGGGGGGGCTCGCGTCAAAAGTCATTCATCACCGCTTTCTACTGGTCCCAAATCAGGCATTACCCAATGCCTGACTCAAGGCCATGGTTCGGTAGCAATCCCCCGATCACCGTATCCAATGCCCATTTTTGCAAATTGTTCTCCTTTGACAAGGAAAAAATGTTTCAAACACAACATTTTGGCGGTCTTTGAAGGCTTTAGCTGTGCCGCCAATAAACCGTCTCTACTACTGCAAGAAGCATTCAACCCTGATCAAAAAAGGCCATTAAGTGAGGGCAGAGGGTAATAAGTCAGGTTTACAGCCCTTTTTGCTGCTTTGCAGCTAAGTAGGTGCACACCCTTACCGGAGAATTTGCCCTGACACTATGGCAAGAGTTGGGCCGAAACCCACCCAGCGGTAGAAAGTCCATATTTAGGGTGTGGTGCGCCCTCTCATGTTGCGTTGGACCGTCCGACGCTACTTATGTTTGAAAACAGGTTTCCGCTTTTCGATGAACGCTGTCATGCCTTCCTTCCGGTCTTCCACGGCAAAGGTGGAATGGAACACCCGGCGTTCATAACGGATGCCTTCGGCCAGGGTGGTCTCATATGCTCGGTTCACGGTTTCCTTGGCGAGCATGACCATCGGCAGGGACAGGTCGGCGATCTTCTGCGCAGCCTTTAAAGCCTCGTCGATCAGCTCCGCCGCGGGCACCACGCGGCTCACAAGCCCCGCACGCTCGGCTTCAGCGGCATCCATATTGCGGGCGGTCAGCACCATATCCATGGCCTTGGACTTCCCGACAAAGCGCGTCAGGCGCTGGGTGCCGCCCGCGCCTGGAATTGTGCCCAGCGTGATCTCGGGCTGGCCGAACTTGGCGGTGTCGGCAGCTATAATAAAGTCGCACATCATCGCCAGCTCGCAACCACCGCCCAGCGCATAGCCCGCCACCGCCGCGATTACCGGCTTCCGGCAGGTCGTGACCCGCTCCCAGCCCACGGTGATGAAGTCGCGCAGGTAGGCTTCCATATAATCGAAGTCCACCATCTCTTTAATGTCGGCGCCGGCGGCGAAAGCCTTCTCGCTGCCGGTAATCACGATGCAGCGGACGTTGGAGTCGGCTTCAAAGCCATCCAGCGCCGTGCCCATTTCGCGCACCAGGGCAGCGGACAGGGCATTCAAAGCTTTCGGGCGATTGAGGGTGATGAGACCGACGTTGCCGCGCGTCTCGACCAGGATGTTTTCATAAGTCATGGGGTGCTTCCTAAAGCTGCTGTGCTGAAAGTGTTTACCCTAAAAGCAGAAGGCCCGCATCTTGCGATGCGGGCCTTCGACTTTAGACTTTAGTGAAGCCTAGTTAGCCTGGCGGCGGAGGAAAGCCGGGATTTCCAGCTCGTCCTCGCTGTGCGAGGTCACGGGACGATCTTGCGGATTCACAAAGGTGCTCATGCCGCTTGTCGGACGAGCCTGGGGCTGAGGAGCGATAGGAGCTTCCTCGACCTTCGGACGGGCGGTCAGGCTGCGATAGCGGTCGAACAGACGGATGCGGCCCGGATCGACTTTCGGAGCAGGAGCAACCGCAGCCGGCCGGGCCACAATCGGCATTTCCGCGATCGGGGCTTTCGTTTCGTACGTCATATCGAAGCGCGGATCAGGACGGGCTTCGATACGCGGTTCCACCGGCGCACGGGGAATGAAGGTATCCCGGGTGCCGAAGGGCGAAATCGAAGCCGCGACCCGTGGCGGAGCTGCCATCGGTGCGCGGGCCAGAGCTTCGCCGAGCGCCGCAGCTTGCGCCGCTAAGGGGGCGGGCATGTGCACGGGCGCCGGCATCGGCGCCGGAGCAGGTTGAACCGCTTCAACCATCGGCGCGGGGGCCGGAGCCGGAGCTTGTTCGATTTCTGCGATTTCCGCCTTCACGGCAGCAGCCATTTCCATGAGCGCCTTTTCTTCGGCTTCAAGATCCATGGTGCCGGTGGCCGGAGCCAAGGTCGGGCCGCCGAAACCAAAACCGCCGAAGCTTGGCTGCACCGGAGCTGCTTGCGCAGCCGGAGCAGTCGCCATGACCGGTGAGCGGGTGGTCGGAGCAGCAGAGCGGACTTCCGGCAGACGACGGCCGACGGCCGGACGAACTTCTGCGCGGTTCTGCGCCGGACGCGGCTGAGCGCCGGCTTCGGATTCGATGCCGGTTGCTACGACCGACACGCGGATCTTGCCTTCCAAGCTTTCGTCGAAGCACGAGCCGAAGATGATGTGGGCGTCGCTTTCGACTTCATCACGGATGCGGTTGGCAGCTTCGTCAACTTCGAACAGCGTGATGTCGTTGCCGCCGGTGATGTTGATGAGAACACCTTTCGCGCCGCGCATGCAGGTTTCTTCGAGCAGCGGATTGGCGATAGCAGCTTCGGCAGCGTCGAGCGCGCGACGGTCGCCGGAAGCTTCGCCCGTGCCCATCATGGCGCGGCCCATTTCCTTCATCACGGTACGCACGTCAGCAAAGTCCAAGTTGATCATGCCGGGCATGGTCATCAGGTCGGTGACGCTACGGACACCTCCATGAAGCACATCATCGGCCATCTTAAAGGCGTCGGCGAAGGTGGTCTTTTCATTGGCAACCCGGAACAGGTTCTGGTTCGGGATGACGATGAGGGTATCGACGTAAGCCGACAATTCTTCAATGCCGGCTTCCGCCATACGCATGCGGTGTACGCCTTCGAAGTGGAACGGCTTTGTTACGACGCCAACCGTCAGCACGCCCATTTCGCGGGCGATGCGGGCGATGACGGGAGCAGCACCGGTGCCGGTGCCGCCGCCCATGCCGGCGGTGATGAAGGCCATGTGCGCGCCTTCGAGTTCGCGGCTGATGATCTCAATCGCTTCTTCAGCAGCGTGGCGGCCGATGTCGGGACGTGCGCCAGCGCCGAGGCCTTGGGTCGTGTCACGGCCCAGCTGAATGCGGCGGTCGGTGCGGGAGGACGAGAGCGCTTGAGCGTCGGTGTTGGCGACGACGAAGTCGACGCCTTCCATGGCGCTCTGGATCATGTTGTTGACGGCGTTGCCGCCGGCGCCGCCGACGCCAATCACGGTGATGCGGGGCTTCAGCTGCGCATCGATAGTCGTCTTGGGAACACTGATGTTGATCGTCATTTTAATCTCCGATTTTTTACTTGGCTCGTTGAACTGTTTTGTTTGTTTTTGTTTTTGATCTTTAGGTTCGTCTTCGGTGTCGAATTCTTGTTTTTCGTCTTTGGGCGGGTCGACCCGTTGGTTGTCCCTCGACCCTTATGTTTTGTGATGTCCTCATCTCAGAAATTCTCCCGCAGCCAGGCGCCGACACGGCCGAAGCTGCGCTTGTTCTTGGACGCTGCCATGGCAGCGTGATCGGGCTTCGCGACGTGTTCGCGCAGGCCGTAGCGGAGCAGGCCGACAGCGGTGGCGAAAGCGGGACCGGACAGCGATTCCGGCAGGCCGCGGATCAACTTCGGGCGGCCGAGGCGCACTTGTTTGTCGAGCACGAGCTCAGCCAGATCGCGCACGCCTTCCAGCTGGCTTGCGCCGCCGGTCAGCACCACGCGGCGGCCGACGCTCTTGCCGAAGCCCGAGGCATCGAGGTGGCTGCGGACCAGCTCAAGCGTTTCTTCTACGCGCGCCTGGATGATCTGCACCAACATCGACTTCGGGACTTCGTTGGCGCTTTCTTCGTCTTCTTCACCGACGAGCGGCACCTTCAAAAGTTCGCGGGCATCGCCCGGCGATTGCATGACGCTGCCGTAGACCGTCTTCAGGCGCTCGGCTTTCGCGACCGGCGTGGAAAGGCCTTTGGCGATGTCGCCGGTGACGTGGCTGCCGCCGATCGGCAGCGTGTCCACGTAGACCACCTGGCTTTCCTGGAACACGGCGATGGAAGTTGTGCCGCCGCCCATATCGATGACGGTGACGCCCAATTCCTTCTCGTCGTCTACCAGGCAGGCAAGACCGGAGGCGTAGGGCGTGACCACGCGGTCTTCAATATCGAGATCGCAGCGGTCGATGACCGTGGCGAGGTTGCGGGCAGGGCCGACGGCGGCGGTGACCAGGTGGATGTTCACACCCAGCTTGTCGCCGTACATGCCGCGCGGATCGAGAATGCCGTTGCCGCCGTCGATGGAATACCCCGTCGGGATGCAATGGATCAGTTCGCGGTCGTTGACGTCGTACTGGGCGCTGCCGTGATCGAGCACGCGGCGCACGTCGGTGTCGCGGATCTGATGTCCGGAAACGGCGAGTTCGACATCGACACGGGTCGACTGCGGCGTACCGCAGGACATGTTCAAGAATACCTTGTCGATGCGGCTGTTGCTCATCTGCTCGGCGGCATCGAGGGCGGCCCGCACGGAGGCTTCCGCTTCGTCCAGGTTCGTGACTTGGCCGTTGCGAAGTCCGCGTGAACGGTGATGGCCGACGCCGGTCAGGTGAAACTCGTCACCTTCGCCCATCTGCGCAATGAAGCAGGCGACCTTCGTCGTGCCCACATCAAGAGCGGCAATGTTGCTGTTGCGCTGAATTGGTTTAGGCATCGCGGCCGATACTCCTTTGACGAAAACTTTTTCTAACGTTCATCAGTCGAGTCCTTAGATGCTCTTTGCGCTCGCGTTGATCACGGGCAGCTTCTTTTTGTCGGTAGGCTTTGTTGCGACGGCCGCCGGATCCTTGTGGATGCGGACGACCAGGCGGTCTTCCAGGCGCATGTCGATGAAATCAAGATCGCGCTCGAGAATTTTGTGTTCGCGCTCCAAGGCAGCAAGGCGCGTCCAGGCATCGGCCACGGCGCCTTCCGGCAGGCGAATGGCGATGCCGCCTTCAAAGGAGTCGAGATAGATGTTCCAGCGGCGCTCACCCACGCGCACAGCGGCGCGCACGCGCGCAGCTAATTCAGTTTGCGTGCCGAGGGCTTCAAACAAAGCGGCGGCATGGGCCGGGGCGTCGGGTCCGACAATGAGGGGCAGGGACTGATCGGCGGTGGGTACGTCGACAATGGATTTGCCGTCGCGGTCCACGAGCGTGTAGCGGCCGTCGCGCTGCCACAAAGCATAGGGCGTGCGCTCTTCAATCATAATGTGCACAGAGTCGGGCAGGCGGCGTTCGACCTTGGCGGTCTTCACCCAGGGCAGCGCTTCAATGGCGGCGCGTGCTTGCGCGACGTTGATGGACATAATGGGCGAGCCGCGTTCCACATCGATCGCCGCGAGCAAGTCGTCGCGCGACGTCATGTTGCGGCCTTCAACCGTCAAAGCCTTGAGCTTCATGCCGAGGGCAGCGCTGATATCCAGCATGGTGCCGTCGGAGTCCGCCATGGCGACGTTGGGCGTAACGGGCATGAACTTCACAGCCGCGCCAACAGCGCCAAGCAGGGCGATACCGGCGACGGTGCAGACCAGAGTTTTGTGGGTCATTAGACGTCGCATTGGGCGTGCTCCACCATCCAGTACATGAGGTCTTCAAAAGACATGCCGACGTGTTGCGCCTGTTCCGGCACCAAGGATGTCGGTGTCAGGCCGGGCTGCGTGTTGACTTCGAGCATGAAGAAATCGTTGCCGTCGAGGCGCAGGTCAGCGCGCGATACGCCGCGGCAGCCCAGGATGTTGTGGGCGGCCAGCGACAGCTCCATGGCTTGGTCGTACAGGCGCTTATCAAGCTGCGCGGGTAGGATATGTTTCGAGCCGCCGGTCGCGTATTTGGCTTCAAAGTCGTAGAAGTCGCGGCCTGTCGTGATTTCGGTGACGGCCAGCGGACGATCACCCATGACGGCAACAGTCACTTCACGGCCCGGAATAAAACGCTCAGCCATGATCAGGTCGTCAGCATCCAGACCAAGGTCGTCGAGGGGCGGGTGATTGTCGCCCGCGCGCACGATCTTCACGCCGACGCTGGAGCCTTCATTGACCGGCTTCAACACATAGGGGCGTTCCATCACGTCGCCCTTTTCGGCTTCGGCGCGCGTGACGATGCATTCTTCCGCGACCGGGATGCCGGCTGCGGCGAACATGCGCTTGGCCATGGGCTTATCCATGGCGACGGCGGACGCGAGGCGGCCCGAGTTGGTATAGGGAATGCGCATCATGTCGAGCAGACCCTGGATGCAGCCGTCTTCACCGAAGCGGCCGTGCAGGGCGTTGAACACCACGTCGGGCTTCACGGTGCCCAAGGTCGAAACCAGAGCGGCCATGTCGCGCTTGAGATCGATGAAGGTCACATCAAGACCTTTGGCTTTGAGTGCGCGCGCAGCCGCGTTGCCCGATACCAGCGAGATCTCGCGTTCCTTCGAGAAACCGCCTGCGAGCACAGCGACGCGTGAAATTGACGTGGGGCGCATTAGGCGTGTGCTCCCGTCAAAGCAGCCGGGTCGCTGGCTTCAACACCGATGCGGCGGATTTCCCAGTGCAGATCGATGCCGGTGTTTTCTTTCACACGACGGCGCACGGTTTCGCCTACGGCTTCGATATCTTTTGCAGTAGCCGTGCCGTTGTTGATCAGGAAGTTCGCATGCTTGGTTGAAATCTGCGCGCCGCCGACCGTGAAGCCACGGCAACCGGCGGCATCAATCAGCGCCCAGGCCTTCACGCCCGGCGGATTGGAGAACGTTGAACCGCCCGTGCGGGCCTGCGTCGGTTGGCTTTGCTCACGCTCGCTGCGAATGGCTTTGATACGCGCTGTGATTTCGTGGCGGTCGCCTTTTGTGCCAGTCAATTCAGCGCCGATAAAAATCCACTCTTCGGCGACGTTGGTGTGGCGATAGGTAAAGCCCATCTCGGCGAAGTCGAGTTTTTGAATCTCGCCTTTGGCGTCCAGCGCCGTGGCTGAGGTGAACACATCTTTGATCTCGCGTTCATACGCGCCGGCGTTCATGCGCAGTGCGCCGCCGATGGTGCCAGGAATGCCGGTGAGGAATTCCATACCGGTGATGGCCGCATCGCGCGCGCTATTGGCCACAGTGGCGTCCACCGCACCTGCGCCACAACGCACGGTCAGGTCATCAACGGTGATCGTGCTGAAAGGCTTGCCGAGGTGAATGACCACACCCGGCACGCCGCCGTCGCGCACCAGCATGTTGGAGCCGAGGCCCACCACAGTCACGGGCACGTCTTCGGGGCGGCCTTTGAGGAAGGTCGCTAAATCCTCCACATCGGCGGGGGCGAACAAAACCTCCGCCGGTCCACCTACGCGGAACCACGTCATCTTGCCGAGATCAGCCATCACGTCGTACCGGCCGCGGATGCGCGGCAGACGATCGATCAGGCCCGGCGTGGCGTGGCGTGCAGCCATCATCCGGCGCCTCCCGGACGCTTGCTGGTTTTACGAATGGCGGCGAGGTCAGCTGGCAAAGCGTGCGCCCAGGCCGTGATGTTGCCGGCGCCCAGGCACACAACGATGTCACCGGGCTTGGCGACGTCGTCGATAACAGCTGCCAGGTGCTTCGGCGACATCAGGGCAGTGACGGCCGGGTGACCGTGGGCATGTAAGCCGTTGATCAGCGCATCACGGTCGACCCCGGCAATGGGCGCTTCGCCCGCCGGATAAACGTCGGCCACGACCACATGATCGGCATCGTTGAAGCATTGGCAGAATTCAGGGAATAGCGATTGCAGACGCGTGTAACGGTGCGGCTGCACAACAGCGACCACACGGCCCGTCGTCGCGGTGCGCGCAGCCTTGAGTACGGCGGCGATTTCCACCGGATGATGGCCGTAGTCATCGATGATGGTAATGCCATCGATGTCGCCGACTTTGGTGAAGCGGCGTTTCACGCCTTTGAAGCGCGCGAGGCCTTCGCGGATGACGTTGTCCGAAAGACCCATCTCGGCGGCAACACCGATGGCGGCCAGCGAGTTGAGCACGTTGTGCTGACCGTACATCGTCAGATGCACGTTCTCGATGATGCGTTCACCACCGGTGACGCGATCGGAGATGGCCGCATCAAAACGCACACCGTTGATGTCGAGCACCAGGTTCAGCCCCCGCACCATGGCGGCGGGCGAAAGGCCGTAGGTGACAATCTTGCGGTCGGTGAGCTGCGGCAGCAGCGACTGCACTTCGGGATGATCGATGCACATCGCGGCGAAGCCATAGAAAGGAATCGATTCCACGAAGGTGCGGAAGGCGGCCTTTACACGGGCGAAGTCGCCGTAGAAATCCATATGCTCGGGATCGATGTTCGTCACGACGGCGATGGTCGCGGGCAAACGCAGGAATGTGCCGTCGGACTCGTCGGCTTCTACAACCATCCAGTCGCCCGTACCCAGGCGCGCATTCGTGCCGTAGGTGTTGATGATGCCGCCATTGATGACGGTGGGGTCAAGTTCGGCGGCTTCCAGAACGCTGGCGACCAGAGATGTCGTGGTGGTCTTGCCGTGTGTGCCACCAATAGCGATGGACCATTTCAGGCGCATCAGCTCGGCCAGCATCTCGGCGCGGCGCACGACCGGCAGCATAGATTTGCGCGCGGCGAGCACTTCCGGATTATCGGGTTTTACAGCCGACGAAATCACGATCACCCGGGCATCGCCCAGGTTCTCGCCCTTATGGCCGATCTCAATGCGCATGCCGAGGCCGCGCAGGCGTTCTACGTTGGCATTCTGGGCGATGTCACTTCCCTGCACCTGATAGCCGAGGTTGTGCATGACTTCCGCGATACCGGACATGCCGATACCGCCGATGCCGACGAAGTGAATAATGCCGATATCGAGCGGCATGGATTGCATCAGACGATTCCCCGCTTCATGTGGTGTGTCGTAATAGAAGGTGCCGAACTCGAAGATTTCGCGCCGACACGGGCACTGTTCTCGTCGCGGATCAGCGCCGTCACCACATTGGCGAGGCGCGTCGCGGCGTCGGGCAGGCAAAGGGTTTCAGCAGCCGAAGCCGCCTTGGCCAAAGTGATCGGCGCATTGGAAAATTGAATCAGCAACTCGGCCAGCACTTCCGGCTTGAACTTTGCCTGCGGCATGGTCCACGCGCCGCCGATGCGGGCGAGCGCTTCCGCGTTGTAAGGTTGGTCGCCGTCGGCGCGGGGCAGGGGGATGAGCAGGCTGGGGCGGCCGAGAATACTGGCTTCGGTCACGGTGCCGGCACCCGAGCGGGCGATGAGCAGATGCGCCTTCGACAGAAGCTCAGGCGCGTTATCGAAGAAGTGGCGCAGCTGTACGTGTGCATCCGAACCCGCGTAAGCCGCGTGCGTAGGATCGAGTTCTTCGGGGCGGCACTGTTGCGAGATTTCCAAACGCTTGCGCAAGGCTTCCGGCAGAAGCTTCACGGCGGTGGGCACAACGTCGCTGAATACCTTCGCGCCTTGGCTGCCACCCAGCACGAGAATGCGGAAGATGCCGTCGGGTGTCGGCGCATGATACGGAATGCCGCGCTGGGCGAGCACTGCCGGGCGCAGCGGCAAGCCGGTGCGGATGACTTGCGCGGCGGTGGTGATGGGCTTCGCGAGATCGAACGACGTACAAACGCGGTCTACACTGCGCGCCAGCAAACGATTGGCGCGGCCAAGGATGGCGTTCTGTTCGTGGATCACCGTGGGAATGTTGAGGTGTGTGGCGGCGAGGACGGTCGGCACCGACGCATAGCCGCCAAAGCCGACGACGGCGGCGGGGCGCATCTCTTCAAGCAGCTTGCGGGCCTGCAGGAAACCCATACCAAGCGAGAACACGCCCTTGATCATGCCGACAAAGCCTTTGCCGACGATGCCCTGACCGCTGATGTGACGCGTGTCGATCATGCCCAGCGTGCCCGAATAGGCGGTGCCGCGTTTATCGGTGATCAGCGCCAGGCGATGACCTTGCGCGAGCAATTCTTGCGCCAAGGCTTCAGCCGGGAACACGTGTCCACCGGTGCCGCCTGCGGCAAGCACAACAAGCCGTCCTGCGTTGCGCGGCGTGATCATAGGGCGCGCCCTTCCAGATCACGGCGGCGGCGCGTAAGTGCCAGCAACATGCCCATGCCAACGCCGAGCGCCAGCAACGACGAACCGCCGTAGGAGATGAAGGGCAGCGTCATGCCCTTGGTGGGCATCATGTGAAGGCTCGACGCCATGTTGATCATGGCTTGCAAGCCGAATTGCACGGAGAGACCGCCAACGGCCAGCAACACAAACAGGTTTTCTTCGCGCGTCATTTTGGTGAGGGCGCGGATGACGAGGAAGGCGAACAACGCGACGATGAGGAGGCAGAGCATCACGCCGAACTCTTCACCGGCGACGGCGAAGATGAAATCGGTGTGTGCATCGGGCAGGGCTTCTTTGACGCGGCCTTCGCCGGGTCCACGGCCGAACAAGCCGCCTTGCTGGAAAGCGCGCATGGCGGTCGTCACCTGATAGCTGTCGCCGACGGTGGGATCGAGGAAACGGTCAACGCGGCTGGCGACGTGCGGGAACATGAAGTACGCGCCGACGATACCTGCAAGGCCGATACAGGCGATAAAGATGACATAGATGATCGGAAGGCCGGCGATAAAGAACTGCGCGCACCATACGCTGGAGACCACCAGCGTCATGCCGACATCGGGCTGGCTCAAGAGGCAGGCGACAACACACAGCAGAAGACCGAGCGCGATCAGATTGCCGGGGAATTCTTCACGCAGTTTGTGTTCGGCGAACATCCAAGCCGAGACCACGGCGAAGAAGGGCTTCACGAACTCTGAAGGCTGACCCAGCGACAGCGGGCCAATGGAAAGCCAGCGCTTAGCGCCGTTAACGTCCGAACCGAGGATCAGCGTCGCCAGCAAGAGAACGCCGGAGATGGCGAAGCTGATGACAGCAAAGCGGCGCACTTGAATGGGGGCCAGCAGCGAAATGCCGAACATCACGGCAAGGGCCAGCGGCAAGAACGCCATTTGCTTGCGCACAAAGTGGAAAGTATCCGCGCCAATGCGGCCCGCAGCCGGCGGACCAGCGGCGAGGTTCAAAAGAATGCCGATGGCGACCAGCAAGACTGTTGCGGTCAGCATCCACTTATCGACCGTCCACCACCAACGGCCGACAGTGCTGATATCCGTGCGTGTAATTGCGCGTGCGGTCATGGACTGACTCTTTGTTGAGGCCACAATTGCAGAACCGTGTCGCGGAAGACGTTGCCGCGATGCTCGAAGCTTTTGAACATGTCCCAGGAGGCGCAGGCCGGTGACAGCAGCACCGTCGCGCCGGGCAGGTTTTCGGAAAGGGCGATCTCACCAGCGGCAGCCGTGGCGCCTTCGAGTGTTTTGTATTGCGTGAATGGCACCTGGCCGCGCAGGACATCCGCAAAGTCATCGGACGCTTCGCCGATCAGGAAAGCGTGACGGATACGCGGGAACAGCGAGAACAGCGACGTGATGCCGCCTTCCTTAGCTTGGCCGCCCGCGATCCAGTAAATGTTCTGATAGCACAGCAGCGCTTTCTCGGTGGCGTCGGCGTTGGTGGCTTTGCTGTCGTTGACGAAGGCCACGTTGTCCGCGGTCGCCACCAATTCCTGGCGATGCTTCAGGCCGGGGAAAGTCTTGAGGCCCGCGACGATGGCAGAGATGGAGAGGCCTTGCGACAAAGCCGCCGCCGTGGCGGCTGCCGCGTTCTGCCAATTGTGCGCGCCGGGCAGGCGCGCGATGAGCGTGAGGTCGAGAATGGTTTCGGCGCGGCCATCGGTGTCGTTGATCAGCTGGCCATCAATCACATATACACCGCCGGCCACAGCGCGCGTGACCGAGATCGGCACAACGCGGTGCAGACCGTCTTTGCGCAGTTCTTCGTAGAGCGCCAAGCAAAGATCATCATCCACGCCGATAACGGCGGTACGCGGCGAACGCTGGCGCGCGAAGATGCGGCGCTTGGCGGCGATATAGCCATCCATGCCGCCGTGGCGGGCCAGGTGATCTGGCGTGATGTTCAGCAGTATAGCGGTCTCGCACGCCAGATGCGGCACGAGTTCCAATTGGTAAGACGAGAGCTCCAGCACATAGATGCCGTCGCTGCCCAAGGGCTCCAGATCAAGCGCGGGGATTCCAAGGTTGCCACCGACGGCGGTCTTGCGTCCGGCTTGCTTGAAGATGTGCGCCACCAGCGACGTGGTGGTGGACTTGCCGTTGGTGCCGGTGATGGCGACAACAGCGGCTTCGCTTTGGGTTTCCAGCAGCAGGTCAACGTCACAGACCAGCGGCACGTTTTCGTTGCGCGCCTTCACGGCCAGCGCGTGGGCTGTGGGGAATGAATGCGGCACACCCGGACTCCACACCAGGATGCGCGCACCCTTGATGTCGTTGTTGAACGCAGTGAAGCCTTTGGCGGTGCCTTCAGCGAGCGAAGTTTCTTTGTCGTCCCACACTTCCACCTTCGCACCGCCGGCGCGCAAAGACGCAGCGGCGGACAGACCGGATTTACCGAGGCCCATCACGACGACGCGCTCGCCAGCATATTGCGGAGTGGGAACCATAAAGCGGGCTACCTCAACTTCAGCGTGGCGAGACCGGCCACGGCAAGAATGAAAGCGATGATCCAGAAGCGGATGACGACAGTTGATTCCGCCCAGCCCTTTTCCTCGTAGTGGTGGTGCAAGGGCGCCATACGAAACACGCGCTTGCCGGTGAGCTTAAAGCTCGCCACCTGAACGATGACCGAGACGGTTTCCAACACGAACAAGCCGCCGACAATGCCGAGCACGATTTCGTGTTTGGTGACGACGGCGACGGAACCGAGCGCGCCGCCCATGGCCAGCGATCCGGTGTCGCCCATGAACACCATGGCCGGCGGCGCGTTGAACCACAGGAAACCGAGACCTGCGCCCACAATGGCGCCGCAAAACACGGCCAACTCGCCAGCGCCGATGACGTAATTAACTTGCAGGTAGTTGGCGAACACCAAGTTGCCGATGAGGTACGAGATGATGACGAACACGCCGGCGGCAATCATCACCGGCACGATGGCGAGGCCATCCAGGCCATCGGTGAGGTTCACGGAGTTTGCAGTGCCGACCATGACGAAGATACCGAAGGGCACGTAGAAGATGCCGAGGTCGATCAGCACTTCCTTAAAGAACGGCACGGCGAGTTTATCGGACAGGGCGGGCGCGCCGACGGTGCTGATCCAATAAGCAGCGATGCCGGCTACGGCGATTTCCGCCACCAGCTTCAGCTTGCCCTTCATGCCGCCCGACGAACGCTTGGTGACTTTCATGTAGTCGTCGAGGAAGCCGATGAAGCCGTAGCTCATGGTGACGAACAGCGCGATCCAGACGTAGCGATTGGAAAGATCGGCCCAGAGCAGCGTCGCAACGCCGATGCCGAGCAGCATCATCACGCCGCCCATGGTGGGCGTGCCTTGTTTGGTGATGAGGTGGCTCTTGGGACCATCGGTGCGGATCGGTTGGCCGTAACCCTGTTTCGCTTTGAGCCAGCGGATGATGGCCGGGCCGCAGACGAAGGCGACGATCAAGGCCGTGATGACCGCGCCGCCGGCCCGGAACGTGAGATAGCGGAACACGTTCAGTGCGTTGAATTGGCTCGACAGGTCGGACAGCAGATAAAGCATGTGTGCTCGCTTCCTATTGACCGTGTTTGTTTTCAAGCGCCAAAAGGGCGGCGACCACATATTCCATGTGGCTGCTGTGTGACCCTTTGATCGCAACGACGTCCCCGGGGCGCACTGCGCTCGTCACCAGCGGAATAAGAGCCTTGGAATCTGCGGCGTGTTGGCCGCGCATCGCATCGGGCAGGGCCTTGTGCAGGTTTTGCATCAAAGCACCGGCTGTGAAGACCAAGTCGATCTCGGCGGCTTTCAGGCTGGGCGCGAGGCCCGCATGCAACGCTGCGCCGCTTTCACCCAGCTCGAGCATGTCACCCAGCACCATGATCAAACGGCCGCCGCCCTCTTCGCCGAGCGTGCCGCCCACCGGCTGATGCATCTGCGCCATGGTTTCGGCGAGCACGCGCACAGCAGCGGGACTGGCGTTGTAGCTTTCGTCGATCACGAGAATCTCGCCGCCCGGCACAACGACATGACGGCGTGCGCCACGGCCTTGCGGGGCATCCAGCTTGGAAAGTGCACCGGCGCCGCTATGCCAGTTCGCGCCCACGGCGCGGATCGCAGCAATGGCGGCCACACTGTTCAAAGCCCAGTGACGTCCGCTGACAATCATGTCGTAGGTGATGCGTTCGCCGTCGAATTCGGCGGCCACTTGTGTACCGTCCGGCGTCAGCGACCAACTCACCAGACGCGCGGCGGAATCGCCGCTCGTGCCGAAGCTGATGACATTGGGTGTGCCGTAGGTCTTCGCAGCGGCCATCAAGCGCGCGTGCTGTGCGTTGTCGCGTGGCAGGATGACGGTCCCACCAGGCTCCAATCCTGCCATGATCGCAGCTTTCTCGTCGGCAATCGCGGCAATGGAATCGAAGAATTCTAAATGTGCGGCTTCAACAGTGGTGATGATCGCCGCGTGCGGGCGTACCATTTTGGAGAGTGGCGCAATTTCACCCGCATGGTTCATGCCGAGTTCGAACACGCCGAACTCAGTGGCGGCCGGCATACGCGCCAGGCTGAGCGGCACGCCCCAGTGATTGTTGAGGTTGCCTTCGGTGGCGTCGGTCTTGCCAAGGATCGACAGGCCCAGCTTCAAAGCTTCTTTGGTGCCGGTCTTACCAACACTACCGGTGACGGCAATGATTTTGGCTTTCGTGCGCGCGCGCGCGAATGTTGCAAGATTTTGCAAGGCTGCAAACGTATCCTTAACCATTACCAGGCGATTATGGTATTCGCCGGAATCCTTGATCTCGCTATGGACGAGTACGGCAGAGGCTCCGCGCTTCAGCGCATCAAGCGCATAGGCATGGCCGTCGAAGTTCGGACCCTTCAACGCAATAAATAAATCACCTGCTTTGACGCTGCGGCTATCGATAGAGACGCCGTCAGCCGTCCACGCACCTTTGCAGGCCCCGTTCGTGGCTTTGACAACTTCATCAGCGCTCCACAGTGCGGTCATGCTTGCACCGTGAGGGCATGGCGTACGACGTCGGCGTCGTTGAACGGAATAACGTTCGTGCCGATGATCTGGCCGATCTCGTGACCTTTGCCTGCGACCAGCAACACGTCGCCAGCCTTCAAAGCATTTACGGCGGTGGCGATGGCGTCGGCGCGATCGGCGATCTCGGTCGCGCGCGGGCAGCCTTGCATCACTTCGGCGCGGATCGTGGCGGCATTTTCCGTGCGCGGATTATCGTCGGTGACGTAAACCACATCGGCGAGGCGGTTGGCGACGTCGCCCATCAAGCGGCGCTTGCCCTTGTCGCGATCACCGCCACAGCCGAACACAATCGCAAGCTTGCCGGTGGCGTGGGGGCGGAGCGCGTTGAGCACGGTCTCAAGGGCGTCGGAGGTGTGGGCGTAGTCCACATATATAGGTGCAGCATTGCGTAAGCCCACGCGTTCCAAACGACCCGGCACGCCATGCAGGTGTTCAAGGGCGGCGACGGATTTATCGACATCAGCGCCGCCGGCAATCGCGAAGCCCAACGCACACAGCGCATTGCTGACCTGGAAAGCACCCGCGAGCAGCAAGCGCACGGTGTAGGATTTTTCGAGCACGACGAGATTGAGGATCTGGCTTGCGCCGTCGATCTTGGCGGAGTTCAGGCGCAGCGCGGTGCCGGCGTTGCCGTAACTGAGCACGCGATGGCCGCGCAAAGCGCAGGCGGTCTCAAAAGCCGGATATTCAGTGCTGTCGGCATTGAGCACGGCGGTGCCTCCGACCATCAGCACATCCGAGAACAGGCGCAGCTTGGCGGCGAGGTAGGCGGCCATCGAGCCGTGATAGTCCAAATGATCGCGCGTGATGTTGGTGAAGCCAGCGATGGCGATCTTGACGCCGTCGACACGGAACTGGTGCAGGCCGTGGCTCGAAGCTTCCATGGCGAGGTGCGTGACGCCGCGGTCGGCCATCTCGGCCAGCATGATGTGCAGCTTGGTGGGGTCAGGCGTCGTCAGGCTGCCATCGACCTGCACACCGGGACCATAAGCTCCGAGCGTGCCCATGTAGCCGGCTTTCAAACCCAGCGCCGTCCAGATCTGCTGCGTGAAATGTGCGACCGATGTTTTGCCGTTGGTACCGGTAACGGCAGCGACGGTTTCGGGCTGAGCGCCAAAGAAGCGCGCGGCCATCAGGGCGAAGCGACGACGCGGGTTGCTGTCCGTGATGAGGCGCACGGGAACGCCGGTGATGGTGACGCGGCCTTCGGCCAAGTCCGTGCCCGGCGGGGCGAGGATGGCGGTCGCACCGCGCTTCACAGCGTCGACAATGTATTCGCGGCCGTCCTGTTTGACGCCGGGCAGGGCGGCGAACAGGAATCCCGGCTGCACGGCGCGTGAATCCGCCGTCAGTCCGGTGATATCCAAATCCTTCAACGCCCTCACGTCCATACTCTCTTCCTCAAGCAATTCACTGAGACGCACCGGAGCCTCCTGCGAGGTCCTGTGCGCTCACGTCGTCGATCAGGCCGCCGATGGAATCGGTGCTGTCGGTGCGCGTGATCGAAACTTTGGTGGTTTCTTCGTCGAGGTCTGCGGCAATGGCGGGCGCGACCGCAACGGGCGCAGCCGCCGGAGCGCTGGCTTTCATCACGACAGGCGCGCTGGTTGCGCCGTACTCGTTGTTATTCTGTTCGCTGGGGCCGTAGGTCGCCATCAGCGCAGGCAGAGGCCCGAAGCTGTCGGTGTGACCCATGGGGAACACGCCCAGCATTGGGCCGATCTTGCTGACGATGCTGCCGACGGTGGGCGCTGCGTTCCAGCCGGCGGTGGCGAAATTGTAAGTCTCTTTCGTACCCTTAGGCTCGTCGAGCAGGACGAGGACGACATAACGCGGCGCTTCGATCGGGAAGGCAGCGACAAATGATGTGCGTCCAGAGGTTTCCGAATAACCGCCGCGCTGCGTGACTTTTTCGGCCGAGCCGGTTTTACCGCCGACGAAATAGCCTTTGGCATCGGCCTGTTTGCCAGACCCATACAGCACGATCAGGCGCATCATCGCGCGCATGGCTTCGGAGGTTTTGTTTGAGATGACCTGCTTGCCCTCGGGCTGCTGCCCGGGCAGGCGACGAATGATTGTCGGCGGATAAATCTTGCCACCGTTGACCAACGCCGAGATCGCGGAAACGACATGCACCGGAGTTACCGAGATGCCGTGGCCATAAGAAATGGTGATGGTGTTAATGTCGCGCCACGTGGACGGGAACTGCGGCGAGCCGGTTTCCGGCAGTTCCAGACGCAACGGCTCAAGCAGGCCCATCTTGCGCAGGAAGCTCTTCTGCGCATCGGTGCCGGCTTCGAGCGCCATCTTGGCGGCGCCAATGTTGGACGAGTGGATGAGGATTTCCGGAACCGATACAACACGGTTCAAGCCGTGAAAATCCTTGATCGTGAAACGACCGATCTTGATCGGCTGCGAAGCGTCGTAGCGGCTGTTAATCTGCGCCGTGCCGCCCTCTAGCGCCATGGCGGCCGTGAACAGCTTGAAGGTCGATCCCATTTCATAGACGCCGAGTGTGGTGCTATTGAAGCGCGCTTCCTTTGAAGCCGTACCCATGGCCTTCGGGTCGTAATCGGGCAGAGACACCATGGCGAGAATTTCGCCGGTGTGTGCATCCATCACGACCGAACTGCCGGCGACGGCGTGGAAGCGTTCGACGGACGCGGCCAAACTTTCGCGCACGGCATGTTGAATACGCACGTCGATAGAAAGCTGTACCGGCTGCTGGCTGTTCGAAAGTCTTTCGTCGAAACTCTTTTCGATACCAGCAAGGCCGTGATTGTCGGGATCGGTGACGCCGACGACGTGGGCCAGCAGTGAGCTTTGCGGATAAGCGCGGCTTTCGGAATCCTCAAACGACACGCCCGGAATGCCGAGGCGGTTGACGGCCATCTGTTCAGCCGGCGTCAGGTTGCGGCGCAGGTACATAAAGCGCTGGCCCGACGTCAGGTGCTTATAGACTTCGTCGTACTTAAGGTCGGGTAGGGTCGCGGCAATCTTTAGCGCGGCTTCCTTAGCGTCCGGGACTTTGTGTGTATCGGCGTAAAGGTTCACTGTCGGCAGGTTGGTAGCGACGATGACGCCGTTGCGGTCCACGATATCGGCGCGGGCCGTCGCGGGGCGGGCGATGCCGTGCGCTTTCGCGCTCACAACCGCAGGGCCTTCGTTGAAGACCATGATGTCGACCAGACGCAGACCAATCATGGTGAAAGCAACGCCGAACAGTCCGGCCGTCACGATCAAGCGCATGCGGCCGGTTTCCAACGCGCGTGTGGTTGTGCCTTGCAAGCGCAGCTTCGGCTCGCGGCTAGGCTTCACTTCCTCGCCGGGATACAGGAACAGTTTGCGGCGCTGCGATCTTACGTTCATGGCTGCGCGCCCTTCTTGGCCGGAAAGGTCGCTGCACCCGCGGAGTTTGAGAACAGCAGGTGCTGAATGCGCGTCAGCAGAATGGGTGCGAAGCCTTTGGGGTCCGCAGACGCCGGTTGGACCTTCGCTTCGATCTCAGGACGCGGCAACACGCTGGCCGTAGGCGCTTGAGACGCCGGCGCATCGACGCCCGCGCGATAAGGCAGCGACGAAATGTCGGCGATGTTCTTTGGCGTGGCCGGCGCAAAGCCCAAATGCTCAGCGCTCAAACGGCGCAGGCGCTCAGGATCGTTCAGGTAAGTCCACTCGGCCTGCAGCACGCGAACGGCGGCGCGGTCCTTTAAGACCTGCTCCTGGCGCCCAATCAGTTCGTTCTCTAAGCCCTGTACTTTATATTTGAGCATGAACAGCGAAACGCCGCCGCCAACGACCAAAGCGCCCCACAGGAAATAAGACGCCCTCATGCCAGGCCTCCAGCGAGAGCGGTGAGCAAGGGCGCAGCGGTACGCGCGGCAATACGCAAGCGCGCCGAACGGGCGCGCGGGTTGCGGGCGATTTCGTCTTCGCTGGGGCCGATGGGGCGGCGCGACAGCGGTGTGAAGGTGGCCGTGGCGGGCGCCGCGCCGATGCTGGCCGGCGTATGGCGCGAGGGGCGGATAGCCAAGCCCGAGCGCGCCTTCAGGAATGTTTTGACGATGCGGTCTTCCAGCGAGTGGAACGAGACGACGGCGAGGATGCCGCCCGGGCGCAGCAACTTCTCGGCACCCAGCAGGCCGCGCTCGAGTTCGCCCAGTTCGTCGTTCACATAGATGCGCAAGGCTTGGAAGGTGCGGGTTGCAGGATCGATGCCGTCTTGCGAGCGGCGCACTTCGGCGCGGATGACGTCGGCCAGGCGCAGCGTGCGCGAGAACGGGCGCTCGCGGCGGGCTTCGACAATGGCGTGCGCCACGCGGCGGGCATGACGCTCTTCGCCGTAGGTGAAAATGATGTCCGAGAGTTCTTTTTCGGAAAGCGTGTTGACCACGTCGGCGGCGGAACGGCCGCTCTTTTCCATGCGCATGTCCAAAGGACCATCGCGCAGGAACGAGAAACCACGGCTGCGGTCGTCGATCTGCATCGAGCTCACACCGATGTCGAGGGCAACGCCATCAACGCCAGTGATACCGCGCGACGACAACAGATCAGCCATATCACCGAAGCGGCCCTGCACAAGATTGAGGCGGCCGGGGAACCGCGCGGCGATCGCTTCACCGCGTTGCAGGGCTTCGGGATCGCGGTCGATAGACCACACCACGCAAGGTGCAGCTTCCAGAATAGCAACGGTGTAACCACCCGCGCCAAAGGTGCCGTCGAGATAGACGCCGTCGGCTTTAGGCGCGAGGGCTTCGATGACTTCTTTGAGGAGAACGGGGATATGATCGGGTGTCGCGGGTAAGGGGGTACCATTTGTGAAAGCTGCGCACATCAGGCGTCACCGTTCTTCACGGCGGCGGCGACGCGCTGCAATTTGGCTTTCATAAGCGCGGCGAGGGCGGTGGGTTCCCAAATCTGGAACTTGCGGCCTTGGCCAATGAATGTGGCTTGGTCCTTCAAGTTGGACTTCGCGATAAATTCGTCGGGCAGAACGATGCGGCCTTCGCCGTCGAAAGGCAGTTCGCGCAGTTCGGCCATGATCAAATCGGCGATTTCATTGCGCGGCGTGGGTGAAAACGAGTCCGACATTTCGGACTCAAGGTTTTCAAAACGGTCGAAACCGGCGCCTTCCAAGCAGGCGTCGAACAGCGATGGATGTAAGGCGACGCTTTGCAGACCGCGACCCTGAATGACCGCGCGGAAAGGCGCGGGCACGGATACGCGCCCCTTAGCGTCAACCTTGTTCACGAACGTTCCAAAGAACGCTTTCATCGCCGGATTACCCTCGAAGCCCGTTCCCCTGGGCGTCCAGCCACCGCTCGTTCTGAAATTCCAATGAGTTAGGAAAAACTACCGAGGCCTGTAATTGGACCTTAATGGTATCTCATGGGATTTTGTGGGTGTCAATGGGATTAGCCCTTAAGTACTTGGGTTTACAGGCCTTTGTTCTTGGAATGTTCTTGTTTGCAGCGCGAAAGAGAGTGTCGCGCGGGCGAAACTTTGTTTCTCCTTTGGCTGGAATGACTTGGGGATAAAAACGCGCCAGATGGCCTATAAGCCGGGTTCTGTCCTCGGGCCCCAGATTTTCACCTGGTGCCCAATGGATGACCATTCCTCTGGGATGCGCATCACTGCGCACCTCGATGCGACCGACCCGGACGACGGTGCGAAAACACACCTTTCGGCATAGCAAGCTACCCGAACGGCCGTCCCTATTTGGTCTTGCTCCAGGTGGGGTTTACCCTGCCGCTGCTGTTACCAGCCGCGCGGTGCGCTCTTACCGCACCTTTTCACCCTTACCAGCAGAAGCTGGCGGTTTGTTTTCTGTGGCACTTTCCCTGGGGTTGCCCCCGCCGGACGTTATCCGGCACCTTGCTTCCGTGGAGCCCGGACTTTCCTCTGCCTGCGAGAGCAAACAGCGGCCATCCAGCCATCTGGCGCGGACGGAGAATGGGCGCGCGCCCGGCCCAGGTCAAGCCAGAGGTCAAGCGGGCAACAACCTCTTCTAAGCAAGAATTTGCCGGATAGTTTTGGGGCGGGGATACGGTGGGCGCTATCGTAACGGGACTAGTCGAAGGGAGTCTCCTTTGGTTGCCGCGACGCTAGGCCTCAGTAAAGACATCAATCTTGTGCCCGACTTCCTGCAAGGGGGCGGTGAAATGGGCGCGCTGATTCGCGCCTATGACTGGGCGGCCAGTCCGCTCGGCACGCCGGCAACGTGGCCGGTGGCGCTCAAGGTCGCCGTCCGTCTGTTGCTTTCAACCCAACACCCGATTTTCTTGTGGTGGGGCCCAGAGCTCATTCAGTTTTATAACGATGCTTACCGGCGATCGATTGGGCCGGAGCGGCACCCGCATGCGCTTGGCCAACGCGGCCACGATTGCTGGGTCGAGATCTGGCCGATCATTGGATCACAGATCGATCAGGTGATGTCGGGCCGCGGCTCGACGTGGAACGAGAATCACCTTGTTCCCATCACGCGTCATGGCAAGCGCGAGGATGTGTACTGGACTTACAGCTTCAGCCCTATTGATGACGCGAACGCGCCGCACGGCATCGGCGGTGTGCTGGTGATGTGCACTGAGACGACCGAAACTATCCTTGCCGAACAGCGCTTGCGCAAGGCGCAAGAGCGTACACAATTTCGCATGCAGGTGGCTGATGCTTTGCACAGCATGAGCGATCCTGCGGCCATTATGAATTACGTCACCGAGGCGCTTGGATACCATTTGCGAGTCGACCAAGCGAATTATTATGTGCGCGCGGGTGATGAGTTTGTTGTGGAAGGCGAATGGCGCACGCCCGGGACAAAGTCTCTTCGCGGAAGACATAGCCTTATAGAATTCGGCGCAAACGTCGGCATGGCGAAATCCGGCTCGGTATTGCGCATCGACGACACCTCGGGCGGTGCGCCGGGTTTCAAAGAGTTGGAAATGGCCGGGTCATTTCTATTCCGCTATTTCACGACGGTGAGTGGACCGCAGGTTTGCATATCCACCAAAAAACACCGCGCGCATGGACCGATGACGAAGTCGCTTTGGTGCGCGACATCGCCGAGCGTACGTGGGCCGAGATCGAGCGCGCGCGCGCCTCGGTTTTCCGCGAAGCCGGGGAAGAGCGTTTCCGGCTTATCGCAGAACGCGCGCCGGTGATGCTTTGGATGGGCGACGAGCAAGGCAAATGCATTTACATCAATGACGCTTTGCGCAAGTTCTGGAACATAAGCGACAAAGATATAGCGACCTTCGATTGGTCCGAGCAGATTCACCCCGACGATCGGGCGCAAGTTTTCGAAAAGTTTGAAGCCGGCATGCAAAATCATACCGGCTTTACCGTTGAAGCGCGCTATCGCCGCGCGGACGGCGTCTACCGCATTTTCAAAACCACATCGGAACCACGCACCAGCGCCGCGGGCGATTTCCTCGGCATGATCGGCGTGAATACCGATCTAACAGATTTGCGCGAGACCGAAGAGAACCTGCGCCAAGAGAAGCGCAGTCTGGAAGTGCTCAACCGCACGGGCGCAACGCTCGCAGCAGAGCTTGATCTGGACCGGCTTGTGCAGGCTGCGACCGATGCCGGTGTGGCGCTCTCAGGGGCGCAATTCGGCGCATTTTTCTATAACGTGGTGAACCAGAAGGGCGAGAGCTACATGCTTTACGCGCTTTCGGGCGTGCCGCGCGAAAACTTCTCGAAGTTTCCCATGCCGCGCGCCACGGCGGTGTTCAGGCCGACATTCCACGGCGAAGGCATTATCCGTTCCGACGACATTATGAAAGATCCGCGTTACGGCAAAAGCGAGCCGTATAAGGGTATGCCGCCGGGCCATCTGCCGGTGCGCAGTTATCTCGCTGTGCCGGTCACGTCGCGCTCTGGTGAAGTTCTGGGCGGATTGTTCTTCGGCCATGCAACGACCGGCGTGTTCAAACAAGAGCATGAATCGTTGCTCGCGGGCATTGCCGGCCAGGCCGCGACTGCCATCGACAACGCGCGGCTTTTCCAAGGTGCGCAGCGCGACCTAGAAGAAAAAAGGCGTGCCGAAGAAGCGTTGCAAGCGCTCAATGCCAATCTTGAAGACCGCGTGATGGCTGAAGTCATCGAGCGCTCAAAGGCGGAAGAGGCCTTGCGCCAGGCTCAGAAGATGGAAGCCGTCGGTCATCTTACGGGCGGCATTGCCCACGACTTCAACAATATGTTGGGTATCGTGATTGGCTCGCTCGGTTTATTGAGCCGGCGTGTGAAATCCGAAGATCCACGCGTCCAGCAGTATATCGATGCTGCCACCGAAGGTGCACGCCGCGCGGCGAAGCTTACCCAGCGCTTGCTTGCTTTCTCGCGACAACAGGCTTTGCGCCCCGAAGCGGTGGATGTAAGCAAGCTCGTGCAAGGTATGTCGGAACTGCTGCGCGGATCCTTGGGCCGCGATGTTCGTTTACAGGTCATGGTCGAGGACGGATTGTGGCGCGTGCATGCCGATCGCAATCAGCTTGAAAATGCGATTCTCAATCTCGCGCTCAATGCGCGCGACGCCATGCCCGACGGAGGTAGTCTCCTCATCGAGGCAGAAAACGCTGACGCCAATGCACCAAAAATACAAAATAATGCCGAGCTGACGGCCGGCGATTATGTCCAACTGACAATAGCTGACACCGGATTGGGCATGCCGCCTGATGTGCTCGCAAAGGCGTTTGATCCCTTTTTTACGACGAAGGTTGTGGGCAAGGGTACGGGTCTGGGGCTAAGCCAGGTCTATGGCTTCGTCAAACAATCCGGCGGGCACATCAAGATTGCATCGCAGGTAGGACGCGGCACGATTGTAGAAATTTACCTGCCGCGCCGTGACGCTCTCGAGACCGCGCACCCCCAAGAGAGCGAAAACACACTCGCGCGCGCAAAGCCCGATGAACTGGTGCTGGTGGTGGACGATGAGCCGGCCGTGCGCGAAATTACTGCAAGTGCGCTAGAGGAACTGGGATACAGGGTTCTGAAAGCCGAAGGTGCGGGAGCGGCTTTGCGATTGCTAGAGGCGCATCCGGATATTGTTATGCTGTTCACCGATATCGTCATGCCGGACGTCAACGGCCGGAAGCTCGCAGAGATCGCGCTTGCCCGCCGCCCGAACCTGAAAGTTCTTTATACCAGTGGCTACAATCGCGAAGGCGCCGTGCAGAACGAAGGCCTTAGCGTGACCGCGCATTTGATTGGTAAGCCATTCACGCTGGAACAGTTGGCGCCGAAACTGCGCGCGGTTTTGGACAGTTAGCGACGGGCCGTCGCGAAGCACACCGCGACCGCTGCGATGCGTGTGGCGGTTTCATTGTCGAGTACGCCGTCGACTTTGCTCTGGCGGTAGTGGCCTTGGAACGAAGCGATCACATCGGTCACGGCCGATTCCGGTTTGAGAATGTCGCTGCCCAGTTCGGGCGTCAGCGGAACAGCATAGCCAATCTCGGACAAGCGGCGCAGCGCCCCCGTCATATCGGCGTGGCCGGCGAGGGTAACTGTTTCCGCGGGCCAAAGCCCGATGCCGTGTGTGGCTAACTTTTGCCAAGGAAACAATTCACCAGGATCAACCTTGCGGCCTGGCGCCACATCGGAATGACCCAGCACATTGCACGGCGCAATGGTGTGGCGCTGCATGATGCCAGTTGTCAGTTCTATCACCGCTTCAATCTGCGCCTCCGGAAACGCGCGGTAGCCGTAGTCGTGGCCGGGATTGACGATTTCAATGCCGACCGAGGTACTGTTGATGTCGCGCAGGCCATGCCAGAAGGAAACACCCGCATGCCAAGCGCGCATGTCCTCAGCCACCATGCGGTGCGTGGTGCCATCTTCATCCACGACGTAATGGGCGCTGACTTCGGCCTTGGGATCGCACAGGCGGTCCAACGCTTTTTGGCACGGTGTCATGCCCGTATAGTGCATGACGACATGGCGCACGCGCGTTTCGCCGCCGACAGTCTTGCGCGGACCGAAGTTAGCAGACGGAAGCTCGTTGATGGTCAGCGCCATAAAGTTTTAAGGCCGCGCCCAGACCAGCGCATAGAAACCGGCGAGGGCGGCGGTGCCCCAGGCGATGGCCATCATTGTGAATTCATCGACACCGGAAAGCGCGAGGGAACTCGCGCCGATAAACTGCGTGGCTTCGGATAAGACCGGCGCAAGCGCCGCAGCCACGATGCCGATCAACACGACCATCGCCGCCGCGCCAAGACGTTGAATGTTGCGCTGGCGGGCAATCAGCTTTGCGGACTGTGCGGTGAAACCCACATCTTGAATTTCTTCGCGGCTTTCGGCGAAGAGCCGCCGCAGGTCGGTGTCAATGTCATTGCTCATTGTTATCCACCATATCCGGCTAGAAGTTCTCGCATGTGTTCCGCGCCGCGGCTGACGTGAGACTTTACTGTTCCCAAAGGCCAGCCGGTGACTTCGGCGATTTCACCATGACTAAGGCCTTCATTATAGGACAAAACGATGCACAGCCGCTCCGTATCTTTTAACTTCGCCAGGGTCCGGTCCAGATCAATTTTCTGAGCGGGTGATCGAACACCCTCGGCGGGTAAAAGTTGCGCTTCTTCGAGCGGGACGGTCGCCATTTTGGCTTTGCGGGCCTCTTGCAGCCAAGTGTGGACGGCGATCTGCCGCAACCATCCGCCGAAAGCTTCTGCCGACCGCACCGTGCTGATGTTCTTCCAAGCTTGCAGAAAAGTCTGTTGCGCCAGGTCGTCTGCTAAAGCGCGGTTGCCCGACAGCCGGTGCAGCAAGTTGCGGATCGTGCTTTGCCGGCGCGTCACCAGTTCGCTGAAGGCGGCGTCGTTGCCGGCCATGGCCAGAACCACCACTGCCGACTCAGCCAGCGACGCGAAGCTTGTTCTTCCCCCGGGCGGCACGTCAAATCTGTCAGGTATTAGGTTTCTTTGCGATGTACGAAGCGGTCACGATGCCGGCGCCGATCAATGCCACAAGAGCGCCTGCACCCAGCACGTTGTGATCGATATCGTTAAATCCGTGTTTGATTACGCCCAAGGCGGCGAGACCTAACCCGACGAACAAAACAATCGTGCCGCCGGCGCGCATTTTCTCAGGGCCTTGCTGCGACTTCTGCTGCGGCTCCATGAGTTTTTCGATCAGCTGCGCATCTAATTGGTGGCCTTGTTCGATGGCCAAGCGGATCGTCTTCTCGGTTTCCAAGCGTCGCAGGTAGCGGAAGTACAGAACGCCGAGGACGACGACCGCTGCGAACAGAAACGGCATAATTACGCCAAATATCTCGGCGATATCTTTCATCATGGTTTGTCTCCCCTAACCCGTATTGATCCTAGTAGCAGAGATGCGTGCGCACACCCGTTTGGATGCACGTTCGCTAAATATTTTTTACCGGCGGGGATTTTGGTCTGAAATGCGCTTACGGATCAGGCGCTTAGCCTGAATGTCGGTTAACACCGCTTCGGCGCCGCACAGCACCACGGCGCAAGCGACGAGTAATTGCATCACTATAAAAACGTTCGATTCAAAGCCGTTCATGACGTTATCTCCTGTGTGAGGTTGGTCTCACACATAGAGATGCGGCTTCGCGCCCGCTTGGATGCGGAAGGGATAAGTTTTTTAATTAACGCGCGAAGGCGGGGCTGCGCGGTTTGATGTATTGGCCCAGCTTGGCGATGGCCTTCACTTCAATCTGGCGTACGCGCTCAGCCGTGAGGCCATAGAGCGTCGCCAGCTTCGCCAGTGTCGCGGGGCGTTCGGTGAGATAGCGCTTGGTCACGATTTCTTTCTCGCGGCGATCAAGCTTCGCCAGGGCCGCTTGCAGAATAGCCGCGCGGTTTTCGCGCTCATCTTGGGCCGCGAGGATTTCTTCCGGATTGGGTGTGGTATCGGCCACCAAGTCGCCCACAGTCACACCGTCGCTGCCGGGCACCGGCTGATGCAACGACACATCATTCGCGGACATGCGCTGATCCATGGCGACGATATCGTCTTTGGTCACGCGAAAATTGTGCGCGAGTTTGGCGATCTGCGCGTCGGTCAAATGACGCCCGTCGGGTTGCATGGATCGCTTCGCGCGGCGCAGGTTGAAGAACAACCGCGACTTGCCAGCGCCACTGCCGACTTTCAGCAACGACCAATTCTGCAAAATGTGATTCAACACCGCAGCCTTCACCCACCAGCGGGCATAGGTCGAAAAGCGGAAACCCTTTTCCGGTTTGAAACGCTCGGCCGCTTGCAGCAGACCCAAGTTGCCTTCGCCGATCAGGTCTTCGGCCGACATGCCGTAACCGGCGTAGTGCTGCACTACCTTCGGCACCATGCGCAGGTGGCTGGCGATCAGGGCGTCAAACGCGTCGCGGTCGGCGTCGTTGAACCAGCGGCGCACCAAGTCCAACTCCTCAGTCTCACTTAAGACCGCGTAGTCTCGGATGCGCATCAAATAGGATTTCGGGTCGGGCAGAGCCATGACTATCCCGCGTTGTGTGAATGACCGTGCTCAAAGTCTTACGGGATAAAAGTGGACTATTTTAGTGCGGATTTGTGACAGATGGTAACAATTGACGTTGATTTTGTTGCCGTTCCGGGCCGAGTTGACGACCTGTGACAATGGCTTAACCTAAGCCAGAGAAGTGCCACGGGGGGGGTACCATGACGACCTATACGGCTCCGCTTAAAGAAATGCGTTTTGTGCTGCACGACGTGTTCGGTGCGGCCGACAAACTGACGGCGTTGCCCGGCTTTGCCGACGCCACCGCCGACCTCATGGACGCGGTGCTGGATGAATGCGCCAAGCTTTGCGAAGGCGTGCTGTTCCCCATCAATCAAAGCGCCGACCAGGAAGGTTGCATCTTCAAGGACGGCAAAGTCACGACGCCCAAGGGTCTCAAGGAAGCTTACAAGCAATATGCTGAGGGCGGCTGGTGCGGCCTGACCGCGGACCCCGAATACGGGGGGCAAGGTTTGCCCGAGACCGTTGATTACCTCGTCAGCGAAATGGTCGGCTCGGCCAACCTTTCGATTGGCCTTTATCCGGGCCTGACGCAAGGCACCATTCTCGCGTTGGCCGCGCTCGGCACGCCCGAGCAGAAAAGCTATTACCTGCCGAAACTCATCGGTGGTGAATGGCAAGGCACCATGTGCCTGACGGAATCTCACGCTGGTTCAGATTTGGGTTTGCTGCGCACGAACGCTGTCCCGAACGGTGACGGCAGCTACAGCATTACCGGCACCAAGATTTTCATCTCGGCCGGCGAACACGATATGACCGACAACCACGTGCACCTCGTGCTCGCACGTTTGCCCGATGCGCCCGAAGGCAGCCGTGGCATTTCCATGTTCTTGGTACCGAAGTTTTTACCCAATGCCGATGGTTCGCTGGGCAAGCGCAATGCAGCGGCTTGCGGCTCCATCGAACACAAGATGGGAATGAAGGCTTCGGTCACCTGTGTGATGAACTTCGACGGCGCCACCGGCTGGCTCGTGGGCCAACCGCACAAAGGTCTCGCCGGCATGTTCGTGATGATGAACAAGGAACGCCTGTTCGTCGGCAGCCAGGGTATCAGTGTCGCTGAGACCGCCTATCAAAGCGCTGTGGCTTACGCCAAGGATCGTTTGCAAGGTCGTGCAGCCGACGGCGTGGCGCGCCCCGATAAGCCCGCCGATCCCATCATCGTTCATCCCGACATTCGCAACCGTCTGCTGTTTTCGCGCGCCATCATCGAAGCGGAACGCGCGCTGGCGGTATGGGCGCACCTGCAGGTCGATATCTCGCACAAACATGCCGATGCTGCCGTGCGCCAGCATGCCGAAGATATGGCAGGGCTCATGACGCCGATCGTCAAAGCTTGCGGCACCGGCTACGGCTCGGAAATCTCTAACGCCTGCCTGCAGGTGTTCGGCGGTCATGGTTACATCCGCGAGCACGGCATGGAGCAGCTGGTGCGCGATGTGCGCATCACCGAAATCTATGAAGGCACCAACACCATCCAGGCGCTGGATCTCGTTGGTCGCAAGCTCGGCATTGAGGGCGGGCGCTTGTTCAAGGGCTGGTTGAAGGAAGTTGACGGCACGCTCGCCCGCGTGGGCAGCCGCAACGACATGGCGGAGTTTATCTCGCCCTTAAAAGACGCCGTTGAGCGCCTGAAGGCCGTAACGCAGTGGATGGTCGATGAATCCAAAAACGATCCCAATGCCCGCGCCGCCGCCGCTAATGATTACTTGCGTATGTTCGGGCTCACGGCTTTTGCTTGGACCTGGGTCCTGATGATCGAAGCGGCCACGGCCAAGAAAGATGACAGCGAATTCACCGCCACCAAGCTCGCCGTTGGTCGATATTACATGCAGCGTGTATTGCCGCAGATCAGCGGTCTGGACGCCGTTGTCCGTTCAGGCAGCAAACCCCTTATGGCACTTGCGGAAGGCGCGTTCTGATTTCGTCACGCCCCCCCAAGCTGGTCAAAGGCCTTAGTATTGCCGCCGGTGTTGTCGTCGTTACCGCAGGTTTGTTGGTGGCGCCGAGCCTGATCGACTGGACAAAATATCGCGACTCCTTTGCTACGCGTCTAAGCGCGGCCACGGGCCGTCCGGTCTCCATCAACGGCGACGTCGATTTTGTGATTCTCCCAAGGCCGGCGCTCAACGCTAACGCTGTGCGCGTTGCCGGTGATATCGCCGACGACTTTGTGGCCGTCGACCGCCTGAGTGCGCGGCTGGCATTTCTGCCGCTCCTGCGCGGAGATTTTGTATTCCGCGAACTGGTGCTGGCAAAGCCCGAAGCGCGCGTGACGCGCAACGACGTGGGCAAGATCGATTTTCTTGATTTCGATTTGTTCTCCGCACCGGGGCAACCCGGCACGGCATCGGCGCCCGGCGCCGCGCCGTTTGATATCAATGTCGAGCGCATTGTCATTAATGACGGCGTCGTGACTTTCCAGGACACAGCAAACGGTTCTACCGTTTCGGCCAGCGGCATTGATCTCGCGTTGGTCGCCCGTCCGGCCAACTTATCGCTGACCGGCGATATTACATTGGGCAATGTGCCGGTGAATGTTGATGCCACGCTGGGCCGCTCAGGCGGTACGCGCGCGTTGACCATCAGCACAAAGTTGCCCGAAGCAGATGCCGCGGCCAGATTTTCGGGCACTGTCACGCCTTTGGCCGAAAGCTGGGACGTGCGCGGCGATCTGAATATTTCCGGCGCCAGCTCGGCGGGGTTGCTGGCGGCGTTTGGCGTCATCAATGCCAACACGCCGACGCCGCAGGCCGCGCAGAAGCCCTTTACACTGACCACGCGCCTTCGCGGCACAGCCCAAACTGTCACTGCCGACCCGCTGATACTCGATATTGGCGGCACGGCCGGAAAAGGCACAATCGTTTGGACGGCGGACACATCGCCCAAGCTCGATGTCAAAATCGAGACCAGTGCGGTTGACGTGCAGACATGGAAGTTTGCAGACGCGACGCCTTCCAACTCATTCAACTTTGTGACGACGGCCAAGGCGCAAACGCCGACTGCCAATCATGCGCTGTACGCGCCTTTCAAAAATCTCGCGGCGACGTTTGAGCTGCGTATGCCGGTGCTGTCGTACCGCGATCAGACGTTGCGCGGTGGGCTTGTCACCGCGTCTCTGGCGCAGGGCGAACTGACAGTCACCGAAGCCTCAATTGAAATGCCAGGCGCGACGCGCGCCAAAGCTTACGGCCTCGCGCGGTTTGAGGACGACCCGACCTTCGAAGGGGCGCTGGAAGTGCAAAGCGGCGATCTGCGCGGCGCACTCACTTGGTTGGGCCTTGATCCTGCCCCCGGCAAGATCCTGCAAGGACGTCTGACCAACGCTTCCTTCCGCGCGGCCCTGCAAGGCACGCTCGCGCAACTCACGCTCAGCGACGTCACGGCCACGGTCGATACCAGCGCGATCACGGGCCGTATGTCGTGGCATAGCGGGTCAAAGCCCCTGTGGGGTTTGGACCTCACGCTGAATAGTCTCAACGTTGATGCCTACCTTCCGCTGTTCGCGAAAGTAAACGCGCCTTCTTCTGCCGCGCCGGCTGGGCAAGCAACGTACGGCGTAAAGCCAACCATGAGTGCCTTGGATGGGCTCGCGGGGTTTGATGCCGATGTGAATCTTCAGATCGATGCTCTGACACTGGGCGGTGTCGCCAACGGCAAAGCCGGTATCGATTTCTCATTGAGAGATTCGGCACTCAACCTGCGCAGCGCATCTTTTGAGAATGTAGGTGGGGCCACCGCTTGGTTCAGCGGCAGCATCGGCGGCCTAGGAGTCACACCGCACTTTGATGATGTGCAGTTCGATCTCTCCGCCGCTGATCTGGAGCGCGTGGGCCGTGCCTTTGGATTTTCCGTTCCTGAACTCCTGCGCCCGCTGACGCCGGTGTCGTTAACAGGCGTGCTCAAAGGCAGCTTCGCTCAGGCCGACATGGCCGCGACTTTCAAAGCGGGCGGATTGACGATGCAAGCCGACGGCCAGGCCTTGAACATCGATCAGCAGCCGCACGTGGCAATGAACGTGGATGTCAGCCAGGCGAGCTTCGCCGCCTTTATGAAGGCCGCCGGTCAGTCTTGGCCCATCGGAATGGCTGATCCGGGCGCGGTGAAAGTCACGGCGCGCGTAACGCATGATCAGACCCAGACGAAAATTGAATCCTTAGCTTTGCGCATTGGCGACAATGTTGTCGGCGGCGAGCTCACGATCGCGCGCGGAACGGGCGCGCCCGAGGTTACGGGAGCACTCACCGGCGTTGCGCTCGCGCTCGATAAAATTATGCCGCCCGCGCCGCCGCCTTTGACTCCCGTGGTCGCGACGCCGCGTGGCGCCAAGGTACAAGCGAAACCCCCGGCTCATGCATGGTCCGAAGAGGCGTTCGATTGGCGTTTCCTCAAAGGCTGGCGTGGCAATCTCCAGATCGCGGGGCCTTCATTTAGTGCACGCGGCATTCAGGTGCAGCAATTCTCAGGCCGGCTTCTGGTCGGCGATGCAGTTGGTGAAATAACCGAATGGAACGGGAAAGTCTTCAACGCGCCAGGTCAGTTGTATTTGCGCATGGCGGCTGAGCCTGTGCCGGTCGTGCAGGGCGAAGTCGCCTTCATCGGCGGCGATCTTGCCGGTGTGGCGGCTGCGATCAACGGCGGCACGACAACTTTAAAGTCGCAGGGCAAAGCGGATTTCGCCGGAAGTTTCCGGGCGCAAGGCGCAAGTCCCGCGTCCATGATTGCGTCGCTATCCGGTTCAGGCAGCCTCAAGGTTTCGGCGACTGAAACAGGAACCGGTGTGATCTCTGGTTTGCTTGGTGCGGTCGTCGCGGCAAGTCAGGCCGAAGGACAGAAGTCGCCCATCACGCTGGAGACCCGGTTCTCCGCCGCCGACGGGCGCATCAAAGTGGAAGATGCCACCGTGGCGTCAAAGTCCTACGGCGGCGCGTTTACCGGCACAATCGATCTGCCGCGTTGGCTGGTGGACATGTCGGGCCGTTTGCGCTTGGAATCAGCTCAGGTCACAAAACCGGCCGCCGTGCCCATCACCATCAAAGGTGCGCTGGACCTTCCCAACATCATGCTGCTGCCGGCGAAGTAATTACTTCTGCAAAGCGCGCAGCACATAGACCCGGATCGCGCTGGAGAGGTTGCCGTCGCGGGCGCCGTCGATGTCCGCGATCAGGTCGTTGACCGATTTCTTCTCGCGCGCGGCGATATCGCGCAAAGCATCCCAGAAGGGTTCTTCGATAGACACACTGGTGCGGTGCCCGGCGATATTGACCGAGCGCTTCTTGATTGCACCCGCACTAGTCATGCGGCCCAGTCATCTCGCCCGGCTTCACCCAGGTATCGAACTGCTCCGCCGTGACGTGGCCCGACTTCACGGCCGCTTCTTTAAGGGTGGATCCTTCGGCGTGAGCCTTCTTGGCGATCTCAGCCGACTTGTCGTAGCCGATGTGCGGAGCGAGCGCGGTCACCAGCATCAATGAATTATCCACGTGGCGCGCGATTACGGCCTTGTCGGGTTTCAACCCGTTCACGCAGTGTGCGACGAAGCTGGCCATGGCGTCGCTGAGCAGCGCGATGGATTGCAGCACGTTGTGAATGATCACGGGCTTGAAGACGTTCAGTTCCAAATGCCCGTGCGAACCGGCGACGGTTACGGCCATGTGGTTGCCCATCACCTGCGCGCAGACCATGGTCAGCGCCTCGGCCTGCGTGGGATTAACCTTGCCCGGCATGATCGATGAGCCGGGCTCATTAGCCGGCAAGATCAACTCGCCCAAACCCGAGCGCGGGCCGGAGGCCAGCAAACGGATGTCGTTGGCGATTTTCATCAGCGACACGGCGATGGTATTCAACGCGCCCGACAACTCCACCATCGTGTCGTGCGTGGCGAGAGATTCGAAGAAATTTACCGAAGGCCAGAAGGCGAGCCCGGTGCTTTGGCGCAGCTCTTGGCAGAATTTCTCGGCAAAGCCTTTTTTGGCGTTTAGTCCTGTGCCAACGGCCGTGCCGCCTTGCGCGAGCCGATAGATACGCGGCAGCGTGGCTTTCACGCGCTCTACGCCGTAGCCGGCTTGCGCCGCATAGCCGGAAAATTCCTGGCCGAGGGTGAGGGGCGTCGCGTCCTGCAAATGCGTGCGGCCGATTTTCACGATGGTGGAGAAGGCGTCGGCTTTATTGTCGAGGCTGCCTTGGAGCTTTTCCAAAGCCGGTATCAGCCGCGTGTTGACCTCAAGGGCCGCGGCGATATGCATCACCGCCGGGAAACTGTCATTGGATGACTGCCCGCAATTCACGTGATCGTTGGGGTGAACAGGTTTCTTGCCGCCTTTTTTGCCGGTAAGGATTTCGTTGGCGCGGCCCGCGATGACTTCGTTGGCGTTCATATTGGTCTGGGTGCCAGAACCGGTTTGCCAGACCACCAGCGGAAATTCGTCGTCCCACTTACCGTCGGCGACTTCCTGGGCTGCTTGCGCGATGACATCGGCGATGTCGGCTGGCAGCTCGCCCAGCGTCTTGTTCGCCAACGCTGCCGCGCGTTTTTGCGCGCCGAAGGCGCGGATCAGCGCGATGGGCATGCGCTGTCCGCCGATCTTGAAGTTCTCCAGACTGCGTTGCGTCTGCGCCCCCCAATAACGGTCGGCGGGAACTTCGACGGCGCCCATGGTGTCGGTTTCGGTGCGGGTAGACATGGCTTAGCGCGCCTTCAGGAGTTTGATTTCATTCAACGCAATGTGGCCTTCAAGGCCAAGTTCTGCGCATTTCTGGAAGGTGGTCTGTAAATCGTTGATGTGAGCTATGTCGACGCGTTTTTCGATCTGCGCTAGCGAAAAACTCGTGAACGATCCGATGCAAGAAAAGTAGGGCTCGTTGGTGTCGTGATGTTCTTCGGCTTCCGAAATGAACTTTTCCAACGGCTCATCGGTTCCGAATAAGTGCGCAACCACCTGGCCTGGCCATTCCGCTTGATTGATGGTCTTGTACTCCGTTGCGTTTACAGTCTTGCCGTTACGCCTCTGCGACAGAATGGCCCAGATGGCGACGTTGGGATCATCGGGCGATTTCTTTTGAAGGCCTGTGAAACGGCTCTCGGCTGTTTTCCAGTCCTGCTTCCAGTACGCAATGATTCCCATGCCGTACAGCGCCGCCGCATCATCGGGGCGTTCTTTGAGCGCGGCTTCGTAATCCGTTTGCGCCTTGGCAAAATCCCCAACCATCAAGCGCGTGATGCCGCGACCGAGATTGGCCTGAAACAGTTTGGGATTAATCGCGAGGGCGCGGTCGAAATCGGCGATCGCTTCTTTGCGCATGTCCTGGCGCAAGTAGGTATCGGCGCGCATGGAATAGAGAACGGCTTCTGCGTCACGCTCCATATTTTTGGTTGCGAGCGCCGCCGCATAATCTTTTATCGCGTCTTCCATCTCGCCTTTATTGTCGTGCGCCATGCCGCGGCGGACATAGGCCAGCCCGTTTTTGGGATCCAGCTCAACAGCGCGTGTGTAATCGGCAATGGCGCCGTCAAAATCGCCGCCGTTGTCCTTTTGCATGCCGCTGCTGAGGAAGGTGCGGGACTCAGCCGGATTGGGGGCTGCGGCGAAAGCCGGCAAGACGCCCGCTCCGAGGGTCGCGACCGCGAAAATCACGATGGGCAGGCAACGCATGTAAGTGTCCTCAGCTGTACTGGTTCTACAACCCTGCGAGGAATGAGGCTGCCGCGTCAAGGGCGGCTATGAGGTTTTGCTCGTGTGTCAGGCCCGACGCACGCCGGGGTTTAAGATCGTGGTCCCCGTCTTCCGCCCAATGCAGGCGGATTTTGCGGGAAAGCTTCAGTTTTGAGACGGAATCTTTGTCGCCCATGGGGTCGCGCGTACCCTGACATATAAGAGTGCGCGTTTTCAGGGTTTCCAGATGCGCCGTGCGCGGCTTGTCTTTGCGCCCCGCGCCGTAGAAGGGATAACCGAGGCAGAGCAGCCCGCGCACTTTTCCTTCATTGGCGGCTTCATCGGCGATCATGCTGGCCATGCGCCCGCCCATGGACTTACCGCCGATGACCAGTTTATCTGCGCCGATCTCGTCGATGACGGCGCGCCAGGTGTCGAGCAGGATAGGTTGACGGTCGGGCGGCTTGCGTTTGCCCGTGTCACGCCGCGCCGCCATGTAAGGAAACTCAAACCGCGCGACGCGGAAGCCTTTGGCTGCGAGACCTTCAGCGAAGAACGTCATGAACGGCGTGTCCATGGGCGCACCTGCGCCGTGGGTGAGGGCGACGGTGAGCGGTGCGCGCTTGGGGCCGTTAAAGAGGAGTTCAGGTTTCACATCCTACTCCTCTGTCATCCTCGGACTTGTTCCGAGGATCCAGGGTGGCGGGCATACAGCATGCAGCTACCACCGTACCTTTTCTGAAACTCAGTTTCTTAACCCTGGACCCTCGGGACAAGCCCGAGGGTGACGACTGGAGGGTGTTGCTACAGCGCTTAAAGCTGCTGGAAGAAATCATTGCCCTTATCGTCAACGACGATGAAGGCCGGGAAGTCTTCGACTTCGATCTTCCACACGGCTTCCATGCCGAGTTCGGGGTACTCCAGGACTTCGACTTTCTTGATGGAGTTTTCCGCCAGCAGCGCCGCGGCACCGCCGATGGAGCCTAAATAGAAACCGCCGTGTTTCTTGCAGGCTTCGGTTACGGCCTTCGAGCGGTTGCCTTTGGCCAGCATCACCATGGAGCCGCCGTTGGCTTGGAATTCGTCGACGTAGGAGTCCATGCGTCCCGCCGTGGTCGGGCCGAAAGCACCCGAGGCGTAGCCGGTCGGCGTTTTGGCGGGGCCGGCGTAATAGACGGCCATGTTCTTGATGTAGTCGGGCAAGCCTTCGCCGCGGTCGATGCGTTCTTTCAATTTGGCGTGGGCGATATCGCGCGCCACCACCATCGGACCCGTCAGCGAGACGCGCGTCTTGGTCGGATACTTGCTGAGGATCTTGCGGATTTCATCCATGGGCTGGTTGAGATCGATCTTCACGACGTCGCCGGATAATTTTTCACTTTTAATATCGGGCATGAACTGCGCCGGGTTCGGCTCCAGCTGTTCGACATACAATCCGTCGCGGGTGATCTTGCCCAAAATCTGGCGGTCGGCAGAGCACGACACGCCGATACCGACAGGAACAGATGCGCCGTGGCGCGGCAGACGGATCACGCGCACGTCATGGCAGAAATACTTGCCGCCAAACTGCGCGCCGATGCCGATGGTGCGGGTCATTTCCAGCACTTCTTGTTCCATGGCGATATCGCGGAAGGCTTGGCCGTGGGTGCCGCCCTTGGTGGGCAGGCCGTCGAGGTAGCGCGAGGACGCAAGCTTCACCGTCTTCAGCGTCATCTCGGCCGACAAGCCACCGATGACAATGGCGAGGTGGTACGGCGGGCAGGCCGAAGTGCCCAGCGCTTTCACTTCTTCTTCGAGGAATTTCTTCAAGCCCGCTGGGTTCAGCACGGCTTTGGTTTTCTGGAACAGATAAGTCTTATTGGCCGAACCGCCGCCCTTGGCCATGAACATGAATTTGTACGTGTCGCCGGGTACGGCAAACAAATCGATCTGCGCCGGCAGATTGTTGGCGGTGTTCTTTTCCTCGAACAACGATGTCGGGCTCATCTGCGAGTAACGCAGGTTGAGCTTGTTATAAGCTTCGGCAACGCCTTCGCTAATGGCCTGGGACTCGTCGCCGTCCACCCAGACCTGCTGGCCTTTTTTACCCATGATGATGGCGGTGCCGGTGTCTTGGCACATGGGCAAAATAAAGCCTGCCGAGATATTGGCATTCTTCATCAGCTCAAGCGCCACGAAGCGATCGTTGGGCGACGCTTCCGGGTCGTCCATGATGGCGCGCAGCTGCTTCAAGTGGCCCGGGCGAAGAAGGTGCGAAAGATCGCGAAACGCTTCTGCCGTCAGTTTGGTGATAGCGGCTTGCGTGACCGCAATCACATCCTGGCCGCGGAATTTATCAACCGACACACCTTCGCTGCTGATCTTGCGATAGGGCGTGGTGTCTTTGGCCAGGGGAAAGATTTCGGCGAAAGCTGCGTCCAACATGAGAGGCGTCCGTGACTGACTGAGTTACAAATGAAACGGTAGATGCGGCGGAGGCTTGTGGCGCGACTACTTCTTTCGGAAAGCGTCGAGCGTGACCACTTTGCCTGACGAGTCGTCATCGTCGGTGCTTTTGACGGCGGCGAGGGGGGCAACCTGCGGCGTGGCCGCCTTACGTCCGCTCTTCAGCCGTTGGGACACCTTTGAGGAGTCCACCGGCAGGATGTCGTTCATGGGCGTATCGCCCGCGTCGTCATTTTCGGCGTCGGCGTCTTCATCGGCGCCCGAACGCTCTTCGAATTCCACATGGAACTGCAGGCCGAACTTGGCATGCGGATCGGCGAAGGCCGTGACTGCCGCAAAGGGCACGATGAGGCGCTGGCTGACGCCGTTGAAACTCAGGGTAATTTCGAAATGCTCGTCATGTACCTGCAGGTCCCAGAACTGGTGCTGCAAAACAATCGTCATTTCGCTGGGGTGCAGGGCCTTCAAGCTGGCCGCAATCTGCACGTCCGGGGCCGTCGTATCGAACGTAATATAGAAATGGTGCTGACCCGGCATGCCTTGCGCAGCCGTGATCTTCAAAGCCTCGCGCAACACGCCACGCAGTGCGTCTTCAACCATGCGTTCGTAGCTGAGAGAGGTAATTTCCATTTTATCCAAAAGGCCTTTGCGCCGCGTAGGCGCTGCATCACTAAAACCGCGTAGGCGCTGCATCACTAAAACAAGGTGCGAGTGTTGATAGCTGTATTCTCCCCGGGACGGGCGTCCGGTTCAATCGAATTTAAGTAAGGACTCGGCTGTGATTCATGAGGATATGAGGAGAAAGTGGGGGGGCTTCTGTTAAATAAAGTGGGGGGGCTTCTGTTGCCCGGTGCCCCCCCGAACCGCGCTTTGGACGTATAAACCTAGCGGCCGTTAGGCGGCGAGGCGGACGTCCTCAACGAGTGCAACGTTGTCGTTGGCACTTTTAGATATGACCCGATAACGGTGGTATCATGCCGGGAACAACTACTGTCTTTACTGCGCACGTCGAGCCTAATTCGCCCCCATAAAACCCAGTGAGAATCGGTGTTCTCAACTGGGCGAAGATGGTGGAGGCGCCGGGTACTGCCCCCGGGTCCGTTACGTCTATGCCACAGCAGGTTTAGCGCCATAGCCGCTTGCGCGGCCCAATCAATATAGGCGCTTGTGCCCGCTTTGGCTACCTGCAGCTCGAAAATAGAATTTTTACAAAGCGTTAGCCAAGATTGCAAAAGGCCGCAGAGAGCAGTGGGCGCGCGCGCGCTCTAGCGCTATAAAACTCTCATGCAACAATATCTTGATCTGCTCGACCTTGTTTTGCGGACCGGCGCCAAAAAGTCCGACCGCACCGGCACCGGAACGCTCAGCGTGTTCGGCCACCAAATGCGCTTCAACCTGGCCGACGGCTTTCCGCTGTTGACCACGAAGAAGCTTCATCTGAAATCGATCACATATGAGTTGCTGTGGCTTTTACGCGGCGATACCAACATCGCCTATCTCAAGGAAAACGGCGTTTCGATCTGGGATGAATGGGCCGACGAGAACGGCGAGCTGGGTCCCGTATATGGCCGCCAGTGGCGCAGCTGGCCAACACCGGATGGCGGTACGGTCGACCAAATTTCCAATGTCATCGCGTCGATTAAAAAGAATCCGGATAGCCGCCGCCATATCGTGTCGGCCTGGAATCCGGGCGAGGTGGATAAAATGGCGCTGCCGCCGTGCCACACCTTGTTCCAGTTCTATGTCGCGGACGGCAAGCTGTCGTGCCAGCTGTATCAGCGCAGCGGCGATATTTTCCTCGGCGTGCCCTACAACATCGCGTCTTACGCGCTGCTCACCATGATGGTGGCGCAGGTGACGGGCTTAAAGCCGGGCGAATTCATTCACACCCTGGGTGATGCGCACCTTTATTCCAATCATATCGAGCAGGCGCATATCCAATTGGGCCGCGCGCCGCGCCCGTTGCCGACCATGCAGATTAATCCGGCAGTCACCGATATCTTCGGGTTCACCTACGCCGATTTCACGCTGCAGAACTACGATCCGCATCCGCATATCGCGGCCAAAGTCGCGGTCTAAAAGAAAAGGGCGGATCTTGCGATCCGCCCTTTCATCCCAACGCAATGAAGCGTGAGCTTATTTCTTCTTACCCTTCGACGAGTAGGCGTCGATGATGGTTTCGAATTTGGCTTGCGTGGCGTTGAACTCTTCAACGGCGCACTTGTTGTGCTCTTGGAACTTCGCCTGATAATCGTCGAAGCCCTTAGCAACGGCATCCATTTCCTTGCTGGCGAGCGCAGCGCCATCGGCCGGAAGATCCGGCACCGGCGGCTGACCACCGCACTTTGATTCGGCGGCATAAGCGCCGCTCACGGAAAGGGTCATGATTGCGGCAAATACGCCACTGATTTTGGTGATACGGCTCATCGCGGACTTCTCCCTGCGAGCATGAATTGTGACCTAAAGCGACTTACTGGTATATCTTAGCGAAGCGACCATCAAGAGTAACATGCTGTTTTTTCACCGGATCATATAATTTCCCGGTCTTTCCAGCGGCTGTTAAGCTGCGTTACGAAAGCTATTCAACAGCCCAATTGCGTCGAATGTATGAGTGCACTGCGACAGCCCTATGACCGCCGATAACATCCCCGCGAGCCCGCTGAATACGAGAGGTCCCAAGATTACACTTGTGGTCGCCCGGGCCGATAACGGTGTCATCGGCAAGGACGGCAAGTTGCCCTGGCACATTCCGGCCGACCTGCAGTTCTTCAAACGGGTGACTTTGGGCAAGCCCGTGATCATGGGCCGCAAGACCTACGAATCCATCGGCAAGCCGCTGCCGCGTCGCACCAACATTGTCGTGACACGCGACCAGACCTGGCAGTCCCGCGATATCGCCGTGGGCGCGGTGGTGGCCGAAGATCTAGCGACGGCTTTTGCCGTGGCCTATGAAGAAGTGCATCGCAGTGGCGTGGATGAGATCGCGGTTATCGGCGGCGCGGATATTTATCGCCAGACCCTTGCGCGCGCCGATCGCATTTACCTGACCGAAGTGCACGGCGCTTTCGAAGGCGATACAATTTTGAAGCTCGATCTAGCGCAAGGTTGGACGGAAACCGCTCGCGAGCGCCACGAGGCCAAGGACGGCTTGCCGGCCTTTAGTTTTGTTATCCTGGACCGCGTCGCGTAATCCGCGTTACGGATTCAACGCGCAGGTCTCGGTCATGTCGGTCGTGAAGCCTGCGGACACATTGTTCATCAAATGCTGCAGATAGCCCGTGAAGGGCGCATCGGCTTTGACGACGTAGTGAAAGACGTTGCTGGGCGTAATGCCCGCACCGCTCTCTAGTGACGAAACGCCGTACATTCTCTGCGCGTTCGCGGGGATGACGCCGGTCGCAAAAGTCCCAAGGCGCACACCGTTGTCGGCGTTATAGATGCCAAGCGACACGTTCACGCCGCTCGTGCCCGTATTGTGCACAACCACAGCCGCGGGATAGCCCGACAGCAGACTGGAATGAACGTTGATAAGCGTCATCTGCTCGGTGGACTGCAGGTCGCAGGTGCTGGTGTTGGACAGCGTTGATTCGCGTCTGCGCCACAGCACGTTTTGGAAAAGTCCCGTAAATGTCGGGCGCACCGAGATCGCGTAGATCGCTGACTTGATGAAGGGCAGGTTGGTGTTGGCTTCCAACGTATCGATCGCGAATTGCTTAGAGCTGCGCGGCGCAATGGTAGGGCTGGTCCATGTCGCCAGCACCGCGCCGGTATCATAATCGGCCAAGGTGACATCGACGGTCCCAGCGATAGAGCTGGAATTATAGAAGCGCAAATAGGACAGGAAGTTGGGCTGTGTTGCGCTGAAAACGCTCGCCACACGCAAGCCGCCGGTTGTGCCCGCGGCAGCGGCCGGCGTCCAGCTTACCCATCCGCTTAAGAGGGCTTGGTTCCATGAGTCGTACCAAGGGCCGCCCGATTGATCGTCCATCTCTTCGCCGTAAGACAGCGAGCCGACCAGATAGCGCTGATTGGTGGCGGGATCAGTATAGATAAATGGCCCGCCGGAGTTGCCGCCCGAAGCATCTGTCGCAAACTCGCGCACATGCGATGAACGATACTGGGAAATCGAACGCGAGGTCTCCGGGCCGCTGTCGGAATATAGCCCGTACGATGTGCTGTTATTGAAGTCAGCCGGGTAGCCCGCATTGGTGATGGGGCCGCTCGTGCTGCTGTAGAGTACGGGGATGAATGTGCTGGTATAGGTGAACGGCGTCCTGAACTCGATCGCGGCCATATCGTAGCGGTACTGCGTGATGAAGTAGGAATCGTCGCCCGAAATCTCGGTCCACTGCTGCGTGGTTTGCGCGGCGAAAAGATCGCTCTTCAGGCCGTAGGGGCGCGTGACGCTGCCGCCCGGCGTGGCTTGGCTCTGGCCCGGATAAACACGGGCTGAGGAAATATAGCCGCCGCGCGTTCTGTTATGAACGCAGTGGCCGGCGGTAACGACAACGTAAGGGCTTACCGCTGTCGCGCTGCACCGAAAGTTGCCGCCTTGCGGATAGCTCACCTCAAGATACGCCACCGTATTCCACGGATAAATCTGCGTCGTGGTGATGACTTGGCGATCATCGACCCCCACGGTCAGTGGGGTCGCTGCAGACTCGTCGGGCGCAGCGTAACCTGAGCTGCGCTCTTTTGCAGGCGCAGCCGGCGTCGTCGGGGCTGGCGTCTGTTCATCGAAATTTTTAGTGGCAGGAATGGGCGGTAATTCAGGCGCGCTCGATTTCTGCTCCGCGCCACCTTGCAGACTGCTTGCGGGTGGCGCTTCCGGTTTCACGCGTTTCAGCGGTTCCGGTTGCACGTAGACCGGTTGCTCAGCCTCGGGTGCGGCTTGGCGGTGGTCGTTGGATGTGTCGGCAGATGCTGCAGCGGGCGCAGCGCCGACAGCAAGCGAGCGCATTAGAAAGTCTTCGGCGTCTTCACGCGTCAACTGCCGCGGCGTTGGGCGGGCCATGCTGATGCAGCCCAGACGCTCTTGGGTCCCGGCCTGCACATAAATCTCGTGCCACTCGTTATAGATACCGCCGATGACTTGGCCAATGTGCCGGCTGCGGGCGGTTGTCTGCTGCTGCACAGCCGCGCAGTTATAGGACGACATATCCGGCAGACGCGGCGCCGTACTTTCGGCGGCGAAGGCGGACAGGTTGTAAAAAGCAGCGGTAAAAAGAAGGGGCGCAAAGCGCGCACGCGGAAGGATCGGACTCATGCAGTCATATTACTCCGTCAGCAAATCCTTCCCGCGCTGACTATAGTCGATCCTCGTAAAAATGGCGATACAACTCTGTAATCCACACTAAAACTGGCGCCTTTGATCTTGGCTTAAGGCGACAGCTGACAATTCGCAGTCATGTCCGTGACAAGATGGACGTTCTGGTTGTTGAGCAGATGCTGCATGTAGCCGTCGAAGGTGCCTTCCGCCCGAATATTGTAGTGATACCGGCCGTTCGGGCTGATTCCCGCAGCCGCTTCAATTTGCGCTGCGGTTAGAACCTTCTGTGTATTTCCCGCCATAACGCCGAGCGAGAAGGTGCCTAACGACGCACCCGTCGCAGCATCGACAATGGTGAACTGAGGCTGGGCCGCGGCGGCACTGGTGTTGTGCACAATCATCACCGAGGGATAGCCATTGTCGAGCAGCGATGAATGGAAGTTCATGATCAAGTGTCCGCTGGACGCAGAAGGCTGGCTGCAGGTGCTGAGGTTGCTGAGTGACCCCGTCAGGTTGCTCCACAGCGCGTTTTGGAAGCTGCCGGAAAACGTCGGCCGTATAGAAACGGAATAGGTCGCCGCTTTTTCGAACGGCACGTTGGTATCGTCTTCGATTTCGGCGATCGAGAACTGGCGCGAACTTCTCGCCGCCAAGCTGGGGCTGCGCCATGTGCCGAGGATGTTGCCGGTAGCATAGTCCGCCAGCGTGACATCGACGGTTCCTGCGGTGGCGCCGTCATTGTAGAAGCGCAAATAAGATACAAAGTTATGCTGCTGCGAACCGTAGACGCTGGCGACTCTGAGGCCGGTGGTGGAGCCAGCGATGCTTTCGCGGCCCGGTCTCCAGCTGACCCAGCTGTTGAGCAATTCATAGTTCCAGGAGTCATACCAAGGACCGCCGGCGCGATCGTCAAGCTCGTCGCCGTAAGACAGCGAGCCGACAAGGTAGCTCTGGCCGGTGGTGGGGTTGGTATAGATGAACGGTCCGCCCGAGTTTCCACCGGACGCATCCACCGCGAATTCACGTACGTGAGATTTCTTTGTGCTGGCTGAACGGCTGGTTTCAGCGTCGGTGTCGGCATAAAGGCCGAAGTTGCTGCCGCCTTGTACAACGGCGGGATATCCGGCGGCCGTGACGGGCGTGGTCACGCTGCCATACAACACTGGCATGAACGTGGATGTATGCGTGAACGGCGTGGTGAATTCGATGGCCGCGAAATCGTGTCGGTAATCCGTCGTCGGATAGGTATCGTTGCCTGAGATCTGCGTCCATTCCTGCGTGGTCTGCACCGACGAGACGTCCGACTTTACGCCGTAAGGACGAATGGCTTGGTTACTGCCAAGTGATGGCTGACTCTGGCCGGGATAAACGCGCGCCGATGTGATGTAGCCGCCGCGCGTGCGATTGTGAACGCAGTGACCGGCGGTGAGCACAGTGTAAGGGCTGATGATCGTAGCTGTGCAGCGGTAATTGGCGCCGCCTGGATAGGCCACTTGCAAATAGGCAACCGTATTCCAGGGATAGTTTTGCGTGGCTGTGACGGCTGTGCGTTCGTCGGTGCCGGCAGCGTTCGGGCGCGCGGTGTCTTCTGACGCCAACGCCGGGCTTTTGGAAAATGACGGCGAAGCAGCTGATTCTGAACCATCAAATTTCTTCGACGCGGGCAGGGGCGGTGTTTCATTTTCGCCCGCTGCGGTTTTCGGAGTGCCCTCAGCAGATGCCGCGGGTTCGCGCACATGCTTCATGGGTTCGGGCTGAACATTTTCGATGGTTTCCACGTCCACCGTGCTGGCGGCAGCCGCGCGTGCAACGTCTTCGCTACCGGCGTTCGGCGCACCGACGGCGTAAGAGGCCGTCAAGAAGGCTGCGGTTTCGTGGCTACCGAGTTGGCGTGATGTGGGGCGGATCAAGCTAAGGCAGGCCAGACGCTGCTGGCCATTCACCGTCACGTAGCTTTCGTACCATTCGTTGTAAGTGCCGTTGACGACTTGGCCGATGTGCAGCGTTGTCGCCGCCGTAGCTTGCGAAACCGCGCTGCAGTCATAGGCGGTAAGATCAGGCAGACGCGGAACAGTCTGTGCTGCCAGGCTGCTGTAAGCCGTAAAAGTTGTGGCGAAAAAAATCGCCGCAGTTAGTCTTCGGCCACACTGCGTGCGGCCGTAAAACGCGGTTTTACTCATAGCCCCCAACTCCGTCAGCCTGTCCTTCCCACCAAGCGGTACGACCCCATACCGCCCGTAAGGACGATTACGGATATGGGCCGTCAAAGATGGCACGTCGCGGCTTTTGTTCCGCGCTAACAGGAATGTAAGATAAGGGCGTCGAAACTTACGTTTTTTGCACGTTCATGGAAATTGTGGGGGCCTTTTTCTGCCCCACGTTGAGTCGGTCCCAAATCTTCTGCGCGATATTCAGGTAAGCTTTCGCGTGGGGGCTGTCCGGCTCGGCGGCAACGATCGGCGTGCCCGAATCAGACAAAACGCGAATTTTAAGGTCGAGAGGTATCTCGCCGAGAAAATCCGCATGTAATTCATCGGCTGTGCGGTGCGCACCGCCGTGATCGAAGATGTCGTCGCGGTTGCCGCATTTCGGGCAAACGTAATAACTCATGTTCTCGATGATGCCGAGGATCGGCACCTCGACCTTGCGGAACATGTTGAGACCTTTGCGGGCATCAAGCAGCGCGATGTCCTGCGGCGTTGAGACGATCACAGCACCTGCTAACGGAACACGCTGCGACATGGTGAGCTGCGTGTCGCCGGTGCCGGGCGGCATATCCACCACCATGATATCGAGCTCGCCCCACTCCACGTCGCGCAGCATCTGTTCCAGGGCGCCCATCACCATGGGGCCGCGCCAGACGATGGGATTGTCTTCGGCGATCATGAAGCCGATCGACATTACTTTGACGCCGTGATTCTCGAGCGGGAAAACGCGTTTACCGTCGGAGCCCGGCTTCTGCCCGGCGAGGCCTAACATGCGCGGCATAGACGGCCCGAAGATATCGGCGTCGAACATCGCGACCTTGAGGCCCTGACGCGCGAAGGCGACCGCGAGGTTGGCGGCGGTGGTGGATTTACCGACACCGCCTTTGCCGGAAGCCACGGCGACGATGTACTTCACGCCCGGCAGTTCGATACGTTCCCGCCCTCCTTTCGGCGCCGGCTTTTCTTTTTCCGCCTGCGCGGTCAAAACGGCTGTGACCGAAAGCACGCCGGGCAGCGCATGCACGGTTTTTTCCGCCGCCGCGCGCACAGGCTCCAGCTTCGGCCCCATCTGCGCAGGGACTTCCAAGGCGAAGGTCACATGGCCGTCTTTCAGGATGATGTCTTTGACCCAACCGCGCGCCACGATATCGAGGCCTCCGGTGCCGGAATCCACGCCTTTGAGCGCTGTTACAACCTGATCCTGGGTTATCCCGGCCATGATGGGCCTACCTTTCCGTTCCGCGTTACATCGCCGCTTGAAAATGCCGTCCCCGGACCAACATAGGGGGTATCGCTGGGGGAATGTCCGCTTGGTTGAACAGACCGAGGTTCTTCGAGGCTACATTGCGACACAGGCGCGGTTGTCCTATAACCAAATTAGGCAATCTAAACAGACTATGGTCCGGTTTCCGGCAGGTGCCAAATGCCCGAGCAGGCGAAGGATTAATCCATTGTTTTATAAACAACAAGGCGGCGGTCCCTGGGGCGGAGGCGGCGGTGGCGGCGGCCCGTGGGGCAGCGGCGGCGGCGGCAATAATCCGTGGGGCGGCCGGGACAGAAGCGGCGGCGGAAATCCGCCTCCCGATCTCGAAGAAATGCTGCGCCGCGGACAGGATCGTCTGCGCCGGATTATGCCGGGCGGCTTCGGCAGCCTGAAGGGTGTCTGGCTGCTCGCAGCCGTGCTTTTGATTTTTTGGGGCGTGAGCGGTTTCTATCGCGTGCAGCCCGATGAACAAGGCGTCGAACTTCTGTTCGGCAAATATGTGAAAACCACCCAGCCCGGTTTGAACTATTGGTTCCCGGCGCCGGTGGGTGAAGTCATTCGCCCCAAGGTCACGCAGACCAATCAGGTCACAGTTGGGTTCCGTGGGTCGGGGAATAACATCCGCGAAGTTCCGCAAGAGAGCCACATCCTGGCCGGCGACCAGAACATCGCCGACATTCAGTTCGTGGTGCAGTGGCGCATTCGTGAAGCCGGTAATTTCCTGTTCAACATGCGCGACCCCGATCAAACCGTGAAGGTCGCTGCGGAAAGCGCCTTACGTGAAGTCGTGGGCCGCAATCCGTTGCAAGCCGTCATGACCAATCAGCGCGATCTGATCGCGCAGCAGTCACGCGAATTGTTGCAGTCGATCATGGACGGCTACAACGCCGGTATCACCATCCTTGACCTGCGCATTCAGAAGGCCGATCCGCCGAAAGAAGTGATCGACGCGTTCAACGATGTCCAGCGCGCCAAGCAGGATGAAGAGCGTCTGCGCAACGAAGCGCTCGCCTATCGCAACGACATCGTGCCGCGCGCCAAGGGTGAAGCCGCCCGCATGGTGCAGAACGCGACCGCCGAAAAGGAAAAGCTGGTGAAGGAAGCCGAAGGTCAGGCCGCGCGCTTTACCGCGTTCTATCAGACCTACGTCGCCAATAAGGACATCACCCAGCGCCGCATGTATCTCGAAACCATGCAGGAAATTTTGAGCAAGTCGCAAAAGATCATCATCGACGAAAGCGGCAAGGGATCGGGCGTCGTGCCTTACCTGCCGTTGCCGGAAATCGGTAAACGAATCACGCCGCCGGCCCCGCCGGGAGGTGCCCAATGAGCCCGCGTATTATCGCCGTCCTCATCGTCATCTTCGCCGTGCTGCTGCTCGCGACGGGATCGATCTATACCGTGCATCAGACCCAGCAAGCGCTGGTGCTGCAATTCGGTGAACCGAAAAGCGTGATCAGCGAACCGGGGCTGCACTTCAAAGTGCCGTTCGTGCAGGACGTCTACTACTACGACTCCCGCATCCTCGATCTCGATCCGCAAGGCCAGGATATGTCGCTGGTCGATCAGCGCCGTATCAACGTCGACTCTTTCGCGCGCTATCGCATAGTCGATCCCTTGAAGTTCTATCAGACCGTGCTCACGGAAACCGCGTTCCGCGACCGCTTCGGCAACATCCTGAACGGCAGCGTGCGCGATGCTCTGGGCCGCACCGATCTGGCCGACGTGCTGGGTTCGAAGCGCCAGGACGTCATGCATGAGATCACAACGGCTGTAAGTCGCCGCGCCGAAGAGTTCGGCATTAAGGTGGTCGAGGTCCGTATCGGCCGCACTGAACTCACCGCCGACACCACGCAAGCGACCTACAACCGCATGCGCTCTGATCGTATGGCCGAAGCTGCCGATTTCCGTGGCCGTGGTCAGGAGCAGAAGTCGCGCATCGAAGCCGATGCCGACCGCGAGCGTACGATCATCATTGCTGAGGCGGAAAAAGAGTCTCAGACGCTCTTGGGCCAAGGCCAAGCCGACAGCCGTACCATTCTGAATACAGCCCAGGGTAAGGATGCTCAGTTCTACACCTTCTTCCGGGCGATGGAGGCTTACAAAGGCGCGCTGGGCGACGGCACCACGATGGTGCTCTCCCCCAACTCGGAATTTTTTAAGTACTTCAACAACATGAACGCCCGGTAATTACCGGTTCTTGAGATCCTGTTTTAAAACAGCTCAGACAGGCGGCAAGAAGCACCTTCTTGCCGCCCGCGGTCTTTCCGGCAACAATCACCGGCAAAGCGCTATGATTGTGTTTATGGCAAGGGAGAGCCGGTTTTGAAATCCATGCTCAAGTTCGCGGCAGCTGTCGCCGCGGTCGCGGTTTCCACTTTGCCGGCTTCTGCGCGCAACGCGCCAGACAGCTTCGCCGACCTGGCCGAAAAACTGAGCCCGGCGGTGGTCAACATCTCCACCAGCCAGAACGTCGAGCGCAAGAAAACCGACGGCGATATTCCCTGGGACGAATTTTTCCCCGATCAGTTTCAAAACCGCCGCGGTCAAGGCAATCAGGGCGGCGAAGGTGGGGAAGGCGCGAAACCGCGCCAAAGCCAGACCTCGCTCGGTTCCGGTTTCATCATTGATAAGTCCGGCTACGTCGTAACCAACAACCACGTCATAGAAGACGCCGATCAGATTTCGGTGATCCTGGAAGACGATACGGTCTTGGAAGCTAAGCTCATCGGCCGCGACGAAAAGGTTGATATCGCGCTTCTAAAGGTCGAAGCCAAAAAAGACCTGCCGACCGTAAGCTGGGGCAACTCTAATGTCTCACGCGTCGGCGATTGGGTGCTGGCCATCGGCAATCCCTTTGGACTTTCAGGCACAGTGACCACCGGCATCATCTCCGCGCGCTCGCGCGACATCAAAGCCGGCCAGTACGACGACTTTATTCAGACCGATGCCTCGATCAATCGCGGCAATTCGGGCGGGCCCTTGTTCAACATGGATGGCCAGGTCATTGGTGTGAACACGGCGATTTTCTCACCGTCCGGCGGCAGCGTTGGTATTGGCTTTGCTGCGTCATCGAACCTGATCCGCCCGGTGTTGGAAGATTTACGCAAATACGGCCGCACGCGCCGCGGCTGGATTGGCGTGCAGATCCAAAGCGTGACGGAAGAAATCGCCGTCAGCTTGGGCCTCGACAAAGCCCGTGGTGCATTGGTATCGCGCGTGACGGAAAACGGACCGGCGACTGCTTCCGGCATTGAGTCCAGCGACATCATCCTCAACTTTGACGGCAAGCCCATCGATAAGATGGTCGAGTTGCCGCGCGTGGTCGCCGAAACCGGCATCGATAAGACCGTCAATGTCACGGTGTGGCGCAAAGGCCAGCAGAAAATCGTCAAGTTGAAGGTCGGCGAACTTAAGGACGAAAACGAAAAGGCGGTCGCCAGTTTGGGCGTGCCCAAATCGACCAACGAAGAGATCAAGAAAACCGCGATCAAAGATCTTGGCGTGACCGTCGTGGAAATCAGCGACGCCACCCGCGAGAAATACTCCGTGCCTGATACCGTGCGCGGCCTTGTCGTCGTGGAAGTCGATCAGCTGAGCGACGCCGCGTTGAAGGGCATTCGTCCTGGCGATGTCATTGACGAAATGCAGCAGACGCATATCGGCAGTGTGTCGGACCTCGACAATGCTCTTGGTAAAGCCAAGGGTGGCTCTAAAGGCACCGTGCTGCTGCGCGTGATGTCCGGCGGCGGCATCCGTTACGTCGCGGTCAAGCTCGCGGGTTAATCTCCCGATGACGCGTGTCGATTTTTATCACCTGCAATCGTCGCCGGTCGAAAAGGCGTTGCCGCAGCTTTTGGAACGCGTGCTGGCCAGCGGCAACCGCGCCGTGGTCATGGCCGCGTCGGAAGATCGCATCGAAGTCCTGGCCAATGTGCTGTGGACCTTTGACCCCAATTCCTGGCTGCCCCATGGTTCGCTGAAAGACGGTTCCGCCGCCGATCAGCCGGTATGGCTTACGGACCTCGACGAAAACCCTAACGGCGCACGCATGCTGGTGCTGACTGACGGCATGGAAACAAGCCGCCTGGGTGATTTCGACCGCTGCCTCGACCTGTTCGACGGTAACAGCGAGGACGCTACCGCCGCCGCGCGCAAACGCTGGGCATCGGCCAAGTCTGCCGGTCACGAGTTACATTACTGGCAACAAACCGACAGCGGCTGGAAAGAGCAAGGCGTATAGCCTTCATCTATTCTCCCACGTACACTCCCCGCGAACGGAATTCAGGGGAGGATTTCATGCGTCGTTTCGGCACATTTCTTTTGGGCGGCATTAGCTTAATTGCGGCCAGCAGCGCGGAAGCCCGCGTTACAAAAATCATCATCGACTCACGCGCGCCGGCCTTCAACGGCAAGGCCTTCGGCACAGTCGGCGCTTATGAAACCCTGCGCGGACGCGCTTTCGGTGAAGTCGATCCCAAAGACCGCCGCAACGCCATCATTCAGGACATCAACCTCGCGCCCAAAAACGCCAAGGGGAATGTTGAGTACATCACGACCTTCACCCTGATGGTGCCGGCAGATATGTCCAAATCCAACGGTGTGATGTTTTATGAGATCGCCAATCGCGGCGGCAACATGTTTACGTCGTTCGACGTTGGTGGCCCCCCCACCGCTGAAGGCTCTGATCCGTTCTTCTACAAGCGCGGCTACGCAGTTTTGACCAGCGGTTGGCAGGGTGATCTTTTGCCTGGCCCGACGGCGACCGACTCTGTGGCCGGCTCACGACTTGAGACCATCACTGTGCCGCGCGCGAAAAATGCCGACGGCTCGCCGATCACCGGCCCCTTGATGGCGCGCCTGCCACTGTACGGCGGCGGTGGTCCGAGCGGCGACATGGTGAAGGTCGATATCGGCCGCGCCGGTAAACCGGCGTATGTGCCCGCGAGCTTCGATACAAAGCAGTCGACGTTCTCGGGCGCACTTGCTGAAAATATTCAAGGCAAACAGGTCGGCCCACGTACAACCATTCCCAGCACCGATTGGACTTGGGTGAACTGCCAGACCAAAGCCCCCGCCGATGCGACGACGGACGCCGATAACCTCTGCGCCAAGCTCAGCAAAGGCACACTTGATCCCAAGCTGGTCTACACGCTGGTATTTCCGGCCAAAGATCCGCTGGTGCTCGGCCTCGGCTTCGCGGCCATGCGCGATGTGATCTCGTTCTTCCGCCATACCGACAAGGATGAGGCTGGCACCGCCAACCCCATCGCCGGCAAAGTGCCGCATGTGGTAGCGCAAGGCATCTCGCAGTCCGGTAACTATGCCAAATCCTATATCCACCTCGGCTTCAATGAAGACGAGCAGGGACGTCCGGTGTGGGACTCCATCAACTCACACATTGCTTCACGCTTTGTGCCGCTCAATTTCCGCTTCGCCATTCCGGGTGGCTCGCCGACGATGTTCGCACCCGGCAACGAAGGCGCGTTGTGGTGGACCGCAACGCCGGACACTAAGCGCGGCCGCCAGACGACGTCGCTGTTTGCGCGCTGCACGACGAGCAAAACCTGCCCGAAGGTTTTTGAAACCTTCGGCGGCGCAGAGTTCTGGAACCAGCGCATGTCGCTCGGCATGGTCAGCAATGATGACGCCAAAGACATCCCGTTGCCGGAAAATGTGCGACGCTATTATTTCCCGGGCACCATGCACGGTGGCGGCGCGGGCGGTTTCAACCTCACCACCAAGAAAGGCCAGGCCGGCACCTGCGTACTGATGGAAAATCCGAATTCGGAAGTCGAAGGCGTGCGCGCGTTATTGGTGGCGATGACGGATTGGACGGTGAAGAACACCGCGCCGCCCGATAGCCGCTACCCCACGCTTGCGAACGGTCTTCTAACGACCGATAAAAAGGGCGGACCCTTCAAGTTCCCGGCCATCCCCGGTGTGCCCGAGCCTTACGGCATTTCAAATCCGGTGCTGGATTACGACTTCGGCCCGCAGTTGAACGCCAATGATCTGTCGGGTTACATCACCCAGCAGCCGCCCGTGGTGAAGCAAGCGCTGCAAAGCTACATCCCGGTTGTGGACGCCGACGGCAACGATCGCGGCGGTGTGCCTTCGGTCCTGCATTTGGCGCCGCTCGGCACCTATATGGGCTGGAACATCACCGACAACGGCGTGCTAAAGGGGCAGATTTGTTCGCTCAACGGCAGCTTCGTGCCCTTCACCAAAACCAAAGCCGAGCGTGACAAAGCTGGTGACCCGCGCCCCTCGCTTGAAGAGCGGTACGGCGACCGCCAGGGCTATGTCTGCGCCGTACGCAAAGCCACGCGCCAGTCGGTGAAAGAACGTGTGCTGCTTGAGGAAGACGCCACGCGCCTCATCAACGATGCGACCAAGGCTACGATGGCGGGCGATCTCGCATTCTTGCCGGCGGCCTCTACGGCTCAAGGCAAGGCGCTATGCTCAGCCGCAGGGGCTACGGACTAGTTCTCAATTTATTTGGGCCGAAACCAAGGCCGCCGATCCGCGACGAGAGTCGCGCGAACAACGGGAAAGGCGTGCCTGGGTTCGTGCGCTTGTGCAGTTCGTTGTAGGCAACGAAGCTCATGACGGTGAGCGTGGTGGCAGCTGCGGCTAACACCGCAAAGCCTGCACCCGCGGGGCCGAAATTGCGCGTGAACACCACCATCAGCGGCAGTTGGATCAGGAAGATGATGGCCGTGCTGACGCGTAAGGGAAGCTCTGCGCGGCCCAAGGCCAGCAAGGCGGCGTCGAGCGGAAAGCCGATGACCTCAAGGCCGGCCGCTGCGGTGAGTAGCACCAAAGGCACATAAGCGGCCGTAAATTTGTCGCCGAAGGACAGCATCAGGAACGGCTCGCCCAAGAACACAACAACGCTGATCACCACTGTGCTGACACCAAGGGCAATGGTGGCACCACGGCGCATCAGTTGGCCGAATTCCTTCCAACGTCCGGCGCTGTCGAGGCGCGCGAACTCAGGGTAGATCGACTGATTCAAAAGCTCAGCAGGCTTGGTCAGGATGGTCGAGAAGTTCATGCCGATTTTGTAGATGCCGGCGGCGGCAGGTCCTGCGAGATAGCCGCACAGGAACGTGCTGGCGTGGCCGCACAGGATCAGCAGCGACGAATAGATGTTCGAGAATACGATGAAGCGCATCAGCCCCGGATGGTCCGCGCTGAGGCCGCGCACCGAGAAGGTGAAACCTTCAAGCATTTTGCGGCGATAGACTTCGCGCCACGCCAGGCACTGCAGCACAATGCCGCCAGCCATTTGCGCGACGAAGCAGGCGAGAAGGTAACCCCAGAACGGCGCATGCAGCATCGCGGCGATAGCGATGCCGGCAAGGCGCAGGAACGGTGTAACGGTAACTTGCGCTGCGATCAGATCAAACCGATCAAGCAAGCGCAGGATGCCGAGCGGCAAAGCGCTCGAGGTGAAGAACACCATGATTGTGTAAAGCTGGGCGTAGTGAACGATCTCAGGACTCCAGCCCATGTGCGGGCCGACGAGGGGGCCGGCGATGAATCCCACCGCCACAGCGATGATGCCGCCGCCAATGTCGAGGAGCGTGATGAATTTCAGCAGGGATTGGAAGGCCTGCTTGTCGTCGCGTTGAAGGGCCTGGGCTCCGTAGCGCACCGTGGCTTGCGGCGAGTGGAAGGTCGCCATCGTTCCGACGACCTGGGCATAGGTTTGCAGAAGCACCAGAACGCCGAATTGCTCAACGCCAAGGCTGCGGGCTGAAAGGGTAAGGGTGCCGAGACCGATAAGCCCAGTCGCGACCCGTCCGCTCAACAGAAAGCCGGCGTTTTTGAAAATGCGCCGGAAGATGCCTTCGCTAAACCAATGACGCAGAGTTTCCTTGGCTGTAGCTACCCAACTGAAAATATCCACAGAAAGGCCCCAACAGCCGGCCCGTATTGTTAGTTTCTGTTACGGACCTGGCACTTAGGAAGACGGCACCGAAGGGCCTGCCCCCTACCTCCCTCCGGGCGGAAAAGTGCCAAAATGATCATTGTTGCAGTGCGGCAGGTCCCCGGGTTGCGTGGCGGCGGCGGCTTGTCTATAAACCGGCCACCTTTCACGAACCGACCCAACCTCAAGGATAATCAGGTTTCCCATGGCCCTCGAACGCACTTTCTCGATCATTAAGCCCGATGCCACCCGCCGCAATTTGACCGGCAAGGTCAATGCTCTGCTGGAAGCCGGCGGCCTGCGCATTGTGGCGCAAAAGCGCATTCTCCTGTCCCGCGCTCAGGCCGAGACCTTCTACGGCGTTCACAAGGAACGCCCCTTCTTTAACGACCTCGTGAAATTCATGACCTCGGGCCCCATCGTCGCCCAGGTTCTGGAAGGCGAAAACGCCGTCGCGCGTAACCGTGAAATCATGGGCGCCACCAACCCGGCCAACGCCGCCGAAGGCACTATCCGCAAGACCTTTGCCGAATCCATCGAAGCCAACTCGGCCCACGGTTCGGACTCAGCTGAAAACGCCGCCATCGAGATCGCGTTCTTCTTCTCCGGCCTCGAAATCGTCGGCTAAGACCACGCGACGGGGGGACGATCATGGCCTCGCTGCCGGCTCGTCCCACCATCGCCTTCCTTGCCTCCCATAACGGCACCAACATGCGCGCGATTGTCGCGGCGTGCCGTGATGGGCGCTTGCGGGCCTCGCCGGTGGTGCTGATCAGCAACAACGGCGAAAGCGCGGCCATGGCCTGGGCTAAGCAGAATAAAATCCCAACTGTTCATATCAGCGCGAAGACGGCTGGGTCAGATGCTGCAGCCGACGATGCCATTGCCGCGACGCTCGCGCAGTACGGCGCGGACTTGGTCGTGCTGGCGGGTTACATGCGCAAGCTTGGACCTGAAACTTTGGGTTCGTTTGAGAAGCGCATTCTGAATGTGCATCCGGCTTTGCTGCCGAAGTTCGGTGGCAAGGGCATGTACGGCGACTTTGTGCATGAAGCTGTGTTGGCGGCTGGTGAACAAGAAACCGGCGCGACCATTCATATCGTCGATGGTGAATACGATCACGGTGCCGTGGTGGCCCAAGCGCGCGTCGCTGTTGAAGCTGGCGATACACCGCAAACTTTGGCCGCGCGCGTGCAAGCCAAGGAACAGGAACTGTTTCCTCAAACCCTGAAGCGCATCATCGCCCGCGAGATCGATCTGGACCGCTTATAACTTCGCAGCTCTGCTGCGCAGGATTGTCGGCACGACCTCCGAGATAACCACCCCTAGAAAAATTAGCGCACAGCCCAGGGCAGCGATCAGTGTTAGACGCTCGCCCAGCAACAGCGCCCCCGCGATGGCGGCGAAGACGCTTTCCAGTGACATGATGAGCGCTGCTTCCGCTGGCGGCGTGTAACGTTGACAGACCATCTGCAACGTATAGGCAATGCCACCAGAAATGATCGCCGCGAAGAGCAATGCGGGCAAAGCTTCTTCGATGCCGTGCGGGCCATTCTCCAAGACGCTCGCAGCGACAAGCGCAAGAATGCCGGTGGTCGCGAATTGCACAAAGACCAGAAAGTAAGGTCGGTTGGCGCGCACCATAAACATTGCCACCAAAGTGATCGCGAAGGCCCAAGCAACGTCCGCAACCAGCAACAATGTGTCTCCAATTGCCCACGTAACAACGCCCCCATGAGTGCCCAGCAGGTATGCCCCAGCCGCGACCAATGCGCCCGCGGCAAGAATGAGTGGACGAAGTGGTGTGCGCATGAGCAACCAGGCGGTAAGCGGAACGAGTACAACATATGCGGCGGTTAGAAATCCGCCGTTGGTGACGGAGGCCGTCACCATGGCTGCCTGTTGCAGACAGGCGCCGACAGCGAGGCACAGGCCGACAGCAGCTGCGAGACGAACCGACTGATGGTCCATGGAGGTAGATTTTTGCGCTTCACGCCATGCGAAAGGCGCAAGCGCCACCGCGGAAATTAGGAAGCGCACCGCCACGAACCATAGCGGCGACATGGTGGCATTCCCGATCTTCTGCGCAACGAATGCCGATCCCCAGATCATGGCGACGAAGACGAGGGTAACGTCGGCCCGGAAACGGTTCATTCCGATCAGGTCACGCTCTCAAGTGCATGTCGGCGTCGGTGAAGGTGACGTCTATGGGGTCGATCACCACGCTTTTTGCACCGGCTTCAATCGAACCGGCGTTCCAAGCGTCAATACCGGCCTGTTTAGCGACGGCGACCGTCTTATCGGCGTCCTTGGCATCAACGAACAGGGCGAAGCCGGCACCCATGTTGAAAGTGCCGTAAGCATCGCTGTCGCTCATACCGGCTTTGTCTTGGATGAAAGCCAGGACCGGCGGCACGGGCGGCACGGTATGGAAGCGGTAAACGAGGGCGTGCGCGTGACGCATGATCTTGCGCCAGCCGTGGCCGGTGATGTTGGCGATGTAATGCGGAATGATGCCGGCGGCGAACAAGGCCTCGGTCACGGGCGAATAAAGAACAGTCGCATCCAGCAGCGCGTCGCCGTAAAGGCGTCCGTCGCTCAGCTTCGCTGAATAGCCTTCGGGAATTTGTGTCGCGAGTTTGCGCGCCAGCGATACGCCGTTGGCGTGGATGCCACTGGAGGCCAAGAGCACGATAGCATCGCCCGGCTTCATGCGGTCTTGCAGCGTCAGGCGCTCGCGCGGTTTCACAACACCGATGCAGGAGGCTGCGAGGTCGATAGTGTTCGCTTCCACAACGCCGCCCAGGCTCGGCGTTTCGCCGCCGCCCCAGCTGACGCCGCAACGGTCGCAGGCGGCTTTCCAGCCTTGGACCAGATCGCGCGCACGCTCTTTGTCATCGAACCAGTTGCTGCTGCCGGCCGCCCAATAGGCTTGCACCGATACGGGCGTCGCGCCCACGGTGATGATGTCGTTGATGGCCATGGCGAGGGTGTCTTGCGCCAGGTTATCGAAATAGGTTTTGCCGGTGATCGGGCGCATGGCGTCGGCGATTAGCACCTTGGTGCCGAGGCACTCGGTAATGGACGCCAGCAGCGTGTCGCCCATATCGACCACATAGGCCGATTCGCCGCGCGAGGCTTCGATCTCGCTGTAACCCAGTTTCGCGAGATTGCCGCCGGTTTCCCGGGCCGCGCGCTGGGCGTCGATTTTCAATGGGTCGATCTTGGAGTAGTCGACCCCGGCGTCTTTGTAGGCTAAACCGTTGGGACGCACGTTTTGTTGGGTCATGACCGCGACTTACGAGACGAAAAGACGTTAGGATAGTTGGCGAAATGCACCACTTCACCGAGGCGAATATGAGGGCGAACATACTGGATCGACGCGGCTTTGCAATGGCCGTGGCGGGCGCTTTAGGGGCCGCGACTTTGGCGGTTTCCCTCGCTTTTTCCGGCCCTGCCGCCGCGCAAACCCCGCCGGTTCCTGGGCCTGGCCCCGTGACCGTTGAAAACCTGTTTGTAGCTGCCGCCGTCCCCGTCGATGTCACCGCCGGCGGAATCACCGAGGCGCGCGAGCGCGGTCTTACCCAAGGGCGGGTGTCGGGCTTCCGCAAAGTTGTCGCGCGCATTGTGGCGCGTGAAGATTTGGACCGCGTGCCCCAGATGAACGCCACGCAGATCATCGACGTGGTGCGCGATTTCTCGATCGCGAATGAACGCACGTCCGCCGTGCGCTATCTGGCCGATCTGACCGTGCGCTTCGATCCTGCCGTGATCCGTCGCCTTCTGCGTGGCGCAAACATTCCCTACACCGAAACCCTGAGCAAACCGCTGGTGGTGGTGCCGTTGCTGCGTGAGAACGCTAACGCGCCGTGGCAGCTGTGGGAAGACACCAATGCCTGGCGCGCCGCTTGGGCCATGGTTCCGAAAGACATGGGCCTCGTGCCATTGATTGTGCCGACGGGTGGACGCGAAGACAGCGCCTCCGTCACCGCAGCGCAAGCTGCGTCTAAGGATCTGATCGCGCTGAATGCACTCGCGCGCCGTTATGATGCCGGCGGCACGGTGCTGGCCATGGCGACCGGCACGCCGGACGGCCTGCAGATTCAGCTCGAAGAACTGCGCACGGATGTGCCGTCGGAAGGTCTGTCACTCACGCAAGGTCGCGAAGCTGGCCAGGCCGGCGATGCGTTTTTACTCGCAGGGGCCAATGCGGCCGGCGCCGCTGTTCAGGAAAGCTGGAAGCGTCGCAACCGCGTGACGTTCGGTGGCACAACGCAGATCACGGCGCTCGTGCCCGTCGCCAACCTTAAAGAATGGCTGGGCGTGAAAAACCGCCTGGACGACGTGCCGCTGATCAGCAGGCTCGACTTGCAAGCTATGACCCGCGACCGCGCGCAGATCACGCTTTATTACTCGGGCGCACAACGCCAATTGGAATTGGCGATGTCGCAGCATGATCTGACGCTCGCGCAGCAGGGCGGCGTCTGGATCATTCAGATGCGCGGCAGCGCTGCAGCCGCTGTTACACCTGCAGGCGCGTCGGGAACGGCTCCTGCCGAGGCTCCGCCCCAATAGGGGCCACGTTATGACTGACGACCGCCAACTCGTTCTGGATCTGGGACATCGCCCGGCCTTTGGCCGCGACGATTTCCTAGTGACGCCGGGCAATCAGGAGGCTGTTGCGTGGATTGATCGATGGCCGGCCTGGCCGGGGCATGCGCTTGCGATCTTTGGGCCTGCCGGTTGCGGCAAAACGCACCTCGCACAAGTTTTTGCATTACGCGCAACGGCGCGGGTTCTGACGGCGGCTGATGTGCGCCCCGACGCCATCGCGCAATTGGTCGCGGATCACCGCGCGCTGGTGGTGGAAGACGGCGAAAATGTCGCCGATCCGCGGGCGCTTTTGCATTTGTTCAATGCCATTAAAGAAGAGCGCGGATTTCTGCTGCTCACATCGCGCGAACCGCCCGCGCGCTGGACTATCGCGCTCGCTGATCTTAAATCCCGCATGGCTGCGGTCCCCGCTGTGCGCATTGCGCCGCCTGACGACGCTATGATGGAGGCGGTGCTGGTGAAACTCTTCGCCGACCGGCAGCTTGAAGTGGCACCTGATGTGATCGCTTACCTCATGCGGCGCATGGACCGCAGTTTTGCCGCCGCGCGCGATGTCGTGGCGCAGGCCGACGCGGCATCGCTCGCGGACAAGCGCGCGATCACGATTCCCCTCATAAAGCAGGTTCTTGGCGCGGAGTAAGCGGCTACTCGCCGGTGAGAGTTTTGGGCCGCAAAAAGCCTGTGAGCGTACCGCTGCCGGCTTCAACGTTGCGCCACTGCGCGATATCGAACTGCAGGCTGCACAGCGCTCCGGTTGGGAATTTTTCCTTCAAGGCCGTGAGGTCTTCAGCTTTACCGTCCACTGCACCTTTACACAGGTCCACGGCAATGCGGTGCAGACCGGGATTGTGCCCGATGATCAGAACGCTTTCGGCTTTGTCCGGCAGGCCGTGAATGAATTCCAGAAGGTCGGACGCCTCGACCAAATACAACCGATCACGAAACGCCACGGCCGCACCATGAAGGGCAGGGGCCAGCAATTCATAAGTCTCGCGGGCGCGCCGCGCCGTCGAACAGAACACGCGGTCCACGGCGAAGTTCGTGGCCGTCAGGTGCTCAGCTAGCGCTTTTGCCGCGCCAACGCCCCGCGGAGTCAGAAACCGGGCGTGGTCGGTGCCGTGCAGCAGGCCGTCGATAGTCTTGGCGTGGCGGAGAAGATGGAGCGTTTTCAATGCCCGAAGCCTCCTTGGCTACGGAATCATCCTAGAGAATCAGCCAGTATGATAGCCTGTAACGTCCGGGAATCATTGCAGTTTAGTGAAGATGCCAGGCGATAGGTTGCTTTTCCCGGCGTAACGGCGTGGAATCCGGGTTCTCGCAACGGAGTTTCGTTATGCCACCGTCAGAACCGTTACCCAAAGAACCAGCAGCCAGCCGCCAAAGCAAGGCGGGGCAGCCCTTCGACGTGACGTCGTTTCCGCCGCGCGAACGCTTCATCAATCGTGAACTGTCGTGGCTGGCTTTCAATACCCGCGTTTTGGAAGAAGCGCGCAATCCGCGCCACCCGATTCTGGAACGTGTGCGGTTCTTGTCGATCTCGGCTTCGAACCTTGATGAGTTCTACATGGTGCGCGTCGCCGGCCTTAAAGGTCAGGTGAATGCAGGCGTGACGCTCGCCTCAGCGGACGGTCTGATGCCGCAGGAGCAATTGGACGTCATCAATGACGCCGTGCGCGGCTTGTTCAAAGAGCAAGACGCCGCTTGGAGTGAATTGAAAGAGCTTCTGACCAAAGAAGGCATCTTCGTCGTCGGCCCCAACGACATTTCGGCCGAAGATCGTCAGGCGCTCGAAGAGCGCTTCATGGATCATATCTTTCCGATCTTCACGCCGCTCGCGGTCGATCCGGCGCATCCGTTCCCGTTCATTCCGAACCTGGGTCACGCTCTTGTGTTGCAATTGGTGCGCATCGCCGACGGCGAAATGATGCGCGCCCTCGTGCCGCTTCCGCCGCAGGTGCAGCGTTTTGTGCGCCTCAAAGGGCCGACCATCCGCTTCATCCTGGTCGAAGACCTGGTGCTGATGTTCGCAGGGGCCTTGTTCCCCGGCTACAAAGTCACACAGGCCGGACACTTCCGTGTCATTCGCGATACTGAAATGGAAGTCGACGAAGAAGCCGAAGATTTGGTGGGAAGTTTCGAAAGCGCCTTGAAGCGCCGTCGCCGCGGTAACTGCATCCGTCTCGCCCTTGCGGGCGACATGCCTGCCGATCAGGTGAAGGTTATTTGCGACGAGTTGGAAGTCTCGCCGTCTGACTCTTTCAAGATCGACGGCATGATCGGCCAGACCGATTTGAAACAGCTGATCACCGATGATCGCCCAGATCTTCTGTTCCCGCCCTATAACGCGCGCTTCCCGGAACGTATCCGCGATTTCGGCGGCGATTGCTTCGCGGCCATTCGCCAAAAGGACATCGTCGTTCACCACCCTTACGAATCTTTCGACGTGGTGGTGCAGTTTCTGCGCCAAGCCGCGCGCGATCCCAACGTGCTGTCGATCAAGCAAACGCTTTACCGCACGAGCAAAGATAGTCCCATCGTCAAGGCGCTGGTGGAAGCTGCCGAAGCCGGCAAGTCAGTGACGGCCATGGTCGAACTGAAGGCGCGCTTCGACGAAGAAGCCAATATCCGCTGGGCGCGCGATTTGGAACGCGCGGGCGCTTCAGTTGTGTTCGGCTTTGTGAAGCTGAAAACCCACGCCAAAATCTCGCTGGTTGTGCGCAGGGAAGGGGCTGAAACACGCTCTTATGTGCACTTCGGCACCGGCAACTATCACTCGTTCACCGCCAAAATTTACACCGATCTTTCGTATTTCACGTCCGATCCGATTCTGTGCCGCGATGCCACGCGCGTCTTCAATTACATGACCGGCTACGCCCAACCCGATGCTTTGGAAAAGTTGGCCATTGCGCCACTTGGCTTGCGCAAGAAACTCATGGCCCTCATTGAGGATGAAGTTGCTTTTGTGAAGGCGGGCAAACCCGGCACGATCTGGGCCAAGATGAACTCGCTGGTCGACCCCGATATTATCGACGCTCTTTACCGTGCGTCCCAGGTCGGCGTGAAAATCGATCTCGTCATTCGCGGCATTTGCGGATTACGCCCCGGTGTGCCGGGGCTTTCAGAAAATATCCGCGTGAAAAGCATCGTCGGCCGATTCCTCGAGCACTCGCGCATTATGTGCTTCGGCAATGGTCATGAAATGCCGTCGCCGAAAGCCAAAGTGTTTATATCGTCGGCCGATTGGATGCCGCGCAACCTGGATGCGCGCGTTGAAACGCTGGTGCCGGTCGAAAATCCCACCGTGCATCAGCAGGTGCTGGACCAGATCATGGTCGTCAATTTCAACGATAACCTGCAAAGCTGGGATTTGAAGGCCGATGGTCATTACGTCCGCGAATCCGCTACCGAGCAGCCTTTCTCGGCCCACGAATATTTCATGACCAACCCCAGCCTCTCGGGTCAGGGCAGCGCCGTCGAGCGGGCTAAAAAACGTGTGCCCAAGCTGGTTCCCAGCCGTCGTTAAAGCTGTTATCAAACGCCGCAGCTAAAGATCTTGGGAGCGGGCATCTAATACATGGGTAGCAAAGAGTCGGCCCCATCATCGGTTCTGGAGCCTGCGCCGCGATTCAAGCCGGTAGCGGTGATCGACGTCGGTTCCAACTCTGTGCGCCTTGTGGTCTACAGCGGCCTGACTCGTACACCCATTCCCCTGCACAACGAAAAAGTCATCTGCGCGCTAGGCAAAGGCCTGGAGAAAAGCGGCCAGCTCAACTCCGAAGGCGTGGGTATGGCCTTCGATACCGTGGCGCGCTTTGTGAAAATCGCGCGCTCGCTGGGCGTTGAACGCATCGACACGCTGGCGACGGCGGCGGTACGCGACGCCGAAGACGGCGCGGCTTTTGCAAAAGCCCTCGAGAAACGCTGCGACATCAAAGTGCAAATTCTCACCGGCAAACAGGAAGCGCGCCGCTCGGCCTTGGGCGTGTTGTGCGGCATTCCCGACGCCGATGGTGTTGTTGCGGATTTAGGCGGCGGCAGCCTCGAACTCGTGCAGATCGGCGGCGGTGAAATGAGTGAGCACACCACATTGCCGCTCGGCCTGCTGCGCCTGACCGAAGCCTCTGACGGCAACCGCGCCGAAGCGCTTTCGATCATCAACAAGGCGCTCGATAAACATAAGTGGGTGAGCAAAGCGCGCGATAAAACATTATTCGCCGTTGGCGGCGCCTGGCGTTCGCTGGCTCGCGTGTGTATCGCGCAGATGGATTATCCGCTGCATGTGCTGGACAATTTCACCCTCGACCGCGCCCAGGCCATTTCGCTCTTCGACGTGATCTCGCGCCTCAGCCCCAAAAGCCTCGAGCAGATCAAGGGCATTTCCCGCAGCCGCCTTGCGACCTTGCCGCTGGCGGCAGCGGTGTTGGAACGCCTGCTCGAGATCAATAAGCCGAAGGTGCTGGTGTTCTCGATTTACGGCATGCGCGAAGGTCAGTTCTTCAAGTCGCTGCCCGACAACATACGCAAGCAAGACCCGCTGGTGAGCCTTGCAGAGGAAATCGCACGCGGCGCGGGGCGCTCGCCGGCAGCGGGTCACGAAACCTTCGAATGGATGTCGCCGCTGTTCAAGGATGAGTCGCCGCGCTTGAAAAAGCTGCGCTTGGCAGCCTGTCTGTTGCGCGATGTGTGGTGGACCGAGCATCCCGACTACCGCGCCGAACAAGCTTTCCTGCGGGTTCTGCGTTTGCCGTTCTTAGGTCTGGGGCATGAAGACCGCGCCGGTCTCGCGCTGGCGCTTTACTACCGCTACGGCAGTGGCCCGTCCGAGCCGATCATCAAGCAAGCCCACGCGCTGTTGCAAGAATCCCGCGTGCACCGCGTGCAGACCATCGGCCTGGCCTTGCGGTTGGCTTATGCCTTGTCCGCCGGGGCGCCGGGTGTCGTGAAGCGCACCAGCTTAAAGATAACAGGGGCGAGTTTGGTGCTGACGGTTCCCGACGGCGATCCCTTGTTTAAGTCGGGACCTTATTTGCGACGCGTAAAACGCATCGCCGATCACCTGGGCCTCGAAGGCCGTATCGACCGGGTTTAGCCGCCTATCGCGCAAACACTTCGATACTTTTGCCGTTGGCGGTCAGGCCCACGGCCAGCTTGCCGTGTTTGAGCTTCAGCGCGTCTTCGCCGAATATCTCGCGCCGCCAGCCGTGAAGGGCGGGCACGTCGGCGGTGTCGGACATGGCGATGGCTTCCACGTCGTCGCTGTTGGCGATCAGGCGCTGGGCCACGTCGTTGGCTTCGCTGCGGGCCTTCAACAGCAGCTTGATCAGTTCCACCACCGCGCGCGGTGCTTGATTGTCCCAGCCATCGTCGCGTTCAAGCTTCGGACATTCGGCATCGGGTATGGCGCGGCCTTTGACCACAGCGGCCAGAACGCCGTCGGCATATTTGCCGCTCGCGAGCGGTTTCGCCAGGCGCGAGCGTTTGATGTCATCGACGGTCGCCGGCATGTTAGCGGCGAGTTCGAGAATGGCGTCGTCTTTGGCCACACGTTGCCGCGGCACGTCCAGCGCTTGCGCCGTGATCTCGCGCCACGCGGCAAGTTCACGCAACACCGCCAGCATGCGGGGTGCCCGCGTACGGGCGCGCAGGCGACGCCACATTTCGCGCGGGTCAACCTTGTAAGTGTCCGGGCTGGTCAGTACGGCGTCTTCTTCGTCGAGCCACGGCGCGCGGCCGGATTTCTCCAGGCGCTTTTGCAGGGCGAGGTAAACTTTGCGCAAGTGGGTCACGTCGCCCAGGGCATAAACGATCTGGCGTTCGGTCAGGGGGCGCTGGGCCCAATCCGTGAACCGCTGAGACTTATCAAGATTGGCGCCGGCAAGCTTCGAGACCAGGGCCTCATAGCCCACCTGGTCGCCGAAGCCGCAGACCATGGCGGCGATCTGGGTGTCGAACACCGGGGCCGGAACCTGGCCCATGGCATTGAAGAAGATTTCCAGGTCCTGCCGCCCGGCGTGGAATACCTTCAGCAGCGAGTGGTCGGCGAACAGCGCATAAAGCGGCGCCATATCGATGCCGGGGGCGAGGGGGTCGATGCACATGGCCTCGTCGGGGCCTGCCACCTGTACCAGGCAAAGCTTCGCCCAATAGGTGGTTTCCCGCATGAATTCCGTATCGACCGTAATGAAATCCGCACCCTTCAGGCGCTCGCAGAAGGCGGCCAGGGAGGCGGTGTCTGTAATCAGGCTCGACGCACTTGAATTCATGGGGAAGTCTTAGCGGGTCATCCCGGCGGTCGCAACCGCCCGGGATGTGTAAAATGGGGGGCCTTTAATCCATTGCGGGTTATGGCCCGCCCGCGCTCCAAGCCTTGACAAAAAGGCCCGTTCAGTGTGGTTTCACGCCGCGCGGCCAGCCCGGCGCGCCTTGTGCCGGGGCCAGGGTTTGCCTCAGTTTTTGCCCGATTTGCGGGCCGGTTTATTAGGAATTTCGCGATGCACCGCTATCGGACACATACCTGCGGCGCCCTCCGGCAGGAAAATGCCGGCCAAGAGGCGCGGATATCAGGCTGGGTTCATCGCAAGCGCGACCATGGGAATCTCTTGTTTGTCGACCTGCGCGACCAGCATGGCCTGACCCAATGTGTGACCGATATCTCGAGCCCCGCCTTCAAGATCCTGGAAGCGGCCCGGCCCGAAACCGTGCTCTGCGTGACGGGTAAAGTCGTGCCGCGTTCGGGCGAAACCGCCAACGACAAGCTGCCCACGGGCCGTATCGAACTGGTGGTTGGCACAGTAGATATCCTCTCCGAAGCCGCCGTGCTCCCCATGCAGGTGGCCGGCGAGCAGGAATATTCGGAAGAAATGCGGCTCAGCTATCGCTTCCTCGATCTGCGCCGCGAAAAGATGCGCGACAACATGTTGTTGCGCTCGAATGTCATCGCCAGCTTGCGCCGCCGTATGTGGGCTGCGGGCTTCCACGAATACCAGACGCCAATCCTTACGGCTTCATCGCCCGAAGGCGCCCGCGACTTCCTGGTGCCGTCGCGCATTCACCCCGGCAAGTTCTACGCGCTGCCGCAAGCGCCGCAGCAGTTCAAACAGCTGTTGATGACCTCGGGCTTCGACCGCTACTTCCAAATCGCGCCGTGCTTCCGTGATGAAGACAGCCGCGCTGATCGTTCACCGGGTGAATTCTACCAGCTCGATTTCGAAATGGCCTTCGTCACGCAAGACGATGTGTTCGACACCATCACCCCCGTGCTTGCCGGTGTGTTCGAAGAATTCGGCAATGGCCGCCCCGTCACCCAGGGCGCGTTCCCGCGCATCACCTATGCCGATTCCATGCTGAAGTACGGTAGCGACAAACCCGACCTGCGCAATCCTCTGCTCATCACCGATGTGACGGAAGCGTTTAAAGGTTCGGGCTTTGGATTGTTCGCCAAGAACATCGACAAAGGCGCAATCGTGCGCGCCATTCCTGGACCGAAGTCCTCCGATCAACCGCGCAGTTGGTTCGATAAGCTCAACGAATGGGCGCGTGAGAACGGCGCGGGCGGTCTTGGCTACATCCAGTTCAAGGCCGAAGGACCGGCTGGGCCGATCGCGAAAAACCTCGATGCCGAGCGCGTTGCTAAGATCAAGGCTGCCACCGGCGCGAATGACGGCGACAGCGTGTTCTTTGTCTGTGACCAGCCGGAAGTGGCGGCAAAGTTCTCGGGCCTCGTGCGCACCAAGATTTGCGACGAGTTGGGCCTGCTCGACCGCAGCAAGTTCATGTTCTGCTGGATCGTCGACTTCCCGATGTTCGAACGCAACAAGGATACGGGCCAGATCGAGTTCAGCCACAATCCGTTCTCGATGCCGCAAGGCGGCATGGAGGCGCTTTTGAATCAGGATCCGCTGACGATCAAGGCGTTCCAGTACGACATTGTCTGCAACGGCGTGGAACTGTCGTCGGGCGCGATCCGTAACCATCGCCCCGATATCATGTACAAAGCCTTCGAGATCGCGGGCTACAAGAACGAAGACGTCGAAGCCCGCTTCGGCGGCATGCTGAACGCCTTCAAGTACGGCGCGCCGCCGCACGGCGGTTCCGCGCCAGGCATCGATCGCATCGTGATGCTGCTGGCCGACGAGCCGAACATCCGCGAAGTCATCCTGTTCCCCATGACCGGCCGCGCCGAAGACTTGCTGATGCAAGCCCCGAACTCGGTATCGGAAAAACAGCTGCGCGAACTGCACATCAAGCTGAACCTGCCGAAAGAGTCGGTGGCGAAAGCGGAAGTGAAGACAGAAGCGAAAGCGTAACCCTTCGCACGGCGACAAGCCCCAGGATGACGTCCGTGGAGTGACGCTTAGCTGCGCCCTTTGAAGCCGAACTTTTCGCGGCGTTCCTGCTTGATTTTGTACATAGCGGCGTCGGCCGCTTCCAGCAGTTCTTTGACTTCGGCTTGGGCAGCGTACATGTGCACACCGCAGCTGGCCTTCAGCGCGATCTGGTGATTGTCCCAGGCCGCATAAGCGTTGTTCAGTTTACGGTCCAAATCTTCCGCGCGGCGCACGCCGTTGCGTTTGTTCGAGCGCGGCAACAGGATCGCGAATTCATCGCCGCCCAAACGCCCGATGTAGTCGGTGTCGCGGATGTGGCCGCGGAGCAGGTTCGAAACAGTGCGCAGGACTTCGTCGCCGGCCGCGTGGCCGAAGGTGTCGTTGATGGGCTTGAACTCATCGAGGTCGACGAAAATCAAAACCCCGCCCACGCCATGACGGCGGGCGACGGATAGCTCATGTGTCAGACATTCTTCAAAGCCGCGGCGATTTAAAACTTTGGTCAGCGCATCGGTCGTGGCGAGGTTTTCCAGATCAGCGATGCGCTTGTTCTGTTGCTTAAGGTGATTGGAGATTTCTTCAATCAAGGTGTGGGCGAGTTCGGCGATCTGGATAATCGCCGTCGCGCCGTCGGCCGCGCGATCAGGCTTAACCTGCTCGGTGAAGCGCACGAGCTGGGTCAGCTTGGTCACGATCGAATTTTGCTCAGGTTCCGGCGCTGGTTTGCGCTTCGGTTCCGGCAGCCCCGACATCACGGCGTCTCCTCGTTCCCCAGAAGGGCGGCATTCTGTTGACCATGAACCCCAGGGTCAACAGTTTCACGTGGGCCGCTCGGCTAGAACCTCAACTCTTGATCAAAATTCTCGTTTTGAGAGAAACTCGAAGTTGCTTTCCCCTGGACCCGACTCCACAAAAGCCCTTTATTTTTAGCTATAAGCGCTTGATATAGCGTCATATTGAGGCGAATTATTTGCTATTTTAAGCTGCCCTTGCCTCACTTTTTCCTCAACTTCTAAGCGCAGCCTGTGAGCGGAGCACGAAAGTTTAGAAAAGGGGGCGCGACCGCAAATTTTAAAACGAACGGTTTTCCCTCAAAACAAGTTTGTGCGACTCCAAAGTGACAAGGAAGCCATGTTTAAATGCATTGCTGTGACTGTCACTGATTTGTCTGGGAGTGTTATGTTGACCACGGGAATAATTATTTGTGTTGATGAGGAACATAATGCCGGTTGGGTCGTTTCGGAAACTGGTTCCTGCTGTTGTCGCTTTTGCAGGCGTGTTGGGATCTGTCGCGGTTTATGCCGCCGGACCTGCGGTAACCACCGCGCAAGGCGCACGCGCAGCCGATAAAACGCTCGAGAAATCCACCGGACTTACATCTCACCGCGCGACCTATGTCATGGCGCTCACCAAAGCGAGCCAGAGCGACGGTGTACGCGCGGCCTCGGGCACCATGACCTACACGCTCACGGATCGCTGCGACGGCTACACTATCGAAACCAATCTGTCGTTGAAGCTCGCCTTCGCCAACGGCAATGAAAACCATATCGAGCAGCGCTACGCCGCCTGGGAAGCCAAGAACGGCAAGTCATCGACCTTCCGTTTTCAGGTGCAAGAGAATGGCCAGCTGGCCAAGTCGTATCACGGCAACATCGCATTCAAAGATGACGGTAGCGGCACCGCCACCTACGAAACTGGTGATGCACCAGACGGCGAAAGCGACGTGCAGACGTTTGAACTGCAACCCGGCGCGCTGCTGTCCACTGCGCACACTTTGACGCTGCTCAAAAGCGCAGCTGCCCGCGAGAAGTTCGTGAGCAAGATGGTCATCGACGGTTCATTCGATCAGGGACCCTTCTGGGTGACGGCTGCCATCGCCGCGCCGCACGAAGACGGCGTCTCGCCCGTGAAGGACGACAAGAACACTCTGGCCGAAGGCCGCTACTGGCCGGTGGGCATGGCCTATTTCCCGGCCTCGTCCGACCGTGAAGTGCCCGAATACGAAATTTCGCAGAACCTGCTCTCGACCGGCATCACGCGCTCGATGTTCCAGGACTTTGGGGGATTTACCTTGGGCTTCACACCCGTCAAGCTGGAGCCGATCAACGCGCCACCTTGCTGATGCTATAGATCCTGGGAGGGAGGCTATGGGGAGGATGAGGGGCAGGATATTAGTCCTCGCGGCCGGCATAGCACTCGCGGCGTCGCCAACGTTCGCCGCGGCTTCGCCGGCGTTGACGCCTTATGAAGCGATTTACGCACTCAGATTAAGCCATGCCAGTTCTTCCGGTGGGCCGCGTGCCGCATCCGGCACATTGGAAATGCGCCTCGCACAAACCTGCGACGGCTGGGACACCAAAACCCACGTCATCATGAATCTCGCGTTTAGCGACGAAGAGAACGTCACCAACGAGCGTTTCTTTACGTCCTGGGAATCCGATACGGGCCGGGACTACAATTTCAAAGTTCTCACGCTGAAGAACGGTGAAACCGTCGAGGATTACAGCGGTACGGCGGTGCTGAGCAGGCGTGGCGGCAGCGCCACGTATAAGTTGGCGCCGCCGGCGGGTGAGGAGAAGCCGAGCTCCGTCTTCATCAAGCTTCCGCCCGATACATTGTTTCCTGCGGCCCATGTCCGCGCGCTGCTCGCTTCGGCAGAGGGCGGCAAGCCCTTGCACAGCACAGTTGTGCTCGATGGCGAGTCCTCGGTAGGTCCGCGCGTGAAATCCACCGCCATTGGGCCGCGGCGTCCTGACGCGCCGTCTGTTGTTCCCGACGGATTAGACCGCGGCCTGCTTGGTTCGCCGTCATGGCCTATGAGCGCGGCCTTTTTCAATATCGATAATCGCAACCTTCCGCGCGATTTGCCGAACACCGAAATCTTTTTGCAGTTGTTTGAATCCGGCGTCACGGATTCTTACGATCAGACGTTCCGTGACTTCACCATCTCGGCCCGGTTGGAACGCCTGCGCCACTTAGATCCGCCGAGTTGTTCCGTGCCAAAAGCTAAGCGCTAGTTTTTAATTTATTGGGGCCACAACCACGCCGCACCGCGCACACCACCGGCGTCGCCGTGACGTGGAGCACTCAGTTTCGTCACAACAGTGTCCGAGAACACATAGGCCGGCCACAGGCGCGGAACGTCGCTGTAAAGCCGCGCCACCTTCGACATGCCGCCGCCCAGCACAATGATATGCGGATCGATGACGTTGATGATGGTAGCTGTGGCGCGGGCGAGGCGGTCGATGTAGCGCTCAACCGAAGCCGAGGCTTCGGCCTCTTCTTCCTCGCTGCGCGCGACGATGTCTTCCGCTGTCAGGGTTTGTCCTGTCGCACCTGCGTAATCCAAACTAAGTCCGGTGCCCGAGATAAAGGTTTCGTTGCAGCCCTTGAGCCCGCAATAACAGCTCGGACCGGGAAGTTCTTCTGCGCGCGGCCAGGGCAGGGGGTTGTGGCCCCATTCGCCGGTGATGGCATTGGGTCCGCGCACCAAGTGTTTGTTGATCACCAGGCCGCTGCCTGCACCGGTCCCGAGGATCGCTCCAAAGACGATGGCGTCATTTGCACCCGCGCCGTCCACAGCCTCCGACAACGCGAAGCAGTCGGCGTCGTTGGCGAGCCGCACGGTCCGCCCGATGGCGACGGCCAGGTCGCGGTCCAGGGCGTTCCCGATGAGGCAGACAGAGTTGGCGTTTTTGATCAGGCCGGTGGCCGGGGAAATGGTGCCTGGGATTCCGACACCCACCGAACCGGGTGTGCCCAATGTAGCATCGGCGGCCGCCACCAATTCGGCGATGGCGCGCACCGTGCCTGCGTAATCGCCAATGGGCGTAGGCACGCGACGGCGAAACCGTTCCGCCCCGCTGCGGTCGAAGGCGGCGGCTTCGATCTTGGTGCCGCCAAGGTCGATCCCAATACGGAACTCAGAACTCACGCCATTCTCCTGGCTGGATGGCCGCTATGCATTTCTGGAAGCTAGCGCAAAAACCGGATTCCATTAAACTACCATTCTATGACGCCCAAAGATCATGACTCTGCCGCCAAATCCCGCAACCGGGATAACGATGCGTTGCGTTTTCCCTTCGCCGAGGCCCCACCGCCCGGCACGCTGATGGATGTTGCGCCCGGCGTGAAGTGGCTGCGCATGCCGCTGCCCTTTGCGCTCAATCACATCAATTTGTGGGTGCTGGATGACGGCGACGGCTGGACCATTGTCGATACCGGCATCAGCACCGACGACACGCGCCGCCTGTGGACCGAGATTTTTGCGGGACCGCTGAAGGGTAAGCCCGTCAAGCGCCTCTTGTGCACACACTTCCATCCCGATCACATCGGCGTGGCGGGCTGGTTGGTCGAAACGCTGGGTCTTGAGATGTGGATTACGCCCGGCGAACTGGAAGCCGCGCGCTTTAACCTGGCGCTCACGCGCGATAAGGCCGTGCCGCTGGCCTCAAAGCTTTATGTGCGCGCAGGGTTAGAGTCGATTGTGCCCACCATGATGAACGCGCGCGGCGAAGGCTATCGCGGCAAGGTGATGCCGATCCCTGTCAAGGTCTCATTGATCGATCCTGATAAAAGCATCGAAGCCGGTGGACTGATGTGGCGGGTTGTTGTGGGTGAGGGGCACTCGCCGCAGATGGCCGCACTCTATGCGGAAGCTCCGGGGATTTTAATCTCGGGCGATCAGGTGCTGCCCGGTATTTCACCCAATGTCAGCGTGCGGGATTCCCAACCCGACACAAATCCGTTGAAGCTGTTTCTCGACAGCCTTTTGCGCTTCAAGGCGCTGCCCGCGGATACGCTTGTTCTGCCGTCGCACAAACTTCCGTTTTACGGCGTGCGCGAGCGTGTCGATCAGCTGATTAAGCATCATCATGACCGCCTCAACGATGCGCGCGAGGCTTGCGTGCCCGGTGCAACGGCAGGGGAAGTGATGTCCGCCATGTTCAAGCGTGCCCTCGATCCGCACCAAATGTCTTTCGCTCTGGGGGAAACTTTAGCGCACCTCAACTATCTCATCGCGACCGGCGATGTGGTCCGCGAAGAAACGCCTACAGGTGCGGATAGGTATCAGACAGTGTAAGCTGGTTGCATGACCACGCTGATCATCAGTCACGAAAGTTATCTCACCCACGACACCGGGCCCTATCACCCGGAAAGCCCCGACCGTTTGCGCAGTATCCAAAAGGCGCTGAACCAAAACGCGCTGTCCGGTTTCCTCCGCGAAGAAGCCCCCGAAGCGACGGTCGAGCAAATTGCCCGCGCCCATCCCGGCGCTTACGTCGAAGACGTCCTCGCAGCTATCCCGCGCCAAGGCCTGCGTCACATCGACGGTGACACTGTGGTTTCACCCGGCTCAGGCCAAGCCATGCTGCGTGCGGCGGGTGCGGCCGTGCGTGCGGTCAACGCCGTGGCCGAAGGCAAAGTGGACAATGCTTTTTGCGCGGTGCGCCCGCCCGGACACCACGCCGAGTCGACCAAGCCGATGGGATTTTGCCTGGTCAACAATGCGGCCGTCGGGGCACTCCATGCCCGCGCGGCCCATGGCCACCAGCGGGTCGCGGTCATCGACTTCGACGTGCACCACGGCAACGGCACGCAAGAGATGTTCTGGGACGACGCGGACGCCTTTTACGCCTCCACCCACCAGTACCCGTTTTACCCGGGCACGGGATCGCGGCGGGAGCGGGGAGCCCACAATAATATCGTCAACGTGCCCCTTGCCGCCGGCGACCGGGGTGATGTATTTCGCGGCGGCTTACGGGACGAAATCCTTCCGGCCCTGACCGCTTTCAAACCGGATTTCATCATTATTTCCGCCGGTTTTGACGCCCACCGGGATGATCCCCTAGGCCAGTTGGGGCTTACGGAAACCGACTTCGCCTGGGCCACTTCGGCTATCATGGATGTGGCGCGGAACGTCTGCGGCGGACGGGTGGTATCGGTCTTAGAAGGCGGCTACAACCTGAATGCGCTGGCGGACTGTGTGACCGCCCACGTCGAGACCTTGAAGGATCACTAGATGGCTAAGACGCCCGACGACATTGCGGCCCTCGGCTTTGAAGAGGCCATGAAGGAACTGGAAAAGATCGTGCGCGATCTGGAAAGCGGCCAGGTGAAACTGGACGACGCCGTGAAAGCCTATGAGCGCGGCGCGGCTTTGAAGCGCCATTGCGAAGCCAAGCTGGCCGACGCGCGCACCAAGGTCGAAAAGATCACCGGTGCGGGAAAGAATTTGGGCCTGGAGCCGGTCGACCGTGAATAGCCAAGCTGCGCAGAATAAATCCGCTGACGATCTCGGCGCCTTCAAGGCTGAACTGGTCGCCGTTGCCGATGCGACCAACGCGACGTTAGACAAATTGCTGCCGCTGGTGCCCGGTCCCGAAAACCGCGTGATCGAAGCTATGCGCTATGCGGCCCTTGATGGCGGCAAACGTCTGCGTCCGTTTTTGGCTGTGGCCTCGGGTGATTTGTTCGACGTTCCGCGCGCGCGTTCTTTGCGTGCCGCCGCCGCCGTCGAAATGATTCACTGCTATTCATTGGTGCACGACGATCTGCCCGCAATGGACGATGACGATCTGCGCCGTGGCCGTCCGACGGTTCACAAGAAATTCGACGAAGCTACCGCCATTCTCGCGGGCGACGCGCTGCTGACGGAAGCCTTCACCGTGCTGGCCGACCCGGCCACGCATCCCGATGGCGCGGTGCGTGCCAATCTCGTCGCGGAACTCGCGCGCGCTTCAGGCGTGCACGGCATGGTCGGCGGTCAGATGTACGACCTGCGTGCCGCCGAAGTGAACCCGGACGACGCTGGGCTTAAGCGTCTGCAGAACATGAAGACCGGCTGCATCATTGCGGTCGCCTGCCGCATGGGTGCGGTTTTAGGCGGGGCGTCGCCTGCGACCGTAGAAGCCCTTGGCCAATACGGCATGGATATGGGCCTCGCCTTCCAGATTGCGGACGATGTGCTGGACGTGGAATCCACCGCCGCCGAGACCGGAAAAGCCACCGGCAAGGACGCGGCCGCCGGGAAGGCTACCTTTGTCGACCGCCTGGGGTTGGAAGGGGCTAAGAATCTTGCGCACAGCCTTGTCAAACAGGCCGGTAACCACTTGGCGCAGTTCGGAAATAAGGCCAATCTGTTGCAGCAGGCGGCAATGTTCGCGGTCACACGCCGCAACTGATATAAATCTGTAACCACTGCGTCAGAACTGGTGCACGCGTTTGAATTCACCTGCCGACCCATCTGCCCCGCCGCATACGCCCCTTTTAGACCGCGTCGCGAGTCCGGCGGATTTACGCAATCTCAGCATCGAGCAACTGACCCAGCTGTCCGGTGAGCTGCGCGCGGAAACCATTCACAGCGTCTCGCGGACCGGTGGGCATCTTGGTGCCGGCCTTGGCGTCGTCGAGTTGACCGTCGCCATCCATCACGTTTTTGAAACGCCCACCGACCGCCTGATCTGGGACGTGGGCCATCAGTGTTATCCGCACAAAATTTTCACCGGCCGCCGCGACCGTATGAGCACCATCCGCCAGAAGGATGGTCTCTCTGGTTTCACGCTGCGCACGGAAAGCGAATACGACCCCTTCGGCGGAGGCCATAGCTCCACGTCGATTTCCGCCGGCCTCGGCATGGCGGTGGCGCGCGATTTCGCGGGCCGCGATAATCATGTGATCGCCGTGATCGGCGACGGCAGCATGAGCGCCGGCATGGCCTACGAAGCCATGAACAATGCAGGTGCGCTCAACAGCCGCCTGATCGTCATCCTCAACGACAACGACATGTCGATCGCGCCGCCTGTGGGTGCCATGAGCGCTTATCTTTCGCGCCTGCTGTCGTCCAAGTCCTACATGAGCATTCGCCAGGCGCTGAAGCAGATCGCCGCGCATTTCCCGAAGCCGCTCGAAGTCGCCGCCAAGCGCGCTGAGGAATATACGCGCGGCATGGTGACCGGCGGTACGCTGTTTGAAGAACTCGGTCTTTATTACGTCGGCCCTATCGACGGCCATCGCATCGAGCATCTGGTGCCGGTGTTGCGCAACGTGCGCGACAGCGAAGCCCCGGGCCCGTTCCTCATCCATGTGGTGACGCAGAAGGGCCGCGGTTACGCGCCCGCCGAAGCCTCCGCCGACAAATACCACGGCGTGACCAAGTTCGACGTTGTCTCCGGCACGCAAGCCAAAGCGGTTGCGAAGGCTCCGTCCTATACCGGCGTGTTCGCAAAGGCATTGATGGCCGAAGCGTCCGCCGACGATAAAATTGTCGCCATCAATGCAGCCATGCCCAGTGGCACGGGCCTTGATAAATTCGCCGATAAATTCCCGACGCGCTGCTTCGATGTCGGCATCGCCGAACAGCATGCGGTGACGTTCGCGGCTGGTCTTGCGACCGAAGGCTATAAGCCGTTCGTCGCGATTTACTCGACCTTCCTGCAGCGCGCCTACGATCAGGTTGTGCACGACGTGGCGGTGCAGAACCTCCCGGTGCGTTTTGCGATGGATCGCGCGGGCTATGTAGGCGCCGATGGCGCGACGCACGCAGGATCATTCGACCTCGCCTATCTCGGTTGCCTGCCGAACTTCACCATCATGGCGGCGGCTGATGAACTTGAATTGATGCACATGGTCGCCACCTGCGCCGTGCATGACAGCGGACCCATCGCCTTGCGCTATCCGCGCGGCGAAGGTGTTGGCTTGGAATTGCCGGCACGCGGCACACCGCTGCCCATCGGCAAAGGTCGTATTGTCCGCGAAGGCAGCAAGATCGCGCTGCTCAGCCTGGGCACACGTTTAGCTGATTGCATGAAAGCTGCCGATGACCTCGCAGCTTATGGGTTGTCTACAACAGTCGCCGATGCACGTTTTGCCAAGCCGCTCGATGTGGCGCTGATCAATCAACTCGCCGATACCCACGAAGTCTTGGTGACGGTGGAAGAGGGCTCGCGCGGCGGTTTCGGTGCGGCGGTGCTGCATCACCTCGCCTGGGCGGGACGTCTGGATAAGGGTTTGAAGATCCGCACACTCACCATGCCGGACGTGTTCTTCGAGCACATGAAACCGGAAGATCAGTTGCAGTTGGCTGGCCTCACCGCGCCCAATATCGCCGCTACGGCCATGCAGGCTCTGGGCATGGCGACAGCGGTTGTCGATCTTACGGGCGAGAAGCCCGTCCGGGCTTAAGCGGCTTTCCATTGAAAACACCCAAGCTGCGCCTCGATGAACTCCTGGTGGAGCGCAGCCTTGCCGAAAGCACGACCAAAGCCCAAGCCCTCATCATGGCGGGCGTGGTATTCAGCGGCGAACAGAAGTTGACATCCGCAGGCGGCAAAGTCGCCGCCGACATCGCGCTCACCGTGCGCGGCGCGGAGCACCCGTGGGTCTCGCGCGGCGGATTGAAGTTGGCCCACGGCCTCGCGCATTTTCCGTTCGAGGCGAAGGGTCGCGTTTGTCTCGATCTCGGCTCATCGACGGGCGGGTTCACTGATGTGCTGCTCACGAACGGCGCAGCCAAAGTTTACGCCGTCGATGTGGGCTACGGGCAGCTCGCTCACAAACTCCGCACCGATAGTCGCGTCGTCGTCATGGAGCGCACCAACGCCCGCACGCTGGAGCGCGCCGACGTGCCTGATCCCATCACCGCCGTCGTCTGCGACGCCAGCTTCATCGGCTTACGCACCATTCTCCCCGCTGCCATGGCACTCACCGCGCCCGGTGCGTGGCTGATCGCGCTCATTAAGCCGCAGTTCGAAGTTGGCAAAGATCGCGTGGGCGAGAAGGGAGTCGTGCGCGACCCTGCCCTTCACGCGGAAGTCTGCGAGATGATGGTCGCGTGGATGAATGCGCAAGCGGGATGGAACGTCGTCGGCGTAGAGAAAAGCCCCATCACCGGACCGGAAGGGAATGTGGAGTTTCTGCTTGGGGCGGCCCGCACTTGAGTGCCATACCGTCTCGGCTTAGCCGTCAGCCGCCATCAGAATCGCCGCTCTGATTATGTTTCTGCAGCACATCATGCACTTTTTTCCGTATAGCAAGAAATCCGGCAAAAAGAATGCTCATGAATGGTAGGAAAATGAAAGTAATGTAAAGGAAACCTTTCCAATTCGCGACGACATAGTCACCCACGATCTCGGTAAATGTGTTTACCGAACTGCGATGCATTAGCCAGTACGGAATCAGCCAGACGCAATAGAATGGAATCACGAACTTCAATTCAAAATAGATGAAAAACTTCCAGGCATGAGTGAGGAATGTTTTCATTGTATTTGTTCGGCGGGTCCGGGATGCAATGACCTTGAGCGAGTTACTTCACCCCCATCGGCTCCATATAAAGCTGCGTCCCATCGGTCCGCGCTTCGATCTTTCCCATCAGCGGCCCGAAGGTCTTCGTGAACCACACCGCCGTGTGGAAGAAGCTTTCCACATCATCCGGCACGTCGCTGTCGTCGAGGAAATTCAAGAAATCCCACCAGCTCTCCTGGCTCGAGGAAATCTCCACCAGGCGCACGCGGTCCTTGGGTTGTAAGCCGATTTTGGTTTTGGTGTAGTCGAGCGCTTGCAGGAAACCGCCCATTTCATCCACCAAACCGACCTTCAATGCATCGGTGCCGGCCCACACGCGGCCGCGCGCGACCTTGTCGATGTCTTCGACGGTCTTGCCGCGGCCTTGTGCCGCCTTGCCGGTGAAGTCGGCATAGGTCGCGTCCAGCGAACGGTTGAGGCGCGCGAGATCGGCAGGCGTGAATTCCGTGGTGGCGCTAAACATGCCGGCTGACTCACCAAACGTGATGCGTTCGCGGTTGATGTCGAGCTTGGTCAAAGCATCACCAATCACGATCTTGCCGGTGAACACGCCAATAGACCCCGTAACGGTCGCGGGGGAGGCGAAAATGCGGTCGGCGGGCATGGCGATGAAGTAACCGCCCGAGGCCGCGGTATCGCCCATGCTCACAATCACCGGCTTGCCCTTTTCCTTCGCGCGCACAATCTCGCGCCAGATGGTGTCGGACGCGACGTAAGAGCCGCCGGGGCTGGCGATGCGCAAGATGATGGCGCTGATGTCCTTGTCGTCGGCGGCTTTGCGGATAGCGCTGACCATCTTGTCGGCGTGGATGCCGGTGCGGTCCGAAAAGGGGCCTTCATCGCCGCCTTTGCGGTCGATCTCGCCCACGGCATGGATGACGCCGATGCGTTTGCTTGCGGCGGCCGCGCCCGGCACAGCCATTCCGGCATAGCGCGCGAGGTCCACAGCGTCCGCGCCCGGAAGCTGTTTTCTCAGCGCAGCGTCGAATTCATCGCGGTAGCCCAAGTGATCGATCAGCTTTTTGTCGAGCGCGTCTTTGGCCATCTGCGGGCCTTCATCGACGATGGCCTTCACGTCCTCAACGGTCAGTTTGCGGTCGGCGGCGATGCCCGCCACCATCTGCTCGAACCACGCGCCGAGCAGCGCGGTCATCTGTTCGCGGTTGGGTTCCGACATAGAAGTATGTGTGAACATCTCAGGCGCGCTTTTGTATTCGCCGCGCCCGACGAAATTTGCCTTCAGCCCCAATTTGGCGAGGAAGTCTTTCAGGAAAAAGCTTTCCGTGCCGATCCCCGCGATGCCAATCGTGCCCGAAGGCTGCACCCAAATGTCACCGAAAGCAGCGGCGAGATAATACGTCGGCAGCGAACCTTCGCCTTCGCCCATAGTCTCCGAGAACAACAGCGTGGGTTTTCCCGAGCTGCGGAATTCCGCGATCACGTCGCGCAGTTCTTGGCTTTGCGCGAGGCCAGCGCCGGGATTGCTGAGGGTGGCTTTAATGCCGACCACGCGCGCGTCGTCTTTGGCTTTGCGGATGGCGATGACGGCGTCTTGCAGCGTGCTGGAAGATTTGAAGGACAGACCTTCAAACGTCCGGCCGCGCGTGCCTTCGATCAGGTTCTTGTCGAGGTCGATCGAGAGGATGATTTTGCTTGGTGCCGTAGCCGTGGGTTTGCTCATACCGCTCGCGGCGAGATAAATTCCACCGACTAAGACGGCTACGAACAAAAGACCGAAGGCAGAAAAAATGCCGAGCACGACAAAGCCGAAAGTGCGCATGGGAAAACCTCTTTTGACGGTCTAACGCGCGAAGCTTGACTTAGGCTCTCAGGCTCCGCATTGCGCCTGATGGCGCAGTAAATGATCGGCCAGCACGATGGCCAGCATCGCTTCAGCCACCGGCACGCCGCGAATGCCGACGCAAGGATCGTGGCGGCCTTTGGTGCTGATAGTGGTGTCGCGGCCGTTGATGTCGATGGTTTTGCGCGGTGTCAGGATCGAGCTGGTGGGCTTGATGGCCACGCGCGCGACAATGTCTTGGCCGCTGGAAATGCCGCCGAGGATGCCGCCCGCATGGTTGGAGAGGAATTTGACCTCGCCCTTCTTTTTGCCGGCACGCATTTCGTCCGCGTTCTCTTCGCCTGATAACGCGGCGGCGGCAAAGCCATCGCCGATTTCCACGCCTTTAGCGGCATTGATGCTCATCATGGCCGAAGCAATGTCGGCATCGAGTTTGCCGTAGACCGGCGCGCCCAAGCCAGCGGGAATACCTTCGGCGATGACTTCAATCACAGCGCCTGTGCTTGAGCCATTCTTGCGCACGCCGTCCAGATAATCGGCCCAGACTCCAGCAGCTTTGGCATCGGGCGAGAAGAAGGGGTTCTTGTCGACTTGTTTCCAATCCCAGCGCTTGCGGTCGATCTGGTGCGGACCGATCTGCGTCAAGGCGCCACGGATCTTCACGCCTTTGCCCAGGCGCTGTTCTAGAACTTTGCGCGCAATCGCGCCCGCAGCCACGCGCATGGCGGTTTCGCGCGCGGACTGACGCCCACCGCCGCGATAATCGCGGATGCCGTATTTTTTCCAATAGGTGTAGTCGGCGTGGCCGGGCCGGAACTTCTCGGCGATATCGCCGTAGTCCTTCGAGCGCGCGTCGACGTTCTCGATCAATAGGCCGATGGGCGTTCCCGTCGTCACGCCTTCGAATACGCCGGAGAGAATTTTCACGGCATCGGGTTCGCGGCGTTGCGTGGTGTATTTCGAGGTGCCAGGCTTGCGTTTCTCGAGCCAGACTTGAATGTCGGCTTCGGTCAGTTTGATCAGCGGCGGCACGCCGTCGACAACGCAGCCGATGGCCGGGCCGTGGCTTTCACCGAAAGTCGTGAAGCGGAAGAGGGTGCCGAAGGTGTTGCTGGACATCGCCTGCTTTCCGGGGGGCTACTTGACGAGGTTGGCGCCGGCGAGCAATTCCGAAATCTGCTGTGACGCTTCAGGCGCCATCATGCCGACGACATGGTAGCCGCAGTCCACATGATGCACTTCACCGGTGACGCCGCTGCCGAGGTCGCTGAGGAGGTACAGGCCCGACTTGCCCACGTCCTCGATGGTGACATTGCGGTCCATGGGCGCGTTCAATTCGTTCCACTTCAGAATGTAGCGGAAGTCGCCGATGCCCGAGGCCGCCAGGGTCTTGATCGGCCCGGCGGAGATGGCGTTGACGCGGATGTTCTTGCTGCCCAGGTCGGTGGCCAGATAGCGCACGCTGGCTTCCAGCGCGGCCTTGGCTACGCCCATGACGTTGTAATGGGGCACCACGCGTTCGGCGCCGTAATAACTCAAGGTCACCAGGCTGCCGCCGTTGGGCATCAAGGGTTCGGCGTGTTTGCAGATCTCGGTGAACGAAAAACACGAGATATCCATGGTCTTAAGGAAGTTCTCGCGCGTTGTATCGCAGTAGCGGCCCTTCAGCTGCTCTTTGTCTGAGAAGGCGATGGCGTGAACCACAAAGTCCAGGGTGCCCCAGGTCTTTTTGATCTCGGTGAAGACGCTTTCGACCGAACCGGAGTCCGTCACATCGCAAGGCAGGATCAAGGAGGAGTTCAGGCTTTGGGCCAGGGGGCGGACACGCTTTTCCAGGGCCTCGCCCTGGTAGGTGAAGGCCAGCTGGGCGCCGTGGGCGGCCACCTGCTGGGCAATGCCCCAGGCAATCGAGCGATCATTGGCAACGCCCATGACCAAACCCTTTTTGCCGTGCATCAGAAGCTGCTGTTCGCCCATTTCTCGTATCCAAAACCGCCAAAAAGCTTTCGGGAACCAATAACTTGCGGCATCCTACACGAAACCCATTTTTGGGCAAGGCAGGCGACATATGAACCCGGTTGAAGAGTCCCCCGCGGAACCCTCCCGGCAGCAGCGTTTGGAAGTAGCCCGCCAGGCCGTGCGCGGCGTGCTGACCCGCCCAGGAAGCCTGGTTCCGTTCCTGATCAAACGCGTACGCGAGGCGTCGCTTAGCCGAGCGGCGGCGGCCCTCAGCTTTTGGAGCGCCTTAGCCGTCGTGCCGGGCCTTGCCCTGGTGCTGGCGACCTTGGCGGCCTTTCCGGCGTTCGACAGTCTGCGCGCGGCGCTACAGGCCGCCATTATCACCAACCTCGTTCCTGACACCGGCATGAAGATCAGCGATGCGCTGACCAATTTTGTTGATGCCGCCGGTAAGCTCACCCTGTTCGGCGTCATCGGCCTGGTGCTGACGTCAGTACTTTTGCTGCTGACCGTCGAAGGCGCGCTCAACGAAATCTTCAAGGTCATCCGCCCGCGTCTCTTGCGCCAAAGGTTGTTGGTCTTTTGGGCGGTCATGACGATCGGGCCGGCCTTGCTGGGTATGGGTCTCTCGCTGCTCGGCTACTTCGCCAGCCAGGAAATACGGGAAGGTGCCACCGGCGAAACCGTGACCACCTCCGCACCGGCGGTCATTCTACTCGGCAACCTCGCGCCGACCATTCTCACATGGGCGACTCTCACGTTCCTGTTCATGATCGTTCCAAACCGCCGCATGCGAATCAAGGACGCGATGATCGGCGCGGGCGTGGCCGCCGTGCTGCTGGCGATGCTGCGCTATACCTTCGCCCTCTACATTTTCTTCATGACGTCCTATCAGGCGATCTACGGCGCGCTGGCCGCGGTGCCGGTTTTCCTGATGTGGGTTTACCTGGTCTGGGTTTCCGTTTTGAGTGGTGCGGTCGCCACCGCCGCTTTGCCGGACTGGCGCTATGCCCGTGCTGAAGTTGGCGTTGGCGTGGGCGCGCGTATGCTGCTGGCGCTAGAGGTGCTCGCGCGGCTCGCCATTGCGCGGCGCGGCGGCTTGGGCCTGACGCTTGAGCAGTTGGCGACAACCTTGGCGGTGTCGGACATGAAGCTCACGGCTATTCTAAACGATCTTAGGGCCGGCAACTTTATCGCGCCCACTGAAGAGGGGCGCTGGGTAGTTAGCCGCGATCTCGAACGCACACCGCTCGCCGATCTGGTTCACCATTTTGGGCTGGGCCTCAATTTAGATATCGGCGACGACGACCTGAAAAGCAGCGATCTCGGCAAACGTTTGGGTCAGTACCTGCGCAATGCAGCGGACTCCGAACGCACCTTGCTCAGCGTCACGCTGGCGCGCATCGCCGTCACGCCAGAAGAAGCGCCGCTACAATAAAAAAAAGAGGCGGCCGTTGCGGCCGCCTCTTGGTCTCATCAAAGAACGTGATCTTAGCTGGCGACGATTTTCCACGAACCATCGGGCTGCTGGCAGGCGGTGCCGTAGCCTTTTTCGCGCTGGCCACCGACGTTGATCTCAGATTGGAACTCGCGGCAATACTGTCCGCTCTGGCGGCGACCTTCACGCACAGGCGTGACCGTGCCCGAGTGGCCGGTGTCCGGGTTGTTCCAGATAATGGTTTCATTCATCGGCGCAGAGTAAGCGCGCTGTTCGGCGTCGCGCATTTTCATGCGGTCGACCTTGTCCATGTTCTTGCCGATTTTGTTGCCGATGGCGGCGCCGGCAACCGTGCCGAGCACGGCCATAGCCACCTGACCATCGCCGCTGCCGAATTGGGCGCCCAATAGACCACCCAGCCCCGCACCGATCAGGGTCGAGCCGGTCTCATTGTGACCTTCCGCGCAACCGGCCAGGGCCAGGGCGGACGCTACGGCGAAAGCGGTCATGATCTTGGGGACTTTTAACGCGACACTCATGTTCTTGTCCTTTTAGTTGTCTGTGCATTCATACTAACGCCGGAAGTCCCAAGGACGTTCCGCCGGGGCAGCTCCTGCTAATAACGATTGAGCCCTGGAATGGTGGCAAAAATAAGGGGCTTAATGGCCCTGTCAACGACCGCCGGATGTCAAAATTGCAAGCATTGACAAGGTCCTGTGCCGGGCCGACTTTAGGCGGCTCATCCTGCCTTTAAGCGTGTATCCCCATGGACGCCTCAAACCTTATCCCAGACGCCGCCGAGCCGATTGCCCTATTCCGTCAATGGTTTGAAGAGGCAAAGCGCGCCGAGCCGGGCTTGGCCGAGTCCATGAGCCTGGCCACCGCCACGCACGACGGCAAACCGTCGCTGCGCATGGTTTTGCTTAAAGACGTCAACGCGCAGGGCTTCGTTTTTTATACCAATGCCAACAGCCGCAAAGGCGATGAGATTGCCGCTAACCCGGCCGCCGCCTTGTGCTTCCACTGGAAGTCCCTCCGCCGCCAAGTGCGCGTTGAAGGCACTTTCAAGCAGGTGAGCGATGCCGAGGCCGATGCCTATTGGGCAAGCCGGCCGCGCGAAAGCCAGGTGGCGGGGTGGGCGTCTGATCAATCCCACAGCTTGCCGAGCCGCGCGCATTTGCAGGATCGCGTCACGGAATTTGAAGCGCGGTTTGCCGGGAAGCCGGTGCCGCGACCGGCGCAATGGACCGGCTTTCGTCTGACGCCCCAAGTCATCGAATTTTGGCACGATGTGCCGAACCGCCTTCACGACCGCCTGGTGTTTCACGCCAGCGGCAATGGTTGGCGGACCGAGCGGCTTTATCCGTGAGCACATCGGCACCTGATAAAGCGCGGCTGATGAAGACGGTGACGGTCGCCGCCATGGTCAGCGCGGCGGTGCTGGTGGTCGTCAAGGCCGTGACCTACTTCGATACAAAATCTGTGGCGCTGCTTTCGAGCCTTGCGGACTCCGCGCTCGATCTTCTGGCATCGGCGCTGACATTTCTGGCTGTGCGCGTTGCGTTGACGCCGGCCGATGAAGGTCATCGTTTTGGTCACGGTAAAGCCGAGCCGCTGTCCGGCCTAGGGCAGGCGGCCTTCGTCGCCGGTTCGGCGGTGTTGGTGATGGTGGAAGCCGTATCGCGCTTTCATACACCGCAGCCCGTCGAGAACAGTACGGCAGGCGTCGTCGTGATGTTAGTGGCGACGGCGGTGACGCTGGCGCTGGTCGCTTTCCAACGCCACGTCATCAAGAAGACCGGATCGCTGGCCATCGGCGCGGACTCGCTGCACTACACCGGCGATCTGTTGATGAATTTGAGCGTGATTGTAGCGCTGCTGCTCTCAGCCAATTTTGGTTTCACCTGGATCGATCCGCTGTTTGGTTTGGGCATCAGTCTTTTCATGGTCGTGAACGCCATCAGGATTGCCGTCGGGGCCGTCGGCGCATTGATGGATCAAGAACTGCCCGATGACATTCGCGCGCAGATTTCGGCCATCGTTCACCAACACCCAAAAATCAAACGCGTGCACGACTTGCGCACGCGCTCATCGGGTTTGCAGAAATTCATTCAGATGCACATTGTCTTGGACGCGCGCGTAAGCTTGATTGAAGCCCACGCGATTTCCGATGATGTAGAAAGGGCGATTGAACAAGCCTTTCCAGGTGCGGACGTCATCATCCACCAGGACCCCGAAGGCGAGCCTGAGTTTCATCCCCCGGTTGGAAGTGCGCTGCCGTAAGGCTGCTGCGGCGTCACCATATTACGTTTGCGGCAGTGCCAATCACGTGCTCATCCACATGTAGCTGCCATTTGTCTTTGACAAATTCCAAGGTCGCTCTGCGGACATTAAAAACTGAGTCTGTCATAGTGACGCCGCCGACAACCTTTTCCTTTGAGCCATCGAAACTAATCTGGAAAAAAGCGATTTTCGAATTGCCGATCCAATTCACACCTGTTCCGCCCCAGGTCGCAATCCCATTCGGGTCAGCAATGCCTTTATATTGCCTCGCGATGCCGTTAGCTGTCACGGCGTAGACATCGAATACGGTAGGCGAAAAACCAGCCTCCATGTCCGTTGCGGCACTGACAAATTTGGTCATGTCAGGAGAAAACAGAGGATAGCCTTCGATTTTCTCAAGCTTTCCGGTCGATCTATCGAGAAGATGCCACGTATTGCCTTCGGAGAATTGTTCTCTGATTACAATAAATCTGTCGTTAGCTTGCGCTTCAAGCACTTGGTAGGTTTTACCTGAATAGGGAGCGGTGAAAAACGCGCCATCTTTCAATTTTATTCTGAGATTGTTGTCGTCGCGGTGCATCAAATCGCCATGAGACTTTTGGAACGCAATCTCAAGTTCCTGAGCGCACAAATGCATATTGGGAAATGAGCACTCAAGCTTCCCGTAAACCTGTGTGAGATAGGATGTTTTGCTGAAGTCATGCTCAACGAGTTCGTCGGCTGCGTAGGTTGCGCCGCTCGCGGACAGCAGAATTGTCAGTGGCAGATAGCTTAAGATTTTCAATCTCAAGTGATGCAGCTCACGTTCGGGTTTACTTCTGTCCCAATATTCCATGATTTTCTAACGGTGCGACAATTGAAATACTGCGCGCGCGGACGGAAGTAGCTCGTGCTTAAACTCGTTCTAAACTGCGCCCGTTTCTCGTTGTGCAATGCACAAATTTTCATGTGCTGTCAGTAGATTGCGGGCCATTTTTGCAACAGTGTGAAACAAAATATGTCCGTACTTAGGATTACAGCTGATCGTTCTTCCCGCCGCTTCAACGTCCTGCTTAAGCTACGTCCAGCAGTTCCGGGGGGATTGGAACTGTTCGAAATTGCCGGCGCGACACCCGCCGGAGGGGGAGGCCGGGCGGTTCTCATTACGGAGACCGCCCGGTTTTTTTGTCCCGATTTTATTCAGAATAAATCCATCTGATCGCCGGCTTGCGGCGGCGCTTTAAACTTTGTTGTGTCGAGCGGGCGGCGCTCTTTGTTGAATCCAAAACGTCTGCGCGCGAGCTGAAAGCGCGCGGCGGCGGCTTCGGCGATGGGTCCATCACCGCGCTGACGCTTATTCCACTGTGCGTCGTATTCTTTTCCGCCGTGTGTTGAACGGATCAGGCTCATCACGCGCGACGCGCGCTCAGGCACTTCAGCGGCCAGCCATTCCTGGAACAGGTCTTTGACCTCAAGCGGCAGGCGCAAAAGCACGTAGCCTGCTGATGTGACACCCGCATCTTTCGCCGCTTCCAGCACGGATTCCAACTCATGATCGTTCAGGCCCGGAATCAAAGGCGCAAACATCACCGCCGTCGGGATGCCGGCGGCGCTCAGTTTGCGCAGTGCCTCAATGCGTTTCAGGGGCGTGGAGGCGCGCGGTTCCATCTTGCGTGCCAAGTGATGATCCAACGTGGTCACCGAGATCGCGACCTTGGCCAGGCTTTGCTCGGCCATGGGCGCCAAGATATCGATATCGCGCGTAATCAGCGCCGACTTGGTGACAAAACCAACCGGGTGATTGAAACGTGAAAGCACTTCCACAATCGAGCGCGTGATTTTGTAATGCCGTTCAGCCGGCTGATAGGGATCAGTGTTCGTGCCGAGGGCCATAGTGCGGCACTCATAGCTCGGCGCGCGCAGTTCTTTTTCTAGAAGCAAAGCCGCGTCGGGCTTGTAGAAAATCTTGCTCTCGAAATCGAGGCCCGCCGACATGCCGAGGTAGGTGTGCGTCGGACGCGCGAAGCAATAGGTGCAGCCGTGCTCGCAGCCTCGGTATGGATTGATGGACCGATCGAAGCTGATATCGGGCGAGGAATTCCGGGCGATGATGCTGCGCGTTGAGTCCTTGATCATCTGGGTCCGCAACGGCGGGGGCGGCTCATCCAGATTGTCCCAGCCGTCGTCGAGGGCGACGCGGCTACTGCTCTCATAACGCCCAGCCGCATTGCTGACCGCACCCCGCCCGCGCCGGGCCTCAGGGTGCACGCCCGTGGTATCCGCAAGCGCGCCGCCTAAGTAGCGCGCCTCGTTCCGGGGATTCGGATTTGGAGCGGTTTTGCCCATTCCATAGCCTAGAAAGGCCATTAGAACAAAACAAGAACATTTAAACGCCTTGCCTTGTGGCGAGTGCTTGAGTAGTGGCGCTACGCTTCAGGTTGTATGCTTATGCGACAACTTTTGAGGCAGACTTTAGGGAGCGTCAAATGGTGACTGGTCCAGAGTTAATGGGCGGCCTTAGCGCGCTCAAGACTGCATTCGATCTGACGAAGGGATTGAAGGAGATTGGCGACGCCGCCAGTCTCAACTCTGCGGTCATAGAACTCCAGGAAAAAATCCTCACTGCTCAACAAGCGCAGGCGACGTTGCTGAGCCGCGTAGGCGAGCTTGAAGAAGAAGTGGCTAATTTCAAAACATGGGAAACTGACAAGCAACGCTACGTACTTAAGCAAGTTGGGTACAACGGTACTCTTGTCTATGAACAAAAAGAAGGTGTGGAAGGCGGCGAAGCGCCGCATTCCATATGTCCAGATTGCTATCAAAATGCTCGCCGTTCGATCCTTCAAAAAGTGCACCGAAGCCCCGGCAGGAGTGAAGTTCTGGTCTGCCAACAGTGTAGTTGGGAGGCTTATACGGAGGGCGATTGGAGACCAGAACACGGCGGAGCTAAAACCGCGTCGCGTCGGAGCCGGTAGGCTTAAAGATTTGCGTGAAAGAATCGCCATGTGAACCTCGCGAACAGAATTGAACGATCAATCCCGTATAAATTTTCGCGTGGTCAAATCAATCCGTGAGACCTTTGGTCAGTCCCGCGTTTCTCTTTTACCGTCCCTGGAATTTCGGCAGGCGCTTTTCGTTGAAGGCCTTCACACCTTCATGGCGGTCTTCGGTGAAGACCAAGCGGTTGTAGGCTTCCACTTCCAGCCACAGGCCGCGCGTCAAATCTGTTTGCAGGCCGTGGTGAATTGCCTTCTTGGCCTGGCGCACGGCGATGGGGCCGTTGGCGGCGATGGTCTGGGCGGTTTCCAAAGCTTCGGCCATCAGCTTCTCCGGCGCGCAGAGGCGGTTTAGCACGCCCCAGCTCAAGGCTTCGTCAGCTGTGAAAGGCTTCGCGGTGAAAATGATTTCCTTGGTGCGGCGTTCGCCGATGGCGCGGGACATCGTCTGCGTGCCGCCGCCGCCGGGCATGATGCCGATTTTGGTTTCGGTGAAGGCGAACTTAGCGCCAGGAACGCCATAAGCGAAGTCTGTGCACATCAGGATTTCCAAACCGCCCGCGAAAGCGTGGCCGTTGGCCGCGCAAATCAGCGGGATCGGGAATTCCATTAAGGTCCAGAAGAACTGCTCATAGATGCGGTGCTGGGCGAGCCAGGTATCGTTGCTCATGCCGTTACGTTCTTTAAGGTCAGCGCCACCGCAGAACACGTTGCCCGCACCGGTCAGGATCACGCAGCGCAAATCGCTCGGGTGCGTAGCGTAATGCGTGAACAGGTCGCGCACTTCTTCCGCCATCTTGGTGTTGAAGGCGTTGGCGACCGTCGGCCGGTTCAAGGTGACTTGCAGAATGTGTTCGGAGAGTTTGGAAACGGCGATGGTTTCGAAAGGTCCGTTGGGGTCTTGCATTAAGCCGCTCCGACATTTTTGGCCGCGGCGAGGCTGGCAGACAGCTTAGCCCGCGCGGCGTTGAGTTTATCGTTGTCGATGCCGGTCTCGATCTTGGCATCGGTGAATACTTTCTGGGCTGTTTCCAGCGACAAGTTACCGCCCACGCCGGGCGTGAAGGGCGAGCCGCCCAGGCCGCTCAGCACCGCATCGAAACGGCGTATGCCAAGCTTATAGCCCGCCATGGCGTTCTCGGCGGCGCGGCCTTGCGTGTCGTGCAGGTGCAAGCCCACTTCCACGCCGATGTGCAGCATGTCTTCGGTCAGCTTCGTCACCTGTTGCGGTTCAGCAAATCCCGTAGTGTCCGAAAGCCAAATGGTCCGCGCGCCGGCGTCGTGGAAACCGCGCGTTAGGGCCAGCACTTTCTCGGGATCGATCTGACCTTCCGTAAAACAATGAAAGCCGTTGGCAATGCTGATGCCGAGCGAGCAGCCGGCGTGGGCCGCGCGGCTCAGCATGATGATGATCTCGTTGGCGCTTTCCAGCGTCGTACGGTTGGTGTTTTTCTTGTTGTAGAAGTTGCTGGCCGAGAGCACCGCATCGACCGACTTCACACCGGCAGCCACAGCGCGCTCGAAGCCATGCAGGTTGGCCACCAGCACATTGGGCGTCAGTCCGCGCTCGACACCCGCCGCATAAACCTTCTCGGCGTCGGCCATCTGCGGCACGCGGGCCGGGTTCACGAAGGAGGTGATCTGGAAATCCTTCACACCCGCATCGATCAGCGCGTCCAGAATCTCGAGCTTCTCGGCCGTCGGGATGATTTCAGGCAGGTTCTGCAACCCGTCCCGCAAGGTGACGTCGCGGATCAGCAAGTCCTGCAAGGGATGATGCGTGTGGTGCTTCATCAGGGGTGCTCTAGGTTAAAGTCAGGCGAGGTTCATAGGATAAGGTAAGCCGTCCGGAAACCGGAATGATTGATTCGCGGGTCACCCTTGTGAGGGGGCTTTTCGACCTCAAAAAAGCGGCCGGAGCGGTTGAAGGCTAGTGCATGGGGCGGAGAATTGTAACAGAATGTCACCACAGCGCCGGCGCTTACCGTCTGTTGCCAGAATCCCGCAGTTTTCCTAGTAAAATCAGTACAGAAGCGCCTAAGCCGGTCTAAAATTGGGGTCCCCGTTGTGAGAGGAAGGGAGCTTCCGTGACAAGCATCAGTGAGACCCCAAAGCCGCATATCCTGATCGTCGACGACGACGCCGAGATCCGCGATCTGCTCAGCCGTTTCCTGTCGAAGCACGATTTCCGAGTGACGACCGCCAAGGACGGCCGGGAAATGCGCCAGGCCATGACCGATTGGTCTTTCGACCTGTTGGTCCTGGACCTTATGATGCCGGGCGAGGACGGCTTGAACCTGTGCCGTCAGGTGCGGGGCGAGTCGAGCATCCCGATCATTATGCTCACCGCCATGGGCGAGGAAGTGGACCGGATTATTGGTCTGGAAGTAGGCGCCGATGACTACATGGCCAAACCCTTCAATCCGCGCGAGCTTGCAGCCCGCATCAAAGCCGTGCTGCGCCGTTCATCGTCGTCAGTCATGCCTGACAGCGACGATAACCGCCCGGACAAAGTCATCTTCGCAGGTTTCATGCTCGACCCCGTAACCCGCACCTTACGTCGCGGCGATGAAAGCATCGCGCTCACCGCCGGTGAGTACGATCTGCTGATCGCTTTCGTCGATCATCCGCGGCGTGTGCTCAATCGCGATCAACTTCTCGATATGGCCCGTGGACGGGCCGCCATTCCGTTCGACCGTTCCATTGATGTGCAAGTGGGACGTCTGCGGCGCAAGATTGAACCGGATCCTAAGAATCCGATTCTGATCAAGACCGTGCGCGGTGGCGGCTACATGTTCACGCCCGAGGTTGAGGCTGCGTGAGGTTTCTGCCCCAGAGCGTCATAGGCCGCGTCTTCGCGGCTTTGGTTCTGGTGGTGGTTCTCATCAACTTCACGTCGGTCTTCTTCTATGTCGTCTTCCATGATGAAACGGCGGTAGCGGCGGCAGCGTCGCAGGCCGGCGATCAGATTATTGTGATGAAGGATTTGATCGAGCGGGCCACTGCCGAAGGCCAGCCCGCGCTGATCGCCCGGCTCAGTTCGCCGTTGATGAACCTGCGCGTCACGCCGACGCCCATCGTCGAGCAGTCGGACGAACAGTTCGCCTCGCGGGTTGTGCTCGATAAGCTGCGCGAAGAGTTTCCGCCCGGAACCGATATCCGTGTCGATACGCTGATCGAATTGCGCGCCTTTCAACAGACCGCAACGCCACTTGATCCCGCTTTGCGCGGGTCTACGGTGCGCGGCAATGAACCCATGCCGACCGGCTTCCTTGGCTATCTTGAACGGCGTGGCCGGCGCATCTTTGCTTTGCACGGCGGTGTGCCGACGCTGGATGAGGCGCTGTTCAATATCTCGATCAAAACGCCCGACATGGTGGACAGCTGGTTCAATGCCCGCGTGCTTTTGAACCTGGGCGAACCAAAGGGCGAATACGCGCCGTTCTTTTGGCTGACGGCGCTGTCGATCATCATTGGCGGTGTCGCCTGGTGGGGGGTCTCTAAAGCCACGCGGCCGTTGTCGGTCTTCGCCTCTGCTGCCGAGCGCCTGGGTGTCGACGTGAACGCGGAACCGCTGCCAGAAGACGGACCCTCGGAAGTGCGCCGCGCCACTAACGCCTTCAACACTATGCAAACCCGCATTAAGCGGTTTATCCAAGACCGCACGCAAATGCTGGCGGCGATTTCCCATGATTTGCGCACACCCATCACACGCCTGCGTCTGCGCGCCGAGTTTGTCGAAGACGAACAACAGCGGCAGAAAATGCTGAGTGACTTGGATGAGATGGAAGCCATGATTGGCGCGACGCTGACGTTCGCCCGGGATGACGCGGCTAATGAGAGCGTGGAATCCGTCGACGTGGCTGCGATTATTGCCGCGCTCTGCGGCGACCAGCAGGCGGCGGGCTGGCCCGTGACTTACTCCGGGCCGGATAGTTTCAGTTTGATCGCACGCCCATTAGCCCTCAAACGCGCGATTTATAACTTTGCCGACAACGGCATTAAGTACGGCAAGGTCGCGCGCGTCAGCCTTGTGCCCGGCCGCGATGAAGTGACGATCTTCATCGACGACGACGGGCCGGGCATTCCGATTTCCGAAAAAGAACGCGTGTTCGCGCCGTTCATTCGGCTGGAAACCTCGCGCTCGCGCGAAACCGGCGGGGCAGGGCTGGGCATGACCATCGCGCGCGCTGCCGTGCGCAGCATGGGCGGCGATGTGGTGCTGATCAACCGCCCCGAAGGCGGCCTGCGTGTGCAAGTCAGCCTGCCGATTGCGCAGGAAGAGCCGCTAGCCGCGGCTGCAGAATAATTTAAGCCGCGCGGCCGCCGTGTGCGGCTGACCAGCCGAGCGGATCTTTTAGGAATTCGCGCACGCCGGCGATAGCTTGCGGCGGGAAGTATTTGCCTTCCTCGGCAACGGCAATCACGTCGGCCCAGGTGCAAAGGTAATGCAGCGCGATGTTTTCTTTGGCCAGGCTTTCGATTGCGCCGGGGAATACACCGTAGAAGAACACGACCAGGCAGTGTTCGCACACCGCACCCGCTTCACGCAGGGCGTTCACGAACAGCAATTTCGAGCCGCCGTCGCTGGCGAGGTCTTCGACCAGGATGATCTTCTCGCCTTCATGCAGTTCGCCTTCGATCTGCGCCATGCGGCCGAAGCCCTTGGGCTTCTTGCGGACGTATTGCATGGGAAGATTGAGGGCGTCGGAGATCCAGGCGGCATAGGGAATGCCCGCGGTCTCGCCGCCGGCCACACCTTTCAACTTGCCGGTGACACTTTCGTTGATTTCAGCTTTTGCCAAGGCCGTGACGGTCTGGCGCGCTTCCGGGAACGAGATCAGCTTGCGGCAGTCGATGTAGCAGGGGCTGGCCCAGCCGGCGGTGAATTTGTAAGGCTCTTCCGGGCGGAAGTTGACGGCCTTGATGTCGAGCAGGATTTTGGCGACGGTTTTACCCGCGGCTTGCTGACGTGCGTTGCGTGCTGACATACCAAAGACCCCCGCTGGAAAATGAGAAAAGCGGGTTTATTTAGCGGGCTTGGGCGTCCAGCACAACATGCGGGTTAAGCCTCGGAAATTTAAGGGCGGCCCAGGGTTAACGAGGGTCGGCGAGGCCCCGCCAGCGCCGGACAGCGGCTTGGCGGCGGGCCAAAGTCTCGACTTCCGTGGCTTCCGCCCCAGGGCTGCGCAGCCAGTGGCCGGACAGGTTATGCCAGGTGGAAGCGCTTTCCGTCGTTTGACGGGATGCGTCTTTGAGGGTCTTAGGAGGGGTCAACATGTTCATATCCTCGGCTACCTTTCAGTCCCCTGTTTTCCCCACGCACATGATTGATCGTTGCGACGTGCCGAGCAAGAGAAGGTCGTGTGAAATGATTGAAAGACAAAGCGGACAGCAAACGTGTTCCAAAAGTTTTTGTTCTCGGAGTGTTTTTATTTCTGCAGACGGTCACGTGTGCCGTTCGCGTCGTGCGCCGAAGCGGTTATGATGGTTTCGTTAAAAGAACATGAACGCCGGTTGAGATGAGCATAAAACAACAGTTGCTGATCTGGGTGCTGACCGATGACCGTGCGGGCAACGTCTCGCAGGCTTTGGGCGTCGCAGAAGCGTTGCAGCGGCCCTTTATCACACAGGATATTCGCTACACGCCGCTTGCGCGTCTTCCGAACGTTCTCACGGGTGCGAGCCTGCTCGGTCTTACGCCCGAAAGCCGCATGAATCTGACGCCGCCCTGGCCTGATGTTGTGATCTCGGCGGGGCGACGCACCGCACCGGCAGCGCGCTGGATTAAACGCAACGCGGGCAAACAAGTGATCCTCGCACACCTCATGAACCCGGGACGCAGCGGTGCTGATGAATTCGACCTGATCGCCGTGCCGCGTCACGATTGCGTGATCCCGACAGGTGATGCACCGAACGTCATGCGCACGACGGGGGCTGCGCATCGTTTGACGCCTGCGAGACTCGCGAGCGCTGCAGATTCCTGGGCGTCGCGTGTGAGCGGAATTCCGCGGCCCTTCGTTGCGGTGATCGTTGGCGGCGCGACACATCGCAAACCATTTTCGCCCTCACTCGCTGCCGATCTGGGACACCGCGTGCATCGCATGGCGGCAGAGGTGGGTGGGTCCGTACTGATCGCCACGTCGCGCCGCACGGGCCTAGAAGCCGAGCAGGCACTACTGGCCGCGATCCCCGAACCACGCCGGGCTTTTTTATGGAGCCAGGGCGGGGACAACCCGTACTTCGGCTATCTGGCCCTGGCCGATGCCATTGTCGTGACAGGGGATTCCGTATCCATGTGCACCGAGGCTTGCGCCACGCCCGGGCCGGTGTACATCTACGCTCCTGAAGGTATGGTCGCGCCCAAGCATGCGCGGCTGCACAAAGAACTCTATGATTTGGGCTTGGCGCGGCCGCTCGATGGGCCTGATGTCCGCTTCGAGGACTGGCGTCACGCGGCCCTCAATCCGGCGGGCGAGGTGGCTCGCGCCATTGATGATCTGATACGCAAACATTTCACATAGGACTTTCTCTCTTATGCCGCGTTTTTCTGCCAACGTTTCGATGTTGTTCACGGAAGTGCCGTTCCCGGAGCGTTTTGCCGCGGCCGCGCAAGCGGGCTTCTCCGGCGTCGAATGTCAGTTTCCCTACCACCACGATTCCAACGAGATCGCCGACAAGCTGGCCATGGCCGGCGTGACGCTCGCGGTGTTCAACGCGCCGCCGGGGGATTACGCCGCCGGTGAACGCGGCTTGGCAGCCTTGCCGGGACGTGAATCTGAATTCCAGGAATCCATCGAAGTCGCACTCGCCTACGCCGACATGACCGAATGCACGCGCTTGCACGTCATGGCCGGATGCATCACCGAAGACCAACGCGACGATGCCTTCGATACCTATCTCTCTAATCTTGAAACGGCCGCCGAGATGACACGCGCCGCAGGCGTGCAACTTTTGATCGAGCCCATTTCATCCATGCCGGGATATTTCCTGACGCGGCCCGAGCAGGCCGTCGAGGTGCTTCGCGTGCTCGATCACAAGAATCTCGCCATTCAATACGATCTGCATCATGCGCAACGCACGCAGGGCAATCTCGGTGAGTTCCTGGAAAATAATCTGCATAACGTCGGCCATGTTCAAGTGGCGGGTGTTCCGGGACGTCACGAGCCCGACCAGATGGGCGAGATCAACTGGCATTTCATTTTCGACCTGCTGGATGCCCACGGCTACGATGGTTGGGTCGGCGCCGAATACACACCGCGTGGCAACACCGTGCAGGGTTTGGGCTGGGCAAAAGATTGGGGCATCGGGGTTGGCGCTAAAGCCAAGCCGAGTTCTGCATCCGGAAAAAAGACTAAAGCTTAAGCGTCGCGGCTACGCCGCGCGAATAAAGGCGCGGCTACGCCGCGTGCTTCTTGAAGCTGTCGTCGATAAAGAAGCCCTGGAACGTTGATACGCCCAGTTCCGCCCCGGCGCTGAGGGCGCGCTGGCTGTCAACGCGGATCAGGATCGGCTCAACGCCGCACTCGTTCATGTACTTGAAGGTCTTGCTGCGTTCCTTCAGCACGTCTTCCGAGCTTTCACGCCACAGAACCTTGGCGTATTTCGCGCCGATGTAATCCAAGTCCACCAAACCCAAGGTCTGCGGGAAAATCTTGTCGACGCCGATGGTGGCGCCCATGGCATGGATCATGCCGGGCGCGATTTCGAATTCGTCGAAGTGTTCAACGATGTCGGCTTGGCGGAACTCAAACGTCAAACGCGACAGCACATCCTTTGGCGTTTGATCCATGAAGTCGGCGAAGGCCGCCGTGAACACCGTGACCACATTGACGTTGATTGAGAACGGCATGGTCGTGGGCAGGTGCAGGCCGCGGAACGCGCGCAGCACGATCTGATCCAGAACGCGCGTGAAGTCATTGAACAGCTGGCCCGAGGCGCGCATCTCGACATCGATGAACAGCGGCTTACGCAAGCTGTCCATGCTGATGAAGTATTCGTGCATCCACGGCTGATTGCCCATGCCGGCCATGTTGCGCACCACGACCTGATCGCGCATGAAAGCCTTCAGGAATTTGTCCGAGCCGAATTTTTTGAAAGCGTGCAGCACGTTCTCAAGATCTTCGGGCGAGAGCGGGCGCAAGGCCTGCTGCTGTTTGACTTCAGGATCATTGGCCTTCTGCGCGTCAAGGGCGTACTTCGCCACGCGCTCGGCGGCCACACGGTAGTGTTCCGTCAGGTTAAACAGCATGACGAAGCGATTTTGATTGATGGTGCCGAAATTTTCCGGGCAGTGTTTTTCAACGACGCGCAGCAGCTCGACCTTCAGATCGCGCATTAGGTCCATCAACAGCTGGCCGGTGAGGCGCACCATCACCGCGAAGTCGGCGGGCGCGACTTGATAAATGCGAATGCCGCGCTGGCTGGCCAGCGTGCAAAGGCCGACGCCGATTTGCGCGACCATCTCGGGGGTATGTTTGGCCTGGGGCACCGCGCCGCCGAGGCTGATGACGATCAGGTGAACATTGTCGACCGGCGCGTGACGCCACTGGCTCATGTCGTGGACCAGCGAGCGCAGGTCATGCGGCTTGGTCAATTCGGCTTTTGGATGAGGCACGACCTTCGGCGGTGATGTGTTCATCGGCATATCCCCCAAGGCGTAGGTGACCCCCGTCCCATTGCGCCCCGTATATTGGTGGTATGGGCTTCGTCATAGGTTTGCAATGTGGATTTGGGCGTAGGTTTCGGCTGCATCCCAAGTGGTTTCACAAGCCTTAAACATTCTACTGCGCGTGGAGGCAGCGGCGGCGTCGCGCTATCGCTAGTTCAGGCTTTTGTCATAAATCGGGTAGTGATTTTGATCCGAAACTTTAGCCTGGCGCCCGTGGGGTGATGGCTGTGAGAGCCTGCGATGGAGTCGTTTAGTGCGCGACTGTTTCGGGAAGGGGCGTCTTCGGCTTTGCGCCGGGAACGACTGTCACAGGGATACCGATCTTGCCGGCGAATTTTCCGGTGACGGCTTCCACCAGCGGTCCGGGTTTTCGCCCCGCTGCGGCGCTCAACACCAGAATTGAAATTTCCGGATGTTCTTTGATGAGTTTGAAAAGCTCTTCGCGGCGGTTGCCTTTGCGCACAAAGGTTTCGGGCCGGCGTCCGGTTTCCTGCACGACGCGTAAAGCATGCAGCTTCAAAACGTTCTCGGCGTCCTGCTGGGCTTCGCCTTCCACCAATTCGCTCACGAACTTCCAGTGATGGAAGTCGTTGTCGATTTGGTAGACGTAAAGCAAAGCGACGCGTCCGCCGGTTTGGCGCGCGCGTGTGCAGGCATAATGAATGGCGGCAGGAAGTTCTTCGGAATCGTCGACGACAATCAAGAACAGTCGGTGCGCTTCCCGGCCGAGACCTTTGCCCTCCACGCTGGCGGGTGGTGTGGGGCCGGGTGAAGCGGTGGTCATCAGTCCGTCTCGGACTCTAAACCGGAATTGACCCAGGCGATCATGCCACCTTCCATGCGCTTGATCACGCCGGTGTAGCCCGCATTCACGGCAAGCTCCGCCGCCATGCCACAGCGGCGTCCGCTGCGGCAGTGAAACACCAGGTGTTTGCCTTTGGGATCGGGAATTTCGGCGGGGTCAAAGGTGGAAAGCGGCATCAGGATGGCTCCCGGGATATGCACCTCGTTCCATTCGGCTTGCTCGCGCACGTCCACAATCACGGCCTCATCGGCCTTGCGCCATTCATCGATCTGGGCGGGGCTTACGTAAAAAACCTGATTGGGCGGCAACGGCATGAACCTCTCCTAAGTCTGGCCCACAGCTTAGGCCATAGTGACCCTGTCTGAGAATAGGCAGGTGGCTTTGCGGGGGTGTATACTGCCTGCCGGAAAAGGAAATTCTATTTATGCCCCCTGTGAAAAAATCTCCGCTGGGTACACGGCTGCGCGTGATCCTGGGTGAGGAGATCGCCATCGGTCCCGGTAAGGCTGACCTTTTGGACAATATCGTCGAGACCGGGTCCATTGCCGCGGCTGGCCGGCGCATGGCCATGAGCTATCGCCGCGCCTGGCTTTTGATTGACGAGATGAACCGCATCTTTAAGTCGCCGGTCGTGACCACGGCAAAGGGCGGCAAAGGCGGCGGTGGCGGCGCGGTGCTCACCGAAGTCGGCCGCGAAGTGCTGACGCGTTATCGCAATATGCAGGCTGTGACAGCAAAGGCCATCGCCGCCGATATCGAGGCTTTGGACAGCGTGCTCGCGGCCAAGCCAAGGCCGGCTAAACGCCGCGTTTAAAGACGAGTTTCAGGCCGCCCCAAACGCTCTCGGCCTCGAACATGCGAATGCCCCAGAGGCATCCGAATAAAATGCCGGCAACTGTCAGCATCGCGGTGAGGGAGAGCGTCGATAGTCCCGACAGGCCCTGACCGAAGGTGCAGCCCAGTGCGACGGTGCCGCCGAAACCCATCAACACTGCGCCGATTAAATTGCGGATGAAGTCAGCACGATCGAGGAAGACTTCGCGCGCCAAGTTGCGTGTCATGAGGGCAGCGATAAATGCGCCGAGCGGAACGCCTATGATCGTGGTCATGGCGAAAATGGATCCGGTCGTGTTTGCAAATGGCGCCATCAACAGATCGCCCACCGGAGCGACAAAGTTCAACGCTTTGGGAGCGTCAGTCACACTCCACGCCGCGGGGATCATGGCGCCGATGATCGCGCCCGCGATCATCTGATCGCGCGAGGCCCGGAACCAGGCGTCTTTCAGCGCAAATATAATTAATCCACCACCTAGAATCGCAGTGATCACCCAGCGCACGACTTCCACATCAAAGGCCGGCACCGCGCCAATGATTCTGTGCAACGCCTCGGATGCGATCCGCACATCCAAACTGCCCCAGCTGGTGAGGGTGTGATTAAGCGGGGCGAGGAATCCCATGGTGGTGAGGATCGAGGTCGCACCCACCACAAGCACAATCACCACGGATTTGAGCGAGCCAGCGCCCAAGCGCACCAAGGCGCGGTTAACGCAACCGCCCGCGAGCGCCATGCCGAAACCGAAGCAAACGCCGCCGATCAGCGCCGGCAGCCACAGAATGGCCGGGCCCAGAACCCGATCGATATTTATGAGCTTCAGAGAGTCCAGGGCTTGCGTGCCAAGGACCGCAACGCCCGCGGCCAGCATCCAAGCCCGCATACGCCGCCAATCGCGGGCGAATAGGATGTCGGCCACGCCACCCAAAGCGCAAAAATTGCTCACAAAGGCCGACGCTCCGACCACGGCGCCGATGCCAATGCCGCCAAGGATGTTTAAAGTGAGTCCGGTTTCCATTGTCTCAAAGTAACTTTCTCAGGCCATGACGCAAGACCAGCCATTCCTTGTTATCGACGCCCGCGGGCTGAACTGCCCGTTGCCGGTCTTGCGCCTGCGTAAGCGCCTGAAGGGCCTTGGTGCGGGAGCTGTTGTGGAACTCCTCGCCACCGACCGGGCGGCCCTGCGCGACGTGCCGGCCTTCTGTGAGGCTCAGGGATACATCGTCGTCGCGGTCGACGAAGCCGACGGCGTATTGAAATTCCGCGTTCGCGCAGGCTGAGCTGCTCATCATTTGCGCATCAACGCGAGACAATGCTGAAATCGTAATCATCGCGCCTCGAATGTAACCGAAAATACCGGCTACTTCATTGATCTATATGCCTAAATGATTCAGGCACGCTTCTTGAATAGTGAGCGGTAGAGGCAGGCGGCCGGGTGTTTCCCCGGGCCGCCGCTTTGCGTTGCCTGAAAGGGCGGCGTGGCCTGGCGATCCTGGGAGGGAGTCCGCCGGGCTTAAAGAAAAGGCTTCGAGAATGCTTCAATCTCAGGGGAGGGATTACCCAATGGGTTCCGATGTTTTCTTCATATTGATCGGCGCGGTCATGGTGCTCGCCATGCATGCGGGCTTCGCGTTTCTGGAAGTAGGGACGGTGCGTAAGCGTGCGCAGGTCAACGCGCTGGTGAAAATCCTGGTGGATTTTGCGGCCTCCACGGTTGCCTATTTCTTCGTCGGTTACAGCGTGGCCTACGGCGTGAGTTTCCTGCACGGCGCTTCGGTTATTTCTGGTGCTGCTGAAGGCAGCCCCTTCGCCGGTCAGGGTTACGACCTGGTGAAGTTCTTTTTCCTGCTGACTTTCGCTGCCGCCATTCCGGCGATCATTTCCGGCGGCATCGCCGAACGCGCCAAGTTTTATCCTCAATTGATTGCCACCGCGATCCTGGTTGCACTGGTCTACCCCTTGTTTGAAGGCATGGCCTGGAACGGCAATTTCGGCTTCCAGGACTTCATGGAAAGCACCTTCGGTGCCAAGTTCCATGACTTCGCAGGCTCGGTGGTCGTGCACGCCATGGGCGGCTGGATCGCGCTGGGTGCTGTCATCATGCTTGGCAACCGCAAAGGCCGCTACCGCGCCGACGGCAGCTCGGTGGGTATGCCACCATCGAACATCATCTGGTTGGCGCTGGGGGCGTGGATATTGTCGGTGGGCTGGTTTGGCTTCAACGTCATGAGCGCCCAGAAACTTGAGTCGGTCACCGGATTGGTCGCCGTGAACTCCCTTATGGCCATGGTGGGCGGGATTCTCTCGGCGCTTGTCGTCGGGCGTAACGACCCCGGCTTTATCCACAACGGCGCGCTGGCGGGCCTTGTGGCCGTGTGTGCCGGGTCGGACGTCATGCACCCCGTGGGCGCGCTTGCGACGGGTGCGCTCGCCGGTGCGATGTTCGTCTGGGCCTTTAACTGGCAGCAGAACAAGCTTCGCATCGATGATGTGCTGGGCGTGTGGCCGTTACATGGCCTGTGCGGCGCCATGGGCGGCATTCTGTGCGGGGTCTTCGGCCTTGAAGCGCTTGGCGGCATGGGCGGCGTGACGTTCGCGTCGCAGCTGATCGGTACGCTGATCGGCGTGGGCATCGCTCTGACCGCTGGCTTCGTCGTTTACGGCGGGCTTAAAGCCACCATTGGCATCCGTCTTACAGAGGAACAGGAGTGGGTGGGAGCCGATCTTGCCATCCACAAGATCTCCTCAACCCCCGACGAGGATATGCGCGGCGCATAAGGTAGAAGCATCCGGAAATCAGGGCGGGGGAGCAATCCTCCGCCCTTTTTTACTGGTCGCGTTCAACATCACGGTAGCGGTACTGCAGCGCTACCATCAAAGCCTTCACGGGCCTCAATGAAAATCCCACGACCAGGCCGATGAACACCGGCCAGACAATCATGTGCACCCACAGCGGTGGCGTGAAATGAAATTCAAAAAGTAAGGCGAGCACGGCCGTCATAATGCAGAGCGGCAGCATGATGAAAAACGCCGGGCCGTCGCCGGTGTCGTTGCCTGCGAGCTTCAAGCCGCAGACCGTGCAGGCAGGGGCCACCTTCAGATAGCCCTCAAACAGCTTGCCGCGGCCACAGCGCGGGCACCGCGCGCCCAAGGCGGCGATTAGTAACGGTGCTCCAGGACAGGCAGGGCTCATGACAGCGTTCCTTAGCAGGCAAACAAAAAGGGCCGGTTTTCACCGGCCCTTTTCTTAGCATGTCGCGATCTCATTAACCGCCGAAGGTGCGGGTGGGCAGGCCCAAGAGCCAGTAGATCCACACGAACAGGAACAGCCACACCACGTCGACGAAGTGCCAGTACCAGGCCGCGGCCTGGAAGCCGATGTGCTTGTGCGGGGTGAACTGGTTGTTGGCGGCGCGGAAGCCGCACACGATCAGGAAGATCGTTCCCACGAACACGTGGAAGCCGTGGAAGCCCGTGGCCAGGTAGAAAGCCGAGGGGTAAATGCCGTCCGTCAGCTTGAACGAAGCGTGCATGTATTCGAACACCTGCAGGCCCAAGAACAAGGCACCCAGAGCAGCCGTGATGAAGATCCAGCGGGCAGCGGCTTTGTTGTTACCGCGTTCAATGAAGATGTGCGCGCGCGTCACGGTGCCGCCCGAGGTGAGCAGGATCACGGTGTTGTAGAACGGCAGTTCCCAGGCATCGAGCGGGGTGATGCCGGCGGGCGGCCACTGCAGCGTCGAGGTCGAGAAGCCGAGCGCGTTATGGAAGAAGGCCCAGAAGAAGGCCACGAAGAACATCACTTCCGAGGCGATGAACAGGGCCATGCCCATGCGCAGGCCCGTGCTGGTTTCGGCCGAGTGGGCGTGCTGGACGACCGACTCATTGATGACGTCGCGCCACCACATTGCCATCGTGAAGACGACCAGGGCGAGACCTGGGATTATCGAGAACACCCCCATGCTCGCGCCGAAGATCGGCATCTTGTGGAAGTAGAACACTGCGCCGATCGCTGTCAGCAGAGCGGCGAAGGATCCTAACGCGGGCCAAGGACTCGGATTGACCATGTGAAAGGGATGTTTGGCGTGGGCGCTCATCAGCAAAAGTCCTTCTATGCGCTAATTGACCGATGCCGTGCCGGAAACCGGCGCCAGCTTAAGCTTAGTAGACGAAGCCTGATCATCTTCCACGGCGGCGTTGACATCAGGCTGACCGTCCATGGATTTGAAGAAAGTATAGGAAAGCGTGATCGTGCGTACTTCTTCTGTCGTCGCGTCCTTAACGAGGGCGGGATCGATAAAAAAGGTCACGCCCATATCGACGGTTTGGCCGGGCTGCAGGGTCTGCTTACTAAAGCAGAAGCATTCCAGCTTATTGAAATATTGCCCGATCTTTTCCGGGGTGACGTTGAACGTCGCCGTGCCGGTGATCGCTTTGTCGGACGTATTGGTTGCGCGGTAGAAAATCGTCTTGGTCTCGCCGAGCATCAGCGTGACCGACTTTTCAACCGGCTGAAATTTCCAGGGCAGTTCTTTATCGGTGTTGGCGTCGAAACGCACCGTCATGGGCACATTGGCGGTGTTGGCGGGGGCTTCGGTTGCGCGGAGTGGTGTTCCGTCCAGGCCCAGCTTTTGGCAGATGATGCTGTAGAGCGGGACCATGGCAAACGCAAAGCCAAGCATCACCCCGGAGACCGCCAAGATGGCGGTTCCGAGGAGAGCGTTGCGGCTGTTAAGTTTGCGTTTGTCCATGACCAACGTTTGTTAGAGCAGGTTACTCGGCCGGGTGAGCGGCCGCGTGCACCAGCACGGGCGGTTCTTCGAAGGTGTGGAACGGCGCGGGCGAGGGCACAGTCCATTCCAAAGTCGTTGCACCTTCACCCCATGGGTTGGCGACAGACTTCTTACCGTTGAAGATCGACCAGATGGCCATCACGATAAAGAACACCGAACCCACGCCGGCGATATAAGCGCCGATCGAGGACACGTAGTTCCAGCCCGCGAAGACATCCGGATAATCGATGTAGCGGCGCGGCATGCCGGCCAGACCCAGGAAGTGCTGCGGGAAGAAGGTGATGTTCACGCCGATGAAGGTCAGCCAGAAGTGCAGCTTGCCTGCCCATTCCGGGAACTCACGGCCGGTCATCTTGTCGAACCAGTAGTAGAAGCCGGCGAAGATCGAGAACACGGCGCCCAGCGACAGCACGTAATGGAAGTGCGCGACGACGTAGTAGGTGTCGTGCATCGCGATATCCATGCCGGCGTTAGCCAGGACGACGCCGGTCACGCCGCCGACGGTGAACAGGAAGATGAAGCCGATGGCCCAAACCATCGGTGTGCGGAACGAGATCGAGCCGCCCCACATCGTCGCGATCCAGCTGAAGATCTTGATGCCCGTGGGCACCGCGATCGCCATGGTGACGGCGATGAAGTAAGCGCGATAGTTCACGCCCATGCCGACGGTGTACATGTGGTGCGCCCACACGACGAAGCCGACCACGCCGATCGAAGCCATGGCGTAAGCCATCGCCAGGTAGCCGAACACCGGCTTGCGCGAGAACGTGGAAACGATGTGGCTGATGATGCCGAAGCCGGGCAGCACCATGATGTACACTTCGGGGTGACCGAAGAACCAGAACAGGTGCTGCCAGAGCAGCGGGTCGCCGCCACCGCGCGGATCGAAGAAGGCGGTGCCGAAGTTGCGGTCGACCAGGAGCATGGTCAAAGCGCCGGCCAGAACGGGCATGGCGAGCAGCAGCAGAACGGCGGTGATCAACGTGGCCCACACGAACAGCGGCATCTTATGGAAGGTCATTCCAGGGGCGCGCATGTTCAGGATGGTGGTGATGAAGTTGGTGGCGCCCAGGATCGAGGACGCACCGGCCAAGTGCAGGGCCAGAATGGCGAAGTCCACGCTGGCGTCCGGTTGTCCGCTGATGCTTGAGAGCGGCGGATAAAGCGTCCAGCCCGTACCAGCACCTTGGCCTGCGGTCATCGAGAGGATGAGCAGGACCAGGGCCGGGGGCATCAGCCAGAACGAGATGTTGTTCATGCGCGGGAAAGCCATGTCCGGCGCGCCGATCATCATCGGCATCATCCAGTTACCGAAGCCGCCGATAACCGCGGGCATGACCACGAAGAACACCATGAGCAGGGCGTGGGCGGTGACCAGCACGTTGTAGAATTGCTTGTCGTGAATGAACTGCAGGCCCGGGTCCATCAACTCCATGCGGATCATCATGGAGAAGGCGCCCCCAAACAGGGATGCGACCACCGAGAACACTAGGTACATCGTTCCGATGTCCTTGTGGTTGGTGGAAAACAGCCAGCGACCAATCCCCGTGGGGTGGTGATCGTGGCTTTGGCCTTCGTGTGCGTCGTGGGTTGCAGCGCTCATGAGCGGTATCTCCGGAACTCTTTTAAAGCGGACTAATTACTAGTTTACAGTGGGTGCAGCAGCCGGGGCTTCGGCAGGAGCATCGGCGGCCGGAGCTTCAGCCGGAGCGGCTTCAGCGGCGGGTGCCGGGGCTTTCTTCGCAGCGACCCACTGCGCGTATGCGTCTTTGGTGACGACATCCACGACGATGGGCATGTTCGAGTGGTCGACGCCGCACAGCTCAGAACACTGACCATAATAACGGCCGGTCTGGGTGACGCGCGTCCACGTTTCGTTGATGCGGCCCGGCATGTTGTCGAGCTTCACGCCGAAGGCCGGAATGGTCCAAGCGTGGATCACGTCGGTGGCGGTGAACAGGATGCGGATGTTGGTGTCGACCGGCAGAACAACGTGTTCGTCGGTTTCCAGAAGGCGATGCTGACCTTTGGTCAAATCAATTTCTTCAGCCATTAGGGCCAGGGCGTCGAACGACACTTCGCTGTCCGGATATTCGTAAGACCAGTACCACTGGTTACCCGTGATTTTCAGGGTCATTTCAGCTTCAGTGGTGCGGTCCATATAATAGAGCAGGCGGTAAGACGGCACCGCGATGATCACCAGGGCCAGGACCGGGATGGCGGTCCAGAGAACTTCCAACAGGGTGTTGTGCGACCACTTGGCCGGAACCGGATTGGCTTTCTCGTTGAATCGGAAGATCACGATCAACAGCAAAATCAGCACGAAGATCGAAATCGCGGAGATGACCCACACTAAGAAGGTGTGGAAGTTGTGCATCATCACGGCGACCGGCGTGACCGGGTTCTGCAGGCCTATCTGCCACGGGTGTGGGAAGGAAGGCTGCGGCATTTGTTCCTGCGCCCAAGCCGGCAGTGTCAGGAAGAGAAAGCTTGAAACGGCGGCGCTGATCGCCAGTGTTAAACGACTCACACTCGGTCTCCATTGCAATCCGTGGCGGGAACCCCCTGGTAAGGGGGCCGGCCATGCGGTTCAACTGATATTTCGAGGTTTTTAGACGTTATTTCCCCGGGGGTTACCCGAGAGCCCGATCCCCGACCTCTCGCCCACGCGGCGAGACTAGCCGAAGCACCCCCCTTACGTAAAGCCACGACAGCTAGTGGGTTTTTGGCGCGGTGTCGTCTGAACACGGGTGAAAAACGAGCGCCGCTTTCATACGAAAACGGTAACCGCCGCCTTAAGGGTTTCCCCCGTGGGGCTTGGTCGGCTACACAATGGCTACTCAGTGCGGGGCGGCGCGGTTTCGGCGCTCCTTCATGTTCAGATCATTGCTTTTATCTTGGGGTTTTATTGTGGTTCCTAATGATAACCCGCCGCCGTCCGATAAGGACGCCCGCCGCAAAAGCATTATTATTGCGGTCATTCTCATTGGCATTTCGCTTTTCATGTATGTAAGTTTTATCCTTAAGACGGCCATCAAAGGCCCTTAAGGCGTTTTTACGTCGTTTTCTGACCGGCCCCGTACCAAGGTGAACAATGACCGTTGCGACTGTCCTGCCGCACGTAAACGCCGTGCTGAATACTTTGTCGACGATCTTGATTCTGATCGCTTTCGTATTCATCCGCTCCGGCAATCGCGAGATGCATCGCAAGTTCATGCTCGCGGCAATCATTGTGTCGGCCGTGTTCCTGGTCTCCTATCTCACCTATCATTTTTATGCGCCGATCTTCGTGTTCCCGGGCAAGGGCTGGACAGTTCCTGCTTATTATACGCTGCTCATTAGCCATGTGATTCTTGCCGTCGTGGTTACGCCTATGGTTGGGATTACGGCGTGGCGGGCGCTGCACGGCGCGTTCGACCGGCATAAGGCCATCGCGCGCTGGACGTTCCCGATCTGGCTTTACGTAACGGTGACCGGCGTAGCCATTTATGCCATCCTCTATCACGTCTATCCGCCCAGCGCCTGACGCGCTGCTAACAGGATTCAACATCGGCCATGGACGATAGGGATGTCATCGCGCGCTCAATGCCGCCGCCGGTCGATGTGCCGGTGGATGGGCATTTCGCCGGCAAGCTGACATCGCATTTACGCGTTGAATTGCAGGGCTGGACGGTTTTACCCTTGGCCGCCCTGGCGCTTGCGGGACTTCTCGCCCTTTTGCTGGCGCTTTCGCGCGTGCCGGGCGCCGAGCACATTATGCCGTGGACCGGTCAGACCTTTTTCCAAAAGCTTCTGGTCGTTCACGTCAGCTTTGCCTTCGTTGTTTGGTACCTTGGCGTGCAAGGCGCCGTGACAATTGTCGCGACGGCGCAAGCTTCGGAACGCGGCCAGGATATCGGCGGCTTCGGCACGCTGGTCGGGCGCGCCAGCATGTACGGCTTCGGCATGAGTTTCATCATGCTGTTGATTCCGGCGCTGGCCGATTTAGGCGAGCCTTCGATCAATAACTACATTCCGTTGCTGGTACATCCGCTGTACTTCGCAGGGTTAGCGTTGATGGCAGTGTGCCTTGCGCTGCCGATCATCAGGCTTCTGATTTCAGTGTTGCGGCAGCGCTTTGTCGAGGCCGGCACGTTCGGCGTCGCCTGCGCCGGCGTGATTTATCTCATCGCATTGGTGTGCATTGTCGCAGCGTGGCTCACGCTGCCGCCCAACACCGGCATTGTCGGCGCGGCTGAATATGTCATGTGGGGCGGCGGACATATTTTGCAGTTTGCCAACACAGCCCTGATGCTGTGCGGCTTCTATTTCCTCGCGCGCGTGTCGCTGGGTGAGACGCCGCTGCCGCCGATGTGGTTCAAGGCGATGATGTTGTTTCTGGTCGCGGGCGCGGCCGCTGGGCCGTTGCTGTATCTGACCTTCGAAGGCGGCAGTCCCGCGATGCGTCTGACCTTCACGCACCTCTATTGGTTTGCGCTGCCGGTTCCGGCTGCTGTGGTGATGTGCAGCGTTGCCGCGTTGCTGATCCGCCGCCGCCGCGATGTATGGGCGGGCGCGCCAGAAGTTAAAGCTGTGGCCGCGGCGCTCACGCTGTTTGCTTTCGGTGGTGCGATTGGTTTCTTTGAAGGCTCGGTCGATACGCGCACGCCCAGCCACTATCACGCCATGCTCATTGCCGTGACGCTGGGCTTCATCGCGCTCTACTTCGGATTATTCTTACCGCTATTGGGACGCCGCACTGAACGCGGGCGCCTGCGTACATGGATGTATTTGCTGCTCGGCGGCGGGCAGTTCATTCATTCGCTGGGTCTATATGTCGCGGGTCTGCAAGGCGTAGCCCGCAAGACTGCGGGGGCTGCGCAAGATTTGGATACGACAACTAAGATTGCCTTCATGGTTGTAGAAGGCATCGGCGGTGTTATTGCGGTCGTAGGCGGTATCATCTTCATCCTCCTGGCCGGGAAATTGCTATTGGCAAAGATGGACCAGGGTGTTACGGCAGGTTCAGATTTCTTCCCGCACGACACGCGGTGATAAGCATCTACTTTTCAATAGCTTAGAAAAAGCTTAGGGGACGAAAATCTTACAGATCCGTAGTTACCTCGAACTGATGAAGCTTCGCATCGGTTTCCTGATCGCGCTTTCGGCCATGGCTGGCTATGCCGCTGTGGCGACGAAGGTCGACGGCTGGCAACTCGTGATCCTGTTCGTCGCTGGTCTGCTGGCGTCTTCTGGCTCGGCGGTCTTCAACCAATTTTATGACCGTGATCTCGACCGCTTGATGCCGCGCACCGCCGGTCGCCCGCTCGCAGCCGGCACGCTCGATGCCACGCGCGCGCTGTGGTTCGCCGGTGCGCTGCTGCTGACCGGCTGTGCAATCGCCGTGCTGGCTTTCAATTGGGTGGTTGCGATCCACCTGTTCCTCGGCGCGTTCGTCTACGGCATCGTCTACACCGTGTGGCTGAAGCGCTTGCACTGGACCAACATCATCATCGGTGGTGCGGCCGGTAGCTTCGCGGTGCTCGCGGGTGCGGCTGCGGTCGATGCGACGCACTGGCTACTGCCGAGCCTGATGGCGATCACGCTGTTCCTGTGGACGCCGTCGCACTTCTGGTCGCTCGCCATCCTGATCAAAGACGACTACGCCAAAGCCGGCGTGCCCATGCTGCCGGTGGTGCTGGGCGATGCCGCCTGCGCCAAATGGATTTTCGCCAACACTATCGCCTTGGTGATTTCGGCTTTGCTGCCGACGTTGTTCGGCGAACTCGGCGTGCTCTATGCCGTGGTATCAACAGGCTTCGGCGCGCGCTTCCTGTGGCTGAACTGGAAGCTGGTGCAAGACCCGTCGCGCGAACTCGCCAAGCGCAACTTCCTGTTCTCGATGCAATACCTCGCGGGCGTCTTCCTCGCCGTGGTCATCGACAGGCACATCTCGCTCGAGATGTTCGGCCTCTAGGCCTTCGTCGCCAATATTGCTTCTTCACGCGCGGCGCGGATCAATCCGAGAATATATCCGTTGGCAAATGCGAAGCCCATGTTGCTGCCTTTGTCATCAGGGTGGGCTGGGCTGTGATCGGCCAGCAGCGAGCCTTCCCAATCCATATCGCGCAGCAGGCGGATGACGTTGAACAGGTTGATGTCGCCTTCGTCGTGATAGACCTCGGCGAAATCGTTCTGGCCGCCGCGCACATTGCGGAAGTGGATCTGGTGAACTTTCTTGCGCTGAAGCAGGCCGTGCAGAAGCGTCAATTGGTCCGCGCCTGGCTGCATTGATTCACGGGAAACGCCGGTGTTGTATTGGAAGCCGTTGTTCGGTGAATCGTAAAGCTTCTCGTAGCGCGCAATCGCTGCGACATAGTCGCCGGCATCAAAGTTATCGACGCCGAGATAACCGAGCGGCAAACCACCCGGATCGTAAGGATGGCACGCGAGGCGTACTTTGCTTTCAATGGCGGCGGGCACAACCGCTTTCGTCCACGTCGTCAGGCGCTCCCAGTATTCGTCTGAGGTCACACGACCCGCAGGAGTCAGTGGAAGCTTCTGCCAATCGGGTTCCAATTTGAAAGAGTCGTAGGTTGAACCGCCGCGGCCGGGCAGGTCGAGGTTCCGGCGTATCGGCGTCAGGTTCCAGTGATAGCTGATGATGCTGACACCTGCGCGGCCCGCCGTGCGCATGTTTTCGCAGATCAGGTCGAGATAGCGGTTACGCTCGGGTCCGGGAGTCATGGCGATGTAAGCAGAGTCCATCCGGATGCTTTCCCAGATGAGACCGGCTTTATCCAAGGTATCGCGCACGCGCATCATCGCGTCGTAGTTCCAGCGTCCGGTGGGAGACATGCGACTGCCGCCCATGCCGCGCGCGGCCTTGGACTCGCCTTCCGGTGAGGTGGGTTCCGGCACCACGCCTGGCGCCTGTCGTGTGTTCTCGAGCGATATGTCGAGGTGTTTGATGCCCCAGCGTAAATGCCAATTCATATTCTCTGGTGATGTCACTGGGCCGTTGCCGAACCCGCGTTGACCGCCGAGGCGGATCTTATCGTTGCGGATGACTTTAAGGCAGGGAAGGACGCTCGCTGTTTGTGCCGTTGCTGTTCCAGTGGCTGACAAACCGGCGCTGGCTGCGCCTGCAAAAAGAACTTTGCCGAAATCCCGCCTGTCCATGGTGCTCCTCCCCGAGCGTCGGTTACATCAAGTCTACCGCGTACTTCTTCAAATTCGCGAGGGTGGTGTATTCCAAGGCCCCTTCATGCGTGGCGGCCAGCACCACTTTAGGCGCAGAGCCGGCCTCAAGGGCTTCCGCCCAGCGCGGCGCGCACAGGCACCAGCGGTCGCCGGGCTTCAAGCCGGGAAAGCCATAGTCGTGCATAGGCGTAGACAGATCATTGCCCATGCTTTTGCTGTAAGCCAGGAAGTCGGCGGTCGTCACCACACAGACGGTGTGGGAGCCGCGATCCGTGGGACCGGTATTGCAACAGCCGTCGCGGAAGAACCCGGTCATGGGCTTGATCGAGCAAATCACCAGCGAACCGCCCAGGACATTGCGGGCCGGGCGTTGCGGGTCACTCATATCGCGCATGGTTAATCTCCAACTTCGGCGGGAACGATCCGTTCGCGTAAACGTTATGTAATTCTGAAAACGCGACTTCCAGTTTACCCGCGAGGCCTATTTAAGCGAAAGTGGTGTCAGGGAATGGCGCGGAACCTGTAAGGTGAGCCGGAATGAAACGAAGCATATCCCTTCTGCCTGTAATTGCTGCGCTTTTTTTGGGACATACGGCCTCTGCGGCTGATGCGGTTGCGGCTGCGCCGGCTGAAGTATCCAAGCGTACCGTCAGTCCGGCCCCAGCCATGTCCGATGCGGACCCCTTAAAGCTCTACGGTGACGAGGCGATTTACGACGTCTTCCGCAAAGGCAAGAAAATCGGCGAACATCACGTCATGTTCTCGCGCAGCGCGGCCGGCGACTTCAATGTGAAAGCGACACTTAACCTGCAGGTCAGTGTGCTGTTCATCAAGCGCGCTTACACTTTCGATTACAGCTCGGAAGAGATTTGGCGCGACAAGCGCGTGGTGTCGATGGCGGCGTATACCAATGACAACGGTAAAGTCACGACTACCGCCGCCGTGCTCGAGGGCAGTGATTTCAAAATCACCGGTTCGCGTTCCAATATTCTCGCAAATTCTTGGGTGGTTCCGACCAATCACTGGAACCGCGGGCAGGTGGAAGCCACCGTGCTTCTCAACACGCTGAACAACCGCTTGGCCGAAGTCAAAATCCAGCACAAAGGCGTCGAGAAAATTGAAACCGCCAACGGCGCGGTCGAAGCCGACCACTTCATCTACACCGGTGATCTGCACGACATTGATACCTGGTACGATAAGCCGGGACGTTGGGTGAAGATGCGCTTCAAAGCCAAAGACGGCTCACTCATTGAATACGTTTGCCGCAAGTGCGGGGTCAGCGCCTGACCAACGACTTGGGGGAATCTCCAAAAACACTCTGGATCACGGGCGCAGGTAAAGGCATTGGCCGCGCTGTCGCCTGGGAATATGCGAGATGCGGTTGGAGCGTGGCCGCCAGTGCGCGGACGCAAGCCGATCTTGATGCGCTGGTGCAGGAGGCGGTTGACGCAAAGCTTCCCGGACGGATCACCGCCTTTGCGGTCGATGTCACCGATCAAGATGGCTTGAAGCAAACTTTCAAGGCGATTGAAAATGATCTGGGCCTGCTCAGTCATGTGATCTTCAACGCCGGCACGCATATTCCCAACTCCGCGCGAGAACTGAACGTGGCGCCGTTCCGCACGCTGATGGAAATCAATTTCATGGGCGCGGTGAATGGTTTGTCCGCTGTGATCCCCACATTTATCGAACGGCGTGCAGGCCATGTGGCGGTTGTGGCTTCGGTGGCGGGGTACAGCGGTTTGCCGATGGCTTCGGCCTATGGCGCCAGCAAAGCTGCGCTCATTAATATGTGCGAAGCCCTGAAGCCGGAAGTGGAGGCGGCTGGTGTAGCGCTCAGCGTCATCAATCCCGGCTTTGTGCGCACGCCGCTTACGGCCAAGAATACGTTCTTCATGCCGTTCTTGATCGATGCCGATGTGGCGGCGCGACACATCTACAACGGCATGGCCAAAGGCAAGTTCGAGATCGTGTTTCCGCTGACCTTCGCGCTGATGCTGAAGGTCCTACGGATGTTGCCCTATGCGCTCTATTTTTATGTGACGCGGAAGATTGTCGAGAAGGCTAAGGACGTATCAGCTTAAACTGGCCAACATCGATAGCCTTGGCGCGGAAGCCGCCTTCGCAGTACGCCAGATACATTTCCCACATACGCCGGAAGCGATCATCGAACCCTAAAGGCTCGATGGTGCTCCAGACGCTCAGGAAGCGGTCACGCCACTCCCGCACCGTGCGGGCGTAGCTGTCGCCGAACATTGTCGACTCTGCGAACACCAAGTTCGCGCGCGTAGTTTGCTGTTGCAGACGCTCGATAGACGGCAGCATGCCGCCGGGGAAGATGTGGCGCTGGATGAAATCCGGATGCAGGCTGTATTCTTCGAAGCGTTCTTCGGCGATGGTGATGATCTGTAAGGCTGCCGCGCCGCCGGGTGTCAGGCGGTCATGCAGCATATTGAAATAATGTGGCCAGTGCGCTTCGCCTACGGCTTCGAACATCTCAATGGAAGCGATGCGGTCGAAGGTGCCGCCGACGTCGCGGTAATCCTGCAGGCGAAAATCAACTTTGTCCGATAGGCCCTGGTTCTGCAGGCGCTCGCTTGCGAACTTTAGTTGTTCTTTCGAGAGCGTGAGCCCGGTGATGCGGCAGTCGTATTCCTTGATCGCGAATTCCGCAAAGCCACCCCAGCCGAATCCGACTTCCAGCACGTTGTGCCCGGGCTTGAGGTCGAGCATATGTGCGATGCGGCGGTATTTTTCAGTTTGGGCTTCGGACAATGATTGACCAGCTTGCGCGAAATAAGCGGACGAGTACGTCATCGTCGGGTCAAGCCATTGTTCATAGAAAGCATTGCCGAGGTCGTAATGCGCGGCGATATTGCGGCGGCTGCCGCGTTTGGTGTTGTCGCGTAGGAAGTGGGCGAGGCGCTGCCAGACCTTGTGAAACACGGTTTGCAGCTTGTTGGAATCCCAACTGTTCGAATTGAGAACCGCGAGTTCGATGATGTTCGAAATCTCCGGACTCTCCCAATCACCGTCCAGGTAAGATTCGACAAAACCGTAGTCGCCTTGCGTCAGGAACTTACGCACGCAGCGCCAGCGGATGATGTGGACAATGGCGTGCGGCCCGCGGCCGGTATTGCTGGAAAGCTTATAGGTCGCACCGTCCGGTAGAATGACGGTGAAGTCGCCCGTCGTCAAACGGCCGACCACGTTGATGGCCTGCTGAATGATGCGATTGCTAAAGGCGTGCTTCACGCGAGTGGGTGTGTCACCGGAAGTCGTGTCAGTCATGCAGCGTCCCACTCCACCGGTTTATTTGGCGGCGATACCGCGATTGTTTCGCGTTTGATGATTGATACCGGTTCTGTCGGCGGCCGCGGGTGATGCACCAGCGGCACGCCTTTCAACCACAACTTTAGGGCCTCCCAATGGATTCCGGCAATAACCTTTAAGGTGAGCAGCGGGAACCGCAGGAAGGACATTATCGAAGTGCGCGAGGTGAGCGCCTCGCGTTGGCCGGCGAAGGAGGCGAACAGCAGTGTGCCGTCCTTGTCGGTTTCCTGGATAGACAGCGCAAAAGCCTCGCTGGGGGGTCGGATGCGGAAGTTGTAGACCATGTCCATCTCAATGAACGGCGAGACGTAAAGCTCTTTAGCGCAGGCGTGGCGGATGATGTCGTCGGCACTCTCTACCGGGATCAGATAGCCGTGACGCTCATGGAAGGTGTTGGTGACTTCATAGAGGATTGCGGCGAGGCTCTGGTCCTGGAGGTAGCAGAAATAGATGCTGATGGGATTGAACCCGTACCCCAAGGTGCGCGGATAACAGAGCAGGCGGATCGGTCCGCCGTGCAGATTGATGTCGGCCTTGGCCAGATGGCTTTCCACCCACGGCCGCAAGGGCTCTCCGGTGCCCGGACCATGATCGCGATCTTGGAAGGCAAACAGGTTGAACCGGTTGTAGCCGAAGCCGCTGACCTCGCGGTCAAGCCTGGGCAGCTCATCTAGATCGAGCAGAAACGACGTCACGTCGTAGGACAGCTTATGCTGCTTCGGCCGCGTGCGGCGATGCATGACCGTGCCGTTATAAATGCACGATGCAAAATTCACGCGACCGCTCCCATATCCGGCGAGATGCAGATGCGGCCCGATTCATCTTCCACCTGCCAAGGCCGGCGATCACCTGTGATGGCTTCCCCCACAGCTAATCCGGCTTGCAACCCATCTTCATGGAATCCGTGACCAAAGTAGGCACCGCAGAACCATGTGCGGTTGGCGCCTTGCAACGTCCATAACTGTTGTTGTGCATCAAGCGCAGCGTGATTGAAAAGCGGGTGATCGTATTCAAAGGCGGCGATGGCGGTGCCGGCTTTCGGTTCGCGGTGCGGGTTTAGTGTCACGAACAGCGGGAAGCGCGCGTCGATATTCTGCAGCAGGTTCATCCAGTAAGTCAGGCAGACCAGGCGCGTATCTATATTGGCGGCCGCGGAAATATAATTCCAGCTGGCCCAGGCTCTGCGCCGTTTGGGCATTAGTGTCGCATCGCTATGCAGAACGGCGCGGTTGCGCTCGTAGCGGATCGCGCCGAGCAAGCGGCGTTCGTTGGGACTGGCGTCGCTCAACATGCCGAGGGCTTGATCGCTATGCGCGGCAATCACGACCTGATCGAAAATTTCCACGTTACCGTTATCGAGCGTGAGTTCCACCTGCTGGGGATGCCGCTTCACATCCTTTACGCCGCAGTTCATGCGGATACGGTCGGCGAAGTCCGAGGTTAAACGCTCGACATATGTGCGGCTTCCGCCGGTCACCGTGCGCCATTGCGGGCGGTTTTTCTGCTTGGCCTCTAGAAGACCGTGGTTCTTGAAGAACCGCATGAAGGCTTCCAGCGGATAATCGCGCATATCACTCAAGGACGCCGACCAGATCGAACTGCCCAACGGCAATAGATAGTCGCGCAGGAAGGTTTCGCTGTAACCGTTGTTGGTAAGATAAGCGCCCAAGGATAGGCGGCGATTGTCCGGGCGCGCGGCATCGTCGGCGGCCTCGCGGAAAAACCGCATGATGTCCCAGACCATGTTCCAGAACCGGGGCCGCAAGATATTACGCTTTTGCGCGAGCATGGTCGTGAGGCTGAAACCCGAATATTCAAATGCGCCATTGTTGACCGAGGCCGAGAACGACATATCGCTCGTCTCGGTCGGCACATTCATATGGCGGAAGAGGGCGGTGAGGTTGGGATAGGTCTTTTCGTTGTAGACGATGAAGCCGGTATCAACCGGGATGAGCTGATCTCCCACAGTTGCGTTCACCGTATTGCAGTGACCGCCGACCCAGGGGCCTTTTTCAAATACCGTGATGTCGTGGTGCCGGTTCAAAAGCCATGCGGCGGAGATGCCGGAAACTCCGGTTCCGATGACCGCAATGCGCTGTCGTTGACGGCCTAACATGGTGCGGCACAACCCTCTTGAATACATCCCCGGCTTAAGGCGGGCCGCGAGTATGGCGCACCCGGAAAAGGGTGTGAAGCTAAAGCTTTTTCGCGTGACGCTCTGAGTAACCCTATCCGCTGTACGGGCGGGCCAGGACGGTTAACCAATGAGAATGCTTGTCTGTGTACGGTGGAGGAGGACGCTTGGTTCAGACTGTGTCAAATTGTACGGATGAGCCCAGGGCGAGTACGGCATTAAGCGGAAAAAGATGCGCACGGGGATAAAAAACGCATTTCACGGACGCCGGAGTAATCCATTCCGCTGGTCCACGCGTACTACATCCTGGGTGGAGCAAAAACGGGAGACAACCCGTGCTCGCGGCCAGGATGCAAAAAAAACCAAGATAAGCATCGCGGCCGGTTTGGATGGCACGGGATTTAGACCTTCAACGGTGACGGCATAATCATGTCACCCGAAGTGGGTTCCCCAGCTTCACCCTTAGGCGAGATGTCGGCCCTGCTCGTGACCCTTGCGGCCACGCGCGACAAGCAGATTTTCGCCCAGCTGTTTGCGTACTACGCGCCCCGGGTGAAGGCTTACCTGATGCGCCAAGGCACCGACAGCGCGACGGCCGAGGAGTTGGCGCAGGAAGCCATGCTCATCGTCTGGCGGAGAGCGGACAGTTTCGATCCGGAAAAGGCGTCGGCCGCCACCTGGATCTACACCGTCGTCCGCAACCTGCGAATTGACGCGTTACGGAAATTGCGGCGGCCTGAGTTCGATTTAGACGACCCCGCGTTTGTACCCGATCTGCCGCAGCGGCCCGACGATGCGCTGCAGTGTGATCAAACGGAGAAGCGGGTAAGAGAGGCTTTAAAGCAGCTTCCCGAGGAACAAGCGGTGGTGGTGAAGCTTTCGTTCTTCGAGGACAAGCCTCACGGCGAGATTGCGGAACAGTTGTCCTTGCCTTTGGGCACTGTGAAATCAAGGTTGCGACTGGCCATGCGCCGTTTGCAGCCGTTGTTGGGAGAGTAGATGCATGGGTTCTAACGCCCGCCCAAATATTGATATGCCGAGCCATCATATCGACGGCGATATGTTGCTGGCCTACGCTGCCGGCACGCTGGGCCAGGCGGCGTCGATTGTCGTGGCGACTCATTTATCTTATTGCCCCCATTGTCGCTGCAGCGTTTTGGCGGCGGAAGCTGTAGGCGGCGCGTTCTTGGACGACATCGCACCGGAGCCTTTGGCCCAGGGTGGCGCATCGCGGGTTATGGACCGCCTGGAAAATATGCCTGCCGAGACACGGAAATCTTTGACGGAAGATACCCAGACCATTGCCGGTACAGTATTACCGCGTCCGGTTCGGGCTTGGTTGCCGCAGGATCTCAGCACCTTGAATTGGAGCTGGGTCTCGCCCGGCATTAAATACACTGAGATGTTGAAAGACGCGAACGGCGCGCGCGTCGGGCTCATGCTCGCCCAGGCGAACGCGGCTATCAGCGCGCACGGCCATAGCGGCGAAGAACTGACGATGGTTTTGAGCGGCGGCTATCACGACGGCGCGGTCGCTTTCCGCCCGGGGGACGTGCAGTCTGTAGACGAAAACACGCACCACGAACCCAAAACCGACGACGACGGAGCCTGCCTGTCGCTGATCATGATCTCCGGGTCGATTAATCCCACGGGGCTGATCGCGCGCATCTTCCGGTATTTCACGCCGTTTTAAGCGGCCATTTCCTTGCGATTGTCCGCCTGCCTTGGCGGGCGGCCCCGCCTCGGCTTATGCTGCGGGTATGTCGCCTATTCCGGAAAATGAGTCTGATAAGTCCGTCGGCCACCCCATAGATGGCGCGGGTGTCTGGGCGGCTATGAGCCACGAGATCCGCACCCCACTTATGGGCGTCGTCGGCATGCTGGAAATTCTTTCGCGCACGTCGCTCACGGACGAGCAGCGTCGCATCATCGCGACGGTCGGTGAGTCGTCCGTAGCCCTCATGCGGATTGTCGATGACGTGCTCGACCTGGCAAAGCTCGAATCCGCGCGCTTGGCTTTGACGCCGCTTGCGACCGACCTCGTGGATTTGCTCGAGGGCTGCACCGAACTTTTGGCGAACCAAGCTGAATCGAAGAACCTCGCGATTACCTGCGAGGTGCCTTTCGATGTGCCGCCGGTGATGTGTGATGCCCTGCGCTTGCGCCAGGTGCTGCTCAATCTCGGCATCAACGCCATAAAATTCACCGATGCCGGTCACGTGGCTTTGAGCGCGCAAGTGACGGGCACGACCGCCGACACCGCCGCGATCAGGTTCACGATTGCCGATTCCGGCATCGGCATTCCCGCCGATCTACATGCCTTTTTGTTTCAGCCGTTTTCGCAATTGGCGGTCTCGACGGGACGCGGCATGGGAGGTGTTGGCTTGGGCCTCGCCATTTGCCGAAACCTGGTTGAGGCCATGGGCGGAAAGATCACCGTCGATAGCGCCTCGGGCAAGGGTTCGCGGTTCTATATTGATGTGCCTTTTGCGAAGGCCAGACTTGAATTTGGCCCGCCGCATATTCCCAGCCTCACCGGCATATCTGTTGTCGCTGTGGATGCGGGCGAGCCTGGGCTGCAGATTGCCTTGGCTTACCTTGAAGGTGCAGGCGCCCGCGTACAACGCGTGAGCGCGCTCAGCAATCTCAACAGCCTCGCGGCTTTACAGCGCGGGCCAAGCCTCGAGGACGCTGAAAATATTGTCGTGGTGATTGGGCCCGATGCGGAATCGGAGGACGTTGAAGCAGCGACGGTGACTTTGCAGTCTGGAACATCGCCGGCCAAAGTGCCTGTGCTGTGGCTGCATCCGCGTGCGGTCGGTGGCGCATTGTCTCTGGCGCGCCGCGGTGTGCGTGCGGTGCGCGCGCATCCTTTGCGGCGCGGAGCATTGCTTTCGGCCGTGGCCGGCGCACGCGCTTTCGTTGATGACTTCAACAACGCGCCGGTGTTAACGCGCCATCTTGCCGCTAAACCTTTCGCTTCTCACGATGAAGAAGCCGCTGCCACGGCTCGCGCCGAAGGCCGTGTGATCCTGGTAGCCGAAGACAACATCGTCAATCAACAGGTCTTGCGCCAGCAATTGGCGATTCTCGGTTTTGATTGCGACATTGCCGGTGGTGGGGCCGCAGCGCTTCAGTCCTTGCGTGAACGGCCCTATTTGCTTTTGCTCTGCGACTGTCACATGCCGGGCATCGATGGCTTTGAACTTACGCGCCTGATTCGTCTCAGTGAGAAGGCCAGCACGGCGCGGCTTCCGATTCTGGCGATCACAGCCAACGCTATGCCGGGCGAGCCCGAACGTTGCCGCGCTGCCGGCATGGACGACTACCTGTCCAAGCCCATCGAAATCAAAACCCTGCAAGCGGCCTTGGAGCGTTGGCTCGATCCGAATTGGCATCCGGTTTCTGTGGGCGATGTACCTGTGACGCTCACGCGCATCGCGCCGCAAGCGGTTGCGCCTATGCCCACACCAGTGACCGCCATTGATCTACGAAACCTCAAGACGGTGTTCGGCGATGATCCCTTACGGCTGCAGCCGGTGCTTGAGCAGTGGCGGGCTGTCATCGAGGGTGCGGCCGGTGAATTGCACCTCGCCGTCGCTACGATGCACTGGGACGACATGATCGCAGCCGCACACCGCATCAAAGGCAGTGCCGGTATTGCGGGCGCTCATGACCTTTCGGCGTCGGCGGTGCGGTTGGAAACGGCGTTACGCACGCAAGATCGTGCCGCCACGGAACAAGAGGTCGCGCGTGTACTGGACTGTGCCGCTGCGGCTTTGCATGCAATTGCGGCGTGGAATATGAAGACCACTGTCGGCCAGCCAATGCCTCAGGCAGCGTTCTCGGCCAACGTTGCATCAAGCGTGAGCAAGTAACCCGTTCCACGGATCGTCTTAATAATCGACGGGCGCTTGGGATCGGTCTCGATCTTGTGACGCAGCCGCGTGATCAGCACATCGATGCTGCGGTCCAGCGGGTCCCAGCTTTTCTGCAAAACCGACGCCATCAAAGCTTCGCGGCTTTGCACATCACCGGCTAATCGTACGAGATGCGCGAGAAGGCGGCACTCGTTGCCGGTGAGCAGCGCTTCGGCACCGTCGCGTGCGCGAAACAGTCCGGCGCTTTCATCGAGCATGCAGCCATGAAAAGCGAGCTTCGTCTGGCCCACCGCAGGACCTGATACGCGCGCAGGCGAAGCACTATCGACCAACGCGCCGGTGCGGCGCAGGACGCTGCGGATGCGCGCGAGCAGTTCGCGTTCTTCGAAAGGCTTGGTGACGTAATCGTCGGCGCCGCATTCCAGGCCAACAACCCGGTCCACGGTTTCATTGCGGGTGGTGAGAATGATGATGCCGACGGCGTATTGCTCACGGAGGTGACGCGTCAGGGCAAAACCGTCTTCGCCGGGAAGGCGCAAATCCATGATCACGAGATGCACAGCTTCTTGCGCCAGCGTTTCGCGCATTTCATTGCCGTCGCGGGCGAGCGTTACACGGTAGCCTTCACCGCGCAGATAAATTTCCAGGACTTCACGGACAAAAGAATCGTCTTCAACCACAAGAATATGAGGTTGCTTCGCGGGCGCCCGCGGCGAAGCCACAGCGTCAGCCTGATCGATGAGGTTTGGCTTCTGAATCTTCATGGTCGAGGCCACAATTTCTCTATACGGATCATTATACAACCTGCGATACAATTTTCTATCCCTGGTCGAAAGGCCAGTGGGTATTTATGACCGTTTTGGTGCTGTTCTACTATTAAGAGAGTTGGGCGTGGGCAAAGACGCATCTAAACCGCCGGAAGGTGGACGAAATACCGTCGGTGAAGCCAAATCCGGCGAATTGCCAGATCGCATTCTGATTGTAGATGACGACCCCTTCGTCCGGTCGGTTGTGGCGGCCGTCCTGAAAGAGGCCGGTGTCGGCCGGATCAAGGTTTGCGCCTCGGGCGAAGAAGCCCTGGAAATTGCGGGCGACTTTCAGCCGCGCCTTGTCCTGCTCGATTACGTCATGGCCGGAATGAACGGCCGCGCGACGTGGAATGCACTCCGGCAGCGTGTGAGTCCGCAGCCGCTTGCGATTTTCCTCACGGCACGATCCGAGGCTGAAGTGGCGGCTGAAGGCGTACTCGGGATCATCGCGAAGCCATTCAATCCGCTGACCTTGGGCAATGAGCTGCGCGGTCTTCTGGGGCGGCGGAGGGACGAGGCACTTTCCGGTGCCGCCGGCTTAGAGCGTCTGGCTGCGGTTGGCGCTGAATATCGTCGCGCGCTTGCGCCGACAGCAGATCATCTCGAAAGCCAATGGGCGGATATCAAGACCCAGGGCTGGCGGCGCGCGCAGGCCGAAATGCTGCTCACCAAAGCGCACAACCTTGCGGCTCAGCGGGACTTTTTGGTTTGCATGCCCTGGGCGCGGCTGCTGAGAATGCGGAAGGTCTATTGTCCAAGGCGTTGAAGCGTGAGCTTCCGCCTGACGTTCAAGAATTGCATGCTTTGCAAACGGCCGTGCAAACCCTCGTCGCCGCCTGCCGCATATAGCGTTTGCGCATAAAAAAATCCCCCGGAACCGTTTTGCGGTGCCGGGGGATTTTTAAGTGCAGCGGCTAGTGGATCATGCGCTTGTGGGTCATCGGCAGGACGACCATACCCACTACAAATGTGAACAGCGCAAAGATCGTCGGATACCAGAGGCCGGAATACATATTGCCGGTTTCCGCGACGATCGCAAAAGCGACGACAGGCAAGAAGCCGCCGGTCCAGCCCACACCGATGTGATAGGGCAGGCTCATGGAGGTATAGCGGATGCGCGCCGGGAACAGTTCCACGAGCAGCGCCGCCATGGGGCCATAAACCATGGCCGCGAGGCTCATCATCGCCACCAAGATCAAGAGCACCAGCGGAACATTGACCTGTGCGGGGTCTGCCTTGGCGGGATAACCAGCGGCGGCCACCATGGCGCCGGCGTTCTTTTCCCATTCAGCCTTTTGGGTCTTCAACTCGGCATCGGGAAGCGCTTCGCCTTTGAACGACGGCAACACCGTTTCGCCGACGCGCAGTTCGGCGAGCGTGCCGGCAGGAGCATCAAGCGTGGTGTAGGTCACACCGGCGCGTGTCAGATACGAGCGCGCGATGTCGCACGAGTTCCTGAAGATTTTTCCGCCGATGGGATCGAACTGGAAGGTGCAGTCGTCCGGGTCGGCATATACCACGACCGGCGACGAAGCCGCCGCTGCTGCGAGAGCCGGGTTGGCGGCCGCGGTTAAAGCTTTGAACAGCGGGAAGTAGGTTAGCCCAGCGATCAAGCAGGCGGCCATCATCACCGGCTTGCGACCGACTTTGTCCGACAACCAGCCAAAGAAAATATAAAGCGGTGTGGAGATGACAAGCGCAGCAGCGATCAATAGGTTCGCCGTGGCGCTTTCGACCTTGAGCACGCGCTCCAGGAAAAACAGCGTATAGAACTGAGCGCAGTACCAAACAACCGCCTGGCCAACAATTGCGCCAAACAGCGCGATCAAGATGATCTTCACGTTTGCCCAGTTGCCGAAGGCATCTTTCAGCGGTGCTTTCGACGCCTTACCCGACGACTTCATTTTCAAATAGACCGGGCTTTCGTTGAGCTTCATCTGAATCCAGATGGTGATGCCCAGAAGAATGCTCGACCCCAGGAAGGGTATGCGCCAGCCCCAATCGGCGAACACTTCTTCACCCATGATGGTGCGGGTTGTGAAAATGATTGAAAGGCTTAAAGCCATGCCGACGGTAGCGGTGATCTGAATCCAGCTGGTGTAGAAGCCGCGGCGGTTATCAGGCGCGTGCTCGGCGACATAGGTCGCAGCGCCGCCATAGACGCCACCGACCGACAGGCCTTGAAGCATGCGCATCGCGACCAGGATCCAGGGCGATGCAGGGCCAATCTGCGCGTAGGTCGGAAGAAGACCGACGCTGAAGGTGGCTGCGCCCATCAGCAGCAGGGTAACAAGGAAGGTGTTCTTACGGCCCCAGAGGTCGCCCAGATGACCGAAGACAATGGCGCCGAAGGGACGCACGGCAAAACCGGCGCCGAAGGCCAGCAGCGCCAGCGTGAAGGCTGTCGTCTCGTCAACACCCGAGAAGAAGTGCTTGCTCAAGATCACGGCCAGCGAGCCGTAGAGAAAGAAGTCGAGCCATTCGAACACGCTGCCGACCGACGAGGCGGCAATCACTTTGAAATCTTCAGCCGTGACGGAGTCATTCGCACCGCGCGGAGCTGCTACGCCTTCAGTATGTTCGGTCATGGAATCTTTCTCACCCTGATGACTGCTAAGACGCCGGTATGCCGGCAAGTCCCTCGCAGCGGAAAATGCACAATATGTTTATCGTCAGAAGCCCGCTGAAGAATGCTGCGGACTTAAACTGAACTCGGCTTTCGCCAAGACGTGTTCGTGTGGCTCCCAATTCGATCGTACAGCCGTGATTACCCCACCACGGATGTCCTCCCCTCAGTCCAAAAATAGAGCGGTTTTGGACAGGCCAGTGATCGATAATCCGCCATTTGCGAAGATGCAAGGACTTACGCAAGATACGGAACTAAACCGGAACGTGTGGTAAATCAACGGTAAGCGAAAATACGCTTTTGTGTCAGTCATGACGCAGTGCGGCAGGCTCTCGGGCCGGCTTTTGTCAAAATTATTGCGCCGCTAATTCTCGCCGCAGAAAGGCGATTGTGCGTGCCAGGGCATCGGCCCCGTTCTTGGACGTAATGTTGCTGCCAAATCCGTGGACCTCATCGGGGTAGATCACCAGGTCGGCTGAGCCGCCCTGTTCCCGGGCGTTGTCTGCCAGCTCAATCCCTGCATTCACAGATATGACGGCGTCAGCATCACCGTGCAGTATCAAAAGGGGCGGATAGAGACGGGGCGCGTCCAACGGCCAAGGGACCGTGCCGTAGTAAATCACCGCCGCATTGATTCTGGGATCAAGGATCGAAGCTCCTGTCGCGAGGATGCCGCCGTTTGAGAACCCGACCAATCCAACTTTGCCGTTGGAGTCCTTTTGCTTGATCACGTCATCGGCGAGATCGTCGACCAATTTGGCCCAGGCCGGGTAGCGAATTTCGAAAGTGCCGACGCTCGCTTCGTCCTGCGCGCTGTAATAGTAAACGAGATAAGCGTCGATGCCTTGATCAGCGAGGGCAGAAGCGTAGCGTTTGTAGTCAGCAATACGCCGGTCAAAACCGCCGGCGCCGTGCAGCATCAACGCTGCCGGGTGAGGGGCATTCCCAGGTGCGCGAAAATGAATGACGCGCACGTCGCGTTCCTTGGCGGGGAGTTTCATTTCCACGCCGGGAATGTCGGCTGCATGAACAGATGGGCAAGCGCTCGCGAAAAGGAGCACTGCATATACCCAATGAATTAGTCGTTGTGCCATGCGCAAAGCTTACGCGCTTAAGCGCAAGGGCACTAGACAATCAGGACTGCATCACTGTTTTGATTTGGGTTCTGTAGGCTTTTTATTGGCCGGCCCATGTCCACCGGCGCTTTTGTCGCGATTGACTTCGTAGTCCTCGTTTCGCCCGTAGGCGCCCGAGCGTCCACCGAAAGGCCGCTCATACAGCGGTTCATTCGGCGCAAACCGCCCATCATCCTTCGCGGGGCTTGGCGTGTTATCCGCAAGATGGCGGGTCGGATTGCGGGGTGTGGGATCGTTGGGCGGGCTTTTTTCGTGTGCCGACATGTTTCCCTCGCGCATAGATTGTTTTCAGAAAACGTCTGAAGACAGAACGCATCCGGTCTGAAGATGTTGCAAACGAAACCCGGTACGTGTGCGCTACATCGCGCGTGATGCCGGCGCCATAGAGCGCAGCGGCGGAGCAACTTCTTTCACGGATTCCACTTTGCAGCGGTTGCCGCGCAGGCCGACGTATCCAAATTTATCAAAGGTGCCGGCACCGTCGCTCGGGATCAGACGGATGCCATTTGCGAATTCGAGGCCATCGCACGGTGCGAACAATACAACCTGATACCACGCGCGGTTTCGACCTTGGATGTAGAGCAGGCGATCGGTTTCAGCGTGCCAGGAATTCACGCTGCCATACTGCACAAATCGAATCTGTGCTTCTGGCGCGTCGCTGGCTGCACCTTGGAACACCAGATGTGTCTGCCCGCCGGCGCAGGCCGTAAGGCCAAGACCCACCGCCAAAAGGAATAGGATTTTACGCATGATATGACCTCTTGAATGAGACATTGATGCAAGTTCAACGCCACTTTGGACCCACAGTTGCGTGTCTCGCGTGAAGGTGATCAGACGCCCTTTTTAGGGCGGAAATTGGGCGGAGCAGTCCTTTAAGCCCTCGCGGCGAACCACATACGCCGCAACAAACCGTCCTTCAAAACGAATTGGTGATAAATCGCCGCGCCCACGTGCAGCGCGAGCAGCGCATACAGAATATATTGTCCGTAATTGTGCAAAGCTTGCGATGTCACCGAGAGTTCGCGGTCAAGTGGCACAATGAGCGGCAAATCGAAAAGTCCGGCGATGGTGATGTCGCGGCCGCGCGCGGCCAACCCTGTATAACCGGTGATAGTCAGCGCAAACATCGTCACATAAAGAAGAATGTGCGTTGCTGCCGCGGCGATTTTTTGATGGCGGGGTGTCTCGTCCGGAAGCGGCGGGGCAGGGTGGGTCACACGCCAGAGCGTGCGGAAAATCATGATCAGGAAAATGCCGAAGCCGATCGTCTGATGAAAAAACAGCGATGAGCGGGTGAGCGCAGCGCCGTCGGCATAGACGGTGACCAGGCCGCAAATCACCGTGATGACGGTGACAAGCGCCACCAGCCAATGTATCAGCACGGTTACACGACCGAAATTCCCTTGAGTGGGCTGCATGCTAAAGTATCCTCCGAGCGCCGGCCGTGACCGTAATCGTGGAGGAAACCAGGTGTCACTAAAAATTTCGCATAACGTCTCGCTTACAATTGTAGCGCTTGTCGCCGCGGTCGCTTTTGCTGCGCCGGGTTCCGCGCAGGCGCAGACGGTGAACTGGGACAAGGTGCCGGCGAAGAAGATCGTCCTGATGTACCCCGCGCAAACGTCGTGGGAGCGCCTGATGACGGATAAAATGCACAGCGGCCGCGGACGTTTTCTGACGGGGAAGAACTGTCTTTCCTGTCACGGCGATATTGATGAGAAGCCGTTGGGCTCAGCGTTGGTGAAAGCCGAGCGCACGAAGGAACCTACGCCTATTCCCAATAAGCAGGGCTTTCTAGACGTGCAGGTGAAGACCGCGCGCGACGCCCAGAATCTTTATGTGCGGCTTGAATTCGATCCCGGCAAGCAGCCCAATGCGGGCATGGATAAAGACTTTGAAACCAAAGTTACCATGATGTTCGACGACGCTTCGGTGAGGGATTCGGATCGCGCGGGCTGTTGGATCACCTGCCATCAGGATTCCGCCAGCATGCCGATGGGCACGGACACCGTGACCAAGTACCTCACGCAGACTCGCACACCCGGTGGCCGCGGTACACTGATGCCGGCCGACGTGTTGGATCCCATGCGCGCCAATGGACAGTTCCTTGAATACTGGCAGGCGCGACTCAATCCCGGCAAACCGGCGGTGCCCGTCGCGGGAACGATTCTTGAAAAACGCGTGGATGATATGCAGCCGGGTATCACTACCACAGCCACACAGAACAGCGCTGGAGCTTGGACGGTGACGTTTAGCCGCAAGCTCACCGGCGCGGGGCCCGGCCATAAGGACATCGTGCCGGGTAAGACCTATACCGTCGGTTTTGCTGTCCACGCCGGCTATACGGCAAAGCGTTTCCACTACGTGTCTTTCGAGCGCACCCTCGTGCTGGATAAGGGCACTGCGGACTTCGTTGCCGCTTCAAAATGATCCGTAACTGAAGATAAAAAATATTTTAAAGTCCTAGCCGCTCGCTGGCAGTTTCGAAACTTGCGGGAAAAGACAGTCCTCCATAGCTTCCTCCCGCTAACCGTTAGGATTCTTTGGGAGGATGCGATGAAAACATCTCGCGGCAATTTTGCGCGTGGTTTGGCTCTGCCGTTAATGGGCGCGGTTGCGGCTTTGGCTTTTGTGCCGAAAGATCTTTTGGCCGCCGACAACTGGATGAGCTGCACCGGGACGCTTACCACGGTGCCGACCGACAAAAACGCGAAGCCTGTTCCGTCCGAGACCACGGCCCGCACGCTGGTTTTCAACGACGAACTGCGCCTCCTCTACCAGTACTCCAAAGAGCGTCAGGCGCTGGATCTGATGCCCGTTGCGTCCTACACACCCCAACAAATCAAATGGGGTTCGGACATCTATCAAAACGGTGGGATGAAGTGGGAAGGCACGCTGAACCGCGCCGATTCGAGCGTCAGCCTGAAGCGCGTAGATCCAGACACGGTCATGACCTGGACTGAAAAGTGTTCGCCGACCGCGGCTATGCCCGTGAAATAATCTAAAGTTTTCAGATAATAAAAAGGGCCGCTTCCAAAAGAAGCGGCCCTTTCATTTTATCGCTCGCAGTAACTACGGGCGCTTAGGGGCGCCTTCGCGGTCATATGCGCCGCGCTGCGATCCGTAATTGCCGTCCGGCGCGTACTTCGCTGCGACCTTTTCGTCGAGGTCGATGCCAAGACCGGGCAGGTCGTTGGAATAACGGATGCCTTTGCGGATTTCCGGGCAGCCTGGGAACAGCTCCTGCAGTTGCTCAGAGAAGGGACGTCCTTCGCACACACCGAAGTTATAAATCGACAGATCAATGTGCATGTTCACCGCGTGTCCAATCGGCGAAACGTTGGCCGGCCCATGCCACGACGTCGTCACACCAAAGAATTCGCAGGTGTGCGCGACTTTGCGGGCCAGGTTCAAACCGCCGGCGGCCGAGATATGCATGCGCATGATATCGATCAGGCGATTGGCCACCAACGGCAGCCATTCGTTTTGATTGACGAACAACTCGCCCATGGCGATGCCGATCGACGCTTGTTGCCGTACGATTTTGTACCACTCGCTGTCTTCCGGCGCGAACAGGTCTTCAATGTAGAAAGGCCGGTAAGGCTCGACCGCCTTTGCGAGCATGATAGCACCGCGCGGTGTGGGGCGTTCATGCACGTCGTGGCCGATCTCGATGTCCCAACCGATCTTGTTGCGAATTAGCTCAAAGGCATCGCAGAGGCGTTTTATGTATTCAACATCGTTGCCGCGGGCCTCAACGCTGGCGCGTGGATTTGTTGCATCGACCGTGCCGCCACCGGCAGAACGCGGCGCGCTACTCGCTGCCGGCTGCCCATTGGGATTAGCCAGATAAATACGGAAGTGGTCGTAACCGTCTTCCATCATCTTACGAATAGAGTCTTCGAGGATCTGCGGCGTCCGCGCTTGGATGTCGCCCAGCATGCGCAAGCCGTCGCGCACTTTGCCACCGAGCAAGTCGTACACCGGCACGCCGCAACGCTTGCCCATAATGTCCCACAAGGCCGCATCTATTGCTGCCATGGCATTGTTGGCGTCGACGCTCGCGCGCCAGTAAGGTGCGATCCAAAGTTCCTGCCAGATCTTTTCGATCTCATCGGCATTGCGGCCGATCAACATGGGCTTGAAATATTTCTCGATCATATCGGCGACGATGCTGGGACGTTCGGCGTGCGTGCCGCAGCCAAGGCCATACAATCCAGCCTCGCTCGTATAGATTTTGCAGGTCACCATGTTGGTGCCTTCGACCTTGGTGATGATCACCTTGATGTCTTTGATCTTCAGCGCCGGCATGCCACCGGCGCGGGCGCGATCACGCCCATTGGCTGCAGGCTGCGGTGGAGCCGCCTTGGCTTCGCTCATGACTTCCTTAATCGCACCGAGACTTGCAAAGCCTGCAGCGCCAAGGCCCAAAGCCTTGAATGATTCACGTCTGTCCATGTGACTCCCCCAAAATATCGTCGCGCCCCCGCGCGCAACTGGAGGGAATGTTAGCCCGCTTGTCGGGTACTGGCTGGAAAAATAGATGACGCAGTGCGGCATGCCGAAACGTTGTTCGGGCAGATGCTGACCTTAAACTGATTTTACGAGAAAATTAGAGCTGCAGGGCGTCGCGGCACTGTCGCGTCGACATGAAATGGCACGCACTCTCGACTCTGGCTTTCAACGCTTCAAGATCCACGATGAAATCCGCCGTTTCGTTTTCGCCCGTTTTATTCAGACGTATGACATCCGATTCCACCACGCGCTCGCATTCGATCCGGTCGTAGATCTGTCGCAGAAAAATTGCGCTCGCTAAACCGCCCCACAGTCCGCCTATATCCTTGGGCGCCAAAAGAATAGTGATGCAATGTTCCGGCGTAAACTTGGTGATAATGGTGCCGGCGCCAAGCGCGCAAACCACAAGCTCGGCACTGCTGATAATTTCGAGTTGCTCGCGGGCGCTTAATTCCGACATCACCGGAAATTCAAACCCGTAGGTGCTCAAGACCGATTTAACCTCGTGTTCGTTTGCAACTTTGCGCCACTGCGCGTTGTCACGACCGAGGTAAATCCGTCTGCTTTTTGATACTTTGACGCCGCCAATGCCGGACAACATCGCAGACCGCAGCCAGTGGATCCCGCCTCCCCAGACCCGAAAATAACCCGCCGTGTCACGGTAATGACAGGCCGACGAAACCCAGACTTTCCGAAACGCCGGCGGCGCATCAAGCGGAATTTTAATAATGCGGTCCTCAGGTATGCCAGCTAACTCAAGAAATCCCAGCCAGCGCTTTGGTACGGACTCATAAACAACGATCGGCAGTCTTTGAGAAAGGCCGTAATGAGCGAATATCGCGAGCCGGTTTAGGTATTCGAAAATGAAGTGGCCAAAATTTGGCGGGTAGATTTTGTGGCTTGGCCCTTCGGGTGTTGCCTCACTCCAAGTTCCGCCGAGGAATATGCATTCTTCCTCTATATAATTTTGAAATAGATCGGCCCTGTTGTCGATGTAAGTGACGGCGCAGTCTTCAAAATTGTGGTTGTGATGATTGAGAAACGATTGGCAGTGGAAAACATACTTGCCGGTCTTCGAGCGGATGAATGAGCGTCCAAAAATGTGAACGTCCTGGACGAGGCCGCAATATATGTAAGACGTTCGGATATCCCAGGCTTCGACTTGGTTGAGTGTCTTGCGATGGACCTTTGAGTCCCTTTCATCAAAGCAAAGCTCTGACCTGACGGCTTTTTTTGTACCGGTTGATTTGAGAGAATTGACCCCAACAGGAGGAGCTGAACATGGCGAGACGTGGATTAGGCGCGGAGCAGATTGTTTCCAAGTTAAGGCAGATCGAGGTGCTGATGGCGCAGGGCAAGTCTG
>CANJRX010000004.1 GCA_947476895.1 Fidelibacterota bacterium | reverse complement strand
CACTACAACACCAAGCGGCCCCATTCATCGCTCGGCTATAGGCCGCCGGCGCCGGTGACCTATAGCCCGATACCAGTACCACTCGAACAGAGCCAAAACATGCAGTAGACTAACATCACGACTGGTAAAGAAAATCGGTCAGGTCAGCGGATGAGGGGCAAGAATACATGACGAATATGTCCAAAGGTCCGTTTGAGGCGACTCGGAACGCTGAGCCTCCTTTTCTCTCGACCATGAGCCAAGCGCGCGGCCTGAGCGCGGTTCCACGCAAGTTTCTGGTCGCCGGCGGTCTCGTTGCCGTCGCGTTGATCGCAGCCGTTGGCTTTGCCTTGCGGCCCGCGCCCGCACCCGTTGCAACAACCGCCGCGCCGCCTGTTCTGACCGTGACATCCACATCACCGCGCAGTGTTGTGTGGACGCAGACTGTTGAAGTTTCGGGCGCTATTGCGCCGTGGCAGGAAGCGATCATCAGCGCGCAAATCAGCGGCTATCAAATCACCGAGATCCTGGCGAATGTCGGCGATCAGGTGAAAAAGGGCCAAGTGCTGGCCCGTATTAATCCCGCACTGCTCCGCGCAGATGAATCTGTGCTTGTCGCAAATTTCGAACAGGCGGATGCCAATTACAAACGGGCTCTGACGCTGAAGACCAACGGCTTTATGAGCGACCAGAATATTTTGCAGCTCGAAACCCAAGCCAAGACCACGCGCGCGCTGTTAGAGTCCAAGCGTCTCCAGCTGCGCTACACAGATATTATCGCGCCCGACGACGGTGCCGTAAGTGCGCGCACCGCGACCCTAGGCAGCGTCGTCTCCACCGGCCAAGAGCTTTTCCGGCTTGTGCGCCAAAACCGCCTGGAATGGCGCGGCGAGCTTTCCGCAAAGCAGCTTATGCAGATTGGTCCCGGCCAGGCGGTAAATCTCTCACTTCCGAACGACGCAAAGGCAAAGGCAACCGTGCGGCAGACCGCGCCCACGCTTAGTCAGGATTCACGCCTCGCTTTTGTTTACGCCGATCTTGAGCTGAATTCTCAAGCCCGCGCCGGGATGTATGCCACCGGGCGGATTGCAATCGGCGAAGGCCCGGCGCTGGTCGTGCCGGCAGAGGCCGTGCTTTTACGCGACGGCCGTACCTTTGTACCCGAACTCACAGACACCGCCGACAAAGGCGTCGCGAAAGTCGTGTTACGCGCGGTCGAAACCGGCCGCAGAGAAGACGACGAGGTCGAGATTGTGAGCGGCCTCGCCGAAAATGCGCATATCGCCGTGCGCGGGTCAGGCTTCCTCAATGACGGCGACGCCGTGCGCGTTGTTGTCGCGCCGGAAATTACAAAATGAATTTCGCTACCTGGTCGATCCGCAATCCGGTTCCCACCATCATGCTCTTCGCCCTGCTCGCGCTCGCGGGCCTATGGGGCTTTGGACGCTTGCCGATCCAAAACTTCCCGGACATCGATCTGCCCGTAGTAACCGTCACCCTCTCCCAACCCGGAGCAGCGCCCGCCCAGCTTGAGACCGAAGTTGCCCGCCGCGTCGAGAACGCGCTTGCGACGCTGGAAGGCGTGCGCCACATCCGCACCACCATCACTACCGGGCGGGTGAACCTCAGCGTTGAGTTTCAGCTCAACAAGAACCTCTCAGACGCCGTCAGCGAAACCAAGAACGCGGTCGATCAAACGCGCGGCGATCTGCCCAGCGACGTGCAGCCACCGACCGTCATCGCGCAAACGGTCAACCGCCAGGCCCTGTTGAGCTTCGGCGTAGCGTCTTCCGCCCTCGATGAGGAAGCCCTGTCCTGGTTCGTGGACGATACCGTTTCACGGGTCGTGCTTGCGGTGCCGGGCGTCGGCCGGGTTGAACGCATTGGGGGCTTGAGCCGTGAAGTCACGGTGGAGATTGATCCTGTGCGCCTTACCGGCCTCGGCATTACGGCCGCGCAGGTCTCGCGCGCCTTGCGCCAGGTGCAGCAGGAAACGTCGGGCGGGCGGGCCCAGATCGGCGGCGGAGAACAGGCCGTACGCACCATTGCCTTGGCCCGGCAGGCGGAGGAAATGGCCGCGTTGCCGATTGTGCTCCCCAATGGCCGCAGCATTCGATTGGACGAAGTCGCCACCATCACCGACGGAACCGGCGAGCGCACCCAGGCCGCGCTGCTCAACGGCCGGCCGGCCGTAGGCTTTCGCGTTTATAAGTCACGCGGCTACGACGAAGTTGCCATCTCTCAGGGTGTAAAGCAGGCCATGGAGACGTTGGCCAAGAACGATACGACGCTTACCATTTCGCCGGTCTTTGACGTAACCCTCTTCACCCTCGCCCAGTACCGCGGCTCTATCCACCTTTTGTTTGAAGGCGCGATCCTGGCCGTGCTCGTCGTGTGGCTGTTTCTGCGCGATTGGCGCGCGACCATCATCTCGGCTGCAGCACTTCCTCTTTCTATTTTGCCGGCCTTCGCCGTGATGCAGTGGCTAGGCTATTCGTTGAACACGCTCACACTGCTGGCGCTTGCCGTCATTGTCGGCATTCTTGTCGACGACGCTATCGTTGAAATCGAGAACGTCGAACGCCACGTGCTCATGGGCAAACCGGTCGAAAAAGCCACCGAAGACGCGGTGAACGAAATCGCGCTCGCGGTCATCGCGACCACCATGACGCTCGTTGTCGTATTTCTCCCGACCGCGCTTATGAGCGGCGTGCCGGGGTTGTTCTTCCAGCAGTTTGGCTGGACGGTCGTCGTCGCGGTGCTTGCGTCCCTTCTCGTGGCCCGCATGCTGACGCCGCTGCTGGCCTCGCGGTTCCTCAAACCTAAGCATCGGGCCGACGACACCAACGGACCCGTCATGCAGCGCTATTTAAGGGCTGTGAAGTGGTGCTTGAATCATCGCAAAACCACGCTCGCCGGCACGGCTGCGTTTTTCATCGCCTCGATCGCCATGCTTCCTTTTATTCCGACCGGATTTATCCCCCAGAGCGATAGCGGGCTGACCAACGTCCGCATCGAACTTCCGCCCGGCAGCAATCTCGTGCGCACGCAGGAGACAGCCGAGCAAGCCAGAGCTGTTTTGCGCGAATTACCGGGTATTAAAGACGTTTTCACCACCGTTGGCGGGAACGCCTTTGGCGGCGGTGGCGGTGAAGTACGCCGGGCCAACCTGCTTTTGGTGCTGACGCCTCGCGATGAGCGTCCGCCGCAGAAAGAAATCGATACCGCCGCCCGTAAGGCTTTGCAGAGAGTACCAGGTGCCCGTTTCGACGTCGGCTTCGGCGGTCAGGGCGAGAAGCTTCAGCTCACCATGTCGAGTTCGGACCGCGCCGCGCTCGTCACCAGCGTCCGTGCGCTGGAACGTGAACTCCGCACCATCGGAACGTTGGCCAACGTGACATCCACCGCCAACCTTGAGCGACCTGAAGTCGTGGTGCGGCCGAACGCACAGCTGGCCGCGGAACGCGGCGTTACCACCGCTGCTATCGGCGACACGTTACGCGTTGCGACGTCCGGGGACTTTGACCCGAGCGTTGCCAAGCTGAACCTCGACACCCGTCAAATTTACATCCGTGTGCGCATGCCTGAAGCGGCGCGCGGCGACTTCAATACCATCGCCAACCTGCGCGTGCCGGGCCGCAATGGCCTCGTGCCCCTCTCCAGCGTTGCCGACATCACGCTGGAAAATGGCCCAATCCAGATCGACCGCATGGACCGTAGCCGTTACGTCAACGTCAGCGCCGATCTTAACGGCACGCCGCTGGGTGTGGCTTTGAGCCAAGCCAGGGCGTCGCCTGCAATCACGGGACTGCCTGACAATGTACGCATGATCACAACCGGTGACGCGGAGTTCGCAACCGAGCTTACGCGCGGCTTCAATGTCGCCTTAATCACAGGGTTCCTGTGCATTTTCTGCGTACTGGTGCTGTTGTTCCACGACTTCCTCCAGCCCGTGACCATCCTTTCGGCCATCCCACTGTCCGCCGGCGGCGCGCTTTTCGCGCTGCTGATCGGGCGCATCGAATTGGGCGTGCCCGCGATGATCGGCCTCATCACCTTGATGGGGATTGTCACCAAGAATTCGATCCTGCTGGTGGATTACGCCATCATCAATACGCGTGAGCGCGGCATGGCGATTCCGGAAGCGCTGGTCGACGCCTGCCATAAACGCGCGCGTCCCATCATTATGACGACGCTCGCGATGATCGCCGGCATGACGCCGATTGCCTTAGGGCTCGGTGAAGATTCAAGTTTCCGCCAACCCATGGCCACCGCCGTCATCGGCGGCCTGATAACCTCGACGGCGCTGTGCCTGCTCGTGGTGCCGGTTGTGTTTGTTTATGTGGCGAGATTTGAGGCGTGGGTGGGTCGCGTCACCAAACGCGGTGCGGTAGCGCCTCAGCCCGGCGAATAGCTATTGCCGGACACGGCCATAGGCGAGCAGCAGCGCAATCAACAAAGCCGAAACCGTCAGCGTTCCGGCCCAAGCAAAGATGCCGATTGCGGCGTGCCATCGCACGATGCAGAGCACAAGTGCTGCGGCTAGAAGGCCCCAACCCGCAATGCGCAGAACCCACTTAAGACTAGGTTCAAGGTTCATCGCGAATATATCGCGCCAATGTTTGGGCAGAGATAGCGCAAGGCATGCAAAGCCTAGCGTGCTTAAGAGATAGGCAGCGAAGCTCATCCGCCACTCCCGTTATAAAGCGCGTAAAATAAAGCTAGTGGAATACTGGCGATGACCAGCCCGACCCACGCGCGCGTCGGCGTACGTGCCGTAAACACCGCGAGTTGGTAGTTGGTAGCGGAGGAGGGACTCGAACCCCCGACCCCAGGATTATGATTCCCGTGCTCTAACCAGCTGAGCTACCCCGCCACCGAGGTCTTGCGGAGCTAAGTCAGCCGCAAGAGGTGTGGGTTTTAAGTTGCTGGCTAGCAATTGTCAATTCGCCGAAATCACGGGTTAAAGCATTGCTGGAACAGGGAAATTAGCCCGCCGCGAGCTGCGCTTGGCGACGCAAATTGTGAGGGACCGCCGTAGCGGTGTCTTGGCGGGCGATCCAGCCGCCGCCGAGCGCCTGGACGCCGTCATAAAATACGCAAGCTTGGCCGGGCGTGACGGCCGCTTCCGGCTCGGCCAGCACGACCCGCGCTGCGCCATTAGGCTCGCCAAATATCGTCGCTGCGATGGGAACGTGGGTGTTGCGGAGCTTTACGCGCACAGGCGTACCATCGGTCGATGGCCCCTCGCCCGCGCCCAGCCAGTTCACACCATGCAGCGCGAACGATTGGCGCAGCAGCGCTTCCTTCGGGCCAGCGACGACGCGCGCGGTTTCCGGTTCGATACGCACAACGTAAAGCGGTTCAACCTCGCCGCCGACGCCGAGGCCTCGGCGCTGGCCGACGGTGAAATGAATCACGCCTTCGTGGCGGCCCAATATACGGCCGTCTACATGCACGATCTCGCCGGGTTGTCCGGCTTCAGGGCGCAGCGCGCGAATGACTTTGGCGTAGTCGCCGTTCGGCACAAAACAGATGTCCTGGCTGTCGGGCTTCGCCGCCACATGCAGACCGAACTTGACGCCCAGGTCGCGTGCTTCGGACTTGGTCATGCCGCCCAAGGGAAAGCGCACGAAGTCCAGCTGCGCGCGCGTGGTGGCGAACAGGAAATAACTTTGATCGCGGTCGGGATCGATGGCTTGGAACATGGCGACACCGCCATCTTGCGCAATGCGTTGCACGTAGTGGCCCGTGGCCAGCGCATCGGCGCCTAGGTCTTTGGCGGCTTTCAGAAGGTCGCGAAACTTGACGGTCTGATTGCACAACACGCAGGGCACCGGCGTTTCGCCGTGAATATATCCATCAGCAAAGCGGTCCATGACGTCAGCTTTGAACGTCGTTTCATAATCCACGACATAATGTGGAATGCCGATCATGTCAGAGACACGCCGCGCGTCGTAAATGTCCTGACCAGCGCAGCAAGTTTTACCTTTGGCCGTGGCCGCGCCGTGATCGTAAAGCTGCATGGTCAGGCCGACCACATCGTAACCTTGCGACTTCAACAACGCGGCAACAACCGAACTATCCACGCCGCCAGACATAGCAACTACCACCCGCGTTTCGGCAGGTGACTTTGCAAAGCCCATAGAGTTGAGAGACTGCGTCGTCAAAGCTCAATCCATCATGTTGCGCGTGGCCGACGGCAGGCGCACGGTTAGACCATCAAGCGCATCGGTCACTGTTATCTGGCAAGCGAGGCGCGATGTGCGCGTCACGCCGTACGTCAAATCCAGCATATCTTCCTCGGTCGCATGGGCCGGCGGCAGTTTACTAAACCAATCACCGTCCACGACAACGTGGCAGGTTGAGCAGGCCATAGAGCCTTCGCAAGCGCCTTCCATGTCGATGCCGCCCGCGTGCGCGACTTGCAACAGCGTCGTGTTGCTGGCCGCTTTCACTTCCTTACGCTTTCCGCTGCGTTCGACAAATACGACTTTAGGCACGTCTGCTGTTCCGGTTCTTACAGGCTAAGGCCAGCTATGTATTACGCCGCGGCATTGGACGCTAGAGGGCGCCAGGCTTCCAGGAACCGCGCGATATCTTTCTCGGTCGTTCCCCAGCCTAAACTGACCCGAATGGCGGATTTAGCCTCTGCAGGGTCCACACCCATGGCGAGCAGGACGTGAGAGGGGGCGATCTTGCCGGACGAACAGGCCGAACCAGCGCTGACCGCCACACCCGCCAAGTCCAACCGCATCACCTGGGTTTCACTGGAAACACCCGCGAGCGATATGCACGATGTATTGCCGAGACGCTCGATACCTTGCGCGAAGATTTTCGCCTGAGCCTTGATCACGGATTCCAAATGATCGCGCAGACCCGCGACGCGAACAGCATCCGTCAATAACTTCGGAACTGCGCGCGCCGCCGCGCCAAAGCCGATAATGCCGGGTACGTTCTCGGTTCCCGCACGCCGCCGGCGCTCCTGACCGCCGCCCAGCATATCCGCTGCAAGATCGACTCCGCCGCGCAAGATCAGCGCGCCAATACCTTTTATGCCGCCGAACTTATGAGCCGAGAGACTTAAGCTATCGACACCAAGGCTGCGTATATCCACCGCAATTTTTCCAACGGCCTGCACGGCGTCGCAGTGAATACGCGCGCCATATTTGCGCGCCAGCTCGGCGGCCTGCGCCACCGGCTGCACAGCGCCGGTTTCGTTGTTGGCAAGCATCAAGGAAATCAAAACCGGTGATGCGTGGGCTTGCAACGCCCGCTCCAAAGCTTGCAGATCGATAACACCGTTGGAATCAACAGGAATGCGGTGTTCTTCAGCAACATGTGCGAGCACCGATGGATGTTCCACGGCAGAGGCCAGCACCACCGAACAATTGCCGGCTTTGGCTAAACCCCGCAAAGCCAGCGCGTTGGCCTCCGTCCCACCCGACGTGAAAACCACATGTTGCGCGGAGGCATTGACTATCGCCGCGACGGCGTCGCGGGCTTCCTCTACGGCGGCGCGAGCGCGGCGGCCGACGGCGTGAACTGACGAAGGATTGCCGTAACGATGCAATTCCGCGGTTACAGCTTCGGCCACCTCCGGCAGCACCGGGGTGGTCGCGTTGTAATCCAGGTAAGACAGTTGATCGTGAGGGACCATGGGTCCCTTTTTACATCACTCGCGCGGCAACAGCTTTCTTATTCAGCCGGGAGGCGCTGGTTCGCGAGCTTGCCCGAAAGCACGTCGTGAACCGTAACGCTTTGCAAGAACCTGGCGACTTCGCGCTCAATGGCATGCCAGAGCGTTTCCATTTGAGCCTTCAGGCTGGCGCCTTCAACGGCCGGCACGGCAGCCGGGGCGACATCGGGCTCAAACACCGCACCATATATATCGGCAATGGTGATCTCTTGGCTGGAGCGGGCCAAAATGTAACCGCCGCCCGGTCCCCGCACGCTATTAATGAGGCCGCCGGCCCGTAAGCGGGCAAACAGCTGCTCAAGATAGGACACCGAGATGTCCTGGCGCTTGGCAATGGCCGCCAAAGTCGTGGGCTGGTGGGCCGGCTGACAGGCCAGATCCACCAAAGCGGCAACGGCATAGCGGGCTTTGGACGAGACTTTCATCAGGGGCGGCTCCTTTTCGTCTAAACTATTGGCCGCATAGTATTTTTCGGCTTTATTTTGGATAAATGACATGTGAGTTCCCGTTCCCCCGACGACCAATGAGAGACTTTGTGTAGGGGTATACGGGTGTTCAATGGAGGTGGATCACAGAAAACACGGCTGAATTGAGCCTAGGATGCAAGAATCCCCCAATTCGGGTTTGCACCCCGGGGCGGCATCCCCTAAATAATCGGCGCCTGCCGAATCCCCACTCCTCATACCGCCCGTGGTATTCTGGGATTCGCGACAAAGGAATTTAAATGCCCGAAGTTATCTTCACCGGCCCGGAAGGGCGCCTGGAAGGCCGCTATCATCATAGCGAGATCCCGCGCGCGCCCATCGCCGTCATCTTGCATCCGCATCCGCAACACGGCGGCACGATGAATAATAAGGTGGTCTATAACCTTTATTATGTCTTTGTGAAAAAAGGCTTTTCGGTCGTCCGTTTCAATTTCCGCGGTGTCGGCCGCTCGCAAGGCGAGTTCGACAACGGCCAGGGTGAATTGTCCGATGCGGCTTCGGCCTTAGATTGGTTGCAGTCGGTCAACGCCAATGCGTCGTCGTGCTGGGTTGCCGGATTCTCGTTCGGCGCCTGGATCGGCATGCAGCTGTTGATGCGTCGTCCGGAGATCGAAGGCTTCGTCTCGATCGCGCCGCCGGCCAACATGTACGACTTCTCGTTCCTTGCGCCCTGCCCGTCATCGGGTTTGATCTTGCAAGGCACCGAAGATGACGTGGTGCCGGAACCTTCAGTCGAGAAGCTCGCTAACAAACTGAAGCTGCAGAAGAACATCATCATCGACTATCAGCTGGTCAAAGGCGCGAACCACTTTTTCAAAGATCACATGGATCAGTTGGTGACGTCGGTGAACTCTTACGTCGATGCGCGCATGGGCACGGGCGCTGCGCCCGGCCGCAAGAAAAGCGCACAAGCTTAAGCTGATTTGACGTTTGCGAAACTGCTGGGCGCGGCAATGCGCCCGCCGGTCATGGGTGCGCGAATGCCGGTGGTGCCGGGGAACGTCAGCGGCAGCCCGCGTAAACAGCGCACCGCCAGATAAGCAAAGCCCTGCGCTTCCAGCGCGTCGCCGTTCCATCCCAGAACATCGACCGATAACACTGCAGCGTCGGTGTATTCCGCGAGCAGCTTCATGAGCGTCGGGTTATGACGTCCGCCGCCCGCCACATAAATCGTGCGCGGGCGCGTGGGGCAGTGCGCGAGTGCCCGTGCAACCGCCGCCGCCGTAAAAGCCGTCAGCGTCGCCGCGCCGTCTTCAGTGCTGAGATGCGAAAGCCGGTGCGTATTGAAAGCGAAGCGGTCGAGAGATTTCGGCGCAGCGCGCTCGAAAAAATCATGGTTCAGCATTTCATCGACCAGCGCGCGGTGAACTTGGCCTTTTGCCGCCACCGCTCCATCACGATCCATATCGAGACCAAGACGCGCGCGCACCCAATCATCAATCAGACCATTGCCGGGTCCGGTATCGAACCCGGTAAGGTCGCAGGCTTCCGGTCCGATCCATGTGATGTTGGCGACACCGCCCACATTGAGAATGGCGGCGGGCAAATCGGCGTCGCGCGCGAGTGCTGCATGATAGATCGGCAGCAAGGGCGCACCCTGGCCGCCCGCGGTGACATCATCGCTGCGGAAATCAAAAGCTACGGCGACACCCAAGGCATCGGCCAGGCGGTTGCCGTCACCCATCTGCCAGGTCTGCTTTTTTGCGGGCCGGTGCCAGATGGTTTGGCCGTGGAATCCGACCAGGTCCAGGGCCGTGGCCGGAAGCGCCATAGCTTGCAACAGGCGACCGACGGCGATGGCGTGCAGGTCGGTGAGTTCAGTCTCGATCTCCGCCTCGTCCGGCGCGCCGCGATCCGGGGCGCGTTCGACAAAGGCACACAGGCGGCTTCTGAAGTCGGGCGTGTAGGACACGGTAATGGCCGGTCCCTGCTCGACCCGCCCCTCGCCATCGGTTTCCAGATAGGCGGCATCGATGCCGTCCATGGACGTGCCGCTCATCAGGCCAATCACGCGTAACGGTTTGAAAACCGGGCTGGAAGCAGTCATGCGGGCACGTTGTCCGAATGTGGCAGGTATGGTAATCACGCCCGCATATTGGGGGCTGTTCGGGCTACTATACCACGCGGCGCGCACGGCTCCCACAAACTCATGTAACGACTTAACGGCGAACTGCATCATGACCACCTACCGGTCCGAGCTCATTCAGACACTCATCGCGCGCGGGTTCCTGCATCAATGCACGGACCTGGGAGCCTTGGACGCCAAGGCTGCAGCGGGACCGATCACGGCCTATGTGGGCTACGACGCTACGGCCGACAGCTTGCATATCGGCAATTTGGTCTCGGTCATGATGCTGCACTGGTTGCAGAAGACCGGTCACCGGCCGATCACATTGATGGGCGGCGGCACGACTAAGATCGGCGACCCCTCTGGCCGCGATGAAACCCGCGTGCTTGTCGACGACGATACGATTAGAGAGCGCATGGCCTCGCAGCAGACGGCCTTCCGGCGATTCCTGACTTATGATTCGAGCGCAACCGGCGCGATTCTGGCCAATAACGCCGACTGGCTGGACGGCCTGCAGTACATTTCATTCCTGCGCATGGTCGGCCCGCACTTCACCATTAATCGCATGCTGACCATGGACAGCGTGAAGATGCGCCTTGAGCGCGAGCAGCCGCTGACCTTCCTCGAATTCAACTACATGATCTTGCAGGGCTACGACTTCGTAGAACTCAACAAGCGTTACGGCTGTACGCTACAACTCGGCGGCTCCGACCAATGGGGCAATATCGTGCAGGGCGTGGAACTGGGCCGGCGTATCGGTAACGCCGAGTTGTTCGGATTCACCTGCCCGCTTATCACGACATCCTCGGGCGCGAAAATGGGCAAGAGCGTGTCCGGCGCGGTGTGGCTCAATGGGGATAAGTTCAGCCCTTACGACTACTACCAGTTCTGGCGCAATACCGAAGACGGCGATGTCATCCGCTTCATGAAGCTGTTCACGATCCTACCCTTGGACGAAATCGCGCGCCTGGAAAAGCTGCAAGGGGCCGAGATCAACGAAGCGAAGAAGGTGTTAGCCCTCGAAGCCACCACGCTGCTGCACGGCGCAGACGCTGCCAAAGACGCCGCTGAAACCGCGCGCAAGACCTTTGAGCAAGGCGGCATCGGCGATGATTTACCCACCATTGAAATTCCCGCGAGCGAATTGGGTGCCGGGATTACGGCCTTCGCCCTGTTCGTGCGGGCCGGCCTTGCCACAAGCAACGGTGAAGCCCGCCGCCTCATCGCGGGCGGCGGCGCGAAGATCAACGACGAGAAATGCGCAGAAACAACTGTAGTCAATGCTGTCGGTCCCGACGGCATCATCAAACTCAGCGCCGGCAAAAAGCGCCACGTCATTGTTAAGGTAACAGGCTAGCGCTTATTCGTAGTGCAGCACGTCGCCAGGGTTAAGCCGTGCGGCCGTGAAAGCCTGCCGTCCTACGGCCAGCCACGTCATTCCCAAAACAATCACGAAGCCCACCACAAACGGAATGGGCGTGAGTGCCGCGCGCGTCACAAACATGCTGAGGTAGAGACGCGCCGCAAGAAAGGCGAGCGGCCAGGCGATAATGCTGGCGATCACGACCGGCTTGGAAAAGCTCCACAGCATAAGGCGCGTGACCTGATTGACCGTGGACCCCAAAGTTTTCCGGATACCGATCTCGCGCCGCCGCCGGTTCATGGTGTGCGTAGCGATGGCAAGCATGCCGATGATGGCGATGAGGAAAGCAAAGCCGGCTAGGCCCATAATGACTGATCCGACAGCGTTAAAGTAACTGAAGGACGTTTCAAAAATCTCTTCCGCGAATTGACGCTTCAGGGCCACTGTTGGCGCAAGCTTCGACCACACTTCGTCGATACTTTTTGCACGGTCGGAAGACTCCAGCTTTATGACGGCGGTTCTAGCCGCGGCGGGATCAAATCCATAGACGGTCGCTTGTAAAGCAGGACCGGAAATCAACTTGATCGATGCATTCTCGACCACGCCAATAACTGTGCGCGGCTGCGGGGGTTTAGACTTATCGGCGATATTCGCAACATAAAGTGTTTTCCCCACGGCATCGGCAGGCGTACTGGCCAATTCACTCGCCAGCTTACGATCTATGACAACATTGTCCGAAACAAACAGCGTCGGATCGCTGCCTACGCCTTGATCCCGCTCGGCCGAGAAAATGCGACCGGCGAGAATTTTAATATCAAGGGCGTCAAAGAATCCCTCACCCACGCCTTGTTTTAATACGAAGGACACGCGGCCTTCAGGCTTAAACAACATGGGCACAGCCTGTGTAGCCAGTCCCCATGGCGGACTCTGCATAGAGGTTACGGCCCTGATCCCGGGCGCGCGTAGCAATTCAGCGCGCAGCACATCCATCGCGACGCCAGATTCCCTGAGATTGTTTGAAATGACGACTAAGGGATCAGCCGAAGCTTTCGGTCCGGTCTCTCGAAGAACCTTGTTTTCCGCGATGACAACCAGCGACAAGATCAGAAATATGCTGACAACGACAAACTGAAAGCCGACGAGGATGCTACGGCCGAATTGCTTATCCTGCGGCGATAGATTGGAACGCGACGCAGAGGCCGTGGATATACGCGCCATTAAGACGGCGGGATAGAAACCCGCCACCAGAATCACCGCAACTAACGCTATCGCCAGAGAGACCCAGAAGACCGGCAACGCAAACAGAAATGTGGCGATATTGAACCCGAGCAATGACGTCAGAACCTGCACCGGCAAAATCACAAGGCCGAATGCCAAAGCAAATGCCGCCAGAACTTTGAGCGACGTCTCGGTCAGGTGCTGCATAAGAAGCTGGCCTGTGCGCGCACCGACGGCTTTTCTTAAGCCCGCTTCTTTTATACGGCTGCCGACTTGGGCCGTTGCGAGATTGGCGTAGTTGACGCAGGCCAGGGCCACGATCACGCCACCGATAATGATCAGGATGACGTTGTTCGGAACGCTAGGCTCATCAACCCGGCCGAGGAGAGAATTTGTTATAACTAAAGCGAGGTCGGGAAGTGGTCGCAGGGTGTACGAGACTTTCAGGTCGGACGGCGCAACGCGCGCGACGAGCGCCGCCAGGCGTTCATTGAAGACTGCTGCTGAATAGCCTGACTGAGGCACGAGCACATAGGTGCGAACCGAAGCCCCCATCCAATCTTGCGGCGACATTTCCTTGCCCGTCTGACGCCGCGTCAACTCTTCATGGACATCCATGGAAACCATGAGCGCGAACGGGATATCCGATCTCGCGAGATGCGATGGACCGGGAATAGCCCGGACAATGCCCGTCACCGTGAGGTCTAGGCCGCGCAGAATGACATTGCGGCCGATCGCTGCCGTTGTGCCGAACAGACGTTGGGCAGCGGATTCCGTCAAAACAACACTGCGCGGATTGTCGAGCGCGTGTTGCGGCGCACCGGCCGCGAAGGGAAGATCGATGATGCGCAAGAACGCCGGGTCCACCGCTACGGTAAAGAGTAACATGTTGTTGCCCTCGGCCGATACGCTGATTTCTCCATAGGAACGCATGCGCGCAACCGCCTCCACGTCCGGGAATTCGTTCGCAATGTGCCCAGCCAAAGGCCAAGGCGAACTAAGGCTTGTCAACGTGCGCGCTGCGCCGTTGTTGGTGATGGTTAGGTGCTGCACGACAACTTGAACACGCCCATCTTTGGCAAAGTGGCTGTCGCTATGAGTCATGAGCAAGGCTTCGGCGAGTGCGGCAATAAAGCACATTTGGCCCAGTGCGAGGCCGACAACGGCGACTAGCGTCGAGACGCGGGTGCGCCAGATATTTCGGAAGGCTACAGTGAGGTAGTGGGTGAACATGGCCGCCTCCTATGCCGCTTTGCGAACCGCGTCCAAAATGCGTCCATCAACCATTTCCACAATGCGCGTGGCCTTGGCGGCGTAGTCCGGCGAGTGCGTCACCATTACAATCGTCACGCCTTCGTCATTCAAGGTCGTGAGCATGCCCATAACGTCGTCGCCGTTCTGGGTATCGAGATTGCCGGTGGGTTCGTCGGCCAGGATAAGTTTGGGGTCGCCCACCACCGCGCGGGCCACGGCCACACGCTGCTGTTGGCCACCTGAAAGCTGCGCCGGGCGATGTTTGGCACGGGCTTCCAGGCCCACCAGCTCCAGAACTTCGCGTACACGGTCGCGGCGCTTGGCTTTAGAGACTTCTTGATACAACAACGGCAGCTCGACATTTTCATAGACGCTGAGGTCTTCGAGCAGATTGAAGTTCTGGAAAATGAAACCGATGTGCTGTTTGCGGATTTCCACCATGCGGTTCTCGCGAAAGTCCGAGATATCTTCGCCGTCGAAGATGTAATGGCCGGATGTTGGGCGATCTATCAGCCCTATCGCGTTGAGCAGTGAGGATTTGCCGCAGCCAGATGGCCCCATGATGACGACAAATTCGCCCTTGGCTATTTCCAGATTAACCCCGGCCAGGGCCGTGGTTTCCATTTCCTTGGTACGGTAGACCTTGCTGAGTCCGGAAAGCGTGATCATGGCTGCAACTCCCCCTTGCTGATGGAACCCTTAATATCGATGCGGTCGATGTTTTCGTATTGAGCATATGTCGAGATGATGATGCGGTCGCCGGCCGTGAGGCCCTTTAAGATCTCAACCATGTCCGGGTTGCGCCTTCCCAGCGTCACCGGCTTGCGCACAGCCGCGCCGCCCGATGGAGACACGGCAAAAACCCAGGCACCGCCCGCGTCATCATAGAACTCCCCGTTGGCGATAACGAGGCTGTCCGCCTCCTCGCCCACTTCCAATTTCAAATGCAGGGTCTGGCCGCGCCTCAGCGCCTTCGGCAGCGTATTGCCAACAAATGCTAGATCCACCGCGAACTGGCGATCCTTCACACCGGGATAGATTTTTGCGATGGACATCGGAATAGCGCGCTCGTCGATTTCGGTCTCAGCTTTTTGGCCAACAGCCAAGCGCGAAAGATAAAATTCATCGACGTTGGCGCGCACTTTGAAGCCTTCGGCACTATCGACCTGGCCGAGGCGTTGCCCCGGCGCTTTAGACGCACCGACATCTGCATCCAGCAATGTTAGCTGCCCGGTGATCGGTGCCGTAATCGTGAGGGCTTCTAAGTTCCGGCGGGTCATCGCGAGATTATTGGTAAAGAGCGCGATGGACTGTTTCAGCTGCGCTACCTGTTCGGGCCGCGCGGCATCGTCGGCGGCTTGCGCGGCCTTCATGCTGTCGTAGGTGCTGCGGGTGCGCGCGAGATTGCGTTCCAGGTCTTCAATCTCTGTGCGCGAAACATAACCGCCCTCCAGCAGAGGTCTTTTCCGCTCCAACTGCGATGTCAAAAGGCGCAGCTGATATTCAGTTTCCGTGAGCTCCCGGTCGCGCTGCAGGCGGCGGTCATCAAGGGATAGGTTGATCGTCGTCAACTGGTAAAGCTGTTGCGCCAGTGCGGCTTCGCGCCCCGCCACATCAAGTTGCAAGGCGGCGTTCTGAAGAACCACCAACGCATCGCCAGCTTTAACCAAAGCCCCCTCTTCGACCAATACTTGCGCTACCTGCCCGCCTGCGACGGCATCGAGGTAGACCGTGGTACGCGGCACTACCGCCCCCGTAACCGGAATGTAGTCGTGGAAAACTGCGCGCTCGACCGTTGCGACGGTGAGCCGATCTGCATCCACAGTCACAAATTGCGTGATGCCGTAACGCACATAGCCAAAAACAAGCGCAAGTATTGTGAGCGTTATCACAACGACCGCCACGCCGCGCCGCTTGGTCAGAAACGGCCGCGCCACCTTACGGTCCATGGCGCCCAAAATAGTTTGGTCGTCGCCGGCGGGATTCATTTTGAAGCGGCTTATAAGCATAGCCTGGACCTCGAAACAGTGTATTATATCACTAATACACTATCTGGCTGACACGCCAATGGCAACCTCTTTTGATCTCGGTTAGGGTCCAGGCGTCTGAAGCAGGCGGCACAATGGCTAAAGCACATACCTGGAACGACGATCAGCCGATCTACCGCCAACTCATGGAGGAGATGCTGGCGCGCATTCTCGACGGCACCTATGCCGAGGGGACGCTTATGCCCTCGGTCCGCCAGCTGGCCAGTGATTTCCAAATCAATCCGCTGACTGTCGCGAAGGCGTTTCAGGAATTGGCGAAGGCCGATCTGACTGAAAAACGGCGCGGCATTGGTATGTTGGTGAAAGAAGGCGTACGCGACGCTTTGCAAAGCCGCGAACGCGCGAAGTTTCTGAAAGAGGAATGGCCTACGCTCATCGCGCGCATGGAGCGCATGGGTATCGACGTCAAAACGCTGTTGCGGACGACAGGCCCCAAATAGCTCAGGGCGTTACGGCCGCTGCCTTTTGATCGTCGGGCGGCAAAAGCACTTCGCGCGACGTGCGCGGTTTGAAAATATCAAAGATGTGGCGCAGGAAGCCGGGTGCCAAAGCGGCCAGCGGATTGACCTCGGGCTGCGCTGTCGCCACGTTGCCGCGGTAGGTATAGGTCGCCGCAAAAATGCCGCCGCCCTTCTCACCACCGGTGAGGATGGGGCCAATCAGCGGAATGGAATTCAGGAACGCGTTGATGGAGTAGGCCGGAATGAGCGTGCCGCTGAAATCCATCAGCGACGAGGCAAAGCTGTAAGTGCCGGCGCCGGTAAGCCCCAGGGAACTGCCGTACATCTCGCCGTCTTTGACTGTCAGCGTTGCATCGGCGTAAGAGAACGGCACGCGCAATCTTTTGAATGAAATCCCCTTTCCACTCAACTCATCGACGATGCCGGTGAGCGAAGCCACGGATAACAGGCGCGCGAGCACTGGCGCTTTCACCAGCTGGAAGTCTTTGATCTCGGCGAGACCTTTGACGGTGCCGTTGTCGGCCAGTTCGCCATTGATCGTCAGCGTGCCGCCCTCGATGTCGCCGAACAGGCCCACAGCGCGCACAACGCTGCCGCCGTCCGTGCTCTCGCCCTTAAATTTGCGGGCCCCTTCGCCGGGCGTCAGCTTGAAGGAAAAGGGGATGAAGCCGTCGACATAACTGATGAAGTCAATGGCTTGAATGCCGGTGTAATCGCGGTCAACACTCAGTTTTACGTTCTGGAAATCACCATTCTCGCTCAACCACATGCGGTCGAAGGATGCGCGCAGCTTCAGCGGTGTCGAAAACGGCGTATCCTGGGAAGCGGCCGGCGCTTTGCCGCGCGTGTCGTCGCGGTTCATGGTTTTCCAGAAGTACGTCGAATTGAAAGCCGGACCGGCGATATCGACGGTATATCCGCCGACCGCATCCACATTAACTTCGCCGCTCAGCTTGGTCTCGCCGATGGTGCTGGGCTTAATGGACAGAAGTTGCATCTTGCCGTTTTCGGCAAACGTCACTGAACCAGAGACATCAAGATCATTGCCAGACGTCACGTGAAATGAGGGCACGGAGGTCAAACGGTCTTTGGTAAAGATCGCTTCCACTTTGGCCTGCGCGGCTTTGCCCGGCGCTTTGTTCCAGCCCAACTCGGGCACCGCCATTTTCGATGTGGTCAAATCGACGTCGGCCTCGAGCCTGCGCGTGTCGTCGCGCTTGACGGTGTAGGTGACGTGGGCCGGAACCGCGCCGTCGATATAGGGCGGCACAAACGGCATCACACTAAGCCCCACAAGCGGGCGCTGGTCATTGCCGACGACGGGATCGAGGATGTAGTGGCTGCGGAAATCGCCGCCGCCGAAATTCTCGCGCCAAGTAATTGCGGTGGGAATGCCGCCGAGCGCGACTTTTCCGACGACGTCCATGCCAGTGCGGTCAAGGGTCAGCGCAAGATCACCATTTGTAAGCGGAAGTCCAAAAGCCACCTGGGGAATGGTGATGTCTTTGGCCTTGGCTTTCACGCCGACTTGCAACTGATCGAGCTTGAGATCCTTTACCAAGGGGAAATTCAGGGTCAAATCCACATTGGCCTCGCCGATCACCTTTGCTGCATCAAGCCCCATGACGGTGGCATAGCCCATGGGCGGATTGTCGATCAGGCGCATCACGTCGCCCAAGCCGCCTATGACGTTGAGCGCGATATTTGCGCGTTCCGTGCCCTTACCCAAACCGTACAGCCGCACTTTGCCCGCCGACACCGAGATGCCTTTGCTATCCAAAGGATCCTTCACGTTGCCGCCGGTGATATCGATGACGACTTCATCGTCAGCAATGGTCATAAGGCCTGCGGTGTTCTCGGCTTCCGGCAGGCCGCGCATGTAGCGCACGGTAATGCCGCGCAGCTCGCCGGTGAGGCGTGCTTCCGTCGCATCAAGCTGGTTGATCGATGGCCCCGCCAAACGCAATTTGAAGCGTGTGTCGTAAAGACCGCCGTTGCGTAAATTCTGGTCGATCCATGTACGGGTATTCGGTTTGATGCTGACCGGCCAATAGCGTTTCAAAGCCGCCATTTCCAACGCCGGCATCGCCATATTCAAATTTACAATCGGCGCGCTATTGAGGGCTGTGCCCTCGCCGTTCAATGTGATCACCGGCGCCCCGCCGCCGTTGAGCTCGACACGGAATTGATCGATCGCGATCCGGTCGAAGTTGGGTCCAGCAGTGCCCTTCAAGACCAGCGCCTTCACCGGGTAATCTTGCGAGACCGGCGCCGGCATATGGATTTGGCCGTCCTGGCCCTTCACATCGAATTGCAGATCGCTGAGGCGCGCACCGGTATTCGACAACGCAAAGGTCGCAACGGCCGTGCCGCTCAGGCGCAAGTCGATCATGCCGAAGGGTGCAAGCTGCGGCGCAAGCCCTGCAACCCGCGACGGCCTGAACCCGTCAACGTTCAAATCGATTTTGAGGTTACCGCTTTCGGCCGCGTACTTCCCCTTAGCCGTGAAGTTCCACCGCCGGCCTTCTTCGAAGACCGGGAACGTGGCATCGATCTCGACGTCACCGGCCGCGCGTTTGAAATTCATGGTGGCGTCGGGAACCAGCCAGCGCTGGCCGGAAATTTCATCGACCAACACCACCGTCGTGCTGTCGATCTCGACACCTTCCAGATAGCCCGCCGGATTATCGCCGCCGGGGGCGCGCGTGAGCGCACCGATTAACGAAGCGGCAAGCGCGTTGCCGCTGGTGCTGTCGAGCGGCACAACAGGCGCGCCCGGTGAAGACGGGGTGGGCGATGGCGTTGGAGCAGATGCGTTAGCAGCGCCCTCGACACCAAGCCCGAGCGATCCATCGGCGCGATGCACAAAGCGGATGATGGGGTTCGAGAGCTTGATATGTTCCGGTGCCGTGATCCCGCGCGAGAGGGCCGCACTGCTCAACCGCACGACCATGCTCGGCAAACCGGCGATGACCGCGCCGGATTGATTGAGCACGCGCACGTCGCGCACCGTCAGCTCGGGTGATCCGGAGAAGCCGGACCATTTCAAGTCAGCGGCGGCGATACGAAACCGGAAGCCGGGCGCTAAGTCGGCAAAGGCGCTTGAGATGTAGGGTGCTACGACATCAAGTTTCAACGAACCCTGGCTGAGACGCCACGCGAGCACAGCCGACGCGAGCAGGGCCACCAACACGGCGGCTTCCAGCGTTCGAATCAAGAATCTGATTGCGCCGTGCGTCAACGTCGCGGACTCCAGAATTACGTAAGGCCCGGAATTTAGGGCACCATTGAGGCAATATCATGCAAAGTGAAGGGGGCTTTCCCATCTTTGGACGAGGTGGGCCGCATGCGCCCCACATTGCCGCAGCTTGACCGTGCCTTCTCTATATCCCACTGTCGCCGTCAACGGTAGAGAATCCTGCGAGTCGTATATGATCCCCTTGCCCCCCGCCGCGCCACTGCCCCCGGCCAAACCGGACCTTAGTATCCGCTTTCACAACGAGTGGTTGGCGGCTGCTGAAACGCAATCGCCCGCAGTTGCAGGCTTCATGAAAGCGGTTGTCCAAGACGCCCAATGGCACGCGCTGATGGACGGCATATTCGGCAATAGCCCTTATTTGAGCGGCCTCATTCTGGGCCGTCCCGAAACGTTTAAAGACTTCGCCGAACAGGGTCCTGACGCCTGCGTGAAGAAACTGATCGCAGGTGTTAGCGATATCATTCCCACAGGAACTACCGATGTCGATATCTCGGCCATCATGGTCGAACTGCGCCACGCCAAAGCCGACGCCGCGCTGCTGATCGCGCTCGCCGATATCTCAGGCGTGTGGTCGGTCGATCAGGTGACGGTCGCCCTCTCGAATTTTGCCGATGCCGCCGTGCGTCTGGGTTTGCGCGCGCTGCTGATACAGGCGCAGGTGCGTGGCCACGTGAAATTTGCCGATCTCAACGCCCCCGAACAAAACTTAGGTTACGCCGTGCTGGGCCTCGGCAAGCTCGGCGGCTGCGAACTGAATTATTCTTCGGACATCGACCTGTTTGTATTTTTCGATGAACACGTCCTACCTTATGTCGGCAAGAAAAGTCCGCAAGAATTTGCGGTTCAGCTGACCAAAGATCTCACCACTCTTTTGCAGCAGCGCACCGCCGAGGGCTACGTGTTCCGCACCGACTTGCGCCTGCGTCCCGATCCGGGATCGACCTCTGTTGCGGTCTCGCTCCATGCCGCGCAAATCTATTACGAAAGCTACGGCCAGAATTGGGAACGCGCCGCCATGATCAAAGCCCGCCCTGTGGCGGGTGACATGAAAATGGCCGAGACCTTCATCCACGACATGCAGCAGTTCATCTGGCGCAAGTCGCTCGATTTCTATGCCATCCAGGACATCCATTCCATCAAGCGCCAGATCTATGCGCACAAAGGCGGCGGCACGGTGGAAGTCGCCGGTCATAACATCAAGCTGGGCCGCGGCGGCATTCGCGAGATCGAATTCTTTGCACAAATTCAGCAGCTGATTTGGGGCGGCCGTTTTCCGCAGGCGCGTCTGTCACAAACGCTACCGGCCCTTAATGCACTGACGGAGCTTGGCTTCGTCACACCACAGGTGCGCGACGATTTGAAGGCGGCGTATCGCTACCTCCGCAAGTTGGAACACCGCCTGCAGATGATCGCCGACGAGCAGACCCAGATGTTGCCTGCCGACCTCACGAAGCTTGCCCATGTGGGCGCGTTCATGGGTCACAAAGACTTAGCGCCCTTCATGGCCGAGGTTGAGAAAACCTTGCGCGTTGTTGAAGTGCATTATGCCGGGCTGTTCGAAGACTCCCCTTCTCTCGCCGTCGACGGCAACTTGGTGTTCACCGGCACGGAAGACGATCCCGACACCATCGCCACGCTGAAACGCCTCGGCTATCAGAATCCGGCCACCGTCGCGCAGACCGTGCGCGGCTGGCATCACGGGCGTTACCGCGCCACGCGCAGCAACCGCGCCCGCCAATTGTTGACGGAAGTGATGCCCGGCCTCTTGGGCGCGCTCGCTAAAACCGCTCAACCCGACGCGGCCTTTGTGCGCTTTGATCGCTGCTTTGCGGCTCTGCCCGCAGGCGTTCCGCTGCTCTCGGTGTTTTACGCCAATCCGGATCTTTTAGAACTTGTGGCCGAAATCATGGGCGACGCACCGCGTTTGGCCGAGCATTTAAGCCATACGCCGGCGCTCTTGGATTACGTTCTAGCCCCTGAATTTTATGCGCCGGTCGGCAAGCTGGACGATTTAAAAATCGACCTCACGCGCTTCCTGGATGCGACAGAGTCCTTCGAAGCTTTGCTGGATGCCAGCCGCCGCTGGACCAATGACTTGCAGTTCCGTGTCGGCGTTCAAACTCTGCGGAGCATGATCGATCCGTTGCAGGCCGCCGAACACTTCACCGCCATAGCCGAAGCCGTGATTAAGGTGCTGACGCCGCGCGTCGCCAGCGAATTCGCGCTGCAGTTCGGCCAAATCAGCGACGGCAAGTTAGCCATCTTGGGCTATGGCAAACTTGGAAGTTTCGAGCTGACGCCAACATCGGACTTGGACCTTGTCGTGATTTACGACGCTTCGATGGAAGCTCACTCTAAAGGGCCCAAGCCCCTTCCCGCGCCGGCTTATTATATCCGCCTGACACAGCGCTTCATCACGGCGTTCACGCTGCTCACGCGTGAAGGAAAGCTGTACGCCGTTGATATGCGCTTGCGTCCCAACGGCGATAAAGGCCCGCTGGCCAGTAGCTTTGAAGCTTTCGTGAAGTATCATACCGAGGATGCCTGGACGTGGGAGCACATGGCGCTCGCGCGGGCGCGCGTTGTGTTTGGTCCCCCGGCCCTGCAAGGCCAGATCGAAACCGCCATCGCTGCGGTCTTGGAGCGCAAACGCGATCCCGACGCGCTCGTTTATGCCGTGGCCGACATGCGCACGCGTATGCGTCGAGAGCAAAAGGACGGCGGCCTGTGGGACATCAAACGCACAGCAGGCGGGCTTATTGATGCCGAGTTTATTCTTCAGTACCTGACCCTTGCCTATCCCAAGGCAAAACCTGCGACACCCTCGCCGGCCGATACTATCGCTGCATTGCGTGCGGCGAATGCATTGGCCCAGGACGACGCGGAAACCTTGCAGGACGGCATCAATCTGTGGTCGCGCCTTCAGGTCATGCTGCGCCTCACCACCGAAGGGGAATTGCCCGACGCCGAGACACCGATCGGATTAAAGCAAAAGCTGGCCGCATCCGCCGGTATGCCGGACTTCGCGACGCTTGAAGCCTTAATGAAGGATACGGCGGCGGCGGTCTCATCGCTTTTCGAGAAGATCATCGACGAACCGGCCGGGCGTGCTAAAGAAAAGCTCGGACCCGAAGCGCCGCATTAGGAGAACGTCCATGGCCACCAAGAAAGCAAAGAAAAAAGCCGTCAAAAAGGTGGTGAAAAAGGCTGCGGTAAAAACCGCTTCGTCTCTCCTCGGCAAGGCCGCGCCGGCTTTCACCATGCCCACGGACGACGGCGGCACCGTCAGCTTGAAGAGCCTCCGCGGCAAGCGCGTGGTGCTATATTTTTATCCCAAGGACGATACGCCTGGCTGCACGACACAAGCCTGTGGCTTTCGCGACAATTTACCGAAGTTCTCGAAATTGGATGCCGTCGTGATCGGCGTGTCCAAGGATGACACCAAGAGCCATGCCAAGTTCAAGACCAAGTTCAAACTGAACTTCACCCTCGCGTCCGATGACTCGAAAGTTTGCGAAGCCTACGGCGTTTGGGCCGAGAAGAGCATGTATGGCCGCAAGTTCATGGGCGTGGTCCGCTCGACCTTCATCATCGACGAAAAAAGCATTGTCCGCGCTGAGTGGCGCAAAGTAAGTTTGCCCGGTCACGTCGACGAAGTGCGTAAGGCGCTTGAGGTTTTGTGAGCGGACTAAGGCTTACGGATTAAGAACGTCGCCGCCGGTCTTGATGCGCGCGGCCAAGGATGCGGCCATGAACATGTCCAGGTCGCCGTTGAGCACACCTTGCGTGTCCGAGGTTTCAACTTCGGTGCGCAGGTCCTTCACCATCTGATAGGGCTGCAGCACGTAAGAACGGATTTGATGGCCCCAGCCATTCTCGGTCTTGGCGGCTTCCTGCTGGGCCAGCTTGGCTTCCTGCTTTTCCAGCTCTAATTCATAGAGGCGCGAACGCAGCATCTCCCAGCACTTAGCGCGGTTCTGGTGCTGCGAGCGTTCGTTCTGACACTGCACGACGATGTTGGTCGGATTGTGCGTAATGCGCACGGCGCTGTCAGTCTTGTTGACGTGCTGACCGCCGGCGCCCGACGAACGATAGGTGTCGATGCGGCAGTCTTTTTCGTCGATCTCGATCTCGATGGTGTCGTCGACCACCGGATAAACCCAGACCGATGAAAAGCTGGTGTGACGGCGCGCGTTGGAATCAAACGGCGAAATACGCACCAGCCGGTGCACGCCGCTTTCGGTCTTGAGCCAGCCGTAAGCATTGAGGCCTGAGATCAGGAAGGTCACGGACTTAAGGCCTGCGCCTTCACCAGCACTTTCTTCAAGGTATTGCACCTTGTAGCCTTTGCGTTCGGCCCAGCGCGTGTACATGCGCGCCATGATCTCGGCCCAGTCTTGGGCTTCGGTGCCGCCCTGGCCGGCATGGATTTCGAGGTAACAGTCGTTGGGATCGGCCTCGCCCGACAAAAGGCTTTCCAGCTCGATCTGTTTGGCGCGCTTATAAAGATCGGCGATCAGCGCCCGCGCTTCGTCGACGGTGCCCTCATCACCTTCTTCGTCGGCCAACTCAGCCAAGGTGATGGCGTCGTCCAGCTCGCGTTCAAGTTTGCGCGTGGAGGTGACTGCGGTTTCAATTTGAGTCCGCTCGCGCATCAACTTTTGCGCTTCGGCGGGTCTATTCCAGAGATTGGGGTCTTCGGCCTTGGCGTTCAGTTCGTCAAAGCGCAGCAGCGCACGATCCCAGTCAAAGATGCCTCCGCAGAATGGCGAAGCAACGTTTGATGTCTTTGACTTTGTTTTCAATATCGGCGCGCATGGCAAACTCTCGGAAGGTATGGGGAACCGCAGTGTCTATATAATTCGCGGAACCGCCCTAGTATAGCCCGCCGGCAGCCGGTTGGTTGGGCAGGTTAACGGCGGGGGTATCGTCCTCGTCGGACTGGCCCATGATGGTCACTTGCGTGCTGGGCGACGTGCCGATCTTGAAGGCTTCCAAAATCACATGCCGGTCTCCCGGCTCTGCCGGACGCCCCGTGTCGTGTTCCACGCGCACCAAGCTGACGCCCGGCGGTACGCGGAACGGCGTCGCGGGTTTGTCCTTGAGCGCTTCTTTCATGAAGTCGCGGAAGATCGGCGCGGCCACGCCGCCGCCGGTTTCTTTGGGACCCAAGCTGCGCGGCTCATCAAAGCCGATAAAAACGCCGGCCACGAGATCGGGCGAGAAGCCCATGAACCACACATCGAAAGCATCGTTGGACGTGCCGGTCTTACCGGCCAAGGGCTTGCCGACTGCAGCGACCGGGCGGCCCGTGCCGTTCTGCACGACACCTTCAAGGATATGCACAACCTGATAGACGCTCGCGGGATCGGCCAGCTGGGCGCGCTCATCGGGTAGCAGCGGCGGACCTTTTTGGTCCCAGCTCGCGGCGACGCAAGTCGGGCAGGCCCGCGTATCGGAACGGTAGATGGTCTTGCCGTCGCGGTCCTGAATGCGGTCGATGAGGATGGGGCTGATCTTCTTGCCGCCGTTCACAAGCTGCGCGTAGCCGGTGGTCAGCCGCAAGACCGAGGTCACTTCCGAACCCAAAGCCGCAGATAGATTTGGCTGCATATCATCGACAATGCCGAAGGCTTTCGCCGTCGCAACCACTTTATCCATGCCGACAGCCTGCGCCACGCGCACAGTCATCAGGTTCTGAGATTTTTCGACGCCGACACGCAAGGTCGCGCGGCCAAGATACTCATCGGTGTAATTCTTCGGCTTCCACTTCGGCAGTCCCGGACCTTGGTCCATGACGAAGGGCGCATCGAGCACGAGCGTGGACGGCGTAAAGCCGTTTTCCATGGCGGTGAGGTAAACGAAGGGCTTAAAGGACGAGCCGGGCTGGCGCATGGCTTGAGTCGCGCGATTGAACTGCGAGCGCGCGTAGGAGAAGCCACCGTTCATGGCGAGCACGCGGCCGGTATGCGGGTCCATGACCACCATCGCCCCCTCGACCTGCGGCAGCTGACGCAAACCGAACGTGCCTGCGGGATAAGCGAGGCCATCAGCATTTTTGCCGACGATCTCAACGGCGACAACGTCACCCACCTTCAACACTTGGCTGGCGGACTTCACCGCTTCGCCCACGTGCTGATCGGGAAGCGCTGTTCTGGCCCAACGCATTTCGCTCAGCGGAATCGTTCCGGTTTTGCCATCGCGCAAAACCAGCATGGCCCTGTCGGCTTCAGCCGCATCAACCACGGCGAGTTCCCATTCTGTCGGTAAACCGGCCGGGTCTTCTACGTGACGCAGACGCTCGACCCAATCACCCGGCGGGGTCAGCTTGGTGATGGGACCACGCCAACCGTGGGCGCGGTCGTAGCTGAGGAGCCCGATGCGCATGACGCGGTTAGCGAGACGCTGCAAGTCGGGATCAAGCGTGGTGCGAACGGCGAGGCCGCCTTTGTAAAGCGTATCGGCGCCAAAACGCTGCGCGAGATCGCGGCGAATGTTTTCGGCGAAGTAGTCGGCGCCGGCGACCGTCTCGGTTTCAGAGCGGTCGCGCACGGTAATGGATTCAGCGCGCGCAGCCTTAGCTTCTGCAGACGTGATGTAGCCGTCTTCCTGCATACGGCCGATGACGTAGTCGCGGCGTTCGCGGGCGGCTTCGGGCTGACGTTGCGGATTGTAGTTGGCAGGCGCTTTAGCGAGGCCGGCGAGGAAGGCCGCTTCGCCGACAGTCAACTCGTCCTGAGACTTGTTGAAATAGTTCATGGAAGCCGCCGCCACACCGTAAGCGCCGAAGCCCAGGTATTGCTGGTTCAAGTAAAGTTCGAGGATGTGATCCTTGGTGAAGGCGCGCTCGATGCGCAGCGACAAGATCGCTTCGCGCACTTTGCGGTCCAGGCTGTATTCGCGTGTGCCGCCCAAAAGGAAGTTCTGCGCGACCTGTTGCGTGATGGTGGAAGCGCCTTTGATGCGCCGGTCGCTGCCCGTGACCTTTTCGTAGAGCGCGATGACGACGGCGCGCGACAGGCCGATGGGATCAACACCGGGGTGGGTATAGAAGCGCTGATCTTCCGAGGCCACGAAGGCGTCGACGACGCGTTTCGGGATCGCGCCGATCGGCACGAACACGCGGCCTTCGACGGCGTATTCCTGGATCAGCGAGCCGTCGCCGGCATAGACGCGCGTCATAACCGGCGGCGTATAGGTCGCGAGGGCGCGGTAGTCCGGCAAGCCCTGGCTATAATGGTAGAAAATGAAAACCGTGGCGCCGCCGACAACAAAGATGCCGAGCATCAGCGCGCAAAAACCGATCGTTAACAAACGGGTCATGAAAGTTTGAAGTCCTGTAATTTATGGCCGCTTCTGCGGCCGCCTTTTTGTCACCGGAACCGTCGCATATTCAAGGCTTTGAAAGCCGGAATGATCCACCGGCACACTATTATATTTTGACCTAAACCAGTGCGATAAGCGGTATTAGCCCGAAAATAAGGCAAAAATCCGCCTTTTAGAGCCGGCTGGCGCTCTGGCGCTGGGCAAAATGGGTCTCCAGACCCCGGACAATGGCGCCCATCAGCTTGGCCCGATTGGTGTCTTTGCGCAGGTATATCTCGTCCTCGCGGTTCGAGAGGTAGCCCATCTCGATCAGCACCGAGGGCACGTCGGGGGATTTGAGCACGGCGAAGCGGGCGAAGCGGTGGCTGTTACGTACCAGTTTCACCTCACGCTCTAACTCATCGATCAGCTTGGCGGCGAACTTGGTCGCGATGTTCATGCTCTCGCGCTGGGCGAGATCCACCAGGATGTGCCGAACCTCTTGGCTTTCATGGGACAGATCGACGCCAATAATGCTGTCGGCGTTGTTTTCCTGCTCGGCCAAGGCTTCGGCTTCACGGTCTGAGGCCTTTTCCGAAAGCGTGTAGACCGAAAGTCCACGCACAGTTTTGTTGGCGATGGAATCCGCGTGCAACGAGACAAAGATGTCGGCTTGGGCGGCGCGGGCGATTTCGCGGCGCTCGCTCAAGCCCAAAGACACGTCGCGGTCCCGGGTGAGGATGACCTTGTATTTACCGGTGCCTTCCAGCCGCGTCTTCAATTGCTGGGCGGCGGCGAGGGTAATGATCTTCTCATAAATGCCGCTGACGCCGATGGCCCCCGGATCGACCCCGCCGTGGCCGGGATCGACGGCAACGATTTTCTTGCGGTTGGTTTCCTTAGGTGCGGCTTTGGTTTCCGGTACCGGGTTCTTTACGGGCGGCGACGACGCGACCTGCGTGGGCGGCGCCCCGAATTGGCCTATGCGGTATTGCGGTCCCAGCGATGCCGTGAACTTGGCGCGCTCCGTCGGCTCAAGATCGACCACAAAACGGAAGGGCGTGCCGCCCGTGGCGGGCAGCACAAAGGCGTTCTTAACGGCTGCGGGGCCGGCCAAATCCACGACAATGCGGGCATTTCCGGTCTGGAACAGACCAAAGCGCACGGATTTTACGAGACCGATAGCCGAAGGACCGTTGTTACCCACCGCCCAATCAAGTTCGGGCAAGTCGATGATCAGCCGGTCAGGCCCCGCCAACCGAAAGAGGCTGAAGTCCACGTTTTGGGACAGTTCAAGCACCAGACGAGTGTGTGTGTTGTGGTCATGCAGGCGCAAAGCCGACGCGATGCCCAGCGCGCGCTCCATGGCGCGAGACGCCACGGGCCACAGCACGGCAGCACCGCCGGCGGCCACGATAAATCTGCGATTTACGTTCATTTCCAATGGCTTATATGCACCATTCCCAAGGTCGGGAATGGGCGTGCCAGCATGCGCTTTATCGTCGGACATTGACATAGAAGGTGTGCGTCGCCGGTTAAGCCATTGAGTCTGAACAATATACAACTATTTGCCGAGTCGCGGCAAGAATCTTACGAGTCGCCCGTTTCGCCCCGCTCTCAGCCTCGTCATCAGGCCTGGGGAATTAGGCGTTGTCATGGCGCTACCGACCCGTTTATGGTTACTCCACTCGTGGTTACTTCCGACAGCCGCCACTCTTTCACCGGCAGCTTGTTTCCCTCGACTCTTTGAGCCTGACTCATTGATTCTCAAGGGTTTGTCCGGAGTAGACCCGTTAAAAACGGGAACGGCCGGGCCTTCACAAGCCTATCCCTTCCCACCGCATCTTAAGCCCGGGGGCTTGTGTGCCGAGATCTGTGTTGAACCGTCGCTCGCCAACCTTGAACGTCCGTAATTTCACGGCGTCTCGTTCGGCTGAACTTTGCGGCAGTCCTATGCGGTCCACGCGCCTTCTTATTCCCGGCGCCTATTCACCCATTACACAAACACGCCGCGGACGCGCGCTCTTAGGTCCTTTGACCTTGGGCCGCGCGGGCACCGCTGCGTCACGGAGTACGCCAGACTATGGTCAAAAGAATGCTCATCGAGGCCACGCACCCGGAGGAAACTCGGGTCGTGGTACTGGACGGAACGCGGCTTGAAGAATTCGACGTAGAGACTTCGACTAAGAAGCAAATCAAAGGCAACATCTACCTGGCCAAAGTGGTCAGGGTGGAGCCTTCACTTCAAGCAGCCTTCGTTGATTACGGCGGAAACCGTCACGGCTTCCTCGCCTTCAGTGAAATCCATCCCGATTACTACCAAATCCCTGTCGCGGACCGCGAACGCCTGATTGCGGAAGCCCAGCGCCATGAGGAAGAGGAAGAACGCCGCCAGATCGCGCGCGATAAGCGCCGCGAGGCGCAAGCCGCCGGTCAACCCGTTCCTGATCAAGAACACCAGGACGCCCACGAAGGCGATCATGCGCACGACCATGATCATGATCACGCGCACGATCATAGCCACGATCACGATCATCCCGACCACGAACACCATGATCACGACCACGCGCACGACGATGCGCATGATCACGATCACGGCGACGCCATTCCGCTGGCCTTTATTCCGCCTGCTATCACGTCGCCGATTACATCGGACGATGATGCGCATGAGGACGAGGATCATCACGAAGACAACGTCGAAACGGTGCCGGAAGCAGCTTCCGCTACCGAGGCGTCCGGCGAAGTTGCTTCGGAAACCCCCGCTGAGGCAGGCGCAGAAGCCGCCGTTCAAACGGAAGCTTCGGGCGAACAACCCGCGACGGCCGAACAGACAAACGGCGAAGCGCAAGCTGCAAAGCCGGCCGGCGTTGAAACCGTCGGCGGCGAAGAAGACGAAGACGAAGCGGCTGAAGACAAACAGCGCCGCCGTTTTGTGGCCTCGCGCCATTACAAGATTCAGGAAGTCATCAAGCGCCGCCAGATCATGCTGATTCAAGTGGTGAAGGAAGAACGCGGCAATAAAGGCGCTGCGCTTACAACCTTCTTGTCGCTTGCTGGCCGCTATTGCGTGTTGATGCCGAACAGCCCGCGCGGCGGCGGCGTGTCGCGTAAAATCACCAGCGCCCAGGACCGTCGTCGCCTAAAGGCTATTCTCGGCGATCTGGAACTGCCCACGAACATGGCGGTGATCCTGCGGACCGCGGGCGCCGAGCGCAACAAGACCGAAATCAAGCGCGACTACGAATACCTGCAGCGCACCTGGAATAGCATTCGCGAAATCACCATGACGTCGCGTGCGCCGGCACTCATCCACGAGGAAGCCAGCCTGATCAAGCGCGCCATCCGCGACATCTACAGCCGCGACATCGAAGAGGTCTGGGTCGAAGGCGAAGAAGGCTACAAGGTCGGCAAAGACTTCATGAAAATGCTGACGCCGAGCCACGCCAAAAAGGTTCAGCGCTACAAGGACGACATCATCCCGCTGTTCCACCGTTATCAGGTGGAAAGCCAGATGGAAGCCATCAACAGCCCGACCGTGCAATTGCGCTCGGGCGGTTCGATCGTGTTCGCGCAAACTGAAGCCCTGGTCGCCATCGACGTCAACTCGGGCCGCGCCACCAAAGAACGCCATATCGAAGAGACTGCTTACAAGACCAACTGCGAAGCCGCCAACGAAATCGCGCGTCAATTACGTCTGCGCGATCTCGCGGGCTTGATCGTCATCGACTTCATCGACATGGAAGACAACCGCAACAACCATTCGGTTGAGCGGCGCTTGAAAGAGGCATTGAAAGCCGACCGCGCGCGTATCCAGGTCGGACGTATCAGCCACTTCGGCCTTCTGGAACTGTCGCGCCAACGTCTGCGTCCGAGCCTGATCGAAGCCAACTATCGCCAATGCTCGCATTGCGCCGGGTCCGGCATGGTGCGTTCGACGGAATCCGCGGCGGTCTATGCGCTGCGCATGTTGGAAGAAGAAGGCGGTCGCCAACGCTCGAGCGAAGTCACGATCACCGTGCATCCCGATGTGGCGCTGTACCTCTTGAACTACAAGCGCGACTCTCTCGCCAGCATCGAAAGCCGTTATCGCATTCGCATCTTTGTGCTGGGCGATGCCCACTTGGTGCCGCCGAACATCCGTTTAGACCGCGTTAAAGCCACACGCGACGACAGCGAAATTCCGCAGCGTGAACCGATGCGCGAAATCGAGCATGCTCGTCCGGCCGTCATTGAAGCCGATGTCGAAGTTGAAGAAGACGAACCGGAAGAAGAAAAGCCGGTACGCGAACCGCGTCACGACAGAAATCGCGATTCCAATCGCGAAGGCAGCCGTGAAAGCGGGCGTGAAGCTGGACGCGATGGTGGGCGTGAATCTGGGCGTGATGGTGGCCGCGAAGGTGGGCGTGACGCCGCCCGTGAAAACGGCAACCGCGACGAAAACGGCGGACGCAAGCGTCGGCGGCGTAGACGCCGTCGCGGCGGCGAAGGCCGCAATCCCGATGGCTCACCGAACCTTACGCCGGGCAATGAATCCGTCACTGCTTCAGAAGCACCTATTGCGCAATCATTGGAAGCCGGTGAAAGCCAGCATGAAGGCAACGGCGATCAAACGCCGAGCGTACCGGGTGAAGAACGTCCCGGCCGGGATGATCAAGCGCGGCGCGGACGCCGTCGTGGTCGTCGCGGCGGACGTCGCCGGCGTCGTGGCGGCGAACCCGGCAGTGAGCCGGGCGCTACGCAGAATGGCGGAGCCGAAGGTTCCGCCGGCGAAGAAGGTGGCGATCACCAGGACTCACCGCGCGCTGAAAATGAATCACCGGCCTACGTGGCGGCTGTAGCCGCGACGCCGGAACCAGGTGATTCAGGCGAAAGCGGATCGGGCGAAAGCGGTGCAGGACGTTTCTTGCGCGCCATCACCAAGCCTTGGCGGCGCGACGATTCACCTGCGGAAGCCAGCGCGGCTCCCGCACCCCAACCTCCGAGCCCGCCACAATCGGCTCCGGTTGCTGCAACGCCGCCCGCGCCGGAAGCCCCGCCAGGTCCGTCCAAGAGCGGCTGGTGGGATTCTAAAACCTAATTAGGAAATGGGTTTCTGCGCGCGCCAACGATTTAGGCGCGTGCAGGCCTCTTCCATATCCGCCGTGCTGCCGGCGAAAGAAAACCGCACAAAATGGTGACCCTGGAAAGGATCGAAGTCGATCCCCGGTGTCGTCGCCACGCCTGCTTCATTGAGCATGCGTTTGCAAAGAACTTGCGCGTCCTCTTTGAAGCTCGAAACATCGCCGTAGATATAAAATGCGCCGTCAGCGGGCGCGAAGCGCTCGAAGCCGCTTTCCGGCAAACGCCGCAGCAACACGTCGCGATTGCGCGCGTAACGCGCCACATTGGCTTCCAACTCGTCCCGACATTCGAAGACCGCGATGCCGCCGTGCTGCGACACCGCAGGGGGCGCGATAAAGAGATTCTGCGCCAGGCATTCCAAAGGGCGCGCAAGGTCGGGCGGCACCACGAGCCAGCCGAGACGCCAGCCGGTCATGCTGAAATATTTTGAGAAGCTATTGATCACGAAAGCCGAGTCCGACAATCCGGCAGCGGTCGTGGCTTTCATCCCATAGGTAATGCCGTGATAGATTTCATCGGACACCAGCCGAATGCCATTGTGATCGCAAAACAGCGCCAGCTCTTTGAACTCGTCGGGTGGGATCACAGTGCCGGTCGGGTTGGCGGGACTGCCGACGATCAACCCGTCGGGAAGTCGCGTCATCTTTTTCAAATGCGCGACGGTCGGTTGATAGCGGGTGGCTGCATCGACCTCGATTAATTCCGGCACAATGCCAAGGCTGGTCAGAATGTGTCGATACGCCGGATACCCGGGCGCGGCCAAGGCCACGCGATCACCGGCTTCAAAAGCGCTCAAGAACGCGAGCACAAATCCGCCCGACGAACCGGTCGTGACAAAAATACGATCCGGCGAAATCTTCACGCCGTAGGTGTCGCTGTAATGCTGTGCGATCCGTTTGCACAGCGCGGGCAAACCGCCGGCCAGCGTATAGCCCAGCGCATCCTCGCCCAAAATACGCGCGACCTGTTGCGCAGCACCTTTCGGAATGCCCGTCGAAGGCTGGCCGACTTCCAGATGAATGATGCTGCGCCCTGCCGCTTCCAACGCTGCGGCATCGCGCATGACGTCCATCACCATGAACGGTGGCACCAACGCACGCTGTGCAATTTTTATCGCCATCTCTAATCCCTTGGCCCAAGCGTCAGCGCATATCCCGACCCGCGCGGGTCGGCCTGCGCTTCGCAGGTCACTCTATTTTCATTGGCGGCGCACGTCAGCATATTGATGAAGCCGCCACGACGGGAAGAAGAACCGCTTTCAGTAGGCGCTTTGAGCATCTTTGCACGGGTCGCCAGTGAACCGATGGCGTCAATGCCCGCCGATGCGCCCGCAAACACCACGGCTTTGCTGGTGCGGTCGATGCCGATGACGGGTGCGAGCTGAATTTTATCCGCTCCGGGCGCGTCGGGTGACGGCGCCAGCAGAAAGCCCGTGCTCGCTGGCATGAGGCCTAGACCGAAGGCATGCCCCATGGTGAGCGCGCAGGCCACGACGTTGCCATCAGCATCGCCAACGACAAGGCCCGTTGCGCCTGAAGGAACGCTGACACCGGACTGAACTTCTTTGAACTCTCCCCCTGCAACACTGGCCGGTAAAACGAACAACCGCTGCCCGTCCTCATCGATGCTCACAGCCGCAATCCACTGCGGCACATAGGCGCGCATCTGTGCAGCCGTGATCGCCCCCCCGGCCGCGGCGACGGCATCCTCTAACTCGCGCCCTACATCGCCAGGACCGCGCGCGCGCAGACGGCTTAACGACGTTGCGAGATCGATCTGCTTAAAGGCGTCACCCGCCTGCAACATCTGCCGGCGGGGCGTCATGAAGGCTGTCAGCGCGGTGCGGTCGTTCATGAGCGCACCGCCATCTGCGGCTAAGTCGCGGGCGAAGGCGCGTGTCACAGTGTATCCGAAGCGCGCAAGATTTTCGGCGGGTGCTACAACTTGCGACCACGGCACGCGGCCATATTTTGCATGCAGCGCGAAAAGTCCGCGCGGCAAAGCCGGAACAGCCGCGCGATAGCGCGCCGCACCGGTATCGTCATTGGCTGGGGATGTGAAATCGATGGCTTCTGTGACGCCGTTCTCCGCGTCATGAACCAAGCAAGCCCCACCGCCGCCAAGCCCCGCCGAAGACGGCAGCGTCACCGTCAACGCAAATCCTAAAGCGACAGCAGCGTCCGTAGCATTGCCATTAGCCAGCAGGATATTGCGCGCCACCAGCACGGCTTCGGGCTCGTCCGCTGCAATAAGGCCTGCAAAATTCCGCTCCGGCACGGCGTCGCCTGCCCCGAGCTGCACGCGGATCTGCGGCAAGTCCCCGCAGCCCGCCAGTCCGGCCGTCATTACAAGACTTCCACAGAGCGAAAAAAGGCGGCGGCGAAGTTCCGGAAAATGCCATAATCGCCAGGTATTCGGCTGAGAAGCCGTCCCGCAGCTTTCAACATCCGGCATTTTCGAACACCCGTGACGTATAGCGTTTCAGCCTCATCAAAACCGTCTCATGTGCGCGCCCGTAAATTCTGGGCGGCTGCGTCATTAGGTCTGCTGCTGATTGGTACAAGTGGGGTTGCCCGCGCGCAAGACTTCAGTACCGGCACGATCCTCAGCGACACCGAAATCGGCGCGACCCTTCAGGCCTATGCCCGGCCGCTGCTGATCGCAGGCGGCCTGCAAGGCGACGGCGTGGCGATCAACATGGTGGTCGATGATACGATGAATGCCTTCGCCACCCAGGGCAACAACATCTACTTCCATACCGGGCTGTTGCTGCGCGCGCGGAACTCCAATGAAGTGATCGGCGTGATGGCGCACGAAATCGGCCACATCGCCGGCGGCCACGTCATCATGGTCGCGAGCGACATGGCTGCGCCCAATGTCATCTCAATATTGGGCACCTTGCTCGGTGTTGCCGCCGGTATTGCCAGCGGTAATCCCGAAGTGGGTATGGCCGTGCTGATGGGCGGCCAGCGCGCTGCCATCGGCTCGTTCTTAAGTTTCAGCCGTGGTCAGGAAAGCCGCGCCGATCAGTTTGCGCTCAAGGTCTTGAACGACACGCATCAATCCGCCAAAGGTCTGCACGACTTTTTCGATCGCTTGTCCGGCGAAGAACGCCTGGTGACAACCAACCAGGACCCCTACATCCGCACACATCCGCTCAACCGTGACCGCATGGCCTCGATTGAAGCGGCCATGCAGACGTCGCCGTATACCAACGTTCCGCTGGATCCTGAATTGGAGCGTCAGCACAAACGGCTGATCGCGAAACTCTTCGCGTTCTTACGGCCGCAGATCACGACGCTGCAGCGCTATCCGGACTCCGATAAAAGCATCGAAGGCCGTTATGCCCGCGCCATCGCTTACTACCGGCGCGGACAGTTTGATCAAGCTCTGCCGTTGGTCGATAGCCTTTTGATCGACGCGCCCAAGGACCCCTACTTCTGGCAGATCAAAGGCGATATGCAGCTGAGCCGCAGCAAGGTTGAAGACGCCATCGTCGCCTATCGTGAAGCGCTGAAGTATCTGCCCGATGCGCCCGAAATTTTGACGTCGCTCGCCCATGCCAGCGTTGAAAGCGGCAATCTGGAGTATGCGGGCGAGGCGCAGACCGCCCTGAAACACGCCCTGGCGATCGATCCTGAAAATCCTGGCGCCTGGGACATGCTGGCCCGGTCCTATGCGCAAAACAACGAAACCGGCCTATCGGCCTATGCCGCGGCCGAGCGGGCTATATTGCTGGGCCAGTTCGGTGACGTGGCCCGTTACAGCAATCAGGCCGAAAAACTGCTCCAAAAGGACACCCCAACCTGGTATCGCCTGCAGGATATCAAGGTTTTAGCGCAAAATAATTTGCGCGAAATGCGCGGCAAGCGCAGGTAATATACCCCCTAAGCTTAATATACCCCCTAAGCTGATGTATGCCGCCGCCGGGTCGCCCCGGCCCTCAAGGGAATTCCTATGCGCCACTTCGCCGCCGTTATGCTTGCCCTTATAGGACTGATGGCTTCCATTCCGTCCGCCTTTGCTGCCGATGCTTTGTCGCCCGCGCAGAAGGCTGAAGTGAAGAACATGGTGCGGGAATACATCCTGGAAAATCCCTCGATCATTTCCGAAGCCATCACCGCACTGCAAGCCAACGAAGAGAAAACCAAGGTCGACAAACGCTCGAAGGCCATGGTTAGCCGCCGTCAGGAAATTCTCAATCCTGCCGAAGGCACCATCATCGGCAACCCGAAGGGCGATGTGACGGTGGTCGAGTTCTTTGACTACAACTGCGGCTACTGCAAACAGATGTTCCAGTCGATGGCCGAACTTTTGAAAGAAGACACCAAGATGCGTTTGGTCTTGAAGGAATACCCGATCCTGGGTCAGTCCTCGATCACCGCATCGCGCGCGGCGCTGGCATCGCGCAAACAAGGTAAGTACACCGAATTCCATTTGGCGCTGCTGGGCTACAAAGGCGCCTTGAGCGACAGCGTGATCATGACCATCGCGGGAAATGTCGGTATTGATACTAAGAAATTGCAGGACGACATGAAGGATGCCGCCATCACGGAAATCCTGGTCAAGAATCACAGCCTTGCCGATGAACTGGGCGTCGATGGTACGCCGCAGGTTATTGTCGAAGGCGAGTTCCTGCCGGGCGCCGTGCCGAAAGCCGAATTGGTCGGTGCGATCGCCAAAGCGCGTAAGTCTTAATCCCCTAACACTCCGGGACATCGATATCAGCGATGACTGAAACTGGCTTTACAGCCAAAGAGCGTTCGCGATTCCGCAAATTGCTCGAGGTGGCGCATTCCACCACCTATGACGGCGAACGCGACGCCGCCATGAGCGCGGCTGTGCGTTTGGCTACATCGCATGGCATGACGTTGCGCGAAGCCGCCGGCATAACGGATGCCGCTGAAGCGCCTGAGCCTGCCCCGCGCCAGCGACCGCGCCGGCCGAGCGGTTTCGCTGCCGATTTCGGCGGCGCCAATCCTGAGCATATGGGCATGTGGTGGAAACATCAGCAGCGCCCGCAGGCGGGAACGGCACAATACAAAACGGAACACGAGCGCGTCGCGGCTGAGAAAGAACGCCTCGCCGCCGCTATGGAAGACGCGGTGAAACGTGGGCTTGATGCCGAGGAGCGCGCCGCAGCTGCACGCGCGGCCACAAACCGGCATCGGTTGCGCTTACGCCCCGGCAAACGCGGGGCTTGGCGTGCGCGGCCAGAATTCATTCGTGTATTGCTGACGGAAACCGCCATGAGCGCGAAAGAGATCGCGGCCGCGGCGGGTGTGACGATCTATGACGTCTTCCGTGAGAAACTTCTTATGCGCCGTTTAGCTGAGTAACGGGTTAGCGGAATAGCATTACCGCTTTAAGTCGCGCGCCGCCTGCGCCATTTCATCGGCCGTGGTCAGCACTTTCGCAGCGCTGGAATACGCGCGCTGCGTGACAATCATTTTTGAAAACTGATCGGTGAGATCCACGTTCGAACTTTCAAGCGCGCCCGTGACAAAGTGTGAACCGGTCGCCAGACCAATGCCGGTCAGCAACATGTCGCCGGCTTCCTTGGTCTGCTCGAAATAGTTGCCTGACTTGGCTTCCAAGTTACCGTCGGCACGGAACATAGCCACGGGCAGCTTGTAGAGGTTGCGCAGCTCGCCGTTCGAATAGCTTCCGATCAGCACGCCGCTGGAATTGAAATACGTGTTCTGCAGGCGGCCCGCAATGAAGCCGTCTTGATCGACATTCACGACCGTGAGCTGGCCGTTGTCGCTGAACTGCGTGACCTTGCTGAGGTCGAGGGTGAAGGACTGCGGACCAACGGAATCGCTAACCGTTATATTGATCAATCCATCGGTCGGCAGGGTCATGCGGCCATTGCCGTCAAAGCCAAGCTTCGGCGGATCGAACACAACATCGACCGGTTGATTGTTGGTATCATTGGCGGACATGTCGAGCGTCCAGCCATCGTTCATGGACGCATTAAAGCCGATCGACAGCGAACGCGAATTGCCTTCCTGATCGACGAACGGGATCGACACGTTCTGGCGGCCCGAACTGGCCGACGACAAGTTGGCCTGCAACGACATCACCGTCGTCGACTTGGCCGGGAAAACGCTGTTGTCGCCGAACTTGACCGGCGTCAAAGACCCGAGACTATTGGTTTCGGTGAATTTGCCTTCGGAGTCCGCGGCCCAGCCAAAAACATAAGCGCCGGCCGCTGTTTTCAGCAGGGTGCCCTGATCGTTCTGGCCGTCGTTATCGGTATCCGTACCCAGATCGACAGCTTCGCCGAACAGCGAACCGTCGCGGGTGTACTGAAACGTGCCCGTACCGTCAGCTTTAGAATTGGTGACCAACAGACCACGACCATTGATGGCCAAATCGAACGTACGGCCGGTGGTGGCCAGAAGGCCTTGTTTGTCGACTTGACGATGATCAATCGTGCGGACCGTGAAGAAGCGCTTGTCGGTCGGCTGGACGTGATTGAGCAGCGTTTGGAAATGCGATTCCTGCGCCTTGTACGCCGTCGTGTTGACGTTGGCGATATTCATGGAGATGTTGTTTAGGGACTGTGTCTGCGAGTTCATCGCCTGCACAGCTGTGTTGAATGTTCCTTGAAGGCTCATCGCAACTCACTCCACGTCACGTGTTTTATATCGCCATCCCAAAAGCGTACGGGTGGCGTTCAGGGAGTGATAAGCAAGGCGCGTGCCATGAATTACCGCGAGAGTAATCAACGCCTTAGCCTTTGCTCGGAAGCTCACATCAGGAAATTTGGGCGGAAATCGCCCAGTACACCCGGCAAATGCTGCCGAGCGCGGACTTAGCGACCCACGATATAAGACAGTATTTAATTATTGTATTGAAATAATCTATTATCCTGGTATGGTGCCTCCAACACCTATGAAGGAGTTATCGATGGGCGAAGTCCTCTCCATTCCCCCTAATCCGCAGTTATCGCCGGAGTTCGATAAGGCACGCGCCTGGAGCCAAATCCTCGCGTTCTTATTTTCAGTCGGTTATTGGGCCACATTGGCATTTCTCGTCGTCATATCCGCGGTGTCCGTTTGGCCCGAGAGCGTCGGCGTAGCTAAGAACTTTATTCAAGGGATCACTCCCGAACCCATCACCGTACCAATTTGGGGCCGCGTCGGCGGCCTTGGGATCGTGGTTGTGGTTTTCGTTCCCATAGTAGCGGTCTTTCATAGCGCCCAGCGCGTGTTCAGGCATTTCGCTCGGGGCGAAGTATTTTCCGCATCGACCATCGAACGGATACGCACGACTGCACTATGGCTTATCGTCGCAGGCATCATACCCCCACGCCCTGTCCTTCTCATTGTGGGCATCGCGGCCTATGTCACAGCTTATGTCATGGCTGAAGCACGCCGCATCGCCGACGATAATGCGAGCATCATCTAATGATTGTCGTTCAGTTAGACGTCATGCTGGCGAAGCGCAAGATGCGCTCCAAAGAGTTGGCTGAGCGCATCGGCATCACCGAAGCCAATCTATCGCTTCTGAAATCAGGCAAAGTGAAGGGTGTACGTTTCGAGACGCTGGAGAAAATTTGTGCCGCCCTCGCCTGCCAGCCGGGTGACCTGCTGGAGTTCCGCGCAGAAACCTAACCGTCTGCTGCGTATTCTGTAACATGGCAGTTAAATAAGGAGACCGGGTTTCTGGGACTGCCATAATGCGGGCGGTTTCACTGGGGCCTGAGCATGTTTTCTCAAATGCGACAGTTGAGTTGCGGCGCCGTGCTGCTGGCGGTGATGTTCATCGTTGTTGGGGCGTCCGCGGCTGAGCCTGCGCTTGATGCAGATATGGCTGCGGTCACGGACACCGCTCCCGAGAGCCAGGCCGAGTTCACGGCCATGGCGCAAGTCATCGACGCAGCGCGGCAACTGAACACGACACCTGAAATTCCTGCAGCCGCCCTCGATGCAGCCGCTGCGGCCGCGTTCGACAAAGCTGCGCGCGCAGCGCCTTGGGTAGCGGAGTATCAGTTCCGGCGCGGCCAGCAACTAGCCAGCGGCGGGCACGATATGGCGGCAAGCTACGCCTTCGCGCTGTACTTGCGCGCCGCACCTCAAGCCAAGGATAGGAAGCAGGTCGCAGACCTCATCAGTGCGTTGGGTGGCGCTGCGGTTATTCCGCGCGCTGATGCGCCTGCTTCAACATTGCCGACGCGCGCCGGTGCGATCTTTCGCGAATGTCCTGAGTGTCCCGAGATGGTGGTCATTCCGGCGGGGCGCTTGAATATGGGCAGTCCGCTAACCGAACGCGGCCGCTTTGATTCCGAGGGACCGCAACACATGGTCGCCGTGCACAGCTTCGCGCTGGGACGCCTCGACGTGACCGAGAAGGAGTTCACGGAATTTCTGGCCGAGACCGGATATCAGCCCGCCCCTTGCGACACCATCATGGATAAATCCTGGCGCTCGTTGGGTCACGGCCTGGTCTATCCACCCGGCTCTGCCGATTTGCGCGAACAGCCTGCCATCTGTGTCAACGTGAAGGACGTCGAGGCTTATCTAGCGTGGCTTAACCGCAAAGTTGGCGGGCACTATCGTCTGCCCAGTGAAGCGGAGTGGGAATACGCGGCCCGCGCCAATACCACGACCAGCCGCTGGTGGGGTGAAACCGTCGGCATCAACAACGCCAACTGTCATGGCTGCGGCAGCACGTGGGATAACGCGCTGATCGCACCATCGGGCAGCTTCGGGCCTAATCCGTTTGGGCTTTACGACATGCTCGGCAATGTCTGGCAATGGACAGCAGATTGCTGGAACGAGAGTTACACCGGCGCGCCCACCGACGGCAGCCCCTGGACCACAGGCGATTGCAGCCGGCGGGTCATCCGTGGCGGCTCGTGGAGCAATCTGCCGGTGTTCATCCGCGCGGCGGCGCGCGGCAAGGCCCAGGTCGGCGGGCACGATTTCGATTTGTTCAGCTATGTCGGATTTCGCGTCGCGCGTGACGTGCCTTAGTGCGTAGCTTCGCGGCTGTCGAGATCGAGCACAATTTCACGCGGCGCTGCCGGAATGCCGATCGGCATACGCAGCGGCGAGGATAACAGCGCGGCATCGCGTGCGCTTTTTGCCACCGCTAGATACTGCTTATCTTCGCTGTGGCGCGGATCGAGCAGCACTTCGGCGTTGGCAACACTGCCATCCGGCTCCATTACCAAGCGCAGCGAAACCACCCAAACCGCGCGTCCCGGATTGTTGGCCGCAATCTGCCAACGGCGTTCGATTTGCGCGCGGATGTAATCCTTCAGCTTCGCATTACCCGGCTGACCAAGCGCACCGTCGGGCTGCCCGCTGTCGAGGCTTGGCGTAAATGTGCTCGCGGCCTCGGGTGCGCCGACCACAACCGGCACCGGCTCGTGCGCTTTTTCGACCAGGGTAAATAATTCGCGCAGCACGACCGAGCGGTCTTTCGGCTTATCCGCCGTGCGCGCGGCACTTGGGCCGGGTTGTAAGGAGGCGAGCGGCTTTGCGCTCGCGGCCGACGACGGATCTATCGTCGGCAGCGGTTGATCCTCGACCAGATCGATCACCAAAGCCGGGTCTGCAGGTATGGGCGGGGTGGGTGGAATACGAAAAAAGATCAGCGCGAGGATGAACAGCACATGGACGATGGCCGAGCCCCCGACACTGCGCAGGAAGTGAGGGTTTTGATCCTCTAACCAAGTGCGCACATCGAAGCGGATTGCAGCTCTCCTAGATCAGGCCACCAAGTGGCGACGACGGATCGGCGTAAAGTTTGCGCGGCATACGGCCTGCAAGGTACGAAAGGCGACCTGATTCCACGGCCAGCTTCATGGCGCGCGCCATACGGATGGGGTCTTTCGCCGCAGCGATGGCGGTGTTCATAAGCACGCCGTCGCAGCCCAGCTCCATGGCGATAGCAGCATCCGACGCTGTACCCACACCGGCATCCACCAGAACGGGGACTTTTGATTGCTCAACGATGAGGCGGATATTCACAGGGCTCTGGATGCCAAGCCCTGAGCCAATCAGCGAACCCAGCGGCATGATGGCGCAGCAGCCCATATCTTCGAGCGTCTTGGCCATGATCGGATCGTCGCTGCAATAAACCATCACATCGAAGCCGTCCTTGATCAAAGCTTCGGCGGCGCTCAAGGTTTCGACCATGTTGGGATAGAGCGTCTTCTGGTCGCCGAGCACTTCCAGCTTCACCAAATTCCAGCCGCCGGCTTCGCGCGCGAGACGTAGCGTCCGCACGGCATCCTGGGCGGCATAACAACCGGCCGTGTTGGGCAGGTAGGTGTATTTTTTCGGATCGACGAAATCCATCAGCATGGGCTGTTTCGGATCAGAGATATTCACGCGGCGCACGGCCACGGTCACGATCTCAGCACCCGAGGCTTCAATCGCTTCGCGCGTCTCGACAAAATCTTTGTACTTGCCGGTGCCGACCAACAGCCGCGAGTGGAAACGGCGGCCCGCCACTTCGAAAAAATCGTCAGTGGTTTTCTGATTGCCGTCCATCAGCTTCTATTTCCCTTGGCCGCCGCCAATAAAGTGCACGATTTCCAACCGGTCGCCGTCGCCGAGCGTGGTGGTCTCGAAGGTCGACTTTGGCACAATCTCGAGATTGCGTTCGACAGCCACCTTGCGGACATCGATGCCCAGCTCTTTCAGGAGGCCGGCAACCGACGTTTCCGGGGCCAAGGCGCGAGGTTCACCGTTCAGGACGATTTGCATTAAAAAACGCAACTTTAAGGGCCGGATCAGGCCAGCCGTTGTTAAGCGACCACGCCCTTATAGGTAACAATGGCGAAGAGGTCGAGGGGGCCGGCAAGCCCGTGTGAATAAAAGACTTTTTGGCCCCTGGCCGTTAATTGCGCCGGTTGCCCTGGGGGCGGGGCTGGTGTATCCCTGTGACGCTAATAAGAAGACGTTAAGGCCAAGACGGTTAGGTAAAAGACCGCGAAGCTAGAGCCGGGTAGGAAATTCGTCGCTTGAGCCGTGTCATTTTGATCCTGAACGGCCCGAACCTCAATTTATTGGGGCAGCGGGAGCCGGACATTTACGGGCGTACCTCGCTTGAGGATATCCGCGCCCTCGCGTCCGCGCGCGCTACAGGGCACGGCCTCGAAGCCGACTTCCGCCAGAGCAACGAAGAAGGCGAACTGGTGTCCTGGATTCAAGGCGCACGTACGACCGCCGCCGGCATCATTATCAACGCTGCGGCTTATACGCACACCTCGGTCGCCATTCTCGATGCGCTTTTGGCCTCAGGCCTGCCCGTGATCGAAGTGCACCTTTCGAACATTTATAAGCGCGAAGAATTTCGCCATCACTCTTTCGTCTCGCGTGCGGCCACCGGAGTTATCTGCGGCTTCGGCGCGCAAGGTTATGAACTGGCGGTAGACGCCATGGCACAACTTCTCAATAAGGCAAAAACGGCGTGAAAAAATCTAACAGCAAAAAGCCCAGCAAAGCGGCCGCCAAGACGGCGCCCAAAGCCACGACCAAATCCACTCCCGCGCCAAAGAAAGCGGCACCTGCCGCAGCGCCAAAGCCTGCAGCTAAGGCTGCTAAACCTTCCACGCGCATCGATGACGTGCTGGTGCGCGAGTTGGCCGCTGTCTTAAATGAAACCGGCCTGACTGAAATCGAATACGACGCTAAAGGCGTGCGCGTGCGCGTTGCTCGCAACATCGGCGGCCCGATGGTGGGCAGCGCGCCGGTTTACGCAGCAGCGCCTGCTGGCGAAGCCACCGCACCGGCTCCGGCCAAAGCCTTAGATCCTGCAAGCCATCCTGGCACCGTAAAGTCGCCCATGGTCGGCGTTTGCTATTTCCTGCCCGAGCCTGGCGCAGCGCCGTTCATTAAAGTCGGCGATCAAGTCAGCGACGGCCAGACCCTGGCCCTGATCGAAGCCATGAAGACCTTTAATCCCGTCAAAGCGACGCGCAGCGGCAAAGTCGTCAAAATCCTGGTCGAGAGCGGTTCGCCTGTCGAGTACGGCGAACCCTTGTTGATCCTTGAGTAAGCGAACGCAAATCTAATGTTCGAGAAAATCCTCATCGCCAACCGCGGCGAGATCGCGCTTCGTATTCAGCGCGCCTGCCGCGAAATGGGCATCAAGTCTGTCGCGGTGCATTCAACCGCTGACTCCGAAGCTATGCACGTGCGCCTGGCCGATGAGTCTGTGTGTATCGGTCCGCCAGCAGCCCGCGACAGCTATCTCAACAAAGCGGCGATCATATCCGCTGCCATTATTACGCACGCCGACGCCATCCATCCCGGATACGGCTTCCTTTCGGAAAACGCCGAATTCGCGGAAATGGTGGCCGATCACGGCATCAATTTCATTGGCCCCTCGCCCATCCACATTCGGACCATGGGCGACAAGGTCATGGCCAAAAAGACCGCTAAAGAAGCCGGGATTCCCGTCGTTCCCGGTTCCGACGGCGCGGTGGAATCCGCCGATGCGGCCGTGGCAATCGCCGACGGCATTGGTTATCCCGTTTTGATCAAAGCCAGCGCCGGTGGCGGTGGACGCGGCATGAAGGTCGCGCAGAACCGCGACGAAGTGCGCGAAGCTTTCCAGACCGCCGGCACCGAAGCCAAAGCAGCCTTTGGTAACGCCGAAGTCTACATGGAAAAGTATCTGGGCCGTCCGCGGCACATTGAAATTCAGGTGCTGGGCGACAAGCACGGCAACGTCGTACACTTGGGCGAACGCGATTGCTCGCTGCAACGCCGCCACCAAAAGATTTTCGAAGAGACCCCCTCGCCCGCGCTCAATGCCGGTCAACGCGATGAGATCGGCGAAGTGGTCTGCAAGGCCATGCGCAAGCTGGGCTACGACAACGCCGGCACGGTCGAGTTCCTCTACGAAGACGGCAAGTTCTATTTCATCGAAATGAACACCCGCCTGCAGGTGGAACACCCGGTGACCGAAATGGTCACGGGCATCGATTTGGTGCGCGAGCAAATCCGCGTCGCTTCCGGCTTAGAGCTCGGCTTCGCGCAGAAAGACATCACCTTTGAAGGCTGCGCGATGGAGTGCCGCATCAATGCCGAGAATCCGCGCACCTTTGCGCCTTCTCCGGGCTTGATCACGGGCTACCATGCTCCGGGCGGCCGCCGCGTACGTGTCGATTCCGGCCTTTTCTCAGGCTTCAAAATCCCGCCGCACTACGATAGCCTGATTGCGAAACTAATTGTGCAAGGGAGCACCCGCCAGGAATGCGTCATGCGCATGCGCCGGGCCTTACACGAGTACGTCATCGATGGCATCGACACATCGATCCCCCTGCACGTGGCTATTTTGAACGAACCGGCCATCATGGACGGCAACTACGACATCCGCTGGCTGGAAGAATACATCGCCGCCAACAGCGCGGATTCAAAGTAGGTCCGCGCGGGTCTAGGAGGTCCACTCCTTGACCGACATCACAGCCGATCTGGTTTTAAAAGCCTACGCTTACGGCGTCTTTCCCATGGCCAAGTCGCGCGGCGCCAGCGACGTGTTCTGGGTGCAGCCCAAACTGCGCGGCGTGCTGCCGCTTGATGCGTTCCACGTGTCGCGGTCGCTGCGGAGACGTCTGCGCCAGGGCACGTTTACCGTCACAGTCGATCAGGATTTCAGTGGGGTCATGGCGGGCTGCGCCGAAGCCACCGACGTCCGTTCCGACACCTGGATCAATGACCGCATCATTGAGTTGTTCAATGAACTGCACCGCGGCCGCTTGGCGCACAGCGTTGAGGTGTGGAAAGACGGCCGATTGGTCGGCGGTGTCTATGGCCTGGCGATGGGGTCCGCCTTCTTCGGCGAAAGCATGTTCAGCCGGGAGACCGATGCCTCAAAGGTGGCGCTTACGCATCTCGCCGGCCTTCTGAAGAAGGGCGGCTTCACCCTGCTCGACACGCAGTTCATCACCGATCACTTGAAGCGCTTTGGCGCCATCGAGATCAGCCAGCAGGAATATATGGACCAGCTGAGCCAGGCGCTCACGCGCCAAGGTCGCTTTGAAGGGCCGCTATCTTACGGTGAGTTGGAAGCGGTGCTGTTTTCACAGCGCAGCACCCAGATATCGTAGACCGGGTGATCCAGCGCCGAGAGCGCTGGAGATGATGCGAACATCCAGCCGCTGAAAACCTTCTGTTTTTCTTTGCCGACAGTTTGAAAGATCTCAAGAAAAGCCGCGTTTTCTGGGGTTTCTTCGGGCGGATGGCTGACACACGTGCGGGCGACAATCTCAAGCGTCCCGAAGGTAACGGGCGATCCAACCTTGCCCGTGACGGTATTCACGCGCGCCGCCACCTTATCCAACCCGCCCAGAACAATGGTGTCTTTCGGGATATCGGTCGCGGATGCGGCACTCACCCCAAGGGTACACAGCGCGGCAATGGCGCACAGAACTTTCAGCATATTTTTCATTGCGGCGTGGCGGGACCTGAGTTGGTCGCGAGGAAGATGATCTGGCCGACCAGGTCTTCCAGCGATTGATAGTCGCGTGTCTTGGCTATAACGCCGCCGGCGGCAATTCGGTCACTGGCGTGGCCAGGGACCAGGTTGACATATTTTCCGCCCAACAGGCCGTCGCTGACGATGGAGGCTTCGGTATCCGTGGGCAGGGTCACGCCCGGCTTGATCGACATTATGACCTGAGCCTGAAATGTTTCAGGGTTGAGGGACTGGCCGGTGACGGTGCCGACGTCGATGCCGCTGATGCGCACATCGCTGCCGCGCTCAAGTCCACCGACCTTCAGGAAGGTTGCCTTCAGTTCGTAGCCCGTCACCGCCTTCAGGTCGGCGATGGAATAGGCGAACAGCAGGAACATCCCGGCGGCGACAAGCACAACCGCGCCCAGCACGGTTTCGATAGGATTGCGTTTCATTTTGGGGCCTCGGTTGCCATAGGGCGATCTAACTCATGCTCTTCAATGACGGCGGGTTTCGCCCGCGCGTCTTTGGCGCGCTGCACGATCAGCGCCACCAGGTCTTCGATGATCACGGATTTCTGCGTGTAGGACATACGCGCACCGGTTTTTAGCATATCTTCCGTGCCGCCCGGATGCAGCTCGATGTATTTAGTGCCGAAAATACCGTCGGTTTCAATGACGGCGGCTGTGTCGTCGGGCAGGTTGATGGCTTGCGTGATGCTAAGCGTCAGAACCGCGCCGCTGTTGTCTTCGAGACCGGCGGCCGTCACGGTGCCGACATTGATACCGGCGACGCGCACGGGCGAACCCACATGCACGCCATCCACGCGCTCGAACGCTGCGGTCAACACGAGCGCTGCGGTTTCAGTTGGCTGCTTACCGCGATTGGCTAAGGCGGTGAACGTCAGCGCCGCAGCCAGCACGCCGAACGCAGCAATGCCGACGAGGTATTCGCGCCGTTCAGTTTTGGAAAGCGATGCGGCTTCGCCCACGGGAAACTTAAGCCTCCGGGGTCCAGGCCTGATAATCGTCAGCGGCCTTGGCGCGTTGACCGCCGCGCTGATCGGCGCCGGGCGGAAGGTACGCTTGAGCGGTGCCGGTCAGGTTAGGCTGATGCGGCTTTTGCCAATCGCGCTTCGGCGCGTCGAGGGGCGCATCGACGGTGTGATGCAGCCAAGCATGCCATTCTGGCGGCACTTTCGAGGCTTCCGGTTCGCCCTTGTAGATCACCCAACGTTCCTGACGGGTCCCACGCATGCGGTTGGACTTGTAGTAGACGTTGCCGTAGGCGTCCTCGCCGACCAACTCGCCGTGAAGCTTGGTGTGAAGCCAAGTGCCGAAAGTCATTGCAAATCAACTCCGTGGTGGGACCGGCGGGCCCCTCTTATGGCCCAGCTCTGAGGCCGCACTATGGCGAGTTTCCCGGAATGGGTAAAGACGCCAGGCACCCCAATATTCTGTGGGTAAAGGCCATTTTGACCACAATACGTATTGCCCCTTCCCCCCCCCTTCCGTAATCTAGTGGCCATGCGCGCGGCTACCACAATATGTAGTGGGCGCGATACGAGGACCGAGGGGAAAAAGCTTGGAATACCAAGCCGTTAGCTGGGACCTGCCGTAAAGGCGGGCCGGACGGTTTGCTTTTCGGGATTCACCCTCGTTTTGGTTTTGGTCGAGCTTTGGGACGGGATTCCGGGTCATGCGCGTATCACGGCGTTTCACCAGCGAGGGCAAGTCCCCCTATGACGGCGTCGGCTTTCGATCGCTGGTCAGTGAAATCCGCAATCCCGACGGCTCGGTGGTCTTCCGCCAGAACGACATCCAGGTTCCGCAAAATTGGTCGCAGGTCGCCTGCGACATCCTCGCCCAAAAGTATTTCCGCCGCGCCGGCGTGCCCGCGAAGCTGGTGCCCATCGCCGAAAACGACGTGCCCGATTTCCTGTGGCGTAAAACCGCCGCCACCGCCGAACTGCGCGATCTGCCCGAGAGCGAACGCAGCGTTGGTGAGACCGACGCGCGCCAGGTGTTCGACCGCCTCGCCGGGACATGGACCTATTGGGGCTGGAAAGCCGGCTTCTTCGACAGCGATAACGACGCCCGCATCTATTTCGACGAAATGCGTTTCATGCTGGCCACGCAAATGGCCGCGCCCAATTCGCCGCAGTGGTTCAACACCGGCTTGCACTGGGCTTACGGCATCGACGGCCCGTCGCAGGGCCACTTCTATGTAGATTACCGCACCGGCACGCTGACCGCCGCACGCAGCGCTTACGAGCGCCCGCAACCCCACGCGTGTTTCATTCAATCCATCGCCGACGATCTGGTGAACGACGGCGGCATCATGGATTTGTGGGTACGTGAAGCGCGGCTGTTCAAGTACGGTTCCGGCACCGGCACCAACTTCTCGGGCCTGCGCGGTGCAGGCGAAAAACTTTCGGGCGGCGGCACATCGTCGGGCTTGATGAGCTGGCTGCGCATCGGCGATCGCGCGGCGGGCGCTGTGAAGTCGGGCGGCACCACGCGCCGTGCGGCCAAGATGGTGATCCTCAACGTCGATCATCCGGACATCGAAGAGTTCGTCGACTGGAAAGTGCGCGAAGAGCAAAAGGTCGCAGCCCTCGTAACCGGCTCGCGCATCACCCGCCGGCATCTGAACGCCATCTTGCGCGCTGTGCGCAGCTGGGACGGCGCGGACACTGACGGACGCTTTGATCCCAAGGTCAACAAGCAGCTGCGCAAAGAAATCAAAGCCGCGCGCAATGCCCTTGTGGCCGAGAACATCATTCAACGCGCGTTGCAAATCGCGCGGCAAGGCAGCAGCACGTCCGAGTTTCCCGAATTCGATACGGATTGGGATTCCGAAGCTTACGCCACTGTTGCCGGCCAGAATTCCAACAACAGCGTCCGCATCACCGATGAATTTCTGGATGCCGTCGAGAAAGACAGCGATTGGGAATTGACCAGCCGCGTCGGCGGCAAAGTCGTAAAGACCATCAAAGCCCGCGCCTTGTGGGACCGCATCGGCGAAGCCGCCTGGCAGTGCGCCGATCCGGGCGTGCAGTTCGATAGCACCATCAATGCCTGGCACACCTGCCCGCAGTCGGGACGCATCAATGCGTCGAACCCCTGTTCGGAATACATGTTCCTGGACAACACGGCGTGCAACCTCGCCTCCATGAACCTGCTCGCCTTCCGCAAGGACGACGGAACCTTCGATGTTGATGGTTTCACGCACGCGACACGTCTGTGGACCATGGCGCTAGAAATCTCGGTCCTGATGGCGCAATTCCCGTCCAAGGAAATCGCCGAACTTTCGCACAAGTTCCGAACGCTGGGTTTGGGCTTCGCCAATCTCGGCGGCCTGCTGATGGCCAACGGCCTCGGCTACGACAGCGACGAGGGCCGCGCACTCTGCGGCGCTGTCAGTGCGCTTATGACCGGCACCGCTTACGCGACATCGGCTGAGATGGCCGAAGAACACGGCGCGTTCCCCGGCTTCCTGCCCAACCGTGTCGATATGTTGCGCGTGATCCGCAATCATCGCCGCGCAGCGTACGGCCATCACGACGGCTACGAAGGCCTGCGCGCAAAGCCCGTGGCGCTCAACGCCGCCGATTGCCCGGACTCCAATCTCGTCAACGCCGCCAAGCACGCTTGGGATAAGGCGCTGGAACTCGGCACCGCCCACGGCTTCCGCAATGCGCAAGTCACCGTTGTCGCGCCCACCGGCACCATCGGCCTGGTGATGGATTGCGATACCACGGGCATCGAGCCCGACTTCGCACTGGTGAAGTTTAAAAAGCTGGCGGGCGGCGGATATTTCAAAATCATCAACCGCATCGTGCCGCTGGCGTTGAATACGCTTGGCTACAACGCGCGCCAAGTCGAAGACATTATTGAATACGCCGTAGGCCGCGCGACGCTGAAGAATGCGCCGTCCATCAACGCCACGTCGCTGGCCGACCGCGGCTTCGACAAAAACGCCCTTGAAGCGATCGAGAAGTCGCTGAGCGATGCCTTCGACATCAAGTTCGTGTTCAACCGCTATACACTGGGCGATGAATTCTGCATCAACAAGCTGGGCTTTGATTCCGAGCAGTTGGACGATGTGGGCTTCAACATGCTTGAAGCGCTGGGCTTCTCCAAAGCCGAGATCGATGCCGCTAATGCGTTCGTTTGCGGCGCCATGACCCTGGAAGGTGCGCCGCATCTGAAGGCCGAGCACCTGCCTGTGTTTGATTGCGCGAGCCCCTGCGGCCGCATCGGCACACGCTTCCTCTCGGTCGACAGCCACATCGGCATGATGGCGACATCGCAGCCTTTCATCTCGGGCGCGATCTCCAAAACCGTCAATATGCCCAACGCGGCCAGCATCGCCGATTGCGCCAACGCTTACATGAAGTCGTGGAAGCTGGGCCTGAAGGCCAACGCGCTTTATCGCGATGGGTCGAAGCTTTCGCAGCCTTTGGCGGCCAGTCTGTTTGAAGATGAATTCGACGATGAAGATGCCGTTGAAACGGTCGTGCAAGCGCCCGCAGCTGCACGCGCCGAAGTTACGGTTGAGCGCATCATCGAGCGCGTGGTGGAACGCGAGCGCCAACGTCTTCCTGAACGCCGCAAAGGTTACACCCAGAAAGCCATCGTCGGCGGTCACAAAGTCTATGTGCGCACCGGCGAATATGAAGACGGCAAGCTCGGTGAAATCTTTGTCGACATGCACAAAGAGGGAGCCGCCTTCCGCAGCCTTATGAACAACTTCGCCATCGCCATTTCCATCGGCCTGCAATACGGCGTGCCACTGGAAGAATACGTCGATGCCTTTACCTTCACGCGGTTTGATCCGTCTGGCCCTGTGGAAGGCAACTCGTCCATCAAGATGGCGACGTCGATTTTGGACTACATCTTCCGCGAACTGGCCGTGAGTTATCTGGATCGCCATGACCTCGCGCACGTCGAGACTCACGACATCGCGCCCGATGCCATGGGTATCGGCGAACAGGCCGAGAAGTTGATGGAGATGGCAGGCAAAACCGTATCGAAAGGTTTTGTGCGTTCAAGCAATCTCTACTTCCTCAAAAACCACGGACGCAACAAAGGCGACGGCGGCGGCGCAAGTGCGGTCGGCACGCAAACGCTGACAAGTACGCCCGCGGCCAATGGTCCGGTCTCTATGTCCGGCAGCGCGCTCGCCATGGACCAGCAATACGCCGCTGAAGAAGTGAAGGTGACGCGCGTCACCGAAGTCACAGAATCCCGCCGCGCTGTGCATGGCATCCATGCCGCGCGCATGAAGGGCTATGAAGGCGATGCCTGCGGCGAGTGCGCCAACTTCACGCTGCTCCGCAATGGCACCTGCATGAAGTGCGACACCTGCGGCTCTACCAGCGGATGTTCCTAACAATTGTACCAGGTACAATTAATCTGATGCCGCTTCCTCCCGCCCTCGTCAAACGCCCCGCCGCCGATCCGGTACGCATATCTGGGTTTCCCACATCTGCGACGGTGCCGGTTCTGGGCGCGTGCTTCGGTGAGTTTCTGCGCCGCGTCGTTCCAAGCCACACCGCTTATGCCGTGGCGCGCGGTGTGTGCGACGATGTGACCGCCGTTTTGCGCGCGGAGCTTTATCCCAAAAACGACGGTGACGTCGGCAGCGATCACCTGATCGCCGGCGCGGTCGGTAAACGCACGGCCGTCGCCCCCATCACCGAAGCCGATGTGTTGTATTTGCTGCCGCCCAAACTCACGGCGCAAAAAGCCGGTGACGCTTTGAAGATCGTCTGGGCGGTGCTCAAGAACCGCTTCGACGGCGTGACCATCGCCGAGACTGGCGTCTTGGTGCCGCGCGGCACTGTGTGGGTGAGGGTGATGCCCTGCCGTGAACACAACGGCGCGTATCTGGTTCCCGGCGTGCCCACGCTCACGCGCGCGACGGGCTGGAGTATAACGAACCCCATCGCCGAAGCGGCGACACTGCGCTTGTCCGACAGCCTTTACGGCGGTCGCCCGCGCCTTCTGATGACTGCACTGAAAGCCTGGCGCAATCACGCGCAGGTGCCCGTCGCATCCTTTGCGCTCGAACTGCTGGCGCAGGAATTTTATTCCGGCTCACCGCGCCCCTATGAACTCGAACGCGCGTTGGTAGATTTCTGGGCATGGGCGCGCGTGCGGCCACGCGGGGCCATCAAGCCGCCTGGCGGTCAGACAGAGATTGAAGTTGGTGAGGAATGGCACGGCAAGGCCAAAGCCGCCTATTGGCGCGCGACGCTTGCCGATTATCATTTGAAAAGCGGGAAAGTTACTGAGGCGGCTGCAGAATGGCGGCAAGTGCTGGGACCAAGTTTCCCAGTCCCCGGCGCTTAACTACTTCTGAGCTTTCTCGAACAGCGCCGCGCAGTTAGCGTCTTTGCCGCCGCCCGCGTCAATCAGCATCAAAAGACTGGCAATCGGCGTCAGCAGCACGCCTAGTGCAGCAGCCGCGCCACCTTTCAACACCAGTGCTGCCGGGTCCGGCCCGAAGGGCGGATTGGCAAACGTGCCGGTCAGCAGCAGCTTGGAACGCAGTGTCAGCGGACTGATGTCTTTCGGCTTTGCATGCACGCGCATGTCCAAAATTTCGCGGCCTAGATCGATGCTGCCACTCCCGGTAAAAATGGTATCGCGCGTGTCGGCCACCATGGTGCGCGCCGTCATCTTGCCCTTCTCGAGCGCGAAGTCACCGACGATGCAGCGGATCTCGGTTGGCTTGTCTTTGGTCAACATAATGCCCAGCGTTTCGGCAAGATCGACGCCCATGAGTTCCACCAAAAACAGGCTTAATTGGCCGCCGCCGACGGCGAGGCCTACGTTTCCATCCGCATTGGCCAGAATACGGTGCATGGAATCGCCGGTGCCTTTGAATTCGGCATGACCGCCAATGGCGCCCCAGCTAGTGTTCTTACCGCCGGCTTTACCGACCACACGTTCCAGCGGGAACCCTTGCACGGTTAAAGCAAAGTCGGTGGTGATGGGCTTGGCACGGCCGTTGATGGTCAGGTTGATCACCAGCTTTCCGGCATCGGCGCCGAATTCCAGCGGCTTTAACGTCAGGACGCCGTCCTGCAGCACGACGTCGACTTTCATCGTGTCCAGCGGAAGATGGTCTTCGATGATCTTGTCCGCTTCCACATGAACCTTGGCGTTCATGCTGTTCAATTTCTCTAGGTCGATGACCCGATCAGGGATGAGCAACTCTGCCGCTACCGTCTGCTCCGGCACTGGCGCACCTGCACGCCGGTCTCGTTCGCGCGCGGCGGCTTCGCGTTTAACTTCGGCCGGCGTTTCGGCTTCACCCGGTGCCGCACCGATAAAACCGCCAATGTCTTTCAGCGCAAGATTGCCTGCGTGCAGGTGTCCCGTTAGCAAAGGAATTTTCTTGCTGCGGTCCCAGACCAACTCCCCAGCAAAATCGCTCTTGCCCATAGTCCATTTGAGATTTTTAAGGATCCAGCGTTCACCGTAGCGGTCGACGTGGGTGTCGATGACATAAGGCGGCGTCGGCGGCAGCGCGATGCCAGCAACGCGGTACAGATCAGCCGCATCCTTGCCTTTGACATTCAGCGTCACGTTGAGGCCGGTAATCTGCGCAGGTTCAGTTATCGTGCCTTTAATGGAAATGGCTGTCGGGCCCGACACCAGGGTGCCGTCAATGGGATAAGGATGTTCCGAATCGCGGAGAGTCAGGAGCGAACCGCCCGTAAACGTGATGGTGGAAGGTTGGCCCGCGTAGGTGCCATCGCCTTTGACGATCAAGCTGGGTTCGCGGCCATCGTCGTATTCGCGGGTATCAACATTGAGCGTGAGCTTGGCCTTGTTCAGCGCGTCGGTGTAGTAGACCTTTACGTCTCGTAAGCGCAGCTCGGCGATCTCGGGCAGTTCGGACTTGTCCTTATCTCGCGCTGACTGATCGACTTCCCACGTCAGGGAGCCATCGGCGCGGCGTTCAATGCGGGCTACGGCCTCTTCAACGTTAAGATGGCGAAATACAAGATCGCCGCCCAAGAGCCGCCAGAAACCAATCACCGCGTCGACGTGCCCGGCCTTCATGAAGGCGGGTTTATTGGCGGGGTTGGGCTGGCCCAGCGCCACATCGGCGACGTTGATGTCCTGAAGAACGGCCTCGAGAGGGAATATCCCAAGGTGAAGGGAGCCGATGGTAACGGGGCGGCCCAAAGCGGCCGACGAGCGGCGCTCGGCCAAGCCTTTGAAGTCGTAAAGCAGCAGAAATGCGACGGCCACGGCGATGACGCCGAGCACAACACTTCCTACAATCGCGGCTTTGGGGTGACGGCGCATGCACCCTTAACGCTGCTTATTACGATCAGTTCCCCGCCTTAATTGGTACCTGGTACAATTATTTAGGCGGGGCCTCGTAGAGGAAGCGTGTACGCACGGTGCCCGGCACTCCCGCCAGGTCCTTGCGGATGCCCATGCCCACCTTCACCCGGCCGATGACGTCGGTCACCACGTAACCGATCTCACCGTCCGTGCGCAGGTACTGGCCGGCGATATTGATCTCGCGGCGCGAGAACAACTCCGAAATGCGCGCCATGACGCCCGGCTCGTCGCGGTGGATATGCATGAAGCGCGTGGTGTTGGATTGCGGCGGCAGCGCCACTTCCACAAAATTCACCGCGCCCAAGGTCGAGCCATTGTCGGAATACTTCACCAACTTCTCGGCGACTTCGCCGCCGATATTGGCCTGTGCTTCTTCGGTCGAGCCGCCGATGTGCGGCGTCAGGATCACGTTGCGCAAACCCTGCAACGGACTTTTGAATTTCTCTTCCGGACCGGAAGGCTCTTTCGGAAATACGTCCACCGCCGCGCCCGCGACGTGGCCGCTTTTCACCGATTCTGCTAAGGCCGGGATATCCACCACCGTGCCGCGCGAAGCGTTGATGAAGAACGCTCCCTTTTTCATCTTCTTGAACTTGGCGGCCGTGATCATGTTTTTTGTTTCAGGCGTCTCGGGCACATGCAGCGTGACGACGTCGGCAATTTCCAACAACTCATCCAATGAGTCGCAAGGCTGCGCGTTGCCCAAGGCCAGCTTCTCAACGATGTCGTAGAAGCGCACCTGCATGCCCATGGCTTCGGCGATGATCGAAAGCTGCGTGCCGATGTGGCCGTAGCCGACGATGCCGATGACCTTACCGCGAATTTCGCGCGCACCCTTTACGGTTTTGTCCCAGCCGCCTTCATGCGCACCCCAAGAGCGTTGCGGAATGCCGCGAAACAGCATGATGATTTCAGCCAGCACCAATTCGGCCACCGAGCGTGTGTTCGAATACGGCGCATTGAACACCGGAATGCCGAGGCGCTTGGCGCACTTCAAATCGATCTGGTTTGTGCCGATGCAAAAGGCGCCGACGGTCAAAAGCTTTTCGCCGGCTTCCAGCACGTCTTTGGTCAGCTTGGTGCGCGAACGGATGCCCAGGATGTGCACATCCTTAAGCTTCTTTTTCAGTTCCTCGGCGTCGAAAGCATCGCGCAGACTTTCCACATTGGCGTAACCATTGCGCTTGAACAGGTCCACGGCGCTTTTGTGGATATTCTCGACCAGCAGAACTTTTATTTTGCTTTTGGGAAGGGAGAGCTTTTCCACCGGCGTGCTTTCATATGTAATAGCGATGCAGCTTTGAGGCCGTGGACTATCACATTTGCTGCCCCTGTTTAAGACAATCCGAGGAGTATTTTATGGCCGGTAAAATCGACGCACATATCCAGGCTTTGGGCATGATTTTGCCAGCAGCGTCCGCGCCCGTAGCAAATTATGTCCCCTATGTGCGCAGTGGAAATCTGGTGTTTGTCTCGGGCCAGCTGCCGATGTGGGACGGACAGCTTAAATTTCCGGGACTCGTGGGGGCCGAAGTCTCTACCGATGACGCTTACCAGGCGGCCCGCATTTGCGGTCTTAACCTCATCGCCCAGGTGAAAGCGGCCTGCAACGGCGATCTCGACCGCGTGATACAGGTGGTGAAACTCACAGGGTTTGTTGCGGGCGTTGCGGGTTTTGCCGATCAGCCCAAAGTCATCAACGGCGCTTCAGATTTGATGGTGGAAGTCTTCCGTGATGCCGGACGTCATTCGCGTGCGGCTGTCGGTGCGCCGTCGCTACCGCGCGGCGCATCGGTTGAAGTCGAAGCGGTGTTTGAGGTTGCCTAACATTGGATGACGCGCGCGAGGCCTGGACCTTAAAAGTCGTCTCAAGCATCCATAAAGTTCCAGCTGCGAACTGGGACGCTTGCGCCGGCGTGGGCACACCTCACCACAATCCTTTTGTGCGTCACGCTTTCTTTAGCGCGCTTGAGGATTCCGGATCGGTGGATGCCGAGGCCGGATGGCGGCCACAGCATGTCGTCTTGGAAGACGGCAAAGGGCGTGTGCTCGCGTGTGCGCCGTTGTATTTAAAGTCCCATTCTTACGGCGAATATGTCTTCGATTGGGGCTGGGCCGAGGCCTATCAACGCGCCGGCGGGCGCTATTATCCCAAACTGCAATGCGCCGTGCCGTTTACGCCGGTGACGGGCCCCCGGCTGATGGTGCGTGGTGATGTGGATGCCGCGACAAGCGCTGACCTGCAGCGCACACTGCTGGCCGGCATGGTCGAGTTGGCGCAGCGTTTGAAAGTTTCGTCCTTGCATGTGACGTTCCCGACGGCGCCGGAAGCGGAGCTCATGACCGACGCAGGTTTATTGCCGCGCCTCGGGGAGCAGTATCACTGGAAGAACGAATGCTACGCGAGCTTCGATGATTTTCTGGGGGCGCTGTCGTCGCGCAAACGCAAAACCATCCGGCGCGAGCGCGAAGTCGCTAACAGCGCCGGTATTACGATTTCGACGCTGACGGGGGCGGACATCACGCCGCGGCACTGGGATGCGTTCTTCGCCTTTTATATGAACACCTCGGATCGCAAGTGGGGGCAGGCCTACCTCACCCGCGAATTCTTCGATTTGTTGGGTCAGCGCTTGGGCGACGCCGTGGTGCTGATCATGGGCGAAAAGGACGGCCAGCTGGTCTGCGGCGCGCTCAACCTCATGGGCGGCGATACGCTGTTTGGGCGCAACTGGGGGACCGTCGTGGACGCCCCCATGCTGCATTTCGAGGTCTGCTACTACCGCGCCATCGACTTCGCCATCGCGCGCGGGCTTGCCTGGGTCGAGGCCGGGGCGCAAGGGCAGCATAAGATCCAGCGGGGCTACCTGCCCCGCCCGACCTATTCCGCCCACTGGATCGCCGACCCGGCCTTCAAAGCCGCTGTGGCCCGCTTCCTCGATCAAGAACGCGAAGCGGTGACCGAGGAAATCGAGGCCTTGGCCGAAGCCGGTCCCTACCGCCATGTCACGATTATCCCTTAACAACAAGTAGTGGACGGGTAAAACTATATGGACCACGCTAGCCCACCCTTGAGACTAGCTGTCGCCAGTGACGAGCCATGTTGCCCGCCTTGGATACTGCACGCGCGATCCTCATGGGCGGGTTCAGGAGGCCCTGAGGATATGCCTAGAGCGCCAGATAACATTCTGGAGGGCGTTGCCTTCCTCTACAAGACGAAGGATGAGGCGGAAAAGCACGCGCGCTCCGGCGGTACCTGCTTTCTCATCGGCAAGCCGATCTATTCCAACGGCAAATTTACCGAGCGTTATAACCCCTTCATGGTGACGAACCGACACGTCGCTTGGGATATGGGCTGTCCAGTCATTCGAGTGAACCGGCGCGACGGCCTAAAGCCCGACGTCATCGACCTGGATACGCATGACTGGATTGTCCACCCCGACGGCGACGACCTCGCTATCGCGTCACTCATAGGGAAAATGGATTTCGGTATTCATGCTCTACGCATGATGCCCACGCACAAGATTCTCACCAAAGAGCAAATGATAGAATACGAGATTGGCGTCGGTGACGAAGTGCTTATGCCGGGACGCTTTCTCAACCATCAGGGCTCGCGCGATAACCGCCCGGCGATGCGATTCGGTTGTGTCAGTATGATGTTAGAGAACATCCCGCATCCAGGACTAAAGCGGAACCAAGAAAGTTTTGCGGTTGAGATGCGATCCCGCACGGGATTCTCAGGTTCCCCAGTGGCCGTTTATCGACAGGATCACTCTCCGATTGTCGTGATGAAGGTTATGAGTTTTTTCGGTTTACTAGGCGTGAACTGGGGGCACATTATCGACCCTGACACTGGGGAAAACACTTGGCTCAACGGCGTCGTTCCCAGTTGGAAAATTCTAGAACTCTTGGAGGTACCGGCATTGTCTAATCCCCACAAAGAAGTCGAGCGCGATTTTGAAAAGATGTTGATACTGAAGGACGGCGTAGAATTAGCCGGTCACATTGAGGAAGTGGACCAGACCACTTCACAACATAAAGAGGCTTTCACGTCTCTGCTAAACGCGGCAGCACGAACGAAGCCACAAGCTGATTAAACATGCCTTCGTGTGAGGCGCGGTGATTGCGGCGAAAGCTGAACTCGCTGACGTATTTCCACAGATGCTTACCAGATACGTGAACGTGCGTTCCTTTGATCGAACGCTTTAGCTGTGACCAATGACCTTCAATCGTATTGGTGTGGTGCTTGCCTCGAACATATTCCTTCGCTGAATGGTTCACGACGCCATGCTCGTACCACTGCTTAGGGATGCTGTTGTAGCTGTGGAACTCATCGGTGGTGATCGTGCTGCCGATGTGGACGTTGTGTTTGATAATGGGGTCTAGCGTAGCCATTTTCACGTCCTGGACCACCCCAGCCCGAATAATGCCATCTCGCTCTACCATGCCCATGACGATGGTTTTGTTTTTGAGACGGGCTTTTGCCCCGCCCTTTTGGCGACCGCCAATCAGGGTTTCGTCAATCTCAACATGGCCAATCAGAGGGCGGTTTGTATCGGCGGAAGCCATCAGCTTCCGCAACTCATGGGCCATACGCCACGCCGTTTTGTAGGTCACGCCTAACTGGCGCTCCAATTCCTTCGCGGCAACGCCGTGGCGGGTACTGGTCATCAGGTACATGGCGAAGAACCACTTCGTCAGCGCCGTGCTGGACTTCTCGAAGATCGTTCCGGCGCAGGGGAACACATGATGGCCACAGGTCTGGCAAGCGAAGCCCCGGCGCTTACTCATCGGGTGGAACTTAGAAAGCACCCCGCAGCCCTCGCAATAGCGCTCAGTGCCCCCGCATTTGATCTCCATGAGCCTCAGGAGGCAGGCCGCGTCATCCGGATATTCCGCTTGGAACTGCTTGAAGGTGTACTTGGCCATAACGACTCTATCCCCTTACTGGTTGACAAGGGATAGCGTATCCGGCAGGTTACTTGTCGTCAAGGGATAATCGTGCGCCATGTGGACAAATAAATCGTACCTGGTACAATTAATTAATTGTACCAGGTACGGAATTAGCCATGCCCCGCCGCCCGCGCGTTTTTCTGCCCGGCCACCCCGTTCATGTGATCCAGCGCGGCAATAATAAGGGCCAAGTGTTTTTCGACGCGGCCGGCGCTAAGCAGTATCTCGACTGGCTGGGCGAAGCCGCGGCCGAGCACGGCGTCGCCGTGCATGCCTATGTGCTGATGACCAACCACTTGCACCTGTTGGTGTCGCCAGAAACCGCCCTCGCCTTACCGCGCGCCATGAAGCATGTGAACTGGCGCTACAGCCGCTACATCAACGGCACGCATGAGCGCACCGGGAGTTTGTGGGAGGGGCGCTACCGCGCATCGCTCATTGAGGCCGATGATTACTACTTTGCCTGCAGCCGCTATATCGAGCTGAACCCCGTGCGTGCCGGCCTCGCCAAAGCACCGGGCGCGTACCGCTGGTCGAGCTATAAGGCCAACGCCGAGGGCAAAGCCGATCCTCTGATTTCGCACCACGCGCTCTATGAAACCCTCGCTTCCGAGGCCGCGGATCGCCCCGCGGCCTATGCCGGGCTGTTCGAGGGTGCGATTCCGGACACGACCCTCGGCGCCATCCGTGACGCTCTCAACGGCGGGTGGCCGCTAGGCCCAGAGCGCTTCGCCGCCCTCGTCAGCCGCCACGCCGGACGCACCATCACCCAACGCAAACGCGGCCGCCCGCACGCGAATTAATTGTACCTGGTACAATTAATTTATTCGTACCAGGTACAATTAAAATTCTTTGTTGAGGATTTCGGTGGGGTGGCCGCGGGCGTCTACGGCGACGTAGGTGAATAGGCCCTCGGTGACGTGGATGGAGGTACCGAGGCGGCTGCGCCTCACCCAGGTTTCCACCAGGACCGAGATCGACGTTCGTCCCACCCGCATGATCTTGGTGTAGCAGGTGACCTCGTCGCCCACATGCACCGGCTTGTGGAACACCATGGCATCCACGGCGACGGTCACCACGCGCTGGCCCGACTGGCCCACGGCGTGAATGCTGCCCGCCATGTCCATCTGCCCCAGCACCCAGCCGCCGAAGATCTGGCCCGAAGGGTTGGTATCGGCCGGCATGGCCACCATGCGGAGAGACACTTCGCCCTGGGGTTCGGCGCGCGGCGTGTGCTTGCTCATCGACGTATCCCCTCGCAGATATTATCGGCCCACATATTGTATGCAGGCGTGAACCCTCATACTTTACGCGGATTCGCGCCCCCGCACATGGTTGATCTGGTAAATGGCTGATCTTTTCGACGACGACAAACCCAAAAAGGGCGCCAAAAAAGGCGTTCCAAAAGGCGCTGAGAAAACCGCAAAGAAATCCGAAGGCGGTGGGTACACCGCCAAAGACATCGAGGTCTTAGAAGGCCTCGAGCCCGTGCGCCGCCGCCCCGGCATGTACATCGGCGGCAGCGATGAGAACGCGATGCATCACCTCATCGCCGAAACGCTCGACAACGCCATGGACGAAGCCGTGGCCGGCTATGCCAATACCATCGAAGTGCATCTCGGCGTCGATAACGAAGTGACCATCGTCGACAACGGCCGCGGCATGCCCATCGACGCGCATCCGAAGTTCCCGAAAAAGTCGGCGCTCGAAGTCATCATGACCACGCTGCATGCGGGCGGAAAATTCTCCGGCAAGGTTTATCAAACCTCGGGCGGTCTGCACGGCGTCGGCGCCAGCGTCGTCAATGCGCTGTCGAGCGACCTCACGGTGGAAGTCGCGCGCGACAAGACGCTCTATACTCAGAAATTTAGCCGCGGTCTTCCGACCACCAAACTGATCAAAGGCGGCAGCGTCAACCGCCGCGGCACGACTGTGATCTTCACACCCGACACAGAAATCTTTGGAGAGACGGCGCGCTACCGCCCCGCCGTGGTCTATCGCATGGTGCGCTCCAAGGCGTACCTGTTCCAAGGCGTGAAGGTCCGTTGGTCCTGCGACAAGGCCCTGCTAAAGGGCGATGATAAAACACCGGCCGAAGAGGAACTGCATTTCGTCAACGGCCTTACGGATTATCTCACGCATGTGCTCGCGGGCCGCAAACGCCTGGTGGAAAGTTTCTTCGCCGGTAAAGCGGAACTGACCGACAGCGACAACAACGGCAAAGTCGAATGGGCCGCCTGCTGGCCCGACGACGAAGCCGGCTTCATGAATTCCTACTGCAATACCATTCCCACGGTCGAAGGCGGCACGCACGAGCAAGGCTTCAAGTCCGCCATGCTGCGGGCGCTGAAAGGCTACGCCGAGATGACCGGCACCAAAGGCCTCGCCAATGTCACAGGCGAGGATCTGTGGGGCGGCGCCTGCATCATGCTGTCGGTCTTCATCAAAGATCCGCAGTTCCAAGGCCAGACCAAAGAGAAACTGGTTTCGGTATCCGCGACCAAGCTTGTGGAAACTGTGATCAAGGATCACTTCGACCATTGGCTGTCGGGCGATGTGAACACTGCCAATACGCTGTTGGAAACCGTGATCGCGCGCGCCAATGAGCGCGTCAAAAAACGCCAAGATCAGGACTTCAGCCGCAAGTCGGCCACCAAGAAACTGCGCCTGCCCGGCAAGCTGACCGACTGCACACGCTCGTCGCCGCAAGGCACAGAGTTGTTCATCGTCGAAGGCGACAGCGCCGGCGGCTCGGCAAAACAAGCGCGTTCACGCGAAACCCAAGCCGTGCTGCCCTTGCGCGGTAAAATCCTGAACGTGGCTTCGGCGACCGACGATAAAATGCGCGCCAATCAGGAAATCCAGGATCTGATTGAAGCGCTCGGCTGCGGCATTCGCGAGCGTTACGACGAAAGCAAGCTGCGCTACGAGAAGATCATCATCATGACCGACGCCGACGTGGACGGAGCGCATATCGCCAGTTTGTTGATGACGTTCTTCTATCGCGAGATGCCGGAGCTCATCGACAACGGCCATCTCTTTCTTGCTATGCCGCCGCTGTACCGCCTCACCCAGCGCGGCAAGACCATCTACGCCATGGACGATGCCGACAAAGAACGCATTATGAAAAGCGATTTCGACAGCCGCGGCAAAGTCGAAGTCAGCCGCTTCAAAGGTCTTGGCGAAATGCCGCCGGGGCAGCTGAAGGAAACCACCATGGATCCGGGACGGCGCACGCTGCTCAAAGTCATGCTGGCCGGCAACGAAGAAAAAAGTGCGCAGCGCGCGACGGCCAAGCTTGTCGAACAGCTTATGGGCCGTAAGCCTGAAGAGCGCTTCAAGTTCATCCAGGAAAACGCCAAGTTCGCGGCAGCCTTGGACATCTAGGCGCGCTCTTTACCAATACGTTGAATATGTGACAATCTTCCCTCATTACGGGCGGGGGGCTTGGCGTATGAAACCGATCACTCTGGGATTTCTGTTGGCGGCTTTGCTGGGCGGGACAGTTCACGCGCAAAGCCAAGACAAAGCTGCAATCAACATCATCAACAGCCGCAACGAAGCGGTTGTCATGCGCTTCGAATATGCGTTTCGGGAATACACCTGGAAGCTGATCGAACATACCATCGACCCTCAGGATGATATTACTTACCTCTACCCCAGCAACATTCCTGGCTGCGAGCGCTTGCGGGAATGGCGCATCACCGATGGCCTGCTGACAATTTCAAACGCTAAAGGCCCCTTATGCCAAAAGCGCATCAGCCTTTGCGACAAGTAGGCCGCGCACATGGACGTGGGCGCCACCACCTGCGCCTGGAGCGTCGCGCCTTAAAATTATTGTACCAGGTACGAATTAATTTGTGAGAAACGTCGGCGCGTAGCTGAAGTATGTAAGCTCTACATCGCTCGGCAGGCGGTGCACGACGAACTTGAAAGCCTCGTCCAGACCTTCCCGGCCTTCACCCAACTTCGCCCATATTTCACGCGCCAGCGGCACCGTGCCGGGGTCAGTAAGCGCGTAAAGCGTCGCGATCCAAGTCGGCATCCCGCGCGCAGCAGCGAGGCTTTGCGGAGAGTTGCGCTCCATCAAAGCCGCCTGGAATTTTTCCAGCTCCACGGCATAAGCCGTCAACTCTGCCCGCGCGGCCACATCGATAAGAGCCTCGCCTTGGAGGTACTTGTCTGGGAAAGGCAATTCGACTTGGCGCGTGGTGTCGAGGGTCTTCTTGGCAAAGAGGGCCGCGGCCAATATGGCAGCCAATTCCGTTGTACTTGCATGGCGCACGCGGGCGACATGCTCTTGCACTAAATCTGCAGGCGCCTTCGGTTTCGTTTGCGCGAACACCTTATCGAACAGCCAGCCAAGCGGTGTTTTTCTTTCAAGCATATGCAGTGGCTTTCATGTGTTGCGCGTGACCGCCGATAAATCCAGCTCGTCGCTCGGCAGCGCTGCAAAATAAGCATCGACAACTGCGTCAGATACTGCCGACAGGCTGGCCGGAGTCCACGCTGGCGCATTGTCCTTATCTACCAACAGGGCGCGCACACCTTCGTAGAAATCATGACCATCGGACACGCGGCTGACCAGACGCCACTCCATCCGCATACAGTCATCGAACGAGAGCGTCGCACCGGTTCGAATTTGACGGAAAGTGATTTTCAAGGCGAGCGGAGAATACTTTCGCAAAGAAGATAATTGCTGAACCGCCCAAGCATCTCCTTCTGATTCCAGAGATGCCAAGATCGCTTCAACAGAGTCGTGGCTGAAATGCCGGTCGATGGCGGCCCTTTGTGTAACAATCGCGGCGTCGCCCGCGGGCATGGCGAAAGAATTGACAACATCCGTCACATCCTGAGCGCCCTCAGCCAAAGCCGCTTCCAGTGCCGGCAGACTATCGTGCGGCACGAAGGCGGCGATGCCGAGCGCGACGCACTCTGCTGCCTTCAAACGGCGACCCGTCAGCGCGAGGTACATTCCCATCGCACCCGGCAGGCGCGGCAAAAAATAACTGCCGCCCACATCAGGAAATAAGCCGATACCTGTCTCGGGCATCGCGAAGGTTGTGCGTTCCGTGACAATGCGGTGCGATCCATGAACGGAAACGCCGACACCGCCGCCCATCACGATACCGTCCATCAATGCGATGTACGGCTTTCCGAAATGTTTGATCAGCGCGTTGCAGATATATTCCGTGCGCCAGAACCTGTGCGCCAGCGACCCGCCGCGTTTGTGGTCTTCGTAGAGCTGTACGATATCGCCGCCGGCGCAAAAAGCCTTCTCGCCCGACCCTGAAATCACCACAGCCTTAACCTTGGGATCAGCACGCCAAGCTTGTAGCTGCGGCAACAAGGCTTCGCACATTTCTAGGGTTAGAGCGTTCAGCGCCTGCGGGCGGTTCAGCACAATCCGGCCCAGATCACCGCGCCGGCTGAATAGAACTTCCCGCGACTCCCGCTTGTTCATCCAAGGCATTCCATTTGCGCACGAAATCTACAGATTGTATGGGCGGAGCTTTGCGCTAACGGACTACAGCTACAGCGTTTTTGCATTCCCATACCCACCCCTATTCTGTTGATCAGGTCATTTTTATCACATATATAGCCTCAATCTTGCATACATAGGGAGAACACCGATGCCCGATACGCATGCCGAACGTCCTGCGCCGAGTGAAGCCGCCCTCGAAATTCAGGGCCTGATTAAGCGCTCCCGCGCCGCCCAGCAGCAGATTGAAAATTACACCCAAGAACAAGTCGATGCGCTGATCCGCGCGATCGTGTGGGCCGCCGCCCGCCCCGGCTTCGCCGAGAAGGTCGCTGAGTCCGCCGTTAAAGAAACCGGCCTCGGCAATTACGAAGGCAAGTACAACAAGATTTTCCGTAAAACCCGCGCGGCCCTCCTCGACATCATCAACGACAAGTCGGTCGGCATCATCGAAGAAGATAAAGCGCGCAACATCGTCAAAATCGCGAAGCCCATCGGCGTCATCGGCGCATTGTCGCCCTCGACCAACCCGGAAGCCACGCCGGTCATCAAAGCTATGTCGGCGATCAAAGGCCGCAACTCGATCATCGTCACCCCGCACCCGCGCGCGAAGCTGACCAACAAGATGGTCGTCGACGCCATGCGCGCAGCCCTCGTCACGTACGGCGCGCCCGCCGATTTGATCATCGGCATCGAAACGCCGTCGATTGAAAAGACCTCGGAATTGATGAAGCAGTGCGACCGCGTTCTGGCCACCGGCGGTAACCCGATGGTGAAGGCTGCTTACTCCAGCGGCACCCCCGCTCTCGGCGTCGGCGTCGGCAATGCCGTCATCACCGTAGATGAAGGCGTCGACCTGAAGGACGTCGCGCAGAAGATCCGCATGTCCAAAACTGTCGACCTCGCCGCCTCGTGCTCGGCCGACAACTCCATCGTTGTGATGGAAAAGGTCTACGACGAACTCCTCAAGAACCTGGAAGCCGAAGGCGGCTACATCGTTTCGCCGGAAGAAAAGAAGAAGCTTCAGGCCGCCATGTGGGAAGATGGCCACATCAACGTCGCCATCGTCGCCCAGACGGCCGAAAAGATCGCCTCGGTCGCCGGCTTCAGCATTCCCGCCGGCAAGACCTTCCTGATGGTTCAGGAAACCGGTTACGGTGCTGACTATCCGTTCTCGGGCGAAAAGCTTTCGGTCGTGCTCACGGTCTACAAGGCCAAGAACATCGACCAGGCCATTGAGATCACCAACGGCGCTCAGGCTTACCAAGGCCAGGGCCATTCGTGCGGTATCTATTCCAACAACGAAGAGCACATCATGAAGTTGGCGTTCGCGACCAAAACGTCGCGCGTCATCGTCAACCAGCCGCAAGGCCTGTCCAACAGCGGCAACTTGTGGAACGGCATGCGTCAGACGCTGTCGCTGGGTTGCGGTTCGTGGGGCGGCAACGCCACCAACAACAACATCACCTGGCGCGACCTGATCAACGAAAGCTGGGTGGCTCGCCCGCTTGCGAAGAACAAGGAACTGCCGTCAGACGAACAGCTGTTCGGCGACGCCGTAAGCCGCGTGAAGTAAGCTCAAGCCTCTTCGGCTAAAAATGATCGCCCGCGTGAAATTGTCACGCGGGCGATTTTCTTTTGGAGATTAGTGCGCGCCAGCCGCGCTGCCGCCGGCCTTTTTCAGAAACACCACCGAGACTGCGCCGAGCACCAGCATGACACCCAGCAGCGCGAAGGTATCGGCAAAGCCCATCAGGTAGGCTTGGCCTTTGATGATATGCCCGATGGAGACAAGGGCCTGCTGGGCGGCGGTGGCGGAATCGGCCCCCAGACTCATGAAGTGCTGCGTCAGGCCGGCGAGCCGGCTGACGGTTTCAGGATCACTCAGAGAGACGTTCGAATTAATGATGTTTGAGTGGAACTGCTCGCGCTTGGTCAGAAACGTGACCAGCACAGCGGTACCGAACGCGCCGCCAAGGTTGCGCGTCATATTGAACAAGCCAGAGGCTGAACCAACGTCGGACATCGCAATGCCCATCATCGCCAATGCAGAGAGCGGCGTCATGACCAGCGACATGCCAAGCGCGCGAATGACGTTGGGCAGGAACAGCTGGTCGGCAGCGTAGTCGCTGGTGATGGCCAGATTCATAAAACAGCTGATCGCAAAAACCGTCAGGCCCGTCGCTACCAGCAGACGGTTATCGACTTTACCCATAATCTTGGGAATGAACGGAATGATGAACAGCTGCGGCAAGCCGGTCCACATCAGCACCTCGCCGATCTGCTGCGCATTGTACCCTTGCGCTTGCGCAAGATACTGCGACAGCAGGAAGCCGGAGCCATAGAGGCCAAAGCCTAGGAAGAAGTTGCTGAAGGTGCCGAAGCCGAAGTTACGGCGCGTCAGCAAGCGCAAATTCACAAGCGGATTAGCTTTGGTGAGTTCGATCCAAATGAACAACGACAGCGCAATAACAGCCGTGATTGTAAGGCGCACGATCATGGCCGAGCCAAACCAATCTTCCTGATTACCTTCTTCCAGCACCGTCTGCAGCGCACCAAGTCCAATCGCCATGGTGGCGATGCCGGTCCAGTCGCCGGTTTTAAGCAGATGGAGTTTCATCGGCTCCGGCTTCAAGGTCCACAGCAACGCCGCCAGCATGACCGCGCCCGGAATCAGGTTGAGATAGAAAATGTACTGCCAGCCGAAGGTATCGGTCAGGTAGCCACCGATGGTTGGGCCCACGGCCGGCGCGAAGGTCGCGCTGATGGCAAAGCCGGCCATGCCGATGGGCTTTTTTGAATCAGGCAGCGTTGTTGCCGCGAGGGTGAAGGCGAGCGGGATCATCACGCCGCCCGTGAAGCCCTGCAGCGCACGGAAGACGACCATTTCGCCGAGGTTCGTTGCGAAAGCGCACAGCACCGAGAAAATCAAAAACAGGATGATGTTGGTGATGAAGTAGCGCCGCAGCGAAAACACTTGGGCGAGATAAGCCGCCAGCGGAATCACGATGATTTCGCCGATCAGGTACGAGGTGGAAATCCAAGCGCCGTTTGCGCCGCCCGTGCCAATGCCGCCTTCGATATGCAGCAGCGAAGAATTGGTCACCTGGATGTTCAAGACGGCGACAAAGGCGCCGAGGATCGCACCAAACACCATGACCCAGGTTTTGAACGAGACAGTCTCGTCCACTGGCGTAGCTGTTGAAGTGGACATGACTGTCCCCTCCTCTTGGAATTAGCGCGATGCGCCGACGGCGGCGGGCTTGGTATCGATGATCGACTCAACCGACATACCGGGACGCAAGCGACCGGCCAAGGCCGAGTTCGGTTCCAACGCGATCTTAACAGGGATGCGCTGCACGATCTTGGTGAAGTTGCCGGTGGCGTTGTCGGGCGGCAGAAGTGCGAACTCCTGGCCGCTGGCCGGCGACAAGCTGTCAACGTGACCGGCGATCTTTACGCCCGGGAAGGTATCAACCTCAACTTCGACCGGCTGGCCGGCATGAACGTTGGTCAGCTGCGTCTCTTTATAGTTCGCCGTGATGTAGACGGTTTGCAGCGGAACGATCTGCATCAGCTGCGTGCCGGCTTGAACATAAGCGCCCGTGCGCAAAGCGCGCGCGCCGACCGTGCCGTCGATGGCGGCGACAATGTTGGTATAGCCAAGGTTCAATTCGGCCTGCTTCTGCAAGGACACGTCATGCGCCAGTTCGGCTTCGGCGCGTGTCAGCTGCGCGCGCAGCACGTCGCTTTGCTTCAAGGCGCCCGCGAGGACCGCTTGGTCACGCTGAACGGCAGCGTTGGCCTGGCTGATGGCCGACTGCGCTTGCTGCACTTTCTGCACCGTGCCGAAACCGGTTTTCACCAGATCGGCATAGCGGCTATGATCCTGCTGCGCATACAACTGACTGGCTTGATCGGCTGTAATGTTGGAACGCGCGGCGGCAATCACTTGCTGCTGCTGTTCGATCTGCGCTTTCAAGTTGCCGATATCGGCGGCGGCGGCGGCCACGTTGGCTTTGCTTTGCGACAAGGCGGTTTGCAGATCGCTGTCGTCGATACGCGCCAGCACATCACCGGCTTTGACGGCCTGATTGTCGGTCACCAACACATCTTTGATGTAGCCCGAAATCTTCGGCGCGACCGGCGTGGAGTCCGCGGCGACATAAGCGTCGTCGGTGGCAATTTCAAAGCGGCTGGTCGTCCAGTAATGGCTGCCGCCAAGACCGCCCACGAGCAGGGCGGCGGCTGCCGCAGCCATCAACAGGCCGCGTTTGAGGCGGTTCGGGCGTTGCTTGGGCGCGCTGAGAATATCCTCGCGGCCAGGGCCAACCAGACGCTGGATCGAGCTTTGGCCCACATCAGCATCGGATTTCAGAATTTCAGAAGTTGTCTGCATTGCACCCATGATCCACCTATTTCTTGTCGCTGGCGGGGAAGCGGCTTGACCGCCGCTCTCTTTCCGCCAATATGGGAACTATATAGTTCCTTTTATGATAAAGGAACCAGACGGTTTCTTTTCACGGCAGCCATGAGGCAAACGCATGGATAAGCCATCAGACCCGGCCTGTGAGGCCAAAAAGAGGGGCCGCCCGCCGCGGGGCACGGAAGAAACGCGCCGTCAGGAAATGCTGGCGGCGGCCGAAAGTCTCTTTTTAGAACAAGGGTTTGGCGCGGTCAGTATGGAAGCCGTGGCGAAAAAGGCTGGGATTTCCAAAAAGACCATCTATGCCTTCGTCCCTACAAAAGAGGCGCTGTTCGAGGAGGTCATGAAGGCCCACATCGACAGCAGCGATAGGCCGGTGCTGCAGGCCACTGTAAGCGACCTCGCCGGCATGGAAACGGCCTTGGCGGAGTACTTGAACCGCCTCGCCCAATTCATTCTTGTGCCCTTCGCGGTCAGTCTGTTCCGCCTGACCATCGCCGAAGTCGACCGGTTTCCCGAAATCGCGCGAGCCTTTTATCGCCAAGGCGCTTTGCGCAGCATCCATCAGCTGGAAGACTGGCTCCGCCTGCAGGTCGAAAAGGGACTGGTAGACCTGGAGAATCCCTATGAAGCGGCGATGTTTCTCAACAGCATGGTCATTCTGGAGCCCTTACGCGCCGCGGCTTTAGGCGTACAGCCGCTGCCGATGGCCGACGCCATGGAAACCCGCGCCAAAATGGTCGCGCGGATATTCCTGCGTGGCTGCGGTCGTAAATGAGGGAGATTGAGAAAGATGGTGGTCACTGCAGGGATCGAACCTGCGACCTTTCCCATGTCAAGGGAACATTCTACCGCTGAACTAAGTGACCCACCTATCGTGTGCCGCCAGCCCTTCACAGGCCCTGCCGCACGGACGGTTGTTTATCCACTTGGACCTCCGTTGGCAAGTGCCCAGACCTATTGCGGGACCGGCACGGAGCTTTACAATCTTAGGCCATGAGCCTCGGACCCCAGCCCCTGAAACCGGTGACTCCCGCCTCGCCCATCGAGGTTTTGGAGCCGGCCAAGCTGTCGTTGCCGCTGGTCTTCGCGTCTCCGCATTCAGGTTCCTATTATCCACCGGATTTCGTCGCCGCCTCGGCTCTGGAGCTGGGCGCCTTGCGCAAATCCGAAGACTGTTATGTCGATGAGCTATTCGCCGATGTGCCGGCGCTGGGTGCTCCGCTGCTCCGGGCGCTTTATCCGCGCGCTTATCTCGACGTCAATCGCGAGAGCTATGAACTCGACCCCGAGATGTTTGATCATCCCCTGCCCGCTTTTGTGAACACCACCTCGCCGCGTGTGGCAGCCGGGCTCGGCACGATCGCCCGTATTGTCGCAAGCCGGCGCGAGATTTACCGCGGCAAACTTTCATTCGCGGAAGCGGAACGGCGCATCGACGGCGTCTATAAACCTTACCATCAAGCCTTGCGGCGGCTGATCAATCAGGCCTGGGCGCAGTTCGGCTTTTGCATTCTTGTGGATTGTCACTCGATGCCGTCGACGGGATTGCCTGTCGATGCGGATAAGGACGGGCGCAGCATCGACATTGTTCTCGGCGATCGCGGCGGCATGTCTTGCGCGCCAAGTGTGACCGATACGGTGGAAGCAAGTTTGACTGAGCTGGGCTACCGCGTGACGCGTAATACCCCTTACGCCGGCGGTTTCACGACCCAGCACTACGGCGAACCCGCCAACGGCGTGCACACCATTCAGATCGAGATCAACCGCAATATTTATATGGATGAAGTGACGCTGCAGCGGCGCAGCGGCTTCGGCAAACTTAAGTCTCACCTCAATGTGATGGCTGAGCGGGTGGCGGCTCTCGCGACACAGCAGCATCACGACCTGCGGTATCAACGCCTCAGCGCCGAATAAGCTCTTTTGGCATCGCGCGCGTCGGTTGAATTTGAGTTGTGCTTTCCGCCTCCTGAAATATAGTTGTTTTCATAACGATACGCCGAGCGCCTGGGAGCTTTAAAGAGCGTCATGACTGAGATTGGTACGATTACCCTTTACCGCGAAAAGTCGGTCGTTCACCGCGTCGAAGAACTGAACGAAGACGATGGCGGCGCAACGCCGCCGGCACTCATCATGCGTTCCAATCGCATTACGATTCCCGTCAAAACCGGCTTGAACACGATTGTAGCCGTCGTGCGCGGTCAGAATATTCCCGGCACCATGCGCATGGCGGCCGTGGTGGTCGATGAAATCCGCCGCGACGCCAACGTTTTTAAAGATCCCGATGCGGTCGATTGGGAAAGCCTGTGGCGGCGTAAAACGTCGAAGTACGAAAACGACTACAACCGTCAGAACTGGGTGTCGGTGCACATCGGCGGCGAAACGGTTTTCATGGGCGGCGAAGGCCGCGAGGGCATCGCCGAGGTCGAAGCCTTGGCCACGGGCGAAGAAGTCACCGAAGCCATCGTGAACGAAGCTGCCGGCAATGTTCTAGGCGCGCTGGAAGATCTGATGGTGGAGCATGACGGCCAAACGGCTTTGGTCTTCACACCCGGTCCAGCTTTTCACCGCGCCGCAATCCTAGAGCGCCGTGATCGTAAGACAGGTGCGTTCTCTGTTTCGGTTCATCACCCGTCGCCGGCAAAGCCTGTGCGTTTGTCGCACTTCATCAGCTTCTGCGCCGATATGAACGAAGCGCTGACACATAAATCGTTTTTGGATCGCGTGCAGGAACTGATCGCGGAGAATGCGCTGGCCAGCACCAACATCACGCCGGCTCTGACGCAGGCGACGCGCAACCGCCGCCGCGAATTGATCGATCAGATCGAGAATTTCGAAGAAGTGAACAAGGTCTCATATCGTCCCGAAAAGCCAAACTTCGGTTAAGGCTTAAGACGATATCCGCTTATCCAAAGTGGATGAGGCCGTTCAACACCAGCAGTGCGAGCAATAACAAAACTGCGACCGCCTGCGTAGCGACGCGCAGGCGCATCAACTTGTTTCCATATTTACGATTGAACTCGCCGCCGGAAATGAAACCGACAACACCGGTTAACAAGACTCCCAGGACGGCGAGCATTGTTACAGCTAGTAAAATTTGCAGTACGGATTCCATCGCGTTCCTCCACGCAGCTCAGACTAAAACACTTTTGGCCCGTCCTGGCTGATTTTTATCATGCTGCTCGCTCCTGCCGTGCAAAGCAACGGATGATATCCGCGTAAACGTTGCGGAGACCCGTTGATCGAAAGAACGCCAACGCTTATGCTGCTGGCGGGTCGATATCGTGGGCATACGGGGGTAGCCATGTTGGGACGCATACTTGTCGTCGACGACAATGTGCTGGTGCGCGAGTCCTATACGGAACTTTTGCGTCACCGCGGATATGAAGTTGTTCAAGCCGGAGACGGCGAACAAGCGCTTGATGTACTGCGCGACGAGATCGTCGATCTCGCCATTGTTGATGTCATGATGCCGGTGATGGGCGGGCTTGAGCTGCGTCAACGTTTGCATGACATGACTCCGGGCGTTGCGACCATCCTCGTGACCGGTCAGCCGGATCGTCTGGAAGACCTCATGGAAGACGACTGCGAGTTTCAGTCTGGGCGCGTCGCGGTTCTGTATAAGCCGGTGCATCCGGTGAAACTGCTGGCAGAAGTCGACAAGCGCCTGATGACGCTCGCGGCCGCGCTCTAGCTAGACCGAGAAACTCTCGCCGCAACCGCAGCGGCCTTTTTCGTTCGGATTTTCGAACACAAAGCCGCTTTCCATTTTGCTTTCGCGGTAGTCCATCAGACTGCCTAAAAGGTACATCACCGCCTTGGGGTCGATGAAGACCTTGGCACCGTTGTGTTCGACCACGTCTTCGAACTTGCGCAAATCCTCGGCGTATTCGACCACATATTTCTGACCCGAGCAGCCCTTGGCCGCGACACTCACGCGCACGCCGAGCACGGGCTTCGTCGCCTTAGCGATGACGTCGTTGATACGCTTCGCAGCCGCATCGGAAATGCGGATGGCCGCCGGTGGCTTACGGGCGGGCTTGGACGCAGTGGTTTCTGGCGCGGTCTGGTTCATGGTCGTTGCCTATATAGGATCAAAACATATCCAGCGCCACTTTGGCGACTTCCGACATATTGGCTTGGGTCCACGGCGGATCCCAAGTCATGGTCACGGTCACTTCACCGACACCTTCGACGTTGGCAACGCGGTCGGCCACTTCCTTGGGCATGGAACCCGCGACCGGACAGGCCGGCGCGGTCAACGTCATCTTGATATCGACATCTCCGCTCGGAGCGATCTGCATGTCATAGATCAAACCCAGGTCGTAGATGTTCACCGGAATTTCCGGGTCATAGACCGAGCGTAAGGCTTCCACGACGGCGTCGTCGTTCGCCACGGGCACTTCAGGATTGCGCGGGCTACCGGATTTTACGGCGTCGCCTTCTTTGGGCGGTTCGCCGTCGCCTGCGGCCATGTCATAGGGAGGCATCATGATGCTTACTTTTCCGTCGTGGTTTGAGATTTTCCGTCGAGGCACGAAAGGAGCGCGTGCCACGGCAAGGTCGCGCACTTCACGCGCACGGGGAACTGACGCACACCCGAGAGTGAAGCGAGTTTATCGATGCTGTCGCCAAGGTCGGGCGCAACAATGGCTTTCGCCTGGTCGGTATCGATCTTGCCCGTGCACAAATCATGCACCGCTTCGAATAATTTGTGGGCTGCCGTCGCCGGCTGTCCGCTCAAGGCTTCGCTCATCATCGAAGCGGAAGCGATAGAGATGGCGCAGCCTTTGCCTTCAAAGGCCACATCTTCCAGAACGCCCGTAGGCGAAACGCGAGCCGATACAGTAACTTTGTCGCCGCACATGGGGTTATTGCCCTGGGCTTTGCACGTGTGATGCTCGACCACGCGAAAATTGCGCGGGCTTTTGCCGTGATCGAGGATGACTTCCTGATACAGCGTGCGCAGGTCATCGGTCAGGGGGGCAGCCTTCACAGCAGCACCTCTTGCGCTTTGCGCAACGCCGCGATCAGCGCGTCCACTTCGTCCATGGTGTTGTAAAGCGCGAAAGACGCGCGCGTGGTGGCGGTCACACCCAGAATTTCCATCAGCGGCTGCGCGCAATGATGCCCGGCACGCACGCAAACGCCCGAGCGATCCAGCACGGTTGCCAAGTCGTGCGGATGCGCACCTTCCATAACGAAAGACTGCACCGCAGCCTTACCCGGCGCGGTCCCGATCAAACGGATGCCCGGCACTTGCGCGAGGCTGGTCATGGCATAGCGCAGCAGCGCGCTTTCGTGGGCGGCCACAGCGGCACGGTCCAGCGTATTGAGATAGTCGATGGCGGCACCCAAGCCGATGGCCTGAACGATGGGCGGCGTGCCGGCTTCGAACTTGGCCGGCGGCGGCGCCCAGGTGGTTTTAGCGAAGGTGACGGAATCGATCATGTCACCGCCACCCTGATAGGGCGGCATAGCTTCCAGCAATTCCAGACGCGCCCATAAAATCCCGATGCCGGTGGGGCCGTAAAGCTTGTGGCCGGAGAAGACATAAAAATCGCAGTCGAGGTCCTGCACGTCCACATGTTCGTGCACGATGCCTTGGCAACCATCCAGCAGCAGCTTTGCGCCAACAGCGTGGGCCAATTCGGCGATCTCTTGCACCGGCAAAACAGTGCCGAGCACGTTGGAGACGTGAGCCACCGCGACCAGCTTCGTCTTCGGGCCAATAACTTTGGCGAATTCTGAAATGTCGATGCTGCCATCAAGCGCCACAGGCGCGATGCGCAACACGCAGCCTGTAGCATCGCGCAGCAGTTGCCACGGCACGATATTGGAATGGTGTTCCACCGCCGTGATAACGACTTCGTCACCGGCCTTGATAAACGTCCGGCCCCAGGTTGCCGCCACAAGATTGATGGCCTCGGTGGCGCCCTTAGTGAACACTACTTCTTTGAGGCTGGCAGCGTTGATGAACTTCCGCACCTTTTCACGCGCGGCTTCATAGGCCGCCGTCGCGGTTTCGCTCAGGTAATAAGCGCCCCGGTGCACGTTGGCGTATTCATGGCTATAGGCGCGCGTAATGGCGTCGATGACCTGCTTCGGTTTTTGGGCCGAGGCGGCGCTGTCGAGATAGACGAGCTTCTTGCCATGGACTTCGCGGGCAAGGATCGGGAAATCCGCGCGCACCTTCGCGACGTCGTAAGGCAGCTGAGATTTAGGTATGGCTTTGTTCATGCGCGCACCTCACGCTTCTTCAGCCACGCGCTGATAGCGCTGCCGAAAAGGTCGCGCACCGTCTCAGTGTTGATTTCGTTAACGGCATCGGCCAGGAAGCCTTCGACCAGCAAGCTGCGCGCCGTTTCGGGATCAATCCCGCGCGCGGCCAAATAGAACAGGTGATTGGCGTCGATCTCGCCCGTGGCGGCGCCGTGGGCGCACTGCACATCGTCGGCGTAGATTTCCAGTTCGGGCTTGCAGTCGATCTGCGGGCCACGCGATAGGAACAAAGCTTTGTGAACCTGGCGCGCATCGGTTTTCTGCGCATCACGCGCAACGTGGATGCGACCTTGATAAACGCCGTGGGATTCGCCGTCGACCACGCCCTTGAACACCTGCGACGAGGCACAATTCGGCACCTGGTGATCCATCACGGTTGTGAAATCGTGGTGCGACGCGCCACCCAAAGCATAAGCGCCGTTGAGGTGGACTTTCGCATTCTCGCCGGTCAGTGCCACGCGGATTTCCTGGCGAACCAATGCGCCGCCAAGGCCCAGATGGAAGCCTTCGAAAATCCCACCGGCCGCAACGTTCACTAACGATGTCGCCAGGTGAAACGCTTCGCTGTCTTCATCGACGCTCACGTAGCGGCGCACAGTTGCCCCCTCGCCCACCGCAATGCTGGCGACGGGGTTGGAGAAATAGGTCTGACCCGGCAATCCGACATGGGATTCCAACAGCGTCACCGATGAACCGTTTTCCGCCGTCACGTTGATACGGGGATGCGCGACAGCAGGTTCAGAACCGGCTGCGCTAATGGAGATGATGTGAATCACCTTTTTGGCCACGCCCGTCACATGCAGCGCAAGGCTCTGCGGTGCATAAGCAGCGTTCAACGCTACGAGCGACGAACCTTGCTTAGCGGACACCTTGCCTTGGTAAACTTCCACACCCTTACCGAGATCGACAGTCGACAGATCTTTGCGATAGGTGCCGTTGACCAGAACCAGGCGCGCAGCACCGGCGATCAAAGGCACGTTATTTGGGATGGCATCAACTTTGGCCGTGGCCGGTGCAAAGGCGATCTTCGCCAAGCTGCGGAGCGGCGTGAAACGCCACTCTTCAACCTTCGGTCCGGGCAAATTGCCGCCCCAGGGGCTGACACCAAGACGCTTGGCGTAAGCCTCTCCGAACGGGTGATCTGTGATCAACGACGGCTTCATATCAGGCGGCTGTCTCTAAATACTTGGCGTAGCCTTCGGCTTCGAGCTCCAACGCAAGCTCCTTGCCGCCAGTGGCCATGACGCGGCCATTGGCCAGCACATGCACATGGTCTGGCACGATGTAATCGAGCAGGCGTTGATAGTGCGTGATGACCAAGAAAGCGCGGTCGGGCGAACGAAGCGAGTTCACCCCGTCCGACACTACCTTCAAGGCATCAATGTCGAGGCCTGAGTCGGTTTCATCCAGAATGGCGACACGCGGCTCAAGCATCGTCATTTGCAAAACTTCGGCGCGTTTCTTTTCGCCGCCGGAGAAGCCAACATTTAGTGCGCGCTTGATCATGTCGTAAGGCATGCCGAGCACGGCGGTCTTGGCCTTCACGAGTTTCAGGAAATCCATGGCGTCGATTTCCTTCTTGCCTTCCGCACGGCGCTTGGCGTTTAGCGCGGTCTTCAAAAAGGCCGAGGTCGTCACGCCGGGAATTTCCACCGGGTACTGAAACGCGAGGAAGATGCCGGCGCGCGCACGTTCGTCAGCGGCCATGGCCAGCACGTCTTCGCCGTCCAGCAGCACCTGGCCTTTGGTCACTTCATAACCGTCGCGGCCTGCGATCACGTTGGACAACGTGCTTTTGCCGGTGCCGTTGGGGCCCATGATGGCGTGCACTTCGCCGGGTTCAAGGTTCAGCGTGATCCCTTTCAGGATCTCTTTACCCGCGACCGACGCGTGGAGATTTTTGATTTCAAGCAGAGCCATTAGCCTACGCTACCTTCTAAGCTGATGCCGACGAGCTTCTGCGCTTCTACGGCGAATTCCATGGGCAAAGTCTGCAGCACTTCTTTGCAGAAGCCGTTGACGATCAAAGACACCGCCTCTTCCTGATTCATGCCACGCTGCATGCAGTAGAACAGCTGATCGTCGCTGATCTTCGAGGTCGTGGCCTCGTGCTCGGTGACGGCCGACGGATTGCGGGTTTCGATATAAGGCACCGTATGGGCGCCGCACTTGTCACCAATCAGCAAGCTGTCGCACTGCGTATAGTTACGCGCGCCGTCGGCCTTGGCGCCGATACGCACCAAACCGCGATAAGTGTTGTCGGCATAACCCGCCGAAATACCCTTCGAGACGATCTTCGAACGCGTGCCCTTGCCCAAGTGAATCATCTTGGTGCCGGTGTCGGCCTGCTGGCGATTGTTCGTGATGGCGACGGAATAGAATTCGCCCACGGAATTATCGCCTTGCAAAATACAGCTGGGATACTTCCAAGTGATGGCTGAACCGGTTTCTACCTGCGTCCACATGATCTTCGAGTTTTTGCCGCGGCATGCACCGCGCTTGGTCACGAAGTTGAAAATTCCGCCTTTGCCGTCGGCATCGCCCGGATACCAGTTCTGCACCGTCGAGTATTTGATCTCGGCGTCATCGAGCGCGATCAGTTCCACAACGGCCGCATGCAGCTGGTTCTCGTCGCGCTGCGGCGCGGTGCAGCCTTCCAGGTAGCTGACGTAGGAACCTGCGTCGGCGATGATCAGCGTGCGTTCGAACTGGCCGGTGTTCTTTTCGTTGATGCGGAAGTAAGTCGACAACTCCATCGGGCACCGCAAGCCCTTGGGGATGTAGACAAACGACCCATCGGTAAACACGGCGCAATTGAGCGTGGCATAGAAGTTGTCGGTATAAGGCACGACAGAGCCGAGGTACTTCTTCACCAGCTCCGGATGCTTGTGCACGGCTTCAGAGATCGGCATGAAGATCACACCCATTTCTTCCAGCTTCTTCTTATAGGTCGTCGCCACCGAAACGCTGTCGAACACAGCATCCACGGCCACGCCCGCGAGCATTTGCTGCTCCAAAAGCGGAATGCCGAGTTTCTTGTAGGTCTCAAGCAACTTCGGATCGACTTCATCGAGGCTCGCGAGCTTCTCGCGCTTGGGTGCGGCGTAGTAGTACGAGTCTTGATAGTTGATCTTCGGGAAATGCAGCTTCGCCCACGTCGGCTCTTCATCGGCCAGCGTCAGCCAATGGCGGTAGGCCTTCAGGCGCCATTCCAGCATCCATTCCGGTTCGTTCTTTTTCGCCGAGATGAAGCGGACGATGTCTTCGTTGAGGCCTTTGGGGGCCATGTCCGATTCAATATCCGTGACGAAGCCGTACTTATACTGCTCGACATCACGAACGGCGGCTGCAGTTTCGCGGGTTACGGCCATGATCTATTCCGCCCGCGCTTGAGTGTTGATCTGCGGACGCGGGGGAATGCCGAAGGCCGCAACGTCTTCGGCCATATCCGCCAAGGTGACTTCGTTCAAAGCCGCACGTACGGCGGTGTTGACCTTGTTCCACTTTCCCTGGACCGGGCAGACAGACTGAATGCCGCAACTCTCGTCCGATGTGTCCGCACAGGCGGTCAGCGCGATGGGGCCTTCGACCGCCTGGATGACATCGGCGACCGTGATCTCGGCCGGCTGGCGTCCCAACACATAACCGCCACCCGCACCGCGCTGAGACACCACCAGACCGCCCTTGTTCAGGCTTTTCATCAGCTTGGCGACGGTGGGCAGCGGAATTCCGGTGCGTTCGGACAAATGTTGGCTGGAGCGCACCACATTATTGCGGGCGATCTCGATGAGCACGACCGTGGCATAATCTGTTAACTTATTGACTTTAAACATTTTTCTCCGCCTATACGGCGATGATAGCATATCTAGGACTAAAAAGGTCCTGTTTACGAGGGTGTAATAGTACCTGCGCTATCAGGTTTCAAGAGGCAACTGACTGAAAGCTATCGTTTTGATGCGCCTTATTGTCCTGACACAGCACGCGTTTTCGCCCCCGGTTTTGCGCCCATTTAAATCCTTGGGCGTGGAGCTTGTGGTGGCGACGACCTTGGCGGAGCTCGAGGCAGCCCTCGCGTCGGATATCAAAAACACGCGCCTGATTTCTTTCGGCTCCGGCGTCATTGTGCCCGCAAGCGTGCTCGCGCGGCTGTCGGGCCCTGCTTACAACTTTCATCCCGGCCCACCGAATTATCCCGGCATTTTTCCATCGGTCTTCGCGCTCTATGACGGCGTCAGCGAATTCGGCGTCACGCTTCATGAGATGGTAACGCAAGTGGACAGCGGCCCGATTGTCGCCGTTGAGACTTTCGCCATAACCAAAGATTGCGACCGGTTGATGCTCGATACCGCTAGCTTCGCAGCACTTTTGAAACTGTTAGAAAAGTTCGCGCCGGCTTTGGCCGACGTAACCACGTCTCTGCCCCGCCTCACACAAGGCTGGAGCGGCATAAGGCGCAGCCGCAAACACTTCGATGAGTTTTGCCATTTGCCTGAAAATGCGGACGAGGAAGAATTCTTGCGGCGCTTGCGCGCAGCCGGTGAAGGGCCTGAGCACGCCCTTACCATCACGCGCGATGGTCAAACCGTGTACCTCACCCGTCAACACGGCGATGGTGTTGTACGTGGTGGCGTGAAGGTTTAGGGCGTCAGGCAGCTGACGAGGTTGTCGGCCAATCCGCGCATCAAATCAGCATAAAGACCCGGCCCTGCATCCAGCGTGCTGCCTTCGGGATCAAGCACGCCCGTCTTCGCACCTGTGCCTTCAATCAACGTATCGATCAGCTTAGGTTCGAACTGCGGTTCGGCGAAAACGCACATGCCGTCCGTCCCCATCTGCTTTTTGATCTGGTCGATGCGCTTAGCGCCCGCCGCCCGGTCTGCACTGACGGTGATAGACCCGACCGACCGCAAACCGTAATGCGCCTCGAAATACTGATAGGCGTCGTGAAAAACTACGAAGGGTTTGGAGTGAATAGGAGCGAGCTTTTCCCGCAGTTCGCCGTCAAGGGCATCAAGCTGCGCCGTGGCCGCAGATGCATTGCCGGCGTAACGCGCAGCATTCTCAGGATCTACCGCACTTAAGGTCTGCGCCATCACGGCAACAATGGCTTTGGCATTGGTGGGATCGAGCCAGAGGTGGCCGTCTTTACGCACACCACCATGATCTATATCCGCATCCCATAGTCCGCCGGAACGCGCTGGAAGTAACGTGAGGCCCGGCACTTCCATCAGCGACACGACGCGCGCACTTTTACCCAGGGCATTCAGCGGGCGCACCAGAAAAGTCTCGAATTCCGGGCCGATCCAGAACACCACCTGCGCTTTGCTTATCACAGCGGCATCCGACATACGCAGCGTGTAGCCATGCACCGAACCGCCGCCCTTGATCAAAACGTCCGGTGTTCCACCGCCGTCCATGACCGCCGCCGCCAGCGCGTGTAGCGGCTTGATCGACGTTAAAACGCGCGGCGCTTCCGCATGAGCAGCGGTGCAGAGCGACGCGGCTAAAAGGAACGCTGCCGAAAGGGCTTTCATGGCCGAAGTGTATAATGTTATGTTATAACATATTCAAGGCAAGAACCGTTATGTCCCAAGCTGCCAAACGCAAAACCGCTGATGCTCCGGCCTTTCCCAAGCCCGGGCATAACCATGCGCATTGCACCAAGGAAGCTTTACGCAAGGCCGAAGCGATTTGCGCCGCGCGCAAAACCAAGCTCACGGACATCCGCCGCCAAGTGTTGGAAGCGGTGTGGAGGAGCCACGTCCCGGTCGGCGCTTACGACATTCTCGCGCAGTTCAATGCCGGCGGTGGACGTGTTGCGCCCATGGCTGTTTACCGCGCGCTTGAGTTCCTGATGGACAACGGCTTGGTGCACCGCATCGCCAGCCTGAACGCCTATATCGGTTGCGCGCATATGGGTGCCGACCATCATGCGGCGCAGTTTTTAATTTGTCGTTCCTGCGGCACGACGGCGGAACTTGAAAGTGCGCCGCTGAACCGCGCCCTGACTCAAGCTGTGGCCGCGCGCGGCTTCACCATCGACAGCCAAATTGTCGAGATCATTGGCGTCTGTCCCCATTGCCGAGACGCGTCATGACCGGCGAACCGCTTATTGAAATCCGCAAAGGCTCGGTGACGCGCGGCAAACGGCGCATCCTGGACCATGTCGATATTACCGTGCGCCGGGGCGAGATTGTGACCTTGGTCGGACCCAACGGCGCCGGTAAATCCACGCTCATTAAAATCGCACTCGGTCTTGAACGCCTTGATAGCGGCGAAGTGCTCCGTGCCGCCAAATTGAAAATCGGCTATCAGCCACAAAAATTGTCGCTCGATCAGGCGCTGCCGCTTTCAGTCCGCCGGTTCCTCACGCTCACGGAACAGCATTCGACCGTACGGCTGGAACAGATATTGGCCGAGGTCGGCGTGCCGCACCTGATGGAGTCCAGCGTGCACGTGCTTTCAGGCGGCGAGTGGCAACGCATCATGCTGGCCCGCGCTGTGTTGCGCCAACCGGATCTTCTGGTCCTGGATGAACCCACTCAAAATGTCGATACCGCGGGCGCGGTGGAGATCTATCAGATCATCGCAAGGTTGCGTGCGGCTATCGGTTGCGGCGTGCTTATGGTGTCGCACGATTTGAACGTTGTGATGGCCGCCACCGACCAGGTGTATTGCCTCAACAGCCATATCTGCTGTTCGGGCCATCCCGCCGATGTCAGCCGCGATGCTGAGTTCCAGCGCCTGTTTGGCCCGACCGCTGCTCACACCCTTGCGATCTATCCGCACAGCCACGATCACGTTCATGCTCCCGATGGTAGCGTGACCCACGACTGCGGCCACGATCACTCCCACGATGGACACCATCATGCACATTGAAAGTTTCATTGTGCGGGCGGTGGTCGCCGGGCTTGGCATCGCTTTGATCGCGGGGCCGCTCGGTTGCTTTGTGGTGTGGCGGCGCATGGCTTATTTCGGCGATACGTTGTCCCATGCAGGCCTCATGGGCGTGGCGCTGGGCATCATGCTGGGCATTGATCCCACCGTCGGCACCATCATCACCGGCATTGTCGTGAGCCTGTTTCTCTTAGGCCTGCAGCAACAGCGCAGCCTGCCCACCGATACCTTGCTCGGCATTCTCTCGCACGCCGCTTTGTCCATCGGGCTTATCGCTGTGAGTTTCATGGACAAGGTGCGGTTCGATCTGATGGGCTATCTGTTCGGCGACATCCTCGCCGTAACCGTGAGCGACATTGCTTGGATTTACGGCGGTGGCGCGCTGTTGCTTGCGGCGCTTGCATTAATCTGGCGGCCTCTCATCGCGCTCACCGTCCATCCCGATATGGCCATCGCCGAAGGCACAGGCCGCTTGCCCGTGCGCCTCACCTTCATGATCCTCATGGCGCTTAGCGTCGCCATTGCCATGAAGATCGTGGGGATTCTCTTGGTAACAGCGCTGTTGATTATTCCTCCTGCCGCCGCGCGGCGGTTTGCGCTTAGTCCTGAAACCATGGCCGTCGCGACAGTACTGGTCGGCGGAGCTGCGGTTGTGGGCGGCATTGGCGCGTCCTTCACCTGGGACACACCGTCCGGTCCTTCCATTGTGGCCGCTGCTGCCGTGATCTTCGCTTTAAGCCTCGCTGCCGGTCTGGTCGCGGATAAAGTCCACGGCAACCGGGCCTAATATCCAGCGTTACTGCATCGAACGAACCGGCCATAATAGGCTCGGTCCCAATATCCGAGCGATCCCCGCATCATGGCGCCCCTGCCCGATCCCACAACCGCACGCGCGCCGCATCTCCTTGCGGTCGCGAGTCCGACGGCGGACCTGGATCAGTTCGCACGCGAAGCTTTGTGGATGGCGCAAGAGCGCGATCTGAACCTGACGCTCGCCGTGCGCAAACTTTCGGACGGATGGTCGAACCTCATGGGCTACACGACAGCCGCCGACCTCGCTGCCTTCGCCGCGCGCTGGGACATCACACTGGTCTCGTGGCGCAGCGCGGAAGAGATCGACGACATGATCGCCGCCTGGAGTATGCGGGCCCCCACAGCCGTCGTGATCGGGCCACGCAAAGGCCGTGCCTTGCGGCCTGGCTTATCGAACGTCGCGGCGTCGCGTTTTGAGAAAGCCGCCCGCGCGCACAACATCGAAGTCATTCTGGATCCGGCGCAAGAACGCGGCCACGCGCCCATTCTTGGCCTCGCCTGGCGCCTCGACGAACAGCGGCCCTGGTATCACGCCTATGTCTTAAGCGCCTTTGCGGTGTCTCTGGTCGCCATTCTTGTGAAGTGGCTGGCCGGGATCGTGCCCACACCAAGCCTCGCGCCCCTGTTTCTCATGGCCGTCGTCTATAGCGCCAACGCCTACGGCATGGCGGCGGCGTCCTTCACGGCGCTTTTAAGCGTAAGTCTGTTCAATTTCTTTTTCGGCGAAGCCTCGTACGAACTTAAATTCGCCACGGCCGATGCCCTGCTCGTGATTCTGTTTCTGCTGGTGGCTGCTATCACCAGCAACCTTTCCAGCGGTCTGCGTCGCCAGGCCAGCCGCGCGCAACGCCAAGCCCGCGAGGCGCGCGCGCTCTTCCAGCTGACACGCGATATCGCCATTGCTGGCAATACGGTTGAGATTTTTCAAGCCATCGTGCAGCAGTGCAACGATATCTTCGATTGCGACACGGTTTTGCTGACGCCCTTTAGTGGTGTGGGTGAAGTGCGCGCAAGAACGTCGGGTCTGCAAGCTGCCTATCCGCCGCAGGCGAGCCTCACCCAGGATGAAATCGAAGCCGCCCGTTGGACCTACAGTCACGGGCAGCCCTCGGGCCGGGGGTTCGATAATTTTGCCCAGATGAACGTGACGTTCCAGCCGTTAGCGACCACGGACTCCGTCGTCGCCGTACTGGCCCTCAAGAACGTCGCGCCGGCCATGGTCAATTCCGCCGGCTTTCGGCGCGTGATCGGTTCGATCTGCCGTCTTGCGGCGCTGGCGGTAGAACACACGCTGCGCAAACAGGAACTGGAAACCGCGCGTGTCGTATCGCAGACCGAGGGTCTGCGCTCGGCGCTGCTGTCGGCCATCTCCCACGACTTCGGCACGCCGCTCGCCTCTATCATCGGCTCGGCCTCGAGCTTGCTGTCTTACGGCAAGACCTACACAGCCGACGTAACCTTGGAATTGCTGACCACTATTCTGGAAGAAGCCGAGCGCCTCAGCCGCTTTGTGAAAAACGTCATGCAGATGACCCGCCTGGAATCCGGTGCGCTGGTGCCGCGTATGCAGTGGGCCGATGTGGAAGACCTGATCTCGACATCGCTCGATGCGGCCCATCGCCGCCTGCGCAGCCATGAAGTCTACGCCGATGTGGTCGACGTGCTGCCGCTGGTGCAGGTGGATTTCGTGCTGATGGAAAGCGTGTTGGTGAACGTGCTCGACAACGCCGCCAAATATGCGCCGGAAGACAGCACCATCCAGATCACCGCGCGCAAGTTGGGCAACGAAGTCGCTATCGATGTTTCCGACCAAGGCCGTGGCATCGCGCCGGAAGATCTCGGTGCGGTGTTCGACAAGTTCTACCGCGCCAAACATCGCGACCGCACCGTGCCCGGTACCGGCTTGGGCCTGGCTATTTGCAAAGGCATCATCGAAGCGCACGGCGGCACCATTGAAGCCTTGAGCGAAGGCCCTGGACGCGGCACCACCATTCGCATCCGACTGCCTATTCGAACGCCCGATATGGCGTTAACCTCCGAGGTATGACCATGACGACGCCCACATGAGTACAGCTGGCGGCCCAAAAGTTCTGATCGTTGACGACGAACCGCAAATTCGCCGCTTCTTGCGGGCGAGCTTGCAGTCGCATGACTACACTGTGGTCGAAGCGGAAAACGGCAAAGAAGCCGTGCGCGTTTGCACGGTGCAGAACCCCGATCTTCTGATCCTTGATCTGGGTCTGCCCGATATGGACGGCCTCGACGTGATCAAACTTGTGCGCGAATGGTCCAAGGTGCCGATCATCGTGCTGTCGATCCGTTCCGACGACGCCGACAAGATCGAAGCACTGGACCGGGGCGCCAACGACTACGTTACCAAGCCTTTCAGCATGGGCGAGCTTCTGGCCCGTATGCGCGCGGCCTTGCGCCTGGGCCGCGCCGACGGCACCGAAACGGGCGCGGTGGTCACGGCGGGCTACATTTCCATCGATCTTAGTAAACGCCTCATAACCTTGGGCGGTAAACCCGTGAAGCTGTCGCGCAAGGAATACGATCTGCTGAAGATCCTCGCCTCTCATCCCGGCAAGGTCATCACGCATCAGCAGTTACTGCAGGAAGTGTGGGGTCCGGCCTACGTGGAAGAGACGCAGTACTTGCGCGTTTATATCGGACAGCTGCGCCAGAAGCTGGAACGCGATCCAGCTGCGCCGCGCTGGCTGATCACTGAGCCCGGCGTCGGCTACCGCCTACAGACAGTCCAATAAAAAACCCCGCAGCGAATTCATCGCTGCGGGGCTGAGTTTACACTGGCGGCTGTTGGGGGATGGGAGACGCCTAACCAATGGATTCCGGAAACTTGTAAATCCTCTAAGCGGCCGCCATGGCGGTCGAGTCCATATCAAGCAAGTTACGTAAGTGAGCGCGGCCGCGGCACAGGCGCGACTTAACGGTGCCAACCGGCTCGCGCGTCTGGCGGGCGAGGTCTTGCTGGCAGCCTTCGTTGATGCCGAGGGCGACGATGGCGACACGTTCGCTTGACGACAAATTGCCAAGGGCGCGCAGCGTTTCATTCAAGAAGATGTGGTTGAGCTGACCGGCGCGTTGCACACGATGATGATCATCATCCAGGGTCGCGACGTAGCGCTTGTCGAGCGCGCAGCGGCGCTTCTGGCTGATGAAGATGTTGCGCATCAAAGTGAACAGCCACGACTTCAGGCTGGTGCCGGCCTGGAACAGCGTTTGCTTGCGCAAGGCGCGTTCGACACAATCTTGCACCAGATCGTGTGCGTCGTCTTCGTTGCGCGTCAGCACGCGTGCGAAGCGGGTCATGTCAGGCAGCAGCGTCTGTAGGTCTGAAGAAAAGGCGCTCATGTATTCCTCCGCTTTTCTCGTTTTCGTGAGAACAGCGTCGCCCCTCTCCGCGTAAAAATGCGATGTGCAATTCGGGGTGGAGGCGTAAAGAAAATATAGGCATGTGCCGTGCGGGGGTTTTGATCACCCGCCTTCGAGGGGCGATCGCACAACACCAGTTGCGACTTAAGTCATTGATAAATATGAAGGTATTTTGAAGGCTAGCGCAGGCGGTTGTACCGTTTCAGGGCCACCGCACGCAACGCTGGCATAAAAAAGATATAAAGATTTCGGCTTTCGAAAGCGGCGCGGGGTTAACGACGCAAGCGCGTTGTCCCCATTGCGAGGCCGCCCAATCCACCGGCTGCAAATAGCAAAGCCATAGCGTCCAACGCGAGCCTGGTCATGGCCGTGGTGTCCGGCTTAGCGCTGTATAGATCCAGCAGCACGGCACAGACGATTGCGAGATAAGCCAAATATTTGAGCTGCGACATAGTTAGAATCCTAGCCCCAAGAATATAAGGCTTACGTCCCCACGCTGCCTTACCGACGAGTCAGAGGTGAAACGCCGGGGCGGAAAGAACGGTTGCTGGGATTCAGGAAAAAGGTTTTTAAACCGAATGCCGGGCTTCGGTTTCTGAGGGGATTTCAGCCTCTTCCTGCGGTTTTAAGGTGTGCAGCGGACCAATGCGCGCGAGTGCCGGCCACAAGAACGCGACGGCAATTACAACGGCGATGGTGCCGATGCCTCCGCCTACAACCGAAACAACGGGTCCGAGCAAGGCGGCGGTGGCGCCACTTTCAAATGCACCGAACTCATTAGAGAAACCGATAAAGACGTAGTTGATGGCCGAAACACGGCCACGCAAACGGTCGGGCGTCACCACCTGCTCCAGCGTCATGCGTGTGATGACGCTGATGGAATCAAACACGCCCGTCAGGAAAAGGCAAAACATCGACAAAAGGAAACTTGTCGAAAGACCGAAGCCGATGATCGCGAGGCCGAACGCCACCACAGCGATCAGCAACGTGCGGCCCGGCCGCTTCATGGGCTTCATGCGCGTGATGATCATCAGCATCAAGAGGCTGCCGACCGAAGGGGCTGCACGCAGCCACCCTAAACCTTCCGGGCCCACGTGCAGAATGTCCTTGGCAAAAATCGGCAGCAGCACCACTGCGCCGCCCAGCAGCACCGCAAACATATCGAGCGTGATGGCTGCCAGAAAAATCGGCGTGCGCCGGATAAAGCTAAAGCCCGCGAAGACATCCGAGAATTTCCGCTTCTCGGCCGCTTCGGGCGGCTTAATTGCCGGCAGCGTCGAGAACGCCACGATGAAGATGATCTGACAAACACCGGCAATGCCGTAAGCCCACGTCGTTCCGCCGGTCCAACCAATAATGAACCCGCCGATGGCCGGACCCGAGACCGACGCAAATTGGAAGGCCGACGACAGCCAGGCGTTAGCATTGACGAACTGCTCGCTCTTCAAAAGCTGCGGCAGGATCGTACCGATGGCCGGCGACGAGAACGCGCGCGAGGCACCCACCAGCATCAGCGCGCCGTAAATCAGATGCACGGGGCCTTTTAACAACGACAGCGTCATCAGGCCGAAGGCCGCTAGGCACGTGATGGTTTGAGCGACCATCGCGATATTGCGGCGGGGAAAGCGGTCGGCGGCGTTGCCGGCTGGAATCATGAAGAACAGCACCGGCGCTAGCTCAAACAGGCCGACAAGGCCCAGCGACCAGGCACTGCCCGTGCGCTCATAAAGCTCCCACCCCACGGCCACGTTGACGATTTGGTTGCCGATAACCATCGACACACGCGCAAGCGCTAATGCGCGCACCAGCGGGTTGCGGATGGCAGCAAAGGCGTCGACGGTGGTGGAGGTCATTACCGGAGGGGGAAAAGGGAACGGGCGATCAAGATAAAGCCTAAGCGGGGCCCGTGGCTAGAGTCTTGGCGTTAAGCGGCCGCCGCGTCGGCCGGAACTTTGGGCGCGGGCTCGGGCTTCGGTAGCGCCTTGGGCGCCTTCCCGTCTGTCTTTTGATCGACGATGACGCCCTGCTGCGCGGGGAACCGCATGGTCACTCTAAGTCCCGGCATGTTGTCGTCGAGCATCAGCTCCAAGCCGTGCGACTTGGCGACGGCGGCGACAAGACTGAGACCTAACCCGCTGCCGGGCGAAGTGCGGCTTTGCTCAAGCCTGAACAAACGCTCCAGCACCTTGCCGCGGAACGCCGGCGGCACGCCGGGTCCGGAATCGGCCACGACGAAAACCGGGCGGTTGTCTTGCTGGCTTAAGGAGACGGTGACGTGGCCGGTCTGGGTGTACTTGATGGCATTGTCGAGCAGGTTGGCCAAGGCCTGCGCGATCAGGTTCGGATCGCCGCGCGCAATCACGCCCGGCTGAAAATGAGTGACGAAGTTGAGGCCCTTTTCCTCGGCCAGCGGGCTGTACATATCGGCCACATCTTCAGCGATGGCATTGAGATCGACTTTCGCGAACGAGCGCGCCGAACCGGCTTCAGCGCGGGCAATGCGCAAGAGTGCTGCGAACGTCGCGAGCAGGCTATCAGCATCGGCAATGGCGCCTTCGATGGTTTCGCGTTCGTTCGGATCGTCCATATGCCGCAGCGCGCTTTCCAAACGGCTGCGCAGGCGCGTCAATGGCGTACGCAGATCGTGGGCGACGTTGTCGGACACTTGACGCATGCCATTCATCAGACGTTCGATCTGATCGAGCATGGCGTTGATGCTAAGCGACAACTGGCCCAGCTCGTCGTGTTGGCGCGACACCACGACGCGTTGGCTCAAGTCACCCGACATAATGCTGCGGCAGGTGCGCGTAATCGCTTCGATGCGGCGCATGATGGTGCGGCTAAAGATGAAGCCGCCTAGAATGCCCAGCGCGAGGGTAATCGCCAAACCGACTTGCACGGAATCAAGCAGGCGGCTGCGGAATTCGCGGGCGTCGCGCACGTCGCGGCCTACCAAAAGCATATAGTTCTGCTGGCCGCCGGGGATGACGTATTGCTTGGCGCGCACGTCGGCGATTTCCGGCTCAGCGCGGCGCAAATCGTTGATTGTGAAGTTGATCCAGATGTCGTCGGCCACAGCATTACGCGGCCAGTTGTGCAAATTGCCTGCCAGCGTGTTGCCGAGGGAATCCACTAGCAGATAAATGCCGTCGCGGTTCGTCCCCGTGCCGGCGCGCCGGTTCACCGCAATGATAAGGCCCGTAACACCGGACCGCTCGAAGGTCTCCTGGAAGCCCGTCACGTCGGCTTCGATGGCGGCTTCTTTCTGCTGCACGACGAAGCCGGTGGTCGAGAAGTAGACGTAATAGAACAGCGCGCCGACCGACACGCCGAAAATCAGCGTGTAGGTAAGCGCCAGCCGAAACGTGATTGAGGTGAAAATTCCGGCGAGGCGTTTCATGCAGTCACGCGTCTAGTCCCGTATCAGGTGGCGGGATCAAGTTTGTATCCGGCACCGCGTACAGTTTGCAGGATGGGCTTATCGAAGGGCTTATCGATTTTCTGGCGCAGACGGCTGATATGCACGTCGATCACGTTGGTTTGCGGATCGAAGTGATATTCCCACACGTTTTCCAGCAACATCGTGCGTGTGACGACTTGGCCGGCGTGGCGCATCAAATATTCCAGCAGGCGGAATTCCCGGGGATGCAGATAAACGCGTTTGCCTTGGCGCGTGACTTTGCGGGCCAGCAGATCCATTTCAAGATCGCCGACCTTAAGGAACGTGTTTTCAGGCACCGCACCGGAACGGCGCAGCAGCGCTTCCAGGCGCGCAAGCAGTTCGGAGAAGGCAAAGGGTTTGGCGAGATAATCATCGCCGCCGGCTTTCAGTCCAGCAACGCGGTCTTCTACTTCGCCGAGCGCGCTGAGGAAAAGCACCGGGGTTGCGATGCCGGACTTGCGCACGGACTCAACGATGGAAAGGCCATCGGGACCGGGCAGCATGCGGTCGACCACCATGACGTCGTAAGGTTCGGATAACGCGAGAAACAAACCATCGCGGCCATCGGCGGCGTGGTCGACGGTGTAGCCGCTTTCGCGCAGACCTTTGACGAGGTAGTCCGCCGCGTCTTTATCGTCTTCGATTACCAGCACCCGCATCGCGGTATCCGTCTGTTGAGCGCGATTGTTCGCGGCAGTGTTTACTACGGCAGTCCGCTCAGGGGTCGCCGCATCGGCAAGATTTGTCATCATGATATAGAACCTATTGAAATCCCAACAAAAAAGTTGGGTACGTTGAAAAACGCCGCGAACGCTGATCTCGCACTAGGGTTGCGCCATGTCGCATTACCCAGCCCTTGCTGGAGCATTACAAGGTTGAGAGGCACCCCTCGCGGACGTCCTGAAATCCGCCATATTTTGCGCAGATTTCCGTCCTATATTTACGCTCGTTAAGGTCATTAAATTGAGGCGCACCATGAGAAACTTCTTACGTATCGCTGCGATAGCTGTAACGCTTTTGGCGGGATTGAGTTTCGGCACGGCCGACCACGCCCAGGCCCGCAGTTCGTTCTCGTTGTCCATCGGTGTGCCGCTTGGTTACGGCGGCGGTTACTACGGTGGTGCATATGGCCGTGGTCATTATGGACGTAGCTGGTATGGCGCTGAGTTCTATGCGCCGATGGGTTTCTATCGTCCCTATTACGGACCGCAGTATTACGCACCGGCTTATTATTCTTATTCCCAGCCGCTTTATCCGCGCCGCGCGAATGGCCCGATCTATAGCTTGGGTCTTTTCCCGGCTTTCGTCGGCGATGCAATGACTGCGCAGGACCGCGAACTTTATCTCACGGCGTACCAACGCGCGTTGGCAGCACCGGTGGGTGAAGGCATGGCTTGGAATTCGCCCACCGCCAACGGCACCGTGACGACGACCCGTGACGGTTGGGCCGGCCAACGGTATTGCCGCGAGTTCCGCCAAGACGTCACGATCAACGGCAGAGCGCAGGAGACTTATGGCACGGCGTGCCAAACGGCCAATGGCGGCTGGCAGCTCGTTCAGGACCAATAAGTCCCTCATAAGCCACCCATTTCCGGTCTCCCCGCGCCTTAAATAGACAGAAGCTTCCGCGTCGGGAGAGTCTATAATACATCACTGTTGGGAACCGGGGTTTGGGGATGCCGGGACGTAAGCTATTTGCATATATGCTGTTAGCCAGCGCCGTGGCTTCGCTCGGCGGCTGCGGCCTTGTGCCGCGCATGGCGCAACAGACCACGCAGGCCGCCTTGCAGCCGTTTGTCACCGCAGCGCGAACCGTCAACACAAGCATGCAAATTGTCGGACGCGGGCTTTCGAGCGCAACCACCCAGACTGCGCGCACGAGCCGTCAGATCACGACCATTGCGCGCAGCCGTCCGACCGCGGCCGCAAATCCTCCGCGCCCCAGTACGGTTTCTTACCGCACGCCGCCGAAGTCATCGGCAACCGGCGACGACAAGGCTAAAGGCGAGCAAGCCGCACACGACATCGATATTTTGCCGGCCGAACTTTTGAAGCGTCTGACAGTCGATCAAGCTGCGTTGCAACACGCTGCGCAGAAAGAGGCTCTGACAGCCGTGATCGGCGAAACGATTTTCTGGCACCTGGAAGGTCGCGAAGGCAGCGCCATGGCGGAAAGTGAAAACATGATGGGCGGTTTCACCTGTCGCACCTTTGTGCAAACCCTGGCGCTTGAAGATTATTTCGAAAATGCCCGCGCCATTGCCTGCCGCACCGACGGCGGAGCTTGGACCGTCTCGTTCTGAGACAGGCCCTTGAGCAGGAAAGTATCATGACATCATTCGGCACCGGCACTCCGGAAGAAAAAGAAACCAATATCCGCTCCAAGTACGGCGAGGTGTTGATGCGCGTGCCTTATGAGAAAGACAAAGTGATCTTTCGCGAAGGCCACGACGGCACAGATGCTTACGTGCTCGAGTCCGGACGGATCGGCGTTTACAAAACCACCGACGGCAAAGCTGTGCGTCTGGCCGTGCTGGAAAAGGGTGCGATGTTCGGCGAAATGGCGGCCATTACCGGCGAACGCCGCACCGCCACTACCATTGCGATGGAGCCCTGCGTTGTCGTGCGCATCTCCAAGTCAACCATTCAGCAGAAGATCGGCGCATGCGATCCTTTTGTACGCGCCTTGATCAATATTCTGATCAACAACCTCAGCCGTGTGAACGAGCGCTACGCCACGACCAACCACGTCGCTGAAAAATTGCTCAACGACCTGAAGGCGGCGCAGATCGAAAAAGAGCCCGAGCAAGCCCCAGAACCGGCCGCGGCCAACCCTGCTCCCGCTGCCGACAAACACGGTCCACGCGGCAAAGACGGCGGCGTATCCTAAAGAATGCTGCTCGCTCTTCTCTCTCCCGCCAAGAAATTGGATTTCGGCCCCGTGCCGAAATCGGGCACATCTGCGTCAACCGCACCGGCGTTATTGCAAGACACCGCCCTATTGGCCGCGCGTGCCAAGCAATTCACGCGCGAGGATTTGCGCCGCTTGATGGACATCAGCCCTGCCCTCGCGGAATTGAATTATCAGCGCTTTCAAAGCTTCGATCCCGCGAACGCGAGCGAGACCAAGCCCGCGATCTACGCTTTCAACGGCGATGTCTATTTGGGCTTTGACGCCAAAAGCCTGAGCAAGGGCGACATCACCTTCGCGCAAAAGCATGTGGGTATCATTTCCGGCCTTTACGGCTTGCTGCGGCCATTGGATGCCATCCAACCCTATCGTTTAGAGATGGGAAGCAAAGTTGGCACAGCGCGCGGCAAAGACCTCTACGCCTTTTGGCGCGCGCCGCTTACGTCCCACGTCAATGACGTGACGGGTGGGTTGAAAAAGCCGGTGATCATCAACCTCGCCTCCAATGAGTATTGGAGCGCCATCGACGAAAAGGCGCTGCACGCGCCGGTCATCCAACCGGTCTTCAAGGAGATAAAAGGCGGCAAGGCTACGGTCGTTAGCTTTCTCGCCAAAAAAGCGCGCGGCGTGATGGCGCGCTATATCGTGCAGCACCGGCTGAGCAAACCCGAAGACCTCAAGCGTTTTGATACCGCCGGCTACAGCTTCGATCCCAAAGCATCGGACGACGCTGTGTGGGTCTTCAGCCGTAAAGCGCAATAAGCATGGTCCACAACGCCGAAGACATCAAAAAGCATCTCGGCATTTTGCGCCGGCGCGACAAACGTCTATCGCACGCGATCAAAGTCGCAGGCGTGCCGGAACCGCGCGTGATCGGCCCGGGCTTTGCGACGCTGATCCGCATTATCGGCGATCAGCAGGTTTCGACGGCGGCGGGTGCGGCGATCTGGGCGAAGCTCAAACGCAATGCCGGCGGCAGCGTCACTGCCGCGCGTCTGCTCAAGCTTGGCGAAGAAGGTATTCGCGCCAGCGGGTTCAGCGGACAGAAGACGCGCTACGCTCTGGGCCTTGCCGAAGCGGTCGAAGCCAAAACCTTGAACTTCAAAGCGCTCGAACGCGCCGACGACGACACCGTACGCGCGACATTGACCTCCTTCAAAGGCATCGGAGATTGGACCGCCGACATCTATCTGATGTTCGGCATGGGCCGCCCCGATGTGTGGCCGGTCGGCGATCTAGCGCTGCAACTCGCGATCCAGATGCTGCACGATATGAAGGAGCGCCCCAGCGCCAAGGACCTTCATGGCTTTGGTGAAATCTGGCGGCCCTACCGCTCCAGCGCCTCACTTCTGCTGTGGCGCTATTACGGGGCGACCCGCCCCAAAAAGACCAAGACGTAGGCCCCCGTCCTAGCCTCAAAAACGGCGGATTTCTGCGGTTTTTGCTGCACTGCACAGCCCCGAAAACGTCCTTTGCGTTTCCCGGGCGGCACCCTATTCTCCGTCCGCGTTCAGCCCCGTCCATGGCGGGTCCCGGACCGAACGCTCCAATTGCCGTTTAACAAAGGATGAGATGCCGTGACCGATACTTCCGCCATGCAGAGCGCGCCCCAGCCCATGACCGCGCCGTTGTTCTATTCGAGCATCGAGCCGTTGTCGGCAACGCTCCATAAAGGTTTCAAAGTGCGCGGCGAAGGCGACTACGCTTATGCCGCCAACACCAACACGGTGCCGCTGACGGTTCCAGAATTCACGATGGCCTCGCGCCACTATCCGATTTTGCTGCTCGGCGACGATCTCATCCCGACGGCGGCAGTTGGCGTGCAGCCCGAAAAGAACCTTTTCGTAGGCGCCGACGGCAAGTGGGAAAAGTACTCGTACATTCCGGCTTACGTGCGCCGTCACCCGTTCATCCTGCTCGCCAGCGATGACGACCGCCTCACGCTCGGCATTGATACCGCCGCCAACAGCGCAAGTGCCAGTGCGCGCCCGTTGTTCGGCAGCGATGGCAAAGAAACCGAAGTCATTACGCAGGCCATGGATTTCGCCAATCAGTTCCACGGCGCCTTTTTGCACACGCGCGATTATTCGGAAGCCTTGAAGAAGGCCGACATCGTCACCGACTGCACGCTTGAGATCGAGCCGGTGCCTGGCCAGCGCGTCAATCTGGGCAGCTTCCGCCGCATCGACGAAGAAAAGTTCAAGAACCTGCCCGATGCCACCGTCTTGGAATGGAGCAAGAGCGGATTCCTGCACGCCAGCTACTTCTTGCTGCAGTCCATGAACAATTGGGACTTGTTGCTGAATCGCGCCGGCATGGTCAATCCGGTCGCATAGACTACCGCTGCACGGCGCATTTTCGCCGGAAATCACTGAATAACGACCGGGGCGCAAAGCACGCACCGGCACGCTGCGCTATTGGGGACACATGAAGGCAATCACCCATTACGAGGTGTATGTCGTCAAGTTGGGGCGTTGGGCTTTGCATGCCCGCTTCAGCCAGGGCGAGGAAAGCCAGGCGGTCGAAGCCGCTCGTGTGCTTGAAGCTGATTTCGGTAGACCCACGCAAGTTCTTGAAGAAAGCTTGGCTCCCGAACACGAGCAGCTGACCATTCGCGTCGTTGCAAAAAATGGTACAGCGCCGCCCGAGACCAAAGGACCCTCGACCGATACCAACGTCACGTCGCGGATCTTCATGGTCTGCGTTAATGCCTTTGGCATCGGCGCGATCGTGACCATGATCATGGCGATCTCGTTGTCATCGTTCCGCGAGAGCGGCGGTGCAGCGGGAAGTTCCTTCAACATGCTTTTGTTGTTCACCTTCGCCGCCACGGTCCTGACGGCGGGCCTGACGATGATGAAGATCTACATTCCGATGGAATGGATTCTCTGGCGCGGCAAGGGCCAGGAATCGCAACACCGCACTATCGAAACGCTGTTGCACGGCGTGCGCGATCCCGAGCCGGCGCGCTGGCAACCGCCGGCGCCCGCAAGCGTGGATGATGCGGCGGACGAGCCGCCTGCGCTGCCAGACGAACCCGCTGAGGTTGGCGAAAATGAAGCTGTGTCCGCGCCAACGCAGCGTCTGGAAACAAACGCCGATCAAGGCGAACAAACGTCGTTTCAGATCAGCAGCGAACCGACGCCCGATGCTGCGCCTAAGCCAGCGGAGACCACTGAAAGTCTGATCGACAGCGCGGCTTCGGTTATGGACTCACTTCTCGAAAAAGAACGCGCACAGCTCATCGCTTTTACCGATACCTGCGTCGCTGCGCTGACGGCTGCCAAACCGCAACTGCAATCGTTTGAACGTGTTGGCCTCAACCTTTATCTCGCGGGCGCTGCCACAGCTATCAGCGAGCGCGGCGGTTTCTCCGACAACATCAAGCTCGATCTTCTTAGGAAGGCGCTTGAGCATTCCGGCACCCACGCGTCTATCGCCGAAGCCTTTGCTCAGCGCCTTGAGGTCACCACGCAGCGCCCGCGTTTCAAACAGCTTATGACCGCCGGCAACGCCGCCATGACTGCGGTGCTGGATGGGATCACAAATGCATCCCTGCCGGCGTTGCCTGACTTGATCCAGCAGTGGGCCGATCCCAACGTGCGCGGCGCCGAAATCAAAAAGGTCACTTTCCTGCTGACGGATATTGTCGGCTCGACGGCGCTGACCAGCAAGCTCGGGAACTCGGCGGCGCAGCGCGTCGTGCGCGCGCACAACGCGGCCGCCCGCAGTGCGACCAAGAACTTCCGCGGCACCGCAATAAAACATACCGGCGACGGCATGTTGCTGACTTTTCCGGATGCGGCGTCTGCCGCGCGCGCAGCTATCGAGATCCAGCAGGAAGGCACAGGTTACGCACGCGACAATCCGGATGCGCCACTCGTCATGCGCCTCGGCATTCACACCGGCGAAGCCAGTTTCGAAGAAGGCGAGTACTACGGACCTGCGCTTGGCTACCTGAACGGCGTCTGCTCGGCGGCCGGAGACAATCAAATCTTCTGCAGCGAGGAAGCAAAATCCCGCTGTGTTGGTCCGGCTTTTCGGTTTCAGGACATCGGCCGTCGCAAATTGAAGGGCAGCGAGGTCGACGCGCAGCTCTTTAAGCTGGAGTGGACGCCGAAGATCAAAGCCGTCAAAGGACCGATGGAATACAACCAGATCGGGGGTAAAACCCCTCCCGGGCCAACGTAAACCCGCCAGCGCGACAGTCACTTACGCGTCATTTCGTCTAAACCTTTGTCAAAACACGAGAAATTTGCGGTCACCGGACGCTAAACACGTCCGTGAGTACTGGTTTTTGCACCGCACAGAGGCAATAATAGCCGCAAAACAATGAGGGATCAGAATCTTGGGGATGGGATCGATAAACACCTGGCGGGTGATGCCGGCGGTTTGGGCGCTCATCTGCGCGCCGTTAGCTTACGCCGGTACGATTAACGCGCACGTCACAACGCCTGATGGCACGCCCGTGACAGCGGCCGTCATTACAGCCACGCCGGTCGGCCAAGGACCTGTCGCTGTAAAAAGCAGCGCCAAATCCCTGATGGTTCAAGAGCATAAGCAGTTTGTCCCCTTCGTGCTGCCCGTTCAACTCGGCACCACCGTTGAGTTTCCCAACCGCGATCCTTTTCGGCACCAAGTCTATTCCTTCGCGCCGGCCAAAACTTTTGAGTTGAAGCTCTATGGTAAATCCGAAGTGAGCACCGTGACCTTTGATAAGGAAGGCGTCGTGCCGCTCGGCTGCAATATCCACGACAACATGCTGGCCTACATTTACGTCGTAGGAACGCCCCACTTTTCAACGACCAATGAAAAGGGTGAAAGCACGATCGGCCAGCTTCCGGCTGGAAACTATGTCGTGAAGGTTTGGCACCCCAATCAAAAGGCCGGCCAGGGCGATGCCGGCACGTTGGCGGTTACGGCTACCGATACAGCTACCGTATCTGTGCAACTTGATCTGAAGCGCACGCGGACTCAGACAAAGCCCGGAGCGGTCGACGAAACCTACAACTGACGGCAGCTTTCACAAGGCGGCAGCACAAGTGTTTCGTAGATTTCATCATTTCCAAGCCAGATTGATCCTGTTTTTCGGGGCGCTGTTCTTTGTTGTCGGCGCGATCACGTTTTTTCTGGTTCAGAGCGCCATTCGGACCAACATCTTCGATCAGGCGCGCGCGCAGCTGAGCGCCACCAACGATATTTTCAACCGCCGCCTCGCTGAAACCGCCGACTCACTGGCCGGCGGCTCTGCGTTACTCGCGTCGGACTTTGGATTCCGCCAAGCTGTCGCGACCGATGACCGCGCCACGATTTTGTCCGCGCTTCATAACCTGGCAGAACGCATCAATGCCGACCGCGTGTTGCTGGTGTCGCTCAATTCTGCCGTCGTCGCCGACACCGTAAGCAGAGATTCCTCAGCTGCGGGACAAGATAGACCGTTCAAGTTCACCGATATGATTGAGGCGGCCGAAGAACACGGCCGGGCGACCGCAACGACGGTCCTCGACGACCGCATTTACGAACTCGTCGTTGTGCCTGTTCTAGCACCTTTGCCCATCGCCTGGATCGTTGTCGGAATCGAAAGCGGAAATCAGTTCGTTGCCGATTTGCAGCGTGTCACTACCGTGCCGGTCGAAATCACCTTTGCGTTCAAGGCCGAGGACGGAGCCTGGAAAGCGCCCGCCAGCACCTTGCCGCAGAATCTGAAAGAGATGTTGTTGCCGGCGTTGCGCGCGCCGCAGGACTTGGTGAGCCGTCCTACGATCATTCCCATGGCCGGCAGCGATTATGTCACGCTGGTTGCACCCCTTGTCGGGCCGCGCGAGACGTCGCAGGTCCATGTGGTGTTGCAGTATTCGCTAGACGTTGCGCTGCAGCCGTATCGCCCGCTGTTCCTGTGGTTGATCGCCGTGGCGGGCGCTGCCTTGGCGGTGTCGCTTGCGGGCGCCGTATTCATTGCCCGTACGGTGACCAAGCCGATCCGTTCGCTGGACGAAGCCGCCCGGCGCATTCAAGCTGGGCGCTACACGGAAAAGATCCTCGTCACGCAGCAGGACGAGTTTGGCCGTCTGTCGGAAAGCTTCAACCAGATGATGACCGGCATCGGCGAGCGCGAAGACCGTATCGCCCATCAAGCCCGGCACGATCCCCTATCGGGGTTGCCCAACCGCATGTCGTTTGAAGGCCATGTGGCCGACATGATCATCGCCCGCCAGAACAATGCGCAGGTGTTCAGCGTGATCCTTTTGCAGATCGGGCGGTTCTCGGAACTGATCAATACGCTGGGTCACGATACCGGCGACCAGCTGATCCGCAAGATCGGCAAAACCCTGCGCCAGATTGTACCCCAGCCCAACGCCGTCGCGCGCCACGCCAGCAACATCTTTGCGCTCGCGCTGGATACAAACGATTCCGTTGCCGTAAACTTGGTGGTTGAGCGCATCTTGGTGCTGTTCGACAAAGCTGTCAGCGTTGCCGGCTTCAACATCGACGTCACAGCGACGCTGGGCGAAGCACGCTACCCTGAGCACGGCGCAACAGCCCGCACGCTCATGCAACACGCCGATACGGCGATCTATGAAGCCAAGGAACAGGGCCGCACCTATGCGGTCTATGACCCGCACCTTGATCCGCATCGCCCCGAGCGCCTGTCCATGATGGGCGAGCTGCGCGAAGGCTTGGACAAAGGCCAGTTCACATTCTTCTTCCAGCCCAAGGTCGACCTTTCCACCGAGACTGTGACCACGGTGGAAGCGCTCATACGCTGGAACCATCCCGAGCGCGGGTTTATGGCGCCCGATCTTTTCATCCCCTTGGCCGAGCAGACCGGCAACATCAGGAAGCTGACGGCCTGGGCTTTGGCCGCCGCCGTGAAGCAGTCGCGCACCTGGTCCGACAAAGGCATCAACGTCAAAATCGCCGTGAACCTTTCGGCGCACGATCTGGGTAATCGGCAACTGCCTCAAGAGATCGCCAATCTGCTTTCGTCTTACGACGTCAGCCCTGGCCGCCTGATCTTGGAAATTACCGAAAGCGCCATCATGCAAGACCCGGTTCATGCCCACGAGGTCTTGAAGACCTTGAGCGGCATGGGCCTGACCCTGTCGATCGATGATTACGGCATCGGGCATTCATCATTGGCCCACCTCAAGAGTCTGCCCGTGCAAGAGATCAAAATCGACAAATCCTTCGTTTTGAAGCTGGCCGATAGCCGCGGCGACCAGATATTGGTCAAATCGACCATCGAGCTGGGTCATAACCTGGGCCTGCGCGTGACGGCAGAAGGGGTCGAGGACCGGACCTCGCTCGAAATCCTGCAAAACTTGGGCTGCGATACGGGTCAGGGCTACTATGTCAGCCGGCCGATCTCTGCCGAAGACTTCGCGATTTTCTATACGACGTCCCGCTGGTCGCCCCACGCCGGTGGTCGCGGGATCACCGGCATTGTCGCTACGGGAGGATGAGGGACACTTGGGCCGTAGCGTTTCACGACTGGCTTTCCTGCCGCTTATGGCCCTTCTCGCGCAACCATCGCCGGCGCGCGCCTTGGATGACGTCCTGTCACTTGGCGACTTCAGCCTTGATGTGAACGGCTTCCTTGAGGGCCGCGCCATCATGAGCGGCAAAACCCGAAGCTGGGAGGATGGCGGTCTCGGCAAGCTGCGTTACGGCGGCACGGCGAGCGGCGAGCGGCGTTATATCGCGCGCGTCGAAGGGGCCGTCGCAATCGTGCCCAAGTTCGGGTTCGACTGGTCGGGCGTGATGATCCTGACCGCCAACGATCAACAGCAACAAGGCGTGGATATTCAGGAAGCCTTCCTGCAATACAAACCGGCACCGTCCCGCGAAGTGGGGTTCAAAGCCAGGGTGGGCGCGTTCTATCCGCCGATTTCGCTGGAAAATAACGGCCTCGCCTGGACCAGCCCCTATACCATCACCTCATCGGCCATCAACAGCTGGGTCGGCGAAGAACTGAAAACCATCGGCGGTGAAGCCACGATATATCGCCGCACGGAAGACTGGGAATTTGGGCTAACCGGCGCGATCTTTGGTTACAACGACCCGGCGGGCACCATGTTGGCTTGGCGCGGCTGGTCCTTCAACGACCGCGAAACCGGTTTCTTCGACCGGCTGCAGCTGGCGCAGATCCGCATCTTCAGGCCGCCCAGCCGCATGTCGACCCATGCCAAAACCGAAAAGCCCTTTCACGAAATCGACGGGCGCGCCGGCGTTTACGCGAGCATAGACATCAAGAATGCCGACTACGGCAGGCTCACGGCCCTTTGGTACGACAACAAGGCCGACGACCGCGTGTCGGAAAACAATGAGTTCTCATGGCGGACAAAGTTCTGGTCTGTGGGCTATCAAACCGATCTGCCGGGCGATCTCGACCTGATTACGCAGGTCATGAAAGGCAGCACGTCCCTTATCACCATCGCGCCGCCGCGCGGTCCGGTCGAACATAACGGTTACTGGTCGGCCTTTGCCCTGCTCAGCAAGGAATGGGGACAAAACCGGGTGAGCATTCGAGGCGAATACTTCGACGCCGACGACAGGGATATCACCGCCACCGATAACAATAACGAGGACGGCGCAGCCTTTACGCTGGCCTATGTCTACCGCCCGACGACCAACCAGCGCCTAACCTTTGAATTCCTGCATGTCACCAGCCGCAGGCCTGAACGTGCCTTTCTGGGCCAACCAGAGAAGACGAACGAAAACCAGGCTCAGGTCAGCTACAGGTTCTTCTTTTAAACGCCCCACATCGCCTTTGGTAAAACGGACAATCCGCCATGACGGCCTCCTCTTCTAATCCCGGCGTAGTCACGCTCGCCGCCGCCTTTGGGTTGGTGGCGCTCACCATTTACCTTTTGGTCGTGGGCGAAGCGATCCTGATGCCGCTGGTCCTGGCGATTTTCATCGCTTACCTCATCGCCGCCCTAGGCAACCGCCTGCAACGCCTAAAAATCGGGTCATGGCATCCGCCGGGTTGGATGGGTTTAACGGGTGCGATCCTGATTCTCTTCCTGGTCCTCGCTATTGCAGGGCAAATCGTCGCCGGCAACATCAGCGACGTGATTGACGCCGCCCCCGGGTATCAGACGCGTTTGCAAGAGATGTTCAGCCAGGGCACCGCCTTTGCGGCCAAGCTTTTAAGACTAAAGGAGCCGCCGACCTTCACGACACTGGCGCAAGAGGTCAACTTCCGCGAGGTCGTGCAAAGCCTTGCCGGCGCATTTCAGTCGATGGCCGCCAATACCTTCCAGGTTTTCGCCTATGTCACGTTCTTGCTGCTCGAAATCCGCACCTTCGACCGCAAACTTAAGAAGGTGATCCCCGAGCCGGGGAAGGAACAACTTGTGCGCGCGACGTTGCTCGCCATGGGCCGCAAGATCGAGACATACGTCCTCATCAAGACCGGCGTTAGCCTGCTAAATGCCGTGCTCAGCTACATTATCCTTATCTCCTTTGGCGTGGACTTCGCGGGCTTCTGGGCCTTGTTGGTGTTCGTATTGAACTTCATTCCTTATATCGGATCGCCTTTGGCCATGCTGTTTCCGACGGTGTTGGCCTTGTTGCAGTTCGCGTCCTTCGTCGTTGCGGCGCTGGTGCTGGGCTGTCTGGTCGGCGTTCAGGCTTTTGTGGAAAACGTCATCGAACCCCAGGTGACCGGCAAGTCGCTGAACCTAAGTCCGGTCGTGACGATCCTTTCACTTTCGATCTGGGGCGCCATCTGGGGGATCACCGGCATGATCCTCAGCGTGCCCCTCATGGTCATCACGATGATCGTGCTCTCGCAGTTTCCAAAGACGCGTCCGATCGCCATCGTGATGTCGGCCAACGGCGAGGTTAGCTAGCCGCGGGGAGACTCGGAGGACGTCGAGTCGCGGCTTTTTTGAATTTCCCACCCCTGGGAAGACTGCCACCCCCCTCCTCTACCGGTGGTGCATTGGTAAGAATGTCTTAACCAACGCTGCTTGACCCCGCCCTTCAGCCTTGCGGCCGAAACCCTCCGGATCGACGCCCAACGGTGTCCAAAAATGCGGCTCACCGCACAATAATTTTGAAAAAACTTGCTGCGAAAAGGTCATCACCCCTCACTCTGGCACGACGCAAACGACGACCTTTGCAACGCGCATGCATGAAACTTTTCTGTGCGCGCGTCCGCGCATAAAAATATGTGCGCGTGTCGTCCCAAAAAATAAAGCAACGCGCATAATTACTGCACTTCCGAATATTTTTGCGCCGCGGCGCGGCTGCATCAACGGCCGCGGAAAAAACATCGGCGGCGCCATGAAGTCCGCCCGCAAACCTCGCGACGGCGAACCAAAAAATGCCACGCAGGCGTCGATCTTTCATCATCGCCGCGCGCGATGCGTAAGGCGCACGTTGCGCTCCGTCTCGCCGATAATTTTATGCGATGAAAGACTCAAAATCGGGTGCGCATGCACCGCGCCGAAATTGGCTTCAAACAGAAATCAAGAAAAAAATTCAGCGCCTGCGCAAAATCTCTTGTGAATTTTTTTCAACTGCGTTTATCTCATCAGTGTTTGGATGTTTCACATCGAACGTGGTGTTCGGTTTTTTATGGTTCGAGGCATCCGGACGTAACACAAACTCTCATGACAGGGGATTTGATCATGGCTGCAAAGAAAAAAGCGAAGAAGAAAGTTGCTAAAAAGAAGGCCAAAAAGAAGGCCAAAAAGAAGTAGGCTTTAGCCACTTCTTTTTCTTAAGGGATAGCACACAAGAACGGCTACGAGATCGGCGCGAACGGAAGGTTTCCCTTTAAGGGCTCTGTCCCTGAACAGTTTGTACCGGTGCGATATCCGATTGTGATGGAAAGCCCGCTGAGCTAACGCTCAGCGGGTTTTTCATTTGTTGATTTAGGGCTTACGTTTCGGGGCTTAAATGACGCCCTGCATCTTAAGACGCATCAGAAACAGGATCGAACGGAACGTTCGACCGATGGCCGTAAACGGACCCAGCCGGGACGGCAATTTCGCCAGAAAACGATCGATCGCCTGTAAGGCTTCGGGTTCATCCAGATAAGGCGCGTGACCATGATTAGGCACGACAGCCTGATCAAGATGGGCAAGTTCCTGCTTCATGCGCGTAAAGACGACCGGGTTCAGCAGATCGGACGTGCCGCCGCGAATAGCCAACACGGGAATATCCTTCATGGCTTTGAAGAACGGCCAAAGGTTTACGGCCCCCGCACTTGCGAAAGGCTTGGAAATATTAAAGTCGTAGTCGGGGCGGAAGGCGCCATCGGGCATCTCGATAAACCGGCGGCGCGCCAATTTCAGCCATTCGGCCTGTTGATATCCGGGGTAGATGATCCCATCGAGCATGTGAATGGCGGCGGCGGCTTCGTCCCAGGTGGTGATGGGTTTGCTCTTGCCAAGATAACTCGCGATGCGGGTCAGTCCGGCCGGATCCAGTTCCGGGCCGATATCGTTGAGCACGATCCCCAGCAGTTTGGCGGGCATGACGCCGGCCATAACCATAGAAATGATACCGCCAAGCGACGTGCCGATCAGTGCCACCTGCGACAAGCCGGCCGATCTAATAAGCGACGCCATATCGCGCACATAAACCGGCGGGACGTAGGTCATGGGGTCTTTGGCATATTCCGAAAGCCCGCGCCCGCGTAGATCGGCGCACAGCACCCGGTACTTTATCGCGAGATGCGGCGCCAATTCCTCGAAATCCTTGGCGTTACGCGTAAGGCCTGGAATGCAAAGCACGGTAAAAGGTGCGTTGGCCGGACCCGGGTAGTCCCGGTAATGCAGCTTCAAGCCGTCCGCCGACGTATAAAACCGCGAGGTAAACGTCGCGCTTGTCATACAGAAAGTCCCCCAACCTACTCACGCTATATGTGACAGCGCCAATGCACCTGATTGTCGCCATCTATAGCGGCCCAATCAAGCCCCGCTCGGGAACTCGCAAACCCGCACGGAAGAGACTAGACTGCTACGATTAAAGCCTAATCAGAGGAACATTTTCTCTAGGAACAGCCTTCCCGCCACCCCTCCGCCAGAAGCGCCTTTCTGGGACCGAGCCGGTCGGCTTCAATGCAGACAGTGAACTTTAAAATCGAACGTTTTTCGTGATCTCCATGCCCGCCAATCCCAGTTCCGCCGGCCTTTTCCCGGACGTCGTGGCCTCTATCGGCCATACGCCGCTTATTAAATTGCGCAAAGCGTCGGAACTGACGGGCTGCACCATCCTCGCGAAAGCTGAATACGCCAATCCGGGCGGGTCTATTAAAGACCGTACGGCCAAATTCATCATCGAAGATGCCGAGATCAAAGGCCGCTTGAAACCGGGCGGCGTGATTGTCGAAGGCACGGCCGGTAATACCGGCATCGGCCTGACCGTGGTCGGCAATGCCAAGGGCTATCGCACCGTCATCGTCGTGCCGGAAACCCAAAGCCAGGAGAAAAAAGACTTTCTCCGTCTTTTGGGCGCGGACTTGCGGGAAGTAAAGGCGGTCGCCGCCTCCGACCCGAACCACTACGTCAAATTCTCGCAGCGCCTAGCCGAAGAGTTGGCCCGCACGGAACCGAACGGCGCCATCTGGGCCAATCAATTCGATAACGTCGCCAACCGCGACGGCCATGCACGGGAAACCGCGGCGGAAATCTGGAATGATGTGAATGGCCAGATCGACGGCTTCGTTTCGGCGGTCGGCACCGGCGGCACCCTCGCGGGCGTCGCTTTGGGCCTAAAGGCAAAGCGTAAGGACATTGTTGTCGCGCTGGCCGATCCGATGGGCGCATCGCTGTTCAATTATTATGCCCACGGTACGTTGAAGGCCGAGGGCAGTTCGATCACCGAAGGTATCGGCCAAGGCCGTGTGACCGCCAATTTGGACGGCGCCCCCATCGATGATCAGTTCCAGATCCACGACAAAGAAGCCCTGCCCATCGTGTTCGACCTGATTAAGGACGAAGGCATCTGCGTCGGCGGCTCGACCGGCATCAATATCGCCGGCGCCATTCGTCTGGCGTACAAGCTGGGGCCGGGAAAGACGATCGTGACGTTCCTGACGGATTCAGGCGCCCGCTATCAGAGCAAGCTGTTCAATCCGGCGTTCTTACGCTCGAAGGACCTACCGGTCCCGTCCTGGCTCGAGAAATAGCGGCGCTTTAGGTCGCTGCGGTCTGCGCGACCCAATCATCGACAATATCGGCCAAGATCGTGAGCGGCACCGAACCGCCGCTCAAAACCGCATTATGAAACCCCTTAAGGTCGAACTTATCGCCCAGCGTGGCCTTAGCGGCCTCGCGCAAGTCGATGATCTTTGCCATGCCGATTTTGTAAGCGGTGGCCTGACCGGGATCAACGATGTAGCGCTCGACCGAGTTTTCGATATCAGTCACCGCGTTCGGGGTGTTTTCCGTGAGGTAGGTGATGGATTGGGCGCGGGTCCAGCGCTTGTCGTCCATATGGATGCCGGTATCCACCACCAGCCGGCAGGCGCGCCAGAGTTCCGATGACAGGCGGCCGAAATCCGAATACGGGTCTTGATAGAAACCCATTTCCTTGGCGAGACGTTCGCAATAAAGGCCCCAGCCTTCAGCATAGGCGGTGTAGCCGGAGAACCGGCGGAAACGTGGCAAGCCATCCATTTCCTGCGCGAGCGCGATCTGCATGTGATGGCCGGGAATACCTTCATGATACGCCAGCGATTCCATCTCGAACTTACTCATCACCTTCATGTCGTAGGTGTTGATGTAGTACGTGCCGGGCCGCTTATCGAAAGCGCCCGCACTTTGATAAAAGGCCGCCGTTGCGGATTGTTCGCGGAACGCTTCCACCGGCCTGACGACAAGGGGTGCGTGCGGCTTGCGGACAAAGACTTCATCCAGCCGTGCATTCATGCCGGCTATAATTTCTTCTGCACGCACGATGTACGCGGCTTTGCCTTCGGCGGTCTGCGGGAAATAGAAACGCGGATCAGTCTTGAGGAACGCGAAAAAATCCTTCAGCTCTTTGCCGAAGCCGACGCGCTGCATGATGCCTTGCATCTCGCTATGAATGCGCTCCACTTCGCTTAAGCCAAAAGCATGAATCTCCGCGGCCGACATGTCGGTGGTGGTGTGATAGCCGAGCCGATTGGCGTAGTAAGCCGTACCATCTGGATGTTTCCACACGCCGTCGTCGGTGGTAGCACGCTCGGCTTGCTGTTCGCAGACGTACATCAGCTTCAAGAATGCGGGCCGCACGCTGGTGATCAACAACTTGATGGCATCGCCGCGCAAAGCCTGTTTGACGCCCGGCCCGACATCAAGGTCGTCGATTTTCGCGCTGAAATCGGCCCACAGCGGACTATCACCGCTCAGCTGCTTGTCGAACGGCGCGCCGGTCAAAAGATTGCGGCAGTCCCTGAGCACATTAGCGTAAGCGAACTTCGGCGCCAGAACGCCCGCACTCTCTCCCAGGCGCATGCGTTCGATGACCTGGTCCACCACCACGCCTATGCCGTGCAAACGCGCGAGGTAGGCTTGCGCGTCTTCAAGCTTTTCGATGTGATGGATGTTCATGAGGAACGATGGAATTTCCTGCTGCCAGCCGTCGATCTGGCTGACGGGATACTCATGATTGCGCCACGCGAAATCATTGATGAGATGTTCGCAGCGATATTCGTAAAGGCGGTAAGAGAGGCGGCCTTCGGGCAAGATCACGGGCGACGTGAAATTTTCCCTGAGATCGGCCAATTCCCGTTGCACGCGATCGAAGTTATCAAGGCGATGCGCTTCGCTGAGATCGTCCCACTTGTCACCATTGGTCTTAAGACCGAGGTACGCTTGCTCCATAGGACTGCGCGCCAGCCAGAAATCGTAACGCGCCTCGAGCCAGCCATTGAGGCGGGCCGTGGCGGGCAACGGATCGGTTTCGCTCGCAAAGGCCGCACGTTTTGCGCCCGTAGCGGCTAACGCCGTTACAGAAGCTAAAAAATGGCGGCGAGAACACGGAGTAAGCACAGAATCCCCCAGGTGTGGCTGGCTGGGCAGGCGTGCGGGGCGCGGATGTCCGGAAACCACAAAGCGGTGTGCTGCATATGCTAAACGATTTGCCGCGTGTGAACAGGGGTAACGTGACCGAAAGCGGGGTTTTGAGGTAAGCTTTGGACATGGCAACAAAAACGAAATGGCGGCGGTTGTGCGGGGTCGGTCTGCTGGCTCTGACTGTTGCTTTGACCCATGTTGCGGCGGACGCGGCATCGCCGATGGTGTTTCGCCGCGGCAATCAGGCCGAGCCTTCCACCTTAGATCCCCATCAAGCGGGCAGCGCCTGGGAAAACAACATTATCGGCGACTTGTTTCTCGGCCTGACCACCGAGGACATCAACGGCAAACCTATTCCGGGTGCTGCGGAAAGCTGGACAACCAGCGCCGACGGCCTGCTTTGGACCTTTAAGCTGCGCCCTGGTCTGGTGTGGTCCGACGGCGTGCCACTCAAAGCATCCGACTTCGTGTTCGGTTTCCGCCTTCTGCTCGATCCCAAGACCGCCGCGCTATACGCCTCTATCCAGTACGCCATTAAGAACGCCCAAGAGATCAACAGCGGTAAGTTGCCACCTGATCAGGTCGGCGTGCGGGCGCTCGACAACCATACGATTGAAATCGAACTGGCCGCCCCTACCCCGTTCCTGCCCGGATTGCTGACCCATTACACGTCGTTCCCCATTCCGGAACACGCTTACAAGAAATATGGCAAGGATTGGATCAAGCCCGGCAACATGGTTTCCAATGGTCCCTACACGCTGGTGGACTGGAAAGCCCATGAGGAAATCAAGCTCGTCAAAAACCCGCTGTTCTATGACGCAAAGAACGTCGCCATCGACGAAGTCTATTATTACCCCACCGATGATCAGAACGCGGCCTTGAGCCGCTTCAGAGCCGGTGAGCTGGACGCCAATATCGGCACGCGCGCCTTTGCCACCAGCCAGTATGCCTTCATCAAGGAAAATCTGCCCGGCCAGTCCCACGTCGACCCGATGCTGGGCAGCGAATACATCGCGCTCAACACGCGCCGACCGCCGTTTTCAGATCAGCGTTTGCGCAAAGCGGTGTCTTTATGCCTGGACCGCGAGGTTCTGATCGACAAGGTGCTGCGCGACGGCCAGCTGCCGGCCTATTCCTTTGTGCCGCCGGGCATCGACAATTATCACAGCACCGCCCGCGTGGACTTTGCCGGGCAGCCCATCGCACAGCGCCAGGCCGAAGCCAAGAAGCTGCTGGCCGAGGCCGGCTACACTGCCGATAAACCCTTTAGCTTTGAATATATGTACATGATCAGCATCGACTCGCGCCGCTCGGTCGTGGCGCAATCGGCCATGCTGAAGGCCTGCGGCATGATCGTGCGGCTCGTCGGTAACGAACCGAAGATCCATTACGATGCCATGCGGCAAGCCGACTTCATTGCCGCCCAGGCGCGCTGGGGCGCGGACTACAACGATCCGCAGACATTCCTCTATCTCCTGGACTCACGTTCCGGCGCCTACAATTACGGCGGCTATAACAACGCCCTGTACGATCAGCTGTCCGATCAAGCCAAGACGACCCTAGACCTTGAGCAGCGCGCCAGCATCCTCGGGCGGGCTGAACAGATCGCCTTGGATGAGACGGCCGTGGTGCCGATGAGCTTTTTCACCTCGCGCAGTTTGGTGGCGCCTTACGTGAAGGGGTTTGTGGGAAATGTCGTGGACGTCAACCGCACCCGCTGGATGCGGATTGAGCGCTAACGATGACGCCGTCGCCGCAGCCGCCACAGTCGGCTCTGCATCCCGCCCGCATGGGCCTGGAACCTCTACCCCTTGAAGAGTGGCTACGCCCGCAGGCAGGCGATGCGGCGCTGCTGGCGGAACGCGCGCACCTGATTGCGGCTTATGGTGCGGATGTCGTGGCGACGATGCCGAACGCCGAGGCCGCCGTTGCCGAGCTGGCGGCGCTCCTTACGCAGCGCGGCATCGAGATTGTGCCAGGTGACGGCAGCCTCTTGACCCTCGCGGCGGTAGGCCGTGCCATAGCCGAAGACCTTTGCATCCTGACACCGGCAGCGGACGGCAGTTACATCCTCACGGCCGGCGCGCTGTGCTTTCCCAATCGCTGGCGCTTGCGGGATAAGATCGGCAGCAATGTGCTCGCCGTGCATGGGCCGGTGCCGGAGTACGCCGGCGAACTCAGCACAGCGGTGGATCGCTTTCTCGCGCGGCTGAAGCCCGAACGCGCATACCTGCGCCGCAACTGGGGCCTCGCAAGTTCGCCTGATCTGTTTCTGCCCGAACCAACGCCGCCGGTAGATCCGCGCAACGACGACGCCGCGATTTATCTCCGCTGCGAGGATCAGAGCTTTTTGAAACTGCCGGAAACCGGAGCGGTGATCTTCTCGATCCGCACGACCGTTACACCGTGGCGAGACACCCCCGCCGACCTGCGCACTGAGATCCTCCGCGTGATCGCAGACCTCAACCACCCCTGGCTCACCTACAAATCCATTAATTGGGGTCAGAGTAAAAATAGCTAATTTACTCTGACCCCAATTATTATTTTCGACACTTATATATAGTGTGAGCGGCTTAAATATGACCCGAGCAGTTCAGCTGAAGGTTATAAAAATTCCACCAGTAATGGGTCGAAATCTAAAATAATAACAATATATTGATCAATGCAGCCAACCCGGTCGCATTCCCAGTTGGGACAGGAAATTCTACTATTAAGAGAAATTTTGCGCTGTGGCGCACAAACAAAACAGGCCCCGCTTGAGGGGCCCGTTTCCGTCTGAACTTTCAGCGAAAGCTTACGCGGCGGCGTCCAGTTTGGGCGCTGTGTAAGGCACAGCTGCAGCATCAACTTCCGGCGCAACTGCAGCTTGGTGGCCAAGTCTCATGGTCGAACCCAAAGCCACCAACAACGACGCGGCATAGGGGATGGCCATGATGATCAAAGCCGTCACCCAAATGCGCTCGGCCGGATCTTCCAGGCGGCGAATGTGGATGGTGCTGACGATGGCGATGATCGTGCCGATCAGCATTGCGGTTTCGACGGCGGTGATGCGGAGCGCGTGAGTCCAAGCCGCCATGTTCTCGCACTTCGGCGTGCGCATGAACGGCATGGATGATGTGAACAAACCGGCCAACACGCCGCGGCCCACGGTGAACGCCAACGACAAGCCGGTGACCGCCGAGGCCATGGCGCCGAGGAAGCCGGTGCCGACCTTGGCGCGGTGCAGAAGCACGGTCTTCAAGGTCTTGATGGTGAAGATGGCGAGCGCGACCGACGACAACGCCGTCAGCGGCACGTCGAAGTGTTTCGGCGCAACGGCCATCAGCAGTGACCAGATCATCGCGAGCACGCCGAAGATCAGCGCGAAGCCATCGGCGAACCACGGCAGCCAGCCCGCGACGAAGTGGTAGCGCTGCGCGACCGTAAGATTGGATTTGCCGCGAAAAATATCGCCCGCATGGCGCTTCATGATCTGCATAGCGCCGTAGACCCAACGATAGCGCTGGCCTTTGTAAGCCTCATACGTATCGGGCATCAGGCCGCGGCCCAAGGTTTCCGACGTGTAGTGCGCGGTGTAGCCAGCTTCGAACAGGCGTAAGCCCAGTTCGGTGTCTTCGGTGATGCACCATTCGGCCCAACCACCCACCTGCTCCATGGCGGAGCGGCGCACGACGCACATGGTACCGTGCTGGATGATGGCGTTGTGTTCATTGCGCTCGACCATGCCGATGCGGAAGAAGCCGGTGTATTCCTCGTAGCAGAGGTGTTTGAACAGGCTTTCGTTGGCATCGCGGTAATCTTGCGGGCCTTGGAAGATCGCGACCTTGGCGTCCAAGAACGCCGGCAGGGCGGTCTTCAGCCAATGCGGCATGACCTGGTAATCGCTGTCGATGACACCGATGTGCTCTGCGTCAGGGTGCGTCAGTTCCAGCGCCTTATTGAGGGCACCCGCTTTGAAGCCCTTCATATTGTCGAAGTGGAAGAAGCGGAACCTGTCGCCGAGGGTGGCGCAGTGCGCTTCCACCGGCTTCCAGTCGGCCAAGTCTTTGGTGTTGTTGTCGAGGACGATGACCTCGAAATCCGGATAGTCGAGACGGGCGAGCGCGTTCAAGGTTTCAATGACCATCTGCGGCGGCTCGTTGTGAGTCGGCACATGGATCGAGACTTTAGGATAATGCGCGAGCGGACCCATGGGCAGGTGCTTGCGGCCTTTACGCCACAGGCTCAAAGCCCATTCAGAGGTTTCGGTGATCAGCAGCAGACCTGTGAACAGGCCGGCCGGCACAATGAACAGCGCACCACCGAGCGTGCCCCAGTCCACATAGCGCAAGGACGAAGCTTCGACGATGAACAGCGCACCCGACACCACCACGCCGACAATGGCGCTGAGCAGCAGGTAGCCTTGGAAGCCGACGGCCGGAATGAGCAACATCACCACCATACCGATGATCAAGCTGCCCGCAGCGGCGATACCCGCGTAGCTGGCCCATTCTTCAAACGAGCTGAGCGTACCGGTGAAGCTGAACTTCGGATTGCCTTCGGCGTCCATGATGCCCCAGAACGCGCCGACGGCGCCTTCGTTGATGGCTTTGAACGGCTGGTCGAAGGCTTCGATGACGTAATAGTCGTAGTTCTTGGCCGTCGCGAGGTTAAGGAAGTGGCGATAGAAGTAAGCGGCCATTGCCGGCGACGGCACAGCGCCCTTCTTGACGCGGCCTTCCGAAGGCCAACCGGCTTCGGTGATCACGATCTTCTTCTTCGGGAACAGCTTCTGCATCTGGGTGACGTAGCTTTCAACCCAGTCCAGAGAGTCTTCCGCCTTCATGCCTTCCCAATAGGGCAGCAGGTTGATGCCGACGAAGTCGCTGTACTTGGCGACTTCGGGATTGTTGATCCACAGCGCCGGCACATCGGCGTAACCGATTTCGACCTTCTTGTTGGTGATGGCTTTCTTTACGCGCAGCATATACGCGCCAATTTGGTCGGGTGTCAGGTTGCCGACGAGCAGTACTTCGTTGCCGACGAACACGCGATCGACAACACCCGGGTTGTCGTTGACGGCTTTGATGCCGCGGGCGATCAGGTCTTCATTCATGGCGAGGTCATCGCTGAGCCAGATGCCCAGTGAAACCTTCAAGCCATAATCTTTGGCGATATAGGGAATGCGATCGAGGTTGCTGTCGGTGTTGTAGGTGCGGATACGCGTGGTGATGGACGACAGGCGCTTCATGTCTGCGCGCATCACGTCGTCGGGAATGCCTTCCTTCAGCTGCTCAGTGGCGTAGAGACCGCTTGGGCTGTACGAGAGGCCCTTCATTTCGCCGCGCCAGTCCGGGGCATCGAGGGGGCGATCAAGTGAGGCCCAAAGGACCGCCGAACCGAAACACACCACCAGCAACGCAATCAGGATCCGCATTTTGTTTAGACTTTCCTTGTCCGTTTTGTTCTTTGCATCGAACCGGTCACTTGATCCGCGCCCGCCCACACAGGCTTACGGAGTAATGCCGTTTAGCGATCAATCTTTTGAACGAGAATCATGGCGGGAAGATGAACGCAATGCGGCACGTTGAGAAATTATGTGCCATGCGGTTGTCACCACCTCAGAACGGAGTTCGAAAAACCGGCTTTTAGACCGGCATCTTCCGGACGTATTTATACCAGAGCGCCAGACCCCCTTAAAGGTACGTTTGTGCGGTGCATCAAAATGCACATTTATGTCCTTAATTTGATACATTTTGTAATTAAGTTACAAAAGTGGGGATATTGGCATAATTAGCCGTCTAATCCGGAAAAGCCCGTAGTCACCGCGCCTAAGCCTGTGCGAACACTGCCGCCGCACCACGAAATCCCCTGTTTAAAGACATAAATATAATGTGCCTATTTGGTTTGAGTTCCGCACGAAAGACGCTCGGGTTTAGGGCCCGACTCGGATGCTGAGCTACCAGCACACCTATCATGCGGGCGGCCCCGCCGACGTGCACAAGCACATCGCCCTGTGTCTGCTGCTCGAGCATCTGGCGAAGAAAGACAAACCGTTCAGCGTGATCGATCTTTATGCCGGCGAAGGCGACTATGACCTCGCCGGTTTCGCAGCTCAGAAAACCCAGGAATACAAAGAAGGCGTCGCGCAGCTATGGAACGCTACGGGTGCGCCGCGCGGTGTTCACGAATATTTGGAAGCGCTGCGCCGCTTAAATCCCGATGGGGTGCTCAAACGCTATCCAGGCTCGCCCGCCCTCGCCCGCGTTTACATGCGCGATGACGACAGCTTGATCCTGAACGAACTTCACGCCACGGCCTTCCCTAACCTCGGCCGCTGGGCGCGTAAGGACGACCGCATCACTGTGCACAAACGCGACGGTCTTGAAGCGATGGTTGGTCTAACACCACCGAAGATCCGCCGCGGCCTAGTGCTGATCGATCCCAGCTACGAGGTCAAAACTGAATACACAACGGTGCCCGAGAAGCTGGCAGAGTCCGTCAAGAAGTGGCGCGAAGGCATGTATGTCGTCTGGTATCCGGTGCTGAAAGAAGGCCGCCACCAAGCGCTGCTCGACGGCATCAAAGAGCAAGTGGACGGCGAGATTTTTCATTGCGAATTGTCGCTGAGCACCGTGAAGCCCGGGGAAGCAACGCCGGGCCTGCGCGGCACGGGGTTGGTCGTGGTCAATCCACCGTGGAAGTTCGACGCCGACATGACGACGGCCGGAAATTGGATCGCAAAAACCTTCGGCCGCGGCAAGCATTTTGCGCGCTGGATTAAAAAATCAGAAACGCAAGAAAGCTAGGTTCCACGGGGCTTAAGTGACCGTTTTGTCGGCGTCGCTTCCAGTGGATTTTCGGGCCAAATGTGGCGCGGGTAGTCTCCGCGCATCTCGCCGCGCACTTGCGGGTAGACATTCGCCCAGAAGCTTTTCAGATCACGCGTGACGGCCAATGCCCGGCGTGCGGGCGATAGCAAATGCAATGTCACAGGCACACGGCCGCCGGCAATGGCCGGCGTATCGCGCAAGCCGAACACTTCCTGCAACTTCACATGCAGAGCCGGTCCACCGTCGGCACTGTAGTCCACGGCGATTTGCGATCCGGACGGTACGCCGAGATGTGTCGGGGCTTGTTCATCGAGCTTCTGCGGCAGCGGCCACGGCAGCAACGCGCGTAACGCTTCGTGCAAATCGAGATTGCTGAGATGTGCGCGGCGCGTGACGCCATCGAGATATGGCGTGAGCCAGTCATCAAGACTTTCGCTCAAGGCCGCGTCCGACAGGTCGGGCCAGTCCTGTTCAGGAAACGCTTTGCGCAACACCGCCACACGCTGCTGAAGGCCACGCGCGCCGTCCGTCCACGGTAATGCGGTGAGGCCCATATCGCGAATGCCTGCGACCATGGCGGCTTTGACCAAAACCGGATCGGCTTTGTTGAAAGGCTTGTCTTCCAGCACCAAGGCACCCAAACGACGCTGGCGGCGCATTTGCACAATCTGCTCGCGGCTGTCCCAGGAAACGTCGTCGACGTCTTTGATGTCAGTGGCAAAAGCATCTTCGAGTTCGGCGCGTGTGAGGGGTGTGGCCAGATAAATACGGGCGTCGCGCGCGGCACCATCGAGATCGGCAACGGCAAGAAAGTCCTGTGCCGCAAGGGGATCTGCATCATCGACGAAGGCTCCGCCGCCGCCGGAGAGGCGATATTTACCGCCTGTGCCACGGCGCTGGGCGATGCGGTCGGGGTACGCCAAGGCCACCAGAACACCCGCGTGATCCGCGCGCTGAGCGTCGTCTTTCACACGCGCGAGCCCACGAATTTGCCGCGCAGCCGCTTTGACGCGCGCAAGCGCCGCATGGTTGACGCGCAAGCCACGCTCGCGACCAATGATCGCTTCTAAGCGCAGGCGTAAATCCGGATCGCGTGTGCCGACGAGAATATCGCGTTCGGCCAACAACGCCGCCGTGTCGCACGCCAGCCCGCCATGACCCAAATCGTTGCCGCGGTGAACCAGATGAGCCAGGCGCGGATGCAGCGGCAGTGTCGCCATGGCTTTGCCTTCAGCGGTAATGCGCCCACTGTCATCCAGAGCATCGAGCCGGCGCAGCACGTCCTGGGCCTGGGCATAAGCACCCGCAGGCGGCGGCGTCATCCATGGCAAAGATGTGGGATCGTGTACGCCCCAGGCGGCCAGATCCAAAACCAGCGGCGCGAGATCCGCTTGCAACATTTCAGGCTCGTCGAACGCTTTCAGGCCGCGATCTTCGGGCGCAGTCCACAGGCGATAACACACGCCCGGCTCCAGACGTCCTGCACGGCCGCGCCGCTGTTCAGCGGCGGCGCGCGACACACGCACAGTCATCAACTGGGTCATGCCGCGGCGCGCATCAAAGCGCGGCGCACGTTTGAAACCGCAGTCCACCACTACGCGCACGCCTTCAATGGTGAGGCTGGTTTCGGCGATGGTGGTGGCCAGAACCACTTTGCGCACGCCAGGCGGCGGTGGGTCGACGGCGCGTTGCTGATCATCGTGCGACAACGCTCCGAACAAGGGCGCGATGATGGTTTGCGCGGGCAAATAGCCATCCGCCAAAGCCGCAGCGGTGCGGCGAATTTCGCCCTCACCCGGCAGAAACGCAAGAATACTGCCGGTTTCTTCATCCAGCGCGCGGCGGATGAGAGACGTCATTTCACGCGGCAGATCATCGCCAGCGGCTTTATCCAGGTACCGCGTTTCGACCGGAAACGGACGGTGATCACAAGCGATGACAGGCGCACTACCCAGCAACGCCGCGACAGCTTGATCATCCAGGGTCGCCGACATGACGAGGATTTTGAGATCGGGCCGCAAAGCCCGCTGTACATCCAGCGCCAACGCCAATCCCAAATCCGCGTCCAAACTGCGTTCATGAAATTCGTCGAAGATCAGAAGCCCGACACCGGACAGATCGCCGTCGGTTTGCAGCCGGCGCGTCAGAATGCCTTCGGTTACAACTTCAATACGCGTGCGGGCCGAAACCTTTGACTCAAGACGTACGCGATATCCGACGGTCTCGCCGAGTTTTTCACCCAGCGTTCCGGCCATGCGTGCCGCGGCCATGCGCGCCGCCAGACGCCGCGGTTCCAGCATCAAAATGGTTTTTCCCGCGAGCCAGGGCGCATCAAGCAAAGCCAATGGAATCCGTGTGGTTTTACCGGCGCCGGGTGCCGCCAACACAACGGCCGATGCGTGAGTCGCCAAAGCCTGGGCGACATCAGCCAGGATACGATCGATGGGTAAAGCAGAGGCGAAGTTCAACGCGTGGTCCTGTTCCGGCGATGGCCTGTGGATGAATGCTCTAACAGGCGGGTTTTAATATGAAAAGTGAGCGCTTACATGAGTGTGTTCCCGCGTAGGTATAGTTGAATATTTCAAATTGTATCAAACGACCTTCTGTATCTTGGCTTACACCCCACAATGCGACAAAAATCGCTGGAAACTTAATGATTCCTTGGGTACGACTAATCGTAGGCGGGACAAGAAATTGTGCCCGTAAGACGGGGACAAGTGGGTATTCCAGGTGGTCCTGAAAGGACCATCAGCACACGAGGATGAACTTTGGGGGATACTTATAAGATCGCGATCGTCGGGTCAGGGCCCGGCGGCCTGAGTGCTGCCGCCCACGCCGCGAAATCAGGTGTGAGTCACGTGCTGCTCGAGCGCACGGATCACCTGTCCGACACGATCTACAAATATCAAAAAGGCAAATACGTCATGGCAACGCCTGACGTGCTGCCTTTGCGCGCCGACGTGACATTCAGTGCCGGCAAACGCGAAACCATTCTCGACAATTGGAACAAACAGATCGAAGGCGTGAAGGCCAACGTTCGCTATAAGTCTGATGTCACCGCCGTGACAAAAGACGGCGCGGTTTTCAAATTGAAGCTAGCCGACGGCGCAGTGATCCAAGCTGAGAACGTCGTGCTGGCGATCGGCTTGCAAGGCAACCTCAACAAGCTGCGTTGTGAGGGCGCCGATCTGCCGCATGTGCAGTATCAGTTAGACGATCCCGACGCTTACGAAGCCGAAACCATTGTCGTGATTGGCGCGGGTGATGCAGGCATTGAGAACGCCATCGCGTTGTCGAAACAGAACACGGTCATCCTGATCAATCGCTCAAGCGAATTCGCGCGCATCAAACAGGGCAACCTGACGCTGATCACCAACGCTATCGAGAAGGGTGATATCCAGGTTTATCACAGCGCCGAGACTGCGAAGATCGAAGAGAACGCGATCATTCTCAACACCGCCGACGGTCAGGCGCGCGTGGTTTGCGACCGCATTATTGCGCGCCTGGGTGCGGCGGCCCCGCGCAAGTTTGTTGAATCCTGCGGCATCAAGTTTCCCAACGAAGACCGTACGTCGTTGCCCGAAGTCAGCTCGACCTATGAGTCCAACGTGCCGGGCCTTTATATCATCGGCGCGCTCGGCGGTTATCCGCTGATCAAACAGGCTATGAACCAGGGCTATGAGGTGGTCGAGTACATCGTCGGTAACCCCATCGCGCCCGCCGACCAGCCGTTGTTGGAACGTAAATTCGCCGGGCTGAAGCCGGCGAACGTTGAAGATGTGCTGGCGGAAATCCGCGAAGTCATTCCGGTGTGGCACAGCTTGAACCCGCTGCAATTGCGCGAAGCCATGCTGGACTCCGACACCCATGTGCTGAAGACCGGCGCGACGATCTTTAAACGCAACGATTACACCAGTTCGTTCTTCACGGTTTTGCGCGGCACCGTCGGCATTCAGATCGACGCCAATGATCCCAGCAAAGTCGTCACGCTCGGACCCGGCGCGTTCTTCGGTGAGATGGGTTTGATTTCAGGCCGCCGGCGTTCCGCGACCGTTGTCGCCGCCAGTGATTGTGTCGTGTTTGAAACGCCGCGCCGCACGATGTTGAAACTGGTGCAGTCCGTCGACAGCGTGCGCCGTACGCTGGATCAAGTGGCGATCATGCGTCAGGTGCAGACTCATCTCGCGCCGGGCGTGCCCGCTGCCGACTTAATGGAACTGGTCGAAACGGCTGAGATCCAGAAGTTCAAAGCCGGCGACGTGATCTTTGCGCAAGGCGATAAGGGCGACCACATGCACCTGATCCGCTCAGGATCGTGCACGGTATCCATGCGCGTCGGCGGCAAGGATGTGGTGCTGAGCTATGTGCCCTCAGGCAACTACATCGGTGAGATGGCGCTGCTCGCGGATATGCCGCGCTCGGCCACGGTCAAAGCCGCGCACAACACCGAGACTGTCTGCATCAAGGGCGACGCCTTCAAAAGCCTGCTCGATCGCAGCCCGACGTTGAAGGCTAACGTCGAAGCCAAATTCCGCCAGCGCATCAAAGCCAACGAGCAGATGCAGAAGCAGCCCGAAGCCGGCAACATCATCGAGTTCCTGATCGCGCAAGGTGTCGGCGAAGGCACAGACGTGCTGCTGATCGATGAGTCGCTTTGTGTTCATTGCGACAATTGCGAAAAGGCCTGCGCTGAAACCCACGGCGGCATTTCAAGGCTGGACCGGGAAGCCGGACCGACCTTCGCCACATTGCATGTACCGACATCCTGCCGTCACTGCGAGCATCCCCACTGCATGTCCGACTGCCCGCCCAATGCCATTCACCGCACACCGGGCGGAGAGGTTTACATCGACGACAGCTGTATCGGTTGCGGCAATTGCGAACAGAACTGCCCCTACAAAGTCATCCAACTGGCTTATCCGCCTGACGAGAAGTTCAACATCTTCTCGTGGCTGTTGTTCGGCAAAGGCCCCGCGCCCGGCGAAGCCATGACTTACAAGGGCAACAACGGGTATGATCACGGCGAGAAGACTAAGCGCGCGGTAAAATGCGACATGTGCAAAGGCATTCCCGGCGGCGCATCGTGTGTGCGCGCGTGCCCGACTGGCGCAGCACTGCGTGTGAGCCCGGAAGAGTTCATGTCCGTCGCAACGCTGTCAGGCTAGGGATCACGCATCATGCATGAGTCGATCCTGGTCTATCGCAATCACCGCTACCTGAAGTGGGCGCTTGTGCTCGCGGCTGTCAGCGTTGGCATTTACCTGATTGACCGCCCGCTCGGCGCGCCCAACGGCGGCACGTGGTTGGGATACACGCTTGGCTGTATCGCGGGCGGCCTGATGATTTGGCTGGCGTGGTTCGGTATTCGCAAACGCCGTTACGGCGTGGGCAAAGTCTCATTGGAAGATTGGCTATCCGCCCACATCTACCTCGGCACGGCCCTCGCACTCATCGCTACCCTGCACTCGGGCTTCCAGGTGGGCCTGAACATCCATTCGATACTGTATGTGTTGATGATGGTGACGATCATTAGCGGCATGGTGGGGCTATATTTCTACGTGCGCTATCCGTTACTTCTGACCGAGAACCGCAAAGGCCTTTCAACCGAGGTCATGCTGGGCCAGATCGCCGAGCTGGATCGCGACGTGCGCCAGATCGCCATGACGATGGACGACGCTACCAACGCCGCGGCGCTGAAATCCACGCAAGACACCATCGTCGGCGGAACGGTGTTTCAACAGCTGCGTGGCTTTGACGAACATTGCCCCACCACCATGGCACGGCACTTTGTCGAAAGCAGCACGTCCGGCGACCACGGACCGCAACGCCGCCAATTGCTGACGCGCCTGATCCGCAAAGAAGACCTTCTGAAACGCATTCGCCGCGACGTGCAGCTGCGGTGCCTGTTGCGCGTTTGGCTTTATGTGCACGTGCCGTTTTCCGTCGCCACCTTGGCCGCACTCGTCACCCATGTGGTGACGGTGTTTTATTACTGGTAACCGCCCGTGCGCAGCCTTATCCGCTACGTCACACGCAAAAGCCGAGGCGGCACCGCCGTCCGCGATGAAGTGGCTGAAGGCGAGAAGATCACAGTCGGCCGCGGCAACGACTGCGCCATCCACCTGCCCGATCCACGCGTCATGCTTCATCACGCCGAATTCACGCTCCGCAGTGGCGAACTTTACGTGGCCGCCGCGACCGGCGCTGATTTAAGGGTTGATGAAAGCCTGACGCAGGTTGCAAAGGTCGATGTGGGCGGCAAAGTACGCGTCGGCCCTTACGAAATCCAACCGCAGGAAAAAACCGCCGAGTTCGATGTCATCCTGGCGGTGGAGCTTATCCAGGCCTTAGGCGACGACCTGGAAAAACTGGTCGCGCGCTCCAAGATTCACATCACGCGCATGGGCCTGACTATGCGCCAGTGGACCTGGTTGCTGGCGAGCGCCGTGCTCCTCGGCACGTTCATTGTGCCTTTTGTGTTCAATCTTCTGATTGGGCCGCCACCCGACAAACTGGCCCTTACACCCGGAAAACAGAACTACCTGGCGGCACCGACCGGCGTTTGGAATAGCGGCACCATTTCCGCGGCCCACAAATTCTTCGGCGATTCCTGCGGCAGCTGTCACGAAAAACCTTTCGTGCAGGTCAAAGATCAGGCCTGTTTAAGCTGCCACAACGGCATTCAAAATCACGCCCAGCCTGCGCTGTTTCCCTTTGCCGATCTTTCAGGAGCGTCCTGCCAAAGCTGCCATAAGGAACATCAGGGTAACGCGACAATCGTTCTCAGCAACGAGCGCTTCTGCGCCGACTGCCACAACGATATGGCGGCCAAAACCACCCGTAGCACTTTGGGCAGCGCTTCGGATTTCGGAGAGCATCACCCGGAATTTCACCCGACCGTCGTCAAAGACCCGGCGCTGCACGCCATGGATCGTAGCCGTGCCGTGGGGGCCACACCCGGTCCTCAAGAGAACTCCGGTCTTAAATTCCCGCACGACAAACATCTGCGCGCGACGGGTGTGAAGGACCCTGCGCGCGGCGTTGTGACCTTGCAATGCGCCGACTGCCATACGCCCAACGAGACCGGCGAAACCATGCAGGCCATTTCCTTTGAGCGGAACTGCCACGGCTGCCATGCGTTGAAGTTCGACACCTTTGTGACGGACCGCGAACTTACGCACGGAAAACCGGAAGAAGTCTTCAAGCAAGTGCGTGACGTTTATGACGCCCTGGCCATGCGCGGCGGCTACACCGAACCAGAAGCGCCCGCCGTGCTGCGCCGCATGCCCGGCACATCGCTGACGCCCGTCGAAAAACAACAAGTCACCGATTGGGCCGCGACAAAAACAGCGGCCGTGCTGAATGGCCGATTTGGACGCGGCCTGTGCGAAGAATGTCACCGCACCTTTGATACAAATGGAACCGACGCGTCTGGGTCGAAAATCTGGACGGTAGAACCGCCCACGGTCACCACGCTCTGGATGCCAAAGGCCTACTTCACCCACGCCCGTCACACCGATGTGCCGTGCACGGAATGTCATGCCGCCAAAACGTCAAATGCCTCCACCGACGTCCTGATGCCTAGCATTACAGTGTGCCAGTCCTGTCACGGCGGGGAGAAAGCCGCCGACCGCGTACCCTCGACCTGTGTTGATTGCCACCGCTTCCACCGCAAAGACCTTGGTCCCATGCGTTCGGAAAAAGCTGCCGATGCGGGCGCAGCGCTTCGTCAAATTCACGCGTCGGCACAGTCGCGCGCGGAGCAGCCTTGATGAGAGCGTTTATCACCGCGCTCACAATGCTGCTGCCGACGTCTGCGTTCGCCGCAACGCTATCGGCAACGGACGCCAATCTGGGGCGTGAGAAAGCTGCCGCGCTAAAAGAAGGTCTGGATATCGCCGTCGACATCGGTGATGACCTGCCCACGACCACGCACATCATCGCGCGCTTTCAAAATAATCAGCCGCTGATGCAGGGTTCTGACGGACTGTGGGCGCCTTGGAACGGCGATGCGCTCAAGCTTGATAACGTGGCCGTCACACCCGCCGATGGAAAACTGGTCTTTCATATTTTTGGCCGTCTGCCGGATGGGTTGTTTTATCCCGTGAGTTTCACTGTCGCCTATCGCACGGCCGATGGCCTTAAATCCGGCACGCTGACGGTGGATGCGCCATGAGAATTGCCGCGCGCTTCTCATTTTTATTCGCCCTGACCTTCAGCCTGGCTGCGAACGCGCAAACCGTGCCCAGCCTCACTGTTGCCGATGTAGACAAGATCGTAGGCCAAGCCTTGGCAGAAGCCTCGGCGCAAGGAGCTGCCAACGGCGCCATCGCTGTCGTAGACCGCGTCGGCAATGTGCTCGGCGTCTATGCGACAAACCCTGCCAACGTGCCCTTGATGACGATCACCTCCGGGCGCGGTATCCCGGTGAATAACGGCCTAGAGTCCATCAGCATTCTGCCGTCCACCTTTGGGGCCATCTCAAAGGCCATCACCGGCGCTTATCTGTCGTCGTCGGGCAATGCTTTTACAACACGCACGGCCAGCCAGATCGTGCAGGAGCATTTCAATCCCGGCGAAAAGAACACACCCAGCGGCCCGCTGTTCGGCGTGCAGTTCAGTCAGCTGGCGTGTTCAGACCTCATGCGCTTCGGCGACAGCGCCGGCATCGGTCCACGTCGTTCACCACTCGGTCTATCGGCGGATCCTGGTGGTTTGCCGCTTTATAAAGATGGCCAGGTTGTCGGCGGCGTCGGCGTGCTGTTCGACGGCGTCTATGGTCTCGATATCAAGGTTGATGACTACGACCGCAATACCGATGAGTTGATTGGCGTCGCCGCCCAGCAAGGTTTCGAGCCACCGCTGGATATCACCAGCCGCATCACTGCCGACGGTAAATTCCTGGGCTACGCCGACGTAGACAAGCGCGATTTGAAATCTTCCACGCCGACCACAGTCAACGCGGCTAATTACATCGCCATCGCCGGATACACGCCGGCAGGACGCCGCGCTGGCGCGGCTTTTGGTACGGCGGGATCTGGCGTTCGTTTTGACAATCGCACGGCTTATCCCGGCGTTGATTCCTGGGTGCTGGATGACGGCGCGGGCAACAACCGCTATGCGCCGCGCGGCGGTTTCGCGCCTATCGGCAACGCTCTGGCAGCGACGGAAGTGCGCACGCTGGTTACGGAAGCTTTGAAAGTCGCTTTCCGCGCCCGCGCCCAAATCCGCCGTCCGCTTGGCAGCTACGCGCAAGTGACTGTCTCGGTGGTGGATGCGGAATCCAACATCCTCGCCGTCGCGCGCACGCCCGATGCACCGGTGTTCGGCACAGACGTGTCGCTGCAAAAAGCCCGCAGCGTGTTGTTCTTCAGCCGCACAACGACGGCCGCCGAACTGCGCGCGGTTCCGGCGGAGATCATCCTACCCGGCCAACTCAGTACGCCCGCACTCGGTACCTATGCCGATGCCTTTCAGGCTTTTGTGAGCGCAACGGCGCTTACCGACGGTATCGCTTACGGCAACCGCACTATTGGTTTGCTGGCGCGGCCCTTCTATCCCGATGGTATCGAAAGCAAAACCAACGGCCCCTTGAGTAAGCCCTTCGCGACCTGGAGTCCTTTTAACGACGGTTTGCAGTTGGACCTCGTGCTCGCAGATATCGTTGCGCGCCTCGACGGCAGCGCCGCACCGCCGCAAGGCTGCACTAAACTGCCGCAGTCTGCGGCTGCTGGTCCCGGCCCGGGCCCGACGCGGCTTGCTAACGGCTTACAGATTTTCCCGGGCGGCGTGCCGATTTACCGCGGCGAGGCGCTGATCGGCGCTATCGGCATTTCCGGCGACGGCGTCGATCAGGACGACATGATTGCCTTCTTGGGTCTGCACAACGCAGGCCTAGCGTTAGGTTCAATCAGCAACGCGCCCGCAAGCAAGCGCGCTGATACGCTGTCGATCGGCAAACTGAACCCGCGCTATGTGCAGTGCCCGTTCACGCCTTTCAATAATTCGCGGGAGCAGAACGTATGCTCCGGCAAGTAATCGGCGCACTCCTGTTGACAGCGTGCGCTGTCGCGCATGCGCAGGAAGAACCGGCCCGCCGCCGCCCCGGTGTTGAAACCGCGCCCGACTTGCCGCCTATCGACCCCAATGCCGTATCACCACCCATGCGTGATGTACCGCGCGAAAGCCTGCCTGTGCCCGACCGTTGGCGGTTGGTGGATGCCGTCGGCGTCAAGACCAACTGGTGGGATCCTTACAACCAAAACACTCTGAAAGCCGACCGCCCGCTGTTTGATGACTGGTTCATCAATGTCGGCGTTGTGTCGGACACCATATACGAACTGCGCGGATTGCCGGTACCGGTGAGCCCGCAAGGGGCGTCCGCCGGGTCCGTCGACCAGTTCGGGCGCATTAGTCAGAACATTTTCGTTGAGAGCATCATTCCGTCGCTGTCATTCATCAAAGGCGACACGGCCTTCCGGCCGCCAGACTATGAAGTCCGCATCACACCGGTGCTGAACTACAACCGTGTCGCCGTGAAGGAAGACCGCTTGCTGCGCGTCGATCCGCTGGCCGGCCACGTCCGCACCGACGCGCATGTCGGGCTGCAAGAAGCCTTCCTAGACTACCACCTGCGCAACGTCTCGGACCGCTTCGACTTTGATTCGATCCGCATCGGCATTCAGCCGGTGAACCTGGATTTCCGCGGCTTTCTGTTTCTCGACCAGCAGCTGGGCGTGCGTCTGTTCGGCAACCGCAACAACAACCGCATTCAGTACAATCTGGGTTGGATGCGGCGTTTGGAGAAAGACACCAACTCCGGCCTCAACGATGTCGCCAAGCGCCCACGCGACGACGATGTGTTTTTCGCCAATCTCTATTGGCAGGATTTGCCGGTCACGGGTTATACCTCGCAGGCAATCGTCGTCTACAACCGCAACCGTGAGGCAAACGACGCGCCGTTCTATAACAAGAACGGTTTCCTCGAGCGTCCCGTATCCATCGGCTATGAGCGCCCGCTTAACTACGACGCCGTTTACATTGGCTTCAACGGCGACGGTCACTTTGGACGTTTCAACCTAACCCATTCACTTTACGGCGTGGTCGGCAACATCAGCGCCAACCCTTTCACCTCGCGTACGCGCCCTGAACGCGCAAAGATCCGCGCCTTCTTTGGGGCCGTTGAACCATCTATGGATTTCAGCTGGATTCGTGTGCGCGGTCAGGCCTTGTATGCCTCGGGCGATAGCGACCCCTTCGACAATACGGCAACGGGTTTCGACGCCATCTTCGAGAACCCGCAATTCGCCGGCGCGGAAACCAGCTACTGGATCCGCCAGCCGGTACCGTTGGTGGGTGGCGGTGGCGTGGCATTATCAGCGCGCAATGGTGTATTGAACAGCCTGCGGCCATCCAAGGAACAGGGCCAGTCGAACTTTGTGAACCCTGGCACCATGCTGCTGGGCGCGGGCGCGGATTTCGACGTGCTGCCGGAACTACGCATCTCGGCCAATGTGAACCACCTGTGGTTCGCCAAGAAGGCCGTGATCGAGGTACTGCGCAATCAACCCCTCGCCTCCAAGGCGATCGGCTGGGATACATCGGTATCCGCGGTCTACCGGCCCACCTTCATTCAGAACGTCGCGTTCCGCGCGTCCGGTGCGGTGTTGTCGGGTGGCAAAGCTTTTGATGCGTTGTTCGATACGCGTGGCAAAGTATTCTATTCCGCGCTCTTCAACCTGATCCTGACGTATTGAGCATCATGAAGAACGCACTCATCATACTTGGTGCATTGCTCCTGAGCGCATCCGCGCAAGCCGCCGGACATGGCGAGACCGCGCGTCATATTACCTATCCCTTCTATTCGCCCGCACCACGTCAGCAGGCGCAAGAAGATGCAGACGCCAAAAGTGCGGGCTGTCTCTCGTGTCATTCCACCACCGACATGCCGAGCATGCACGCTAACCCGGGCATCAAGCTGGGCTGTATCGATTGTCACGGCGGCGATCCGAAAGTAGTGCTGCCCGCAGGCACAGATAAAGCCGCGCACGGCTATCGCGAAGTGCTCGATAAAGCCCACGTGCAGCCGCTGTTTCCCGAAGCCTGGCACTATCCCAAAAGCGCGAACCCGGAGCGCAGCTACACCCTGCTCAATCGCGAAAGCCCGGAATTCATCCGCTTCATAAATCCGTCTGACTACCGCGTAGCGCGTGAAGCCTGCGGTGCCTGTCACGTCGAGGAAATCCAAGCCACCGAACGCAGCTTGATGTCCACCGGCGCCATGCTGTGGGGCGGCGCGACCTATAACAACGGCATCCTGCCCTTCAAGAATTACATCCTGGGCGAGGCTTACACACGCGAGGGCGAAAGCGCTTTCATCAAAAGCCCCGGCAAGATTGAGCCGTGGATGACGCAGAAGCGCGGCATTTTGCCCGGCCTTAATCCCCTGCCGGCGTGGGAGACCACACCGCCCGGCGACATCTTCCGCGTCTTCGAACGCGGCGGTCGCAACATCGGCACGCAGTTTCCGGAAATTGGATTGCCCAATACGCAAACATTGCTGGGCAACATCTCGCGTCTGGAAGAACCGGGCCGCCCGGATATCCGCCAGAGCAATCGCGGACCCGGCACAGGTTTGCGCATCGCTGTTCCCAGCATCAACATTCATAAGTCGCGGCTGAATGATCCCTATACGTGGTTTATCGGCACCAACGATCAGCCGGGCGACTATCGCCATTCGGGCTGCGCATCGTGCCATGTTATCTATGCCAACGATCGCGACAAAGCCCACAGCGGGCCATATGCGCAGTTTGGCAATACCGGCACCACGCAGACCAAAGACCCGACCATTCCGAAGAATGAGTCCGGCCATCCGCTGCAACACGGCTTCACGCGCGCCATTCCCACCAGCCAGTGCATGGTCTGCCACATGCACCAACCCAACATCTTCCTGAACTCGATGCTGGGCTACACCATGTGGGACTACGAGTCCGACGCACCCGCCATGTGGCCGGAGAAGCAGCAGTATCCCAGCGCCGACAAGATGCACGAAACCTTAGAGCGCAACCCAGAAGAAGCCGCCACGCGCGGCAAATGGGCCGACGTCGAATTCCTGAAAGACGTCAGCAAGCTGAACCCCACGCTGAAAGATACGCAGTTCGCCGATTATCACGGCCACGGCTGGAACTTCCGCGCGATCTTCAAGAAGGACCGGAAGGGTAACCTGCTTGATAAAGACGGCGTCAAAGTCGCCCATGACGATCCGCACAAGTGGGACAAGACCGTGCAGCTCAAATCGATTCACGTGGAAAAGGGCATGCAGTGCGTGGACTGCCACTTCGCACAAGACTCCCACGGCAATGGGTACATTCAAGGCGAAGTCGCCAATGCCATCGAAATTCGCTGCATCGATTGCCATGGCGATGCCGACAAATATCCCAATTTGCGCACGTCAGGTCCGGCGGCGCGGGCCGGCGGTTTCGACCTCACGACCTTGCGCGTGCAGGACGGCCGCAAACGGTTTGAATGGAAAGGCAACGAGTGCGATAGGCCCATTACGGAGGCTCGCGATTGCAAGCTATTCCAGCGTTCGGCGGTCGATCCCAACCTTGAATGGGACATGAGCCTGGTGAAGGACAGCGTCGATCCCGGCAACAGCCATTACAACGCCAAGGCCGCGCGCGCGAAGCTGATGAGTATGGGCATCACCCAGAAATGGGGACCAGCCGTGAAGCCGGAAGACCGCGCCCACAAGACCAATGAAATGGAGTGCTATACGTGCCATCTGTCCTGGACGACCGCTTGCGCCGGGTGCCATCTGCCGATCCAAGCCAACTGGAAAACCGAGCGTCACCACTTTGAAGGTGGCGAGAGCCGTAACTTTGCGACCTACAATCCGCAGGTAGCGCGCGATGACATGTTTCAGCTCGGCATCCATCAAACCACCAAGGGCAATACGGTCGCGCCAGTGCGTTCGACCTCGGCGCTCATTCTGTCGTCCACCAATATCAACCGCGAGAAGATTTACATCCAACAGCCGCCTATAGCGGCCTCGGGTTATTCCAGCCAAGCCTTCGCACCCCATTACCCGCACACGGAACGCAAGACTGAGACCAAGACCTGCACCGATTGTCACGTTTCCAAAGACAACGACAACAACGCCATCATGGCGCAGCTGTTGTTGCAGGGGACCAACTTCGTCAACTTCATCGGCTACAACGCCTGGGTCGGCGGCAAAGGCGGTGTTGAGGCGGTGAACGTGACGGAGTGGGACGAACCCCAGGCGGTCATCGGCAGTTACTTGCATCGCTACGCCTATCCAGATTGGTTCAAACAGCACCAGGATCGCGGGCGCAAGCTGAAGGAAAGCCAGACTCACGGCGGCGGCGAAACCCAATGTCTGCAGCTGCGCGGCGAATATCTTTATGCCGCCGAAGGCAAAGACGGCCTGCAGGTTTATGACGTAGCGTCCATCGCCAATAAGGGCGTATCCCAACGCATCATTACCGCGCCCTTCTCACCGCTCGGACAGAACACCCGCGTCGCCAGCAAGAACGCGACCTGCGTGGCTTTGCCGACGAACCAACCCATCGCACCCCAGCGCATGTACGGCAGCGAAGCCCAGCGCAAGTTGATGCAGGAGGACAACCAGGAACAACCCATCCACGCCATTTATTCCTACGCTTACGTGACCGATGCTGTGGAAGGCTTGATCGTCGTGAACGTGGACACCCTGGCCGACGGTGAGGCGCGCAACAATTTCCTGAAGCGCGCGATCACCTGGAACGAAGGCGGCATCCTGAACGGCGCAAAGCACATCACCATCGCCGGGACAGTCTTCTATATTGCGACGGATACGGGCGTCGTTGTGCTGGATATGAACGATCCGCTGAAGCCACAGGTCATCGCCTCCCTGCCTTTTGACGGCGTGCGCGCCACGGCGCTCCAGTTCCGCTATCTCTATGTTACGGACAAAACGGGCCTGCATACCGTCGATGTCACCGATCCGCGTAACCCTGTGCGCGTCGCCGGGGCGGACATCGCCCTTGCCGATGCGCACAAAGTTTACCTCGCCCGCACGTTTGCCTACGTCGCAGCAGGCAAAGACGGTTTAGCAATCATTGATATCGAGAAGTCCGAGCACCCGAAGCTGTTTCAGATGTTCACCGGCGATGGAAAGATTACTGACGCCCATGATGTGATCGTCGGCACGACCAATGCCTCGCTGTTTGCCTATGTGGCCGACGGCGCGAATGGTTTGAAGGTCGTGCAGCTCACTTCACCCGAACGTCAACCAAACTTCTATGGCTTCAGTCCCGATCCCAATCCGGAAATCATTGCCTGGTGGCCGACCAAATGGCCTGCCTTGGCGCTCTCAAAGGGTTTGGATCGCGACCGCGCGGTTGACGAAACCGGTCACCAGATCGCGGTGTTCGGGCGCCTCGGCTCACGTCCCATGACACTCACGGAACAGCAAATCCTGTACTTACGCGACGGTAAGGTCTGGGGTGTGACCGACGATGTGAAGATGGAAGATTTCATGCGCGGCGAGATCAAGCGCAAGCTAGAATTCGAACGCCCTAAATCGGCGCAGCGCTAAAGCCGGCTGCGGTCAATTGACCTTCCTGAGTCACCCAGCCTTTCTCCTGCGCGAAGACCAGCGCCGGGCGCAAATCGGACGGCTTCCACGGCAGATTATTGAACCGCTCTAGAACCGGCTGCGCGCCAATGGGTGAATTGGCCGTGAGATGAAGTTCACGCACGGCGATGCGCAGAATTTCTTTTGCAGCATCTTCTACGCCTGGCCGGTTGCTCATGCGGCGATCCTTTCGAGGAGCCTCATCATAGGGGCCGGACAGCGCGTCGTATAGGGCTAGCTCTCGATGCGCGAGGTGCGTTTGGTGTCCGGCATCAGTGAATAGACCACCAACGAAATGGCGATACAGCCGGTCACGTACCAGTAGAACCAGGCTTCGTGGCCGGCATTTTTCAGCCACAGCGCCACATATTCAGCGCTACCGCCGAAGATCGCGACCGTCAGCGCATAAGGCAAGCCGACGCCCAGTGCGCGAATATGGGTTGGGAACAATTCCGCTTTCACTACGGCATTGATGGACGTGTAAGCGCTGACAATCGTCAGACCCACCATGATCAACGCAAACGCCGTCCAGAAATCGCCGGCATCACCCAGCAGGGTCATAAGCGGCACCGTCGCGATGGTGCCGAGCACACCGAACGCCAGCAGCAACGGGCGGCGACCAATGCGGTCTGATAGTGCGCCGACCAGCGGCTGAAGCAGCATGAACACAAAAAGAGCGGCGGTTGAAACCAGCGTTGCATCGTCTTTGCTGAAGCCCGCGGTGTTGACCAGGAACTTCTGCATGTAGGTGGTGTAGGTGTAAAAGGCGACAGTGCCGCCCAAGGTTAGGCCGACTACCGTGATCACAGCGCGCGGATGGCGCATCAATTCGCCCAGTGAGCTTTTATCGGCCACCGCAGACTTGGACATGAACGACGGCGTTTCGGAAATCCCGCGGCGCAGATAGAACGCGACCACCGCGCAGCCCGCACCGACAAAGAACGGAATACGCCACCCCCAGGTTTGCAGCTCTTCCGGGGTCAGGAAAAATTGCTGCAGCAAAATCAAAAGGCCCAGCGCGACCAGCTGACCCATGATCAGCGTCACGTACTGAAAGCTGGAATAGAAGCCGCGATTTTTCTCGACCGCCATTTCGCTGAGATAAGTAGCGCTGGTGCCATATTCACCGCCGACGCTCAGGCCCTGTAAGAGGCGCGCGAGCGTCAGGATAACCGGCGCGGCCAAACCGATATCGGCGTAGCCTGGCGTCAGGGCGATGATCAACGAGCCCAAGCACATGAAGACGACCGAGAGAGTCAGCGCGGCTTTACGGCCGCGGCGGTCGGCATAAAGGCCCATCAACCAGCTACCGGCGGGGCGCGCGAGAAAACCGACCGCGAAGATGGCGGCGGTATTCAGAAGCTGTGCTGTCGGATCGGAATTCGGAAAAAATACCGGCGCGAAGTAGAGCGACAAGGCCGAATAGATGTACCAGTCATACCATTCCACAAGGTTGCCGACGGAGCCGCCGAAGATGGATTTCAGGCGCTGAACGGGCGTCATTTTTTAGGCCTTTGGGATGGCGGCTTGCAGGGATTGCAGGGCGGCGAGGAACTTCTTGGGCTCGAAAGCCTCGTCCTTCTCGACGGCATCATAGGCTTTGTCGAGGACTGCCAGCAGGGCTTTGTGTTCGGACGGCGAGATCACGGCACTGTCTTTCAGGGCGTCGATGATCGCAGCCAAGGCCATGGTGGCCTGCTCGGCGGCGGCATAGTCGACGTACTCGCCGCGCAGGCCGTGCGAGATCACACCCGCCAGCAAAGCGCGCAAGTCCGCGGGTTTAAAGTTGGTCGCGGCAATGCGCGCGACCAAGGGACCTGTCAGCGCTTTCAAGTTCTGCGCCGCCGCCAGCGTGGCATCGTGGCCCTTCAGCGACGCTTGATGCAGCGCTTTGACGCGCCCTTTGAAATCCCCGGCGAGATTCGCGTCCATATGGTCGAGTAACACGCCCATCATGATGAGGTTGGCGTCGGACAGGCGGGGGATACCAGGGCCAATGCCGGCGCTGTCGCGCGCTTCCCACCGCACATTAGACATGGGGTGGTGGCAGGCATGGCAGTCAAAGAAAACCAGCTCTGGGAAAATGCCGTTCTGATTGCGCTTGGGATCGGTCAAGGCATCCAGCAGCGATTCAATCGCTACGATCTCGCCGACGGCCCACACCTTGACGTGGTCAGCATTGCCCTTGCGGCGCTTATAATCTTCGTCAACGACGTAGTGCGCGGGTTGAACCGCGGTAAAGGTATCAAGCCCGAAAGACATGCGCGGATGCCCGGCCCCCATGATGCGATGGGTGATGAAGCGGTCCTTGTCGCCGAAGTGACACGACAGGCACAACTTAGCGCGCGCGACGGGTTCTTCGGTCGGAAACAATCCGGCTTGCGTGTTGGCAGCGTGATCGGACTTTCCGGAGACGTGAATCCCCAGCCAATTCACCGCGCCGCCGTGACAGGCTTCGCAGCCAACGCCGTCTGAAATCTGGAATCCTTTTGCACGATGCTCCGCCCCGACATTGTCGGCATGGCAATCGAGGCAAATCTTAGCTTCATAGGCGTTGGGCAGACCGAGGTTCTGGGCAATGCGCTTGGATTTTTCCGTAAGCAGCGTTTTGTACGCCTTGGCGTGCGCGTCTTTGTCTTGCCAGATCGTGAACTCGTTCTGCTTTACCGTGGAATCTTTCCAAGGCTCCAGCGCGCCGTGGCAACTGGAGCCGCCGCAGGATGAGACCCCGAGATGCACTGCATTTGAGGTAAAGGGCAGCTCGGCGTCGGCCGCATAAGTTTGGGAGGCGAAGGCAAGTGTGAGAATTGCCATCGCGGCAAGGCGCGTAAGCATACTGTTAAAACCTAGGGCGTGTTCGAGGCCAGCGCTGCGACCGTAACGCTGAGGGGCTGATCCACGATGGACAGGGCCGCCGCGGTGATATCAGCAGCGTTCCGCGTTCTGCCAGGATGGGCCAGCGTATATAGCATGCGTCCAAGAACCTGATCGGGATCAGCGCCGGTGATGTGCCCCTCACCCTGCAGCAAAATCACATACGTGTTGTTGATGCGTTGCGCCGTCACAGGACCATCGGCGGGAAAGCCGAGTCGTTGTGCGATCAACAGCGCGTCCTCAACCGTTGCCTGCCACGTTGTGTTCTGGGCCTGTGGGTTGCCCTTAAGTCTTTGCAGCTTGAAGTACAGCCCTTCAGAGAGGCCGGCCATCGCAGGATCTATGACAAGGCAGGGTGCGCGTAGCGGTAAACCCGATGCCTTCGCGACCGGGCCACTCACGAACTGAACAGCAAGAACGCCCGCCGCAAATAATGTGGCGTGCATGTAAGCGCGTCGTTCTGAAGTCTTTGCCATGTGCCCTCCGATGGTGGAACTGCCCGAATCCGCCGTGACCCACTCAGAATAGTAGGATTAGGCCAAGCTTTCAAAGGCGTCGTGAGGCCTGAAATCGAGGCTAGGGCTCAACTCTCTGGCGGCAGATCAACCGTCGTATATTCCTCTGGCGCCTTAAGGGCGAAAGGCCGGCCAAAGGCCCTGTGCACGGCTTTGACCAGAGAGTCCTTTGTGACCGGTTTCACAATGTAACCATTGACGTCCAGGGTCGCCGCGGCGCGCACCACCGCTTCCTGACCGTGAGATGTAAGCATTATGAAGGGAATATCCCTGGGTACATTGGTGTAATGCCCGGCACGAATCTGTCTTAATAGTTCGATGCCGGTCATATTCGGCATAGAATGATCGCAGATGATGCAGTCTATTTTCTTTGTTTGATCGGCCAGGATATTGAGTGCAGATAATGAACTGGCGGACTTAATGACGTGGCCCACGCCGGCCAAACGCAACATGGCGTCAACCAGCTCGAGGATCGCCCGGTCGTCGTCAACGGCCAGGATACGAAGCCCGTCAAATGGGGTTAAAATCAGCGGCTCGTTCATAGCGTTCTCATAGCGTAATCACCGATATAATACAGCTAACAGTCGCAAAACTTGCCATGATCCATACGTTCTAGGATAAATAGCAGACTAAAACGTGCGTTCTGTGGAAGCTTCTCCCGTTAAGCGGAACTTTGCATCAAACTTTTCGGCCCGTCCAGGGAGTGTTGTTGTCCATGATTAAAGAGAAAAGGCCATCGGTACTGACGGTTGAAGACGATGACGCCATTCGTGCGCTTATTGGGGGCGTTCTGAGCGCCGAATGCGACATGCAGTCGGCCCGGAACGGCGAAACCGCGTTGAAGATGGCCGTCGAAATTCAACCGGATCTCATTCTTCTGGATGTCGGCTTGCCGGATATGGAGGGCTTTGAAGTTTGCCGCCGTATCAAGGCCAACTCGATGATCGCCGAAATTCCGGTGATCTTTCTGACGAGCCGCACATCGTCCACGGATGAGGTCGACGGTCTTGAAGCGGGCGGCATCGATTACATTACCAAACCTATCAACCCCACCATCTTGCGCGCCCGCGTGCGTAACCATCTTGAACTGAAACGCAGCCGCGATGCTTTGACGCGCATGGCGCGTTTAGACGGCCTGACCGGGGTGGCTAACCGCCGCACCTTCGACGATCTGTTACTGCGCGAATGGCGTAGGCAGGCCCGCCAGAAATTCCGGCAAGTCTTCAGGATGCAAAAGCTGCGGGAGGGAGTTGCTGCGCGGACGGAAATTCGGGTCGCTGACGCCTAGAATCTCGCGCGTGCGCGGCGACCAATAGGCTTCATTTGAATCCATGAGGATATCAAAGTGGCCAGCTTGCGAAGCTTCCATAGCGAGTTCGAGAGACTCTCTGCTGCGGCGAAGCTCTTCTTCAGCGTCGTGGCGTTCGGTGACATCGATGACGGTGCCGATGGCGCGCACTGGTCTTTGATTCAAATAAGTGACAACTCTGCCGCGGCTATGTACCCAGACGTAGCCCCCGCCGCTGTGACGCATGCGGTATTCGATGGAATAAGGAATGCCTGTCTTGACGTGCTCGCGGAAAGAGTCCTGAACCAGCGCGAGGTCGTCTGGATGGCAAAGCTGATGATGCAGCGCCATGGTCGGGTTAAAGTTTTGGTGGTCGAGACCAAGGATTTCAGCAAAGCGTCGCCCGGCGAACAAGCGGTCGGTGCCTATGTCCCAGTCCCAAATCGCAGCACCCATGGCAGACACCGCACGCTGAAGCTGTTCTTCGCGTTCGGCCATCGCGCGCTCGGCGACTTTCCGGGCGGTAATGTCCGCGACGATTCCAAATATGCCGGTCACCTTGCCACCTTCGGTGACGCGATGCCGGATGGCGACCCGGACATGTTTTATTTTCCCTTCCGGGCAACGGATACGCGCGTCCACCTCACCGCCTTTATGTCCGGTGATTTCGGGTCTAGTGAACGCCGCGATGGTTTCAAAATCGCTATCGAGAAACAGAGGCGCGATGTTTTCAAGTATGGGCGTGAATTGACGCGGGTCCTGGTCGAAAACTTCGAACATCCCGGGCGACCACACATGGCGATTAGAATTTATCGCGCGGCTGAAATAGCCGATACGCGCGACAGTCTCTGCGAACGTCATGTCGGCGGTAAGGGTTTTCAAATCCCGGACGAGCCGGAGGCGCTGCACGCCGAAAAAGGCCAGGGCCAACACGGCCGCAAGCGCGCAAAGCCCCAGCAGGGTTTCGAGAGACTCACTCATCGAAAGGGCCGTTGGAAGGTGGCTGCATAGGGTCTCTCCCCCACCGGACCTAAGTTCTTGGCCGGCGGCCTGGGGACCATCCTACCCAGCGGAAAAGCCGAGGTGAAGGGTGTAGGGAGCTATGACGGGATAATGATTTTAGGGCTTTTTGAGCCAACCGCGCGCGCTCACCAGGTCGGCGACGGCCTTGCCTAGGGCGGCAAAGGATAGCCCCTCCTGTTTCCACTTCCGCCGGGCGGCGGCGACCTCATCCACCCGCGCCGCCCACTCTGGGCCGAAGACATAGGTTTCGAGGTATTCACGTATGTGACGCGAAAGACCGGCGGCGGTTCCATCCGTAGAAACCGTCACTTGAAGGTGACCGCGACGCACGCGGGCCGGCAGGTGGAAATCGCACAGGGGAATGCGGTCCTGAACATGCACCAGCGCCCCGGCAGCGCGGGCGTAGCCGTGCAACGTCGCCGCCAGCGCATCCTCCACATCGGCGATAAAAACCAATTTCGGACACAAGTTGGAAAAATCGCTCTCGCCGGGCAAGGTGCTGTGCAGGCGTTCGCCGGCCACCGCGATGAGTTCGGGTGTGGGCGTTTCCGCAAAGACGTGAATGTCGAAGGCGCCGTGCTCATGCAGCGCGGACACGCGCGCGGCCGCATTGGCGCCACCCACCACGACAATGGGAAGGCTGGTGATATCGAGCATCAGCGGGAACATCGTTTTCACGGCCGCCGGCGTTGCCGGGGCCTGCGTATTCGCCTGCTCCCCGACGCTCACGGGATCAGCTCTTGCCGGCAAGCGCGCGGGCGACATCCATAGCGGCATAGGTGAAGATCGCAGCCGCGCCGGCGCGCTTGAACGCCACCAGCGCCTCGCGCATGGCGGCGGCTTGATCGAAAGCGCCGTTGGCGCCGGCAATCATCAGCATGTTGTATTCACCGCTCACTTGATAAGCGAGCACCGGCACGTTGACGTTGGCTTTCACCTTGGCGAGCACGTCCAGATACGGCATGCCGGGCTTCACCATGATCATGTCAGCGCCTTCGGCGACATCGAGCATGGCTTCGCGCAAGGCTTCGTCCGAGTTACCGAAGTCCATTTGATAGGTGTGCTTGCCTTTAGTGCCAAGCGTCGCCTTCGAGCTGACGGCATCGCGGAATGGGCCGTAAAAAGCGGAGGCATATTTAACCGCGTAAGACATGATCATCGTATTGACGAGACCATTTTTCTCGAGCGCGCTGCGCACAGCGCCAATGCGGCCGTCCATCATGTCCGAGGGCGCCACGACATCGCAGCCGGCTTCAGCTAAAACCAGGGCCTGCTTTACCAGGACTTCAACAGTCTTGTCGTTGACGACGTCGTCACCTTCAAAGATGCCGTCGTGGCCATGTATGGTGTAGGGATCAAGGGCCACATCGCAGATTAAGCCGATATCCGGTACAGCCTTCTTGATGGCCGTAACGGCACGGCACAAAAGATTCTTCGGGTTGACGGCTTCGCGGCCTTGTTCATCCTTCAGCCCAGCATCGACAACCGGAAACAATGCGAGCGCAGGAATGCCAAGATCGTGGGCTTCTTGTGCGGCCTTGATCGCCTGGTCAATCGACAGACGGTGATTGCCGGGCAGCGTGGCGATCGCATCACGTACGCCCGTACCCTCGACGACAAACAGCGGCTGCACAAGATCATCGGCCGTCAGAACAGTCTCGCGCACCAGGCGGCGGCGCCACGACGTGGCCCGTAAACGGCGCAGACGCGTCGCCGGAAAAGTACCGAGGCCGGAAGTCGTCATAGTTCGCTCCTTACGCGCCGAAGCGCGCGATAGCTTCGCCGGTTTTTTCAACAAACGCGCCGAGAACAGGTTCCTTGGAAACGAAGCGGCTGTACCACGGGCCGCCCTCGCCCGCGAAAACATTAGCGCTGAAGCCAACACCCGCGATCTTCGCGTTCTGGGCCGTGATGCCAGACTTGGTCAACAGATCCGCCAGGATATCGGCAGCGCGCCGCGAGAACAACGGCACGACAATGGGCGTACCCTTCAGGGCCGGCTCAATCAATTGCTGGGGCAGGTCTACGCGCGGCGCCATTTTATAGATCACGGCGCGGTGGATACGCCCAGGAAAGGCAGCCGGTAAATCGTAGCTGATCTCATCGGCCGAAGGATAAAGGGCCGCGTAGAACTCAACAGTTGTCAGATGCATACGCATGTCTTCAACAGTTAAACCTGTCTGCGTGACATCCGGGAATCCTAAAGCCACCGCCGCTTCGGCTGTACCTTGGCCCACGGCATAGACTTTTTTATTGAACCAATCCGGTGTCGGTGCAAATGTGCGAACCGCAACCTGGCTGGTGAAAATGATGCTGTCGAACTGGGACGATGGTGGAACGGCCATCGCCGTAGGCTCCGGCAGCGTCACCGGACAGTCGAAGATCGCCCAGGGCAGGTCGCCAAAGGCCATGTGAAAGCGCTCCTGATAAAAGGGCGCCCTCGTATTCAGAATCAAACCAAGAGTCATATGACCAATACTATTTTTGGAAATTAAGGTTCGGCCTGCGCGACCGCTTGGCCGGCAGGAAGATGGATGCCGCACTCAATCTTGTCGCTGCCGCGCCAGCGCCCGGCGCGGGCGTCTTCACCCGGCTCAACGCGGCTGGTGCAGGGCATGCACCCAATGCTCAGGTAGCCGTCGGCTTCCAAAGGATGATGCGGAAGATCGTGCTTCACGAAATACGCATCGATGTCGGCTTTGGTCCAGCGCACGATCGGGTTGACCTTGATACGGTTGCCTTCGATCTCAAACACCGGCAAAGCCGCCCGCGACGCAGCTTGAAACGCTTTGCGGCCGGTGAACCAAGCGTCGAAGGGCGCAAGCGCCCGCTCCAAAGGCTCGACCTTCCGCAGCAGGCAGCAGGCATCTGGGTTTTGCGACCACAACACGCCTTTGGGATCGCGCGCCGCCACGGCGGCAGGGTCGGGAGTCACAGAGCGCACGCCGGTCAGGCCGAGTAATGCGATCAACTGGTCACGGTAGCGTTTGGTCTCACCGAACAGCTTGCCCGTATCAAGGAAGACAATCGGCGTGGACTTATCGATTTGCGCGATCAAATGCAGCAACGCAGCCGACTCAGCGCCGAACGACGAGACCAGCGCAACCTTGCCCGGAAATTCCTCGCGGATCATCCCGCGCAGAACCTCAGCCGGCTCGGCGTTTTCGTAACGTTTGTTCAGCAACTCAAGGCGGCGTGCGAGAGCTGTGCTCACGAATTGCCTCCCCCCGGCGTATTCTGACGCAGCTCGGCGACGGCCGCCGCGCGGTCGGTCGCGCGCTGATACCAGACGGAATAGGCGGCAACGGAATGCTTGAGTGAGTCGATGGGGAAGTTGTCTTTCACTTCGAACGACGTGAACCCGCAGCGCAAAAGGAACAGGACCTGATCGGGGATAAAGTCGCCGACGGCGCGCATATCGTTACCGTAGCCGTAACGTTCGCGCAGCAAGCGCCCTACGGAAAACGCACGGCCGTCGCGCATGTTGGCCATGCGCACCACAACGACGCCAAGACGCGGCAGGAACGGCTCCAGCTCGTCCAGGTTTACGTCGCCCGGAATTTCCACGCCAACACCGCCAGCGGCTGAGAACAGGCTGTTGTGCTCGCTCTTCAAGCGCGCGAAGGACACGATGACCGAGGTACCCCCCGGCACCGGCGCGTCGTCAGCCAGACGCTCCCACTTATCGGCGATGGGTCCGTTACGATCAACGACGGCCATAGAGGCTCTCCTTGAACGGGGTGGGACCAACGCGGCGATAGGCTTCAATAAAGGTCTCAGCCGGCGATTGGCGAAGATCGAGATAGGTGTTCACCACCTTATCGACCGCGCCAACAATATCTTCTCCGGCGAAGCCCGGACCCAACAGCTGACCGATGCTGGCCTTCTCGTCACCCGCGCCGCCCAATGTGATCTGATAAAATTCCACGCCCGCTTTATCGACGCCGAGAATGCCGATGTGCCCGGCATGATGGTGACCGCAGGCGTTGATGCAGCCCGAAATCTTGATCTGCAGCGGCCCGATGTTGTGCTGGCGATCCAGATCGCCAAACCACGTGCTCAGTTTCTGCGCCACGGGGATCGAACGCGCATTCGCCAGCGAGCAATAATCCAAGCCCGGGCAAGCGATGATGTCTGTCACAAGGCCGATGTTGCCATCGGCAAAACCGATTTCACCCAGCTTCTGCCACACGGCAAACAGGTCCGTTTGCTTAACGTTGGGCAGCACCACGTTCTGCACGTGCGTGACACGCACCTCGCCCAAGCTGTAAGCGTCGGCTAAATCGGCGATGGCATGCATCTGCGCGCTGGACGCATCGCCGGGGATACCACCAATGGGCTTCAGCGAAATCGTCACGGCGCCGTAACCGGCGGCCTTGTGCGGATGTACGTTGGTTTCCACCCAGCGGGCGAACGCGCTGCTTTTGGCCTTGGCAGCGACGAAGGACGCGACCGGCTCGGCAATCTTTTCGTAAACCGGCGGCACAAAGAACGCTTCGATGCGCGCAACTTCGCTCGCGGGCACATCAACGCCAGCGGCGCGGGTCATGGGCCACATTTCTTCGACCTGGCGGGCGTATTCTGCCGGGCCTAAGTCGCGCACCAGGATTTTGATCCGGGCTTTGTACATATTGTCGCGGCGGCCATGCAGGTTGTAAACGCGCAAGCAGGCCTCCAAGTAGGACAGCAACTCAGAGCGCGCGACGAACGGCTTAATCAAGGGCGCCACGACCGGCGTACGACCCATGCCGCCGCCGACGTAAATGGCGTAACCGATTTCGCCAGCATCGTTCTTGACGATCTGGATGCCGATATCGTGGAACTGAATAGCGGCGCGATCTTTTGCAGCACCCGTCAAGGCGAACTTGAATTTACGCGGCAGGAACGAGAATTCCGGGTGGAACGTGGACCACTGGCGGATCACTTCCGAGATAATGCGCGGATCTTCAACTTCATCACCGGCCACGCCGGCGAATTGATCGGCCGTCACATTGCGAATGCAATTGCCGGAGGTCTGGTTGGCATGCATCTCGACGCTGGCCAATTCAGCCAACAAGTCAGGCACCTGCTCCAGCTTAATCCAGTTGTATTGCAGATTCTGGCGCGTGGTGAAGTGCGCGTAATCGCGGTCGTACTTCTTGGCGATATCGGCTAGCTTGTGCAGCTGTTTGCTCGAGAGCGTGCCGTAAGGAACCGCAACGCGCAGCATGTAGGCATGCAATTGCAGATACAGGCCGTTCATCAGGCGTAAGGGACGGAATTGATCTTCCGACAGCTCACCAATCAGGCGGCGCACCACCTGCTGGCTGAACTCGGCGACCCGCTCGCGGGTAATGGTATGGTCGAATTGATCGTAGATATACACGAGATCACCTTTGTGGCGGCGCAACGGGCTTGTTGAGATCGGTTCGGACGGTCGGCCCGGTCGCACGGATGACTTCCCGAATATGGGTTGGTTTGACTTCGCTGCCAGGGGCCACGTCGATCACGGCAACGTCAATCACCTGATTGGCGGCATAAGCATCTGCACCAATTTTCGCGAGTGCTTCGGCCTCTTCAGGCGTAGTCGACACCTTGGCTTCGGTCACATAAAGCGACCACGTTCCGGCAGGCGTGTAATACACCGTCTCGCCATTACGCAGACGATTGGCAGTCAGCACTTTGGTCTGGGACTTAACTTGCGCCATGATGTGTTCCTTAGGCGCGCGCGGCAGCGTCGGCGGAGACGTCGGCCGGCACATAGGTGCAAACCACTTCACCAACGATAAACAGCGCCGGGCTGCGCACGTCGTTGCCTGCGATTGCTTTAGGCAGATCGGCCACGGTTGTTATAATCACACGCTCATCGGCGCGCGTGGCATTCTCGACGATAGCGATGGGCAGCAACGCATCTACGCCGTCGGCCTGCAGCGCTTCGCTGAGCGCGCGCGCGCGGGCGATGCCCATGTAAACCACCAGCGTCTTGCCGGTGCCCGCCAAGCCTTTGACGTCGGCAAGTTCACCTTCGCGGCGCGCCGCGGTGACAAATGAAACCTGCGCCGCGTAATCACGGTGTGTCAGCGAGATGCCGGTCGAGGCTGCAGCACCGCTGGCGGACGTGATGCCGGGCACCACATCGACTTCAACGCCGGCTTCACGCAGAGCGAGAATTTCTTCAGCGGCGCGGCCGAAGACCATCGGGTCGCCGCCTTTGAGGCGAACAACACGCAAGCCGGGCTTCGCAGCCGCGATGAGTTGATCGATAATATCGTCCTGCGAAATGGCGACGGACTTGCACGGCTTTCCGACATAGATGCAGCGCGCATGCACCGGCAACAGGTCGACGATTTCCGGCGACACCAGTGCGTCGAAAAACACCACGTCCGCGGTCACAATCGCGTCGTAACCTTTACGCGTCAAAAGACCCGGGTCGCCGGGGCCTGCGCCGACCAGCGTCACCTTGCGGGTGCCACCATTTTTGACACCGCCGGAAGCGGTGCCGAAAAGAAGATCCAAGCTGCTCACGGTCTGTCCTTTTTCTGAGATGCGTGGGGTTAGCCGCCCTTTATGCGGGTCCGGCTACCATCGCGAGCGGGTACAGATTAGCGAAAAGGCTCACGGAAGAAACAATCTTCTCCCCTTCCCGAAGTATCCCTAGGGTTCCGGACAACGTTCGCCTACGTCTTAGGCCGGGAAAAGAAGAAACTTCTACTTTTTGCCACCCCGCTCTCGGCGTTTTGGGCTAGCGGGAGACTCCCATAAAACGGCCAAAATCTCAGGTTTTATTTGGGGATAGCGCCTATCGCTGTACGATGGCGACCAGAACCACTGAACGAGATACCCGTGAAACAAGCGTTGCGATGGATTGCTATCGTTTTGGCCATATCCTGGCCCAGCTTTGCACACGCCAGCCGTCTTGAGACGATACGCGCGCGCGGGGCGGTGGCCTGCGGTGTCTGGCCGGTCGTTGCGGGCTTCGCTGCGACGGATAACGCCGGCCGTTACCACGGCATGGATGTGGACATCTGCCGGGCCGTAGCCGCGGCCATATTTGGCGACCCCGACAAGGTCAAATTCGTCATGGCGCAGAACGTTGCGCAGCTCAAAGAGTCCGACGAGATGGATATCGTCGCGCGGCGCATCACCTGGTCGCTGACGCGGGCAACGAGCAATGGCCTGATGTTCGGACCGATCACATTTTATGACGGCCAGGGATTCCTCGTGCCGCGCAAAAGCGATGTGACCGACCCTAAACAACTCGCCGGTAAAGCTGTCTGCGTGCATGACCAAGAGCTGCACGCTGAAACGATGACGTCGTACTTTACGGCGCAGAATGTAACCGTCACGCCCGTGCCGGTGAAGAACGCACCCCAACTCGATCAGGCTCTGGCAGCAGGGCGCTGCGTTGCGTTTTCGGCCGATGTTTCAATGATTGCTGCGTGGCGCGTCGCTATGAAAGGCGGCGTCGAAACTTATGACATTCTGGCGCAGATGATCTCGAAAGAACCCCTAGCGCCCCTGGTGCGCCAGGGCGACGATCAGTTCTTCGAAATAGTGCGCTGGAGCATCTTTGCGATGATCGTGGCCGAGGAATACGGCATCACGTCGCAGAACGTGGATGCGCTGCGCGAAGACGCTGAGATCAGGCAATTTCTAGGTGTCGTTCCAGGCAATGGCGCAGCGCTGGGCCTGAAAGAAACCTGGGCCCGCGACATCATTAAAACCGTGGGCAACTACGGCGAGGTGTATGACCGCAACGTCGGTGCGGGCAGCCCCATCAAACTCGACCGCGGCCCCAACCGGCTGTGGACCGACGGCGGCCTGATGTACGCACCTCGTTTACGTTAGGTCTCGGCTCGCGGGGATATTTCTTCTCCTGAAGCGCGGAATTGGCAAACAATTCATATGCCTAAAGCCTTACGGGGTCGGGTTTTAAAGCTGCCCCCGTCGTGTTGTGCTTCAAGGCCAGCAATACTGCAGCCACGAGATCAATCCGATCAAAAGGACCCAGCCCCGGGGCGCTCGCTTTCGCATCACGGGGCCGCTTGGCGTGACTTTAATCGAAAAAGTGAAGACCGATGACGGCGTTGAATAATCTCCAGCGGCTCGAGGCGGAGAGCATCCATATCATGCGGGAAGTTGTCGCCGAGTGCGACAACCCGGTGATGCTGTATTCCATCGGCAAAGACAGCGCCGTGATGCTGCATTTAGCCGCCAAGGCGTTCTATCCTTCGAAGCCGCCCTTTCCGCTGCTGCACGTCGATACGACATGGAAGTTCAAAGCCATGTACGAAATGCGCGAACGCATGGCGAAGGAACTGGGCTTTGAGCTTCTGGTCCATAAGAACCCGGAAGCCATGGCCAAGAACATCAACCCGTTCGACCACGGCTCGGCCCTGCATACCGATATGTGGAAGACCGAAGGGTTGAAGCAGGCGCTCGACAAATACAAATTCGACGCGGCCTTCGGCGGTGCGCGCCGCGACGAAGAAAAATCCCGCGCCAAGGAACGCATCTTTTCGTTCCGCTCGGCGCAGCATCGCTGGGACCCGAAGCAGCAACGCCCCGAACTTTGGCACCTCTATAACGCCAAGAAGCACAAGGGCGAGAGCATCCGTGTGTTTCCGATCTCTAACTGGACCGAGTTGGACATCTGGCAATACATCTATCTGGAAAAAATCCCGATTGTGCCGTTGTACTATTCAGCCGTGCGCCCTGTCGTCGAACGCGGCGGCACGCTGATTATAGTCGATGACGAGCGTATGCCGCTACTTCCCGGCGAAAAGCCGATGATGAAAAGCGTGCGGTTCCGCACCCTGGGCTGCTACCCGCTGACCGGCGCGGTTGAAAGCACTGCCGCCACGCTGCCCGATATTATTCAGGAAATGCTGCTGACCAAGAGTTCCGAGCGTCAGGGCCGCATGATCGACCATGATCAATCGGCATCGATGGAAAAGAAGAAACAAGAGGGCTACTTCTAATGGCCCACGTTTCCGACCTCATCGAAAAAGACATTCTCGAATACCTGCAGGTCCACCAAAACAAAGGCCTGCTGCGGTTCATTACCTGCGGCAGTGTGGATGACGGCAAGTCGACCCTGATCGGCCGCCTGCTGTACGATTCCAAAATGATCTTCGAGGACCAGCTCGCAGCCCTCGAAAGCGATTCAAAGAAAGTCGGCACACAAGGCGGCGAGATCGATTTCGCGCTGCTGGTAGACGGCCTCGCCGCCGAGCGCGAACAAGGCATCACGATCGATGTCGCCTACCGCTTCTTCTCGACCGACAAACGCAAGTTCATCGTCGCCGATACTCCCGGTCATGAGCAGTACACCCGCAACATGGTGACGGGCGCCTCGACGGCTGACCTTGCCGTGATTCTGATGGATGCGCGCAAAGGCGTGCTGGTGCAAACCCGCCGCCATTCGTTCCTGGTATCGCTGATCGGCATCAAGAACGTGGTCCTGGCCATCAATAAGATGGACCTGGTCGGCTATTCGCAAGAGACCTTCGACAAAATTGTCGCCGACTACCGCGCCTTCGCCAAACAGATTGGTTTTGAGAACATTCTCGCCATCCCGATCTCGGGCCTAAAGGGCGACAACATCACCGAAAAGAGCGATGCGACGCCCTGGTACAAAGGCCCCACGCTCATGCACCACCTGGAAACGGTGGAGATTGCCGACGACGTGCGCTCCGCGCCGTTCCGCATGTGGGTGCAATGGGTCAATCGTCCCGATTTGGATTTCCGCGGCTTCTCCGGCCAGATCACCAGCGGCGTGATCCGTCCCGGCGACCGCGTGCGGGCTTTACCTTCGGCGCGCGAAAGCAAAGTGGAGCGTATCGTCACCAAAGACGGCGACTTGCAGGAAGCCATCGCCGGCCAGTCGGTGACGATCACCCTAAAAGATGAAATCGATATCAGCCGCGGTGATTTGCTGGCAGGCGCTGATGCGTTGGCCGGGGTCGCTGATCAATTCAATGCCACACTCGTGTGGATGAGTGACAGCGCGCTGCTGCCGGGCCGCCCCTATTGGCTGAAGATCGGTGCCCGCGTGATTTCGGCGTCGGTCACGGAGATCAAGCACAAGGTCAACGTCAATACGCTGGAACACCTGGCGGCCAAGAGCCTTGATCTTAACGAGATCGCCAGCGTCAACATGAGTGTCGATCAGGCGATTCCGTTCGACGCCTACAGTGACAACAAGGATACCGGCGGCTTCATTCTCATCGACCGCATGACCAATGCGACGGTGGCGGCCGGCATGATCCAGTTCCCCCTGCGCCGCGCGCAGAACATTCACTGGCAGGCCGTGGATGTAGACAAAGGCGTGCGGGCTGCGTTGAAGGGCCAGAAAGCCTGCGTTCTATGGTTCACCGGGCTTTCTGGGTCAGGAAAATCCACCATCGCCAACTTGGTAGAAAAGCAGCTCTATGCCTTGGGCCGCCATACCTACATGTTGGACGGCGACAATGTGCGCCACGGCCTTAACCGCGATCTCGGCTTTGCCGATACCGACCGCGTTGAAAATATCCGCCGCGTCGCCGAGGTTTCCAAACTCATGGTCGATGCCGGCTTGATTACGCTGGTCTCATTTATCTCACCCTTCCGCGCCGAGCGTCGCCTCGCCCGCGACCTTCTGGAACACGACGAGTTTTTAGAAGTGTTTGTCGATACGCCTTTGGAGGAAGCCGAGAAGCGCGATCCCAAAGGACTTTATAAAAAGGCCCGCGCGGGCCAGATCCAGAATTTCACGGGCATCAGCTCGCCCTATGAAAAACCTGAGAACCCTGAAGTGCGGGTGGACACGACTCAGATGACGGCGGAAGAAGCTGCGGCTTATATTCTACGGCAACTCGAGGAACGCGGCATGCTTATGGGCTACCGCGTTCCTGAGGATACGACGCCGACGGCTTAAGCAGTTTTACTGCACAAACAGGTCGTTATCGACGCGGCGCACGCCGGGCACTTCTAGCGCCAAGTCTTCAGCGTGAATGGCATCGGAACGTGAATTCACGTAGCCCGTGAGATGCACAGTATTTCCATAAGTGCGCACATGAATTTTCGAGTTCGCGAGCATGCGGTCATCGGTGATCACAGCCGCCACTTTCGACGTCAGCGCCGCGTCTTCCAGGTATTCGCCGCGATCGCTTAGGTATTCAGCTTGCTCATGGCGCGCGTCGCTGTAGCTGCTGCCGCAAGCAGCGATGCCGAAAGACATCGGAATTATCGCGCAAGCGAGAATGAGATTACGTTTTACGGTGTTCATAGCGTTCTTCCTTATCTCTGCGACGCCTCACAGCAAGGCATCAGGTTCTGAGAATAGAACGCGGTGCCGTTATCAATGGTTCCGTCGGGAGATGTTGCGGCGCACGCGTAGAGCGAATGGATTACGCGCGGAAGCTGAACTTCACTTGCGCTCAAAAATGCGCGTGACCGCTAATGTTATAAGAGCACCCACAAGCGCCAGTGCCTGATCTTTCTGGCTATCAAACTCGTCGCCTTGCGTGCCGAGGAAAGCCTGGCCCGCTTCAGGATCAACCACTACCGCGGCGGTCCATTCGATGAGTTCGTAAATTCCGCTTTTCTTCTTCCGCCATTGAAAGCAGTCGCGCATCGACTTCCCACTGATGCAGGATATCGAGCTTGGCTTCCCGGCTCAGTTCAGGATGGATCAACACCTCTTTGGGGGTGTGGAAGTACTTGCTGGGATTGGTTTTGGCAGCTTTGATGTCGAGTATATGTGTCACGGGCGAGTCCGCCTTTGTTACGTTACTGGGATCACCTATGAGCAACGCTGGGGCAGAAACCAAAGTTCCGAAAACGCAGGGACGTGGAATTAACGACTTTTAGTTGTTTTTGTTTGGTATCATTAAATCTGAGGTGTGCAACTTTTCAAAGAATTTGAGTTTTTCGCGCAAATCGCGCGTATTTTCGGGGAACATTTATTCAGACACGACGTTTTAATCCTGCCAGTGTTTCGTAATGGTTCAGGAGGGAAAACCGATGGCAGACCAATTTCAAGACATGTTGCTGACCCATATGCCGCGCTTGCAGGCCTATGCCGTCATGTTGACCCGCGATCGTGCTGCTGCCGAAGACCTTTTGCAGGAAACCGCATTGAAGGCTTGGCGCGCGCAGTCGCAGTTTGCGATCGGCACCAATTTTACCGCCTGGATTTATAAAATCCTGCGTAAAGAATACATTAGCTCGCTACGCCGTAATAAGCGTAAGCCCGCACGTCTTGATGATGTGCCGGAAGAATTCCTGTCGCGTGCCGGCGCTCAAGAGAACGACATCCTCTCGCGCGAAGTGGTTCACGCCATGGGTAAACTGCAGCCCGAGCAGCGCGAAGTTCTCATCCTGATCTGCGCCAGCGGTCTCAGCTATGAAGAAGCCGCTGAATCGTTGGGTTGCTCCATCGGCACTATCAAAAGCCGCCTGTGGCGCGCACGCGCGCGCATGGCCGCTCTCGTGATGGGTGAAGATGCCCCAAAGGAAGGCTCGAAGGAGGAGATTGATGAAACTCCTCGCGAGAGCCGTTCTTATGAATCAGTCAGTCACGCGGCCTGGTCTTAATAGTAAAGATCGGGGCCTTCGCGGAGGCGGATTACTATGCACATCGGTGTCGTCAATGCCGCGCTTGCGGCGGTTAACGATGAACTACATCGCACTGACGCTAACGCCCGCTTCACCATCGATGATCGGTTTCGTTCGGTAATGACTGAAAAACCACCTTCAAAGACTCGTGCCGGCCAGGCCAAGCCCGAAGCAGGCACGCGTCCGGAGTCTTCAGCGAAGATGAACCCGGCCTTCGATAATTGGCTTGAGGGCAAGCTGCACAATATGTTCGATGCCGTGGCGTCTGAGCCGCTGCCGGCAGACTTGATCAAGCTTCTAGAACAGCTGGATAAGAAGACTCAGGAACCTAAGTGACCTGACGGCTTTTTTTGTACCGGTTGATTTGAGAGAATTGACCCCAACAGGAGGAGCTGAACATGGCGAGACGTGGATTAGGCGCGGAGCAGATTGTTTCCAAGTTAAGGCAGATCGAGGTGCTGATGGCGCAGGGCAAGTCT
>CANJRX010000003.1 GCA_947476895.1 Fidelibacterota bacterium | reverse complement strand
GCACTACAACACCAAGCGGCCCCATTCATCGCTCGGCTATAGGCCGCCGGCGCCGGTGACCTATAGCCCGATACCAGTACCACTCGAACAGAGCCAAAACATGCAGTAGACTAACATCACGACTGGTAAAGAAAATCGGTCAGGTCAGTTGAGAACGGGTCATCCGGCGTATTCACCGATATGTCGGCGAAGTGTCCAATCTAGACATACGCCCAAAGAAAAAGCCCCGGACCAAAGGTGCGGGGCTTGTTCGAAATTCTGCGAGGGCGGCTTAGTTCATGCGTGCCGGAAGTTCGGCGATGGCTTTGTCGGCCAGGGCCTGCTTCTTGGCGGGGTCGAGGCTGGTCTGGATCAGCTTCTCGGCAGCGGCCAGGGCCACGTCCACGGCGGTGTTGCGCACCGAGGCGATGGCTTGGGCTTCGGTCTGGGCGATACGCTCTAGGGCCTGCTGTTGGCGGCGGCTGATGGCGTTCTCCAGATCCTTCTCGGCTTCCACTTTCAGGCGGGCCGCATCGGCGCGGGCCTGAGAGATGATCTTCTCGGCTTCGGCCATGGCGTCGCGCTGTTTGCGCTGGTAGTCGGCGAGCAAAGCTTGCGCGTCTTCACGCAGCTTACGGGCTTCTTCGATCTGCGTGCGGATCGTGGCTGCACGCGCATCGAGTGTGCCGGTGATGGCCTTGACCGCCGGACGGAACACAAACGCCACCACCAACAGGAAAGCAATCGCTACCCAAAACTCTGGATTTTCGTAAAACATTAGCGGGCTTCCTTAAGCGCGGTGGTCACGGCGGCATCGACGCTGCCGGCGTCGGGCGTTAGCCCGGCCAACTTGGCGACGACATCGCGCGCGGTTTCGGCGGCGACACCCTTGATGCTTTCAAGTGCAGCCTGCTTAGCCGAAGCGATACGCGCTTCGGCTTCGCTGATCTGCTTGGTGACCGTCGCGATCACGTCGGCGGTGCGCTTATCGGCAACCGCCTTCATGTCTGCCTGGATCACGCGCATATGCTCGTAAGCCTGAGCGCGGGCTTCGGCCATGGCCTTCTCGTAGGCTGCGATGGCCGCGTCGGTTTCCGCTTTCAGCTGCGTCGCACGGTCGAGGTCGTCCTGGATGACGCGGGCGCGTTGCTCCAGGACTTCACCGATGCGCGGCACCGCGATCTTCGAGACGATCCAGTACAACGCCACGAACATCACGGCGAGCCAGAACAGCTGCGAGGCGTAGCTAGATGGATCGAATTGCGGCATGGCGGCGCGGCCTTATGTCTGTCGCTGTTAGGCGGCGTACAGGATGATGAGCGCGATCACGAGGGCGAACAGCGAGGTGGCTTCCGAGAGGGCGAAGCCCAAGAAAGCGTAGGTGCGCAGTTCGTTCTTCAGCGCCGGGTTACGGGCTGCTGCGTTCATGTAGGCAGCGAACACGAGGCCCACGCCGACACCGCCGCCGAGCACGCCGATCGCCGCGAGACCAGCGCCGATCATTTTTGCTGCTTCTGTTTCCATGGTCGTAGTTCCTTTCGAGAGTTAAATTAGAAAAAAGTTTAATTAGTGAAGGTTGATGGCGTCGTTGAGATAAAGGCAGGTGAGCAGGGTAAACACGTAGGCCTGGATCACAGCCACCATGATTTCAAGCAAGGTGATGCCGAACACGGCGACGAACGGGATCACGCCGAAAATCAGCCCCAGCGAAATGATGAAGCCCGCCAGCACTTTCAGCAGCACGTGGCCCGCCAGCATGTTGGCGAACAGACGCAAGGAGAGCGATACAGGGCGGATTAGGTACGAGAACAGCTCAAGCGGCGCGAGAATGATCGCGATGCCCAAAGGCGCGCCCGGCGGCACAAACAGCGAGAAGAAGTGCAGGCCGTGGCGGGCAAAGCCGATGATGGTCACGCCCACGAACACAAACACCGCCATCGCGGCCGTGACCACGATGTGCGAGGTGAAGGTGAAGGCATAGGGCATCAGGCCCAGAAGATTGCCGAACAAAATGAACAGGAACAGCGTGAAGACAAACGGGAAGTACTTCATGCCCGCGAGGCCGGTGTTGTCTTTCACCATGCCGGCGACGAATTCATACAGCATCTCGGCGGTGGACTGCAGGCGACCCGGCACCATGGTGCGGTGACGCGTGGCGCCCCAGAACAGCAGCGCCGACAACAGCACGGCAAAGGTCATGAACAGCGCGGAATTGGTATAGGAGAGATCGGTGCCCCCGACGTGGATGGGGATGAGCGGTTCAATCTGGAACTGCTCCATGGGGCTATGTCCGCCCTCGGCGTGCTCGGCCATCGAAATCTCTTTCTCTAATCGCGTTGGTTTAAACCAAAACTCTAATCGTCTTCGTCTTCAAAACCTTTGGGCGAGGGCGGCGGTGTTTCGCGCGCGGCGTCTCGGTCCCGTTCTTCTTTGCTCCGTATCGCCCGGCCCAGGCCAACGCCTTGATCCAGGTTCTTCAGAACGCGCAGCACATTCAGCATGGCCGCGGCAAATCCCACAGAAACGCCGGCCAGCATGAAGATGGGAGAGGTGTCGAGCTTGTCGTCTGCGAACCAGCCGAGCCCCGCACCGACAAGCACGCCGGCCAACAGCTCGATCCCGATTCTGAACCCAACCCCCGCGCCCTGCGCCGCTTCTTCCGTACCCCGTTCCGCCGACTTCTTATTGGCCACTGCATCCTGCGCGGCCTTTAATCTTGCGCTCACATTCTCAAGGCTGGGTGGCGTGCCGTGGTCCGACATGGGTCCGACATCCAAAAAAGCCTGAAAAACCAACGTTTGAGGCGTGAAAGCGAGCGGAACATACGGGCGGGGGGTAGGGGTGTCAAGGAGCTTTGGCGGAGGATTTAACTAATTGATATATATAGCTAAAGTATCAAATACCCGGCTGCAAAAGCGGCCCTAAAAATCCCCGTCTGAGGGCAGGATGTTGTGGCGCGGGAGGCAGGCGGCCCATACTGGGCCACGTCGGACCTCAAACAGGCTGCCATCCATGCCCTTTCACATCGGTTTTTTGATTTTCCCGAACATCACCCAGCTCGATCTAGCCGGGCCATACGAGGTGTTGAAAAGCGTGCCGGATGCCAAGGTGCATCTGATCTGGAAGACCCTGGAGCCGGTCACGGCCGGGGGCGGCATGCAGATGCTGCCCACGATCACGATGGCGGAGTGTCCGCAGCTTGATCTCATCTGCGTTCCCGGCGGCGGCGGCACCAGTCAGCTTATGGCAGACGAGGACGTGCTGAATTTCATCCGCAAGCAGGCCAAGGGCGTGCGCTATCTCACCAGTGTTTGCACGGGCTCGCTGGTGCTGGGCGCGGCGGGCTTGCTCAAGGGCAAGCGCGCCACCAGCCATTGGATGAGCCACGAGATGCTGAGCGCTTTCGGCGCGACACCGGTGCATGAGCGGGTTGTCATCGACGGCAACCTTGTTACCGGCGGCGGTGTAACGGCCGGAATCGATTTCGGCCTCGTGGTGGTGGCGCAAGCGTTCGGTGAGGATGTGGCAAAGGCCATTCAGCTAGGCATCGAATATGATCCCAGTCCGCCTTTCGATGCAGGATCGCCTGGGCGCGCCGGCGCCGCCCTTGTCGCGACCGCGCGCGCGCAAGCAGCAACCCGCCAGAAAGAACGCAAAGCGGCTGTGGATGCAGCAGCAGAAAAATTGATTTAGGCACTGACGTCGTTACCGCTGTGTTTGAGCACTTGCTCAGGAAAGGGCTGGCTGCGCAGAAATTTCAGCGCTTCCTCCAGGAAAGCTTTGACCTCGCTGCCGCGCGCGCGCGCCGCTTGCAAAAGAACCTGCGGGGTCATGAGGGCGCGCAAGGGTCTGTAACCTGCCGGTCCCGGCAGCGACAAAAAGACCGGCCGGTTTTTCAGGGCGCATTTGCGTACAAAATCGATGAACCAGGTTTCGCGCAGGGTGCGAAGCGGATTGCCGATCAGCATCAAGGTGATTGGGGGCAGCGCGCCTGGGTCGGGTTTATCCAAAGCTGCAAACACGCCGGACTTATCCGGCCGCCAACGGTCGTCCATGTCGGGCAAGTACCGCCAGGCGCAATGGAAGGTCCTGCATATGGTGAGGCGAGTGTCGTAGACACCGCAGCCGCCGCCCTTCGCTTGGGTGCAATGGCGGCAGGTGGTGGCGGATTTCTTCTGAATCTGGGTGTCGTCGATTGCCGGCACGGTACAGCACACCGTGCAGTCCCCGCACTCCCGGCCGGCAACCAACGTCCCGAAATCCCCCGTATCCATGGCAAGCCTCGGCTAGAGAAAACCGAACACACTATTCCCAAGGGAAGAGACGCCGCGGGTGGGGCAGACCCCTACCGGGCGGACTCGAGTTTTTTGTAATAAAGGCTGAAGTAATCGCCGTTACGATTTGTACGGACTTTTGGGAGTGCCAAACTCCCATGTCATCCTCGGGCTTGACCCGAGGATTCAGGATAAATGAAACACATCCGGCGTTTCTGGGCTGGCGTTTGGCAGCGAACGGGCCTGCTCGTTACAGCCGTTCTTCGATACTGCTCTGGATCCTCGGGTCAAGCCCGAGGATGACAGCGGAGGATTAGGCACCCTACGGGGGCAAGCTTTTGTAAAGGCGCTGCGCGCCTCAACAAAAGCTAAGCCACGTCCCGCATTTGTTCAGCGGCTTTGAGATCCACCGAGACCAAACGTGAAACACCACGTTCCGCCATCGTCACGCCGAACAGGCGATCCATGCGGGCCATCGTCATGCGGTGGTGGGTGACGCAGAGCACGCGGGTGTCCGTGACCTTGATGATCTCGGCCACCAGCGAGCAGAAACGGTCGACGTTGGCGTCATCCAACGGCGCATCCACTTCGTCCAGCACGCAGATGGGGGCTGGGTTGGTCATGAACACGGCGAACAGGAGTGCGAGCGCGGTTAGGGCTTGCTCACCGCCCGACATCAGGCCGAGGTTGCCCAGGCGCTTGCCCGGCGGGCTCGCCATGATCTCTAAGCCGGCATCCAAGGGATCTTCGGCTTCGGTGAGTTCCAAATGCGCGCGACCGCCACCGAACAGCTTTGTGAACAGATTGCGGAAGTGGCCGTCGACTTCTTTGAAGGACTTGAGCAAACGTTCGCGGCCTTCCTTGTTCAGGGTCGCGATGCCTTCACGCAGACGGGCGATGGCGGCGACGAGGTCGTCGCGCTCGGTCACCAAGCCGGTGATCTGCTGGCTCAGTTCTTCGCTTTCCTGTTCGGCGCGCAGGTTGATGGCGCCCAAGTTGTCGCGCTCAGAGACCAGGCGTTGCAGGCTCTTCTCGGCTTTTTCGAGGGGCGGCAATTCTTCGCCGGCTTCGAATTTCGTGTGCGTGCGCAGCTCGTCCGGCTCGCAAGAAATGCGCTCGCGGATATTGCCGTCGATGATGGTCAGGGTCTGTTCGCCTTGCGTGACCAAGGACTCACGGCGCACGCGGGTTTCGCGGGCTTCAGAGAGCGTATGTTCGGCATCGCGCAGGCGCTTATCGGCTTCGGCCAGAATGCTTTCGCCTTCGGCCAAGGCATCAGCCGCCTTGCGGCGCGCGGCTTCTGCGATTTCCAACTGGTCCATCAACGCAGCGCGCTGCACGGCGATTTCCTGCGGGCGGGCGGCGAGGGCTTCAAGCTCTTCACCGGCGCGGCGCTGGCGCAGTTGCAGCTCTTCTTCCTGGCGCGTGGCTTCGACTTTGCGGTTCTGCCACGAAGCGGCTTCGTTGCTCAGCGCCGACAGACGGCGTGTGCGTTCTTCGGCCTGACGGGCCAAGCTGTCGTATACGGCACGGGCTTCCATCAGTTCCTGACGTAAACCACCAAGTCCGCTTTGTTTGCTTTCGACTTCAGCGCGCAAGGTTGCGCCGTCGCCGAGTTCGGTCAGGCGGTTTTGCGCGAATTCGATTTGAGTCTGCGCTTCGTCGCTTTCGGCCTGCAGGCCGTTGCGCGTGTCTTCCAGTCCGGCGATGCGGCTTTGCGACGCGGCCAACTTCTGGCGCACAACCGCCAGAGCGTCGCGCGCACGGTGATTGAAGCTCTCGGTCTCGCGCACTTGCACGCGGGCGGCTTGTTCGGCTTGTTGAGCAGCGGCGATGGCTTGTTTTGCAGTCTCGACCACGCCTTCAGCGTTGCGCAGTTCAACCGTCGAGCCTTCAAGCGTGCCACGCAGTTCTTTCAAACGATTGCGTTGCTTGAGACGTGTCGCGGCAGCATTGGCCGAACCGGCGGCGGAGACAAAGCCGTCCCAACGCCACAAGTCGCCGGTGGTGGTGACGAGACGCTGACCGGGTTTGAGTGAATCTTGCAAGGCGAGCGCCGTGGCGGCATCGGCGACGATGCCGACTTGCGACAAGCGGCGGCTCAAACGATCCGGCGCACGGACGACGTCGGACAGTGGGCGCGCACCTTCCGGCAGCGGATGGTTTTCCAGGAACGGCGGCAGTTGCTGCCAGCGCATGGGCGAGTTGTCATCGCCGGCAGCGGAAAGGTCGTCGCCGACAGCAGCGCCAAGGGCAGCTTCAAAGCCGGGTTCAACCGACACGCTATCGATGATCGGGCTCCAGGCGCCCGCGGTCTTTGGCTCGGCCAGCAGTTCTTCCAAGGCCACAGCTTCGGCCTGAAGCTTGGTGTGGCTTGCCGCTTTGGTCTGCGCGACGTCGCGGGCTTGTTCGTATGCCGTCTGCGCGGTGGCGCGTGTGGCCTCAGCTTCTTCCCAGGTGGCGCGGGCGGCGGCGAGGGCAGCTTCAGCCTCAGAGGCTTTGGCTTCTTCGGCGGCGATGACTTCGGCCGGCAGTGCGTTCTGGCGCACGGTTTCCAGCTGGGTCAGGATCTCCTGCAAGCGGCGATCGGCGCGCTGTTTGCGCATATCGGATTCATTGGCCTGCTGACGCGCAGCCGCGCGGGCGGAATCGGCCAGCGACAACTGACGGCCCAAGGCCGTGAGTTCTTCTTCAACGATCTCGACAGCTTTGGCGGCATTCATCAAAGCTTCGCGCGCACTTTCGCGCTGCGTGGCTTCGGCGGCAGCTGCGGCATTCAGTTCGTTCTGTTCGGCGACCACGCGGGCGAGGGCCTGATCAGCATCACCCAGCCGCGCACCTTCACGCTCCAAGTCGTCGCGGATTTGCGCAAGGCGCATTTCCACGGCTTCGCGGGCGCGGGCGATACGCTCTAACTCTTCGTCCAACTTGTCGCGGGCAATGACCAGGTGTTGCAAACGCGCGGCTTCTTCAGCTTCGGTCTTGCGCAAGGACGGCATAGCCGAGGCGGCGTCCGCTTGGCCGGTGGCCGCATTGGCGGCTTCGCCGGTACGTGTGGCGACTTCGGTTTCAACTTCAGCCAAAGCGGCACGCGCGGCGGCCAACTGGGCGGTGGCTTCGTCGCGTTTGATCAACAGCACCAGCGCATCAGCGGCGCGGATGCTTTCGGAAATCGTTCTATAGCGAACCGCTTGGCGGGCCTGCTTCTTCAGGCTTTCCAGCTGGGCTTCCAGGGCGACGATGACGTCGTTCAAGCGGTTGAGGTTGGTTTCAGCGGCTTGCAGACGCAGCTCAGCTTCATGGCGGCGCGTGTGCAGACCGGTGATGCCGGCAGCTTCTTCGAGCAGGTTGCGACGTGCAGCCGGCTTCGAATTGATGATCGCGCCGATACGGCCCTGGCTGACGATGGCGGTGGAACGGGCACCGGTGGCGACGTCGGCGAATAGCAGCTGCACGTCTTTGGCGCGCACGTCGCGGCCGTTGACCTTATACAGCGAGCCTTTTTCGCGCTCGATGCGGCGCGTGATTTCCAAATCGTCGGTGTCGTTGAACTGCGCGGTGGCTTTGCGCGTGGCGTTATCGAGGAAGATCGAAACTTCAGCAATGTTGCGGGCAGGGCGGTCGCGTGTGCCGCCGAAGATTACTTCGTCCATGTCGCCGCCGCGCAGCTGCTTGGCCGAGGTTTCACCCATGGCCCAGCGCAAGGCTTCAACCAGGTTGGATTTGCCGCAACCGTTGGGGCCGACGATGCCGGTCAAGCCCGGCTCGATCAGAAGCTCGGTCGCATCGACAAACGATTTAAACCCCGAAAGGCGCAGTTTTGAAAAGGCAACCAAAAGAACTTCTCCGCCTAACGCTGCGTGGAATGAATTCCGCGCAGTCCCCTAATCCCGTCGTATCCGCTCAGCGCTGATTACAGCTGCTTATCGATGGCTTTTTTCAAGGTCTCGTAGTCGTTGCCTTGCACCATCTCTTCGCCGACGAAGAACGTCGGGGTCGATTGCACTTTGTAAAGCGACACGGCCTTTTGCTGCACATCCTGGATCTCTTTCAAGATGGCTTCGTTCTTGAGGCAGGCATCAACGCCGGCGCTATCAAGGCCCGCGAGCTGGGCATAACCGCGCAACACCTCAAGGGGCTTTTCCGAACGCATCCACTCGCTCTGATTTTTGAACATCAGATCGACCATGATCATGCCGCGGCCGCTGGGCGCGCAGCGTGCGAGCAGTGCCGCACCTGTGGCCAGGCCATCGAGCGGGAAATCGCGGAAGACGTATTTGATTTTGCCGTTGTCGATGTAGTTGGTTTTCAGCTTCGGAAACTCGACATCGGCGAAGTGCGCGCAGTGCGGGCAGGTGAGCGAGGCGTACTCGATCACCACGACTTTGGCTTTCTCGTTGCCCATGACGTACTCTTTGTACGTCGGCTGGCCCGCGACGCTTGGCGTCACGGCGGGAGTTTCGGGCTGCGGCGCGACGGGCGTCTCGACAGCCGGCGTCTCGGCGACCGGAGTTTCCGGCGCTGGCGCAGGGGTCTCGGCAACAACCGGCGCCGGCGGCGCTTCAGTGGCCTTGAACGGGTTGGGAATAACGCCCAGCGCCATGAGCCCGGCGCAGCCCCCGAGCACAAGAACCAAAACGATGAGAATTGCCGTATTGCGCTTCATTTATGCCGCTCTCCCCTGCTCGTGAGGCGCTCAGGCGCTCACAAGATGATGGGGTTGCATACCAACATCCATACCATTTGTGGAGAGTTTTAGACTCAAGCGCTTAAGCCTTGGAAAACCGCCAGTTTTTTAGGCTGTGGACAACTTTTTGCGCGCTGTTTCGCGCGTGATTTTAGAGACTCGGATGCGGAGACCACGCCACGCCGTCTGGCCTTATTTCAGGTGCTTATCGATAGTGGCCTTCAGGAGCTCATATTCGCCCCCCAGCACGGCCTCGTCGTTGATGAAGAATGTCGGTGTGCCTTCGATCTTATAAAGCGCCACGGCCTTTTCCCGAACATCTTGAATGTCTTTGAAGAGCGCTTCGTTGGCGAGGCAGGCATCGACCTGGGCTGCATCCATGCCAGCCAGTTGGGCAAAGCCTAGCAAAGCGGCCTTTGGATTTTGCGACGCCGCCCACTCGCGCTGATTCTTGAAAAGCAAATCGATCATCATTTTACCGCGGTCGCCCGGTGCGCAGCGCGTCAACATGGCCGCGCCCAGAGCAAGGCCGTCGGTTGGAAAATCGCGATAGATGAATTTGATTTTGTTTTTGTCGATGTATTCGGCTTTGAGCTTCGGATAAGTCTGGATGTGAAATTCCGCGCAGTGCGGGCAGGTGAGCGAAGCGTATTCGATCACCGTCACCTTAGCTTTGGTGTTGCCTTCAACGAACTCGCGGTAACCCGATGCATCCGCAGCTAAGGCCACGCCCGTCATCGCGACACATGCCATAAAGCCCGCGAAAACCGTTTTAATGAAACGCATGGGTATCCTTCCAACAGTGAACAGCGAAACTAAACCTTCGCGCAAAAAGCGACAAGACTGCAGTAAAGGGCCTATTTCAGCTGTTTATCGATAGCGGCTTTTAAGGCCGGATAGTTGTTGCCTTCGACTTTATCATTGCCGATGAAAAACGTCGGGGTGGCTTGAACCTTGTAAAGGCTGACGGCTTTTTGCCGCACATCTTGAATGTCGGCGAAGATCGCTTCGTTCTTCAGGCACGCATCAACGTCATCAAGCGTCATGCCGGCAAGCTGGCCGTAGCCGCGCAAAACTTCAATCGGCTTTTCAGCGCGCATCCATTCGGCCTGGTTCTTGAACATCAAATCCACCAGCGTTTTTCCACGCTCGCTGGGCACGCAGCGTGTGATCAGCGCCGCGCCGGCCGCCAAACCGTCAGTCGGAAAATCGCGGTAGATGAATTTGACTTTACCGGTGTCGATGTATTCGGCTTTGAGCTTGGAATAATTGTTTTTGCTGAAGTCGGCACAGAAGTGACAGGTGAGCGAAGCGTATTCGACCACGGTGATTTTGGCGTCCGCCTTGCCCTCGATGAATTCGTGATAGGTCGGCGCGTCGGCGAATGCAGCGCCGGCAAACAATCCGCACACCGTTAAAGCCACGATTCTAATGAAGACGCGCATGAAGCTCTCCCCGGTTGAATGTGGGCATTCTACACTTCTGTCGAAAACCGCGGCGTTGAGACTTTGTAATCTCATGGGCGATGTATGGGGCAATGACCAGCCAGCCAACACTAACGTCATCCTCGGGACAAGTTCGACGATGACGGCGGTGGAGATTGCTAAGCCGCGGTTGGGCTGCAGATCATCTCAATAGTGCAGCCTTCGCGGCTGTCGGCCACATGCACGCGGAAACCGTGCAGTCGCGATATCGCGGCGACCAGGCTCAAGCCCAAACCCGAGCCCGGCATGTTGCGGGCTTTGTTGGTGCGGTAGAAGCGCCGGAAAACGGCCTCGCGTTCCTGCACCGGAATGCCAGGACCGGTATCGGTTACACGCAGCATCAGGCCTTGCGCGCCGCGCACCAGTTCAATCGACACCGTGCCGCCGTTGGGTGTGAACTTGATGGCGTTGTCGACCAGATTGGAAATGGCTTCGAACAGCAAATCGCGATCGCCGCGCAAGTTGATGTTCGAAAGGCCTTTGAATTTTAGCTCAACGCCTTTGTCTTCTGCGGCCGGTTCGTAAAGCTCGACAATGGCGGCGACAATGCCGCCCAAGTTGACCTCGCTAAAACCCGAATTGCGTTGGCCGTGTTCAATGGCAGCGATGCGCAGCAAGGCTGTGGTGACGCCGAGAGCCTGATCGATACCATTAATGCCTTTATCAATGGCCTGGCGCAGTTCATCGAGCGAACCCGCATGATCGCGGCCGCGCTCTAACGACGCACGCACGCGCGTCAAGGGCGTTCGCAGATCATGCGCAATGTCGTCGCCCACACCCTTCACTTCGCTCATCAGATGTTCGATCTGATCGAGCATGTTGTTGATGATGTCCACCAGCTTATCGAAGTCGTCGGTGGTGCCGCGCGACGGCAGGCGTTCGTTCAGGTGGCCCGCCATGATGCGGTTGGCTGTGCGGTGAATGTGGTCGATGCGGCTTTGCGTGCGAATGCTCAAGATCATGCCGCAGACCAGGGCCAACAGCGTCGCCGGTATCAATGCGGTGGGAAGCAGGGCGAGTACGCCTTGCTGCCACGAGGCATAGTCGTCGGGGCTGCGTCCGACCACGTAAATGTTGCCGTTGCTGAGTACGCCGCCGACTGCATAGGCCTGCTGGATCTCGCGCCCTTGCGCATCGTCACGCTCGGCGGTGATGTCCCATACTTTGCCATCGGGTTCGAAATTTATGGGCCAGCTCGTCATGTTGCCGGCGATGGGCAAGCGGTCAGGATCGAACAGCGCGGCGAAGCGCACGCGCCTGGGATCTTCAATCAAGCGCGCTTCAAGGCGGTGCATGACGGTTTCGGGATTGGCCATGGTGTTTTGGATTTCCTGCACCAGCGTCATCTGGATGCGTTCCATGTTGAGCTGCACGCTCTCCTGATACGTGAAGACCACCAGAATCGTCGCCGCCGCGACGAACACCGCGGATATCGTCAGCGTCCACCGGAACGTGGTGGTGTTTATGAATTCAGGAAGGCGCACGAAGCAGGAATCCTGTGCCACGAATGCTTTGAATCATGGGTGTTTCACCCGCCGCATCGACTTTGCGGCGCAAGCGCCCGATGTGAACGTCGGCCAAGTTGGTGCGAGGATCAAAACGGTAGTGCCACACTTCTTCGAACAGCATGGCGCGGGTGACTGTTTGTCCGGTGTGGCGCATCAGATATTCCAGAAGCTGGAATTCGCGCGGCAGCATATCGAGTTCGCGCGTGCCGCGTTTGGCTGTGCGCTCGATCAGATCAAGCGTCAAAGGACCAACGCGCAAAATCGTCTCGCGCGGATCGGCCGGGCGGCGCAGCAAGGCTTCCAGGCGCGCCGACAATTCCACCAGCGCAAACGGTTTTACGAGATAATCGTCGCCACCGGTTTTAAGGCCGCGTACGCGGTCGTCGACTTCGCCGAGCGCACTGACGACAAGCACGGGCGTCTTGATGCCGTTGTTGCGGATGTTCTCGACGATGGTCAGCCCGTCAACGTCGGGCAGCATGCGATCAACCGTCATGACGTCGTAATCGCCGCTGCCGGCACGGGCCAGGCCTTCGGAGCCGGTCGCGGCCCAATCCACCTGAAAACCATGGGACGACAGCTCCGCCACGATTGCTCCGGCGGTTTCAGGGTCATCCTCGATAACAAGAACACGGGTGGGCATGGCTGGTGTTTGATCTTCCGTCGTTGGCGCGGGTGAGATCATACTACGTCAGCTTCATGTTAAGTCGAAGAGCAAGGTTAAAGCCCCAGGCGAGAGACCACCCCCGCAATTTGCGGCAAAAAAGCCCACGGCCGCCGCCACCATAACTCCACCCGTCGGCCTAGGTCAGAAGCCAGTCGGGCGGTTGACAGCACTTAACCATAAAACAGCTGTCGACGGCGCCGTGGGAGACCGCCCTACATGTCATGGACCTCGTACTCCGGAGAGGGAATCTAGGGGAGGGACAAAGGCGCGACATGCACGGCGGGAATACGTTTTGCGTATATCCAGTCGTGAGCCGAGCGAGGCCCGGATTCTATTAAATTTGAGGTTAGAGATGCTTACGTGAAAGCCACGTCACGTTGATGATCTGAGACTTACAATACGCGGCATCTTATGAGCTGGAGCTGATCCAGCATGTCGCAAATGCTGAATTAAAACGCCCCGAACGAATAGACCACGAACAAGCTGTAGGTCTGTTGATTTGGCGTTCCAGCGATGCGCACAAGTGGGCTGTCGGCGGCGTCAGCGAGCAAGCGTTCGTAGCTGACGTTGGCCACCAGCGACCACTGCGTCGCGATGCGATAGTTGCCGTTCAGCGATAAGGTCACGTCTTTAAAGCCGCTTGAAGGCGTGTACACGGGATAGCCCGACGCTGCCGCTTGCGCCGGCGTGACGCCGAAGAACGATCGCATGTACGGGCCCGGTGGCCCAGGTGCCTGCGAAACTGCCACCGAGCGCGTATTTCGGTGTGCGGATGAAAGTCTGGCTGAAGTCGGCCTTCACGGTTGCGCCGTTGTGTCCGCTGGCGACGTCCTGGCGCGCGCGCAAACGCACGCGGCTGTCGGGACTGAAGCTGTAAGACACGAAGCCGCCGAGTTCAAAAGCGGTGCCGACGTTGCCCATGCCGGCGAGGTCGGGACTGGCCTTTTGGCTGCGGCCAAAGTTGATACTGACGAGCGGGCCGGCCTTCAGGCTGCGGCCGCCGCCCATGTTCGTATTCGCATTGAACAGGCGGTTGAAGGCGGTGACCTTCACTTCGTTGTTGTCGACTTCCAGGAAGTTCTTGTAACGCAGTGATACGATGGGGACGGGATCGACATTGTAGTTGTTGCTGCCTTCATAGTCGGGCGCGATCACCGGACCTAAGCCAAGGCGGACGTTGGTGACACCCTCGGGCAACATGTCGATGGCGGTCTGCAAGGAGTCGGTCAAACCCGTGGCGATCCGGTCAAAGTCCTGCGCTTGCGCGCGGGGGGTGGCCACCGCCGTGACGGCTAAAAGGGCGGCGACGGAGAGGCCTAGAACGGATGTGCGAGTCATATGCCGATTTTCCTAAATCTGGATGGCGAACAGCGGATGGCGTGAATTGCCCCCTCGTACAACGCATTAAACCTTACGTTGTTGCAGGGCTTTTCCAAGTTTCGTAAGCGCAGTTTTCAAGGGTTCCGAGGTGATGTGTCCAAGCTGGCCTTCGACCTCGGCTTCAGCCTGGGCCGAAAGCGGCGGTGGGGCCGGGGCTGCCTTGGCGCGCTTGGGCATAGGGCCTTGCGCCGCCTGGACTTGCACCACGGCCTCGTAGCCGAAGAAGCGGTTAATGCGCTCGATGACGGCCGGGATTTTCATTTGCAGCATGGCCGCTGCCGCCCCGTGGGCAACGCGTAAATGCAACGTTGCGCCGTTGTTGCGGCCACGCGGGTATTTGACCTCGAGCGGGCAGGCGAAGGCGGCTAGTTCCGCCCCCACAATCGTCGGCCAATGGGTCAGGATCTCAGTACCCGCGAAGCCCCGCTTGCCCAAGGCCGGCTTGGTCAGCCGGCCCACGAGGTTGCCGACGTTAATCGGCCCCTGGCGGAAGCGGCGGGATTTTTCGGGTACTGCTTTTTCAGAGGTTGGTTTCGTCGCGGCCATGGCCACAGCTTACTCTTGAACGCCATCGGCCGGGTATCGCAATGTGGCCGCCGCATCATGAAGAAATCCCGCAAACTCGCATCGCCCGACCCCCAGGCCCTCCTCGCCTGGTACGACCGCCATCGCCGCCGCTTGCCGTGGCGGGCTTTGCCGGGCCGAACGTCCGACCCTTATGCCGTATGGCTCTCTGAGATCATGCTGCAGCAAACCACCGTCACGGCGGTGAAACCCTATTACGAGAATTTTCTCACGCGCTGGCCCACTGTTGAGGATTTAGCGAAGGCTCCGGTCGCCGATGTCATGACCGCCTGGGCGGGGCTTGGGTACTACGCCCGTGCGCGCAACCTGCACAAATGCGCAGGTGTCGTGGCGAGCGGGCACGCCGGCATGTTTCCTGATACGGAAGAACATTTGCGCAAACTGCCGGGCATCGGTCCTTATACCGCGGCGGCCGTGGCAGCGATTGCTTTCGATAAAAAAGCAGTAGTGGTGGACGGTAACGTCGAGCGCGTTATGGCGCGGCTGTTCGCCATCACCGCTCCTTTGCCGGGCAGCAAAGAGACGTTGCGCGCACTCGCCGCGACACTCACGCCGGAACAGCGCGCGGGCGACTACGCGCAAGGCGTGATGGATTTGGGTGCGACTGTTTGCACACCCAAATCGCCGGCCTGCGTGATCTGTCCCTGGGCCGATGTGTGCGAGGGCCGTAAGCTCGGCATCGCCGAAACACTTCCCCGCAAAGCCAAGAAGGTCGAAACGCCGCTGCGCCACGGTGTCGCATTCTGGATGGTGCGGGCCGATGGCTGCGTTGCCCTGCGTCGTCGCCCGCCCAAAGGTCTGCTCGGCGGCATGACCGAAGTCCCCGGCACCGATTGGCGCGCCGAAAAATGGACGGACGTCGAAGCAGCGGAGGCTGCACCGCTGCGTGCAAAGTGGCGGGCGCTACCCGGAGTCATCAATCATACCTTCACACATTTCCGTTTGGAGGTTGCAGTGCACACAATCGATTTAACCGCGGCACAAGCGCGTAAATTGGAGCCCGAGATAATTTGGACGCCGCTGGCGCGCATCGGCCGCGCGGGCCTTCCCAGCGTCATGGCCAAGGTCGCCCGTCATGCGCTTGCGGCAATCACATGAAGTTGCGAGGGAAATCATCGACCTCGCTATACGTTTTGGAACTCTATCTGTAATGTAAGGCCGATACGTTTTCGCCTTAAGGGACCTCATGACCGACAAGAAATCTGACGCCGTAGGCGAGGCCGCCAAGGCCGAACTGCGCGAAGCGGCGCTGCACTATCACCGCTATCCGACACCCGGAAAGCTTTCCGTCGTCCCAAAGAAGCCGCTCGCCAATCAGCGCGATCTGGCCTTGGCCTATTCGCCGGGCGTTGCCGCCGCATGTGACGCCATCGTCGCCGATCCGCGCGAAGTCGACACCGTCACGGGCCGCGCCAATCTTGTCGGCGTGGTGACGAATGGAACAGCAGTGTTGGGTTTGGGCGCCATCGGCCCCTTGGCTGCGAAGCCGGTGATGGAAGGCAAAGCCGTGCTTTTCAAGAAGTTCGCCAACATCGACGTGTTCGATATCGAAATCGCCGAACAAGATCCGATGAAACTTGTCGACATCATCGCGAGCCTTGAGCCGACGTTCGGCGCCATCAACCTTGAAGATATCAAAGCGCCAGATTGCTTCATCGTTGAGTCTGAGCTGCGCAAGCGCATGAAAATTCCGGTGTTCCACGACGACCAGCACGGCACGGCCATCGTCGTCGCGGCGGCGGTGTTGAACGGCCTCAATCTTTTGCAAAAAGATATTTCCAAGGTGAAGCTGGTCTCTACCGGCGGCGGGGCGGCGGGCATTGCCTGCTTGAACCAGCTGGTGGACTTGGGCCTGAAGCGCGAGAACGTGATCCTGTGCGATCACCTGGGCGTGGTCTTCAAAGGCCGCAACCAGGACATGACGCTGCAAAAGGCCGACTACGCCGCCGATACCAAAGCCCGCACGCTGGCCGAAGCGATGCCCGGCGCCGATGTGTTCTTAGGTTTGTCTGCGCCGCGCATTCTCACGCAAGACATGGTGCGCAGCATGGCCAAGCGCCCTTTCATTCTGGCGCTTGCCAACCCGGAGCCCGAAATTCTCCCCGACCTCGCGCGCGAAGCCGCACCCGATGCCATCATCGCCACGGGGCGTTCCGACTTTCCGAACCAGGTGAACAACGTTTTGTGTTTCCCTTACATCTTCCGCGGCGCGCTGGATGTGGGTGCAACGACGATCAACGACGCCATGAAGATTGCCTGTGTTGAAGCTATCGCAAAACTTGCGCGCGGCGCTTCAAGCGACGTGGCGGCGGCAGCCTACGGCGGCGATAAGCTGCGCTTCGGCGCTGAGTACCTAATCCCGAAGCCCTTCGATCCGCGCTTGGTTTCCGAAATCGCGCCGGCCGTTGCAAAAGCGGCTATGGATTCCGGCGTGGCCACGCGGCCCATCGCCGATCTTGAGGTTTATAAAGAAAGGCTGCAGCAGTTCGTCTATCGCTCGGCCTTTGTCATGAAGCCGGTGTTCGATCAGGCGCGTGTGGACCGCAAACGTGTGGCCTTTGCCGAAGGCGAAGACGAACGCGTGTTGTTCGCGGTGAAGGCGCTGCTCGATGAAGGCCTCGCCAAACCCATTTTGATCGGGCGGCCCATGGTCATCGCCCAGCGCATGCGCAAATTAGGTTTGGAATTCTCCGCCGGCCACGATTACGAAGTCGTGAACCCGGAAGAAGATGCGCGCTACGGCGACTACTGGCGTCACTATCACCAGGTCATGGAACGTAAAGGGGTCGCTCCCGATACGGCGCGCACGGTCGTGCGTACGAATACCACCGTCATCGGCGGCCTGATGGTCGAGCGCGGCGACGCTGACGCCATGATCTGCGGCACTTACGGCGAATATCATTGGCACCTCAGATACCTCACCGACATTATCGGTCTGGCAAAGGGCGCGCATCGTACATCCGCGCTCAGCCTTTTGGTGCTGGATGAAGGTCCGGTGTTCCTCTGCGATACTTTCGTCACGGAAGACCCGAGCGCCGAAGAAATCGCCCAGGAAACCGCGCGCGCGGCCCAGAAGGTGCGCGACTTCGGTGTTGTGCCCAAGGTGGCGTTGATTGCCGCGTCCAACTTCGGCGCGCGCTCGACACCCGCCTCACGCAAAATGCGCCGGGCGTTGAAGCTGTTGATCGAAGAACATCCCGAGCTGGAAGCAGAAGGCGAAATGCAGCCAGCCCTCGCGCTGGACGAAGCGCTGCGCTTGCGCATTTTCCCCAACTCGCGGCTTAAAGGTGCGGCCAATTTGCTGGTTCTTCCCACGCTGGAAGCCGCCAACATTTCACTCAGCATGGTGCGGAGCCTCGCCAATGGCCTGCACGTCGGCCCGATGCTGCTCGGCCTCGCCAAGCCCGCCCACATCACCACGCCGTCGGTGACAGCGCGCGGCCTCGTGAACCTGGCCGCCATCGCCGTGGTCGACGCGCAGATGCAGAAGGGATGACGTACACTTCTCGGGTACAACCCTATTTACCCGTAGCGCCAATGCGTGCGCGAGACAATCGGGGTTTTTTTTACGCGTACTAAAATGGGATCAACATCGTGTGTGCAAATCACACCGACATATAGCCAGCCCGTTTCGATCCAGCTTTCCAGTTCCGGTGAATAAAGTGCAAGGCCGTGGAAATATCTTCCTGGTTCTAGGAAACACGGAAAAGGTTGCCCGCTGTGTGCGGTAGGCTCGGGGACAATTGCCGAGATAATAGGGTTGCGCGTTAGGCGATTTCGCCAGCTCCCATAGTTGAAAAGAACCATGTGGGTGATAGTCGTTGCGACGTCGCCCCGATTGCTCGCCGTAAGCCCCAAGTATCTGTCTCTTTTTTGACCCTGATTTAGTGCGCCGCCTACTAATATGGCGCCAGGCATTGTGCTGAGAGCAATTCGTACACCGGATTCAAGCCACCGCCTGATCTCAAGCGCTAACGCGGCCGTTGCGACAATTGCTGCATAGGCGGCAACACTGCCTTCCAGCCAGGTCTTCAACCATTCCATTGGGGAGTCCTCCAGCGGAGAAAGTCTTGTGAAGCAAGGGACGCGCTTACGCGAATGAGGGTTGCGCAAATAGTCGCCATTTCACTACTCTTGGTAGACTAGCTTAGCCGTAGGACTGGGCAACCGAGGATTGGCTGCCATCGCGTGGATCGGTGCCACTATAGCGTCTGCATTGACGGGATTTGACCTAACAATGGAGGCTAACATGGTACTACACGTTGATTTTTCGTGTGTGGTGATGCAAGCGGCGCTGTGGATGCCTGTGGTGGCAACGCTGATCCACGCAAGTGATGGAGCTGCCGAAGGAAGTGCAGTCGCAGGCTTAGGAGGGCCGCGGGGGGGTCAATTCCCCCCGTCCACACCTTGGTCAAACCTATACGTATGGGCTGATCGCCTTTTTGAGCGGTATTCGTGACTGAAACTTGCGCTGAATATTGGACCTGCCCGACCTGCAAGGTCGCGGTCGCTACGCCGTTCTGTTCCACCTGCGGCGAGAAGCATAAAGACCCGCGTGATTTTACGCTGCATGGTGTCGCGGCGATGGCCTACAACGCCTTCAGCCCCGTGGACGGCAAACTCGTCCGCAGCATCCTGCGCCTGGTGAGATATCCGGGGCGTTTGACGGTCGCTTTTCAGCGCGGCCAGCGCATGCCTTACATGGGTCCGTTTCAACTGTTCTTGATGATCAACGTGTTTTTCTTTGCCGTTCAGTCTGCGGGGAAGGTGCCGGTATTTACGCAGCCCCTCGCCGATCGTCTCAAGGACAACGACATGTGGATACCCTTCAGCCGACCGCTCACCGAAGCGTATTTAGCGAAAACTGGCCAGACGTTGGCGCAGTTCATGCCGGTGTTCGATCAGGCCATGGGCGTGAACGCCAAATCGCTGATTGGCCTCATGGTGCCGCCCTTCGCGCTGTTGCTACCCTTAGTTATGTGGCGGCGTCCACAGCCGCTGGCCGTGAACATGGTGTTCTCGCTCCACTTCTATGCTTTCCTCTTGCTGCTGCTGAGCACGCCATTGATCGTCACGGAAATCAGCGCGCTCTTGGGTGGACCTGGTGTTTGGTCGCAACCTGTCGATGACGCCTTGTCGATTACGTGGCTGCTATCGAGCGTCGTTTATCTCTATTTCGCCATCGGCAGAGTCTATGAAACGCGCGGGCTCACGCGGGTTTTTCAGGCGGCGGTGCTTGGGAGCGCAGTCGCGGGAATTTTCCTGGTCTACCGCTTTGTGCTGCTTCCGATAACGCTCTATACGATGTGACATGTTGAGTGTTTCCCGCCGCGCCTTACTGCTTGCAAGTTTCCTCGCTGCTTTTCCGCGCGCGTTTGCTGCGGAAGAACGTACGCTTCGGCGCGGCAATCGGTATGAGCCCGCGACGCTCGATCCGCATCTCGTCAACACCAGCTACGAACTCGCCAGTGTCGGCGATCTGTTCGAAGGTCTTGTGACCTACGCCGCAGCTGGCGAACCGGTGCCGGGTGCGGCCGCATCCTGGACCGTCAGTCCCGATGGCAAGCGTTACACTTTCACACTTCGTCCCAATCTTGCGTGGTCCGACGGTGTGGCGATCACCTCCGACGATGCGGTGTATTCGTTCCGCCGTTTGATGAATCCAAAAACCGCTGCCACATTCGCGCCGCTGCTTTACGTGCTGGCCAACGGACGCGCGGTGAATATGGGCGCTATGCCGCTTGAGGCTTTGGGTGTTTCCGCGCCCGATCCCATGACTGTGGTCGTAGAGCTGAATGCACCCGCGCCGTACTTGCCGCAAATTCTCGCGAGCGCTTACGCTAGCCTGGTGCCGCGCCACGTTATCGCCGCGCGCGGCGACACCTGGACGCGGCCGGGCGTCATGGTGTCCAACGGCGCGTTCACGTTGGAAATCTGGCAGCCGCAAAACCGCATCGTGCTTGGGCATAATCCGAAGTTCCATTCGGCCGCCGACGTAAAGCTCACGCGCGTGGCCTATATCCCGACGGCGGACGCCAACTCGGGTCTCGCGCGCTTCAAGGCCGGCGAGTTGGATATGCAGCTCGATCTGCCTTTAAGCCAGATCCAGGCCTTGCGCATGGATATGCCGGTGGAGACGCATCTTACGCCCACGTTGCTCACCTACTACCTCGCGCTCAACACCACGCTGCCGAAGCTCAGCGACCCGCGTGTGCGCCGTGCGCTGTCCCTCGCCATCGATCGCGAAATTCTCACGAGCAAGGTTTTACGCGGCGGTGAAAAACCGGCGTTCAGCTTTGTGCCGCCCATCGTTGCAGCTTACGAACCGGCGGCGCTGGATTTTGCCGCCACGCCCAGCGAAGCGCGGCTCTTAGAAGCGCGCGCACTTTTGGCCGCCGCCGGTTATGGGGCCAGCAACCCTTTGCAGATTGTCTACAACCATTCGGCCAACCTCGACCTTCGGCGCATCGCCGTTGTCATCGCAGGTATGTGGAAACGCGTCGGCGTTGAAACCACGCTGCTCAACCTCGAAGGCAAGGTGCATTTCGCCAATCTACGTCAGGGCAATTTTGAGGCGGCCTTTGTCGGCTGGGCGGCAGATTTCAATGATGCTTCGAGTTTTCTCTATGTGCTCGACTCAAACACCACGGCGTCCAACTACAGCCGATATAAAAATCCGGCCTTTGATACCTATCTCGCCCGGGCGGCGGCGCTTGAGAACGCACCTGCGCGTGCGGCGCTGCTGCATCAGGCCGAAGACCTCGCCATGAAGGATCAGCCGATCATTCCGTTATATTACGGCGTGACAAAAAGTTTGGTGTCGCAGCGCGTGATCGGCTGGCGCGCCAACTCGGTGGACGTGCACCTCAGCCGCTATCTCAGCCTCGCGAGCTAAGCTGCCTCGGGCGCGTCCAGCTCGCCCTCTTCGGTGGTCAGCGGGCGCAAACGCCATAACACCAGCAACACGGGCGGCAACAGCGCGCCGCCGATGCCCCACGCCAAGCCGTTGCGGTTGCGCGCGAGCGCCATGCGCCGGCCTAACCATACGAAGATGACAATCGAGACAAGCGTCAGGAACGGATAATAGACGGGCATAATACCACTCCGCAGCTGGGGCCTTGGGCCAAACGGTTTTAATACTGACGGCGCTGGCGCATTATAGCACTATTGCCCTAGAAGAACGCTGCCGCTGTTTCCTTTACGAAATCACCACGAGTTCATGAGCTTGCCTTCATCTGTGCAGCGGCTGTTTCACACTGTCCGCCATTGGTTTGCGGACGGCGTATTCCGGCGCATTTTCAAGAATGCCGGCCTGTTGCTCACGGGCCGCGCCACCAATGGCCTGTTGGGCCTCGCCACGTTAAGCCTTTCGGCGCGCGGTCTCGGCCTTGAGCAATTCGGTGTGTTTGTGCTGTTGCAGACCTACGTGCAGGTCATCATGGCGCTCGCGACCTTTCAGTCGTGGCAGGCCGTGATCCGCTACGGCGCTATTTGTATCGAGAATAAAAACGCCGCTGCCTTTCAGTCGCTGGTGAAGTTCACATCGCTGCTCGACGTCGCCGGCGTGTTCGTTGGCGCAGCCATCGGTTATTTCGCAGCACCGTTGATCGGTCCCTACATGGGCTGGAGCGAGCAGGTGATCGCTTACGCCCAGCCGTTTAGCCTCGCCATTTTATTTACGATCCTCGCAACACCAACAGGCATCTTGCGGCTGTATGATCGCTTCGATCTGTTGTCGGCGCAGGCGGTGGTCACGCCGCTGGTGCGGCTGCTGGGCATCGCGCTCGCGGTGTTTTTGAAAGCGCCGTTCTGGGCTTATCTTGTCGCCTGGTTTGTCGCCAACATCGCCGGCGGGGCAGTGCTGGTTTACATCGGCTGGCGTGAAGCGCGCCGTCACGGTCTGCTTGCTGGTATGACCTGGTCGCTGCACGGCATCACCGCCCCCCACGGCGGCATCTGGCGGTTTTCGATTTTCTCGAACTTGCACGCGTCGCTGTCGATCATCACCGGCCAGATGAGTACGTTTCTGGTGGGCCTGATCGCAGGACCCGCGGCGGCGGGGCTTTATAAAATCGGCCGCGACGTGGCGACGGCCATCTCAAAACCGGCAGAGCTGCTCAATCAGTCGATTTATCCTGAGTTTGCGCGCCTCGGCAGCCGCGGCGATTGGCGCGACTTTAAATATCTGATTTTGCGCGGCGCGGCTGTGGCGGGCAGCGGTGCTGCGTTCATGTTGGTGCTGTCGATTTTGGCGGGGCATCTTTTCATCGCAACGTTCTTCGGCGCGACATTCACCGATGCCTATTGGCCGCTGTTGTTGCTCGTAGCCACCGCGGGTATGTCGCTGATTGGATTTCCGATGGAGCCGGCGCTATACGCTATGGGCCGTCCCAGCATTCCTTTGCGCATCGAGACCGTGGTGATCCTTGCAGTCTATCTGCCGATCTTGATTGTGCTAACTCGCATCTACGGGCCCATGGGGGCGGCGATCGCGTCATTGGCGGCGGCGACATCAACGCTGGCCGCGATGACCTACTTTACCGCGGTCCAACTGCGCCGCCGCGTGGCGGCACTTGCGCCTTCGCCGCCTTAGCCGGCTTGGAATTTTCTGCGTGCAAGGTCGCAAGGCGTGCGCTGCGCAGGTGTTTCACGTCGAGTTTCCAATCCCCATAGCCGCGCGCAATGTCGCCGTAATAAGCCACTGACGGCGGCATGCGCACACCAGCGTGCATGATATAGGCCGTCGCTTCGCGCGGGCCGTCGCTGGTTTCCACCGTGACGGTGATCTTTTTGTAAGTGGAACCTTCGTAGTCATCGAGCCCGCGCCAGCAGCCCGGCGTGAGTTCATAAAGCGCACCGAAGGTCTGCGCAGATGGTTCGGGCACGATGGTGACGTAGGTTCGAAACTCCAGGCGATAGCCCTTCAGCACGCCCGCACTGAGCGGCGTGGCCTTGGGACAGCGGCGTTTCATGCCGCGCAAAAGTAGATTGGCGCCGTAGGCGAAATAGAGCATGGCGGCAGTCTATAGTGCGTCACAAAGAAAAGCGGCGCTTCTTTCGAAGCGCCCGACGCTGCGCGTCACAAAAGAAAAACGGCGGACCCGAAGGTCCGCCGTGAGTTTGCTGAGGTCGTGGGGTGGGGAGGGAGTGAGATGCCTCAGCGTTAAAAGGATGCGGTCACGTCGGCGCTGCTGCGCTCATGACGGACTAAAATCGAAGATGAGATATAGGCCGCGGCCATATAGGGCCCATAGGCCAGCGCCATGTCGGCAAGTCGCAACTCTTCGGCCGCTTCAGCAACACCGCGAGCCGCGTGCGCAAAGCCCTTCGGGCCGATCCAAGTGGCGGACTGTTCTGTCCGGGGCATTTCGAGCTCCATAAGCGGTGGCGAATCTCAATGTCCGCATCCTCGCCGGGAGCCGTTAATGAATCGTGAATCTTTATTAATTACGCGCGTAAGCTGTGTTGCGCCTGTGAGAACGCAATAAAAAACCCGGCCTTTTGGGCCGGGTTTAGTGCGCTGTTCAGCGTTCTTATTGGTATCGGTCTTTTTTTATTGCCGTCTTAGGCGGCTTCTTTCAGTTCAAGCGGCAGCTGCATCTGCGCTGCCGTTTCCGGATCGCGGTTGCGATCAACGATGCGGCCGCGAATCGCGCTCAATTCTTCGGCTTCGGCCAAAAGGGATTCGGTCGAGGGGCCGGCGGCGTCTTGCGCGGCGGCAACGAGTTCACGGACGCGGTCCGACAGGTAATCAACAAGGCCGCGCTGTTCGTGGTTCAAAATCAACAAAACGATATCCTCCGGGTACGATGCTAACGTTACGGCGCATCGCTGGTCAGATGAGGCCGAGGGAGGGCCGGATCAACCGGAAGCGCTTCGAGTGGCGCTCATATGCTGGAAACCGGCTCTCACCACAAAGGTGTTTTCCGCAAAGCAGCAGTGTTCAGGCTGCATACATCGAAAGGGCGGAAAACCTGGGGTTTCATAAGAACCCTTCAAAAACCCAGCCCGCTGTAACGCGATGGTCATGATGAAATTCGCAATCCAGATCAAATATCTAGGGTGATCTTCTCATGTTTTGGCCTAACAACCGCTAGATATAGTTTCACTCCGAGCGTCAAGCGCAAAATGTGGTAAAAATACGTCACGCCGATAAGTATTTGTTTTGACGGCGAGGCCCCTTGAGCACACCATATCTCGTATCGCGGACACCCTGGATCTACACAATCTAGGGCGAAGGAACGAGGGGCTGAGAGGTACGCAGGATTAACCTGCGGCCGATAGCAAACAGAAACAAGGCCGCGGCGAGCTACACCCGCCGCACACTCAAGAGATGCTAAGTCCTTGATATTACAAGGATAGCGTCCTCGGGGTAGAGCCTGGTTCACTCTTCTTCGTGCTTTCCCGTCCTCGATGGCGTCGTGGGGATTTTTAGGTTCGAGGGGAAGAGGGAAATTATGAATTACGCTCTGGATGCCAACGCTGCCGTAGCCACGCCGCTCACCACGTCACACCCCACCCCTAGCCCTAAACAGCGAGAGTCACGGGACTTAGCCGCGCTCGAAGTGGTGCCGTCGATTCGGATCGACCGCTCGCGCGATGCCCTGCTGACCGACTTCGGTAAAGCGACTCTCGAAGACCGTTATTTGCTCCCGGGCGAGTCCTACCAGGACATGTTTGCCCGCGTCGCCAAGGTCTATTCCGACGACGTCGATCACGCTCAACGCATTTACGACTACATGTCGCGCCTGTGGTTCATGCCTGCGACGCCCGTGCTGTCCAACGGCGGCGCTGAACGCGGCCTGCCGATCTCGTGCTTCCTGAACGCTGTCAAAGACGACCTCGACGGCATCGTCGGCACCTGGACGGAAAACGTCTGGCTGGCTTCGAACGGCGGCGGCATAGGCACCTATTGGGGCAAAGTGCGCTCGATCGGTGAGAAGGTGCGTAACTGCGGCCACACGTCGGGCATCATTCCGTTTGTGCGCGTGATGGACTCCCTCACGCTCGCGATTTCGCAAGGCTCACTCCGCCGCGGTTCGGCCGCCGTGTACCTCGACGTGCATCACCCGGAAATCGAAGAGTTCCTGGAAATCCGCAAGCCCTCGGGCGATTTCAATCGCAAGAGCTTGAACTTGCACCACGGCCTCAACATCACCGACGAGTTCATGGAAGCCGTGCGCGACGACACGTCCTTCGGCCTGCGCAGCCCCAAGACCAACGAAGTCTTGAAAACCGTCAACGCCCGCGAGCTGTGGCAGAAGATTTTGGAAACCCGCCTCAACACCGGCGAGCCGTACCTGATCTTCGGCGACACCATCAACCGCCAGATGCCCAAGCATCAGCGCGATCTGGGCCTGAAGGTCACCACGTCGAACCTCTGCTCTGAAATCATGCTGCACACCGGCCCCGATCATTTGGGTGTCGACCGCACCGCCGTATGCTGCTTGTCCTCGCTCAATGTCGAAACCTGGGACGAGTGGAACGCCGACGAACAGTTCATCCCCGATGTCATGCGCTTCCTCGACAACGTGTTGCAGGATTTCATTGACCGCGCGCCGCCGGCCATGGACCGCGCTGTCTATTCGGCCAAGCGCGAACGTTCGGTCGGCCTCGGCATCATGGGCTTCCATTCGTTCCTGCAGGCCAAGGGCGTGCCCTTTGAGTCCGCCATGGCGAAGTCCTGGAACTTGAAGATGTTCAAGCACATCCGCCGTTACGCCGATGCGGCCTCGGTGCAGCTCGCCGAAGAACGCGGCGCTTGCCCCGATGCTGCGGAAAGCGGCGTCATGGCGCGCTTCTCGCATAAACTCGCCATCGCGCCGACGGCGTCCATCAGCATCATCTGCGGCGGCACGTCACCTTGCGTCGAACCCATTCCTGCCAACGTATACACGCACAAAACGCTGTCGGGCTCGTTCTCGGTGAAGAACCCCTACCTGATCAAAGTGCTGGCCTCGAAGGGTCTCGACAATCCCGCGACCTGGAACTCGATCCTTGAGCATGAAGGTTCGGTGCAACATCTCAACGGCCTGACGCCGGAAGAAAAAGACACCTTCAAAACCGCGTTCGAAATCGATCAGCGCTGGGTTGTTGAATTCTCTGCCGACCGCTCGCCGTACATTTGCCAAGGCCAATCCATCAACCTGTTCATCCCGTCGGATGTGGATAAGTGGGACCTGATGATGCTGCACTGGCGCGCCTGGGAATCGGGCGTGAAGAGCCTCTATTACCTGCGTTCAAAGTCGGTGCAACGCGCCGCTTTCGCCGGTGTCGAAGCCGACAACACGCGCAACTGGCCGGAAAAACCCTTGAGTAGCAACAAGACGGATTACGAAGAGTGTTTGGCTTGCCAATAACACTTGCTTCGTTACCGCTTCGCTGACAAGACCGTTGCTTCCCTACCGTCTCAGGACCCGCCATGAATATCATTGTCCCGCAGCTTCCCGGCCTGATGACCCCGAGCCACGGCTATAAGCCGTTCCGCTATCCGTGGGCGCACGACTACTGGAAGCGCCAGCAGCAGATCCATTGGATGCCGGAAGAAGTTCCGCTTGGCGAAGACTGTAAGGATTGGGCCGGCAAGCTGACGGACGCCGAGCGCAGTCTGCTGTCGCAGATTTTCCGATTCTTCACGCAGTCGGATATCGAAGTGAACGACAACTACATGGAGCGCTACGCCCGCGTCTTCAAGCCGACCGAAATCAAAATGATGCTCGCGGCCTTCTCGAATATGGAAACCATCCATATCGCGGCTTACGCGCTGCTGCTTGAAACCATCGGCATGCCTGAGAGCGAGTTCGGCGCTTTCATGCAGTACAAAGAAATGGCCGACAAGCACAGCTACATGCAGAAGTTCGGCGTCGATACGCCTGCCGATATCGCGCGCACGCTGGCCATGTTCGGCGGCTTCACCGAAGGCCTGCAGTTGTTCGCCTCCTTCGCGATGCTCCTCAACTTCCCGCGCCAGAACAAGATGAAGGGCATGGGCCAGATCGTATCGTGGTCGGTACGCGACGAAAGCCTGCACTGCGAAGCCATCATCAAGTTGTTCCACACCTTCAGCCGCGAAACCGGTTGCCTGACGCAAGGCGTCAAAGACGACATCGTCGACTGCTGCAAAACCGTGGTTAACCTCGAAGATAAATTCATCGATCTCGCCTTCGAAGTCGGCGAAGTCAACGGCATGACGCCCAAGGACATTCAGTCCTACATCCGTTACATCGCCGATTGGCGCCTGTCGCAGCTGGGCCTGCCGGCTGTCTACGGCATCAAGGAACACCCGCTGCCCTGGCTGCAGCAGATTTTGAACGGCGTCGAACACGCCAACTTCTTCGAAGCGCGCGCCACCGAATACTCCAAAGCCGCCACCCGCGGCCAGTGGCACGGCGTTGAAGGCGTATGGGCGCACTTCGACACCATGAAATTGAAAAAGACCGGCGCCGCGGCCGAATAGCTGCAGTTACAATAATCTCTGAAAAGGCCGCTGCCCTAGGGTGGCGGCCTTTTTGTTTTCTGCGATATTTTCAAACGTCCTGACTGTGCCAAGATGGCGGCCATCGGGTTTGGAGGCGCGGATGTTACGCGGGTTATTTATTCTCAGCCTTTGTCTGTCATCTGCGGCGCTAGCTGCCGATGTCCCGCCGCGCCCTCTCGTGATCGCACACCGTGGTGCTTCCGGCTATCTACCCGAACACACCGTCGAAGCCTATGCGCTGGCCATTGATCAGGGTGCCGATTACATCGAAGCTGATCTGGTCGCCACCAAAGACGGCTACCTGGTCGCGCGCCACGAAAACAACATCGCTTAAACCACCGACGTCGCGCATCGTTATCCGGACCGCAAGAAAACGAAGGTCATCGACGGCCAATCCGTCGAAGGTTGGTTCACCGAAGACTTCACGCTGGATGAACTGGCCACCGTGCGCGCGGTGGAACGCTTGCCGTTCCGCGGTCAAGGCACCAACGGCCGCTACCAAATCCCGACACTCGCCGACATTCTGGTTTTGCGCTCGGCCAAGTCGCGCGAGCTGGGGCGCATGATCGGGGTTTATATCGAGGTCAAACATTCGCGTTATTTCAAATCCATCGGACGGCCGCTGGAGCCGCCGCTGATTTCGATTTTACGCGCCTGGGCTTTGGACCGGGCGGGCTCGCCGGTGTTCCTGCAGGCCTTTGAGCCCGAGACAGTGAAAAAATTCGGCGAGGAAACCGCCGTTCCCAACATTCTCCTCTTAGAGGCAGATGCCGATACATCCGATGCGGCGCTCAAAGCCATTGCCGCATATGCGAAAGGCATTGGCCCGGCGAAAACCATGATCGTGCCGGTAGATGCCAAGGGCCAAGCCGGCAAGCCCACAAACCTTGTTGCGCGCGCACACAAAGCGGGCCTCGTCGTGCATCCGTATACCTTTCGCCCGGAATCTCAATTTCTCCCTGTGAATTACGCCGGTGATCCTGCCAAGGAGTATTGCCAGTTCGCCGCGCTGGGCGTAGATGGCTTGTTCACCGATACGCCGGATTTGGCGTTGAAAGCGTTCCGCGAAACCTGCCCCCGGAAATAACACGAGGGAAATAGGGCCAGAGAAATAGGGAGAGTCATCGTCGCCATGGATATCGCCGTCGAAACCGTTTGTTATGTCATCAACCGCGCGCGCGAGGTGATGGCCGATCTTGATCCCTTGGACGATGAGCCGGGCCATCACGCCGGCGACGACGCCATGCGCGACGATCTGCCGGAAGAAGACGACGGCGGCGACGCCGGCAATCCCGAACTCGACGATCTCAAAGCCTTCATCGACAGCCTGAACGAAGACGAACAAGCCGACCTGGTGGCGCTGACCTGGATCGGCCGCGGCACCTACACCGCCGACGACTGGGACGAAGCCGTAGAGATCGCCCACGAAGAACACCCCAAACGCGTCGCGCGCTATCTGCTGAGCCAGCCATTGCTGGCTGATGAGCTGGAAGAGGGCCTGAGCGAGCTGGGTTTCTCGTGTGAGGATGCGGAGTAGGGCGGGTTACTCGTAGCGCAACGCCGTCACCGGCTGCGCGCGTGCGACGAGGAGTGCGTGGCCGATGACAGTGGCCATGGCCACCAACAGCGCCGCGCCCGTCGCCAGCGGAAACATCCACAGTCCGATATCTAGTCGATCGGCGAAATTCTCGAGCCAGTGACGCATAAGGAAATAGCCAATCCGCCATGCGATCACGCTGCCCCACAGCACCGGCTTACTAAAATCCCACAGTATCAACCGCAGGATCTCCGTTCGGCTTGCGCCCATGGCTTTGCGCACGCCGATCTCCTTCGTGCGCTGTTCGGCCGCGAAAGCGGCCAGCCCAAACAACCCAAGGCAGGAGATGAACACGGCGACTGCGGCGAACACCGCTACCGTCTCACCTGCGCGCTTGAACTCCCGATACATATCGTCGATGGTCTGATCGAGAAAGGTGTGTTGAATTGGTCGAGGCGGGCCCATCTTTTTCCATACGGCGTCAATCTCAGCGAGGGTTTCTGGAATCTGGCTTCCCTTCAGTTTCAAGTGCATCGATCCCCACAACAGTGAGTCGGGCTCAATAAAGAACACGCGGGGTGCAGCGCTATAACGCAGGTCGCGGCTCGCTCCGAAGTCCGGCACGACGCCAATAACTTCCTGAATAGCATCTGGCCGACTCTCCGCTCCGGTGCGGGCGATCGTCGGCGTATACCGGATGGTCTTGCCGATGGCTTCTTGCGGATTGAGAAAGCCGAGTCCTCGAGCCATGGACTCATTGATCACGACAGTGGCTCCAAGATCTATTTTCCCATCCAACGGCGGAGCATCGCCGCCATAACCGGACGTAAAGAACCGTCCGGCGACGGGTTTGAGACCGTAGAGTTCTAACGCCCCGAAATCGACTACGAGGTATTGCGCCTTTGCTCTCGTGCCGTCTGGACCTTCGACCTCCATGAAGAGCCCGGGCGCACCCAATAACGGCCCGCTTATACACGTTGCACCCTGCACGCCGGGAAGTTGGCGCATTTCGGCGAGGAGCGCTGGCATGCATCCGTCTGTCTGAGTCAGTTGGGCTGCCGGTAACATCAGCATTTGATCCGTGTCGAGCCGCAGCGCAGCTCTGGATGTGTAATTTACCTGACGGGTGATCCCCGCCGCCAAGAGGGCCAGTACGATAAGCACCGCTAATTGCGCGCCTACAAGCATCTGCCGGCCTTTGCTGCCTCCCCTGCGCGCGCGCGGACCACCTTTGAGGACCGTTGCAGGAGAGAAGCGCGAAAGGACCAGGGCTGGATACGCGCCCGCAGCACTGCCAACCAGCGCCACTATCGTGACGATCGCCACCAGGAGAATTGGATCCCGCCCGAAATCCAGCGCGATGGTCCGCTGCATAAATCCGTTGAACGCTGGCAACACTAATGCTGCCGAGACGATGGCGCACGCAACACCGATCACGGCATAGAAAATCGACTCTCCGATGAACTGCGCCATGAGTTGTCGGCGCATCGCCCCCGATACCTTGCGGACACCAACCTCGATAGCCCGTCGCGCCGCACGCGCGGTTGTCAGGTTTATGAAATTGATGCTTGCGACCATCACGATCAAAATGGCAATAGCGATAGCGCTGTAAGCCGTAGTTATGCTTCCCGCAGGGGTCATCTCGTCGTCTATGGACGGCAGCAGGTGAATGTCCGCGATAGGCACAACCGCATCCAGCGCATATGGCCTTCTCCCGCCCACTGTAATTTCGGGGTGTCGTGCGTTGAAGGCAGGAAAGGTCTGTTGTAGCCGTGCCGCTGCTGCTTCCGAAGGCAAACGCACATAAGTGTACATTGCCTCCCTAACATTGGTGCGGTCCATAGGGGAGTTTGTGGCGTACATTGGTGCGATCAAGCCGAGACTCAGGTGTGTGTCGGAGGGCAGGTCTTCCAAGACCGCCGTCACCCTCATGACATACTTTCGATCAACCTCGATCGTCTCACCCACCGGCATATCGGTGCCGAAATATTTTCGCGCTAAGCTGCGCGTCAGTATAATTGCATCGGGTGTTTCCAACGCTGTGCGTAGATTCCCGGCTATGACCGGCAGCGGTAGAACGTCGAAGAGATTAGCATCAGCCCAATTGATGTACTCAAGGGACTCTATGTCGCCCTTTCGAAGACTCACGCGGTCAAGCGGGCTGATGTGCGTAAGTGCCTCGGTCTCGGAAAATTCATGCTTGAGGAATTCTTCCGCACCCAATGGAGCTATGGCCACCGGCCGTTTAATACCAACTTGATCTCCGCTTGACGACACGCGGTAAATGCGTTCATGGCCGGGAATCCACCGGTCGTAGGTGAACTCGTCGCGCACGAAGAGTGCAATCAGCAGCGCGGCTGCGAAGCCAACAGCAAGGCCGATGATGTTGATAGTTGTGTAAAGCTTATTGCGCACCAAGTTGCGCAGCGCCGTAATGAAGTAGTTGCGGAACATGCAGCCATCTCCCCGTAGCTATACGTGTTACGAGTCGTAACACGTTCGGGCGGTGGAGGGAAGGCGGGAGGCGTTATCCTGAAACCAGCGCTTCAAGCGCCACGAAGCCGGCGTTGCTGGTCAGGGCGTTACGCGGCAACGTCACCACCGGCGTATTCACGCGGGCGGCTAGGCTTTGTGCGGTCTCGAGGTGATCGACGGTGCTGCCGGGCGATTCATTCACCACCAGCGAAGCCAGCCGCAGCCCGCGCCGGGTCAGTGCGTCCACGGCGGTCAGGGTGTGGCTGATCGTGCCGAGGTAGGTGCCTGTCACCAGGATCAGCGGCAGTTTCATTTCGGCCATCCAGTCGAGCGTGGTGTGCGCGGCGTCCAAGGGCACCATGACGCCGCCGATGCCTTCGATGAACAAGGTGCCCTCGGCGTTCGCGGCGGCCTTCGTCGTGAAATCTAGCAGCGCGGCGTAGTCGACTTTGCGGCCCTCGCGCGCAGCGGCCATGTCCGGCGACAACGCCGCCTTGAAACGCCACGGACAGATTTTGGCAACGTTGGCTTCGGTGATGGGTTGCCCCAGCGCGGTTAGTAACTGGCCGGGATCGCTTTCCGCAGCATTGTCTTTATCGTAACCGCTGCCGATGGGTTTCAACGCGGTCACGGCGCGGCCGCGGTCCTTGAGAATTTTGACCAGCCCTGCCGTGACAAAAGTCTTGCCGATATCTGTGCCAGTGCCGGCAATAAAAAATGCTGTCATATTTTCTTGTTCAATATGCGTTCGCCGATGATCGACGCTAAGCGTTCGATCTCGGCATCGGGATGAGCAGCGGTGAAGGTGAGGCGCAGGCGCGATGTTCCCAGCGGCACTGTCGGCGGACGAATGGCGGCCACCAGGAAACCCTCGTCTTCCAACATGCGCGCAGCACTTAAGGTTTTCTCTGTGCCGCTGATCACAATCGGCACGATGGTGCTTTGCGCTTCGGGTAAGCCCAGCCGCGCTGTAAACGCCTTGGCTTTGCGCAACGGCTTGATGGCGTAGTTGGGGTCGTATTCGATCACATCAAGGGCTGCGATGGCGGCTGCGACGGTGCCGGGCGGCAAGCCGGTGGAGTACACCAGCGTACGAGCGCGGGTTTTGATGAGGTCGATGACCGTTTGCGATGCGCAGAGATAGCCGCCGTAACCGCCAATGGCTTTTGAGAGCGTGCCCATCTGCAAATCAACATCTGCTTTAGGAGGGTGCGCGAAGCTGGAGCCGCGCCCGCCGCCGACCACGCCGATGCCGTGGGCATCGTCGGACAGCAGCCAAGCGTCGTACTTTTTGCAAAGTGCGGCCAGCTCGTGCAAGGGCGCTAAATCGCCGTCCATCGAGAAGACGCCGTCGGTTGCGATCATCGCGTGGCGATAGAGCTCGCGGTTCTCGTGCAGGAGCTGTTCGGCGTGCGCGACGTCGTTATGGTGGAACATCAGCGTTTTCCCACCGCTCAGGGCTGCGCCCGCCAGAATGCAGGAATGTGAGAGTTCATCCACCAACAGTAGATCATTGCGTCCCATCAGCGCGGAAATGATGCCAAGGTTGGCGAGATAGCCTGAGCCGAACACGCAAGCCGCTTCGGTATCTTTCAGTCGCGCGAGGCGTGTCTCCAGCTGCGCATAAAGCGGATGGTTGCCTGTCACGAGGCGCGATGCGCCGGCACCCACGCCATGTTCACGGATTGCCGCGATGGCGGCCTCTTGCACCTTGGGGTGCTGCGTCAGGTTGAGATAGTCGTTGCAGGAAAATGACAGCAACCTCCGGCCCTCGCGCAGCATCCAAATGCCATCCTCGCGCGCCGTATCCACCAGCGTGCGGCGCAAGTGCTTGGCGTCCAGGCTGGCCAGCTTTTTGGCGGCGAAAGTATCGAGACTACTCATAACCACACTGCTTGGGATTGACGACATTGGGGTGTATCTTTACCCAATCCTGACGGAATTGGTTCATAGAAAGGCATACTTAATATGTCTACGACGGTCGAGGCTCGTGCTTCCAAAACTTTCCCAAGAGTACATGAATTAGGCGCCGTGCGGCATGATTGGACGCGGGACGAAGTGCGGGCGCTATTCACCTTGCCGTTCCCGGAACTGATATTCCAGGCCCAAACCGTACACCGCATGAACTTCGACCCGCGCGAAGTCCAGGTTTCGCAGCTTCTGTCCATCAAGACCGGCGGTTGCCCGGAAGATTGCGGCTACTGTCCGCAAAGTGCGAAACACGCCACCGGCCTTCCGGCCTCCAAGCTCATGGAAGTGGAAAAGGTGCTGGCCGAGGCGCGCGCCGCCAAGGCCTCCGGGGCCACGCGCTTTTGCATGGGTGCCGCTTGGCGTTCGCCGAAGGACCGCGACCTCGACAGCGTCTGCGCCATGGTTGAGGGCGTGAAGGCTTTAGGCATGGAGTCCTGCGCGACGCTCGGCATGCTCACGCACGATCAGGCGATCCGGCTGAAACAGTCAGGTCTCGATTATTACAACCACAACCTCGACACCTCGGAAGAGTTTTACGGCAACGTCATCACCACGCGCACCTATGCTGACCGCCTGAACACCCTGGCCCACGTGCGCGATGCGGGCATCAATGTGTGTTGCGGCGGTATTGTCGGTATGGGCGAAGAAGCTGAAGACCGCGTCGGCATGATCACGACGCTCGCCACTTTGCCCGCGCATCCCGAAAGCGTGCCGATCAACATGCTGGTGCAAGTCGAAGGCACGCCGCTGAAGGGTGCTGCCAAGCTCGATCAATTCGATTTCGTACGCACCATTGCGGTCGCGCGCATCACCATGCCGCGCTCCATGGTGCGCCTGTCGGCAGGCCGCGAAGAAATGTCCGACGAAATCCAGGCCATGTGTTTCCTGGCTGGAGCAAACTCGATCTTCTACGGCGCGAAGCTTCTCACCACGCCCAATCCGGGTGAAGATCATGACCTGGCGCTGTTCGAGCGTCTCGGCATGGTTCCTATGCCGGCGTAATGACCCCAGATTGGTTCACGCAAGACTTTCCTCATATCTGGCTGCCCTATACGCAGATGAAGACCTGCGCACCGCCGCTCGCGGTGACGCAAACGCATGGCACGCGCATTGTTCTTGAAGACGGCCGCGAGCTAATCGACGGCATCGCATCGTGGTGGACGGCTTGTCACGGCTATAATCACCCGCATATCCGTGCCGCCGTTGCCTCACAGCTTGAGTTGATGCCCCATGTGATGTTCGGCGGCCTCGCGCACAAACCTGCGCTCACCTTGGCCGCGCGCCTCGCCAAGATATTGCCCGGCGATCTTGATCATGTGTTCTTCTCGGACTCAGGATCGGTCGCCGTAGAAGTCGCTTTAAAAATGGCGACGCAGTATTGGTTGAACCAGAGCGTGCGCAATCGCCACACCTTCGTCGCCTTCAAAGGCGGTTACCACGGCGACACCATCGCGGCGATGTCGGTGAGCGATCCGGACGAGGGCATGCATGCTCTTTTCGCCGGTCTCCTGCCCGAGCATCACATCATCGACCTGCCGCGTGATGACGCCAGCACTGCGGCCTTCGATACATTCATCGCGCAACATGCCGATGAACTGGCGGGCATCATCATTGAGCCGCTGGTGCAGGGTGCGGGCGGTATGCTGTTTCACGATACCGCTGTCTTGCGGCGCGTGCGCGAAGCCGCCGACCGCCATAACTTGCTGCTGATTGCCGACGAGATTTTCACGGGCTTCGGACGTACCGGAACGATGTTCGCCTGTGAAGCCGCCGGGATCGTGCCTGATATTATCACGCTCTCGAAAGCGCTCACGGGCGGCACTATGGCGCTGGCGGCTACCGTCGCGCGCAAAAAGGTCTTCGAAGCATTTTGGTCCGACAAAGCCGAGCACGCGCTGATGCACGGCCCGACCTTCATGGCCAATCCGCTGGCCTGCGCAGCCGCGAATGCGTCACTGGATTTGTTCGACTTGGAGCCACGTCTTGCGCAAGTGAAGGTCATTGCCGAGGCCTTGGAAAATGGCTTAGCGCCCTGTCGCGACTTCAAGGGCGTGAAAGATGTGCGCGTTAAAGGCGCCATCGGCGTGGTCGAGATGAAAAAGATCGAAGATTTAAACACGCTCAAAAAGCGCTTTGTCGACGCGGGCGTTTGGGTGCGCCCCTTTAACAACATCGTCTACCTCACGCCGGCTCTGACGATTTCTGAAGGAGATTTGGCGCAGCTGACCGGCGCCATCGTTCAGGTCTTGGAAAAGACGCCGTAAACGATGTGATAGGTCACGTCGATGCCGCTTTCAAACGTGCGCAGCACGCGGCGCAACGCGCCGGGCGAGACCGGCTGGTAATGATCTTCAGCCAAATGCGCGCCGATCAATTTCAATTCATCCAGGAACACGTGGCCGTTGGCGTAGGATCGTGTGAGGTGTTCGTCCTCCACGTGCGATAGCAACGGTGCGAGCGAATCCGTTGCCGGATAGCTGCGCATAGCGGGCGCCATGCCGCCGTCTGCGTAAGCCTGCTTCCAGTTGCCGAAGCTGTCGGCACCCAAAGTCGCGAAGACCAAATGCCCGCCGGGGGCCAACAGCGCTGACAAACGCTCCATGGACGCGGGAAGTTCGTCAAACCACTGAAACGCCAAGCTGGAACAGATGAGGTCGAACCCTCCTCCAACAGTCGGTTGTTCGCCATCCATCACAAGAAATTTTGCGTTCGGTACAGAGCCAAGTGTGTCGCGGCAGCGGGCCAGCATGGCCTCGGAAACATCTGTCAGCAACAACTCTGATGGTTGCATGGCGACCACCGCGCGGCTCAAAAACCCAGTGCCGCACCCGATCTCAAGAATGCGTGGGTTTTTTGCGAGCGATAAAGATTGAATGCGCCGCGCTAGATTTTCAGCGACTTCACGCTGAACGTCCGCACCAAAATTATAGGTATCGGCAGCAGCACTAAAAGCAGCAGCAACGGCGGATTTACTTTGATGACTCATGACAAGCGGTATAACGCGGCGCGATGCGCTAGGCCATCGAAAGCATCATATTGTGCACGATGGGGTAGATCTGGTTTTCCCAGCTGCGGCCGCTGAACACGCCGTAGTGGCCGACACCGGTCTGCAAATGATGGCGTTTCATGAAGGGCTTCAAACCGGTGCAAAGATCGTGCGCAGCGGCGGTTTGGCCGGGCGCGCAGATATCATCGCGCTCGCCTTCGACCGTGAGTAAGGCCGTGCGCCGGATAGCACCCGGGTTCACCGGGCGGCCGCGATAGGTTAGCTCGCCTTTGGCCAATTGCGGGTCTTGAAATACCTTGGAGACGGTCTCGAGATAAAACTCGGCGGTCAAATCCAGCACCGCAAAGTACTCGTCGTAGAATCTTTTTATGGTGTCGGCTTTCTCGGTGTCGCCGCTCGCGATGGAGCGATAAAGCTCGCGGTGTGCTTTGGTGTGGCGCGAGCTGTTCATGGACACGAAGGCGCTGAGCTGTATGAACCCAGGATAAACCTCGCGGCCCGCGCCCTTAAATTGTGCCGGCACGGTCGAGATCAGATTATCTTCGAACCAGCCGATGGTCTTCTCATTGGCGAGGCAGTTCACTTTCGTGGGATTGACGCGGGTATCTACGGGTCCGGCCATCAAGGTCATGGTGCGCGGCTGCGCCGGGTTCTTGTCTTCCGCCATGATCGCCACGGCGGCCAGCGCATGCACGCAAGGCTGACAGACGGCGAGAAGGTGACTATCCGGGCCCATAGCCTCTAGAAACGAAATGATGTGATCAATGTATTCATCAAAGCCGAAGCGACCGTCTGATACAGGAACGTCGCGTGCGTTGTGCCAATCGGTGATGAAGACGTCGTGCTCGGGCAACAGACGGCGCACCGTGCTGCGCAGCAACGTCGCGAAGTGACCCGACAAGGGTGCGACCACCAGCACTTTGGGCTGAGGTGTGGCGACGTCTTTGCGGAAATGGAGCAGCGTTCCAAAGGGCGTGGTGCGGGTGACGTCCTCGGTGACTTTGACGACCTGATTGCCCACAAGCACCTCGCTCAGGCGATAGGGCGGGCGGTGATGCGTGAGCTTGGACCGGGACAGCAATTCCCAGGCGGCGTCCAGGTAGGACAGCCCGGACAGTCCAGGCAGCCCTGCGAACGGTTTAATGAAACTCTGCGCCCGGCCGGCCGCTTGGCGCAGCGGCTCCATCAGGTCAGACTGCATCTGGTAGGCGGAATAAAGCACTCTTACTCCAGGAAAACCGACTCTACTTCATAAACCCTAGTGCAATTTATGCTGCATTGCGAGATGATCCTTTTATACTCGGTTCCAGCGGGCGTTTAATCAGCCTGCCGGACAGACCCTAAGTAATATCGGGGAGGGCCTCAGGCCATGGCTGCGGCCACATTAACGATTTCGAGCAGGAACTACTCCTCATGGTCCTTACGGGCATGGCTGCTGTGCAAAATGGCAGACCTGGATTTCAAGGTTAAAGCCCTCTCCATCGACGATCCCACCAACCGGGCAGAACTCCTGTTGCTGTCTCCTTCGGTGCTGGTGCCCCGCCTAGAGCACGACGGCGCCAAAATTTGGGACACTCTGTCCATCGGCGAGTATTTGGCTGAAGTGAAGCCGAAAGCGGGCTTGTTACCCTCAGACCGGATATTACGCGCCCACTGCCGCTCTATCTGCGGCGAGATGCATTCCGGCTTTTACAATCTGCGGTCTGCCTTGCCGATGAATCTCAAGGCGCACTACACCGATTTCAAAACCTGGGCCGGGGCCAAGCCGGACATCGCCCGGGTGTTTGCCATTTGGCAGGACTGCCTCGACGCTTACGGCGGGCCGTACCTGTTCGGCAAAGATTTGACGATGGCCGACGCGATGTATGCGCCCGTCTGCACGCGGTTCAACACCTATGGTGTCATGATGGATGATGTCAGCGCCGCCTATAGCGAGGCCATCATGGAATGGCCGGCGATGATCGAATGGACAGACGCCGCCAAACTAGAACCCGAAGAACTCGAAGAAGTGGATGCCGAGTTCTAAGGCGAGGGGGAAATACCATGAGCGTGAAAGACAAAGTCGCCATCATTACCGGCGCAGCCAGCGGCATCGGTAAAGGCATTGCGACAGCGTTTGTCGCGGCGGGCGCAAAGGTCGCCATCGCCGATCTCAATCTCGATGGCGCGATCGCCACAGCCAAGGAACTGGACCCTTCGGGCAAAACCACCATGGGCGTCGCCATGGATGTGGCCAATGAAGCGCAAGTCGATGCGGGCATCAATGAAGTGGCTGCCAAGATGGGCGGCATCGACATTCTGATCTGCAACGCGGGCATTCAAACCGTGGCACCCTTGGACGAATTCGATTTTGGCCAATGGAAAAAGCTTCTATCGATCCATCTGGACGGCGCCTTCCTCACCACGCGCGCGTCGCTGCGCCATATGTACAAACAGGGCCGCGGCGGTGCGATTGTTTACATGGGATCGGTGCACTCGAAAGAAGCGTCTGTGTTGAAAGCGCCTTACGTCACCGCCAAGCACGGCCTGATCGGCCTGGCGAAAGTCGTGGCCAAAGAAGGCGCAAAGCACGGCGTCCGCGCCAACGTGATCTGCCCGGGTTTTGTGCGCACCCCGCTGGTAGACAAACAAATCCCCGAACAGGCCAAGAGCCTTGGCATTACCGAAGCCGAGGTCATCAAGAACGTGATGCTGAAGAACACCGTCGACGGCGAGTTCACGACGGTTGAAGACGTGGCCGCGGCCACCTTGTTCTTTGCGTCTTTCGAATCCAACGCTCTCACAGGTCAGTCGCTGATCGTGAGCCACGGCTGGTTTATGGAATAAGCCCGCATAAATTCGGGCAATAAAAAAGGGCGGTTAAAACCACCCTCACATCTCAGAACATCATCTTAGAAATAGCGGCCGGGGAGCGAAAACGCGCCCCCCGGCGCGGTATTCGAAAGCTTAGACGGCTTCTTTCAAGTCTTTAGCGGCGCGGAAGGCAACCTTCTTGCTCGCTTTGATCTTGATTGCTTCGCCGGTGGCGGGATTGCGGCCCATGCGCGCGGGGCGCTTGCGGACCTGCAGGATGCCGAGACCCGTGAGACGGAGCTTATTGCCCTTCTTCAGGTTCTTGGAAATCAGAGCAACCAAATCCGTGAGGATTTCGGTCGAGACTTTTTTCGAAAGCTCGTGCTTTTCGCTCAGTTCGGCAGCGAGGTGCTTCAGGGTGACGACGGCTTGTTTGGCGGCTGTTGCCATTTTATCGGTCCTTTGTCGAAGAATGAAGTGTGAAACTGCGATGCCGAGAGAATCACACCCGTCTACTATATGCAAGCGCAACGACGCACTTATCCCCTGATTTTCTACATTTCTTGCATTCGGCGGTTTTCCGGCATTTTTGCGAGGTGTCACAAAGGCCCGGTTTGTGGGCTGAATCTGCACCTCGCATGTTGCGCGCGCCGGGGCGAGCCTGTGGATAAAATCCATCCAATCCCTAAAAGGCGATTCATAAACTATTGAATTGAATCGCGAATTTGTCGGCGCGTAAAAGGCCGCGGGTCTGGGTGCGGCGCAGCACAAACCCCCTGGAACCGGGCATATCTAACGGGTCGGGATTAAAGCGCCGCCCGTGATTCCAAACCGCCCGCCCAGCGTCGGCACGGCTTCCATAAGGACACGGGTATAGGGATGTTGTGGCTGATTGAGGACTTCTGACGCCAAGCCCTGTTCGACAATCTGGCCCTGATGCATCACCGCGACGCGGTCCGAGATATGGCGAACGACACTGACGTTGTGGGAAATAAACAGATAACTGAGACCGCTTTGATCTTGAAGATCGAGGAGCAAGTTCAGAATTTGCGCCTGTACCGAAACATCCAAAGCCGATGTGGGCTCGTCTAAAACCAGCAGACGCGGCTGCACGGAGAGTGCGCGCGCAATGGCGAGACGTTGGCGTTGGCCGCCTGAGAACGCATGCGGCAAACGGTCGATGGTCGCGGGATCTAAGCCCACCAAGCCAAAAAGGCGCGCAGCTTGATCGCGTAGTTCCGCGCGGGTGGGGCGTGCATTCACCGTGAGCGGCTCGGTCACCACACGCCAAGCCGGCCAACGCGGATCGAGCGAACTTTGCGGGTCCTGAAACACGATTTGAATTTCGCGTTTAAGCGCAGGCGGCGCGTTGGCCAGTTCCTGGCCCCTATATTTAAGGCTGCCCGAAGACATGGGCGCTAAGCCCACAAGCGTATTGGCGAAGGATGTTTTGCCGCAGCCGGATTCGCCCACCAGGCTGAAGGTTTCGCCTTCATTGATTGTGAGCGATAGACCGTCCACAGCTGTAACGAGGCCGGCCGCGCGGCCCAGGATGTCGTAACGGCGTGGGTAGCTTACCGTTACGTCCGTCGCCTCAAGCAGAACGCCGCCGCGTGCTGATACCGATGTCGGCGTTGCATGGGTGAGGGCGGTCTCGCCGCGCATGACAGCGGCCACGGTTTCAAGGCGCGCTTTGGGCGTTTTGCCTTCCGGCAAAGCGTTTAGAAGCGCCCGCGTATACGCATGCTGCGGATTCCCGATCACATCCGCCGTTCGTCCATGCTCGACCACCTCGCCCTGATACATGACATAGACCCGGTCACATAGCTGGGCGATGACGGCTAGATCATGGCTGATGAGCAGCACCGATGTGCCGGTGGCGGTAGCGCGTTCTTTCAGAAGCGAAAGGATCTGCGCTTGCACAGTTACGTCCAGGGCGGTGGTGGGCTCGTCGGCGATGATCAGCTTTGGGTGGCACGAGAACGCCATGGCGATCATCACACGTTGGCGCATACCGCCCGAAAGCTCGTGCGGGTAAGCCCGTAAAGTACGCGCTGGATCGGCGATGCGCAGATCGCGCAGCAAAGCTTCCGCCAAAGCTTCAGCATCGCTGCGCGACATATGGCGGTGGCGAAGGATAACGTCGGTGATTTGCTCGCTCACCCGCAGCACCGGGTTTAGCGCCGTCATGGGTTCCTGGAAAATCATGGCGACTTCGGAGCCGCGCATGTCTTGCAGTTCACGCTCGCCTGCTGCCAGCACATCGCGCCCCAGAACCTCAATGCGGCCTTCGGGAAAGCGCGCTTTGCCTGCAGGCAGCAGCTTCAGGATGCTCATGGCTGTGGCGGATTTGCCCGAACCGGATTCACCCACCAGGCCCACGATCTCGCCCGCATTCACATGCAGCGAAATACCGCGCAGGGCTGCGACGGTTTCCTCAAAGCCGACAAAGGCGAGGGACAGATTGTCGATGTGAACAACAGGCTGAATCATGCAGCCCGAGTGTGGCGCTGTCCCACCCCGCCGACAAGAATATTTAGCTCAGGTGTGGGCTTCGAGACCGGCGGGCGAACGATTGCCAAAAGCCGCCGTGGCGCGCATACGCAGGCGCTCCAAGGCCAGGTAAATCACCGGCGTGGTGAACAGCGTCAGCGCCTGCGAGAAGATCAGGCCGCCGACAATCGTCAGGCCCAAGGGTTGACGCAGTTCAGCGCCGTCACCAAAGCTGATGGCCAAAGGAATGCCGGTGAACATGGCCGCCATGGTGGTCATCATGATGGGGCGGAAGCGCTTCAGGCAGGCCTCGAAGATCGCCTGCTCAGGCGTAAGGCCGCGCTTGCGTTCGCCTTCCAGCGCGAAATCTACCAGCATGATGCCATTTTTCTTGACGATACCCATGAGCAGAATCACACCGATCAACGCCATGACGGTGAATTGCTGCCCAAAGATAAACAGTGTCAACAACGCGCCCACGCCCGCGGACGGCAACGTCGAAAGAATAGTCAGCGGATGGATCAGGCTTTCGTACAGGATCGCCAGCACGACGTAGATCGCAACAAGGGCCGCGAGCACCAATAACGGTTCATCCGACAGCGAACTTTGGAAAGCCGCTGCTGTGCCGGAGAAACCCGTATGAAGTGTCGAAGGCGCGTGCAGATCGAGCATGGCGTTATCGATGGCTTCCACGGCGTTGCCTAAGGCCATGCCCTGGCCGAGGTTGAAGGACATGGTCACCGACGGGAACGAACCCTGATGATTGACCGATGGCGGCGATGTGGTGCGCTCCATCGTGGCGACGGCGCTGAGTGGCACCAGATCGCCGGTATTGGATTTCACATAAATCTTCTGCAGCGCGTTGGGGCCCAGCGGCACATGCGGGTCCGTCGTCATCACGACGTGATATTGGTTGATGCTGTTGAAGATGGTGGCGACCTGACGTTGTCCGAAAGCGTCGTTCAGCGTGTCGTCGATGGAGGCTGGTGTAACGCCCAGGCGCGCGGCGGCGTCGCGGTTCACCTGCAACGAAATCTGCGGCATCAGCTGATCCTGGTCGCTGGTCGCGTCTAGCATACCCGGCAGGGTTTTCAGCTTGGCGAGAACCTTTGGCGCCCAGGTGTTCAGCTCCGCCTGATCGTTATCGCTCAAGGTGTATTGATAAGTGGACTTAGACTGCCGCCCGCCCACACGAATGTCCTGCACGGCGCTGAGATAGGTTGTCACACCCGGCACGGCGGCCAATTTTGGACGCAGGCGCGCGATCATACGCTTCACGCCCGGTCGGTCGGCCAGCGGTTTCAGGGCGATACTCATGCGTCCATTATTGAGCGCGCCCACCGCGCCGGAAGCGCCAACATATGAGGCAATCCCGTCAACGGCGGGGTCCTGCAGCAGGATATCGACGACGGCGAGTTGCTTAGCCGCCATATCGGCGAAGGAGATGTTGGGCGCAGCTTCCAAAGTTCCGTTGAGGTAGCTCGCATCCTGTTCGGGGAAAAAGCCCTTCGGCAGAAGCATGAACAGCACGACAGTTAAAACCACTGTGCCGCCGGCGATGCCGAGGGTCGCGCGCTGATGTTTCAATACCCAGGTCAGCCCACGGGTATAAGCGGCGAGCATGCCGTCAAAGAAGCGTTCCAAAGCCAGATAGAATCTATTGGTCGAATGCGTTGAATGACTCAAGAGCCGTGAACACAATAAGGGTGTAAGCGTCAGCGATACGACGAGCGATATCGTGACCGCCACGGCGACGGTGACGGCAAACTCGCGGAACAGTTCACCGATGTAGCCGCCCATCATAAACAGCGGAATGAACACCGCGATCAGTGAAATGCTGATCGATAAAATGGTGAAGCCGATTTCTTCCGCGCCTTTCACGGCGGCGTCGTAAGGCGAAAGCCCTTCGCCGAGATGGCGCTCGATGTTCTCCACCATGACAATGGCGTCGTCGACAACGAAGCCCACGGCGATGATCAGGCCCATAAGCGACAGATTGTCGATGCTGTAATCCAGCACATACATGGCCGCGAAGGTGCCGATGACGGCGATGGGCACCGCAAGCGTCGGGATCAAGGTCGCCCAGACGCGCCGCAGGAAGACGAATATCACCATCACCACCAGTGCAATCGAGAGCATCAGCGTGAAGCGCACCTCGTGAATGGATGAGCGAATGGTGTTGGTGCGGTCGATCACCGTGTGCACGGTCACGCCGGGCGGCAGGGATTTTTCCAGTTGTGGCAGTACCGCCTTGATGGCGTCCACCGTGGCGACGACGTCCGCGCCCGGCTGGCGATTGATCGTCAGCTGCACGGCGGGCTGGGTGTTGTACCAGGCGGCTAGCTGCGTGTTTTCAGGTCCGGACACGGCAGCGCCCACATCGCTCACGCGCACCGGCGCGCCGTCATGATTGGCGACGATAATGTTGTTGTAGGAGGCGGCATCGAGCAATTGATCGTTGGCGTCAAGGTTGAAGGTCTGGTGTGTGTCGCGCAGCGTGCCTTTCGGGCGTTCGGTGGACGAAGCGCTTACGGCCGTGCGCACGTCCTCAAAGCTCAGGCCCAGCGACGAAAGTTTCTCCGGGTTCAGTTCCAGGCGAATGGCGGGCTTCTGCTCGCCGGCAATGTTGACCTTGCCTACGCCACCAATCTGGCTGATCTGCTGGGCGAGGATGGTATCGGCCGCATCGTCAACGACCGTCATCGGCAATGTATCGGACGTCACGGCCAACACCAGGATTGGCGTGTCGGACGGGTTAACCTTGCGGTACGAAGGCGGGCTCGGCAAATCGCGCGGCAGAGAACCCCCGGCGGCGCTGATGGCGCTTTGTACGTCCTGCGCGGCACCATCCAGATCGCGACCGAGTTCAAATTGCAGCGTGAGGGACGTAGACCCACTGGAGCTATTGGAGGTCATCTCAGTCACGCCGGGGATCTGCGACAGCTGACGTTCTAAGGGCGTGGAAATGAGCGCTGCCATGGTGTCGGGACTGGCGCCGGAATAACTCGCGTGCACTTGGATGGTCGGATAATCAACGCGCGGCAAGGCTGAGACCGGGAGCCGCGGGTATGCCACAACACCCAACAGAATAATCGCAAGCATCACCATCGATGTGGCAACGGGGCGATCAATGAAAATTTTGGAGAGATTCATAGGCGTGCCTCCGTCAGTTACCTTCGGATGCCGTGCTGGCCGTATTTCCCAGTGTCACTTTGACCTTGGCCCCATCGCTGAGGCGGGCGTAGCCGTCCGAGATCACATGCTCGCCGGGCTTCAGTCCGGTCTCGACCAAGGTCGTGTCGCTGTTGGTCTCGCTCACCGTCACGGCGCGATGTTCGACGGTGTTGTCGCTCTTCAGGACGTAGACAAAGACTCCGTCCAGGCCGTGCTGAACGGCGACGCTGGGGATAGTAACGGCATCTTTCTTGACGGCAGTCTCAAGGCGCACGTTGACGAAGGCGCCGGGCCACAGCTTGTGATCCTTATTGGGGAACACGGCTTTCATGCGCACGCCGCCGGTTTTGGGATCGACCTGATTGTCGACCACCGTCAGCGTGCCTTGGCCGAGGGCAAATTTATCATCTTGATCGAACGCGTCGGCTTCAAGGGCGCCTTGCGCCATGCCGGCTTGAACAGCGGCCAGGTGCTGGGCCGGCAACGAGAACACCACCGAGATCGGCTCGATCTGGGTGATGGTGACCAGTGCTTTTGTGTCTGCGCTATGCACGATGTTGCCGGCATCAATACCACGCAGGCCCGTCACCCCGTCGATGGGCGCAGTGATATGCGTGTAGCTTAAATCCGTGCGCGCTTTGCTGATGGCGGCGGTATCGCTCTTCACTTGCGCTTCAAGTTGATCGACCGACGAGCGTTGCGTCTCAATCTGCTGCGTCGAGGCAAAACCTTTTTCACCCAAAGAGAGATAGCGTTCGAGATTGCGCTGGGTGTTTGAAAGCTGCGCTTGATCGCGCGCGAGCGCGGCGTCGGCTTGTTCGAGTGCGGCTTGATAGGGCCGCGGATCAATCTCGGCAATGAGGTCGCCCGCATGCACGGTTTGGCCTTCGGTAAAACCAATCTTCCCAATTGTGCCGGTGATCTGCGCGTGCACGTCAACGGTGCCCGACGCTTGCGCGGTGCCGATGCCGGTGACGAACACCGGCACATCTTGTTGTTGTGCGGGCGCCGCCACAACAGTCGGCGTATTAAGGCCTCGCCCTCGCGTGTTTCCATTGCTCTGCATCAGAACAGTGGCTGTGCCGGCTATGGCGCATAAAGCGACGCCACCTAAGATGAAATACCGCGCGCGCATTTTCTGTTTCTCCGCAACTTCAGAAGATCGTGCTTACAGAGATGCGTCCGCGGTTATTTGGGGCCTATTAAATTGGGGTTTATAGCGGCGTTGTGATTGCAGCGTCGTGTTGATGATCTCAGTGTGACGCGTTCACGCGCAAAATTAACGCAGCGCTCATGTTCATGAGTTCGATCTGAACTGCAACCTATTGTGGGCGTCAAGTAACGTGAACGGATTTTAAGGAAGCCATCAGTCGGAACATGCACCTCCCGGCATCCGTTTTGGTCTTTGCGATGTGTTGATCGCACACGATCCGGGTAAGCGCAGCAACGCTCTCGGTGATACGTTCGGAAATAATAAAGGAGACCGATATGAAAACCGCAGCAATCACGCTCATGGCCGCTTTAACGGCGACCGCGCTTTGCTACACGGGGACGGCTCTCGCTCAGGACTATGAAGATCTCGATCCGTTGAACAGTGTGGAAACGACCGCGCGTCGTCTCCCGAACAGCACGCCTGTCGCTGTAACGGGTGCGGTGCTTGAACGCACGCATGACTCGATCTTGTTGCAACGGGCCGATGGCATCGTGCGCGCCAAGATTGGTAATTCTGCAAACGTCATGGACAAAAATAATCGCATCCGTCCGTTGATGACGCAGTTCCAGATTGGCGACCCGATCACGGTCTTCGGCCGCGTTCAAAAGGGTGGCGATATGGTGCAGGTGAAGGCCGATGGCATCTATGCCCAGACCACGCCGCGCACCGCGACCCTCTATATGCTGGAGCGTCCGAAAACCGTGGCCGAGAGTAAGATGAACAACATCTTGCCCGCCAAAACGGCCTTGCGCCGCTATAACGCTCACTACACCCCGCTTTAAGTCGGCAGGGGGACTAAACGGAGCCGCCGCAGCCTAGCTGCGGCGGTTTCGCATATCTAAACCAGCGGTAAAACAGGCTGTTTAACCGGGCGGACTGTGCTAATGCTCCGCCTTAAATCACCGTCCCTCACACATTATAGTCAAACGTGGCATTTCCCCCGACCCACCCAGCTTTCGCGCGCGCCCTTGCTGAGCGCGATTACAACGATCCGACGGAAGTTCAAACCGCGGTCCTGACGCCCGAGGCGACGGGCCAGGATCTGCTTGTCTCGGCGCAAACCGGCTCGGGCAAGACCGTGGCGTTTGGCCTTGCGATTGGTACGACGCTGCTGGGCGACGCCGATGTGCTCGGAAACGCCGGCGATCCCTTGGCGCTGATCATCGCGCCCACGCGCGAACTGGCGCTACAGGTTCACCGCGAACTAACGTGGCTTTATCAGTACACCGAAGCCCGCATCGTCGCTTGCGTCGGCGGCATGGATCCGATTGTTGAACGCAAAGCTTTAAATCGCGGCGCGCATATCGTCGTCGGCACGCCGGGGCGTCTGCGCGATCATGCCGAACGCGGCACTTTGCGGTTGGCCAACTTGAAAGCCGCCGTGCTGGACGAAGCCGACGAAATGCTGGATTTAGGTTTCCGCGAAGATCTGGAATATCTGCTGGAAGCGGCCCCCAAAGATCGCCGCACGCTGTTGTTCTCGGCAACCTTGCCCAAAACCATCGTCAATCTGGCGCGCCAGTTCCAGCGCGATGCTGTGCGCATCGCCGCCTCGGGCGGTCAGCGTAGCCACGCCGATATCGAATACCGCGTCATGCGCGTCGCGTCCAAAGATATCGAGCACGCCGTCGTGAACGTGCTGCGCTTCTTTGAATCACCCAGTGCGCTGGTGTTCTGCAACACTCGCGACACGGTACGCCATCTGCACGCCATTCTGCTGGAACGCGGCTTTGCCGTGGTCTCGCTCTCCGGCGAATTCACCCAGCACGAACGTAATCGCGCCCTCCAAGCTTTGCGCGACGGTAAGGCGCGCGTATGTGTCGCCACCGACGTCGCCGCGCGCGGCATTGATTTGCCGAGCCTCAATCTTGTCATTCACGCCGACGTTCCAAACAGCGCCGAAACCTTGCAGCATCGCAGCGGCCGCACGGGCCGTGCCGGACGTAAGGGCGTTAGCGTTCTGTTGGTGCCACCGGCCCGCAAACGCCGTGCCGAAAGCATGCTGAGCGAGATGCGCGTGCAAGCCGCCTGGGGCAATCCGCCCACGGCCGAAAACATCGGCAAGCTCGACGATGAACGCCTGTTGCAAAGATTGCTCGAAGCCGAAGCCGGAACGCCCGCGGATACGGCGCTCGCGCGTCAATTGCTTGAAAAACGTGGCCCGGAAGAGCTCGCCGCCATTTTGGTGCGCATGCACCGCGCGCAGTTGCCGGCACCCGAAGATATCACGGCGCAGGACGCAGGCCCCGCGCCGCGCGACTACCAAGGCAAACAGCCGCCGTGGAAGAAGTCTCATGAAGGCCGCGATGAGCGCCCCCGTGAAGACCGGCCCCGTGAAGATCATCCCCGCGACGAACGTCCCCGTGAAGATCGCCCGGTTTATCGCGATCCCGGACCTATGGTCTGGTTCAGCCTCAATGTCGGACGCTCGAAGAATGCCGATCCGAAATGGCTAATCCCTGAAATCTGCAAGCAGGGCGGCATCACGAAACGCGAAATCGGCGCCATCCGTATTTTCGACGACGAAACCAAAATTGAAATCGCTGAACATGCGGCTGAATCGTTCACGAGCCGTGTGGCCGAAGGTTCGTCCAGCGGCATCACGATTGCGCCAAGCGACGAGCCCTCAGGCGGCGGTGGACGTTTTGGCGGCGACAAGAAGCCGGCCGGCAAAAAATTCGGTGGCAAACCATTCGGTAAACCCTACGCCGGAAAACCGCGCGACAATGATGGTGAGAAGCCCCAGGGCAAACCTTGGCATAAAGCCGAGGGCAAGCCGCGCGGCGACGGCGAAAAACCTCACGGCAAGCCGTGGCATAAAGCCAAGGGCAAAGGTGAAGACCTGCCGCCCGGAACCCACGCTGGCAAACCCTATAAGGGTTCCAAGAAGAAGCACCGGAAGGGCTAGATAAAAAAGGTTGGCTGGGGCGCCAGGGATCGAACCTGGGATGTCGGTACCAAAAACCGATGCCTTACCGCTTGGCGACGCCCCACCATTGCCTTAGGTGAGCGGCGCGGACATTAGGGAAAATGGCTCTTTCCCGCAACCCGCAAATATCCCAACAAGAATGAAGGTTTAGCCGCCCAGCTAGCCGCCCGTGATGGTCGAAATCACCGTGGCGGGGGTCAGGACCTGGGGCAGGATCACCGGGGCCGTCGCCTTGGGGGCGTAATAAAGATAGAGCGGCACGCCGTCGCGGCCCACGGCCTCAAGGGCCGCGCTGATCTCGGCGTTGCGGTTGGTCCAGTCGCCCTTGAGATAGGCCACATTGCCGCGTTTGAAGGCCTCTTCCACGTCGGTTTTGGAAAGGGCGATCTTCTCGTTCACTTTGCAGGTGATGCACCAGGCGGCGGTGAAATTCACGAATACCGGGCGGCCTTCCGCGCGCAGGGCTTCAAGGCGGGCGGCGGTATAGGGCTCGCTGAGACCGGCAGATTGACCGGTGGCTTGGCCTTCAGGGCGCGCAGCGAGGGTCGCGGTGAGGGCTACGGTTGCAGCGAAAGCCAAGACCGCCGTGGCCAAAGCCACCGTGCGGCCTTTGCCCGACGACTTCTGCGCCGTGCCGAACAACCAGCCGACGAAGCCCACCAAGATCAGTCCCGCGAGTGCATTGGCCAGCGCGATGGCATCAAGCTGTTGCGCCAGCACCCACACCAACCACGCCGCGGCGGCGTAAAGCGGGAAGGCGAGGACTTGTTTGACACGGTCCATCCACACGCCCGGGCGCGGCAGTTTGCGCGCGATCCCCGGAACGAAGCTGATCAACAGGTATGGTGCGGCGAGACCCAAGGCGAGGGCTTCGAAAATCAGAATGGCTTCTAAGGGCGATTGTGTGAGTGCGAAGCCGATGGCCGCACCCATGAAAGGCGCGGTGCAAGGTGTGGCAACCACAACGGCGAGAAGGCCTGTGAAGAACGAACCAACGGCACCGCCGCGTGAGGCGAGTTCCTGGCCCATGCCAAAGTTTCCACCGACGTTGAATACGCCGGAGAGATTGAGGCCGAGCGCCAGCATCACATAAGCAAGGCCAGCGACAAAAATCGGTGACTGCAATTGGAAGCCCCAGCCCACCGCGCCACCGGCGGCACGCAAGGCCAGCAGCACACCGACAAGCGCACCGAAGGTCACCATCACACCGGCGGTGTAAGCCAAACCATCGCGGCGCAAGGCACCTGCATCGGTCGTGCCGCGTGACATGAAGCTCATGGCTTTCATCACCAGCACCGGCAGCACGCAAGGCATGACGTTGAGCACAATGCCGCCCAGGAACGCGAACACGAGCGCCAGAACCATTGGCATGGCGACGGCCGCGGAAGCGGGTTCTTTTGGCGCATCGGTGGCAGTGCCGGTCACCGCGGCGGCGACCGTGTAGCCTTTGCGGGTTTCACCGCTACCCAAGACCAGCACGCCCGAAACATTTGCGGGCACGGTGGCGCCCGCGGTCATGGCGAGGCGTAAGGTCTTATTTTCCAGCGCGGGTGTTTGCGGCTCGGCGTTGGCGAGCAAGCCTTCTTCAACCGGGAAAAACGCGACTTCCGAAAATTGATCGGCGCCGAGATCGGGACCGGCAGTGAGTTCAAGCACCTTGCCCTTGCGCGTGAAGCTCACGGGCCAGGGTGCGGCTTGCGGCAACTGCGCGCGGGCGGCGGCGATGGCTGCGCCCGCAGCGGTGTTCATGGGCACGGCCGTGCCGATCTTGATGGGCATCGAGAAGCTGCCGTCTTGCGGGATGCAGACTTCAGCGCAGACAAACCAGGTCGAGTCAGCTTGCAGGTTGATGGTTGCAGGTGCGGCAGTAGGGGCGACCTTCAGCTCGGTCAGCATCACCATGTGGTCGTTGTAGCCGAAGCTCATAAAGCCGCTGGTGAGGATGCGCGTCGGCGCCGGCCACTGAATGGGTCCGGCGGTGACGCCTTCCGGCAAGTTCCAGCGGATGTTGGGCGCAGCGCCCGCGTCGCCCGGTGTCTGCCAATAGGTGTGCCAGCCCGGCTTCATGGTGAGTGACAACGCGACCCACACACTTTCGCCCGGCGCGACCGCGGTTTGTTCAGCCGTCAGTTCCGCGCGCACTTGTTCGGTTTGCACGAGAGTCTTTGTGCCGATGGCTTGCGCGGACGCGTGCAGGCCGACGAGAAGTGCTGCGGTGAGAACGAGAATGCGGGGGAGCCATTTCATAGCCGCGAACATATGACACTGGCCTTCTGAATCAACTCACAAATCCGAGGGCTAGCCCCTGGGCGTGTTGATTTCCTTAGGGTTTTAGGAGGGGTGCGGCGACCGACCACCAGCTGGGCTTTTGGGCGGCGATGTTTCTGGCGGCGGCATAGGCCGTGACCGCATCGGCGAACAGGCCAAAGCAGGTGGGGCCGCTACCTGAAAGGCGGGCCAGCAAACAGCCGGGCGTTTGCTCTAGCGTTTCGATGACCGCTCCTACAGCCGGCAACAGTTCACGGGCCGGGGCCATCAGGTCGTTGCTATAAAGCTTGAGCGCTTTCGCGAGGTCGGACGCGCCTTCAAGTTTCTCAAACGCATGACGGCCCATGGCGGCGGAAAAACGTCCATTGAGCGCGCCGAAGACGGCTTTAGTCGCAAGCGGCTCGCCGGGATTTACCAACACCAGCCAGGCTTCCGGCAAAGCCGGGGCCGGATGAATGATCTCGCCGATACCGCTCATATACGCGGGCACGCCGCGTAAGCATACCGGCACGTCGGCACCGAGGGCGGACGCAATCTCGCTGTCGGAGAGTCTGAGCGGATCGACATTCCAGAGTTTACCGCAAGCGATCAACGTCGCCGCTGCGTCGGCCGAGCCGCCGCCAATGCCAGACGCGACCGGGAGATTTTTCTCCAAGGTGATCGCTGCGCCCGCCTTCAGGCTATGCGTGATCGCGAGCAGACGCGCAGCACGCAAAACCAAATTGTCGGGTTCGTTGGCAAGGGCCCCACCGAACGGCCCGGTGATGGAAAGGCTGATCTTGTCCGCGGCCGCCACAGTGATGCGGTCGCCAATGCCGGCGAACACCACCAGTGAGTCCAGCAGATGATAATTATCCGCGCGCTTTCCGCACACGTGCAGGGTGAGATTGATCTTCGCGGGCGCTGTTATCGTGATCGCGCCGGCTGGTGTTGCCGTCATGAGCTATTTCTGCGCGATACCGCTCTCGAGCTTTTTCAAGATCGCTGCACGCTGCGGCTCTTCGATCTCGAAGCTCAAGGCCCGCTGCCATTGGAAACGCGCTTCATTGCGGCGGCCCACTTTCCAATAGGCGTCGCCCAGATGCTCGTTGATGGTGCCATCGGACGGCGAGGCTTCGATGGCCTTTTCCAAGGTCACGACGGCCTGCTCATATTCGCCGGTCACATATAACGCCCAGCCAAAGCTATCGATGATATAGCCATCATTGGGGCGTTGTTTGTAGGCGTCTTCGATCAGTTGACGGCCTTCCGACAGCTTCACGCCGCGGTCGAGATAGGAATACCCGAGGTAGTTGAGAACGTTCGGGTCATTGGGGTGCAGTTCGAGCGCCTTTTTGAAATCGTTCTCGGCCGCATCCCACTTCTTGTCGCGGTCGTAAGCGATGCCGCGCGAATAATAGATGGCCCAGGTCTCGGCTTTATCCGCGCCGGTATTCTTGAGCGCGCTGTTGTAGGCGGTAACAGCTTCGGAATACTTTTTCTCCTGGCGCAGAATGTCGCCGGTCGCAACGTGCGCATCAACCCAGGTCGGGCGCTGCTTCACGATGTCCTGCAAAATCCCCAGCGCGTCCAAGGGGCGCTTCATGCGGAGATAATTTTCCGCGATCTGCATCTGCACATCGAGGTAACCGGGCGCCGACTTCTTCAAGAGGTTCAGGGCGGCGTTTGATTCTTCCATGCGGCCACGGGCGGATAGCGTGCTGCCGATGAAGCGGCGCGCGATATCCAAATCGGGGTTCATATAAAGTGCGGCCTGTGCGTAAGCGGTCGAGACCTGCGCACGCAGTTCATTGGGATCGTTCGCGAGCAGCAGCTCGGCGGCTAAAAACAAGCCCTCTGCCATGCCTTCAGTCGGCGTGATTTTTTTGACCGGCGCGGCGGGGATGGCGGTGGCGTAGGCTTCAAGCGTCGGCGATACGCCGTGCGTGGTCATGAAGCGGTCGAACAGGCCTTTGATGTCGGCGTCTTTGCCGAGGCGGTGATAGCCTTCGGCCACAAGGCGCAAGACCGAGAAGCGCTGGTTTTCAATATTGGCCGCCAGCACTTCGTAATTCGAGATCGCCTGATCTTTGCGACCGTAGAATTCGTTGATCAGGCCGCTCATCAGATAATAAATGTCGCCGGTGTCCTGGAATGTTTTGAAAAGCTCCAGCTCCTGCAAGACGGTTTCTGCCGGCTTCACGGGCGCCAAAGCCCACGCGCGCAGCATCGGCATGGCAAAGCCGTTCATGCTCTGGCCGTTGGTCTTTTCCAGATAGGGCAGGGCTTTGTCGTATTCGCCCTTCTTGTAATGATCGATCCCGACAATCACCGGCGCCATACCGCGGCCGGGTGATGTCTCTAAAGCTTTGCGCGCGGCGGGAACGGCCGTGGCGAAGTCGCCGCTTTGTGCGGCGAGGAAATACGTGTTCTGCAAGAGTGCCAGATTTTCCGGGTCGAGTTCCGTGACCCGGTTGTAGAAATTCACGGCGGTGTTTGCGTCTGACGACAATTCCGCGTGGCGGCCGGCGAGGAAAGCGGCCGCGAGGCCCGCGGCTTTCGGTGTGGGCGCTGGTGAGGTCTGGGCCTTCTTCTGGGCATCGCTGCCGATCGCTGTGGCAGACGTGCCGACCACACCCAGCCCGACCCCGACGCCGATGGCCACGACCGCGCAGGCAAAGAGGCCGAGAGGCCAGCCAATTTGTTTCAACGAAAGACCAGCGCGGTTCAAATTCATAGCGGGATCGTATCCCTTCAAAACCAACAACAGCGCGACGTGCAGACGCCGCTCATTCAATGATTGAGTTTAGCCGTGCCGGAGACGCGCGGGAAACCCCTGAGATGTATCTACAAAGCCCGCTTTGATTACATATTTGGATAATTGGGACCGCCGCCGCCCTGCGGCACGGTCCAGGTGATGTTACGGCTGGGGTCCTTGATGTCGCAGGTTTTGCAGTGGACGCAGTTCTGGGCGTTGATTTGAAAGCGTTTTCCGCCCCCGCCGTCTTGATCCACCACCTCGTAAACCCCCGCCGGGCAGTAGCGCTGGGCCGGTTCGGCCCAGAGCGGCAGGTTCACGGCGATCGGAATGGCCGGATCGGTCAGCTTTAAATGGATGGGCTGATTTTCTTCGTGGTTGGTGTTCGAGATGAACACCGAGGACAGTTTATCGAACGATATTTTCCCATCAGGTTTGGGATAGGCGATGGGCCGCGCCTTGGCCGCTGGCAGCAGCGTGGCGTCGTCCGACTTGCCGTGTTTCAGCGTGAAGGGCAGGCCGATGCCGAGCTGGTTCATCCACATGTCGAGACCGCCGAGCGCGAGACCGATGTAGAGGCCGAACTTGCTCCACAGCGGCTTCACGTTGCGCACGCGTTTCAGATCTTTGTAGATCCAGCTGTTCTTGAAGGCCGTGCCGTAATCGGTGAGTTCGTCGTATGAGCGTCCGGCCTTCAGTGCAGCGAACGCAGCTTCCGCCGCCAGCATGCCGGACTTCATGGCGTTGTGGCTGCCCTTGATGCGCGGCACGTTGACGAAGCCCGCCGCACATCCGATCAGCGCGCCGCCCGGGAACGTCAGCTTCGGCACCGACTGTAAGCCGCCTTCGGTGATAGCGCGGGCGCCATAAGAAATGCGCCGCCCACCTTCGAGTGTGGTCTTCACCGCAGGATGATGCTTGAAGCGCTGGAACTCATCAAAGGGCGAAAGATACGGGTTTTTGTAGTTCAGATGCAGCACGAAGCCGATGGCGACCTGGTTGTTCTCCAGGTGATAGATGAACGAGCCGCCGCCTGTGGAGCTGTCCAAAGGCCAGCCCATCGTATGTGTGACCAGGCCCAACTTGTGCTTACTGGGCTCAACTTCCCACAGTTCTTTTATGCCGATGCCGAACTTCGGCACGTCGCTGTCTTTAGCGAGATCAAAGCGCGAGATCAGCGATTTCGCGAGCGAACCGCGCACACCTTCAGCGATCAGTGTGTACTTCGCGTGCAACTCGATGCCGGGTTCGTAGTGGCTGGTTTTTTCACCGTCGCGGCCCACACCCATGTCGCCGGTGGCGACGCCACGCACAGCGCCGGTTTCGGTGTAGAGAACTTCAGCAGCAGCGAAGCCGGGATAAATCTCAATGCCCATGGCTTCGGCCTGGGTCGCGAGCCAGCGGCACACATTGCCAAGGCTGACGATGTAGTTGCCGTGATTGCTCATCAAAGGCGGCATGAAAATATTGGGGACGCGCAGCGATCCGGTTTCGCTCAGGTACAGGAAGTGGTCGTCTGTAACAGCCGTGTTGAGCGGCGCGCCTTTTTCTTTCCAATCGGGAATGAGTTCGTTGAGGGCGATAGGATCGACAACCGCGCCGGAAAGAATGTGCGCGCCGACCTCCGATCCTTTTTCGATGACGCAGACGTTAATGTCGTGGTCGTTGGCTGCGGCAAGCTGTTTCAGGCGAATGGCGGCGGAAAGACCGGCGGGTCCTGCGCCGACCACCACCACGTCGAATTCCATTGCTTCCCGTTCGCTCATCCCCATCCCCTTGGCCACCTAAGCTTGGCCGGCCGGCTGACCTGCGACTCTTGCCCCACACCCACAACCGACAATCCGCCGTTGTGGCAAGGGCTTAGGTATACTCTCTCCCGGTCGCTTTATCCAAGGGCTTCCACGATTTACCGGCTATAACAGGGGTTGAAGGCTGGGTTTGTAGCCTTAACTAGCTTTAAGCCTTGGCTTGCCTCGGACCCTCGTCTGGGGCAGAAACGCGGGCCGAAGCCGGCCCGCCAAAGACCACCGATTTAAGGATACCCCGTGAGCAAGAACCCCGTCGTTATCGCGCTTCTGACCACCGTGCTTTTCGCAGGCACCCTGGGCGTCCTGATCGCCGTGGCCGGCTTCGGAATTATCCGCCTTTTCGAAGAAATGGCGGAAGCCCTGGGCATCCTGCCGACCCGGTGGGGCGAGAACAACGTCCTGATCCTGCTTGAGCTGGCGGGCGCCTGTAGCGTCCCGGTGGTTCTGTGGTTCAGCGCCTGGTTTTACCGCAAGGCCCTGGCGGCCGAGCGTATCCTGACCGCGCATGAAGCCGCGGTTCATGCCAACTCTGTTACACCGCCCGCCGTTTAAGCGAACCTCGCGCGCGCCGCGCTCGCTTTATGTCCGGCTTGGCCATTAATATGCACGGTCATGTGGACATCAGCTGACTCCCCAACGTCGCGGCCTCCCGCCGCAACCGTAGACACGGCCCGGATCGAAACGGTTTCGTTGATCCTGGCCGGTGTCGGCCTGTTCTGTATTCTGTATCTCGGTCTGTTGTCGGCGCTGCTGTCGGGCTTTCTGATCTATCTCATCGTGCAGACGGCCGTGCCGGTGTTCAGGCAAGTCGGGCTGAACCGCCGTGTCGGCAAGGCGCTGGTGCTTGCATTATTTGCGGCGCTGATCTTCTTCCTCGTCACCTGGGGTGTCGTCGAATCCATGTCGCTCCTCAGCGGCGGCTCGGAAAGCGTGGTCGCCCTTCTGCAGCAAATGGCCGATGTCATCAGCACCGCGCGCGAACGCACACCCGCTTGGGCGCACGATTATCTACCTTCGAGCATGCAGGAAATTGAAACCTACGCCGCCACGTGGCTCCGTGAACACGCAGGCCAAGTGGGCGCCTTCGGTCAGGACTTTGGCAAGTTCCTGTTCCACACCGTGCTCGGCATGATCATCGGCGGCATCGTCGCTTTCTATCGCGGCGTCGGCGACGGCGAAACCAAACCGCTCGCGCGCGCTCTTGTCGCGCGGGCCTCGGTTTTGAGTGGCGCCTTCCGCAACGTCGTGTTCTCGCAGATCCGCATCTCGGCGTTGAACACAACTCTGACGGCGATTTATCTCGTGATCATTCTGCCCATGCTCGGCGTTCACCTGCCGCTGATCAAAACCATGATTGCCGTGACGTTCTTCATCGGGCTCATTCCGATCCTCGGAAACCTGATCTCGAACACGGTGATCGTGGTCGTCAGCTTGAGCGTGTCGCCCATGGTTGCTGTCGGCTCGCTGACCTTCCTCGTTCTCATTCACAAGCTCGAATACTTCGTGAATGCCCGCATCATCGGCTCACGCATTCGCGCGCGCGCATGGGAGTTGCTCACCGCCATGCTGGTGATGGAAGCCGCCTTCGGTATTCCGGGCTTGATCGCAGCACCTATTTACTACGCTTACTTGAAGGACGAGTTGTCCGCGCGCCGGCTGATCTAGCGGCGATGATAGATTCCGCGCAAACTTTGGCTTCCGATCCTGCAGCGCTCCTGCGCTGGTATATGGATGCCGGCGTGGATGAAGCCATCGGCGATGTGGCCGTGGACCGTTTCAAAACGCCCGCGCCTGTTGCTGCTCCGGCTCCCATTGTCCAACGCGCGACGGTAACGCCTGCCGCACCCCCTGCGCCGATTGCGATTCCGGATGGCGACGCAAGTGCTACGCATCTCGCGCAAGCCGCGCAGACCGTTGAAGAACTCAAAGCCGCCGTCGAAGCGTTCACCGGCTGCGGCCTAAAACAGTTCGCGAGCCGCACGGTTTTCGCCGACGGCAATCCCAAAGCGCGCGTCATGTTTATCGGCGAAGCGCCCGGCGCCGATGAAGACCGCCAGGGCCTGCCCTTCGTCGGCATCTCAGGAAAATTGCTCGACCGCATGCTGGCCTCAGTGGGCTTAAGCCGCGCTGAGAATGCCTACATCACCAACATCGTGTTCTGGCGTCCGCCGGGCAATCGCGCGCCGACCGATGAAGAGATCGCCACCTGCCTGCCCTTCGTCACGCGCCACATCGAGTTGGTCGATCCCGCCGTGCTGGTGTTTGTCGGTGGTCTCTCGGCAAAGACGCTGCTGGCCAAAGCGCTCGGCATCACCAAGCTGCGCGGCCAGTGGTTTGAGTTCGAGACCCCCGGCATGTCCCGCCCCGTGCCCTGTACGGCGCTGTTTCACCCGGCTTATCTTCTGCGGTCGCCCCAGCAAAAGCGCTTTGCCTGGCGCGATCTTCTGTCCATTAAGCAGAAGCTCGACAGCATTGCGCTGGTTTAGCTAGGTTAGCCCATGGCCATCGACGAAAGCAGAACCTTTGTTCCGATCAACATCGCCGTCATGACGGTGTCGGACACGCGCACGTTCGCGAATGACACTTCAGGCGATGCGTTGGTGGAACGATTTACCGCTGCCGGTCATAAACTCGCCGAACGCGTCATCCTGAAAGACGACGTGATGGTGATCGCCGACAAGCTGCAGCAATGGATCGACGACCCCACAGTCGATTGCGTGATCACCTCGGGTGGCACCGGTGTCACGGGGCGTGATGTGACACCCGAAGCTTTCAAGCAAGTCTGCGAAAAAGAAATCCCCGGCTTTGGCGAGCTGTTCCGCTGGATCAGCCTGAAAAGCATCGGCACATCTACCGTGCAATCGCGCGCGACGGCGGGCGTAGCCAACGGCACCTATCTGTTCGCGCTGCCCGGCTCGACCGGTGCAGTGAAAGATGGCTGGGACGAGATCTTGAAATACCAACTCGATATCCGCCACCGCCCCTGCAATTTTGTCGAGCTGATCCCGCGCCTGAAGGAGCACCGCAAGAAATGAGCCGCAAGTGGCTTTACGCGCTGATCTCCGGTTTGCTGGCGCTGCCTGCGCAAGCCGCGCTGAAGAACGGCGCGTCCGCGCCCATGTTCACCACGCAAGCCTCGCTGGGCGGCAAGGAGTTCACGTTCTCATTGGCCGATGCGCTGAAAAGCGGGCCTGTTGTGCTTTATTTCTATCCCAAGGCTTTCACCAGTGGCTGTACCATCGAAGCCCATATGTTTGCTGAAGCCACCGATGAATTTAAGGCGCTCGGCGCTACCGTCATCGGCATTTCCAAAGACAAGATCGAGACGCTGAACAAATTCTCGGTCAGTGAATGCCAGAGCAAATTTCCTGTCGGTGCTGACGATGGCAAGATCATCAAGTCCTACGATGCGACGTTGCTGTTCTCTTACGCCAATCGCACGTCCTTCGTGATTGCGCCGGATGGCACGGTGATCTATTCCTACACCGCCATGGACCCCGATCAGCACGTAACCAATACTTTGAACGCCGTCAAAACGTGGCGCACATCGCAAGGCAAAAGCTGACGTGCCGCCGAATTTCAAATATGAGCGCGCGGTTTTAAAGCGGTTGCCGGCCGCCATCGTTGCTGGTGTTGATGAAGCCGGGCGCGGGCCGCTTGCTGGTCCTGTGGTCGCGGGCGCCGTGATCCTCGACTATAAAAAAACACCGAAAGAACTGCGCCAAGGCTTAGATGATTCTAAAAAACTCTCAGCCGCGCGTCGCGAAGAGCTTTACTCCATTCTTTGCAGCTGCGGCGCGGCGGTGATCGGCGTCGGCCAAGCCGATGTCAGCGAGATCGATAGTTTCAACATTCTCAACGCCACCTACCGCGCCATGGCGCGCGCAGTTGACGCACTCGGGCATTTGGTGACGGTCGCGCTGGTCGACGGCAACCGCGCGCCGAAGCTGAATTGCGACGTCGAGACCATTATTCAAGGCGACGGCAAAAGTCTTTCCATCGCGGCCGCGTCGATTGTCGCCAAAGTGACGCGTGATCGCCTCATGACGGCGCTGGCAGCGGCCCATCCCGGCTATGGCTGGGAGACAAATATGGGCTACGGCACCGCCGAGCATTGCGACGCCATCACGCGCATCGGCCTCACGGATCATCACCGCCGTTCTTTCGCGCCGGTGCGTGAGCATCTCGCCGGAACCGCGATTCAAATCGCGCTCATCTAAAAATTTCCTGCAAATATTTTTGGGCCGCTCAGGCTCTGGCGCTAGGGGTTGAGTCCCCGATTCGCTCGGACTCAACATGTGGGGTTTTTCCGGACCCTCATTGCCAACATTATTAAAAAATCGTAAGGCTTTGATTCTTATGATTCTTCTATCAGGACCCCGCTATCCCGAGGATGGCGCAAAAAAGGGGCCTGCAATGGGTAACCCGCCCAAAACGCTCTGCCGCAAGGTTTGAGGTTGTGGGGTGGGGAGGGAAAAGCCCCGGTTTCAGGGGCGCACGACACCCGAAAGCGCGCGGGATCCTGAAAGGGTCTCGCGCGCCTTCATCAGAGGGACCGCACAAATGCCGAAAGATTCTGCAGCTAAAGACTCCGCCAAGGACGCGCAGAAGGCAGCTATCGCCGCCCTCAAAACCAATGTGATTTACAGCGGCGATTGCATCGAAGCGATGAACCGCTTGCCGGAAAACAGCGTTGATCTGATCTTCGCCGATCCGCCGTACAACATGCAGCTCGGTGGTGAATTACATCGCCCCGATAACAGCCGCGTCGACGGCGTCGACGATGCCTGGGACCGCTTCGACAATTTTGCAGCCTATGATGACTTCTCGCGCAAATGGCTTGCCGCCGCGCGCCGCATCCTGAAAGACACAGGATCGCTCTGGGTCATCGGCTCTTACCACAACATTTTCCGCGTCGGCTCGATCCTGCAGGACATCGGCTATTGGATGCTGAACGACATTGTCTGGCGCAAGTCGAACCCCATGCCGAACTTTCGCGGCACGCGCTTTACCAATGCGCATGAAACCATGATCTGGTGCGCGAAGTCGAAGGACTCCAAGTACACCTTCAACTACGACGCCATGAAGAATCTCAACGAAGGCCTGCAAATGCGCAGCGATTGGACGCTGCCGCTCTGCACCGGCGATGAACGCATCAAGGGCGCGGATGGCAATAAATTGCATCCGACGCAAAAGCCCGAATCGCTGCTCTATCGCGTGCTGCTGGCCGCGACCAAACCCGGCGACGTGGTGCTCGATCCGTTCTTCGGCACCGGCACGACAGGTGCGGTGGCCAAGATGCTCGGCCGCAAATACATCGGTATCGAACGCGACGCCGACTACATCGCTGGTGCGCGTGAGCGCATCGCCCTGGTTAAACCCATCACGGATGAAAACATGCTCTTTACCCATAGCAAACGTGCAGAACCTCGCATTCCTTTTGGCACAGTGGTCGAGCGCGGCTTCTTGCCCGTGGGCACGGTGCTGTCCGATCCGTCAGGTCGTTTCACGGCTAAAGTACGCGCCGACGGCACACTGATTTCAGCCACACATCGCGGCTCGATCCATCAGGTCGGCGCTGCGGTGCAGGGTGCGCCTGCTTGCAACGGCTGGACGTTCTGGCATGTGAAAATGGGCAACAATCTGGTGGCCATCGATGCCTTCCGCCAGAAAGTAAGAGCCGAATTGGGCCCTACGCTGCAGTAATCTGGGCGCCGCTGCGGCGTTCCAGCGCTGCCGAAGCCACCCGCGCGATATCCGTCAGCATGGCTGTCTCTAAGTCGGTGAACGACGTCGTGTATTGCCGCCACAGCTGCAACGCGGCCGCCGGCTTATCCTTATCCAGCCCGATCACAAAACCGATCCACGAACCTTTCACCGGGTCGGCCGTTGTCACGGCGACCGGTAGATCGTGAGCGGTCGAAGCCTTTAGCGCTCTGCGTGAGAGCAAGGCTTGTCCATAGGCTTGCCACGGCACGCCCGGCGGCGGCTGATCTTTTGCACCGCTGCGCGACGCCACAAAAACGGATTGCCCGCCGGCCGCCGGCAAAAGCAGCTGGATATGAGCGGCATCGGCCACCACCAATCCGCGCGCGGTCTCGGTAACTTTGCGCGCGATATCAGCCGGGTTTAGGCTTTGTGAAATTTCGACCGTCGCCTCGGCCAAGCGCGTCATCATGCGGGCTTGATGATTGGCGCGCATCGTCAGCCTGCGGCTTTCCAGTGCATTCACCACCATCCGCGCCAGCAGCGCGAGTACGGTTTCATGATCTGCCGAAAGGCCGTCATGGGGCTTGGTGTCGATGACGCACAACGTGCCCAAGCGGAACTTATCCGGCGTGATCAGCGGTGCGCCGGCATAAAAGCGGATATCGGGCGCGCCAGTAACGAGTGGGTTTCCTGCGAACAACGGGTTTTTGGTGGCATCGTCGACAATATAAACATCGTCGCTTTTGATGGCGTGATCGCAAAACGCCTGCTCACGCGGCGTCTGCGTGGCGCCAAGGCCATAGCGTGCTTTGAACCATTGGCGGTCGCGGTCGATGAGTGAAACCAGCGAGATCGGCGTGCCGATCAGCTTGGCGGCCACCTGCACAATCTCATCGAATTCCCGTTCGGGATCGGTATCGAGGATTTGGTATTCCGCGAGTTTACCGAGGCGCGCCGTTTCGGACGCGGAAGTGGTGGATGCAAAGTGGGCCACGCCGTACCTCCCAAGCCGGATGTGTCACGGCAGAGATGTTACTTCCCTTCGCGCCACCATGCCAACATGGAGCCTGCCATAATCAGCAGTAGGATCAGGGCTACCGGCGATAGCGGGGTCTGCGTCACGCCGGTCACCGCCACCTGTTTATTGGCGCGCAAACCCATCCATGTAGAACCATGCGAGGCGCGGCCCGGCACGACCCGGCGGATCGCAGGTGCGTCCGCATCTTCCAGCCAGAACACGCCGCCGCCGGACGCTTCGGCGAGGGGGCCGACTTTCGCATCCGTGGAAACGACGTCGTAGGTTTCAAGCGGATTGGGCGTGCCCACCGCGGCGATGGCGTTGATCTTGCCGTCGGTCAGGCTGTAGAGCCCGGGTTCGGTCACGTCCATGCGGGCAGTGAAGGCGCCCGAGGTCGAGGGTTTGGGAGTCACGGTTTGTTCGCTGCCGTCCGGCGCTTTGACCTTCACGGCCACTTCGTCCGCCGACAAGCTGCGGCGCGAGACCACAAGTCCGCCGTCGCGCACTTCGGCCGTCAGGGCTTCTTCTTCCAGCTGCGGCTCTTTCATCAGCCAGTGGCTGACACGACGCAGCAGTTCAATTTGCGGGCCGCCGCCGTCGAAGCCTTTGCCCCACAACCAGCCGGTATCGCTCAGCAGCAAGGCCACGCGGCCTTCGCCGACACGGTTCAAAACCAGCAGCGGGTTTTTGTCTTGGCCGAGGAGCACCGGTGCGCCAATGGTGTTGGCGACTTGAACCTGGCGCAACCAGCGGCCCCAGCTAGGCTCGTTCGGCTTGGTGCGGCTCGCGCCAAGGGCGCCTTCAAGTTCCGCGGTCACAGGATGGCGTTGACCGACGTCACTCAGATGCGGGCGGAACGCGCCATTATAAACGCCGCCGGTCGGCACGGCGGGCAGGATACCCTGTAAGGGGGCGCCGAACGACGCATAGCTTTCTGCGTATTCAGGGCCCACGGCCAACATGATAGCGCCGCCCTGGCGCACATAATTGGCGATGTTATTCATGTACTGAACCGGCACCAAGCCCTTTTGGCTGTAGCGGTCCAGGATGATGAGGTCGAATTCTTTCAGCTGTTCTTCGAACAGTTCGCGGATCGGGAATGCGATCAAGGCCAGTTCATCCAACGGCGTGCCGTCATCTTTGGTCAGCGGACGCAGAATCGTGAAATGGATGAGATCGACGTTGGGATCGGACTTTAAAAGGTTACGCCAGACGCGTTCACCAACGTGCGGCTGGCCAGAGACCAGCAGCACACGCATGCGGTCGCGGATGCCGTTGATGGAGACCAGCGTGCGATTGTTGATGGTCGAGATCTCATTGGGTGCTGCGGCCACGTCGACTTCATAAACATTGGCGCCGCTGTTCTCGATCTGCATCGGCACATCGACGGTCTTGCCCGCGGGCAGGTTCATTTGCACCGGCGTGCCGCCGTTGCGCTTGATGGTCACGGGAATGAGCGCGCCGGGCGTCGCGGTGGTGTCTTCGACGCGGAAGCGCACGGTGGCAGCCTGACCAACGATGCCGAAGTCAGGCGCGCTTTCCAGGCGGATGCGCCGGTCGAATTCTTTGCGCTCGCCGCTGATGAGCAAGTGCACGGGTGCGTTCATATAGGCAGCGTGAGCTTGCATGGCGCGTTCAGCATCGACGGCGTCATGCACCTGGCCGTCGGTGATCAGGATCGATCCGGCCAAACGCTGGGCCGGCACATCGCTCAAGGCTGACGACAAAGCATCGAACAGATGCGTACCGCCTTGGCCGGCGGCTCCATCGCCGCGACCGGCGCGCACGGTGCGCACTTCCAGGTCGCCCACGGCGCCCAGCTCGGCGGTGAGCTTTTCGACGGCTTTATTGGTGCGGGCTTCGCGGTCGCCGATCTTTTGGCTGGGGCTTTCGTCCACCACGACAATCGCCACGTCTTTGATCGCCACTTGGTTCTGCTGAATCAGTTCGGGATCGGCGAGCGCAATCACCAGCGCGAGCACGGGCAGGGCGCGCAGCAGCGCACCTTTAGCGCGATGCCAGATACCGTAAGCGATCAACACGGCCGCCAGCACGCACAGTGCGATGAGCAGCGGCACAGGGATCAGCGGTGAAAACGTAAAGCCGGTCATATGTTCAAATTGCTCAAATTATTGATTTAAGCGCTGCAAGATCGAAGGCACGTGCACCTGGTCGGCTTTGTAGTTTCCGGTCAGCGCGTACATCACCATGTTGACGCCCGAGCGATAAGCCATCTCACGCTGCTTTTCGCCGCCGGGGATCACGGCATAGAGCGGCACACCGTCAGGCCCGCGCGCCCAGGCGGCGGCCCAATCGTTGCTGCCGATGATGACCGACGACACGCCGTCGTTAGCGTCGGGGTCGCGTTGCACCATGGTGACGCCGTTGTTGTAGCGGCCGGGAAGGCCGTGCATCAGGTAGTAGGCGCGGTTGAGCACATGTTCATCGCTGATCTCGGCCAGCTGCGGAATATCGAGACCGCGAATGATTTCTTCCAGTTTGTCTTTGATGCCGGTGGCGTTGCCGGCGCTGCCCAACGCGCCAGGCTGCGTCGGGGCGTCGAACACCAGCATGCCGCCGCGGTGCAGATAATCGTTCACTGCCGAAAGCGCGCGCGCTGAAGGCAGCGGCTGGTCGGTGGTGATGCGCCAGTACAGCAGCGGATAGGGCATCAGTTTGTCCGAGGTCAGCGACGGCAGGCTCAGATCGACGGCCTGCGGCGCGGAGAGTTCCGCAGCCGTGCGGTCGTACAGCACCTTGGTCAGCGCGGTCAGGCCGTAGACAGAAACACGGTCGATCTCGGCGGAACCGGTGCCGATGAAGGCCAGGCGCGTTTCCAAAACCGCGGCGCGCGTGTTGGCGTCCACTTCCGCCTCGGCGGCGCGTGCGTGTGAGATGGGTCCGAGTGCTAAGAACAGCACCAGCGCGGCGGTGCTCGCTTTCGAAAGATTGCCAACGCGCGCCAGCATCGTATCCGGCAGAAGGCGGCGCAGCGCAAAGCTGATCACAAGATCTGCCAACAGCAGCAAGAGCGCCAACGTCAAAAGCCACGGCTTGAAATTACGTTCGCGTGTCAGCGTGTCGAAGTTCAGGCGCGTAGCGCTCACGGGCAGACCGGCGACCGGCTTCAGGTCCGGCAAGTGCGCGGCCAGATTCAAAGCGCGGGTGGCGCCCGGCGGACCATAGAGGCCCGGCGGATTTTTCGGGCTGACAACCGCATCGGCAAAGGCGCCGGCGGCGACGGGCGTGACGGTCGCTTGCGGCGGGCTTAAACGACCGCGTCCATCCATGATCGAGAACGGCTGCAAAGGACCATCGATTTCGCTGGAGCCGTCGGCGGGCACGCCTTGGCTGACGTCCACGATCCGGCGCAGCATGTCGATGAACAGGCCGGACAACGGCAGCTTGGACCACTCGGGCGTTGCGGTAACGTGGAATAGCACAACCCAACCGCGGCCGCGGCGTTCGGCGGTGATCAATGGCGTGCCGTCGCTCAAGCGGGCCCAGGTCTTGTTGGCGAGATCGCCCGAAGGTTCAGCGAGGACTTGCGACGCTACCGTTACATCATCGGGCACGATCATGCCTTTGAACGGCGAATTATCAGGGAAGGGCGCCAAGGCTGCCGGAACGTTCCACGACATCGCGCCGTTGAACGAACGCTCGCCGGCACGCAGGCGCACGGGCAGCAACGGATCAACGTTCGTGTTGAGGTTGGGACCGGCGAAGCGTACCAGCACGCCGCCGCTTTCAACCCACGCCGTCACGGGCGTCAGTTCGGCGTCGAGGATTTTTCCGCCGCCGGCCATGACCAGCACCGCCAAGGGACGGCTCATCAATTCACCGAGCGCGCCGCTGCGCGTATCGGCAAAAGGCTCTAGGGCTTCGCGGATGTAATATGCGTCTTCCAGCAAGGGGACTGCGATGCCTGATGCGGTCGCGCTCGCGATACCTACCGGGCGGCGCTGCCATTGATCGTCGGCAAGCACCGTGGTGGCCGCGGTCGCGAGACCTTCAACATCAAAGCGCGCGATGCGATTGGCGAGTTCTGCGGGCAGGCCCATGGTTGCCGTGCCGACACTCTGGCCAGCGGAGATGCTGACCAGCGTGCGGGCCAGAACCTGACCTTCGGAATCCATGGCGCGCACGGTCTGAGCGATCTGCGGGCTGGCCAACGTGGCGACGCGCGAGATTTTCAGGTTGATGCCGTTGGCAGCACCCGATGTTGCGCGGGCTTGGCCGGTGCCAAGGGTGCGCTCAGGCGGAAACTGCACGATGGGGCTGGTCAGCGCGTCGCTTTCAATGACGGTCAAACGGCCAAAGCCTTGCAGAGCATCGGCCAGATCTTTTGCGCCGGGGCTATCGACGCCGTCGCTGATCCAAGTGGAGGCAGCGCCGCTAACTTTCAGTGTCTTCAGCCGCGCTGCCGCTGCGGTGCGGTCCGTGGACCAGGGCTGCGGTGTGAGTTGCGAAACTTCTGCCAACACTTCGCGGGCCGGCATCATTTTCAACACGGCGGTTGATTCAGTGGCTTGCGGCGCCGTGGTGACAAGCACCGCAGGCTGTTCGCGGCGATCAGCGCCTTCAAGCAAGGTGCGCGCCGTCGTCATACGATCTTCCCACGACGTTGCCGCGGCCCAGCCGTTATCGATGACAACGATCAAGGGACCATCATCTTGGCTCTGGCGCAGATTGAGGATGGGATCCGCCAGGCCCAAAAGGGCGAGCAACAAAATGGCGATGCGCAGCAGCAAGAGCCACGGCGGCGTATGGGCGGCGGTGCGCTTTGTCGGGTCGAGGCCGAACAGCAGTCGAATGGCGGGGAAGTTGATTTGCTTCACGCTGGGCGGTGTCAGGCGCAACAGCAGCCATACCAAAGGCAAAGCCGCCGCAGCCGCCAGCGCCCAAGGTGTCGCAAAAGAAATAAAACCCAAGCTCAACATTTAAACGGTCTCAGCGGTAACCGGTGACAGCGTTATGCAGCGCGGAGATGGCCGGCTGCGGCGAATGATCGGTGTGGTGCAGGCCGAAGCTCCAGCCGGCCGTAACGGCCATAGCTTTCAGGGCCTCACGATGGGCGTGCAGCTTCTTGATGTAGCCAGCGCGGGCTTCTTCGGCGCGGTCGATGACGGTCGCACCTTCGTTCTCAAGACCTACGAAGCGCACCCGGCCAGTAAACGGCAGGGTTTCTTCGGCCGGATCGAGAACCTGAATCAGATGGCCTTTAAGACCTAAGCGCGCGAGCGAGCGGATGGTCGCGGCGGTTTCTTCAAAGGGCGCCAGGAAATCGCTGAACATAATGATGGTCGCGTGGCGCGGCAGCGACGACGGGAAGTTCGGCACTTCCGGCACACCTTCGCGGGGCGGCGTGATGAGTTCGAGGGCAATAGCGTCGGCGATCTGGGCGACAGCCAAGCGGCCCGTGCCGCTGCGCTGTGAGCGTGCATCGCCCGAGATGCGCAAGATGCGTTCGCCGGCATCGGTAATCAGTTCGGCCATGGCCAACATCATCACCGCCGCGCGTTCGGCTTTGGTGGGAAGTTTGGGCGACGAGCGATAGCGCATGGACGGCGAGGTATCGCACCACAGGATCGCGGTCTGCGCAGAGACGACTTCGCGGTCCTTCACAAATACGGTGTCGAACTTGCCGGACTGACGCCAGTCGATCTGACCGGGGGTGTCGTCTCTGGTGTAAGGGCGGAACTGCCAGAAGCTGTCGCCGGTCCCGGCGCGGCGGCGGCCGTGTACACCGAGCGTCACGGAAGCCGCGATCCGTTTTGCCGTCACCAACAGCGGCGGCAGAGTCGCGGATATAGCGTCCGCCTGTACGCGCAGGCGATGGCTTTCTTCACGTTTTGTGGTGGTCACGCTCATGTAGGGTCGACCATCATGGCTAAAGCGCGCGCGACGTTATGCGCGCATCCGACAAACCTCAGCCGGCATCAACGCGGCGACACAGAAGATCGAGCACGCCCGAGACCGTGTGACCATCGGCACGCGCGCCGAAGTTCAAAGCCATGCGGTGTTGCAAGACCGGACGGGCCAGAGCGAGCACGTCATCAACCGACGGCGACAAACGGCCCTGCACCAAAGCGCGGGCGCGGGCGGCTTGCATCAAAGCCTGGCTCGCGCGCGGGCCAGGGCCCCACGCGACGCGGTCCTTCACTTCTTGAATGTCGGTGGTTTCGGGACGGCCCGAACGTACCAATTTCAAGATGGCGTTGACGACGCTTTCGCCGACGGGCACCTGACGCACCAGCTTCTGCGCGGCGAGCAGGTCTTCGGAACTCATGACCTTGCGTGCGACCGGGGCATCGTTGCCGGTGGTGTTCAGGATGATCTGACGCTCGGCGTCGAAATCGGGATAGTGAATGTCGACCTGCATCAGGAAGCGGTCGAGCTGCGCTTCGGGCAGCGGATAGGTGCCTTCCTGTTCCACCGGGTTCTGGGTGGCCAGAACGTGGAAGGGCTTCGGCAGCGGGTGCAGCTGGCCGGCAACCGAGACGTTGCGCTCTTGCATGGCCTGCAGCAAAGCCGACTGGGTACGGGGGCTGGCGCGGTTGATTTCGTCGGCCATCAGCAGCTGACAGAACACCGGACCTTGAATGAAACGGAAGAAGCGGCGGCCTTCGGCATCTTCTTCAAGCACTTCCGAGCCGATGATATCAGCCGGCATCAGGTCGGGCGTGAACTGCACGCGCTTGTCGTCAAGGCCGAGAACGGTGCCAAGGGTTTGAACCAAAAGGGTTTTTGCGAGGCCGGGCACGCCGATCAGCAACACATGGCCGCCGGCCAGGATGGTGATGATGCTTTCCTCGACAACTTGGCCCTGGCCGTAAATGATCTTTTCGACCGCGTCTTTGGCGTTCCGAATCAGGCCGGAAATGCGTTCCATATCCGCCACGGCGCCGTTTTCGGCCGCCAGGGTCATTCCGCCGCTCGATTGTGTTATCGTTGCACTCACAGACTCGCTCCACCTATATATTTCAAAGGCTTAGATACTTAATTCCGATGAGTATGGATCGCCGACCAAATACGGAAGAGGCAGAAAAGAGGCCCGCGGCACCGGGCTCTGAAGGCCCTGCTGTACCGTTTCCAGATTTATGCGGCGACTTTAGCATGCGCATCGACCGCAACGGAACCTGGTATTACCGGGGCTCGCCTATCGGCCGCCACGCTCTTGTTAGGCTATTCTCCACTGTACTCAGACGCGATCCGGACGGTGTCTACTGGCTCACGACGCCGGTTGAAAACGGCCGTATCGAAGTCGAGGACTCTCCCTTTATCGGCGTGGAACTTATAGTGGAGGGCGCAGGACGCAACCAAATTATTCGCGTCCGGACCAACGTTGACGACCTCGTTACCCTCGACTCCGAGCACCCCTTAAGGGTCGTGCACGACCCCGCCTCCGGCGAGCCGCGACCCTATCTATACGTCCGCAAAGGTTTGGAGGCCCGGCTGGCCCGCGCTGTCTATTATCACCTGGTTGAAATCGGCGAGACGGCCGAGGATGGCAGCACCTTTGGAGTGTGGAGCGCGGGCGCATTCTTTGCGCTGGGTCCAGCTTCGGCGTCTCTCGCATGAGCGGTCCCCAAAGCAGTCACGCGGTGAACACCCCGGCCCCACCTCAAATGGAAACATCGTCCCCTTGGACCCGCGCTGCGTTGCGGGCGCGCCTCGCCACACCGCGCGCACCTACCGCGCACGGCGACAACGCGACCGCAACCCGGCTGCAGCAGAGCGATGTGCCGTCGTCCCTGCCGCAGTTCGTGCCGGACCCTAACGTGCCCACGGTGCCGGCCGCCGTGCTGGTGCCGCTGGTTGAACATAGTGCCGGATTTACAGTGCTTTTCACGCAGCGCACGGCCGATCTGAAAGCCCACGGCGGGCAGATTTCTTTCCCCGGCGGACGTATCGAGCCGAGCGATGTTGATGCGCACGCGGGTGCCCTGCGCGAGACTTACGAAGAGATTGGCCTGGCCGCGTCCCACATTGAAATTTTGGGTACGCTTGATCCTTACGTCACCGTGACGGGCTTCACCGTGACGCCGGTTGTCGGCGTGGTGACGCCGCCGTTCGATTTGAAACCCGACCCGGTCGAAGTCGCCGACATTTTCGAGGTGCCGCTCGCGTTCTTCCTCGATCCCGCCAACCATCAACGTCACAGCCGCATCCTCGCCAACGGCATGGTGCGCGGCTACTACGCCATTCCATTTGGTGATCGCTATATCTGGGGTGCGACTGCGGGTATGCTGATCAATCTCTACGAGGTGCTAACAGCCAAAATGTGAGGCGCGCTGACGGTGTTTTGGTGCGAGCCTGTAAATAATTATTTAGTGCGTTATGCGCTCTCAAGGCGGGTTCGATGTCGCGAATGCTCTTCACTTACGTCGTACCATTTCTACTGCCCGCGGCGGTTTACGCGGCATGGGTGTGGTACCGCACAGGTTACGTCGCGCGTCACGGCGGCGAGGCCCCGAGACTCGAACGCGGGCCATGGCCCTTGCTGATGTTCCTCGGCGCGGTCAGCGCCATGACGGTGTTGTCCGCGACTGCACTCCTGCGCGGCGGCTCGCCCGATGAAACCTATGTGCCGCCGCATCTCGAGAAGGGTGAAATGATCCCCGGCCATCTCGAGCCGAAAAAACCCTAAAAGCCGCAGCGCGATGTCATCAGATACGTATCATCTCGCCCCTCAGCCCTGGATGACGGCCAGCCCGGTTGCGCGCGTGCTTGCGGCGCTGGGTGTAGGCGAGGGCGTCGATGTGCGCTTTGTCGGCGGCGCGGTGCGCAACGCGGTCATGGAGTTGCCCGTCAGCGAAATTGATCTCGCCACACCCGACCTTCCGGCCCGTGTCATCGCGCGTTTGGAAAACGCTGGTCTTAAAGCGGTCCCCACCGGTCTTGATCACGGCACGGTCATGGCGATCGCCGATGGTGTGCCTTTTGAAATCACCACCTTGCGCCGCGACACAGCTTGCGATGGGCGTCACGCAGCCGTGGAGTTCACAACGGACTGGCCTGAAGACGCGCGCCGGCGCGATTTCACCATGAACGCGCTGTCGCTCAAACCTGGCGGCACGGTGTTCGATGATCACGGCGGTGTTGCTGATGCGCGGGCGGGCCGCGTGAGGTTTGTCGGCGCGGCCGCCGACCGCATTCAGGAAGACTATTTGCGTATTTTGCGACTGTTTCGTTTTTTTGCCTGGTACGGCCGTGCGCCGCTCGATGCAGCAACACTTGAGGCCTGCCGCACACATGCTGCGGGCCTAGCGCGGTTATCGGCCGAGCGCATTCAGCAGGAGCTTTCAAAATTATTGAGCGCGCCATCACCGACGGAGGCCATCAAACTCATGGCGCAGGTGGGCGTGCTTCAGCACATCGTTCAGGGCGAAGCCAATGTGGATGCGCTTGCGCGATTGGTTGCGCTTGAGGCAACCGTGAACGCAGCGCCGCTTTGGCTGCGGCGTTTAGCGTCCCTGCTTCCGGCTGGCGCGGAAAACAGCATTGCGGACCGGCTGAAGCTCTCCAACGCGGACCGCGAATATCTAAAAACGCTCGCTGCCGCGGAACCGGTTCTCAATGACCAAACTGATCCTTTGCATTTGCGCCGCGCGCTGTTTCGCCTCGGCGGGCCGATGGTATCTGATCGTGTGCTGCTGGCGTGGGCGCGACGGAAGGATGTCGTGAGTGCCGCGCAATGGCGCGCGCTTTTGGATGTGGTTGAAAACTGGACACCCAAAGCGCTGCCGATTGGCGGCGCAGATGTGCTGGCGCTCGGCATCAAACCCGGGCCAACGGTGGGACGCTTCATAAGCGCTGCGGAAGAATGGTGGATCGGCGCGAACTTTGAGCCGGGCCGCAGCGAAATTCTCGAGCACCTGCGCCAAATGATCACACATGAGAACGGCGATAAAACAACGCCTGAGCCACTATAAGTCTTGGCGTTGGAACGCGGGCGTTCCTTGCGTTAGCATGTGATATCAGCAGCGATTGAAATCCCCCTCAATGAATTGCCTCCAGCTTCTTTTTCTCAAGCACAACGTCTTGAAGCCGCGCTCAAGCGGCCGTGCCTACGAAGTTCTGCGGCGTATTAAACACATCAAGAACCCCGTCGGGGCCGAGCTTGGTGTTTTTAACGGCAATCTCTCGGTGCTTCTTCTCAGCAACAAAATCGATCTGACGCTGCACATGATTGATAGCTGGGAAGGCGAGGGTGCGGGCTACATCGGCGATACCGAAGACAGTGTCGCCACCTTCAGCCACCAATATATGAACGATATTTTTGCGAAGACCATGCAGCGCACCGACTTTGCCAAAGATCGCCGGCATGTGCACCGCATGCGCACCGACAAGGCTCACACTGACATCGCCGACGGTTCGCTGGATTTTTGTTTTATCGACGCTGATCATTCGTACGAAGGTTGCAAATCCGACATCGAACTTTATCGGCCCAAGATCAAGGCGGGTGGATGGCTGGGTGGCCACGATTACGATCACCCAAAATATCCGCTGTTCGGCGTGAAGCGCGCCGTCGATGAATATGCGCAGGCGCATCATCATCGTCTTGAGACCGGCAAGAACTACACCTGGTTCATTCCACTCTGATTCCATGCGCCCAAAACAAAAGCGGCTCCGGAGGGGGGCCGGAGCCGCTTGTATTGTTGGACCCCGAGGGGGCAGGGTCCGTTCAGATCGTCAACCTTCCAGAGGGGAGTCTTTCGAGGTCGTCGACTAGCAAATGGACTTTAGCGTTCTGACCCTTACAGAATGATGGTCCGCACATGACTTTTCTGTCACACGCTAGGGTAGATCGGCTCCGCGCGCTTATAAAATAACGCGCAATTTCAATGAATTACAGCGCACAGAACTACAATTAAGGGATTAGTGAAGTTTCTAGACCACTGTTGAGTGAAGCCTTTCGGCCGCGCGCGAATTGCGCGGCTTTTTCATCACCCCAATCAGCGGCGGATTTATGAGCCTCAATCCCGAACTCCCTAAAGTTGGTCCGGTCGATCTCGTGCTCTATCACGTCGGCGGCGACGATGGTGTCGGTCCGATCGGTGCGGTTCTGGAAGTGATTCCGAATTGCGTGCTGGTGACGTTTGAAATTCGTGACGACGCGCGCCCCGTGCTCGTCGAGACCAGCACGGAAAATCCGCAGCAAGTAAAAATCAAAGTGAACCGCGCGGTCGCTGAAAAACGCACGACGCGCGATTTCTACGTCACCAATCAGCCCAAGAGCAGCAGTCTGTATAAACCTGCGCCGATGGCGAAAGGTGAAGACCCCGGTTATCCGCATTGTCAAACGTGGGACGATACAACCCAGATCGTCAAAACGCTTTCGGTTGAGACGTCCTCCATCGAACAGATCATCAACGAACTGGGACTGCCGCCGCCGGATATCATCAGCAGCGACGCACAAGGCGCCGAACTTGGCATTCTGCGCGGCGCCGGCCCTTATCTCGATAGCGCGCTGGCTCTCGTCACCGAAGTTGAGTTCTCTGAGATTTATCATCACCGACCGCTGTTTGACGAGCAGATGGCGCTGGTGAGCCCCAAGGGCTTCCGCCTCGCTAACATTCTCAATGCGCAGATGTGGCAGCCCATGATGCGTATGAAGGGTATGGGCTTCATCACGGCTGCCGAAGCGCTGTTCGTGAAATACTTCTTCAACTTCGCGCAGAATGAAGAACGTCCCTTGCGCGGCTACATCGATATGCGCTGGGTGCCGACGACGACGCTGTTGAAAGCGTGTTTGGTCGCCATGGGTTTCCGGCTGATGTCCTACGCCGTCATGATCGCGAAGTTCATCAAGGAAAATCGCACCGACTATCAGTCGTACGTCGACACATCGTTCATGTTGAAAAGAACGTTCGATATCCTGGCGTTTTTTGAAGAGCACAAAAACGATCCGGGCCGCTCGTTCGACTACTTCGTCGACACGCTGCAAATTCCAGATTCGGTTTATTTGCGCAATGGCGTGCCCGACACCTGTGCGATCCAGCGCGATTTCCTGAAAAAAGTCTGGGCGTCGCAGCAGACCGCCGCCAAGGCCTAACGCCGCTACAACACGCTGCGGCCAGCGAACACCTGCTGCTGGCGCAGCGCTTCGGCGAGCACGATCGCGCCGGCCATCGCCACATTGAGCGAGCGCATCCCCGCGGCCATCGGAATACGCACGCGCGCGTCGGCGGCGGCATGAACGTGCGCGGGAACGCCGGCGCTTTCCCGGCCCAAAAGCAGAGTATCGGACGCCTGAAAGGCGAAATCCGCGTAAGGCTCGGCCGCGGCTGTGGATAACAAAATCAGGCGCTGGGGCCCGTTTGCCCGAAACTGCGCTAAAAATGCCTCCCACGACGTATGCTTTTGTAACACGCAGGACCCGCCGTAATCCATGACGCTGCGCCGTAAGCGCTTGTCATCTAAAGGAAATCCGCAGGGTTCGATGATATCCACAGGCACGTTGAAACAGGCCGACAGGCGCAAGGCCGCGCCGGTATTCTGAGGGATATCGGGCTGATAAAGGGCAAGCCGCATAATGATGGTTCATAAGGGTGGGTTAAGCCCCGCCGGGTCTTTTCAAGAAGGGCTTTTTATTCTATACCCGCGGCGCTGAAAACCCTTTTGCTTCCGCCGGTTGGGGCCGGTCCTAGGGTTCGGTAAAGTCTACAGGTTCACCCACTGCTAACCCCTTTTGCTGCGAGCGTAATTCCAAAAACGCTTGAATCAAAAGCTACGTGTGGTTGTGCGGTGCGGAAGAGACCACGGGGTCATAGAGAAGGAATACATCATGGCGAACACCGCACACGCTCATGCCGCCGATCCGGCAGGCGAAACGCGTCGCGACTTTTTGTTACACACGACGATTGCAATGGGCGCTGTTGGCGGAGCCATGATGGTTTGGCCGCTGATCCACAGCATGAACCCGGCCGCCGACACACTGGCGCTCTCGACCACTGAATTCAATATCTCCGGCGTCGCCGAAGGCCAGCGCATCAGCGTGATGTGGCGCGGCAGCCCGGTGTTCGTTGCACACCGCACCCCCGCTGAAATCGAAGCGGCGCGTAAAGTTCAACTCTCGGAACTGCGTGATCCGCAGACCGATGAGCAGCGCGTGACCAAAGGCAAAGACAAATACCTGATCGTTTCGGGCATCTGCACCCACTTCGGCTGCATCCCGCAAGGCGTGAAGGTCACCGAGCCGCGCGGCGAATTCGGCGGCTGGTTCTGCCCCTGCCACGGCTCGCAGTACGATACCTCGGGGCGCATCCGCAAAGGACCCGCACCGCGCAATCTCGCAGTGCCGCCGATCAAGTTCCTCACCGATACCACCGTGTTGATCGGTTAAGGGGAGCAGCATCATGAGCACTGAAAAAAGCATCTGGAAAAAAGCGTTGGATTGGCACGAAGAGCGTCTGCCGATCATCAGCTGGATCGATCACTCGCTGGGTACCAAGTACCCGGTGCCGCGTAACCTGAACTACTGGTGGAACTTCGGCTCACTGGCCATGTTCATGCTGGCGGTGATGATCTTCTCCGGCATCTTCCTGGCCATGAACTACACGCCGCATGTCACGCTGGCTTTCGACAGCGTCGAACACATCATGCGCGATGTGAACTACGGCTGGCTGATCCGCTATATGCATGCCAACGGCGCCAGCTTCTTCTTCATGGTGGTCTACATCCACATCCTGCGCGGCATGTACTACGGCTCGTACAAAGCGCCGCGCGAAGTGTTATGGTGGATCGGCCTTCTGATCTACCTCGCCATGATGGCGACGGCCTTCCTGGGCTACGTGCTGCCGTGGGGCCAGATGAGCTTCTGGGGCGCGACCGTGATCACCAGCTTCTTCTCGGCCATTCCGGGAATTGGTGATTCCATCGTGACCCTGCTGTGGGGCGGCTTCTCGGTCGACAACCCCACGCTGAACCGCTTCTTCTCGCTGCACTATCTGTTGCCGTTCGTGATCGTCGGCCTGATCTTCCTGCACATCTGGGCTTTGCACGTTCCGGGCGCCAACAACCCGCTCGGCATTGATGCGACACCCGCCGACAAAATCCCGTTCTTCCCCTACTACGTCATGAAGGACGTGTTCGGCCTCGCGGTATTCGTGGTGATTTATTTCACCGCCGTGTTCTGGTTCCCCAATGCGCTGGGCGAAGCGGTCAACTACGTCAAAGCCAATCCGTTGCAGACGCCAGAGCATATCGTGCCTGAATGGTACTACCTGCCGTTCTACGCGATCTTGCGTTCGATCCCGAACAAGCTGCTGGGCATCATTGCGATGTTCGGCGCGATCCTGATCCTGTTCGCCTTGCCATGGCTCGACACCAGCCGCGTACGCTCGGGCAACTTCCGTCCGGTCTTCCGCATCTTCTTCGTGGTTTGGGTCATCGACGTGCTCATCCTTGGATGGGTCGGCGCTCAGCCGCCGGAAGGCATCATCCCGACCATCGGCCTGATCGGCACGCTTTGGTATTTCGGCCACTTCGCCGTCATCATGCCGGTGTTGGGTTGGGTTGAAACGCCTAAGCCCCTGCCGGCCAGTATCAGTCAGTCCGTTCTCAAGGCCGCGGAGTAACGCCATGAAAAAGATCCTTCTGGCCGCCACCGCGGCGTTCACCTTCACCGCCGTTTCGGCCCAAGCCGCCGAGCACGTTGAAATTCCGAAAGAGAAGTGGAGTTTCGACGGCGTGCTCGGCACCTTCGACCGCGCCCAGCTGCAACGCGGCTTCCAGGTTTATAAGGACGTGTGCTCGGCCTGCCATTCGCTGAACTACATTTCCTTCCGCAACTTCGAAGCCCTCGGTTACAGCGAAGAGCAGGTCAAGACGCTCGCCGCCGAATACGAAGTGCAAGACGGCCCGAACGACGAAGGTGATATGTTCAAACGTAAAGCCAAGCCCTCGGACCGCTTGCCTAAGCCTTTCGCCAACGACGCGCTCGCGCGTATGTCCAATGGCGGCGCGCTGCCGCCGGACCTTTCGTTGATGACCAAGGCCCGCGAAGGCGGCCCCGATTACGTCTACCATCTGCTGCTGGGCTACGAAGAGCCGCCCGCGGGTGTGCAGCTCGTGACGGGCATGAGCTATAACAAGTACTTTCCCGGCCATCAGATCGCCATGACCAAGCAGATCACCGACGGTGTCGTGACCTTTGCCGATGGTTCACCGAACGATGCCGCGCACGTGGCCAAGGACGTGACCGCGTTCCTGCATTGGGCCGCCGAGCCCAAGCTGGAAGCGCGTCATTCCACGGGCCTGCGCGTCACCTTGTACGCGCTGATCTTCGCGGTACTGGCCTTCCTCGCCAAACGCCGCATGTGGAAGAACATCCCGCACTAAGGGATTGCTTCACGCAAAATACAAAACGCCGGTTTCGAAAGAGACCGGCGTTTTTATTTGAGGATGACGAGGCGGTAACCGAGGTCGAGTTCTTCCAGCTCTAACAAGTCCGCATTGCGTTTTTGCCACACGCCGGTTTCTAAATCTTGGCGAAGGCGCGCCAACTGCGCGTCGATATCCGCAACCCGCTGGAACGATGAAATGCCTTTGCGCACATCTGGGTCCAAGTAAGCCTCTGGCCGCCGCCAATAGGCGCATTGAAAGCCATCGGTGCAGTCATGAGGAATGGGAACGGCTTGCACATCGCAAGGAATTTCTAGGTCGCGAAACCACGGCGGAAAAATCGCTAGATCATGCTCTCGAATTTCGGGGAAGTAGTCGCGGCTCAGCCAGAAATCGTGGGCAACTTCGTGCGTGAAAATCACGCAAGGCCCCCGCGTCACGCGCCGCATCTCCGCCAATCCGCGCATTTGGTCCGGCCAGTGATGAATGGTGAGAAGCGCCATGCTCGCGTCGAAACTGCCGTCGCGAAATGGCAGGTCCATGGCCGAGGCGCGAACGACGGGCGCGCTGCCCGCCGGTCGCTGACGGATCATGATGTCGGAAGGTTCAACGGCAATGACCGCTTTGTCGGTCGGCTCATAAGAACCTGTGCCTGCGCCGATATTTAGAACGGCCTTAGCATCGCCAAGGGCCGCATGGATGGCCGCCGCAATGCGCGAATCAGGCGTGCGAAACTGGCGATAGGTCCGCCCGATGGTGTCGTATTTGTGCTGCGCGCTCATGCCCCGATTGTAGCGTGGCCGAACAGCGATTTAAATCGGAGCCGAGCCTAGACGTTAAACAAGAAGTGCAGCACGTCACCATCAGCAACGGTGTAGTCCTTGCCTTCGGAGCGGGCTTTGCCGGCGTCTTTGGCGCCTTGTTCGCCGCCCAGCGCTACGAAGTCTTTGTAGGCGATGGTTTCAGAGCGAATGAAGCCCTTCTCGAAATCGTTATGGATCACGGCGGCGGCTTGCGGCGCTTTGGTGCCCGCGCGGATGGTCCAAGCGCGGGTTTCTTTCGGGCCGACGGTGAAATAGGTGATGAGGTCGAGCAAGGTGTAACCCGCGCGAATAACCTGAGTCAGGCCGGTTTCTTTCAAGCCCAGGCTTTCCAAGAACTCTTTCTGCTCAGCGACTTCGGTCAGCTGAGACACTTCGGCTTCGATGGCGGCGGAAATCACCACCATGCCGGCACCTTCAGCCTTGGCGCGTGCGGCGACTTTGGCCGAGAGCGCGTTGCCGGTAGCCGCGCTGCTTTCTTCGACATTGCAAACATAGAGAACGGGTTTTCCGGTCAGCAACTGCAGGCCGTTGAAAATTTTGCGCGCGGCGGGGTCTTCGGGGCGCGCGGTGCGGGCGGGCTTGCCGGCGCGCAAGGCCACCAGCACGGGCTCCATCACCGCCAGCATTTCTTTGGTTTCTTTATCGCCGCTTTTGGCCTTCTTGCCAGCCTGATCGGCGCGGCGCTCAAGGCTTTCGAGGTCCGAGAGCATCAATTCAGTTTCAACGGTTTCGGCATCGCGAATGGGATCGATGGAGTTTTCAACGTGGGTGACATTGCCGTCTTCAAAACAGCGCAGCACATGCACCACGGCGTCAACTTCGCGGATGTTGGCGAGGAACTTATTGCCTAAGCCTTCGCCTTTACTCGCGCCCCGCACCAGTCCCGCGATATCCACGAACTCCAGCTGCGTCGCGATGATCTTGGCGGACTTGCCGATCTTGGCCAGCGTCTCAAGGCGCTCATCCGGCACAGCCACACGCCCGACGTTGGGCTCAATCGTGCAGAACGGAAAGTTCGCCGCCTGAGCCGCGGCGGTCGCCGTCAGCGCGTTGAACAATGTGGATTTGCCGACGTTGGGCAGGCCAACGATACCGCAGTTAAAACCCATAGGATCTACTTAGTCTCCGTTACTTCCGGTTTGTCTTTTTTCTCAGGCTCTTTTTTCTCAACGGGCGGCGCAGTTAACAGCGCCACCTTCGTCATAAACTTGCTCTCGTTGCCCGCAATGATCAGCGGCGCGGCATCGGCCACAGCATTCAAAAGCTTTCCCAGCCAATCGACATCGCTCTTGGCGAAGTTCTGCAGCACATGGTTGGTGACGCCGGCTTTGGTCTCGGGCCGGCCAACACCTAAGCGCACACGCCAGTAGTTTTCGCCAATGTGGGCATCGATGCTTTTAATGCCGTTATGGCCGGCGCTGCCGCCGCCTTGTTTAACCTTCACCTTGCCCGGTGTGATCTCGATCTCGTCGTAAATCACAATCACGTCTTCAGGCGTCATCTTGAAAAAGCGCATCGCCTCGCCAACCGCCTGGCCGGAGAGATTCATATAGGTGCCGGGTTTCAGCGCCAGCACCTTCATGCCGTTGACGAAGCCTTCCGCCACAACACCCTGAAAGCGCGCACGCCACGGCGACAGGCGGTATTGCTCGGCGATGGCGTCAACCGCCAGAAAGCCGATGTTGTGTCGGTTGAAAGCGTATTCCGTGCCGGGATTTCCCAAGCCTACCAGAAGCCGCATGACCGGGTTTCCTTAGCTGGGAGAAACATGCGCGCCGCTCACCCATACGCGATGGATGAGCGGCGGCAAGGGTCTTACTTCTTCTTCGCAGCGGCCGGAGCGGCAGCAGCGCCTTTGGCAGCCGGAGCACCTTTGGCACCAGCAGCCGGAGCAGCAGCTCCAGCAGCAGCGGCGCCAGCGGCGGGAGCCGCGGCAGCGCCTTCGGCCGGGGTCGCACCAGCGGCGGGAGTTTCCTCTTCCACTGTCATGACGGTCGGCGGCGCGATGGTGCAGATCGTGAAGTTACGCGCGATGCTTGGCTTCACGCCATTCGGCAGGGTGACGGAATCCATGTGCACCGAGTCACCGATCTTGAGACCGGTCAGATCCACATCGATGTGGTCGGGCAAGTCATCGGGACGGGCGCGCACTTCGACGTCGTGACGCACGATGTTGAGCACGCCGCCGACTTTAATGCCGGGCGAAGCGCCTTCGTTATGGAAGCGCACCGGAATCGGCACGCGCACCACGGTGTCTTTTTCAATGCGGCGGAAGTCGGCATGGATCGGTTGATCGCTGACCGGGTGAAGCTGCACGTCCATAGCCATGGTGCGCTGCTTTTTACCGCTGATCTCGACTTCAAAGATGTTGGTCTTGAAGGCGGGGTCGTGCATCAGGGAAACGAGGATCTTGGGTTCGAGGGCGATCAGCGTGGCATCTTGGTTGCCGCCATAAATCACGCCGGGCACAAGGCCCCCGCGACGTGTGGCACGAGCTGCCCCCTTACCTGCCCGATCGCGCCCCGTTACCTGCAAAGTGCTGGTTTTAGGCATCGATATTCTCCTTTAGGGTCAATGGCATATCCCGTACATTGCGGTTCGGGAGACACCGGCGCAGCCTCCAGGGGTGCTGCGCCCGCCTTGCTCAAATGCAAGGTGGCGGTCATGTACACGGGTTCCACCCCTAAAGCAAGCTAGCCAGGGCTGGAAACAGCCCGGATTTCCGCGGTTTTAGAGAGGAGGCTTTAATGTCGGCCCCACCCACCATTGCCGTGTTTGACCTGGACCGGACCGTGACCCGGGCGGGCACCTATACCCCCTTTCTGCTGTTTTGCGCCGGGGGCGGGCCTACTGTTGCCTGGATCGTGCTCCGGGGGCTGGTCGCGGGGCTCATCTATAAGGCCGGGTTCATGACCCGCAGTCAGATGAAGGGCCGCATGCTGGCCCTCACCATCGCCGGGGCACCCCGTGCGCAGGTCCACGGCTGGGCCGAGGCGTTTGTGGACCGCTGGCTCAAAACCCACGTCCGCCCGGGCGCCGTGGCGGCCATCGCCCGTCACAAGGCCGCCGGCGATCACCTGGTGCTGGCCACCGCCAGCTTCGATTTTTATGCGCGCGTGTTTGCAAGCCGTCTTGGCTTCGATCACCAGATCGCCACCGGCTCGGTGTGGCAGGAGGATCGTTTGCAGGCTGCCGTGAACGGCGAGAATTGCTATGGCCCCGATAAATTGGCCGCCGTGAAAGCCTATATTGAGACGTTGCCTGATCCTAAGCGGGTGGTCGCTTACTCCGATCATCACACGGATTTCGAATTACTGCGCGCGGCGGATGAAGGCGTGGCCGTCAATCCCAACAACAAATTACGCAAGCGCGCGAACGCGGGCGGTATGGCTGTTGTGGACTGGGGTTAGCGCTGGGCCAGTTTTGTGAATTCGCTCAGGCTCTCATCGAGCGAGCGATGGCCGCGGCTGGTGGTGCGATCCACGACAAAGTAAGCGATGTTCGGCGTGCTTTGTTTGCGTAAAGCCCCGCAGCTTGGTGCGGGCGCGTCGTCAGGCTGATTTACCGCGATAATCCCTACGCATTTCGCGCATTTGTCCCACGAAAACAAATTCGAGAATTGGTATTTGGCGTCGGGATTTGTCGGCGCGATGGGATGATTGATGCGTGGCCGGTCACCGCCGCGCGCGCGTAAGATGTCGGCGGCGCGAGCACCTGCCGCGATCTGGGCGCAAAAATCTTCGACGAACATGTTCATGATATCGACTTCCATCGCCAGCTGGCTGGCGGTGTCGGTGATGTGTTCGCGGTAGAATGCCGCAGCATCCACAGCATTGCTGAACCGCATGTTGCCGCCTTGCGTGATAACGTAGAACACCGCGTTCTTGCCTTCGGCGTAACGGATCATGCAGGGATTGAGGACGAGGCGGCTCGATTCACCGCAGTGAAGCCGCGCGTAATCTGAAACCGCAATATCTTGCGGCACGTTGCCGTTCTCAAGCTGGACGATGGCTTGATCGCTGAAGCCTTCCGGGTAGACGAAGTTGCGAAGGCGGGCGAGATCGGCTTGGCGGTCTTTTGGCGAAAACGAACTCGTGCCACTTTGTGGGGCCTCAGCAGCGAACGCCGGAAGGCTCGCTGTCATCAAGACCAGAACCGCCGCAACACGCCACCAGGTAACGCTCATATGGGCCGCCTCTTTTCAGTCTGTGCCAAGCAAACCGCAAAAGACGCGCAAAGTCGATGGGCAATTCGACCTGAAATCGCGGGCAAATTGTGACGGGAAACTGTTACCCGGTAACGGCTATTCGGAAGCAGCTATTCGAACAGGCTGGAGACCGAGGCTTCCTGGCTGATGCGCTTGATGGCTTCGGCGATCAGGGGGGCAATGGACAGCTGGCGGATGTTATCGGCCAAGCGCACGGCTTCCGTGGCCTGGATGCTGTCGGTGATCACCAGTTCCTTAAGGGGCGATGATGTCACGCGCCCCACCGCGCCGCCCGACAACACACCGTGCGTGACGTAAGCCGACACGGAGCTCGCGCCTTCTTTCATCAAGGCCACAGCGGCGTTGCACAGCGTACCCGCGGAATCGACGATGTCGTCCACCAGGATGCAGGGGCGGTCTTTGACTTCACCGATGATGTTCATGACTTCCGACACACCGGCTTTTTCGCGGCGTTTGTCGATGATGGCCAAGTCGGCGTGAATGCGTTTGGCGATAGCGCGGGCGCGCACGACGCCGCCCACGTCCGGCGACACGATCACCGGGTTTTGGCCTTTGAATTTTTCCTGAATGTCGTCGGTGAACACCGGCGCGGAATAAAGGTTATCCAGCGGGATATCAAAGAAGCCCTGAATCTGGCCCGAGTGCAGGTCCATGCTGAGAACACGCGCCGCACCGGCTTGCGTCACCAGGTTCGCGACCAACTTGGCCGTGATCGGTGTGCGACCGCCGGTTTTGCGGTCTTGGCGGGCATAACCGTAATAGGGGATCACAGCCGTGACGCGGCGCGCGGAAGCGCGGCGCAGGGCGTCCAGCGTGATCAAGAGTTCCATCAGGTTGTCGTTGGCGGGGTACGAAGTCGACTGGATGACGAACACATCTTCGCCGCGCACGTTCTCGTGGATCTCCACGAAAATCTCCATATCGGAGAAGCGCTTGATGCTGGCATTGGTCAGCTGCTGATGCAGACAGGCGACAATGGCCTCGGCAAGCGGCTTATTGCTGTTCCCAGCCAGAATTTTCATGGGTTTTCCCGCTGCCCCTTAACAATCCCCTCCGACCGCCGGCCGGCGCCTGACCGTTCAAACGACGCTTCAGGCGCGCGGAAAGTATCAATCTGTCATGGGACTGTAAACCGGCGTCACACCGTATTTATCGATGATTTTCGCTTTCGATTTTATGTGTGACTTTATCCACAGGGGATCGCAGCACATCGCCCAAAAAAGGCACGGGGCTCTAGGGTTTTGGCGGTGCGTGGGTCGCCAAAAGGGCCAAAAGATCATTGAGGGCTGCTTCAGCGATGGCGAAGGCCGTCGGACCCCAGGGACCGTCTAAGGCGCCGACCGGGATCGCGTTGTCCAATTTCACCGTGCCCAGTTCCTTGCCTTGGGCGTCCAGGGCCCGCCACACGATCTCGACCTTCTGCAGATTCGACTCAAAAGGCGTGCTGGTGAGTGTGCAGGTCAGCGTCACTTGCGGATTCGCATCGTCGTGGCGCACGCCGTTGTAGTTGAGAGACTGCAGCACAGCGAGGCGCAGCGATTCGCGGCCGTCGCCGGGCGCGCCTTCAACGGGTTTGACGGAGACCGTCGGGAAATTCGCCTGCGGCGCTGTGCTTTCGGCGGTCACCGGCCCTTGGGCGGGAATGGAAATGCCGTTCAACATATCGCCGATCGCCAGCGCAGCTTCGTTTCCGAGCGTCGTGGCCGTCACCATGTCGCCGCTTTGCCAGGCGGTAGAGGGAATGCTCACGACCTGGCGATACGTGCGCACGGGTCCGCCGCGCCGCGAGCGCAGGGTCCAGGTGACCACCACGGGAACCGTGCCGTTGGCGGTGTTTTCGGCGGGTCGGGCTTCGCCTTCCAGCGTAAAGCCGACGCCGAGGTTGGCCGGAACGGCTTCGGCGGGAATTTCGTAAGATTGCAAACGAGCCGCCACGGCGGTGCTGATCTGCGTATCCAACGGCTGCGGTGCGCCGCGCACGGGCAATACTGCGATACCGACGGCCGTGGGCACATCCAGCAGCGGATTGTCGGTGGTGACTTTGGATGTTCCACGGAACGGCTGTGGCAGATTGCCGCAAGCGCCGAGCAGCATTAGGGCCGCGCAAACAATGAAATGAGATGGGCGCATTAGCTGCCTCGCTGCGGTGCTAAAGAAATCGCCGAAAGCTGGCGGCCGTAATCGGGTTCGCCGCGCAAGACCGAGCGGCGATAGCTGAAAAATAGCCCATCCTCGGCGCAGGTGTCACCGCCTTGTACGGCGACGGTGCCGACACTCGCTATGGTTAGCCGATCCGCTGTGAAACGCGGAAGATCGAAATGCACATGCCCATTGGCTTTGGGTGCGGTGAAATAGCGCCCGTAGGCGGGATCGCGCTCGACAAAGCGCGCAGCGAATTCAGGTCCGACTTCATATGACGCTTGCGCGATGCAGGGCCCGACAGCGGCGACAATGTGCTCTGCCTTCGCGCCCAGCTTGATCATGGCTTTGACGGTATTCTCAAGCACGCCGTCAAAAGCGCCGCGCCAACCGGCGTGGGTCGCGCCAATAACGCCGGCTTCCACGTCGGCCAACAACACAGGTGTGCAATCTGCGGTGAGAATGCCGATCGCGATACCGGGCAGGGCCGTCACCAGTGCATCGGCCACGGGATTCTTATCCCACGGCCAGGGCGCTTCGACGGTCACAACATCGGCGGTGTGGCGTTGGTAGACGGTGACAAGGGTCGTCGCGTTCAAACGCTGGGCGCAAAGATCGCGATTGCGCGCGACGTCCTCACGATTGTCGCTGGAACCGAAGGCGCAGTTGTTCGATCCGTAAATGCCCGACGAAGTTCCGCCGTTGCGCGTGAAGAAACCGTGCCGCACGCCCGTGAGGGCTGTGAGCGCATCGACGCGTGCGATGTATTGGCTGGCGTTCATCGTTCCGCATCCTGCTGGAAACCGTCGGGCGTGGCCAGGGTCGGATGGGCGAGCGCGATGACTTTAAACAAAGCGCCCATGGCTTCGGGTTCTGTCAGACGGCGAATACCCGATTCAATCGTGCGTGCAGTTTCGGCCGGTTTTCCTTTGGCAAGTTGCACGCCGCGCAGCTTTATACCCAGGCGACCCAGCCATGTGCCTTGCGCGACGGGTCCGTAAACCTTGAGACCATTAGCCGCCTGCGCCACCGCTTGAAAATCCACATGGGCGGTGAGGTCGGCTTCGCCCGGCGTCTCGAAGATGCCGCAAGGTTTATGTTTCTTGACGGCTTGCAGAGTCTCGCCCGTTGCTGAAACGCCGTGGCCATAGTCGATCAGCAAAGCCGCACCGCCGGACCGCGCGATGCGCGCGGAAATTTGCGAAACGAAATCCACAATGGCCGGCGAGGTTTCAAAAACCGCACCCATATTGGCCGCCGGTGGATTTTCGGGCGCGCCCTCTCGCAGCGTGAAGGCGAAGCCCCGTTGATCGGCGGTCACATGGCGTTCGCTCCAACCGTCACCGGTTTTTTGAAATTGGCGGATCGGCAAGGCGTCGAGGAATTCGTTGCCGACAAGAATCATCGGGCCATCGGGCACGGCTGCAATATCTTCATGCCAGGTGACGGTGTGGTTTCTAAGGGCCGCGCGCTGCATACCCTTCAACGCTTGGCTGCGCTCAACCAGATGAATCTGGGCGCCAGCAAGAAAACCCGGTGCGCGTTGCGCCGCGCGCAAAAGGTCTTTCATGAGCGTGCCGCGGCCGGGACCGCATTCGACGAGATGAAATGACTTTGGTGCGCCCATGTTCTGCCAAACAACAGCGCACCACAGGCCGATCAATTCGCCGAAGGTCTGGCTGATCTCAGGGGCCGTGATGAAATCACCGGCCACACCGAAGACGTCGCCGCGCGCATAGTAGGCGTCAGCCACGGCGCTCATGTAGTCGGCGATGGAAATGGGGCCGTCTTGCCGGATGCGCTCGGCTAATTCTGTCGCGAGCGCGGTCATGCCACCGCAGGATTACGTTGTGCGCGCCAGATGCTGAAAGCGCCAAAGGCGATCATCGGGATCGACAAAAGCTGGCCCATGGTCGCGCCGCCAACAAGGAAGCCCAGGAAAGCATCGGGTTCGCGGAAGAACTCGCCGACAATGCGGAACACGCCGTAGCCGATCCAGAATACGCCCGTGAGAATGCCGGGATGTTTGCGGATGTTTTCGTTGCGCCACAACAGATGCAGGATCACCAACAGGGCAAGGCCTTCCAGCGCGGCTTGATAAAGCTGGCTGGGGTGGCGCGGCAACGGACCTCCGGTCGGAAATACCATGGCCCAGGGCACATCGGGCGCAACGCGGCCCCAGAGTTCGCCGTTCACAAAGTTGGCGAGGCGGCCCAGGAACAAGCCGATGGGCGCGGCGCAGGCTACGAGGTCGGCCACGTACCATTTGTCGACTTTGATGTGGCGCGCATAAAGAATGATCGCGAGCGTGACGCCGAGCAGGCCGCCGTGAAACGACATGCCGCCTTCCCAGGTTTTCAAAATCTCGAGCGGGTGGCTTAGGTATTCGCCGGGCTTATAGAACAGCACGTATCCCAAACGTCCGCCGACAACAATGCCGCCCAGAACCCACAACAGAAAATCATCGATCTGTTCGGTCGTCACCAAAATCGGTGTGTGTTTCACCATCCAGCGCGCGTACCAGATGCCGGAAAAAAGCCCGGCGATATAGGCGAGCGCATACCAGCGCACCGCGAAGGGGCCGACCTGAAAAATCACAGGATCAAAAGCGGGGAAGAGGATGGCGTACATGAGGCTCAGCGATAAGGATCGGGTTGCGACAGATATTTTTGCACAGTCGCGGTCACGCCCTGTTCTAAGGATGTGAACGGCTTGGCGTATCCGACGGCGCGCAAGTGGTCCATGCGCGCTTGGGTAAAGTACTGGTATTGGCCGCGGATGTCTGCGGGCGTATCGCGGAATGTCACCAAAGCTTCGCGGCCCACCGCGCGGTAAACGGCGCTCGCCAGATCCATGAAGCTGCGCGCTTGGCCTGTGCCCATATTATAGAGACCGCTCACCTTGGGGTTCTCGAGGAACCACAGCATCACATCGCAGCAGTCTTCGACGAACACAAAGTCCCGAAGCTGGCCGCCGTCGGCGTAGTCCGGGTTGTGCGACTTGAACAGCGCATAGGCTTCGCCTGCGGCAGCTTTTGGATAAATCTGCGGAACCAGGCTCGCCTGGCTGCCTTTATGGAATTCGTTAGGCCCGTAGACATTGAAGAACTTCAAGCCCGCCCACTGCGGCGGCAGCGATGTTCCTGGGCGCGGCGCCTTCTCACATTCCTGCGCGACGGTTAGATCAAAGGTGTGCTTGCTCTGGCCATAGGGGTTCAGCGGCTTCAGGCGGGCCAGTGCGGCGACCGTGCCGTTGTCATCGAAGCCGGCTTCGCCGTCGCCGTAGGTAGCTGCGGAGGACGCATAGATGAACGGCACCTGATGCCGCGCGCACCAGGCCCACAGGGCACGGCTCAAGCGCACATTCACTTCATCTAATTTTGTGAGATCGCGTTCGGTGGTTGAAGTGATCGCGCCCAAATGAAAGATCGCTTTGATCTCGGCGGCGTACTCATCCAGGAAGGCGAATGTGCGCTCCGGGGCCACCACCTGATCGAGGTGGCGCTTGGCGATATTGCGGATCTTATGGGCGTCGTCGCAGCGGTCCACGACCACCAGGGGGCCGAGGCCCCGCGCTTCCAGCATCGCCAGCAGATTAGACCCGATAAAACCGGCGCCGCCGGTGACGACGTACATCTCATGACCCTTTGGCGGTGAGCATCAATACTTATGCCCAAGTCCGTGGCCAGCGCCAATGTTCGATTACAAAAGCATGCCGGGCATTGCATCAATCCCTGCGAATGCCGATATTAGCGCCACGCACACTGCGGTGGAGACTGCCATGCAAAGCCAGAACCGGATTTTCGACGACCTCGCCAAAGTAGCCGGCGGCGCTCTCAGCGCGCTCGGCTCTCTTAAGCAGGAAATCGAAGCTGCGGTCCGTGACCGCGTTGAGGGGTTCATGGCTGAAGGCAACTTCGTGCGCCGCGAAGAGTTTGACGTCGTGCAAGCCATGGCGTCTGCAGCGCGGGTCGAACAGGAAAAGCTGGCCGCGCGCGTCGCCGAGCTTGAACGCCAGCTCGCGGCGAAATAGCCCGCGTTAGCAGCGCTTTTTTCTTTACACCATTTCTTATCCACAGGCTTTCTCGCGCTGCACGCGTGGCATTTTCCTGTGACTTTTGAATCCACTAGCGACTCGGTGGAATCATTCATGATTTTGTGTTGCGGCTGTCGGGGGCCTACTATATCTTGAATCTCGGATGGTGATCGCGAGACACCTTCCGCGCAGGCCCAGGGGTCCTTTTGGGGGTCAATTAATGCAGTCGAGTACGCTCCGCCGCACGTCTACCACGACCGTTTCCAATCCCATCGATCTCATCGAAGAAGTTATCGCCGGTAAAGAGTGGGTCTACGACCGCCGCTGCGATAGCGAACTCGCCGTCGAAGCGCCGGGCAGCTGGTGCGATTACGGCATGTTCTTCGCCTGGTCCGAAGACCTCTCCGCGCTGCACTTCTCCTGCGCCCTCGATATGCGGGTGCAAAACAAACTCATGGGCCAGATCTACGAACTGCTCGCCAAGTTGAACGAGCGCTTGTGGATGGGTCACTTCGCCATCTGGGTCGAAGAAGGCATCCCCATGTTCCGCCACACCGTGCGCTTGAACGACCGCGTCGATACCGATGCGATCGGCGAGCTGATGGAATTGGCCATGGCTGAATGCGAACGCTATTACCCGGCGTTCCAGTTTGTCATCTGGGGCGGCCGCACCGCTGAAGACGCCATTGCCAGCTCGCTGCTCGACACCGTCGGCGAAGCCTAAGGTTTTCCAAAACCCCTCTTAGCAGTCCGCGATGCTGGTGCTATCGTCGCGCCCATGGCGGAAGGTTCAATCCAAGGCACAATTCTTCTGGTCGGCTGCGGCAAGATGGGCGGCGCCCTTCTGAACGGCTGGTTTAAGCGTGGCTTAAGCCCCGTCGATACCATTGTTGTTGAGCCGGCCGGACGCGATGCGGTGATGCCTTGCAAGACTCACCGCGCGCTCACGTGCTTGCCGCATGTCAAAGACGTGCCGCGCGATTTCCGCCCCGATGTGGTGCTGTTTGCTGTCAAACCTCAAATAGCCGACGATATCGTGCCGCATTACGCATCCTTCGTTGCGCAGCAGCCGGTGTTCTTGTCGGTCATTGCGGGCAAGACCACGGCCTATTTCCAGCGCCAACTCGGCACCGACGCCATTGTGCGCGCCATGCCCAATACGCCGGCGGCGGTGGGCAAGAGTGTCAGTGTGCTTTATGCCGCGCCGGCCGTGAGCGCTGTGCAACGGCGTGTCTGCGAAGTGCTGATGTCGGCGGTCGGTTCGGTGGAATGGATCACCGATGAAAGCCTGATGGACGCCGTGACGGCGGTTTCGGGCAGCGGCCCCGCTTATGTCTTCCTGTTGGCGGAATGTTTGCGTGATGCCGGAATCGCTGCGGGGCTCCCCGCCGATCTGGCAGCGCGGATCGCCAGCGCCACGGTGACGGGATCAGGGTGTTTGCTGGAACAGAGCGACTTATCGGCGGAAACCTTACGGCAAAATGTGACCAGCCCCGGCGGCACGACGGCCGCAGCGTTGAGCGTGCTGATGGCGAGCGACGGCTTTAAGCCGCTTCTGGCCAAGGCCGTGGCGGAAGCCACTAAACGTTCGAAGGAACTTGCCGGCTAGTGCTACTGGCGGTGGCTTGATTCAGCTGCGCGGCAATGAAACCATAGCCGTCATGGCCACCAAAAAATCCGCTAAGAAATCTGCGCCGAAGCAAAGCGTCTCAGTCAAAGACCGCATCATTGATGCTGCGTTGGAGGAAGTCGCCGCCGTTGGCTGGCGTGATCTTTCTATGGATAATGTGACTTCGCGCGCCGAGTTGACCTTGGGCGAGGTGCTGCTGGAAGTGCCGAGTAAGACTTATCTGCTGCTTGGATTTATCGACCGCATCGATGCGCGCACTTTGGGTCCCGTAACGCGCCTCAACCCCGAAGACACGCCGCGCGACCGTCTGTTTGAAATTCTGATGCGGCGCTTCGATGCGCTCAACGACACGCGCGATGCGGCCAAGGCGGTTGTCACGGGCGTCGCCCGCGACCCGGCCGCATTCATCGCCGGTGTTTGCAGGATCGAACGCTCAAGTGCGGCCATCCTGTCGGCGGCGGGCATTTCCACCAGTGGTCTTCTCGGGATGGCTCGCATTCAGGGCCTCAAAGCCATCGCGGCTTATAGCCTGCGCGCTTGGATGCAAGACGACAGCGCTGATCTGTCGAAGACCATGGCGGCTTTGGATAAGGCGCTGGCGCGCGCCGAAAAGCTCGCGGGCTTCACCGGCTTTCGCCGCCGTGCAGAGCCCGAAGCTAAAGCGGAATCCTGAGACTCGCGCGTAAGCCCCCAAGCGGACTTTCATCCAACATGATCTCGCCGCCCAGGCCGCGCACGATATCGCGTGCGATGGTGAGACCTAAGCCGATGCCGCCGGTTTTGGGATTGCGTGACGGCTCCAAGCGGTGGAAGGCCCGGAAGGCTTCTTCGCGTTTGTCGGCGCTGATGCCCGGACCGTCATCATCAATATGGATATTCATCAGGCCGCCGGCGCGCGACGCGCTCACGGCGACGTTCTTGGCATAGCGCACGGCGTTGCCGATCAAGTTGCTGAGGCAGCGTTCAAAGGCCACGGGTTTCATCATGGCCTGGGGCGGCAGTCCCGTTGTGTTCAGTGTGATGTTCGCACCTTCGCGGCGGAAACGGCCGACGATGCTTTCCAGAAGCTCGTCGGGATCGGTGAGTGCTGCTTCCTCGGTGCCGTCGCCGCGCGCGAATGCCAGATAGGCTTCCAGCATGCGCTCCATCTCGCCTAGGTCTTCCTTTAAAGCGGCGATGTCTTCGGCGTCAGAGCCGGACATCATGGCGAGCTGCAGCTTCATGCGGGTCAGCGGTGTGCGCAAATCGTGGGAAACCCCGGCCAGCATATCGGTGCGCTGGGCGATCTGGCGTTGAATACGGTCGCGCATGATATTGAACGCGCGCGCAGCCTGGCGCACTTCAAACGCGCCCTCGGCGGGGAAGTCGGGAACTTCGCGGCCTTTGCCGAAGGACTCTGCCGCTTGGGCGAGACGGCGCACGGCGCGCACTTGGCCGCGCAAGTAGGCGGTGGCCACGCCGAACAGCAGCATGGATGAGCCGACCATCCAGATCACGAAAACATAAGTGCTATTGGGGAAAATTCTGTTCCGCGGCACGAGAATTTGTAAGACGCCCTCTTGCATCTGGATCTCGATCGCCACCAGACGATCAGTCCGGAACCGAAGTCTATCAATGGTGAACGGGCGTTGCAGCGCGACCCACAAGGCTTTTTCCGTATCATTGGCGGCGTCGGCGGCTTCGTCGATCAACTTGCGGTCGGTGGTCAGCGCCGCGCCGTCGGTCATGGAAACATCGAGATCCATGGTGTGCTTGGCGCTCGCGGCAAGCCACGCGCGTTGTTCGGGCGAATGGAAATCCTGCAGGAACGATTGCACCGAAGCCACATCACCGGCCAGATCGGCGGCCATGCGCTGCGACATGGCGCTCCAGTGATTGTCGTAGAAAACATAAGTCGAAATCAGCTGCACCAAAATCAGCGGCACAACGATGGTCAGGCTGACGCGGGCCATCAGCGTGCGCGGCATGACCTTGTCGAGCGCGCCCGGCTCCAGCCATTTTAAAATACCGGCGGGCGGCGGCAGCGTAATCTCGGGGCTGACGCGCGGCGCGGCTGAATCTTTTACGGCTTTGTCCATCTACGGATCCGTCCGCAGCATGTAGCCCGTGCCGCGCACGGTTTGCAGATAGCGCGGCTGGCGTGAATCGGGTTCGAGCTTGCGGCGCAGCCGTGTGATCTGCACATCGATGGTGCGCGGATTGGCTTCGCTTTCGCCGGTGACGGTCAGCATGGAGCGGTCCACGGGTTTGCCGGCCTGCTGCGCGAGAATTTTCAAAAGCTCGGCTTCACCTGCGGTCAGGTGCACAGCGATACCGCTGCGGGTCAAGCGTTGGCGCGCGAGATCGTAGCGGCATTCGCCGAACCGCAGTTCCATCTTGGGTGCGGTGTCCACCGGCGGCGCGCGGCGCAAGATCGAGCCGATGCGCAAGACCAACTCCTTCGGCTCAAAGGGCTTGGCCACGTAATCATCGACGCCGAGTTCGAGTCCGTTGATGCGGTCGGCAGCTTCTCCCATGGCGGTGAGCATCAAGATCGGCACGGTGCTGGACGCGCGGATGCCGCGGGTGAGGGAAAGGCCGTCTTCGCCCGGCATCATCACATCGACTACTAGCAAATCGAATTGCAGCGCGGCCATATGGCGGCGGGCTTCGGCGGCGTCGGCCGCGGTCGTGACCATGTAGCCGTTCTCGCTCAAGAATTTTTTGAGCAGATTGCGGATACGCGTGTCGTCATCCACCACCAGAATGTGGGGCGGATAGACGGTGCTCGCGTTAGGGGTCACGGTCTGCATGGGGACAGTGTAGCGGAATGGCCGCCGCGCGACTATTTCTCGCGGAAATGCTTGCGGGAGCCCGGGTCCATGGTGCCCAGCATGACCTTGCGGAAGCCTTCCACGGCCACGGCACCGGCGTCTTTATAGGCAGCGGCCAGGCGCATCTGTTGTTCCGAGGTGAGTTCCGCCTCCAGGGTGCGGCCCTTTTCTGTCAGGTACAAAAGCCGCTGGCGGCGGTCCGTCGTGCCGGTTTTCTGCATGACGTAGTCCTCGCGTACCAGCTGGCTCAAAACCCGCGACAGGCTTTGTTTGGTGATACCGAGGATGGCCAGAAGTTCGCTGACGGTAATGCCGGGATGACGTCCGACGAAATAAATCACCCGGTGATGGGCGCGCCCGAAGTGCTGTTTGGCGAGGATGGCGTCGCCGCGCGCGGTGAAATCACGGTAGGCGAAGAAGAGAAGTTCGATGCCTTGGCGCAGGTCTTCGTCGCGCAGGAACAGCGGATTGACGATTGTTTTGAGCTCAGCCATCGTGCGCGGCCTTTACCATTCCCCCGTGAACTCCCCGACCCGTATTATGGCAGCATACTTGACTTAATACCATCAGAATGTTACGAGTTCGGCATAAACCGAGCAATAATATATCAAAAACTAGACTTTTGAACGACTTAGCCAGGGAATAGGCCATGAGCGCAGCGCAGACCTTCGACGACCGGGACGGCTTCATTTGGTTGAACGGCGCTCTGGTGCCGTGGCGCGACGCGAAGGTCCATGTGCTGACCCATGCCCTGCACTATGCCTCGAGTGTGTTCGAAGGCGAGCGGTCCTACGGCGGCAAGGTGTTCAAGCTCGAAGAGCATACCGAGCGCCTGTTCTATTCCGCTGGCGCGCTGGATATGAAAATCCCTTACACCGCCCAACAGATCAACGACGCCACCTATGAGACGCTAAAGGCCAACAACATTGTCGATGGTTACATCCGTCCGATGGCGTGGCGCGGCAGCGAGCAGATGGGCGTCACGGCCCAGAATTCGAAGATCAACGTCATGATCGCCTGCTGGATGTGGCCGTCGTACTTCACGCTGGAAGCCCGCCTGAAGGGTATTCGTTTGCAGTTGTCCGACTGGCGTCGCCCGGACCCGAAATGCGCGCCGGTGAAAGCCAAGGCTGCCGGCCTTTATATGATCTGTACGCTCAGCAAGCACGCCGCCGAACGCGCGGGCTATGAAGATGCGTTGATGCTCGACTATCGCGGCCAAATCGCTGAAGCCACCGGCGCCAACGTGTTCTTCATCATCAATGGCAAAATCCATACGCCGCTGCCGGATTGTTTCCTCGACGGCATTACACGCCGCACGGTCATCGAACTCGCGAAGAAGCGCGGCTACAAAGTGATCGAGCGCGCGATGATGCCGGAAGAAATGAGCAAGGCGCAGGAATGCTTCCTGACCGGGACCGCGGCGGAAGTCACGCCCGTGCGCGAGATTGGGCCTTACAAGTTCACGCCCGCCGATGTCTGCCGCACGCTGATGGCCGACTTCGACGCCCTCGTGGGCCGCGTGCAGAAGTCCACCGCCGCTTAAAATCGTATTCGTGATGTGTTGAAAAGGGTCCGTTTAACGACGGGCCCTTTTAACGTTGTGTCCCAAAAGACATATCGACGTTGCATTTTTGCGACGGTCGATATATTCCTTCGAGACTATCGACATATCGGGGGATGCATCCATGCGTGCGCGTTTTGCTTTGCGGCTTTCGGTTTCTGTTCTGGCTTTAGTGGCTGCTGGAGCAGCGGCGGCCCAAGATAGTGCTGCAGTCAAAAGCGGCGTCTTCGGCCTTGGCGAAATCCTGGTCATCGGCACGCGCATCGGAACGCCAACCGTTGGCGGCGCGGTGATCACGCAAGAGCAGATATACACCTACGACAAACTCAGCCTCGACCAGGCCGTCAACTTGGCGCCCGGCGTCAACGCACAATTCGATTCAAACAGCCGCCGCACCGAGAGCGACATTTTTGTGCGTGGCTTCGGCCGCTGGCAGGTGCCGATGCTTATCGACGGCGTGCGCCTTTATCTGCCCGCTGATAACCGCATCGATTTCGCGCGCTTCCTGACCGCCGACGTGGCCGAAATCCAAATTCAAAAGGGCTAAGCCTCGGTCATCGACGGCCCCGGCGCCATGGGTGGCGTGATCAACCTGGTCAGCCGCAAGCCGACCAAGTCTTTTGAATCGGAATTCCGCGGCGGCGTGAACACGGGTGACGGCAGCGGAATTGAAGCCTGGAACGCCTACGCCATGGTCGGTACGCGCCAAGAACATTACTACGCGCAAGGCAGCATCAACGTCGTCGACCGCGATTATTTTACGCTGTCGAACGATTATGCGCCGACCCCGACGTCGTTGCAGCAGGGCCGTGTTCGCGTCAACTCAGACAGTCACGATCTTCGCTTCAACGCGAAGTTCGGCTTCACACCGAATGATACCGATGAATACGCCTTCAACTACACGCGTCAGGACGGCACCAAGGGCGGCCTGCTCAACGTCTACAACAACCCGCCGGCGCCGGCGAACGGCTTCTGGCGTTGGCCGCGCTGGGATATCGAAAGCGTCTCGGTGCTGACCAATACGAAGCTCGACGACACCACCTATCTCAAGACCAAGTTCTACTTAAATACCTTCACGAATGATCTGCAGGCCTTCGACAACATCAGCTTCACGACTATCGCGGCCACCGGACGTTTCATCAGCTACTACAGCGATCACACCTATGGCGGCAGTGTTGAAGTCGGCACCGAAACGTTGCCGCAGAACGAGCTGAAGGTGGCTTTGCATTTCCGCAATGACAAACACAGTGAGTACAACGACAACCGTCCTGATAGTCCGACGGCGCGTACGGTCGAGCCCATTCAACATCAGGAACAGGAAACTGTCTCTGTAGCGTTGCAGGACACCTACCACGTTGCGCCAACGACCGACGTCGTCATGGGCATTAACTATGAACACTACGCCGTCAAAAAGGCCGAAGAATTCGCGACTGCTGGCGGCATCTTCTCCTACCCCTTAGGCGGCGCGAATGCTTTCAACTGGCAAGGCGCTGTCCTGCATCACTTCAGCGACACCGGCGAAATTCATTTCAGCATCTCTGACCGCGCGCGTTTCCCGAATATCTTCGAGCTCTACAGCACGCAGTTCAGCACCGCGATCCCGAACCCAAATTTGGGTCCTGAGCGCGCCACCAACTACGAGCTCGGTGCGAAGGAAACCCTGTTCGGCCGTGCGCACGTGGAAGCGGCCTTCTTCTATAACGATATCAGCGATCTGATTCAGACCGTACAAGTCGGCACGCTTGCCGCGCTGCTGCTCAATCGTCAGAACGTCGGTAATGGCCACTTCTACGGCTTCGAAGTCGCGCTGGACGTGAGTGTGAATGACACGCTGTACGTCGGCGGCAACTTCACCCGCACCGCCCGCAAAATCACCGACTCATCGAACCCGAACCTGCGTCCGACGGGTGTGCCGACGAACAAAGCCTTCTTGTACGCGTCCTGGCGTCCGTCAGCGGACCTGACTGTGACACCCAGTGTGGACCTGGCCAGTGATCGCTGGAGCGACCGCATCACAGTTCCCGCGCAAGCTTTCCCCTATATCCGGGTCGGCAACTACGAACTGGTCAATTTACAGGTGGAATACGCGGTCACGGAAAGTTTGAGCCTCGCCATTGGCGGCAAGAACCTCTTCGATCAGAATATCGAACTGTCGTGGGGCTTGCCGCAACAGGGCCGTAACTTCTACGCTAAAGGACGCGTGAACTTCTAAAAAGCGGAGACGAATATGGCGCTGCGTAACGCGGTTCTGCGAGTTCTCCCAGCGACTGCGCTTTTTGTCGGCCTGACGGCGCAGGCCGGCGAAGTCATCGACGCCTCCGGCCGCACCGTAAAGGTCGCTGAGCCTGTCGCCCGCATCGCGGCCGCAGGTCCACCGGCCGAGGTGCTGCTCTATGCGCTTGCGCCCGACGCCATGGTGGGTTGGGTGCGCGGTGTGCCGCCGCAAGTAGCGCCGTTCATCACCGCTCAAGCTAAAGCGTTGCCGACCATCGGTGGTGTGACGGCGCAAGGCGATGCGCCCGACATGTCGGGCGTTCTGGCCACCAAGCCGCAATTGATTGTCGACTTCGGCGATATCGATGCGCGCTACACCGCGCTCGCCACAAAAACCCAAGAGCGCACGGGCGTACCGTATGTGCTTCTGGACGGCGAACTTGCGAAAACGCCTGAGAACCTGCGCATGCTCGGCAAGTTGACGGGCCGTGTCGCCCGTAGCGAGGAATTGGCGGTCTACGCCGAAGCTCTGCTGGCCCGCGCCAAGAAAGCCGCCGAAGGTCACGCGCCTGTGAAGGTCTACGTGGCGCGGTCGGCAGACGGCACCAATTCCACGCTCGCCGGTACGCATTCAGGCGACGTCTATGACCTCGCCGGCCTTAAAAACGTCGCGCTGTACGAAGATGCGTCGGTGGTGCAGGTCAAAGGCTGGGACCCGGACGCGATTATCGCGCTCGACCCGAAGTTCGCCGACACCGCCAAAGGTCCGCTCTGGGCCGATGTGCGCGCCGTGCAAGCGGGCCGTGTTCTGATGCCGCCGCGTTTGCCCTATGGCTGGACCGACCGCCCGCCTTCGGTGAACAGGCTCATCGGCGTGTTGTGGCTGACCTCAAAGCTTTACGGCCAACCCACGCAGAGCGAAATGCGCATAGAAACCGCGCACTTCTATAACCTTTTTTATCACGTGGATTTATCGGCCGCGCAAATCACGGCGCTCATCGGGTCCTGAATTCTCAAGCAAGGGTTGCGTGGGAACACACGCCTGCGGGGGACGTTATGGAAGGTCACATCCATTCATAACAGGAGGCACGCATGGCTTCGAAAGAACCCCAAACACAATTGTCGGAAGCCGAAGCGGTCCGCGCGTTTTGGGACCATCTGAAAGACCGCAGCACGGTCATGCTGGGCGTCAATGCAACCGATCAACACACCCAGCCCATGACCACCTTCAGCGAGCCGTCGACGGAAGAAATCTGGTTCTTCACCCGCAGCGACACCGATATGGTGCGCGAGATCGCCAACAACAATGAATTGCGCTTGGTCTACGCCTCAAAGGATCAGGATCTGCAGGCCGATATTATCGGCACCGTCGAAATCAAGCGCGACCAAGGCCGCATCGACCGCTACTGGAATCCGATGGTGGCGGCTTGGTATCCCGAAGGCAAAGACGATCCGCACCTCACATTGCTCTGCTTTACGCCGCACAAAGGTCAGGTGTGGGTGTCCAAGCAAGGTTTGGTGCGCCTGATTTTCCAAGTCGCTAAAGCGAACATCACAAAGACACCTCCCGATGTCGGCGGCACTGCGGAAGTACGCTTCACGCACTAACGCTTAGCGGGTCTGCTTATTTTCCCATTGGGCGGCGCGGGTGTCATCAGACGCCCGCGCTTCGACCCATGTCTCACCCTGAGCGCCGGTTTCTTTTTTCCAGAAGGGCGCTCTGGTCTTTAGCCAGTCCATAATGAATTCACATGCGGCGAAGGCTTCACTGCGGTGGGCTGTGGCTGTTGCCACCATGACGATGGCATCGCCGGGAATCAGTGGCCCGACGCGGTGAATCACCAGCACATCGTCCAGCGGCCAGCGCGCCTTTGCATCGTCTACCAACGCCTCCAGCTCACGCTCGGCCATGCCGGGGTAGTGCTCCAGGGCCATGGTGGCCACGGTCTCGCCCTCAGCCCGATTGGGTCCGCGAAAGTCGCGCATTTGCCCGATAAAATTGGCGATACCACCCGACATGGCATTGCGGGCGCAAAAGCCGTTGATTTCGGCGCCCGGGTCGAAAGCGTCACGCTGCACGCGGATTGTGCTCATACCCGCAAAAATACACTGGGGCTTCGGCTCAGTCTTGGTAAAAAGAACCCATGAGCGAGCCCTATCAAGACTGCATAAACAAAGCCCAAGCGGCCGCATCGGCGCGGGCGTGGCCGGACGCTGAACGCTGGTTCAGCGAAGCCGCGCGGCTGCAACCGGCATCACCGGCGGCCCAGCGTGGATTGGGCGTAGCCCTGGTCTCGCAACAGAAGTTCGTCGCTGCCGAAGCGGCGTGGCGCGCTGCGGTGCGCCTGGCGCCCTCATCGGCGGATAGTCATCAGATGTTGGGCTCCGTTTTGATGGCGCGCCGGGTGACCGACGAAACGGTGAATATCGATGAAGCCGTGACACACCTGACGCGCGCGCTGGAGCTAAATCCTAGGCTCGCGGAAGCGGCCTTCAATCTTGGCCGGATTGCTTACGTGCAGGAAAATGTCGGCCGCGCTGCTGAATGCTTCCGTCATGCGGCAGCGGCCAATCCGCTTCACATCAAAGCCATTGCCTGCCTGATGCAAACGCTCATGGAACTCCGAAAAGCGCCTGAAGCCATCACGATCGGCGAAGAAAGCATTGCACGTTTCGAAGCACAGCCAACATTCGCGCCTTTGTCGTACAACATGATCCGCGCCCATCTCGCGCAGGCCTATCGTATGACAGATAACCTTCCCGCCGCGGCGGTGTGTTACCGGAAAATTGTGGCCGTAGATCCTAACGATAAAGGTGCCGCGCATTTGCTGGCCGCGGCGGAAGGTGACCTTACACAGGCCCACGGCAGCGCGTTCGCTAAGGCCTCGTTCGATGCCTTGGCGGCCGGCTTCGACCATCACCTTGTGGATCACCTCAAATACCGTGCGCCGACGGTGCTCGCAAATACGCTGCACGAACTTCGCGCAGATGCGGATAGTTTTCCGGCTGTACTTGATCTTGGCTGCGGCACAGGCCTGATCGGCGCGGCGCTGGTTCAAAAGTTCAAGATCGAGAAACTCGTCGGCGTCGACTTCTCCGCCAATATGCTAACCGAGGCGCAAAAGCGGGGCCTTTACGCCGAATTAGTCAACGACGATGTCGTTTCCGCCATGGCCGCGCGCGCCGACGCCTTCGATCTGATTGTCGCGGCGGACGTGTTTATCTACGTGGGCGCGTTGGAGCTCGTATTTGAACAGGCGGCGCGTTTGCTTAAGGCCGGCGGCATGTTCCTATTTACCGTTGAAGTAAGTCGAACAGCCGATCTGGAATTAGAGAGTGCCGGACACTACCGCCATGGCCAAGCTTACGTCGAGCGTTTGGCGGCAGCGCAAGGTTTCACGATGACGCGGCTTGATGAGCAACCGATCCGCGTCGAAGTTAATCGCGATGTGATGGGGCTTTACGTCTACTTGACGAAGCCCTAACCGCCTGTGACGGGCGGAAAGAACGCAACTTCCCGCGCGTCCTTCAGCTTTGCCGTGACCGGTACGTGGGTCTGATCAACGGCGGTTTTTATGTGCGTGCGATTTGCAAAGGCAGCGGCATGGCCGGGGCTTTGTGTCGCCAGCCACTCCATCAAATCGCCGACAGTTTGAACCGTGGCGGGCGGAGTGCGATCTTCTTCACCCACGCCAACTTTCTCCCGCACCCACGCAAAGTACAGAAGCTTCACTTAAGGCGCCGTGGGCGGTGGATTGCCGCCCGCCATATAGCGCATGCCGGATTTGAGATAGTCGTAGCCGGTGATGAAGGTGATGCCGGCCGCGATCCAGATGCCGATCTCGCCAATGAATTCCGCTGGAATCCATACCGGCGCATCATTGCCGACGATCAGGAAACCCAGCGCAATCATCTGCACAGTCGTTTTGGCTTTGGCGAGTTTTGTGACCGGCACGCTTACGCGGAGTTCGGCGAGAAATTCGCGCAAGCCCGAAATCGTGATCTCGCGCAACATAATCACCAGCGCCGGCAAATATGACCACGGACCCACGCGATCAAAGGCCACGATCAGCAGTAGGACCGAAGCCACCAGCAGCTTGTCGGCGATAGGATCGAGAAAGCGGCCGAAGTTCGATACCTGATTGGCGCGGCGCGCGAGGTAGCCGTCGAAAAAATCCGTGATGCCGGCGATCGCGAACAAGGCACAGGCCGTCCACCGCATCGACGGACTATCAAAGAAGAATGTCGCCACCACCAAAGGAATGATGAAAATTCGCGACATCGTCAGCATGTTCGGCAAGTTCAACAAGCGGGAGTCTCCAAGACGCGCAGGCTGGGATGTTAGCTCCCCGAATGGAAGTGGTCATAGATTTTTTTCGCCATGGCCGCGCTAATTCCCGAAACTGTCTTCAAGTCTTGCAAGCCCGCCGCCGCCACATCCTTGGCGGAGCCGAAATGGCGCAGAAGCGCCTTTTTGCGCGATGCACCAATTCCGCTCACTTCGTCGAGCAGGGATTGACCGATGGCCTTCGAGCGTTTGGCGCGGTGTGCGGTGATGGCAAAGCGGTGGGCTTCGTCGCGCAAGCGCTGCAAGAAGTAGAGCACAGGATGATTGGGCGGCAGCATGAAAGGCTCGCGGCCCGGCATGAAGAACTGCTCGTGGCCGGCGTTGCGGTCCGGGCCCTTGGCAATGCCGGCGACGCAAAGATCGCTGATGCCGAGGTCGGCCAGCACTTTCAGTCCGGCATTGAGTTGTCCTAAACCGCCATCCAGCAGCACCAGATCGGGCCACTGCCCAAGCTTGCGTTCGGGATCTTCCTTTTGCGCCCGTGCGAAGCGGCGCGTGAGTACTTCGCGCATGGCCCCGTAATCATCGCCGGGCGCCAGATCGACGGTCTTGATGTTGAACTTCCGGTAGGCGTTCTTCATGGGGCCACCAGGACCAGCCACGATCATGGCGCCGACCATATGCGTGCCTGAAATATGCGAGTTGTCGTAAACCTCGATGCGTTCTGGCGCGGCTGCCAGCGAGAAAACTTCGGCCGTGCCTTCAAGCAGTTTGCGCTGCGCGGTGTTTTCCGCCAGGCGGCGCAACAACGCTTCGCGCGCATTGATTTCAGCATGATCCACAAGTTTACGGCGGTCGCCGCGCTGGGGTGTTGAGATCGCCACAGTCCGCCCGGCCTTCAGGGTCAAAGCCTCTTCCAGCAGCGGCTGATTGGGTGGCGCGACGTTGATCAGAATCTCGCGGGGTGGCGCAAAGGAATCATAGAACTGGCCGATGAAGGCTTCGATGATGTCGCCGTCCGTGTCGTCGGCGGCATGGGAGGGGAAGTAAGCGCGGTTGCCGAAATTCTGACCGCCCCTAAAGAAAAACACCTGCACACAGGAATGACCCCCCGCCCGGTGCAGCGCAATGACGTCAGCTTCGCCGAGGCTCGTGACGTTGATGTCTTGATGGGCCTGCAACGTGGTCATAGCGCGAATGCGGTCGCGAAAAGTAGCCGCGGCCTCGAAATGCAATTCGGCGCTGGCGGCATCCATACGGCGCGCGAGCTCGGTTTGCAGGGCGCGGCTGTCGCCGGTGAGAAACTCTCTAGCCTGGCGCACCAGGTCGGCGTAATCCGGCTCACTGATGCGGCTCACGCAGGGCGCCGAGCACCGTTTAATTTGAAACAGCAGGCAAGGCCGCGTGCGGTTTGTAAAAACCGCGTCGTTGCAGCTGCGCAACAGAAAGACTTTCTGCAATGTGGCCAGGGTGTGATTGACCGCGCCCGCCGATGCAAAAGGCCCAAAGTATTCGTTGCCCTTAGCGCGCGCGCCGCGATGTTTGACGATGCGCGGGTAAGCGTGACCGCCCACGATCATCACATAGGGGAACGATTTGTCGTCGCGCAGCAAAATGTTGTAGCGCGGCTTCAGCTGCTTGATGAGGTTGCTCTCGAGCAGCAGCGCTTCGGCCTCGGTGTGGGTGATGACCACTTCGCAAACATGGGTATCGAAAACCATGCGCTGAAGGCGGAGCGGCATGCGGTCGATGTGCAAGTACGACCCGACGCGCTTTTTGATGTTCTTGGCTTTGCCGACATAGAGCACGTCGCCGGCGGCATTGATCATCCGATAGACGCCGGGCTTCTGCGGAAAATTTTTGACGAAGGCCGCAAGCACGGCGACGCCGCTGGCGCGCACGGTCTCAGCGGCAGGCCCTGCAACTTTTGCTGGCGGCGATGGAGAGGGCGCGTCGGAGGTCATGGCTCCTATGTGGAACCTTTGTGTGGCAGCGTCAACGGAGCGGCACACATCACGCGATGCATTGGCAACGCCCTGCAAGGTCGCGCAATTGTTGAAAGATCATGATCTCAGAGAGGTGTCACAACACGGAAACGAATGCGCGTTGAAAGGATGAATTCATTCCCAGTTGGGACCCCTCAAGGATATCCACGAATCCTGTGGATAAGTCTGTTGAAAAAGCCCGGGCAGCTAAATTTGGAGGGCGTAGAATATAGCGTCGGCCGACTGTGCCCGTTTTGTGGGCACAAATATTATACCATTGAAAAGTAATGTTTTTTTGATTGAAGCAAAGCGTCTGCACCGAATTCATCGTCAGGTGCCGAAACAATAACGTCCAGCCGGCATACTGATCGATCCTTGTGAACAACTTTGCTTGACAGGCCTTCGGGTGAAATGACTCGGGCGCGATTCGATGGCGGAAATCATGACGTTTTTGCGTCGCAACCGGTGATATTGCCACGCTGAGCCCCGGAGAATGATGCCGGTGCCTAGGTCCGCTGTCGGGTCGGAATGGACGAAAGACGCTCGATTTCGACCCCGACGCTGCCGGCATCGTCAAACACATCGAGCTTTTCCACACGGACACGGGCCGAGCGGCACAAGGGGTCCTGCAGACAGATTGCGGCGATGCGCTCGGCAAGGGTTTCCGCCAGATTGACGTGGCCGTCGCCGGTGATGGCGCGCACGCGTTTCACTATGTCCTCATAACACACCACGTTCTCGAGGCGGTCATGGTGGATGCCGTCGCCTTCCCAGACGCCGAGATCGAGGTTGATGCGCACGCGTTGAACACGGCCTTTTTCATGAAGATGGACGCCGATGTTGCAGTCCAACACCAGGTCACGCACGAACACATGCCGCAAACCTTCGGCGGCATCGGCGATCTTCAGCGGCTTTGTGACAAAGGGTTCGACCACGGCTTTGCTCATGACACTGGTCCTTTGAGGTCTGCGTGCATGCCTAAATGCTGTCCGCCGTCCAAGGCGATCATTTGGCCCGTCATGGCCGGCGCCGCAAGGATGAATCGCACGGCAGCGCATATTTCTTGCGGGTTTGTGCCCTTTCCCAGCGGCATGGCGGCGCATTGGGCATCGAACTGAGCTTGGTTTTGATAGGGACTCGGCAAGGTCGGGCCGGGTCCAATAGCGTTCACGCGAATGCGCGGCGCAAGCGCCATGGCCAAGGTCTGCGTCAACGTCCACAGCCCGGCCTTGCTGACGGTGTACGACGCGAAGTGCTGCGTCAGTTGCCAGACGCGCTCGTCGATAATGTTGACGATGGCGCCGCGATCCTTCGCGCCAACTTGCGCGGCGAAAGCCTGCGACAAGAAAAACGGCGCGCGCAAGTTAATCGCGATATGGGCGTCCCATGAGGCGAGGGTAGCGGTGGTGATGTCGTCGCGTTCAAAGATCGACGCGTTATTGACGAGTAAGCCGAGTGGTCCCAGGGCCTCGACGGCTGCCGGCACCAGCCGTGCGACCGAATCCGCATCGGCGAGGTCGGCCTGAACGGCTGCCCCACGGCCACCTGCTGCGATGACAGCGGCCACCACCTCGTCGGCCTCTTCGCGCGAATGAAGGTAATGCACGGCCACGCCCCATCCGGCCGCGCCCAGGTCTTCGGCCAAAGCCCGGCCGATGCGCCGCCCGGCTCCGGTAATCAGGGCCGTCTTTCGGGTGATATCGCTCCCGCTCGGGGTCAAAAGCCGCCTCCGTCATTTCCTGGCCCTTGGTAACGGGGACCCGCGCGGGGCACAAGGGCGCGAACTTTTAACGGGATGGGGCTACGTATGAGCCGGTTTTACGTGGCCATTTTGTCATCCCGGTCGTTTGAACTTGCAGCCCCCGCGCAAAACCATGAATAAGGCCGTCCATGAGTGAGACCCCAACCTCTTCGCCCCCGCCGCCCCACCGCCGCCGTCTGCGTAGCTGGTCGCTGGCGCTTGTCCTCAGCCTGGTTCTAATCGCCGGCTGGGCCATGTTCCTGGTGGTGGCCCCGACGCCGCAGGTGATCGCGCCTTCGGCCCCAGTCGCCGTGGCACCCATGCCGGTCGCAGAAGGCCCCACCAATCAGGTACGGCTTCTGGCCTGGCGCAATGCCATCGATCCCGATGTCCTGGCGGGCTTTGCCGCCGACACGGGCCTTAAGGTCGTCGTCGATGGCTACGACACCCACGAACAGCTTCTGGCCCGCGCGGCGTCCGGCGGCGTCAACCACGACGTCGTGCTGGTGTCCGGCGTTGGCCTGAAGGCGCTCGCTGATCAGGACCTGCTGCAGCCCATCGTACGCTCCGGCCTTTCCAATGCCCGCAACATCGACCAAGCGCTGGCCGCACGCACCGCGATTTATGACACCGGCAACGCCCGCTCTGTTCCGATCCTGTGGGGCACCATTGGTCTCGGCTTCAACGCCGCCAAAGTCGCTGAGCGCCTTGGCGCCGATGCGGTGACCGACAGCTGGGCGACGCTGTTCGATCCTGCCAACGCTGCGAAGCTCGCCGACTGTGGCATTCAAGTGATCGATAGCCCGACCGGTGTATTTCCCATTGCGCTGAACTATCTGGGTTTGCCCGCGGACTCTGCCAAGATCGAAGACACAGATGCCGCCGCGCGTTTGTGGGAAAGCATTCGTCCTTCCATCACCAAATTCTCCAGCGACGACATCATCGAAAATCTTGCGACCGGAACCGTATGCATGGCCGTGGCGACATCGGGTGATGCGTATCAGGCGCGCAACAAAGCACGCATCGCCGGGCTTGCGAACGACATCCGCTACGTGTTGCCGAAAGAGGGCACCGTGGTGTGGTACGACCTGCTGGGCGTGCCGAAGAGCGCAACAAACACCGACAACGCCATGCGGTTTATCGATTACATGCTGCGTCCGGAATTGGCGGCGCGCATGACCAACTCTAAGGGCTTTGCGAATGCAGTGCTGGGTTCGGCGCTCTATGTGAAACCGGAAATCAAAACCGATACCGGTCTCTCGCCCGATCTCGCCGCGATAAAGGTGACCGAGGAAATGTCGCCGACGGCTGAGGCGGTGGCCTTGCGCAATCGTTTCTGGCAGTTGATCAACGCGCCAGCCGAAGCGCCCGCGCCCGCAAAGCCGCCTGCGGCTCCCTAAATCTTACCGTCGATCATATCGCTGTAGTGTTCTACAGCGTCGATGCCCACCGACTGCGACCAGGCGGAACGTGGCAGTAAAGTCGCGCGGTCGCGTTCCAGCAGCCTGGCCGGATGCGGCAGCACAAGACTCGTCAACGGAATATCCGATTCCGCCAGAACGCCGGCGGGCACCAGCCGCACAACACGATCCGGGAAAACTTCGGCCAGAATATCGGCCGCACGCGTATCGCTCGGTGCATCGAAGGCGGGCACAAGCAGCCCGCCGTTCACAGGGACGAAGCTTGTATAAGACATTGGATACGCCAGCGCCCGCGCACCCTGCGGCGGCGCGGGCAGGTGGATAAAGTCGAGCGTGGCGCCTGCGCCATCACGCGTGCTCGCAAGATGCGCGGCGGTCTTTGCAAACACATCGTCCGTGCCGTCTTTGGGTTCATTGATTGCTACAAGGCCCGGGGCGACAAATGTCGCGAGCAGGCGCACATCGGCGTTAAAGCGATCGCCGGGATGCTGTGTCGGCACCCAGATCACGCGGGCCGCGCCCAGCCAACTTTGGAAAATCCCAAAGGCTTCGAGCGGCGTCAGGCCTGGGTTGCGCGCGTTATCGAAGACCGCCGAAGACAAGGCGAGGAGCGTGCCGCGCCCGTCACTGACAAAGCTGCTGCCTTCTAGCGTGAGCGGGGCACGGAACCGCCGCACTTCGGCAGCACCCAGCAGAGTGTGCGCGAGCTGCGCATCGCTCTCGTCGCCGCGATTGCCCCAGCCGTTGAAGCGCCAATCAACCGCGGCGCTGCCGCCTTTGCCGTCGATCAGAAACGTTGGGCCTGTGTCGCGCAGACGCAACGAGCCGGCCGGAATATGAAGGATGTCGGCCACATCGGCGCCCAAGGCCGCGCGTATGGCCACGTCATGACCGGGTGCGGACAGGATCGATATGGGTTCAAAAGCTGCCGCTGCGCGGACCACAGCCGTCATCGCGATTTGAAGGATGGCGTTGTCGGTGGGCCAGGGCATCCAGAGGCGCGCCTGGCGGGACGCGTCCGCGGGCAAGTAAAACGCATCGGCGGCAGGCCCGGCTGTGGCCCCGCTATACCCGCTCGTTTGCGTCACGTGATGCACCCCAACAAAACAACCCTGAATAAAACTATCGCGCTTTCCATGCGCGTGGAAATACCTATCTCGTAGATTATTTGATATTGATCGCTAGACTTCGGCGTTCTTAGACTGGTTTTTGGTGCTGACTGGCGTGGGGGAACGTGCGTGCCGGGCGCGATTTTGAAACATATTCCTGGCATGCGGACGGCGCCTTCGGTGCCGGTCTTGAACGTTGAAGACTTAAGCGAAAAAGTCTTTGTCGACGACTACGTGGCCCACAGTAAGCCTTGCATCATTAGGGGTGCAGCCAAGCACTGGCCGGCCCTGCAGAAATGGGGCAATGCGGACTATGTGAAGAAACGCTGCGGTCACCATAAGATCTTCCTTATTCCGCACGAGTATCACCTGTCGCTGCCGCGTAACGACGTCGGCAAAAAGATCGTCACGTTTTCAGACGCCATCGATTTTCTGCAGGCCCCCGGCACCAAGATGGGCATGTTCGCGACCAACAATCCGACCGAACTTGCGCCCGACACCGCCGGCTTTCCGTTCCTGACAAAACCCGAACCTGCATTTACCTATGCGGCGCTGCGCTACTTCTTTTATCGCGCTGCCGGCACCACGTGGCACTACCACCCCTTCGACGAAACCTTGATGTGCCAAGTCATCGGCGCGAAGCAGATTGGTTTGCTGAAGGTTGATGCGGCCTCGCATAAAGCCATCCGCCATGCCTTTCTGACCGAGAGCTATTACGACGATCCATCGGCCTTCGACCGCGTCGATGCCGCGCACTTGAACTGGCTCACAGCGACTTTGGAAGAAGGCGATGCGCTATATATCCCGCAGATGTGGTGGCACGGTGTGAGCCCCATCGGCGGCGATTTTGGGATAACCGTCGCGGCGTGCTGGAGATCGCCTTTGCCGGTTTTGGCAGACTCCATTCGCCGCATGGCCTCGGGCGAGATTGAGATGATCGGCATGCACGGCGCGAACGACGAGTTTCAGCGTATTCTCAGCGTTGCGAAACCCATGGGCCTCGGCAATGAACTGATGACGGCCTGGTCGCGCGGACTCTAAGGCGGTTATCGATCTGCTCTCTCGAGGTTGATATCCAGCGGTTCGCCGGGATTGTGGCTCCTGATGCGAAAGCGGTCCGCCGTCAGTTCCAGAATTTCAGTGCGGTAACGCAATCCCTGTTCAACCATCGTGAATTCGCTTTTGGTTTGGGTCCCATTGCTTTGAACCCATGATCCCGTCATGGGAATGTCGCCCTTGCGCGTGATCACCAGCGTGCCATCCGACAGGAAAACGTAGAGCGCTCCCGCGGGAATCGCCGCGCCCTCACTGACCCGCCACACAATGTCGACGAAACCCGGCGCTTTCGCCGCAGGCTGCGGCGGTTCGGCATCGGAACAACTCATCAGACCAACGGCGGCGAGGGCGAGCAGAAAACGGCGCATGCATACTCCCTAAACTGAGCACATCCTGTTGTGAAAATGGGTCATTTCCGTGGGGCGCGCTCACTTTAAATTGCTTTATAACGCCCCATTTCATCTTGCGAACTATTCTTAATTGCAATAGATAAGCTGATGCATTTTCTTCGGCGAATTGGGGCATTCACGTGAGTCACCACATCAGCGACTTGTCTTCTCGCGTCTCTTGTCGCGTCGGGCGCTTTGCGTTCGTGCTGGGCTTGGTGATCATCGCCGCGCTGAGCTTTCGCCCCGCGCTCGCCGCCGAATCCGACGCCGACGTGCGCCAGGTGTGGAAGCTGCTCGACTATATCGCGGTGGACTACACCGGCGCGGTCGCCAACGGCGCCATCATCAGCGAAGACGAATTCGCCGAGATGAAGGAGTTTGCCAACACCGCGGCGACGCGGCTTGCGGCGTTACCGCCCAACCCGGGTCAAGAAGCGTTGGTGGCGCAGGCCAGCCAGCTGCAAAGCGCCATTGCCGCGCTGACGGCTCCGGCTGAAGTCGCGCGTATGTCACATGCTTTGGCTGATGCGTTGCTCGCGACCTATCCTGTCCCGGTCGCGCCGACTAAAGCGCCGGATGTTGCACGCGGTGCGGCGCTCTACGCCGAACATTGTTCGTCTTGTCACGGCGTAACAGGTGGCGGTGATGGTCCCGCTGCCACGGGCATGGACCCACCACCGATTCCCTTTGCCGATCATGAACGTGCTCGCGAGCGCAGCCTGTTCTCGCTGTTCGAAGTTGTCAGCCAAGGTCTGGCCGACACTCCCATGGTCAGCTTCCAAGACATTCTGTCGGAAGACGACCGCTGGGCTGTGGCGTTTTACGCCAGCACGCTCTCGGCTTCGCCCGAGCTGCGCACCCAGGGCGAAACGTTGTGGCAGGGCGACGCCGCTTTGCGTGCGCGCCTTCCCAATTTGGAAGCCTTGGCCCGCACCCTTGAGTCCGGCCTCGCCACCGAAGTGGGTGATGAGAAAGCCCGACCCGCTATGGCTTACCTGCGTGCTAATCCGCAGGCCGTGGGCCAGAACAGCGCTGATGGCCTTGCGCTTGCCCGCAGTCAACTCGCAGCGAGCTTAAAGGCTTACCAAGCCGGTGATGCGCGCGCTGCAGGTACGCTGGCACTCTCCGCTTATCTCGATGGGTTCGAGCCCGTGGAAGCGATGCTGCGCACCCGCGACGCTGCGCTTCTGTCTGACGTTGAAGGCGCGATGATTGAATACCGCAGCCGCATCAATGCGGGCGCTCCGGCCACCGATGTGGCAGCCCAAGCGCAAGTACTGAACGGCCTGTTCGATAGAACCGACACCGCGTTGTCGGCAGAGCAGGACAGCATGGCCACGTTCTTGGGCGCTTTCACCATTTTGCTGCGTGAAGGTGTCGAAGCCCTTTTGGTTGTCGTCGCCATGCTGAGCTTCCTTGGCAAAGTCGAGCGCCGCGACGTACTGCCGTACGTGCACGCGGGTTGGATCGGCGCCCTTGTCGCCGGCGTGCTGACCTGGGGCGTTGCGGCCTATATGATGGATATCAGCGGCGCGAACCGCGAGCTGACTGAAGGCATCTCGTCATTGTTCGCAGCCGTGGTGCTGTTGGGTGTGGGCATCTGGATGCATCAGAAAAGCCTGGCTGGACGCTGGCAGATTTACCTCAAAGAAAAACTCTCGGCAGCGCTGACCAAGAAGTCCGCCTTCTTCTTGTTCGCGCTGGCTTTCATCGCGGTCTACCGCGAAGTGTTTGAGACCATCTTGTTCTATATCGCGCTGTGGACGCGCGGTAACGGCAGCTCGATCCTGGCCGGGCTTGTGGCGGGCGTCGTTGTGCTGGCTGTGATTGCGTTCGTTCTCATGCGCACCAGCCGCCGTCTGCCGATCTCGCAGTTCTTCGGCTGGAGTTCACTGCTGATCGCTGTGCTGGCCGTCGTACTGGCGGGCAAGGGCTTTGCAGCCTTGCAGGAAGCGGGCATCGTACCTGCCATTGCGGTCAATGGGCCGCGCTTTGAAGCCTTCGGCATTTATCCATCGCTGCTGCCGCTGGTCGCGCAAGCCGTCGTGCTCGTGATCGCGGTTGCGGGTTACTGGTGGAACACCTGCAGCGTACCCGCTAGCGCAGAGTAAACTCCTCGGACGTCGCAATCAGGCTCACCAAGCGACGATGGGCCGTCTCGATGCGCGTGGCGTTGTTGGTGCGCACGGCGGCGGGGATACCATTGGCGCCACCCTGATCGGCCACAAGGCTGTTCATGGCGGTCTCGTTGAGCTGGTAGCCCACCATGCTGCCGACCCAATACTCGACGACGCCGTTAGCTGAGTTCAAGACCTCCAGCGGCGTTTGGGTCGAGAGCGGCGTGCTTGCGAATTCGGCGAGCGTCGGAATTTGGAACAAGATGTTCCACGTGGCGATGGTCGAGCCAGTGGCCAGCCAATAGTCGTTGGTATCGGGGCGGCCGTTAGGCGCCTGCCAGGCAAACAAGCCGTCGTTAAACGGATCGAGCATGCTGGTCATCGTGGTGCCAGCATTCACGACCATGCCTGTGGTGCGGGCGAGGGCGATAACGCGCTCATAGGGTCTGCGCACTTTGATAACAGGCGCTGTCTTGATTTCTTCGCCGTCGATCAGAATGGCGCGCAAGACCGTGGCGATCTGCTCTGGCGAAGATTGATTAATCTTCCAGGCCAAAATCCCGCGATCAATGACCGCTTGCGGCGGCGTGTCGCCGAAGATGCGGCGCGCGAGCTTCGTGACGATGAATTTCGCCGTGGCGGGATGCGTGGCAATGATATCGAGGAATCTTTCACCCTGCATCGAGCCGTTGTTTATGCCGGCGAGGCTAACACCCAAGATGTTGGTCGCGGTCGTATTGTGCTGACGTGAATTGAAAACGTATTCACCGGTGTCGGGCTGTGCGACGTTATTGTCACCCGTCTGACCGTACTTGATGGTCATGCCTGAAAGAATACGCGAGGCCTGGATGACGTCTTGGTCGGTAAATCCTACGTTTACGCCATTGGCGTCTTTTCCAACCAAGGCTGGATTGCTGACCGCGCCGAGATAGGCCTCTCCGCCCAGCGTATGCAGTTCCATGATCTCGCGGGCGTAGTTTTCATTCGGCGTTGCGGCGCTGCTGACCCAGTTATCCAAATAAATCAGCATAGCGCCTTGATGCGCGGTCGCGCCAAGCAGGGTGCGGAAATTGCCCAGAGAATTGGTGCGGATGGCAGCGAGGTCGAACACCGGCAACAAGGCCGTCGCGAGTTCGTTCTCGTTTTTGCCGATGTTGAAATGGTTGTGCCAGAAATCGGCCATGAACTCGCGGATCTGATAGCGGCCGTGGGCATTGCGGATCCAGGTGGCTGCAGCCAGTTCCTGGCGGATGCGCGTGCGCTCAGAAAACGACACGCTGCCGCCGGCATTGCGCGTGATCTTCCACAAGGTCGGCGTGTCGGCGTAAATATAATTGAGCGGGCGCATCTCATCGACCGCGGTCCAGGTTCCGCGCGTATCGTTGGCAGCCGGCGCGCCGTATCTGATGAGCATGGTCTGGCGCATCAAATGCGCACCCAGCGCCGGGTCGTTGTTTTCGACCGAATTTAGCTGCTCGGTGACCCAGGTGCTCCAGCCAATGCTATTGGCATAATCGACGTCGCTCGTTCGCGCGCCAAAGGTGATGCGGTTCAAAGCGACGCGGATCGGATCAGGTTTCGATAGAAGCATTCTTGCCCCTCATGCCAACAGTGTGGCGTTAGCCTTTGATGAACCCGACGGGGTTGTATTTCAGCGTCGGGAAAACAGCCGAGAGATTCTTCTCGGCATGACGTTTGACCAGAATTTCACCCAGCACTTGGCGGTAGTCGGTGGTGACCACGAGATCGCCGCCGGCCGTGAGTTGGTTGGCATTGAGGCCAGGCCAATTGCCGTAAAGCCTGCCGCCGTTGACGTTGCCGCCCAGCACCAGCATGCCCGAGGCCGAGCCGTGGTCGGTGCCCTGGCTCGCGTTTTCACGCAAGCGGCGGCCGAACTCGGTCATGGTGACAAGGGTAATGCGGTCGCGATAATCCGCCATGTCGGTCCAGAAGGCCGCAATGGCGCGCGAGAATTCGGTGGTGCGTGTAGCGAACTCGCCGACCAAGCTGTTGTGCATGTCCCAACTGCCGAAATCGACGGTCGCCAGGTCCATACCGACATTCATTTTGATCAGTCTTCCCAGCGAACGCAGCGCCGTGGACAGCGCGCCGCCGGTGTAACCCGCGGTGCCTGACGTATCGGGCACGCCGACCAGTCCGGCCTGTACGCTGGCGACGGCATCAAGCGCAGCCGTCGCGGCTTTTTGATACGTCGTCGCACCACGATTGAGCGCGCGAATGACAGTGGAGTTGGCATTGCCGCCGCTGACATTGAATTGGCTGGCATTTGCGATGGCGACGGCACCCGGATCGCCCAACAGCGATGCAGGATTGGTGCCGGCGGACGAAACGGTCGAAAGCTCCGCACCGCTTGTACCGCTCGAACTAATATGGCGGGTCAGCCAGCCGGCGCTTTGTTCAGTTTCGTTGTCGGCGTTGCCCTTCTCCATCATGTCCTGACAGATGAAGTGGCTGCGGTCGACGGTTTGCATGCCGGCGGCATGAATGAAAGCAGCTTGGCCGGATTCATAAAGCGCTTTCAATTCGGGCGCGCTGCCGCTGAGATAAAAATCGGTGCCGTTCATAGAGCCGATGCCGAGGCCAGGCGTATTGCCCGTCGTCTGCACACGGATCGAAGGGCGGGCGGAGATGTAAGCAGAGTCACCGGCGGGCGCTAACATCTGCAGCCAATCACAAGCGCCGCGCTGGAATAGAACGATCAGGATATCGCGCGGCGTTGTTGCGTCCGCGGCAAACGAGACTTTAAGGCCCGGCCCGATGGCCGCGAGTGCCGTACCGGCCGACAAGCTGGTCAGCATCTGACGGCGCGATAAATTCATTTGGGCAGTCATGTTCATCTACTCTCCGCTGCTTTCTGCGTGCGTCTTTTCAGACGCACCCCTTTTGGCCGCACGCTCGCGCTGTGAATTCTTTCACGACAAATTTAGCGAGGTACCGAAACTGACAAGGCTGCTGAATAGTCCCCTCGAAGCACCTTCGTCTCATATCATAAGACGACTTAATTTACGCTTTCCTGCGGTCGCTTTGCGAATATGTATTCGTAAAGTGACCTTAGCGTCCGTGTGGTGATGCGATATGGCCCCCCATAAACGCCCGAACAGGAACGCCCTAGATAACACCCCGTTGCTTCACGAGACGTTATTATTCGACGTTATTTTAATACGTAAAACGCCGGCCGCAAGACCACTGTTAGGTCAGTTTATTGCGTAGTTTTGCACGGCCTACGAGGGCAGCTTCCAAGGCCTTGACTACGATATCAAAAATCATGATACGCGCGATGTGCTTATGGTTGGCAGGGATCAAGTGCCAGGGAGCCGTTTTGGGTGAAGTCGCGGCAAACATATCGTTCACCGCGAGTTCGTAAGCTGCATGCTTGGACCGGTTGCGCCAGTCGTCCTCGGTGATCTTCCAGTTTTTGTATGAAGTCTTCTCCCGGTCCTTGAAGCGCTTCAGCTGTTCGTCGGCATCAATATGCAGCCAGAACTTCAAAACCACGGTGTCGTGCGCGGCGAGCTGGGCTTCAAAATCGTTGATCTCGCTGTAGGCGCGCTTCCAGGCTTCTTCCGGAATCAAATGCTCGACGCGCTCGACCAGTACGCGGCCGTACCAACTGCGGTCGAACAACGTCATGTGACCCGCGCGGCATAAATGTCGCCAGAAGCGCCATAGGTAATGATGCGCCAGTTCCTCATCCGTGGGGGCAGAAATTGGTACAACGCTATAGTTGCGTGCACTTAAAGCGTAGGTGAGACGACGCAGTGCGCCGCCTTTTCCGGCGGCGTCCCAGCCTTCAAATGCGATGACAGTCGAAAGGCCGGCGGCACGCGCGGCTTTCTGCAAGTCGTAAAGCTTTGCTTGGCGCGTGCGAAAGGCTTTGGCGTAAGCCTCATCGCTCATGGTCTTCGTCAGATCGACCCGCGCGAGCGCATCGCGTTTGCTCCTCGCAGGCTTTTGCTTTTTGTCGGCCTTGCGGTCGTGCTTAAGAACCTTGGCCGTCGCTTTCGCTTTTTTGTGCCAGGCCTTGCGGTGCGATTTCATAGCGTCGCGCAACGTCGTCAGCACGGCGATGCGCCTGGCATTGTCATCCGCAGCATCGATCAAGTGCCAAGGGGCTACGTCCGTCGATGTGGCCCGGATACTTTGCGCGGCCGCGTTTGTGAAGGCGTCATAGCCGGCGGGCTGAGGCCAAGCGGCATCGCTCGAACGGAACCCGAATATAGGGTCGACTTTATGCGTATCAGCTTTGCTTTTTTGCGCGGCCTTGCCGAGGTGCAGCCAGAGTTTGACGATCAGGGCGCCGTCGGCGGCCAGGGTCTGCTCGAACGCGGCGATACGTTTGAGGTCAGCGGCAAAGGCCGCCGGGGTGGTCTTGTTTTGAGCGCGCGCCGCCCAGGCGTCGCCATACCATCCGTCCATATAAAGGCCGATAGCGCCGGCTTCCGGCAAACTCCGCCAATAGCGCCAGAACAGGGGCCGATCGCGCTCCTCGTCGCTGGGGCTGTCGAAAGCGTGGGTTTGGATCCAGCGGGGATCCATCCAGGTATTGAGCAGGTTCAGGGTATCAATGCCGCCGGCACCCTGGACGCCGGCCACGACGACAATAATGGGAAACTCGGCCGATGCCCGGCAGCGCTGCTGTAGGTCTACGAGGTCCAGCCGCAGCTGGTCCTTGGCCTCACGGAAGGCGGCGTCGGTCAGACGCTTGCCGCTCTCAACCCCCTTAAACATCCGCATTCCTGCCATATTGCGCTGCCACATCACGGGTTCTAAATACGGTTACATCCAACGTCTAACCGGGAGCTTAACCGGTGCTTGGATTCCGGCGGAGACTATTGTATCTCCCCCAGCATCCTCTGCTCGGGTCGGTTTTCAGGTGCCCGGGACACCCGCCTTACAGTGAGAAGGAATTTCAATCCCCATGACAGTTCGTGTCGCTCTCAATGGTTTTGGCCGTATCGGCCGCATGGTTTTTCGCGCCATGGTCGAAGCCAAACGCTCGGATGTGGAATTCGTCGCGATCAATGACCTAGGTCCGGCCGACGCGAACGCCCATCTGTTGAAGTGGGACTCAGTCCATGGACCGCTGCCGGCCGATGTTTCGGTCTCCGGCAACGTCATGACCGTCAACGGCAAGGACGTGAAGGTTTTCAACGAGCGTGACCCCTCGAAGCTGCCCTGGAAAGAGCTCGGCATCGACATCGTCGCCGAATGTACCGGCATCTTCACCGATAAGGACAAAGCCCAGGTCCATCTGGCTGCCGGCGCAAAGCGTGTGCTGGTTTCGGCCCCCTCTGGCGGCGCCGATCTGACCGTGGTTTACGGCGTCAACCACGACAAGCTGACGAAGGACCATGTGGTCGTTAGCAACGCATCCTGCACCACCAACTGTCTGGCTCCGGTGGCCTTTGTTCTGCACAACCTGTTCGAAGTGAAGCAAGGCTTCATGACGACCATCCACGCCTACACCGGCGACCAGGCCACTGTGGATACGCTGCACAAAGATCTGCGCCGTGCGCGTGCCGCCGGCCTTTCCATGATCCCGACCTCCACCGGCGCGGCGAAAGCCGTGGGTGAAGTGCTGCCGGAACTCAAAGGCAAACTGGACGGCACCTCGATCCGCGTGCCGACGCCCAATGTGTCGGTCGTCGATCTGAAGTGCGTGCTCGGCAAGACCGTGACCGAAGCCGAACTCAACCAAGCCATGACCGATGCGGCGAACGGCAAAACCTTCAATGGTATGCTGAAAGGCGTGCTGGCCGTGAACACGCTGCCGCTGGTCTCCATCGACTTCAACCACAACCCGGCGTCTTCGACCTTCGATGCGACGCAGACGAAAGTCATGCCGGGTAACTTCGTGCGTGTGTTGTCGTGGTACGACAACGAGTGGGGCTTCTCGAACCGCATGCTCGATACGCTCGTGCATATGGGCAAGTTGATTTAGGCCCAGCAGCGTTTCATGGCTTCATTCAAGACCCTCGGTCAGGCCGACGTCGGCGGCAAACGCGTGCTGGTGCGCGCCGACCTCAACGTGCCCGTAAAAGACGGACGCGTCACCGACGCCACGCGCATCGAACGCTTTGCCACGACGGTCACCGACCTTCTCATGCGCGGCGCCAAGGTCATCGTGCTCTCGCACTTTGATCGTCCTAAAGGCAAGCGCGTGCCTGAGATGTCGTTGCGCCCTATCGCGCCGGCGCTTGCGAAGGCTATCGGCCATGATGTTGTATTTGCCGACGACTGCATCGGTGAAGCGGCCGAGACCGTGGTGGAATCATTGAAGCCTGGCCAAGTGGCCTTGCTTGAGAACCTGCGCTATCACAGCGGCGAAGAAGCCAATGACAAGGACTTTGTGAAGGCCCTGGCGGCGTTGGGCGATATCTACGTCAACGACGCGTTCTCCGCTGCGCACCGCGCGCACGCATCTACTGAAGGCCTGGCCCATGTGCTGCCCGCTTATGCCGGCCGCCAGATGCAAGCTGAATTGGAAGCGCTGACAGCGGCGTTAGAGCAACCTAGGAAGCCGGTCATGGCGATTGTCGGCGGCTCGAAGATTTCGAGCAAGCTCGACGTCCTGAACAATCTCGCAGCCAAGGTTGACGTGCTCGTCATCGGCGGCGGTATGGCCAACACGTTCCTGAATGCTCAGGGCATCAATGTTGGAAAGTCGCTGTGCGAGCGCGACCTGGCCGACACCGCCCGCGCCATTTTGGAAAACGCCAAGCGCAATAACTGTGATGTTTTCCTGCCGACGGACGTTGTGATCGCCGACGGCCTCAAGGAAGGCATAGCCACGGCGATTTGCCCCGTCGACAAAGTGCCCTCCGACAAGATGATCCTCGATGTGGGTCCCGGTTCGGTGCAGGCCTTGAAGGCCATGCTCAACGTCTGCAAGACGCTGTTGTGGAACGGCCCCTTGGGCGCGTTTGAAATCAAACCCTTCGATGAAGCGACGTTCTCTATCGCGCATCATGTCGCGGCTTTGACCAAAGCCGGAACGCTCGTCTCGGTGGCCGGTGGTGGCGACACCGTCGCCGCTTTAAACGGCGCCGGTGTCACGGACCAACTGTCTTACGTCTCCACCGCCGGCGGCGCCTTCCTTGAGTGGATGGAAGGCAAAGAGCTGCCGGGCGTCAAAGCCCTCGGTGGTTAAAGAAGCTCGGCGATCTGTACGGCATTGAGCGCAGCGCCCTTCAGCAACTGATCTCCCGCTGACAGCAGAGCAATCGTGTGCCCCGTCGGATCGCCAAGATCTTGGCGGATACGTCCCACCAGAATGTCGTCCTGGCCTGATGCATCCTTTGGCATGGGGAAGTAGTTCTTCGCGCGATCATCAACAATACGCACGCCGGGCGCTTTAGCGAGAATCGCGCGCACTTCTTCCGGCGTGATGGGCCGCTCGCATTCGAACGACACCGCCACCGCGTGCGCACGCAAAACCGGCACACGGACGCAGGTGATCGAAATGCGCAAATCCGGCACGCCGAAAATCTTCCGGGTCTCGTCAATTACTTTCGCTTCTTCGCCGTTGTAGCCCGTCACCGGATCAACGTCGGCGTTGTGGCTGAACAAGTTGAAGGCGTATGGATGCGGCAGCACCTTCGGCTGGTAGTCGCGGCCATCGAGATAAGCGCGCGTTGAGTCTACAAGCTCCTCCATCGCCGCAGCGCCCGCACCCGAGGCGGCCTGATAGGTCGCGATGTTCAAGCGCCGGATCGGATTGACCTTGTGAATGGGCCACAGCGGCGTGATCGAGATAATCGCCGAACAGTTCGGATTGGCGATCACGCCCTTGTGCGTCTTGATGGCTTCGGGATTGATCTCCGGCACCACCAACGGCACGCCCGCATCCATACGGAACGCCGACGAATTGTCGACCACGACCGCACCCGCTTTCACGGCGGCGGGTGCGAACTTTTTGGAGATACCGCTGCCGGCAGAAAACAGCGCGATATCGACACCGTCAAAACTGCGCTCGGTCAGCTCCGTGACTTTCAGCGTTTGATTTTTGAACTGCATCTCGCGGCCCGCCGAACGGGCCGAGGCGAGCAGGCGCAGTTCCTTCAGCGGGAATTTGCGCTCGTCCAAACACTTTAGGAATTCAACACCGACCGCGCCCGTGGCGCCGACGATGGCTACAACTTTGCTCATCACATCTTCTCCTTCGTTTAAGCCGCAGGCGGCGCCCACAAACAACAAAGGCCCCGTCTGATCGGCGGGGCCTTGAGGTTGCTTTATGTCACGTTTGACTTACGCGCACGCCCTCAACGGCCCACCCATGGTGGTCGTTTTGGTAATCGTGATCGTTTTCTTCATCACGTGCGACATGGCGCGGAACATAATTGCGGGAAATAAAACTGTAAAGCTTAGATTGAGAGGCCCTTACGGCCGATTTCCAAGAACTTATCGCGGCGGCGGGCACGGAGTTGAATGCCTTCGATGCGGGTCAGCTGGCTCAAGTGCATCTCAAGCGTATCGCGCACGGCGTTGAACACGGCTTGGGGCGCGCGGTGCGCGCCACCAATGGGCTCCGGAATAATACCGTCGATGACGCCAAGGCGTTCCAAATCCTGCGAGGTGATCTTCAAAGCTTCGGCAGCGGTCTTGGCCTGTTCGCCGTCGCGCCACAGGATCGAGGCGCAGCCTTCCGGTGAGATCACTGAGTAGATCGAGTGCTCCAGCATCAGAACGACGTTACCGACGGCGAGCGCAATCGCGCCGCCCGAACCGCCTTCGCCGATGATTAGCGAAATCAGCGGCACGCGAATGCCGAGGCAGGTCTCAATACAGCGGGCGATGGCTTCCGCCTGGCCGCGTTCTTCAGCGTCGACGCCGGGATAAGCGCCGGCGGTATCGACTAGCGTGACAACGGGAATGCCGAAACGGTCGGCGAGTTCCATCAGGCGGCGGGCTTTACGATAGCCTTCCGGGCGCGCCATGCCGAAGCTGTGTTTGATGCGGGTTTCGGTGTCGCGGCCTTTTTCGATGCCGATCACCATGACCGAGCGGCCGTTGAAGCGGCCGAGGCCGCCGACAATCGCCGCGTCTTCGCCGAACTGGCGGTCGCCCGCTAGCGGCATGAAATCGTCGATCAGGGCTTTGATATAATCGAGCGCGTGCGGGCGTTCGGGGTGGCGGGCGACTTGCGCCTTCTGCCAGGGGGTAAGCTTGCCATAGGCCTGGCGAAGGTCGCGGTCGACGCGGGTCTGAAGGCGGCTGACTTCTTCGGCGATGTTCAGTCCGTCGCTGTCGGACAGATGCCGAAGTTCGGCGATCTTTCCTTCGAGTTCTGCGATGGGCTTCTCAAAGTCCAGGAAATGCATATGTGTCCACGAACTGGCGCCGCCCCTTAAAGCGGGGGTTAGGCAATAACCGCATCAATGCCGAGCTTGCGTTAAAAAGTCAACAACATGACACCGGGCCGCGGGTCTATGTGATTGTTAAATATGGTAAATTACATAACTGAAGGGCAGCGTTCATGCAGCCCGGCGACCAAATTCTCGAAGTCCGGCTCGTTTTCGGCGGTCAGCAGCCCATGCCGGATGGCGAAGTCGATGATCACCAGATTGACGTTGAATTTGAACAGCTCGGAGCTCCGCACCAGCCGTAAAACCTTGCTCACGGGCATCAGCTCATAGCCCATGCTTTCGTCGCTAGGCTGCGGTTTCACCAGCGCCGGCATGACCAGGTCATAGCAAAACAGGGTGTCGGCGCGCAGGCCCTCGGGGGCTTCGAAGCTATAGGTGATAACGCCGGTGGGCTTGGCGGTACGGGCGATCCGCCGGGGAATGTGGGCTTCCTCGTCGCATTCCTTGATCACGTTTTCCATGAGGCTGAGGTCCGCCGGCTGCCCGCCCGCGACCATGTTGTCGAGCTTGCCCGGTTCCACCAGCAGGGTTTCCGCCCGCGTTCCGATCCAAAGATACGGCTGCCAGCGTTTCTGCACGATGCCGTTCACATGCACGCCGTACGCGCGCAGACCGAAGTTGGGATTAAGGGCGCGGTCGATGCGAAATGCGGGTGCTGCGCTCCACATGTTCCGTACGGCATAAAGTTCACCACGCGGCTTCGAGAATAAGCCCGTAGCCACAAGGTCGGGCGTAATGTCGGCAATAGCTTTCGAGCGTGCCTTTACGGTTGTGAGAAGCGGATTAAGCGCAACGCCGCCTGCAGCAGGCTGGAACACACTCCGATGATTTAACAAAACCGCCGCGCGCTCAGGCGTTAACCACCCGTACTGCGTGCCTTCGACGCTGAAGGGCACATAGCGGCGCAAGTCGCGTCGGTTGCAACGTTGAACTTTGTTAAGAAAACTCATCTCTCTCCACCATAGACGCTTGGACTCTCGTCACTTAGAATCAGATTTAACGGAAGTATTGGTGTCGGCATAGGAGAAGCTGTTGTGAACGACTCTCTCCATCAGTTGCGCGAACGTATCCCGTTTATCCTCGCCGTTGCGGCCACGACGCTGTGGCTTTTGGCGCTGATCATCTACATCAACGCTCTAGGCGGCATTTCGGGTCTCCAGGCGCTCGCACCATATGATCTGGCGATTTTGTCGGCCGGCGGCACGGGGCCATTGGCCGCACTTTGGCTGATCATGGCGGTGTTCGAGCAGCGCCGGGCGATGAAAGTGTTCGCGCGCCGCATGGGCGAGATGATGGCGCAAAACCGCCAAAGCTTGCAGCAGGCGGAAAGCCAGGCCCGCACCTTGATGCAATTGCAAGCTCAGGCCGCGCGCACGCAAGCCATGGAGACGCGCCGCTTTGCGTTGCAGGACATGGCGGCAAGTGTCGCCGTGCTGGCCGAGCGTTTGGGCGTCATGACCCGCGATACCGCCAACGAAGCCTGGACGCGTTACGGCGCGGGCGATGTGAATGTGTTTGTGCAGGCGTTCCTGAGCTTCGCGGTCTCACATCCCGATATCGATACGCGCATGGCCGATGCCGTAGCGCAAGACGCGGTGGCAGGTGCTGCGCTGGCGGCGTTCGTGCGGCGCTATGAAAGTCTTTCGACGTCTTTTGCGGACGACAAACTCGCGGCGCAAATTTTTGACGATGGCGCGCTAGGCCGTGCCTATCGCCTGTTCAAAAGCGCCGACGAGCAGGCGGCACGGCTGCTGTCGCCGGCTTCCGATGATGACATCGTGCGTATGGAACTCGCGAACCTGTCCGAGCGGCTGGAAGCCGCTGCGCCCGTGCACTAATGGCTGGGTGGCTCAAATCGCTTCTGGGCGGGAAAGCCAAGCCTAAACCTCAGAAGGTGCCGGCTAAGGCTTCCGACCGGGCCGCACTTTTGGCCGAGGCCATGAGCCTACGGGAACGGGGTCAGGCGAACGTGAAAGAGACCCTGGAGAAGACCTTCGCGGAACTGAAGGCCAATCCGCCCAAACCCAGCGATATCGCCGGCATGATTCGGCTTTTGAACCTGCGCCAGGCGGTTTTGAATATGAGGGCCAATGCGGGCACCCCGAAGAAGACCCCACCCAGCCGTCCAAAGCGTTGAAATAGCTGTATATTTTGACCCGCAAAACGCCCGGTCTCGCTGGGTTTTATCCTTGACCCTGGGCGGGTCAGCAGGTAAAACGCCGGACTTCTCGAGTTCCCCAAGTGTGGGTGAGCTTCCGATCACGAAAGGATTTTAACCATGGCGCGCCGTTGTGCAGCCACCGGTCGCGGTGTTCAGTCCGGTAATAACGTTAGCCACGCGAACAATAAAACGCGTCGCCGCTTCCTGCCCAACCTGCATCAGGTCACGTTGATCTCTGATGTTCTTCACCAGCGCGTGCGTCTGCGCGTGACCAGCAATGGTCTGCGCACGATCGAAAAGCGCGGCGGTGTGGATGGTTTCTTGCTCAGCACGCCGCTCGCGAAGCTGCAGCCCGAAGCGCAAGTTTTGAAGCGCCGCATTAAGAAGGCGCAAGAGAAGAAAGCCGCTTAATCGGCCTTCGGCTCACCGAACAAAAAGCCCGCCTTCACCGGCGGGCTTTTTTATTGCGCGGGTGACGAGCCCAGAATTTGCCCGGCCGTATGAGCGGGCGAGGGGTGATCAACTTTCGAGATGCGGCCTTCGCGCGTCATGCGCTGCTCGGCTTCAGTCCAGGCGGGTAAAGCGTTTCCATCCTGCGACCAGTGTCCGACAGAGGCTTCATCGCACCAACCGGCCAGTTTCGGCATGGCGATGCGGTGCGCGCCAGACAGCATAAAGGCCCGCATGGCGCCTTTATCCGTCCAAACCGTCAGCGTCCAATAGACACCACGTTGGCGACGTGTGGTGATGGCGAGGCAGCCTTCCGCACGGCGCGCTTGCGCGTTGCTGCGCAAGGCATGCCAGATAAAAGGCACTTCATACAACGCGCTGCGCAAGCGCAGCCGTGTGATCGAAACGTGAGTCATGGTCGCATCAGTCGTCGAGGGGTTCCTCGTTCAGTGCGATATGATTCACCAGCCGTGCGCCGTATGCACGCGCAATGTTCTCGCGTACGACGCGTGCGAGACTGAGTGGCTGATCGGTTGCGTCGATCTTGGTCCCAGTGATCAACGCGCCGCGTGAGCGCAGCTACCGGTCTTCCTCATACGACAGACGTGCGGCTTCCTGAAGGGCATTCCGGCAGTGAACATCGCCGTCGGTATTTCCAATCAAAGCGAGGCAGAGGTTGTGAGCAGCGATCAGGCGATCAGCAGCGCGGCTGGCCGAGCGTGCCTGAGCGGCAAAGCGCACGGCGCGGGCTGTATGTCCGGTAGCTAGGGCTTCAGTGGAGCGGTTGACCAAGGGCGCCTGGGCCGACCAGAGCCATTCGGTTTGGGCTGTGACTGGCGCGGCCAGGAACAAGCCCGCTACGACGATGAAACCGCTAATAATTCTATTATTTTTCATAGGGTTAACCTCTGAAAAGAACGCAATGCTTTTCACAGGCGGGAAGGTAGCCTATAAAATTATGAATGGAATTGAGTAATTTTACATACAAGATCACAACTATATGAATAGCGGTTCCCATGAATAAAATGGACTGGAGCATCCTGCGGGACTTTATCGCCGTGGCCGAGACCGGCGGTTTGTCGCAAGCGGCGCGGCGTTTGCGGGTCAGCCAGCCGACTTTGAGTCGGCGCATCGCGGCCTTGGAAGAACAACTCAAAGCGCAGCTTTTTCAACGCACACCGCGCGGGCTTTCGCTGACTGATGCTGGTGAACATGTGCTGGTCGGTGCGCGCCGCGTGGAAGAAGAGGCGCTCGCCATCGAGCGTCAGGCCGATGCTGCTCAGCAGACACTGACCGGTACCGTGCGCCTCACCGTCACGGAAAGTCTGGGGGCTCTATGGTTGCCGCAGAAACTGGCGGCCTTCCATGCACAGTATCCCGGTGTCTGCGTAGAGGTGCTGGTGGACAACCGCGCCGCCAACCTCGTGCGCCGCGAAGCCGATATCGCTATTCGCCTGTTCCGCCCGGATCAGCCAGATCTGATTGCGCGTCATGTGGGCGAGGTCGTGATGGGCCTCTACGCCTCGCTCGATTATCTCGCGCGGCACGGCACGCCCACCCAGCTTGTGCACTTGAAGAACCACTATCTCGTAGGCTTCGACGAAAGCATGAGTGCCCGCAACAAGCCTGTACAGCGGCTGGAACGCTGTTTTCCGCCCGACAAGATCGTGCACCGCTCATCGAGTTTCATCGGCCAGCTTAGTGCGACGCGCGCAGGGATTGGCATCGGCGCGCATGATTGCGTGATCGCCGATGCGGATCCCACGTTGCAGCGCCTGATGCCAGAAGTCTTCGATCACCGCATCGAGATCTGGCTGGTGACGCACGCCGATATGCGCCGCAGTGGGCGCATTCGTGCAGTTTATGATTTCTTGGCGAAGGCGATTGCTGCCGATCACGGACGTCTGACGGGCAAAGCGGCTTAAGAGCCTACATCACCAACGGCGCGCGGAGCGTGCCGCGGCTGTTGCGGCTGTCTTCCTCGAACAGGTCGGTGAGTTGGCTCATGACCGCGCCGCCCAATTCGTCCGCATCCATCAACGTCACGGCGCGGCGGTAATAGCGCGTCACATCGTGGCCGATGCCGATGGCCAGCAGCTGAATTTCCGAATTGTTCTCGATAAACGAAATCACATCGCGCAGGTGCTGTTCCAGGTAATTGCCGGGGTTCACCGAAAGCGTCGAATCATCCACCGGTGCGCCGTCGGAAATCACCATCAAAATGCGGCGCTGCTCGCGGCGCGCGGCCAGGCGGTTGTGGGCCCAGGCGAGGGCTTCGCCGTCGATGTTTTCTTTGAGGATGCCTTCGCGCAGCATCAGGCCAAGATTGCGCCGCGCGCGACGCCAGGGCATGTCGGCGGCTTTGTAGATGATGTGACGCAGGTCATTGAGGCGACCGGGGCTCGCGGGCTTGCCGGCGTCGGTCCAAAGTTTGCGCGACTGGCCGCCTTTCCACTGGCTGGTGGTAAAGCCCAGAATCTCGACCTTCACACCGCAGCGTTCCAGCGTGCGCGCCAAAAGGTCCGCGGTCATTGCGGCAATCGTGATCGGTCGTCCACGCATGGAGCCGGAGTTGTCGATCAGCAGCGTGACGACCGTATCGCGGAACTGGGTTTCTTTCTCGCGCTTGAACGACAGCGATTGCGTGGGGTTGGTGACGACACGCGCAAGGCGGCCCGCATCCAGCAAGCCTTCTTCCAGGTCGAATTCCCAGCTGCGCTGCTGCTGGGCCATCAACTTACGCTGCAAACGATTAGCCAAGCGCGACACCACGCCCTGCAAATGGGCGAGTTGGCGATCTAATTGGAGACGCAGCCGCGCGAGCTCTTCGGGGTCGCACAGATTGGCGGCTTCTTCGACTTGGTCGAAACGTGTCGTGAAAACTTTATAACGATCAATGCCGCCGTGCTGGTTGTGGCCGGGGCGCGGGCGCGCCTGGCGGGCGTCGGCTTCGTCCTCGCCGTCGGCGGCCATCGCGGGTTGGCCTTCGCCTTCACCTTGCTCGTCGGTCTCTTCCGCCCGGGCATCGCGCGCGGTCGTGGGCGCATCGCCTGCCTCCTGGCTTTGCTCGGCGCCTTGCTCGTCGCTTTTGTTTTCCTGCTCGCTTTTATCGTCCGAGGCGGAATCGTCGCTGTCGTCGCCCGAATCTTCCTCGCGGTCCATGTCCTTGGCGTTGTCTTGCTCAAGTTCCAGGATCTCGATCATGCGGCGCATAATGTCCGCGCTCTTTTTCTGATCGCCGATATGGGCGGCGAGATCGTCCAAGTCGCTGTCGAGTTTCTTGCCGTATTCCTGGCGCACCATGTCGCGCACGTGTTTGCCGGTGGTGCCGAGGTCAACGCCTTCGCAACGACTATGCACCAGCACTTTCAGGGCTTCAGCACGGTCAACCTGAAAGAATGAGCGCGCCATATGAAAGCCTTCGGCCGTCAGGCGCTGTTCCAAAGCGTCGCCAATGTTGCGGCCCACGCCCGTGAACTGCTGTGCGCCGAGAATCTCGACCCGCGCTTGCTCCATTGCGTTGTAGGCGTCGGCGGCGTCCTTGCTGAGCGGCATGCGGCGGTTATGCACACGCGCGTCGTGATGCTTGAGGCGCATAGCCGCGGAATCAGCAGCACCGCGCACCCGCGCGACATTCTCTTTGGTCAGCTTTTGTCCGGGCAGAGGCAGGCGCACTTCGCCGGCAGCACCCACGGTCGCCTTTTGATTGGCAGCGACGGGCGTAAAGGTGACGGTGGTATCAGGAATGCCGGCAAGCGCCTTCACCACCGAAGCGGTGGCGTTTTTGAAGGTCTCGATCCGCGAGGCACCCTTCTCAACCTGGCTTTGATAGGTCGGTTTCACGAACGTCCGCCTAGAGCTTTAAAACTTAAGCGACCGCCTCGATGGCCGCGCCGGAAACTTCCTGGCCGAAGCTGCGCTGGAAATATTCCGCGATCACCGGGCGCTCGGTCTCGTCGCACTTGTTGAGGAACGTAACGCGGAACGAGTAACCGACATCGTTGAAGATCTGGTTGTTCTCAGCCCAGCTGATGACCGTACGCGGCGACATAACGGTGGAGATATCGCCGGCGACAAACCCGGCGCGTGTGAGATCAGCCACGTTCACCATGGCCGAAATCATTTTGCGGCCTGCCGGCGTGTCGTAGACTTTCACCTTGGCCAGCACGATATTGGTCTCGGCATCATGCGGCAGATAGTTCAACATGGCGACGATGTTCCAGCGGTCCATCTGGCCTTGGTTGATCTGCTGCGTGCCGTGATAAAGGCCGGTGGTATCGCCCAAGCCCACGGTGTTGGCGGTCGCGAACAATCTGAACGCCGGATGCGGGCGAATCACTTTATTCTGATCGAGCAAGGTCAGGCGGCCTTCGACTTCCAGCACGCGCTGGATGACGAACATCACATCGGGGCGGCCGGCGTCGTATTCGTCGAACACCAGCGCCACAGGGTGCTGCAAAGCCCAAGGCAGCAGACCTTCGCGGAATTCGGTGATCTGCACGCCGTCTTTAATGACGATGGCGTCTTTGCCGATCAAATCGATACGGCTGATGTGACTGTCCAGGTTGATGCGCAAGCACGGCCAGTTGAGGCGCGCGGCCACCTGTTCAATATGCGTCGACTTACCTGTGCCGTGATAGCCCTGGATCAGGACGCGGCGATTGAACGTAAAGCCCGCGAGAATGGCCAGCGTGGTTTCCGGATCGAAGCGATAAGCTTCGTCGATCTCAGGCACATGTTCGCCGCGCTGTGAGAACGCCGGCACCTTCATGTCGGTGGGAACGCCGAAAAGTTCGCGTGCGGAAACCTGACGGTCAGGTGTGTTTACAGCGGCGTCGGTCCGCACAGTTTCGGTTTTCTTGCTCATCACTGTTTTCCGTAAGTTTTTTGCCATAGCTCAATGGGCGGTTCTTATGACACGTCACCCAAGGCCGGGGCAATTGGCCTAGAATCACTCTATTTTACAGGGAGATGGCCAGCGCGCTTTAGGATTCTTGCGGGGCCAGCCCGGCGCGTAAGGTCTGATAGGCCTCGTTAATCACCTTCATGCGGGTCTCAGCTTCTACCGAGCCGCCGTTGGCGTCGGGATGGTGCTGTTTGACCAGGGTCTTATACCGCCGCCGCAGGGCTTCCATGGTGATGGGCGCGGTCATTTCGAAAATCTTCAGGGCCTTGTTGCGTGCCGTCGGTGGGGCGGCTTTGGGATGGGAGGCTTGGGCTTTCTCCTCGCGCTTTTCCTTGGCGCGCGCATCAAAAGCCGTGCCTTCGGCAAAGCCAAAGGGGTCATCCACATGCACGCGGCCAGTGCGGAACTTCGCACCCAGCTCGCCCATCTTCCAGGTCGGCCGATCCCAGGTGGCGGTGCTGCGAATTTCCTGCTCCATCTCCTCGGTCGTCAGCCCGGCATGGAAGTTCCATTGCGCGTTGTAAGCGCGCACGTGTTCCAGGCAGAGCTTGTGATAGTCGGTGAGCGAGCGATCTTTCGGCGCGCGGTATTCGCCCATGTTCTCACAGCCCTCGGCGGCGCAGCGGCACTGTCCGGGGCTGGCGTCGCGAGGCTGATCCTCAACTTGCGAGATGTGAAGGCGGCTCATGCGGTTAAATATGTGGGCCGCAGGCGGTTGCCGCAATCTTGTTTATTTGGCCCAGGTATGCATGTTGGGCGTGCATATATGGATTGGGGTAAAATCGCCATGGGCGTCTACAGCGAGCGGATGAAAACCAAGCTCAGCAACGCTTTTCAGCCCACCACGCTGGAAATCGTTGACGACTCGTCGCGTCACTCCGGCCATACGGGCGATAACCCGGACGGTCAGGGCGAGACGCATTTCAACGTTGTAATCGTATCGAACAGTTTCGCAGGCAAATCGCGTGTCGAGCGCCAGCGCCTGGTGCACGACGTTCTGGCCACAGAGCTGAGCGAGCGTGTGCATGCGCTCTCGCTCAAACTCCGCACGCCTGCTGAGGCTTAGTTCGCGACGCCGTAGCTTTCGCCGTAGATGAAAGCGTTGCGGTCTTTCAAATCCTGCTCAAGCTCGGTATTGGCGACGGCGTAAAGATCGCGCACCGAGACCATGCCGACAACGCGCGTGCCGTCCACCACAGGCAGATGCCGGTAGTTGCGCTTGCGCATCATGCTAATGGCGTCGTGGGCGGTGTCATCCGGCGACAGCGTGTCGGGATTAGCTGACATGATATCGCCCGCGACCGTCGTGTCGGGGTCCAATCCGGCGGCAATCACGCGCGCCGTCATGTCGCGTTCGGTGATGATGCCGACAAGCTTTTCGCCTTCCATCACCAGGACGGCGGCGATTCTTTTTTCGCGCATCATTTTTGCGGCGGCCCGCACATTTTCGCGCGGGGTAACTTTTTGCAATGTTTGACCACTGATGACATCGGGAACTATTTTCCGGCTCATGGCGCACTCCCTTTAGGGGCCATCATTACGGAGTAAGTCCCGGCGGAAAGCTGGTAACAGCCTAAATTTCCAACCTTGAGCTGGGACCCTTTGGAGGCCCCTCTGGCGAAGAGTGTGAGCCTCTCGCCCCAGTCCGGTCAAGCGCCCCGAAGAGTATGTCCGGTCAAAGTCTTAGGCGGTTGGTGCAGCCACCTGAGCAGCGGTTTTTGGCGGGGTGATGCGCAAAAGCGTCAATTGGTTACGCGTGCGGCGTACAACCTGGAAACGAAAGCCTTCGAACAGGAACTGCTGCCCGGAGTCGGGAATCGTGCGCGCCTCATGCAGCAGGAAGCCGGCGAGGGTCGAGGCCTTGGCGTCGGGCAAAGCCCAATCGAATTCGCGGTTGAGGTCGCGCAAAGTGACGCTGCCGTCGATGAGATACGAGCCATCGGTCTGGGGCCGCACACCGGCCACGGCAATGTCGTGCTCGTCGCGGATGTCGCCGACGATTTCTTCCAGAATGTCTTCAAGGGTCACAACGCCGAGGAGCGTGCCGTACTCATCGACCACCATGGCGAAGTGTTCGCGGCGCGCGCGAAAGGCGTTCAGCTGATCGAGCAGCGTCGTTGCATCGGGAATGAACCAGGGTTTGGCGGCTAGGCCGACCACATCCAAAGTGCTGATATTCCCGCTTGCAGCGTTGACGGCGCGCAGTAGTGCTTTCGCGTGAATCACGCCGACAATATTGTCCGGCGTTTCGCGCCACAGCGGTACGCGCGAAAACGGGCTGGCGGCAATCTGCTCCAGGATTTCGGTGATCGGCAGATCGGCGTCGATGGTCGCAAGCTTTTTGCGGTGGATCATGACTTCACCGACGGTGACATCGGCCAGATCCAGCACGCTGCGCAGCATCACGCGCTCGTGTTTGACTTCATCTTTGATGTGCCGGTCGCCCATTTGCACTTCGATAGCGCCGCGCAGTTCAGCGAGGATTTGGCCGGAGGTGCGCACTTGCGTCGTAGCAACGCCAAACAGCCGCAAGGCGCCTTTTACAAAGTAATCGACGCCGGCATTAAAGGGACCAAACAGGCTGACCAACGCCGACATGAAACCCGCGCAGCGCAAAGCAACAGTAGTGGGGTGCAGCAGAGCGTAGGTCTTTGGCAAAATTTCGCCGTAAATCACCACGAGCACGGTCATGATGCCGGTGGCGTAGGCAATACCTTCGTTGCCGAACAAATCGATCATCAAGCTGGTGGTCAAGGCCGAGGCCAAGATATTGACGAGATTGTTGCCGAGCAGAACGGTCGAAATCATGCTCTCGCGTTTGTTCAAAAGCTTCGTGACGATGGCCGCGCGTTCATCACCCTCAACCGCCATCTGATGCATCAGCGGCTTCGAAGCCGTTGTCAGCGCGGTTTCGGCTGCCGAGAAAAATGCGGCGGTCGTGAGAAGCAATAGAACGATAAGCGCAATAGCTGTCATGGCTACGTCTTCCGTTTGAAGGGCACGATAAAAATTAAGCGGCTAAGGCTGCGGCCAGCACGGCTTCGAGTTCGGCCGGCGGAACTGTATTATTCAGGAAAGCTTTGCCGATGCCGCGCGCGAGAACGAACGTCAGCGCGCCGTCTTTCATTTTCTTGTCTTGAGTCATGTGCGCCATGAGCATCGCGGGCGTGATGACGCCGCGCGGACCTTTGCGCGGAGGGGCGACCGGAAGACCAACGGCCACAAAATGTTTGCGGATGCGTTCGACGTCCGAAGTAGGGCACAAACCTAGGCGCGCAGACAATTCAAAGGCCATGACCATGCCCATGGCAACGGCCTCGCCGTGCAGCAGTGCGCCGCCGTAGCCCATTTCCGCTTCAAAAGCGTGGCCGAAGGTATGGCCGAGATTGAGCAACGCGCGTTCACCGCTTTCTTTTTCGTCGGCAGCCACGATGCGCGCTTTGGCTTCGCAGCTGGCAACAATGCAGTGGCGCATGAGCGCATGAGAAGCTTCATCGCCCGCGAGTGTTGCGACGCCGTTGTTTTCAAGCCAGGTCCAGAAGGCCGCGTCGCCCAACAGGCCGTACTTCGCAACCTCGGCATAGCCTGCCAAAAGCTCGCGGCGCGGCAAGGTCGCCAGCACGTCGGTATCGGCCAGCACAAGGCGCGGCTGATGGAATGACCCCACCAGATTTTTGCCAGCCTTTGTATTGATGCCGGTTTTGCCACCCACGGAACTATCGACCTGCGAGAGCAAGGTGGTCGGCACCTGAATGAACTCGACGCCGCGCAATAAAACGGAAGCTGCAAAGCCGGCGAGATCGCCCACCACACCGCCGCCCAGCGCCACAATCATCGTACCGCGTTCGCATTTGGCGGCGAGCATCGCGTCTAACACCTGCTCAAGATGCGCAAAGTCTTTGCTGGCTTCGCCGGCGGGGACCACCGTGTGATCGACTTTAATACCAGCCGCAGTGAGGCTCGCCGTGAAAGGCCCGAGATAAAGTTTTGCGACCGTGCTGTCGGTGACGACAAACACGCAGCGCTGTTTCAAAAGCGGCGCGCATAACGCCCCGGCGCGGGACAGCAAACCGCGGCCCACATGAATGTCGTAAGCCCGATCGCCCAAGGCGACACTGACGGCGGTGTTTTCAGAGATGCGAGCAGCGGCGAGGGTCATGACGCGCTGGTCTCTTCGATGGCAACAACGCCGGCCAGGGCTTCGACCACGCGCGCGCAGGTGACGTTGGGATTGTCCACGCCCGTATCCACGGTGATGTCGGCCTCGGCGTAAACCGGGTAACGCACTTCAATCAGCTTGGCCAAAGTTTCGCGCGGGTCGCCGTTATTCAGCAACGGACGGTGGCCGCGGCCCTTGGTGCGCGACGCCAAGGTGTCCAGATCGGCGCGCAACCAGACCGAGACGGCGTGCTGGCGAATCAATTGGCGGGTTTCGGCGTCCATGAAAGCGCCGCCACCGGCCGCGAGGATTGTGGGCGGACCTTCAAGCAGCCGCGACATCACCCGGCGTTCGCCGTCGCGAAAGGCGGCTTCGCCATATTTCTCGAAGATCTCGGCAATGGAGCATCCCGCCGCCTGTTCAATCTCGGTATCGGCATCGACAAACGACACATTGAGGCGCTGCGCCAAGCGCCGGCCAATGCAGCTTTTTCCGGCGCCCATCAGCCCGACCAGCACAATGGTTTGCGTCAAGGCCGGCGGGCCCCCGGACTCGTTTGGCGGGTCGTTCTCAGGGATTTTTGCGGTCTCATTCATGCGTCTAATTCTGCTGCCGCCCTAAAGGGCCGGTTGCGGGCGTCCATATTTGTAACCTATTGGCTGAATGGACTTTATCACAGCCCTTGCGTAGTGTCCTGGGCGGAAGCTGGCCAAGTGGTGGGGCAAGTGCTAGGCCAAAAAGGGCTGGGCGCTTATATTGGTACGGCGTTGGGCCCGTTATAGAAGCAACTGAAGCAACATAAAAGCATGCTTAAATTTCTGTTTTTACTGGTCGTCGTCGTTGTCGTCGGCGGCACCATTTTCCTGGCCACATGGGACATGCCGCCGCCTTCGGCCGTGACCGAAAAAGTCATCTCGAATGACCGCTTCAAATAAAATTGCGACCGGCCTAGCGCTTCGGCTATGCGGGCTGGTTCTGGCGGGCACGCCCGCGGCAGCGCTTGCGGCTGAAGGTCCTGCACCCGCGCAGCCGGCCGGACCCGTTTCCATTCTGCCTGACCAGGCTCCGCCCGACGGCGCCGCCGCGCCGCAGGGACCGAGCGTTGACGTCGGCGATCTGGCTGCGCCGGGTGTGGACCGCATCGGTCTTGTCGATACATCCGCCGGTGGATTCTCGTCGCAGCTGTGGCGCGGAACCGACCTCGATCTTTTGAAGCGCGTGTTGCCGCAACTGCCGAAGCGCCTGTCGTCGCCGGCCTTGCGCTACCTCGCCAAAAATCTGCTGCTGTCGCCGGGCGCGCCGCCGGTTGCCGCCAATCCCAACGGTTCTGCTGCGGAAGGTGGCGAGACTCTGACCGCTTCGCAATGGCTTTTGGAAACACGGGCCTCGACGCTCGCAGGTCTGGGCGACTGGGCCGAAGTTCAGGCGCTGCTCGATCTCGTGCCCTCCGATCAGCTGACCGAAGGCCTGCGCCGTCTTCGCACGGAAGCTAACCTTGTCGGCAATCGGGTGAGTGATGCCTGTGCGCAGACTCAAGCTGCGCTGGCTGCGTCGCCGGATACCTATTGGCAAAAGATCCAAGTGTTCTGCCAGCTCGATATCAATCAGAGCAGCGCGGCTGGATTGGGCTTGGCGCTCCTGCGCGAACAGCGCGTGGATGATCCGGGCTTCTTCTGGGCGGTCGATGTGTTGGGCGGTGGAAAACCGCCGCTGCCGGCGAACTTCACGAAGCTTGAGCCGCTGCACTACGCGATGCTGCGCAAAGCCGGCGCCGTGATGCCGACCAACATCGCCGACCTGCAAGCCAAGATCACCGATCCTTCAACGCTCGGCTGGCTCGCGGCTTTGCCGCTGGCTGAAGAAGTTGTGCCGAAGGGCGACAAGACGCCTGCCAATGTTCGGCGTGATCGCCGTCAGGCTATGGAAAATGCCCGTGTTGTGATGGCCGAACGCGCGGTTGCCGCCGGTACGTTGAACGTGGATGCCCTGCGCGTGGCCTATCGCAGCGTCAATATTAAGGACCCTGCACCTCCGCCGCTGACGCAAATCAAAGCCGATGATCCGCGTGGCCGTGCGTTCCTGTTCCAATCGGCCCTCGCGCAGACGCTGCCGACATCCCGCGCCGAAGTTATCGCGCTGGCGCTCAATCTTGTGCGCGACGATCGCGGGCAAAGTGGTCCGCCGCTTACGGTCATGGGACCGGTCTATGCCCAGATGCTCAGTGAAATGGAGCCGACTGGCGAACTCGTCTGGTTTTCCGGCGTGGCCGCGCGCGGTCTGATTGCTGCCGGTCCCGCCGATAAAGTGGCGGCAGAAAAAGCCAAGGGCTGGCTGACGTTGGCCCGCAGCATGAGCCGCACGTCACGCGAAGCCGGACAGATCGGCGATAGCCTGTGGCCCATCGACCGCCTGATGACCTCAAACACGGCTGGTCCGACCATACCTCCGCAGGCCATCGCGGCCTTTGGTGCGGCGTTGCCGGCCAACACGCCCGCCGAACAAATTGCAGCGAAGCAAGAAGTTGTCTTGAGCGTGCTCACGGCAGCGGGCGAGCCGTTGACGGCGGCCGATTGGTTGCCGGCCATGGGTGGCCCCGCGCACGTCAATGGTGCTGGGCTCTCAGCGCATCTCGCGAACGGCCTTGCGCTCGCAGCCAAAGATGGGCGCACCGGTGAGACCGCGGCTCTGGCGCTTGTGGCCATGGGCGAAGACGGGCCGGCGCGCACGGACTTGGCGACCTTACAACAGGTGATCCAGGCCTTGCGTCTCGCGGGCCGCGAAGCCGACGCGCGGGCGTTGGGCGCGGAAGCTCTTTTGGTGCTGGGACTTTAAGCCTTTGGCATATGGCGTCGCATGACGCTTCAAATCGAAACCTTCCTGGAAATGATGGCGGCGGAGCGTGGCGCTTCGCCGCGCACGCTGGAAGCCTATCGCCGTGATCTTGAAGACTTCGCAGGCTTTCTCAAAAGCGACGTCGCGAAAGCCGGCACAGACGATCTGCGCCGCTATCTCACCCATATGCAGCGCGCAGCCCTCGCACCGCGCACGGCCTCGCGCCGGCTGTCGTGTCTGCGCCAGTTCTATAAGTTTCTCTACGGCGAAGGGACACGCAGCGATGATCCCGCCGCCGCGCTCGATAGCCCGCGCCTTGGGCGCAGCCTGCCCAAGTTCCTGACAGAAGACGAAGTCGATCACTTATTAGCAGCTGCGCGTGATCTCGAAGGCATCAAGGCGCTGCGTGCTTCGGCGTTGTTGGAACTGCTCTATGCAGCGGGTTTGCGCGTGTCCGAACTGGTGTCGTTGCCGTTGGCCGCTGTGCGGGGCAAGCCGCCCAACATCAAACCCGAGATCATCGTGCGCGGCAAAGGCGCCAAGGAACGCATGATCCCCATCGGCGATGCGGCCCGTGCGGCGGTGTCTGCTTATCTCGACGTGCGCCATGCGTTCATTCCGGCATCAGCTAAAACATCCGCGCGCCTGTTTCCGGCCCCGGGCCGCGAGGGGCATTTCACACGCGGCGGATTCTCGGTTCTTCTCAAAGACATTGCCGTGCGCGCCGGAATTATGCCGTCTCGGGTCTCACCGCACGTTTTGCGGCATTCTTTCGCGACCCATTTATTGGCGCGGGGCGCGGACTTACGCAGTTTGCAGCAAATGCTTGGCCACGCCGATATCTCGACCACGCAAATCTATACGCATATTCTTGACGAACGCCTCAAAAAGCTGGTTCAAGACAGCCATCCTTTGGCTAAGATGAAGCTCTAAAAGCCAACCCGAGCGACGCTGTGCAGACCGCAAAAAACACTGTCATCGATACGTCCGTGATTGCCGAACTCATGGGCAGTCATGAACGGTCGGCGTTGCGCGATATGTTTAACCTTTATCTCCGCACTGAATCTGAGACCCCGGCTTTACTGCGTAAGTATGCAGTGGCCCGTGACGGCGAAAACTTGGGCAGGCGGCACATGCCGCCAAAGGCGCTGCCCTCTTTGCGGGCGCCGTGCAGATGCAGAGACTTTGTCGAGAGATTGAGGAAAGCATCACGCGCAACGACTGGGCCGAAGTCCTGCAGCTGTCATCCCAAGTCGATGTGGCCTTCGAAGACGTGCGCCGTTTTATCGAAGCCTATTAATTTCATCACGTCTTCCTTGGTCTTTCCGGCTTCGCGCAACGCCCGCAGCGTTGGGGCCTGATCGCGTTTCGAGAGTTTTTTGCCGTCATGGCCCATCAGCAACGCATGATGGTGATACTGCGGTGTGGGCAAGCTCCACAGCGCTTGCAGCAGCCGATGGATATGTGTGACCGGCGCCAAGTCTTCGCCGCGGGTTACCAACGTCACGCCTTGCAAAGCATCATCCCACGTGCAGGCAAGGTGGTAGCTGGCCGGCATGTCTTTACGGGCCAGGACCACGTCACCGAAGATGTCCGGTGTGGCGTGCATCTCGCCCATGACTTCGTCATGCCAACTTAGTGGACCAGTACGCGTCATTGCATCATCCATACGCAGGCGAAGGGCATAGGGCGTCCCCGCATCCATGCGTTGATGCTGCTCAGCCGACGTCATATGCCGGCACGTGCCGGGATAGATCGCACCTTCAGGTCCGAACGGACCATTTACAAATACGCCCAGCGGCGGATGTGGAGCGGACGCCGCATTGGCGATTTCACGCTGAATGTCCGATCGTGTACAAAAGCAGGGATAGAGCAGGCCCTTTCTTTGCAGGCCTGCAACAGCCGCGCCGTATTCTGAAAAGTGCTCGGCCTGCCTGCGCACCGGCGTTTCCCATTCAAGGCCCAGCCAAGCCAGGTCCTCATAGATCGCGGCCTCGAATTCTGGGCGTGAACGGCCTCCGTCGATGCCCTCGATCCGCAACAGGAATTGTCCATCGAGTCCGGCCGCTTCGGCAGCAAACTGCGCCGAATAGGCATGGCCAAGGTGCAAAAGACCGGTAGGGCTTGGGGCAAACCGGGTCACGGGTGGCATAGGGCCTCATAGGCTTTGAGGGCGCGGATGTCACGAATACCACATTTTGTATTTCCGCAGAGAATTGCTAGAATGTCCCGGACGAATGCTAAGTGTGGTGGGGCGCAATGTTGCTCGAAACCTGTCCGGCTTTGGTGCTGAATGCGGACTTCCGTCCGCTGAGCTATTTTCCGTTGTCGCTGTGGTCGTGGCAGGAAACCATCAAGGCTGTGTTCCTGGGCCGCGTCCAAGTGGTGCAGGAATACGATCAGGTCGTACGCTCACCCAGCTGGGAAATGAAACTGCCCAGCGTCATCTGTCTCAAAAAATACGCGCCCATGGAACGCTCGCCCGCCTTTACGCGGTTCAACGTGTTTCTGCGCGATCAATTCAAATGCCAGTATTGCCATACGCCGCATCCCACCAATGATCTGACCTTCGACCATATGATTCCGCGCTCGCGTGGTGGGCGGACGACGTGGCAGAACGTGGTGACGGCGTGCTCGACCTGCAATCTTGTGAAGGGCAACCGCTTGCCGCAGGAAGCGCACATGTTCCCGTCGCAAAGGCCTTATCGGCCTAATTCCTTCGAGCTTCAGCAAATCGGCCGCAGCTTCCCGCCCAACTATCTACATCAAAGTTGGCGCGATTATCTCTACTGGGATACGGAACTCGATCCGATTTAAATTCTCTTGGACAACCAGATCGCGAGACGCGTGCCGGCCTTAATGGCCGTGGTCAGTGGTACGTAAGCTGTCGCGGTTTCAGCACCGTGTTGCAGGCTGACATCGCGGTGATGAAGTTCGTCGTCGCGAAAAGCCGTGATGGTTTCCCGCAAAGCGCTTTCATCGTCGCCCAGTTGGGCGGTTTGTTCGGCGTAGTGCTCGCCGATAACTTCTTCTACTGCCGCTGTGCAGGCCATGGCGGCTTCTTTGCCCATCAGCGCGGTCGCCGCGCCTAATGCAAAGCCAGCCACGTACCAGAGCGGTTCCAGCACCGTAGGTCGCACATTGCGTGCGGCGACCATGGCGTTGAACTTCTCCAGGTGTTTTTCTTCCTGCGCCAGCATGTCTTCCAGCACGGGTGCCGCATCGCTGCCGCGTAAGACCGCAAGTTGTCCTTGATAGATGCGCTTCGCGCCATATTCGCCGGCTTGATTGACGCGGATGATTTGCGCGATCAGCGTGTCTTTGTCGGGATCGCCCGGCAACCGGTTCGCGGCGGTGATGCGGCTCATGTCGTCCACCAGTCTTTACGCAAGGCGGCCGCCAGACTGATGCCGGTCAGAATCAGCGCGGCAATGAAGTTGTACCCGGCGAGCGAAATGCCGAAGAGCACAAACGCCGGCTCGTCGCACATGGGGCCGCCCGGCTTTGAAAGGCCTGTGGTGAGGTCGTCCATAGACAGTGCGCGCGCACTGCCGGTGCAGGTGATGGGTCCCTGCCACCAATGCATCTCCACGCCGACGTGATAAAGCGCGAGACCTGCGGCTAGGGCAAACAGCCCTACCAAGTGGAACAGCACCACGCGCCGTGAGCGGGCGTCCACGGCAGGCATCAGGGAGAGGCCGCCCAGAACGATCACCAGAGCGTAAGGAACACGCTGGCCAAAGCACAGCGCGCACGGCAACAAATCGAAGCCATATTGCGCTGTATAAACCGTCGCCAAAATTGCGGCGGCGGCCACGGTCACCGCAGCGGTTGCCGCAAAGCCAATATCTGCGCCCAAATTCGGCCCACTTGTCATGGCATCGTTCCTAACATGTTGCTCCGTCTGGCACAATTTGGATGGCCAAAGGGGGCGGTGGCGGTGTCCGGTTGCGCTTTACCTAGGCCAGAACCTGTGCCAGAAAGCGGGCCTCTGTGCTGGCGGGCATGGCGGAACTGGTAGACGCGCCAGACTCAAAATCTGGTGTCCTTGGACGTGGGGGTTCGATTCCCTCTGCCCGCACCACAGTGTTTTCCTAACATCCAATGTTTGAAAGGCTGGTTATGCGAGTTGCTCTGCCGTTGAAAATCCTGCTGGCCTCGATTGCATTGGGTGCCGCAGTTCCGGCTCAGGCCGCGCAATGCGTGCTCATGAGCTACTTCGACCAGAACAGCGCGGTCATTCAAACGCCAGAGCCTGTCATTGCCATGATCATTGGCGGCTCACCGATGGTGGAAGAGGGCATGCCGACCCACTATACGTCGAAGCAGGGTCCTGAAGTCCCGTGCCCGACGAAGCTCGTGGAAAGTATCCGCGCCATATTCAATCGCTCATGCCCCAGTGAAGGCAGCCGCAATCAGGCCGCCAAAGACAACAAAACGACGATCGAGGTCGTCAACCAAACCTGCGCAAATATGCTAAAGGCGCTGCAGCCTGCTGCTCGTACGAACTAAGACGGTCTAAATTTCAGCGGTGACTGTGCCGGCATTGCCGGCTTCTGCCCAGGCGTGGGTGTGCAGCAAACACGCATCGCAATGTCCACACGGCACGGGCGTAGGGCCAGATACATCAGGCGCGTAGCAGCTCCATGTATCGCCGTGTTTGAGACCTAAGTCGCGGGCGAGGGCTGCGATCTCGGGTTTCGTCAACTTCACAAGCGGCGCGACAATGCGCGGCGGATTGGGTACCGCCTCGGCCCACATGGCGCGAAAAGCCTGCAGAAATGATTCCCGGCAATCCGGATAGCCTGAATAATCCACCGCGTTGACGCCAAGCCACACTTCCGTGGCGCCTATGCCGGCGGCTTCGGCGCAAGCGAGCGCCAGGAACACGGCATTGCGGCCCGGTACGAAGGTCGGCGCGATGCCGGCTTTCATCTCGGCAACGCTGCGGTCTTTCGGAATTTCGATGGCGGGTTTTTCCCAGGCGACATCGAGCACATGGCGATCAATGCCAAAGCGCTCGCATTGTTTCGCGGCGTAGGCCATTTCGACTTCGTGCCGCTGGCCGTAGGCAATGCCGAGACTGCGTGGGATTCGGCCATGTTTCTTGGCGAGTAACAAACAGACGGTGGAATCAAGCCCGCCGGAATGCAGAACGACGCAACGCTCGGTCATGGGACGTCGAAGCGAAGCTTCGCTCATGTTAAATCATAGCGGCAGGATTCACCCAAGGTTGGGCGGCGTACGGTGACGCTGGCGAGCTGCGGGAAGTCGGCGCGCAATTCTCCGGCAATCCAGCTCGCGAGATTTTCCAGTGACGGCGTGCCGAGGCCTTCGATGTCATTGAGAAAATGGTGATCCAATTTCTCGCGTACGCGTTCGATGGTTTTGTTCACGGTCTCAAAGTCCACCACGCAGCCGGTGACAGCATTGGGTTCGCCGGTGAGCGCCACTTCGACCTTGAAGGAATGGCCGTGCACGCGCGTGTTCTCGTGGCCCGCGGGCTTGTGCCCGAAGTAATGCGCGGCTTCGAAGCCGAACTCTTTGACGATGTGAAAACGGCCTGACACTACGGAATTCCCAAATACTTGTGCGTTTGCATCGAAAGGCGCCATTTAGGATGGGCCAAACAATAGTCTATGGCGCTTTTGCTGTTAGCGGCGCGGGCCGCGCCGTCCATGGGCTGCAAAAACAAATGCGCGAAGTTTAAGTTTTCATAGCGCTCCGGCGAACCGCCTGCCTGCGGATACACCAGCTTCAATTCGTCGCCTGCGGTCACAACCAATTCGGCGTCGGCCTTGGGACTGACGCAGACCCAATCGAGGCCGGGCGGAACTTCCAGCGTGCCGTTAGTCTCTACCGCGATCTTGAATTCCCGGGCGTGCAACGCGTCGATTAGCGCGGGGTCCAGTTGCAGCAATGGCTCACCGCCCGTGCAGACGACGAAACGTTGTGCGCCGCCGTTACCCTTCCAAGCGTTGCTGATGGCATCGGCCAGCGCGTCGGCGGTCTCGAACTTCCCGCCACCCGCTCCATCAGTGCCGACAAAATCCGTGTCGCAGAATTTGCAGGTGGCGTCCGCGCGATCCCGTTCCTGGCCGCTCCACAGGTTGCAGCCGGCGAAGCGGCAGAACACGGCGGGTTTGCCGGTGTTCGCGCCTTCACCCTGCAAGGTGTAGAAAATCTCTTTAACGGCGTAGGTCATTGCGTGTCCGTGGCTTATGCGGGTTCACATACCCCTTCGGACCCCAAGAATCCAGGCTTTGCCCGGTCTTAGACCCCTTTAAGACCAGGTGAGCAGGCCCACCATGGCACCGGACATACATGTGGCTAAAGTGCCTGAAATCAAGGCTCTAGGGGCCAATTCGACGATTTCCGCCCGCCGTTCCGGCACCATGGCCGAAATGCCCCCGATGGCGATGCCCAGCGACCCCAGATTGGCGAATCCGGCCAGGGCGTAGCTCATGATCAGGCGGCTGCGTGCCGACAGGGCATCAACCGGCAGCTTGGAAAAGTCGGAGTAGGCGATCAATTCATTCAGCACCGTCTTGGTGCCAAGTAGCGCGCCGGCCGTGGTGGCTTCCGACCAGGGAATTCCAATCAGCCAGGCCAAAGGCGCCATCACCCAGCCCATCATACGCTGCAACGTGAGGGGCGCGCCGAACACATCGGGCAGAAGGCCGATGATCGAGTTCGCGAGGCTGACCAGCGCCACCAGCACGATCATCATGGCGATGATGCTGATGACCAGCTCAACGCCCTCCAGGGTGCTGCGTGTGATGACCGACATCATGTTGTCGCCCGGTTGGCGCGGCAAAATCACGGTAGGTGCGTCGGTCTTGAAGGCCAGCACCTCAGGATCTTCCGGCACCATCACATAGGCGATCACGATAGCGGCCGGCGTCGCGATAATCGAAGCAATCAGTATCTGCGCCAAGGGATTGGGAATAATGCCGTCCAGCATCGTGGCGTAAAGCACCATGACGGTGCCCGCCACAGTCGCCATGCCGGTGGTCAGGATCACGAACAGGCCGGCGCGCGTTTCCGTGCGCAGGTAGGGCTTAATCACCAAGGGCGCTTCGATCATGCCGACAAAGATGTCCATGGCGGCCGCGACGCCCGCAGGTCCGTCGATGCCGATGGTCCGGCGCAAGACCCAGGCGAAGCAGCGCACGACGGGCTGAATGATGTTCCAGTGAAACAGTAGCCCCGACAGCGCGCTGATCACCAAGATGAGCGGGAAGGCCTGGAAGGCGAGCACAAAGGTCGAGCCGGCGCCGGTCGTGACGAAGGGAGGTGTATCGCCCCCCAAATACCCGAACACAAAGGCTGTGCCGTCGTGCGTGGCATCGCTGAGGCTCGAGACCGCGCGATTGAGGGCGCCGAAGACGTCCGTCAAAATCGGGATTTTCAAGAGGATCACGGCCAAGGCGAATTGCAGCGCAATGCCAATGCCAACCCTGCGCCACGGCACTTCGCGCCGGCGCTCACTGACGACCCACGCGAGGCCGATTAACGCAAAAATCCCCAAAGCGCTTTGTAGCGGCAACATTATCTTTCCCCAGTTCCGCCAGCTTGGCGGAAGGCAGGGAAAAAACAACCAATTTGACGGGTTTCCGCCAAGAACCTTATGGTTGAGGCCGGAAAGAGAGCATTCTCATGAAACTCGCGCTGATCTCGGCAGGGCTATTTCTCGCGAGTTATATCGCGGTGAACCGCGGGCTCGGACCGCAGCCCCTGCAGCTCATTTTACCTCTGGTTGTCGCCGTGGGTTCGGTGATGGTGGCGCAGTGGTTCATGCGACGCCGCGCAAAGCCGGACCGGGAGAAGACACCTTTTGAGGATTTGGCAGAGCGCGTCCAAAATCCCCACAGCAAAATCCCCCATCCGCCGCACATTCATGTGCCGCACGCTGCAAATCCGCCGCGCCCGCCGGGCAACAAGGCGCGTAAACTGTTCTAAAGCCGTTTGTTCTCAAAGGGGGCGTTCGTCATAAATATTTCATGGGACCGTCACGAAGCCCTGGCATATTTGGCTTAGATCAGGTGTTACTTTGTTGCTCACTTTTATAAGAACCGGAAGCACGCGATGAATCACGGCGAGCATATCGTCTCATCCTTCGACAATGATCTGGCCCAGCTTGAGCGCCGGGTGTTGGAGATGGGCGGCTTGGCGGAATCTCAGCTGCAAAGCGCCATGATCGCTTTGATGAAGCGCGACGTGGAAATCGCCGAGCGCATCATCGCCCGCGATCCTGAATTGGATGAATGCGAGCGCAAGATCGAAGCCGGGGCTTTGTCGATCATCGCGCGCCGCCAGCCTATGGCCAACGATCTGCGCTATGTCTTCGGCAACGTGAAAATTGCCGGCAGCCTTGAGCGCATCGGCGACTACGCCAAGAACATCGCCAAGCGCACGCTGATTCTCGCGCGCTATCCCGGCGTGCTGATTCCGCAGGATATGGCGGCCTTGGGTGTTTCGGCGCAGCGCACCGTGCGCGATGTGATGGATTCTTTCACCACCCGCGATTCACAAAAAGCGGAAATGGTCTGGCAGCATGATCACGAGATCGACGATCTGGTCGCGCGCATCATGCGTCAAGTGATTTCGCGCATGTCGCAAGACATGATCAAGACGCCGCGCAAAGAGCCGGAAGAAATCGAATGTTCAACGCATCTGCTGTTTGTTACCAAGAACCTCGAGCGCGTGGGTGATCATGCGACTAATATCGCCGAGGTGATTCAGTTTCAGCTTTCAGGCGGATGGAAAACCACGCCCCGCCCCAAAGGCGGCGACGATCAGCCGGCGCAAAACTAAACGTTAATTTTCGTCAGTTTCGCTTCGAAGTCCTTGACGGTCAGTGGCTTCGAATAGAAGAAGCCCTGAATGCTGTCGCAGCCGTTTTCTTTCAGGAAGTCGATGTGTTCCTTGAGTTCGGCGCCTTCGGCGACGACTTCGAGGTTGAGGCCACGCGAAAGACCGATAATCGCGCGCGCGATTTCAGCGGTGTTCGGATTTTCCTGCACGTCTTTGATAAAGGCGCGGTCGATCTTCAAGGTCGTGATGGGGAAGCGGCCCAGATAGCTCAAGCTTGAATAGCCGGTGCCGAAGTCGTCGATGGAAAGGTCGCAGCCGAGATCGCGCACGGCTTGCATGCGGGCGATGGCGCCTTCCACATCGTTCATCAACATGCTCTCAGTGATCTCAAGCTCCAGCCACTTGGCTTCAAGGCCGGAATCGTTGAGCGCCGATTTGACGACATCGAGCAGGTCTTTGGCTTTGAACTGCATCGAAGACACGTTCACCGATATCTTGATCGGTCCGTAGCCTGCGTCCTGCCAGGCTTTGATTTGAAAGCAGGCCTTGCGCATGACCCAAGTGCCGATATCGACGATCAGGCCAGTTTCTTCGGCGACTGGAATGAACTCGCCGGGATTGATGAAGCAGTGTACCGGATCGATCCAGCGGATCAGCGCTTCGGCGCCCTTCACGCGGTCGGTCTTCGGCTCGACCTTCGGCTGGTAGTACAGCACGAACTCTTCGTTGACCAAGGCGTTGCGCATGCGCTTTTCAAGCGCCAAGCGATTTTTAGCCTTGGCGTTCATGTCGCTCGCGAAGAACCGGTATTGGCTGCCGCCGTCCTGCTTGGCGTATTGCATGGCCGAAAGGCTGTCTTTGAGCAGATCGTCGAAATCTTCGCCGTCGGTCGGATAAATGCTGATGCCGATGGAGAAGGTGATGAACACTTCCTCGCCCTTCAGCATGAAAGGCTTCTTGATCGCGTTCAGCACTTTCTCGGCGACGATCACGCTATCGTCGATGGCGCTGATGGGCGTCATGACCGCGAATTTGTCGCCGTCGAGGCGCGCGGCGGTGTCCGACACACGAATGACTTTCGCAAGGCGGTCGGCGACTTCTTTCAGCATCTGATCGCCGGCGGCATAGCCCAGCGCATCGTTGACCAGTGTGAAACGATCAAGACCCATGACCAGAAGGGCGATGGATTTATTGGCGCGCTTGGCATTCAAAATGTTCTGGCCGACGCGGTCGGCGAGGATGCTGCGATCCGGCAGGCCCGTCAGCGCATCGTGGCCGATGCGCCGTGACTCGCCGGTCTCGGCATCGGTCTGGAATGACTCGGACAGGATCACGGCGACGAACTGGCTGGGCTGACCCGCCACATCGTTGATCGAGGTCATGCTGAGTGCATGAACCTGCGCGCGGCCGTCGGCGTGTTTAGAGCGTACGGAGGGGTAGTGGCGCGGCGCGCCGTCGTCCCACAGGCCGTCGCAGAATTCGGCGTCGTTGATCTCGCTAAAAAGTTCGCGCGCGTCTCTGCCGACCAGGGTCGCAGGATCGAAGCCGGTGAGTTTTTGGAAGGCCGGGTTGATGCGACGAATCGTTCCGGCTTTATCGGTGACCATCACCGCATCGGCCGTCGCGTCCAAAACCGCGCTAAACAGGGCTTCGGTTTCAACCATGGGCGTTTGAATTCTGCAAGACGACGGTCACAAGTCTAAACCATTGAAATTATTGTTTTTTATAAAAGAACGACATCCCCAATGCCGGTCGAATTTTTTATACTATCCATGTGTATGCAATGTCCGCAACATTCTGATTTTGCACCTGCGAAAGACACATTCAAGTCATGGCCTTCTCCGTAGCGAAGACACCTGAACCGCCTTATTACGCGGTGATTTTCACATCCATCCGCAAGCCTGTGGACCCGGCAGGCTACGGCCAGATGGCCGAGGCCATGGATAAGCTGGCCGCACAGCAGCCGGGATACCTGGGAGCGGAGTCGGTGCGTGAAGGCCATGATGCCGATAACCTGGGCATCACGGTGAGCTACTGGGACAGCCTTGAGGCTATCGCCGCCTGGAAGCGCAACGCCGCTCACCGGGTGGCGCAGCAGCGCGGGCGGGATGAATGGTATGCCAGCTTCCGTTTGCGTATCGCCAAGGTCGAGCGCGAATACGGCATGTAGGATTTAGCTGTCTTTGAGATTTTCGACCATGCGCGCCACTAGGCGGAACATGTCGTCCTGGTCGGAGACGGAGAGGCCCTTGACGGTCTGGTTGGAGACGGCGCGGGCACTTTCCATGACCTTGGCCTGCATCTCACGCGCACGCGGCGTGAGATAAACCAGAGCCCGGCGCTTGTCGTCGGCATCGCTCTTGCGGCGGATCAAGCCGTCGCGTTCCATGCGCTGCAACGTATTGGCCATGGTGGGCTGCTCGACGTTGATGCGCCGGCACAGCTCGGCCTGGGTCAAGCCGTCCTGCTCAAACAACATCACCAACGGCGCGAATTGGCCGGGGGCCACGCCGTAATCCTTCAGCACGTCCTGCAGACGCCGGTCGTAAAGGCGGCCGAGCAGACCGATTTGATAGCCCAGAGAGTCGATGCGGCGGATGGCCATGAGAGATCAGCCTGCTGCTTAGTTCTTTTCGGCTTTGCCTTGGATGTAGCCTTTGCTGCGCATGCAGCTGTCGAACTCGCGCGAATAGACATCTTCTGTCTTGCCGCGGTCCGCAAGTTGCATCGGCGTTTCACCGCGGCCGGAGCCGGGGATGGGGCTGGTCTGATGCATGCGCTCGTAATCCACCTTCTGGCTGGCCGTGCGCAGGAGCGCGGTGTCTTCGGCTTCGGCCGAGCACAGCTTTTCATCGGCGGAAGCTTCCTGCGGGGATTTGCCGGCGTTGTGCCAGGTGCTGGCGCAGCCAGAGACCAGCGCAATCAAAGCGCCTGCGGTGACCATGTGCGCCACTTGAGTACGCCAAGCGCCCTTGACCCCGCATCCACGACCTGTTTGTTTCGCCACTCGAGCCTCCTCAAACGCACCGTTCATTGAAACGCTACCTTCGCGAAAGATGATCGCATGGCCAGCCCGCCGCAATCCACCCCTCAAACCACGTCCCGCGTTCAGGCAGGCATTACCACATTTGAGGATATGGCGGTGGGGATGACGGCAAGTTTCTCGAAAACCGTCACGGATGCCGACCTGGTGCTGTTTGTGGGCGTCTCGGGCGACACCAATCCTGTGCACCTGGACGAAGATTACGCCGGCACCACCATGTTTAAGGGACGCGTGGCCCACGGCGCCCTGACCGCGAGCTTCATTTCGACGGCGCTCGGCACCAAGCTTCCCGGCCCCGGCTCCATCTATGTGGCGCAGACCCTTAAGTTCAAAGCGCCGGTTCACGTAGGCAATACGGTCACTGCGCGGGTCGAGGTCACGGGTCTGGTCCCTGAAAAGAACCTCGTCATCTTCAAGACCCAGTGCTTTGTACGCGATACATTGGTGATCGACGGCGAAGCCACGCTTAAAGTGCCGTCCCGCGCCACATGACGCTCTGAGGAATGCCCATGCGTCTGTTCCGTACCTGGAGTGAAGTTCCGGCGCCGCTCAAAGGCGGCGTGCTGGCTCTGGGTAATTTCGACGGCCTGCATTTGGGCCATCAGGCGGTGTTGGGCAAAGCCGTAGAGATCGCGCGCGCCAACGGTGTCTCGGCCGGCGCGATGACCTTCGAGCCCCACCCGCGCTTGTTCTTCAAGCCTGAGCAGGAAGCTTTTTTGCTAAGCCCGTTCCGCATCAAGGCGCGGCTCATTGCGGCCCTGGGGCTTGATTATCTATACGTGCAAGCCTTCGACCGCGAATTTCAACAGCGCACGGCTGAGAATTTTATTTCGGAAATTCTCGTGGGCGGCCTTGGCATCTCGCACATCGTGGTCGGCTACGATTATGTCTTTGGGTTTCAGCGCAAGGGCAACGTCGCGCTGCTGAATGAACTCTCCGCGCGTTACGGCTTTGGTGTCACAGCTGTGGGTGAACTCACTTTACCCGGCGGTGTGCGCTATTCCTCAACCAATGTCCGCAATCTGTTGAAGGACGGCCGCCCTGAAGACGCAGCCAAGTTGCTGGGGCGCTATTGGGAAATCGAAGGCCGGGTCGAACACGGCGATCAGCGCGGACGTACCTTGGGATTCCCCACCGCCAACGTTGCCTACCGCGACTATCTGCATCCGAAAAAAGGTGTCTACGCCATTCGCGCAGGCGTTGATCATGGTGCCGATACAATTTGGCACGACGGTGTTGCGAATTTCGGAAACCGCCCCACCTTTGACAAGAAGGACGTGTTGTTGGAGGCGCATTTGTTCGATTTCGCCGAAGACCTTTATGCGCGCCATTTGCGGGTGGCCTTGGTGGATTACATCCGCCCCGAGCAGAAATTTGAAAGCTTGGACGCGCTGAAGGCGCAGATCGCCGCCGACAGCCAAACCGCGCGGCGTCTGCTGGCAGCCCGCCGCCTTTCTGTGGGCGCAGCGCCCTATGTGGCGCTGTCGTGAGTGAGCCGCCCGCTTCCTCTGAACGGGTCTTCGGCGAACCCGTCGCGGGCGAAACTTACAAACATCGATACGTGGTCTCGGCCGTGATCGTGGACAGCAAAGGGCTCATCGCCGTGATGCGTGTGGGCGACCGCTATTTCCTTCCGGGCGGCGGCATCGAAGACGGTGAGAGCGAGCAACAGACCCTGATCCGCGAAGCGCGCGAAGAATGTGCGCGGGGCATTGTCATCGGCGCGCGGCTGGGCGAAGCGCTGTTTTATCAATACGCGCCGCTCTACGGCGGCTGGGCAATTCATAGCGTCTATTATTGCGCTGACTTCGGCCCCGATCTCGGTATGGCGCCCGAACCTGATCACACGCTGATCCATATGACCCGCGAGGAAGCTGAAGGCCGCCTGTTCCGGCGCAGCGACGCCTGGGCCGTCACCCAAGCTTTGGAATTGAGGCAGAACCCTTAAAGGGCCGCAGTTTTCCTGGCTTTTTAAGGGACGGCGCGGGGTCGCGGCGGGGTGTTCACTTGAACCCCGGGACAGGCCCTGTTAGACAGCCGGCCATGTTGTTTATCTGTGCAGAACCGCTGTTTTTAAAGCGGGCGCGAATTAGCCGCCCCATTCCCTAACCGGGATGGGGACGACCAACTTTCGCGCACCATGAATACTTGAGGACTCTGCACCTATGGCCGATACGCCCGCTCCCAATTCACCTGATTACCGCCCGACTGTTTTTCTGCCGGAAACCGACTTCCCCATGAAGGCCGGCTTGCCGCAGCTTGAGCCGAAGTTGCTCGAGCGCTGGCAAGGCATGGATCTTTACAAACGTCTGCGCGAAGCCTCGAAGGGCCGCGAAAAATTCGTGCTGCATGACGGCCCGCCTTACGCCAACGGCAACCTGCACATCGGCCACGCACTCAACAAGATCCTGAAGGACACGATCGTCCGCGCGCGCCAGATGACCGGCTATGACGCCAACTATGTCCCGGGCTGGGATTGTCATGGCCTGCCGATCGAATGGAAGATCGAAGAAGAATACCGCGCCAAAGGCAAAAACAAAGACGACGTGCCGGTGATCGAGTTCCGCCGTCAGTGCCGCGACTTTGCTGCGAAGTGGGTTGCTGTACAGAAGGAAGAGTTCAAGCGCCTCGCCATCACGGGTGATTGGGAAAATCCCTACACCACCATGAGCTTCCTTGCGGAATCCCATATCGTGCGCGAGCTGGGCAAGTTCATCATGAACGGCGGGCTCTATCGCGGTTCGAAGCCGGTGTTGTGGTCGGTGGTCGAAAAGACCGCCCTGGCCGACGCCGAAGTGGAATACGAAGACCACACCTCAACGACGGTATGGGTGCGCTTCCCGGTTGCGAAGACGGGTGTTGATGCGCTCGCGAGCGGCAGCATCGTCATCTGGACGACGACGCCGTGGACACTACCCGGCAATCGCGCCATCGGTTTTGGCGCGGGCATCGATTACGCCATCATCGAAGTTAAAGCCGTGGGCGAGAAAAGCATGGCCCGCATCGGCGAACGCTTCGCCGTAGCCGTGGAGCTGCTCGAAGCGGTTTTGAAGTCAGCTGACATCACGGGCCACGACGTTGTCGCGCGTGTGAAGGGCGAGGCTTTCAAAGGCACGGTCTGCCGTCATCCGCTGCATGCGGGCGGTTACGAGTTCGAAGTGCCGCTATATGCCGGTGATTTTGTCACCACCGAAGTCGGTACGGGTTTTGTGCACATCGCGCCGGGCCACGGTGAGGACGATTATCATCTGGGCCTCGCGAATAACGTGACCATCCCCGAGACCGTCGGCGGCGACGGCACCTACTACGCGCACGTGCCGCTGTTCGCGGGCAAGCATGTGTTCAAGATCGATCCGGATATGCTGGCGGCGTTGAAAGAGGCCGGCGCGCTGCTGGCTAACGGCAAGTTGGTGCACAGCTATCCGCATTCCTGGCGCTCCAAAGCGCCTTTGATCTTCCGCAATACGCCGCAGTGGTTCATCTCGATGGAGAAGAACGATCTGCGTAAAAAGGCGCTCGCCGCCATCGAAGCCACCAAGTGGGTTCCGGCGCTGGGCAAGAACCGCATCGGCGCTATGATCGAATCCCGTCCCGATTGGTGCGTGTCGCGCCAGCGCCAATGGGGCGTGCCGATCACGATTTTCATGAACAAAAAAACTGGCGAAGTGCTGCGCGATCAGGCCGTCATCGACCGCATCGCCGAAGCAGTTGCGCTGGAAGGCGGCGACGCCTGGCTGACCTCGCCGCCGGATCGTTTCCTCGGCAACGCTTATAAAGCCGACGAATGGACGCAAGTTTCAGACATCGTCGAAGTCTGGTTTGATTCCGGCTGTACGCATGCCTTTGTTCTAGAGCAGCGCAAAGATCTAAAGTGGCCGGCCGACCTTTATCTCGAAGGGTCTGACCAGCATCGCGGCTGGTTCCATACCTCGCTATTGGAATCCTGCGGTACGCGCGGCCGTGCGCCGTTCAATGCCGTGCTGACGCATGGTTTCGTGCTGGACGAAAAAGGCCGCAAGATGTCCAAGTCTTTGGGCAACGTTGTGGCGCCACAAGATGTCACCAATCAATCGGGCGCCGATATCCTGCGCCTGTGGGTCGTGGCGTCGGACTACAGCCAAGACCTTTCCATCGGCCCGAACATCCTAAAGCAGATGAGCGATCTTTATCGCCGCCTGCGTAACACACTGCGTTATCTGCTCGGCAACCTCTCGGGCTTCAGCGAAGCCGAGCGTGTCGATGCGAAGGATATGCCGGAGCTGGAGCGTTGGGTGCTGCATCGTCTGTGGCAGCTGGATAAACAAATCCGCGAAGCCTGCGACAGCTACGACTTCCACGGCCTGTTTAATGAGCTGCATAACTTCTGCGCCGTGGAGCTCTCGGCCTTCTACTTGGATATCCGCAAAGACGTGCTCTATTGCGACGCTCCGGACTCCATCCGCCGCCGCGCGTGCCGCACGGTGCTCGACACGCTTTATGACTGCCTCGTGAAGTGGCTCGCACCCTTCATCTGCTTCACGGCGGAAGAAGCCTGGCTTGCACGTCATCCCGGCGACGATGTTTCCGTGCATCTCGAACAGTTCCCGACCATCCCGGCAAATTGGCAGGATGATGCGTTGGCCGCGAAGTGGGCGAAGGTGCGTGACTTGCGTCGCGTCGTTACAGGTGCGCTTGAAATCGCGCGCGCCAACAAGAAAATCGGCGCGTCGTTGCAGGCTCACCCAAGCGTCTACGCTCCCGCTGACTTGCTCGACCTCGCGCGCGGCCTTGATATGGCTGATATCTGCATCACGTCGGACATCACGTTTACGGAAGGCAATGATCTAACGGACGCGTACACCTTGCCCGACGTTCCGGGCGTAGGCGCAGTCGTGAATCTTGCCGCCGGCGAAAAGTGCCTGCGGTGCTGGAAAGTGCTGCCCGATGTCGGCAAGCACACACATCCCGGCGTATGCGAGCGCTGCGACAGCGCCGTAACGAAATAGGTAGAGTGGTCATGTCCTCCACCACTTCAAAACCCATGGCCACACTTGGCATTGTTATTGCGGTGGTGTCGCTCGCGCTCGATCAGCTTTCGAAGTTCATCGTGGTGGAAAAGGTCATGCGTCCCGAGGGCGTGATCGAAACGCCGTTCTATACAGACAAGCTGATCGAAGTGTTTTCATTCTTCCAGCTGCGTATGGCGTGGAATACCGGCATCAGCTTTTCGCTGTTCAATGGCGTCGATGCCAACGTCACGGCGGCTGTGCAGATCATTGTAACCTGCGTGGTGATCTGGTGGCTGCGCCAGATGGACCGGCCTTATTTGCAGGCGGCCTGCGGCCTTATTATTGGCGGCGCGGTGGGCAATATCGTCGACCGCCTGATGTTCGGCGCGGTGGCGGATTTCCTCGACTTTTACTGGGGAACGTGGCATTTCCCCACCTTCAATGTGGCGGATTGCTGCATCAACGTCGGGGCAGGTATGTGGCTGCTTGACGCCGTTCTCGCCCGCCCCCAAGCTACCGATACAAAAGATTCAACAAAGGATTCGGCGTCATGATGAAGTTCACTTCGCGGCATGCATTCCAAGCCACCGCACTGTTGGTTGTGGCGCTGGTGATGTCCGGCTGCCAAAGCACACGCCGCGCCCTTGGTCTCGACAAGACCGTGCCCGATGAATTTGCCGTGGCGGCCCCGGCGCCCTTGGCCATGCCGCCCGATTTCAACTTGCGTCCGCCCGCACCGGGCAGTGATCGCCCGTCGCAAATCTCGGCTTCGCAGCAGGCGCGCTCAGCGCTCGTGGGCCGCGCCCGTTTGCAGGATTATCTCAACCGCGGCCTGACGGCCGGTGAAGCCAGCCTTCTGGCCCATGCTGGTGCGGACGTTGTGCCGGCCGCCATCCGTGAAACGCTCGACAAAGAAGTTTCCAGCTTCGCCTCGGAACAGAAAACGTTCACCGACCGCTTGGTATTCTGGCGTGAAGAAGGCCCGGGCGGCACGGCGATCGATCCGGAAGCGGAACAGAAACGCCTCAGCCAAAATGCGGCAGCGGGCAAAAAAGCCAGCGAAGGACCGATCCCTGTGATCACCAAAGGCCGCAGCGCCGTTTTGGGAATTTTCTAAATCGGGATTTCTAGATCCCGGTCGGCAGCGGCACGTCTTTCACGATCATCTTGTAAACCAAGCCGTAGAGCGTTGATGCGGTCAGCCAGAACATCAGGCTGGTGACACATCCGCCGAGCGTGGTTATGGCCAGCGCAATCAGGTCTATCTCACTGCTCGTGATGACGGCCGCGAGGCTGCCGACAATAAATCCGACCACCTTAAACAGCAGCGATACAGCGACGCTGGCTAAGGCGAGCAATATCGTCGCGCCTAGCAGAAGCCGGGTAAATCCGGCCGTCATGGTCCAAGCGGCTCTGAAGCTTACGGGCTGGTCCAAGGCCGCGAAGACGAAAATCATCGTCACACGCATCAGTCCGACCAAAAGGGCCGCACCCCAAATGCACATCCAGCCAAGGGCCAGGAATCCCAAAAATATTTTGGTGTTTTCGCTTAAAAGCGTTGGGTCTTCGATCAGCATTGCCAAGGCGTAGGTCGAACCCAGGCCGATGGCGAGGATCGCAAGCGCCGCAAAAAACGACGCGATCTGCCAGCCGAAAAATCGTCGCTCGGCGGGACCAAATGTGAAGATCGAGCGGCTTCGCGCGGCCTCCTCGCCTAACACGACAAGCCGCAGCCACGTCACACTGAGCGGCAGATAGACCGCCATCTGAATAAGATTAATCGCGAGCGGAAGGATAAAGAACTTCTCATCCGGCATCGTACCTTCCGGTACGCTCAGCGCTTCTCTGCCGATCAAGGCCACCGCGGCCACGTTCAAAACCAGGACGATGAGCAAAGGCCTGAGGCCAAAATGCATCGCGAGTTTTCGCTCGCGCCAGCAATAGTCCAGCACCGATACCGTTGTTCGAACCACCGGAAATTTCATTGGCCCCGCCATATACGATTCGCCCAAGCTTAGCCCAAAGCGGTTACAGAGGATCGCCCGAATGACACGATTTTCATCTTGAAAAGCGTCTTTAGGGAAGCAATTGCAAGCCGCACCATTGACGTGTTTTGCGGGCCGTCACATGCTCGCGACCCTATAGTTCTTGGCCGCCCGGCCGTTCGGTCGCGCGACTTCATCCGGAGGATTACCTTTGCGCGGATTTGTCTTAGGGCTGATGCTGGCCTTTGTGGGCCTCAATGCACAGCCGGCTCACGCCGTCGTCTATGGCGCCGAGACCTTCATGCTCGCTAACGGCATGCAAGTGGTCCTGATCCCCAATCACCGCGCGCCGGTCGTCAGCCACATGGTCTGGTACAAGATCGGCTCGGCTGACGAGACCCCCGGCAAGTCGGGCATCGCCCACTTCCTCGAACATCTGATGTTCAAAGGCACGCCGAAATATCCGGCCGGCACAATTACCGACATGGTCGCCCGCAACGGCGGCGATCAGAACGCGTTCACCAGCACCGACTACACCGCTTACTACGAAAACATCGCCGTCGACCGGCTTCCGCTCATGATGGAAATGGAAGCCGACCGCATGCGCAACCTCACGCTGGATGTGAAGGAAGTCGACACCGAGCGCGAAGTGATCATCGAAGAACGCCGCATGCGCACCGATAACGTGCCGGGTTCGCTGCTCGGCGAACGCATGAATGCAGCACTTTGGATGACCAATCATTACGGTATCCCGATCATCGGCTGGGAAGCCGAAATGCGCGGGCTTTCGCGCGACGACGCCTTCAACGTCTACAAAGCCTATTACGCGCCCCACAACGCCATTCTGGTTGTGGCCGGCGACATCACCATGGACAAGCTGAAGCCGCTTGCTGAAAAGTACTACGGCGCAATTCCGCGCAGCGGCGAATACAAGCCACGCGCGCGTTCCACCTTCCTGCAGTCCCCGCGGGCGGACACGCAAATTGTCATGAGCCATGAACGCGTACGCCAGCCGACGTGGTCACGCGAAATCATCGCGCCCAGCTATGCTGTGGGAAATCGTGCCGACGTGCATGCACTGGAAGTATTTTCCGAAATGATCGGCGGCGGTTCCACCGCCAAGCTTTACCGCACGCTGGTGGTCGATCAGAAAGTGGCTGCATCGTTTGGCGCGGGCTATGACGGTGACGCGGTGTCTTACGGCACATTCTCCGTGTCGATGACGCCGAGCCCCGGCGTGACCTGGCAACAGGCCGAAGCGGCCTATACCAAAGCCATGGAAGCCTTGCTGAAAGACGGCATTACCGACGCCGAAGTCGCACAGGCCAAACGCCGTATGTTGGCCGGTCTCGCCTTCGCCAAAGACTCGCCGATTTCTGCGGCCAGCGCCGTCGGCGCGGCCCTCGCGGTCGGGCAAACAATTGTCGACATCGAAACCTGGCCCGATGAAGTTGGCAAGGTCACGACCGCACAAGTGCGCAGCGCCGCGCGCAAATTGTTCACCGAATACGCAAGTGTCACGGGCGTGCTGTTGCCGCCTTCAGGTGCCGACGCCGCAGGAGAAGCGCCATGATGAGTTTTATTCGCACGAGCTTCTGTGCCGCAGGATTGGTGCTCAGCCTTGCCGCACCCGCATTCGCCATCACGGTTAAAGAAGTCAAAAGCCCCGGCGGTCTCACGGCGTACCTCGCGGAAGATCACACCAATCCGATTATCGCCATCACCTTCGGCTTCAAGGGCGGCTCGGCCCTCGATCCCGTGGCGAAGCTGGGCCTTTCCAGCATGACCACTGCGCTGATCGACGAAGGCGCAGGCTCGCTTGATTCCTTTGCGTTCCAAACCGTCTTGGAAGACCGCGCGATCCGCATCGGCTTCTCGGCCGAGCGCGACATGGTGCGCGGGAACTTGGTCGCGACCACGCCCAATTCCGCCAAAGCCTTTGAGTTGATGCAGATGGCTTTGACCAGCCCGCGGTTCGATGCCGAACCGGTTGAACGCATCCGCCGCCAAATTCAGGTTGGCCTCGCCTCGCGCCAGGAAAACCCCAGCCGTATTGCGCGCAAAACGCTGATGGAAGCGGTATTCCCGAACCATCCTTATGCGCGTGAAGACGAAGGCACGCCGGAAACTATTGCCGCCGTTACGGTCGACGACATGCGCGCCTGGGTGAAACGCAATTTCGCTCAAGACCGCCTGTTGGTCTCGGCCTCCGGCGACATCACGCCGGCGCAACTCGGCAAGACCATGGATATGCTGTTCGGCCAACTGCCGAAAACCAGCGGCCTCGACACAAATCTGCCGGAAGCCAGCGTGCCGGCAAAAGGGCAGACCATTCGCGTCGAAAAGAATCTGCCGCAAAGCATGGTGTTGATGGCGCAGAAAGGTCTCAAGCGTCAGGACAAGGATTGGTACATCGCGACGGTCGACGACTATATTTTCGGCAGCGGCAGCTTCGCCTCGCGCCTCATGGACGAAGTACGCGAGAAGCGGGGGCTGGCCTATGGTGTCTCCACCAGCCTGCAGCCCTATGACCACGGTGCGTTGATGTTCGCCAACGTTGGCACGCGCGCCGACCAGGCCGATATCAGCGTCGGCGTCATTCGCGATGAATGGAAAAAGATGCACGACGCCGGGCCGACGCAGGCCGAACTTGATGGCGCCAAGCAGTACCTGACGGGTGCCTGGCCTTTGCGCTTCACCTCGACCGGCAGCATTGCTGATATCCTCTTGGCCGTGCAGCGCGACAATCTCGGCATTGATTACCTGGATAAGCGCAACAGCCTGATCGAAGCGGTGACCCTCGACGACGCTAAGCGCGTCGCCAAGACCCTCTACGATCCGGATGGTTTGACGGTGGTTATCGTCGGGCCGCTGCCGCAACCGGCGGCCAAACCCCAGGCCCCAAAGCCAAAGCCGTAAGACTCTCAACTTTTAAGGGGCCTTTTCGGTCTAACGCTGAGGCCAAAATCGGTAAGTCCTTGATTCTCCATATTTTGGCTATCGGAGGGTTTGGCTTGCTCCCTATGGGTTGATATGGTGCTGGCACTCATGGCTTGTGCGCGCACTTTTAGGTAATGACCATAGCCTCTTTGAACACGCTGCCCGCCTGGCAGGCGCTGGAAACTCATGCAATAGCGCTGCGTGAAACCCATTTGCGCGCGCTGTTCGCCGACGATCCGGATCGCTTCGCGCGCTTCTCCTTCGCGCTTGGTCCGCTGCTCGCCGATTATTCCAAGAACCGCGTGACGACCGAGACCATGGGGCTGCTCATGGAACTTGCGCGCGCGCGGAATGTTGAGGCTGGGCGTGCGGCGATGTTCGCCGGTGAACATATCAATGGCACTGAAGACCGCGCTGTTCTTCACGTGGCGCTTCGCAATCGCGCAACACGGCCGATGATGGTCGACGGCGTCGACGTGATGGCCGACGTGCGCACTACCCGTGAACGCTTGAGCGCCTTTGCGGAAAGCCTGCGCAGTGGGGCGTGGACGGGTGCCACGGGAAAACCCATTCGTCATATCGTCAACATCGGCATCGGCGGTTCGCACTTGGGGCCGATGTTCGTCGCCGATGCGCTGAAAGATTTTCAACGCGCGGATTTGTCGCTGGCTTTTGTCTCGAACCCCGACCGTGCGCAAATTGATGAAGTGCTTGCGGGATTAGATCCCGCTGCGACGTTGTTCGTTGTTGCATCGAAGACCTTTACGACTGCCGAAACCATGTTCAATGCGGGAATCGCGCGGACATGGCTGGTGGACAAATTGGGCCAGGGTGCGGTCGCTAAACATTTCGCGGCGATCTCTACCAACCTCGATGCTGCCGCCGCGTTCGGCATTCCCAAAGACAACGTGTTCCCGATGTGGGATTGGGTCGGCGGGCGTTACTCGGTGTGGTCGGCTATCGGTCTTTCGGTGATGATCGCCTGCGGAGCTGATGTGTTCGACCAGTTCCTCGCCGGGGCTGAAAGCATGGACCGGCATTTCGAAACCGCCACACTGGATCAGAACTTACCGGTGATCCTCGCCATGATCGGCATCTGGCACGCGGACTTCCTGGGCAGCACGGCGATGGCCGTATTGCCGTATGATCATCGTTTGCGCTTGCTGCCGTTCCACCTTCAACAGGTGGATATGGAAAGCAATGGCAAGGGCGTGCTGACCGACGGCGCGGTCACGTCGCACAGCGGCCCGATTGTTTTCGGCGGCGGCGGTTCCGACAGCCAGCATTCGTTCTATCAATTGCTGCACCAAGGCCCGCTCCCGATCCCCTGTGACTTCATCGCGGCGCTCAAAGGTACGGATGAGGCGAGCCGCGATCTGCTTCTGGCCAATATGTTCGCCCAAGCCGAGGCCCTGATGATGGGCAGGAGCGGCGCAGATTTAGCGCCCCACCGCATATTTCCAGGCAACCGTTCGTCGACCACTTTGTTATTAGAAGAGCTGACGCCCTATACCTTGGGGATGCTCATGGCCTTGTATGAGCATAAGGTTTTCGTGCAGGGGCTGGTGTGGGGCTTGAATTCGTTCGATCAATGGGGCGTGGAATTGGGCAAGGAACTCGCCAAATCCCTGCAGCCGGCGCTTGTGGGCACGGAGTTAAAAGGTCGCGACAGTTCGACCGCCGGGCTTGTGGCCGCCTATCTCAAAATCAAAGGCGGCACAGCATGACCATTCGTCTGCTCCCGCCCAATCTCGTCAATCAAATCGCCGCCGGTGAAGTGGTGGAGCGCCCCGCGTCGGCGCTGAAGGAATTGGTCGAGAACGCCATCGACGCCGATGCGTCGCGCATCGACATCGTGCTCAACGACGGCGGCCGATCACTGATTGTCGTCACCGACAACGGCTGCGGAATGACGTCGCAGGAACTGATGGTGGCCGTGGATCGTCACGCCACGTCCAAGCTGCCGAGCGATGACCTGCTCGAAATCAATTATCTCGGCTTCCGCGGTGAAGCTTTGCCTGCCATCGGTTCAGTCGCGCGTCTCACCGTCACGAGCCGCAGACCCGGTGCCGATTCCGGTTGGTACGTGGTGGTTGCGGGTGGACGCAAAGACGGCCCGGTGCCCGCACCCCATCCGCCCGGCACGCGCATCGAAGTACGCGATATTTTCTTTGCAACACCTGCGCGCCTCAAATTCCTGAAGTCGGCGCAAACCGAATTATCCTATGCCATCGATGCCATCGAGCGTCTCGCCATGGCGCATCCTGATATCTCGTTTACGCTGATGGCCGACGGCCGGCAGCGCTTGAACCTGCCGGCCGGCCTCACGCAGGGCGATTTGTTCGACGCACATCTGGAACGCCTCGCGGTGATCCTGGGTAAAGACTTCGCCGCCAACGCCTTGCCGGTCGCCGCCGAGCGCGAAGGCTTGAAGCTTTACGGCTATATTGGCGTGCCGACGTTCAATCGCGGCAACGCCCTGGCGCAGTATCTGTTCGTCAACGGCCGGCCGGTGCGCGATCGTCTGTTGGCCGGAGCCGTGCGCGCGGCTTATCAAGACTTTCTCGCACCCAATCGCCATCCATACGTCGTGCTGTTCTTGGAACTGCCTTTGCGCGAAGTCGATGTGAACGTGCATCCAGCCAAGGCCGAAGTGCGCTTCCGCGATAGCGGCTTGGTGCGCGGCCTTATGGTCGGCGCGCTGAAGCATGCCTTAGCCGAAGCGGGCCACCGCGCCTCGACCACCGTCGCGACAGGGGCTTTGGGGTCTTTCCAAGCCGGGGGTTATCGTTCGATCAACGTGCGCCCGCCGATGACCTACAGCGGCAACGGCGGCGGTAGTTATGGTGCGGCTTACGCGTTGCAAGAGGATGAAAATCAAGGTCTTGCTGAAGGCGAGGCGGCCTCATCGCTGTTTGCTTTAGCGCCCTCGGCGCCCGACACCACGCCGATCGAAGAAGTTGAAGCCGATTACCGCTCGCATCCCTTGGGCGTTGCGCGCGCGCAAGTGCACGAAACTTACATCGTCGCGCAAACAGGTGACGGCATCGTCATCGTCGATCAGCATGCCGCCCATGAGCGCCTTGTTTACGAGCGCATGAAAGCTGCCTTAGCTGAAGGCGGCATTGCACGACAAATTCTGCTCATTCCCGAAGTGATCGAACTGGACGAGCCGTCGGCAGCGCGCGTTGCCGCACGCGCGCCGGAACTCGCTGACTTGGGCCTGGTGCTGGAAAGCTTTGGCGGAAATTCCATTGTTGTGCGCGAAGTGCCGGCCTTGCTGGGGGATACCGATGTAGTGGGCCTGGTCAAAGATTTGGCCGACGATTTGGCCAGCGTCGATGAAGCCCTTTCGCTCAAAGACCGTTTGGGCGACGTCTGCGGTACGCTGGCCTGCCATGGCGCGGTGCGCGCCGGGCGGCGCTTGAACGGCGCGGAAATGAACGCGATCTTGCGGCAAATGGAGGTGACGCCCCATGCCGGTCAGTGCAATCATGGGCGTCCGACCTATGTCGAACTAAAGCTAAAAGATATCGAACGGCTGTTTGGCCGCCGGTAGGGGCTGCTGGGGATAGATCAGAAATGATCGGCGAATTCATTCGCTATATGACGACGTTGGCGCCAGAGCGTATCCGCAAGTATGGATACCTCAAGCGGCTGATCGCGCTTGAATTCCGCGCCAAGCGTTGCGCGACGGCCTGGGCCTCGCATCAACGCTCAACACGCAACCTAATCGTCAAGGCTGCCGAACTTTGCGAGCAGCAGCGCATCGCCGTTGTGCTGGGGTCGGGCCTGTTGTTGGAAGTGCCGTTGAAGGCCTTGGCCAGCAAGTTTGAGCGCGTTTACCTGGTGGATATTTTCCACATGCCCCAGGTGCAGCGTGAAGCCAAAAAGCATTTTAATGTAAAACTGCTAACCGGCGACATCACCGGCGTCTTCGCCGCCATGAAAGAAAATCGCCCGCCGGGACCCCACACGCCTGCACCGCCGCCGCGCATTCCGCATTTAAAGGAAGCCGACCTGATCGTGTCCTGCATGTGTCTGACGCAGTTAGCGGGACCTTTCGTTGAATACTTCGAAGCGACGCGCGGGTTCTCCGATCTTGATTCCGACAAGCTGGCCTACCAAATCATGGAGCAGCACGCCAATGCTATCGCCAATGAGGCTACGGGCATCGGCGTCATCATCACGGATACCGAGCGCTTCGCGATGCAGGACGACAAAATCGTTTCACGCACGGATTTGCTGAAGGCGCTGCGCCTGCCGCTTACGCCGACGCTTGCGCACAACGAAGAATGGGACTGGCTGATCGCGCCGCATCCGGAAGAGCATCCCAGCCACGACTATATTCATTCTGTGACGGCCAAGGTTTATCAGCGCAATGTTGCTACAGAAGAAGCCGTCGCCGCCGAAGATGCGCTGGGCGTAGATGTGATTCCGCCGCCGCCGACGCTGGACAGCCCGGTTGATCTCGGCACGATCGTTCCTGAAAGATAACTACGGCGTAAACTGCAGGATCGTTATGGCGACGCGGCCATAATCGCGCCGATCCAACATCTTATATGCTGATGCTTCCGGTGTGACTTCGCCGGCATCGGTCTCGATGGTCACAAGCGCGCCGGGCCTCAACCAACCTTGCACTGCCAAGCTATGCAACGCCGGCTCTACCAATCCCTCGCCATAAGGCGGGTCCAGAAACGCAAGATCGCACGCCATTGCCGCGCGCGGTAAATGTGCGCCGTCGGCATTCATGACGCTGGCGCGGTCTTCGGCACCCAATTTGGCGACGTTGGCTTTGAGAAGATCGATGACGGTCGGATTGCGGTCGAGAAGCACGGCGTGGGTTGCGCCGCGCGAAAGTGCTTCGAGGCCTAGTGCGCCTGTGCCCGCGAAAACATCGAGCACACGTGCGCCGGCCAAGCGGAATCCATCGTCGCCAAAAGCATGAGCCAGGCGATTGAACAACGCCTCGCGGACGCGGTCGGTGGTGGGGCGCACCACATCGCCCAGCAGCACAGCGATGCTGCGCCCGCGCCAACTGCCGGCGATGATTCTGAGTGCGCCCAGCTGCGCTTTGGGGGCGTTACTCTTCGGCGGCCGCTTTGGCATGCCGCTGTCTCTTTTTGTCGAGGCCGGAGGGGCTGGCCGAGCCGAGCTGTTGGCGAAGCACATGGCGCGGCACTTCTTCAAGTACACCCGGGTCCAGCTTGCCCAATTGGAACGGCCCGTACGATACGCGGATCAGCCGGTTTACGGTGAGACCCAGGTATTCCATGACCTTACGGACTTCGCGGTTCTTGCCTTCGGTCAGGGAGACCGTGACCCAGCGGTTGCTTTTTGCAGCGCCCTTTTCCTCGCCGGCGGCGGTAGTGGTTTCCAGCGTGGCGTCGATGGAGCCATAGCGCACGCCGTCAACGGTGACGCCCTTCTTCAGCCGCGCGAGGTGGCTGTTATCGATGCGTCCATGCACGCGCACCCGGTAACGCCGCACCCAGCCGCGTGACGGATGTTCCAGCTCGCGCGCCATGGCGCCGTCATTCGTCAGGAGCAGCAAACCTTCAGACGTCAAATCGAGACGCCCGATGCTGACGACACGCGGCAAATCCGGCGGCAACACGTCAAACACCGTGGTGCGGCCCTTTTCGTCCTTATGTGTGGTCACAAGGCCTTTGGGTTTATGGAAGCGCCACAACCGCGCGCGGTCGGCTTCGGGCAACGGCTCGTTATCGACACGAACCTCGTCGCCGTCGCGCACCACACAAGCGGGTGTTTCTAAAGTCTTGCCGTTAACGGAGACGCGGCCCGCGGCAATCCACTTCTCAGCATCACGCCGCGAGCACAAACCCGCGCGCGCCATGACCTTGGCGATGCGGTCGCCCTTTTCGGCTTCGACCTTTTTCATTTGCAGGCATCCACGAAGGCTTTGAACAACCGCACATCAGCGGGGCTGATGTGAAACTCGGGGTGCCACTGCACGCCAATACAAAATTTACGCGAGGGATCTTCGATACCTTCGATCACACCGTCGGGGGCAACGGCATCCACGATGACGTTGTCGGGCACATCTTTGACGGCCTGATGGTGGGCGCTGTTGACGGGGATTAGCGTCTCGCCGGTAATTTGATGAAGCCTTGAGCCTTCTTTGATGGCGACGTTATGCCCGGCCTCATGACGCGGATTGGGCTGTTCGTGGGCGAGGGGCTCGTTGATTTCATCGGGTATGTGCTGGATCAAACTGCCGCCGAGGGCCACCGCGAGAAGTTGTTGGCCGCCGCAAATGCCGAGAATGGGCTTGTTGGCCTTCAGCATGGCGCGCGTGATGCCGATTTCGAAATCGGTGCGGCCTTCCTTCAGCACCACGGTCGGATGCATGTTGGTTTCACCGAACAGGGCCGGGTCCACATCGAAAGCGCCGCCAGACACCAGAAGGCCGTCCAACAAATCAGCGTAGCGTTCCACGAGGCTCACTTCATGCGGCAGCACGAGGGGCACGCCGCCGGCTTCACGCACCGCCGAGCAATAGTTCTCGCGGATTGCGTACCAAGGATATTTGGAATAGCCGCCGGGTTCTTCGCTGTCGGCGGTAATGCCGATGAGGGGTCCAGAATTACTCATTAGTCACCTACGCTGTTGGGCGGAGTAGGGCCGCAGCCGTGCCCTCAAGTCAAGCCTGGGCGACCAAGATTTTGGACAGCACACTCACCTCGCTCTCCGAAAAGCCCAGCTTTTCGTAGAAATCGTGCACTTCTACATTTGAGCGTCTGACCATGAGGTGCATTTTCCAGACCCCTTTAGACGCCAGCCAACGCTCCGCTTCCACCATCATGTGACGGCCAAGGCCGCGCTTCTGCTGTGTGGGTTCGACGGCGACGTAATAGACCCACCCGCGATGACCATCGTGGCCCACCATGGCGCTCGCGACGAGGCGCTTATCGATTTCGATCACCAGCACATCCGAGTTTGGCCCTTTGCGAGCGAAGGCGATATCGGTTGGGGGATGGTTGTGAGGGCGCGTGAGGCCACAGGCCTCCCACAACGCAATAAGTGCGGGAACATCGGCGTCAGTGGCGGAGCGCGAGGGAACAGATGGCATTGCCTTCTCCATGCGAGAAAGCGGCCAATCTTATAAAACTTCCGAAGTGTCGGCTACGATTAACTCGGATCGTTGCGCCGGATGGGCATGAAAGGCGCGCCCGGCAGTGATGTCGGCACAGCGTTTAGCATGTCGTAAGTGCGTTTGGCCTCGCCGGCACGGTTGCGGGCATCGGCGGCTTCTACGTTCTTATCTTTGGTCAGCGATTTGGACATGGCGGCGGCCCAATCGGCGCCCTGAAAACCGCCCGCCGACAAGCCTGTCGTTTCGTCGCCGTTCTGCTCGTCTTCGCTGCCGTCGCTCATGGTCATGGGCTTTACGGCAATGAGCTTGGCCATTTCCTCGAGGATGAAATGGTCGATCATGGCTTTGTTGGTATCGGGTTTCTCGGTCTTCGCCATAGCGGCGCGCACTTCCGTGAAATGCCCACGCTCTTTGACGTCGACGGCTTCCGGCCCTTCGATGGTCGCGGCAACTTCGGCGTAGCGATCCATCTGACCGCTAAAGCGATCGCGCACAAGCTTCACTACTTCGGCGGCGCTGCGGGCGCGGCCTTCGGCAGTGTAGAAAATCGATTGATTGGCTTTGGCCGCGTGACCTGACGGCTTTTTTTGTACCGGTTGATTTGAGAGAATTGACCCCAACAGGAGGAGCTGAACATGGCGAGACGTGGATTAGGCGCGGAGCAGATTGTTTCCAAGTTAAGGCAGATCGAGGTGCTGATGGCGCAGGGCAAGTC
>CANJRX010000002.1 GCA_947476895.1 Fidelibacterota bacterium | reverse complement strand
CGTAAAACCATGAACGAGAGACGGCGGCTGCACCATAACGCTGCAGCCTGAACTTCAACACAGATGAGCCAGACTCTCCGTTACGCTAAACCGCAAGCAGTCCAGATTGTTCTGACGACGTACAATCGACATCTATTGGCACAGCATTTCTAACCGTGGCCGGCTACGGCCTCCATCCAATATTCAATAAACGAAATATTTTCTGCCGCCGGCGTTAGTTCCGTCGCGTGCGTAGGCACGTGTGCGCCGAACGTTTATCAAGGTGTTTCGCTTTACGTTGCAAACACTAACCACGTCTTCTCGGCGTTCCAGCACGTCATATACAATTCAAACAGCCGCTTTTTTGAAAATATGTCAATTTGCGGCGACACCTCACTTTCCGATGGGCGATACTTTATAAACTCAAGCAACATAATCAACGTTCACACCACGACAGTCGTCGGATATCCGGCGTTTATAATGTTTCATAACTACTCGGCATTCAACACTGCGTATAAATTCGAGATTTATGATTCTCGGACGGGGCTATACAAGGGTCCGTACGTAGCTACGGCCCTCGCAAATACGACATACATGATTCCGATGAGTACCCTTCAAGCACAGGTGGGGTGGGCGCCAACAGCAACTGAAGGCCACGCGAACGTCATTATTTTCAATGCCGATATCGCCACCAATCCAAATGCCATTTACTACGGCTATGCGGGACAAATGATCTATAACAATGCTCTGCAGGCCTACATCAACATGTCGCAGATTTGTAACGTTGCACATTAGCCGGGGCGGTTGGACGAGAGCCTCCCCGCTAAGAATTGGCGGCGGCGGGTTTAGGGAGTGGGGGTACATCAATGCGCAAAATTTTCGTAGGCGGAGTAATCTCTGTTAATGGGACGCCCCAAGACGCACATATCCACGATTAGTCTTAAATGAAAAAAAACATCGCATCACTGCTGGCATTCATCACACCAGCCGCGCTGATGATGCTTACTTCACCAGCGTCAGGGAATGGATATACAGCGCTGTTGCAGCTTGAATCTCTTCAAGTCAGTGCAGAAGCTACCGTGCCATACGATCGCCAGCGAGATTTCGGCGGTTGGACGACACGCGGGGGCGAACCAATCTGCCTTGACGTTAGGGGGCAAGTTCTGGCCGCAGAAAGTATTACAAGCGTAATGACGTCGATCCCTATTGGTTCGCATTGTCGCGTCACGATTGGTCTATGGAATGACCCCTACACCGGCACGCAGGTTTATAATGCCGATGAGATAGACGTTGACCATGTTGTCCCACTGAAGGAAGCGTGGCAGTCGGGTGCGTGGCGCTGGAGTCAATCTGCTCGACGTGCTTATGTTAACGACTTAACCAATCCCGATCACCTATTGGCCGTATCTGCTCGCGCCAATCGGTCAAAGGGCGACCGCGACCCCGCTGGATGGTTACCACCCAATCCGTCGTTTCTGTGCCGCTATCTTGAGATATGGGTTCAGGTTAAGACGTGGTGGAAATTGACGGCCGATCAGACAGAAATTGACGCTCTACGGAACGGCCTTCAGAACTGCCCGTGAAGCACACCGGCGGGGCCTTTTGCTTTCAGGCCGCCACCATTGATATCAATGGCGCTGCTAATGTATGAACAGTCTGGCCGCAGGGCTGCTGTCAATGTAACAATGCCGTTTGCAATCATCAAGGAGGTGGAAGATTACGCAACAAGCTGGCTCTGGACATACAACAACGACCCTCACAACATGGGGCTTGGCGGGATCGCTCCCGTCCAGAAATTGAAACAGAAATTAGGCGCGTGAATTATACAATCGAGACCAGCTAAAAACGGTGGGATTGCCGTGTCCGCGAAAGTCGCGCGGCCTTTAACTTCTAGTAGCTGTTCTAAGTGCTGGCGAGTCCGTACGGTCCTACAAACCAGAGAGTTTTTATTGTGAGAAGCTTTAGCGACGCGACCCAATTGGAAGGTCTGTATTCTAGAGTCGAGCCGCACTTATCGCTTTTAAATAATCACCCCATTTATTCGGCGATAAGGTCTCTGGAAGACTTAAGAGTTTTTATGACTTGGCATGTTTTTGCCGTTTGGGACTTCATGAGCTTGCTGAAGTCTCTGCAAAGACAGCTGACCTGCGTAGATGTCCCATGGATGGTTCCGCCAAATTTGAATAGCGCGCGATTTATAAATGAAATCGTTCTGAACGAAGAAACTGACATCGACCTAGATGGCTCACCAACAAGCCACCTTTCTCTTTATTTACAAGCAATGAACGAAGTTGGCGCATCGCGCCGACCTTTTGAATTATTTATTGACGCAATAAAGGGCGGCTCTGGGTTGACAGAGGCCCTACAAGCTTCAGAGACGCCAGAGTTTGTTTCTAGGTTTGTTAAATTTACACTGGAGTGCGCCCTCAATGCCCAACTTCCAGAATTGGCCAGCGCTTTTGTTTTTGGGCGGGAAACTCTCATACCAGATATGTTCCGAGGTATTCTCAGGGAGTGGAAAATTGAAAAATTAGTAGCACCAAGGATGCACTACTATTTATCAAGGCATGTAGACATAGATGGAAAACAGCATGGCCCAGCTTCTATTCAGCTACTAAGCAGCGTGATGAATAATAAATCAGACAGTATGGAAGCGGCCGCTCGGTATGCTGTTAAATCAATCCAAATGCGTATTTCTCTATGGGATGGTTTGCACAAGCTGATTAAGGAAACTGTAAGCGCCGGAGCAATAATCCCTCACTGAAGCGGCCTGATAAATCGTTTGCGCCGGAGTAAAAATCCGTCAGCTACCCCGGGTCTGTGCGTCTTCATCATGCTCAATAAAACCGCCCACGGTACGCCCTTTTAGCCAGCCCAGATTTATCGTGACCGTCTGTGCGGCGTTTATGTCAGCCGACAACTGCTGTGCGGGTTTGCCCCATGCCCTGTCCAGCAGCGCCGTCGCGGCGCTGACACGGGCGGCGTGAGGCGCATCGGTATCGGCGGCGATGGTGCGCAGCGTCTCAATGGCCAGCGTGGTGGACTCCCTGGCGATGTCGCGCACGGCCTCGAGAATGCGGGGTCTGCCGCCGGGGTTGCCGGATTGGCCCTTGGCCCAGGTGGTGGTTGTGATCGGCATGGCGTGGCCTCAAATCAGGGGGCGAGCAGGGCAGCCCCTGCTTTGGCTAGGCGCTTATTATACCACGCCCTCCAGCAGCCTGGATGCAGCCATGCAGGCGCTGTGGTCCCGAACGGAACCAATGTGCTGCCGGGTACATCCGCCCCGCCACACCCGGCGCATCTGTCGGGGGCTGACGGCGCAGGGTTTGCGTTCAGCCATTCTACACTGACGCGCGTGATATTGCGGACAAGTTCGCACTCCCGATGCAGTGATCCGTCAGATCATTCTAGCACAGGGACGCGTTCTGCCTCCGTCCCAAAAGCAGCACCAAAACCAGCGCGGCCACCTGGGCCACGATGAAGCCCGGCGCATCGGCGGGCCGTATGCCAGCGAATGTGTCCGTGAGAGATCGCGCGATTGTCACGGCCGGATTGGCGAAGGACGTGGACGCGGTGAACCAGTACGCGCCGCCGATGTAGGCCGCAACAGCACCAGCGGTCGTCGGCGTTTCGTATCGCCGGCAGCCCAACACTACGCCCAGTAGCCCGACGGTCGCTACGACTTCAGCGGTCCATTGACCGACGCCGGTGCGCACATGGGTGCTGACTTCCAGAATGGGCAGCTCGAACATCACATGGGCCACCCACACACCCAAAATTGCGCCGACAATTTGCGCGGCGATGTAGGCGACGGCTTTGCGCCGCGCGAAACCGCTCATGAATACAGCGGCCAGAGTAACGACCGGATTCATATGCGCGCCTGAGACGGGACCGAGGGTCACGATCAGCGCGAACAAGGCTCCAGCGGTCGCCAACGCGTTCGCGAGCAGCGCTAACCCTACAATGCCGTTAGACAATCTCTCCGCCGCGATGCCCGAGCCTACGACGGCGATCAGCAGGAAGGCCGTGCCGACCAACTCCGCGGCGAGGGCTTGGCGCAGTGTGTACGTGTGCGGCGCGGTCACGACGGGAGCAGCTTGCCGGCTGCCTGCGACAGACTTTGCAGCTCGGCACGTTTCAGTTCCTTGAAGCGGAACGTGAGGAAATAACGCACACGCGCTTCAAGGATGCGGAAAGCTTCGCGAAACGCGAGAGCCTGATCCATTGTGCTGCTTGTCACGGCCGCAGGGTCGGCAAGGCCCCAATGCGCCGTCACAGGATGGCCCGGCCACACCGGACACATTTCGCCGGCGGCCTGATCACACACAGTGAAAATGTAATCCATGGTCGGTGCGCCGGGTTTAGCGAATTCATCCCAGCTTTTGCTGCGCAGACCTTCGGTCGGCATTCCGAACTGCTTGAGCAGGTCTATCGCCATGGGGTGGACTTCGCCTTTGGGAAAGCTTCCGGCGCTGTAGCCTGTGAATGCGCCCTTGCTCCAATGATTGAGCAGCGATTCAGCTAAGATGCTGCGCGCTGAATTACCGGTGCACAAAAACAGTACGTTAGCCATCACGCACACTTTTTCTTTTTTGTATTTTTCACAACAGGCGCGCAGGCGGACATATCGCCACCGCAGCAATTCTCGGTGAGATAACCCACGAGGCCGTTCATGCGGCTGAAGTCGACGGTTTGGATCAGCTGTCGGCCGGTGCGTTGCGCCGTAACAAGGCCCGCATGGTGAAGCTGGGAGAGATGAAACGAGAGCGTGGCACCCGGCATCTCCAGCTTCTCCGCGATATGCCCCACGGTCATGCCTTTGGGACCGGCCTCCACAAGAAGGCGGTAAATTCCGAGGCGGGATTCATGTGCAAGCGCAGAGAGCGCGCCGACGGCTGCTAATATTTCCATATTTCTAGAATAATGGAATCTTAGCCGCCGTCAAGTGACGGCTTTATGGACCAAACGGGTCGCTGAGCCGCACATCCGCAATCAAAGTCTGATCCGTCAGCGTCTCTAGAAACGCGACCAATGCGCTCTTTTCATCCGGCGTCAGGTTCAGGCGCTGCGGCGCGCCCTGATTGTCGCGCAGGATGCGGTCGAGGTTCTGGTTGAGGCGGATGCCGGAGTTATAAAACTCCACCACTTCGGCCAAGGTCGTGAAGCGGCCGTCGTGCATGAAGGCGCCGCGCACGCCGGCGTTACGCAAGGACGGCGCTTTGAAACGCCCCTGCCCTGCGCCGACATCGGTCGTGATCAGATCCAGCCCATTGTTGCGTGGCTGATCTAAAGCCATGGCGGTGGTTTCGTGACAGCGCACGCAGCCTGCACGCCCGGCGCCGTTCCCCTGACCGCCACCGAATAACTGAAGGCCCTGTTGCTCCTGGGCTGTCAGCGTACGTTGCACGCCACCCTGCCCAGCTTGCAGCGCCTGATCGTATTTTGAATGCGAGCTTGAAAGACTGCGCACGAACTGCGCCAAAGCCCGCGCGATGCGGTCCGACGTGATGGCATCACTGCCAAATGCCGCGCGGAACAGCGGCGCGTAGAAATCCGTCGCCGCGAGCTTGGTCGTGAGGCCGTCGAGGGTCATGCCCATTTCGGTCGTGTTCTGAATGGGCTGCAGCACTTGGTCTTCCAAGGTCGCGGCGCGTTCGTCCCAAAAAAAACGTCCGCGTTCATAGAAGCGCGCATTGCTGAGGGCCATGGAATGACGCGTGGTCAATCCGCCGTTAAAGCCGGGACTAAGCTTACGCGCATCGCCGAAGCCGCGCGCTTGTTGGTGACAGCTTGCGCAAGCGACGGTGTTATTGAGTGACAGGCGCTTATCGTAAAACAGCACGCGACCAAGCGTTGCACCCGCATTGGTGATGGCATTAGTGGTGGGCGTGTTGTCGGTGTCCGCGGCTGAGCCGGGCGCATTGGCTTGCGTGTAGTAATTCGGCAAGCCTACTTCCGCATCGGCATAGGAGAAGGTCGTGGCCGGCAATACCGGCGCGGCCAGGCCGTCGCTGGCCGTGGACGGTAGCGCGCACATTTCGGAAAGCTGTTGCGTCAGGCCCGTGGCCTGCGCCGTCACGCTGTGGCGCACGCTGCCGGGGAAGCCGCCGGTCAGCGCAAAGTTCAGCTGATATTCGTCGCGCGCCACAAAGCCCTGAGCGGCCGCAAACTGCGCCTCGGTGAAGGTAGCGCTCGCGTTTGCTTTCACCGGCACGCTGTAACCGGCGACGCGCGTGCCGTTGGCGGCATTGTAAACATCGAACGACGCGGTTTGATCCTGCGCGGAAGTGTTCTGCACCGTCAGCGTGCTGGGATAACCAGTGATGAGATCGGTATGAACGTTGATGGCAAAGCGCGCCGCGGTGGTGGCGCGCACGCCACAGTTAGAGACCGCCGTCAGCGAGCCTTCGCGCGCCGTCCATACAACATGCTGCACAAAGCCCGGGCCGTCGGCGGTGAGCGAGACATTATATTGGTTGGCGATTTCGGACGGCTGTAAGCGCGGCGTTGCGGCCGCTTCGATATCGCTCATGGCGATCTGATGTGAAGCGTGGGCTTCGAGCGCGCCTTTCCAGGTCGCCAGGATGCGTGTGTTGTCGGCGGCGAGAATATTGACCGTGACGGTTTCGGTTTTTGTACTGCTATTGAACACCCGCAAGTACGATTGGGCGGCCGTGGTGCGGCCCGCATAGACCGGGCCTAAGCTCGTCGCGGTTTGGGCTTTGGCCGTCCCAGCCAGAAGCGCCAAAACCGCAATGGCGATGACGTAGAAAATGAAATGATCTGAGCTGCGGCGTACTTGAGGATGCATGTGTGTCCACCCGTTCTGGATAGAGGAATTTTCGCGAAGCTATGGTACGATGCAGCCTTCTGCGACTCAAGTATCGGCCCGTGCCCGATTGTGTCGTGGTTGATACAAAGACGTATTAACAGCCGAAAACATTCGCGAGTTATCCACAGTTTTCTTGATAGCCCTGAATGCGCTAGGGTCGCGAGATACGTTCACATCGGCAGAATCATGAAGCCCGCCAACACGCTATTCGCCAATCTCGGCACGACCATCTTCACCGTGATGTCCCAACTCGCGGTGGAGAACAAAGCCATCAATCTCGGCCAGGGGTTTCCTGACGGCAACGGACCCGATGATGTGCGGGAAAAAGCGGCGGCATTTCTTAACGATCAGCCCAACCAATATCCGCCGATGATGGGTGTGCCCGAGCTGCGCGATGCCGTCGCCGCACATGCCAAACGGTTCTATGGCCTCGATGTCGGCCGCGACGAAGTGATGGTCACCTCGGGCGCGACCGAGGCCATCGCCGCCTGCCTTCTCGGCCTCATTAATCCCGGCGACGAAGTGGTGCTGATCGAGCCGCTCTACGACAGCTACCTGCCCATGGTGCGGCTTGCGGGCGGGATTCCGAAGCTTGTGCGCTTGATGCCGCCGCACTGGGACCTACCGCGCGCCGAACTTGCCGTGGCTTTTAGCGCGAAGACGAAAGCCGTCGTGCTCAATTCGCCCATGAATCCCATCGGCAAGGTGTTCACTGCCGATGAGTTGTCTTTCATCGCTGGCCTCGTGAAACGCCACGATGCCTATGCCGTCTGCGACGAAGTGTACGAGCACCTCACCTTCGACGGCTGCAAACATATTCCGCTGATGACGCTGCCCGACATGCGTGAGCGCTGCCTGCGAATTGGCTCAGCCGGAAAGACCTTCTCGCTGACGGGCTGGAAGGTGGGCTACATCACCGCCGCCCCCGCCCTGCTGCAATGCGCCGCAAAAGCGCACCAGTTTCTGACGTTCACGACACCGCCCAACTTGCAGCGCGCTGTGGCTTATGGCCTTGGCAAAGACGCCGGCTACTTCCGGACGCTGGCCGATGAATTGGAGAAAAAGCGCGATAGCTTGAGCGCCGGTTTACGCAAGGTGGGTTTTGACGTGCCGCAACAGCCGCAGGGCACCTATTTCGTCAGCGCCGATTTCACGCCGCTCGGCTTTAAGGGCGACGACACGTCCTTCTGCCACTTCCTCACCACCGAGATTGGCGTCGCCGCCATCCCGATCAGCGCGTTTTTCGAGGGTAATGGCCCGCAAGCGTTTGTGCGCTTCGCCTTCTGCAAGCAGGACGATGTGCTGGCAGAAGCTTTAGATCGCCTTGCTAAACTCCGTTGACTTAAAGCCCGATTTGGCCGACCACCACGCCATGAACGAGCTTTCCCGCAAAACGCTGAAGACCCCGGATGATTTGGTCGCCGCTGGCCTGATTTCACAAGCCAGCGCCGTTAGCCTTGCCGCCGTGGCCGCGCGTTATGTCACCGCTATTCCGCCGGCGCTCGTGGAACTGATTGCGCAAGCCGGCGATCCCATCGCGCGGCAGTTCGTGCCTGATGTGCGCGAGTTGGATATGGCCGCCGAAGAGCGCGCCGATCCCATCGGTGATCACACGCATTCGCCCGTGAAAGGCATTGTGCATCGCTACCCCGACCGCGTGCTGCTGATGCCGACGCTGACCTGTGCGGTCTATTGCCGCTTCTGTTTCCGGCGGGAGGCTGTGGGGTCGGAAGGCGCGTTGACGCCCTCTGAATTAGCCGCGGCCCTCGATTACATCGCTGCCACACCGGCCATCTGGGAAGTGATCCTGACCGGCGGCGATCCGCTGGTGCTTTCAGCGCGACGTATAAGTGAGATCATTGAGGCCCTCGATAAAATTCCGCACGTCAAAGTCATCCGGGTGCATAGCCGCGTGCCGGTCGCGATGCCCGAGCGCATCGACGCGGACTTGATCGAGGCTCTGAAGCGCACCAGCAAAGCCGTCTTCATCGGCATTCATTGCAATCATGTTGCGGAACTCACCCCGCAAGCCATTGCAGCGACGGCCCGCCTTGCCGATGCCGGCTTTGCGCTGCTGTCGCAAAGCGTGCTCTTGCGCGGCGTCAACGATACCGCCGACGATTTGGAAAATTTGTTCCGCGCGCTCGTCGCCGCGCGCATCAAACCCTACTACCTGCACCAATTGGACTATGCGCCCGGCACCAGCCATTTCCGCGTGCCGGTTGAAGAGGGCCTCGCACTTGTGCGCAGCCTACGCGGCCGCCTCTCAGGCCTTGCGCATCCGACCTATATTCTCGATATCCCGGACGGCGCGGGTAAAGTCCCGCTTCAGGGTGGGTACCTGTCACCGGAAGGTGATGGCACTTATATCGTCGCGGACCCTAAGGGTGGCCGCCATTCCTACCCCCCGCAGCCGCTGAACTAGGAAATTTATCCGCGGCCCTGAAAGCCTGCGGATAAAGCCTATCCGGGACTTGTGAGCCGCAGCCCAAGGTGGTGAGATGCGCCCCGAACATCTCGCGTGGGAGCAGACGCATGGCGGCGAAACATCATCAGATCCTCATTGTCGGCGGCGGCGCAGCAGGCATTACCGTCGCGGCGCGCTTGCGTAAATTGGATCACGACCACGCGCTCGACATTGCGGTCATCGAGCCCTCGGACTCACATTATTATCAAGCCGCGTTCACGCTGGTCGGCGGTGGGGCCTATGACCTGGAAGACACGCGGCGCGACACGAAAGATTTGATCCCCGATAGCGTCACCTGGATCAAGGATGCCGTCACCACGTTCTCGCCCGACACAAATACGGTCACACTCGCGAGCGGCACGACGGTGTCTTACAGCTACCTTGTCGTCTGCGCCGGCTTGCAGATCAACTGGAGCGCCATCAAAGGCCTGAAGGAATACATCGGCCGTTACGGTGTGTGCAGCAACTACTCGGCCGGCACGGTGGAGTACACTTTCGAACTGCTGAAAGGTTTGAAGCCCGGCGCTAAAGCCGTCTTCACCCAAGCCCCCATGCCGATCAAGTGCCCGGGCGCGCCGCAGAAAGCCGTCTATCTCGCCGCCGACTATTTGAGCAAAAGCGGTATCCGCGAACATTGCGATGTGCGCTTCCTGACCGCGACGCCGGGCATTTTCGGCGTGCCGTTCTATGCCAAGGAATTGGTGAAAGTGGCCGCGCGGCACAAAATCCCGGTCAGCTACAATCACACGCTGGTTGAGATCGATGGCCGTAAACGCAAAGCGACGTTCAACATCACCGCCGGCGAACAGAACGGCCAGACCGTGACACTCGACTACGACATGCTGCACGTCACACCACCACAAAGTGCCCCGGATTTCATCAAAGGCAGCCCGCTCGCCAACGCCACCGGCTTTGTGGATGTGCACGCCAACAGCCTGCAGCACTTGAAATACAAAAACGTCTTCAGCTTGGGTGATGCCGCCGGCACCGCCAATTCAAAAACTGCAGCCGCCGTGCGCAAACAAGCGCCCGTGGTCGTGCGTAATCTTTTGCATCTGATCAATGGCGGCGCGATTGAGGAAGCCTACGACGGCTACGGCGCCTGCCCGCTCACGACCGGTTACGGCAAAGTGCTGATGGCTGAGTTCATCTATGGCGGCAAGCCGACACCGACGCTGCCGCTCGATCCGCGCAAAGAGCGCTACGTGAACTGGTGGATCAAGACCACCGGTTTGCCCCTGCTCTATTGGGATTACATGTTGAAGGGCAACGAAACCTTCCCGGCGCACAACACTGGATATGTCGAGCCGACGGCGTAGCCCCCCCCTTGAATCCTTTTCTCACAAAGCTCGGCATCACGCTGCCGATTATTCAAGCGCCCATGGCCGGGACGTCCACGCCCGCTATGGCAGCGGCGGTTTCCAATGCCGGTGGTTTAGGATCCGTCGGGGTCGGCGCGATGACTGCCGAAGCCGCGCGGAAGACGATCGGCGAAATTCGCAAAGCCACCAACCGCGCCTTTAACGTCAACGTTTTCTGCCATCGCCCATCGCTCGCCGATCCGGCGCGCGAAAGCGCTTGGATCGAAAAGCTACGACCCACCTTTGCGACGTACGGCGCAGAACCACCCGCCACCTTGCGCGAAATCTACAAAAGTTTTGTCAGCGACGAAGCGATGTTCGACGTGATGATGCTGGAACGCCCGGCCGTCGTCAGCTTTCACTTCGGTCTGCCGTCGCCCGCCAAGATCGCCGCCTTGCGCTCAGCGGGTATCATCTTGCTAGCCTCGGCCACCAACCTTGAAGAAGCGAAGATCGTGGCGGCGGCGGGCATCGACGCCGTGGTGGCGCAAGGCTACGAGGCCGGCGGCCATCGCGGCATGTTTGATCCGGCAAAACCCGACGAGTGCCTGGGCACGACAGCGCTGACACGGATACTCGCGCAGAATCTAAAAATCCCGGTGATCTCTGCCGGCGGCATTATGGACGGCGCAGGCATTGCGGCCTGCCTTGCGCTCGGCGCGAGCGCGGCCCAGCTTGGCACCGCCTTTGTGGCCTGCCCTGAATCCGACGCTGATGTGGCCTACCGCGCGGCGTTGCTCGATCGCGCCAATGTGCGTACCACCCTGACCACCTCAATCTCAGGGCGTCCGGCGCGTTGCATCGTCAACAAGTTCACCACCCTCGCCGATAGCGTTCCCGTACAGGAAATCGCGGCCTATCCTATGGCGTATGACGCCGGAAAGGCGTTGAACGCCGCTGCCAAAGCCAAAGGCGAATACGCCTTTGGCGCGCAATGGGCCGGACAGGCTGCGGCGCTGGCGCGTGTCATGCCCGCGGGTCTGCTGGTCGCGGAGTTACACGCCGAACTGGAACGGGCCCTCGCGAATACACGCGTAAATTAACCCGTTCGACTACCTTCCCGTTTCTGAAATGGGTAGAGTGCGTGCATGAAGTTTGGTCATGTTTGCACCAGCCTCCTCGTCAGCATTTTTCTCGCCGCTTGCGCGACGCAAGGCGCGTACAAAATTTCCGACGTGACCGAAGCGCGCGCTGTCTCCGACCACGCGCTTGAACTGCTCGTCTCCGGCGATCCCAAAGGCGCCATCAAAGCACTCGATGCGGTCATCGCCTACGGGTCGATTGATCCCGACGACTACGCGCGGCGCGCGGTGGTTTACGGCACACAAAAGAAATATGAACAGGCCTTGGCTGATGCCAATCGCGCCGTTGAGCTGGACCCTAAAGCCTGGCGGCGCTACCTGGAACGCGCTGTCATTCATCAACGCGTCGGCTCTTATAACAACGCCATTACCGACCTCGACACCGCCGTGACCTTGCAGCCAAACCAAGTCGAACTTTGGCGGCGGCGGGCGTATTTGAAAGTTGTGGCGGCGCGCTTCGATGAAGCTGTCGCGGATTATGAAGAGTTGTCGTCCATGCAGCCGCGTAGCGATACCGGCGCTTTGGGGCGCGGCGCGGCTTTGTATCTCGCGGGACGCTGGCCGGAAGCCGCGACGCAGTTCAGCGCCATGCTTGAGGCGCGTCCGACCGACGGCCTCGCGGCTTTGTGGCTGGCAAAAGCACGCTTTCGTAGCCGGCAGTTTTTAGCCTGGGAAGAACTTGAACCAAACGCCAAGCCGGAACCGGAATGGCTCATGACGCGCGCCTTTCTGACCATGGATTCACAGACCGAAGTCACGCAACTGCTCAGAGGCGTGGATGCGTGCGAGCGCACGCTGTTCATGGGTCTCTGGCGGATAGCCCATCAAAAAGGCGAAGGCGCTTTGAAAGAGTTTAGCGCGGCCCAGAAAATCTGCCCGCTCGACAGCATCGAAGGCAGTGAAACCCGCCAGGAATTGGCGCGTCTTACAGGGTCCGAGAACACCGCACCTTAGACGCGAGTGACCGATATAAAAGTTCCAAGGTCATTTTTCTGCCTTTGGCAGGGACCCCTAAGCGCATCACGCTCGTTATACCAGTATCAGGTTTATGAGGTGTCCCATGCGCGACGTATTAATACTGGCAGGCTTGGTTTTTGCGATGGCGGCTCCGGCCGCCAAAGCCGCGGGCGTAGCCGCGCGCGCTGTTAGGCGTGCCAGTTCGTCACAAGGAAATCTGAAACTTCCGGCTTGATATTGAACCACCGCGCATCGTTTTTGGTGGTGTCGACGACAACGAGTTTGTAGTCCATGTTCATGGCGGCCCAAACCTTGGTGCCGACAAACTGCGCATCAAGATCGCCGTGCAGATAGAACACGTTTTTATTGACCCTGGCCCATGCGCAGCCAAAGGACTCAATTGTTTCGCGAATGCGGTCATCACCGCGTTCGGGCCGAAACAGTTCAAATGCCACAAAAATATTACGCGCCGGCTGCGCCATTAACCCCATCCCAATCCATTCGCTGTTTTTCCCCTACGTCTTGCCCCAGGGGAGGTGCGTGGTTTGGACCCGCATTTACCGCAGGATACCTAAGATTTAGTCAATTCAACACCTTCCAGCGCAAGATAGAAGCGTTATAAATCTTGGGTTGATTTGCCACATTTGTAAAACTATTAACTATTGTAAATTCCATCCGCCTTCGGCAAATCTAGGGTCTAAAATCCAGGTTTCGGAACGCCGCTGCCGCCGAGCCAGATGATGCGCAAAATGAATGATAAAATTGGCGTTTTTCCGCGCATTCCATTGAGAAACTGTCATATCAACAGAGAACTGCCGCACCGGGAGCGGTTGTTGCTATAACAGCCCCGCCCAATTGCCGGGTTCGCCAGCTTGGCGGCGCCGGGTGGGATAGTTGTTGGCTATTTTATTTTAAAGGGGATTTCTCGAATGGGCGGCCGCAATAAGATTGCTACCCTTGGACCGTTTTTGCTTCTGGCGTCTACCGCCACCGCGGTGAGTATCCCCTCGGCGTTTGCATCAGACCTCGTCATTACGTCCTCGCGCACAACACCGGCCGATACCGCCACAGGCGACGGCACGGGTCCGGGCAACATCACCATTGAAACGTCTGGCGCTGTCGATACCACGGGCCCAGCCGCCGTCACGCTGAACAGCAACAATTCAATTTCCAATGCTGGCGGCATCATCAACAGCACGGAATCAAACGCGAGCGGCATCAGCATTCTCACCACGTCGAACGGCGTCGCCAACAACATCTCGGGTACGGTTACCAACACCGGCAACATTGTTGCCGCGGGTCCGGCTGAGAAAAGCACGCTGCTGAACGCCGACGTTTTCAATTCCGGTATCAAGCTCAGCGGCCTCGGCACATTCACCGGGGACATCATCAACGACAACATTCATACGTCGACGTCTGTTGTCGGCACCATCACTGTGGCCGGCAATGCTTCGTCCGGAATCAACATTGCGTCCACACTGAACGGTAACCTCAGAAATATCGGTATCATCACGGTCACGGGTGAGCACAGCTACGGCATCCTGACGACCGGCCATATCACGGGGAACTTCACGACCTCGGGCATCACGACGGTCAGCAATAAAGAAGCCGTCGGCAACTACATCGGCGGCGGGATTGACGGCGCGTACAAATTCAATGGCGTGCTGAACGCCGGTACGGGTGCGCAGCTCACCAGCACCAACGGCGTCACCGTAACGCGCCTGGACCCTCTGCCCGCGAAAGCCGGCGTTTGGGTCGCGTCGAATATCGGACAAGGCATGCTCTTCACAGGCAACCGCCTGACCGCCACCGAACAAGTTCTGGACCCTGCGGCCGCTGCGGCGGCGACACCAAGCGATTCCTCGATCAACGTCGTCGGCGGCGGTCCCGGACTTCTGATCGCGCAAGGCGGACCCAACAACACGCTTGCCAACATCACGATCAGCCCCGGCGCGGATACAGGCGGCTACGCCGTCAAAACCCAGGGCAATATCCTGGTTGCGGGTTCGATCGAGGGACTTTCGACCACAGCTGTGCGCGTTCAAGGGATTCAAAGCGGTAGCTCGATTTTCACGACCACGCTGACCGGCGGCTTGTGGAACGACAAGGGCAACATTCAGACCCTGGCCATTGACGCCACCGGCATCGGCATCCACGTCGGAAATTACGGCGTCGTCCCGTCGATACAGAACGACGGCGAACTCCTTGTGAACACGCAGGACACCACAACCAACACGGGGACCGGCGCGCTCGGCACCAAAGGCGGCGATGCTTACGGTATCTTGGTTGAAAGCCAGGGTACGGTGAACGCGATCGGCAATACCGGCAACCTCGTGGTCGAAACACAAGGACCGACAGCCTCGGCCTACGCCATCGTCGACCGTTCCGGCAAAATCAATTCATTGACCAACAGCGGCGCCCTTAGCGCCTTCATTCAGACCGGCGCGACCGGTAAAGCTATCGCCGCAGATCTCAGCGCGAATACGACGGGCGTTACCGTTATCAATACCGGCGCGATCAATGGCGACGTGCTCTTGGGCGCTGGCAACAGCTCGGTTTCCATCACCGGCGCGAACAGTAAAGTGAACGGCGCGATTACCTATCAGGCCGGTGCCCTTAAAACCGGCAACAACACCTTCACGCTGAACGGCGGCACGGTCTCAGGCCTTGTCGACCTCGGCAACGGCACACACACCGTGGCGTTGAGCAACGGCGCGAAGGCCACAGGCGGCATCGGTCAAGGCACCGGCACGCTGTCGCTCGGGGTAGATGCATCGCAGCTCACGATTCTCAGCGCGAAGCCGGTCAACGCTTCGACCGCGACTTTCACGAGCGCCTCGACCCTGAACTTCGGTATCGACAACAGCGCGACGACGCTGCCGAACGGCCTTCTGCGGTCAACCGGCGCTGTCAGCGTCAGCGCCAATTCAAAAATTACCGCGACCTTCACAGGTTTGATCGAAGGCGAAAAAACCATCACCGTTATTCGGGCGGGCGCGCTCAGCTTAGGCGCACCCCTCAGCACCATCGCGACGGCGCCGGTGTCTTATATTAATTCCAGCACCTTCAGCATCAGTGCGACCGATCCCAACGCTTTGCTGCTGACCGTCAAACGCAAGACCGCCACCGACCTTGGCTTAGGCGCCAACACAACCGCGATTTACAACGCCTTCAACACCGCGCTCAATGCCGACGTGCCCCTGGTAACAACCTTGTCCGCGTTGCAGACGCAAGACGAATTCAACAATGCCATCCGTCAGCTGATGCCTGACTCCAGCGGCGCGCTGCGCCAAGCCGCCTTGAATAACCAGGACATGGCAGCGGGCGCTGTACGTCGGCGTCTCGTCGGGGTCGCAAAGAACGGCATGCCCGATCACGCCGCCGGCGACGTCGCGAGCTTCTGGGCTCAGGCTTTGGGGGACTACGGCGATCAACGTGCGCAAGGCGAGCAGTCCGGCTTTGAGGTCTGGGGCCTTGGCATCGCGCTGGGCGCCGACATGCCGGTCTTCAACGACACCACCAACATCGGCGTGAGCTTCGCCGAGACCTGGCACTCCGCCAATCTGAAGGTCTCAGCCAAATCGCCGGTCGAATTTTATAATTCGCAGGTTAATTTCTACGGCCGCTATAGCGGCCGCTCGATCTATGTCCAAGGCAGCTTCGGCGGCGGCTACAACAGCTACAATCAAGAGCGCCAGGTTAAGTTCGGCGATATCAGCCGTCTCGCGATCGGCAAGTGGAAAGGCTACGAATACGGCGGCGTTGCCGAAGTCGGCTACATGACCCGGTTCTCGGCCTATCAGTTCAATCCCTACGTCCGTGGCGCGTATCAGAAGAATCACGAAAATGCTTATACCGAAACCGGCGGCGGCACCGGCATTGATCTGACCGTCGCCGGCCGTAATGCGGATAGCGCGCGCGCATCGGTGGGCTTCACAGTAGATCGCGACTTCCCGATTTATTATGACTCCTACGTCGAAGCGGAACTGCGCGGCAACTTTACCCGCGAGTTCAAAAATGATCCTTACGCCGTCACGGCGCAGTTTGCTGTCGGCTCTGCTTTCACCAACATGAGCAACGCCCGCAATCCCAACCGCGCGAACATCGGTATCGGCATATCTCACAAAGACAGCTATTCGTCGGTGAGCGTCGATTACGATGCCGAGATGAGCAAAGGGTACTTGGCGCATAAAGCCGGCATCACGGCGAGATTCCGGTTTTGAGATCGCATAAGACAGCGCTTGCCGTCACCGCCGCGCTTCTGGCGGTGGCCGCCTGTGGAAGTTCTGCGCGTGACCGTCAGGCCGGCGTCGCTATTCAAGGCATAGATGGACGCGTCTCCATCATTCGCCCCGGCCAGGATGCGAATGCGGCGTACAGCCAGGGCCTGGATCTTAAAAATAAAGGCGACTGCGCCGGTGCGATCTTGAAGCTGCGTCCGGTCGCGAACTTAGGCCCGGGTTATGAAAACGCTCAAACGGCTCTAGGTGCTTGTCTCATCCAAGCCGGAACCAAAGACAAAGATTTGTCGGCGGATTATTTTGACGGCCTGACATGGCTGCGCCGCGCTGCCGACGCCGGCTGGCCCGAAGCGCAAGGCACGCTCGCAATCGTTCACACCTTCGGCCCCACGGCCATCCGCAACAGCGAAGAAGCGGCTTACTGGATGGTGCTGTACGAAACCAATACCGGCAAATCGCGCATCGGCTTTACGCCCGTGGCGACGGCCGACCTGGCCGCCGTCGATAAAACACTAACCGCAGCACAACGCGCTGCGGCAACCGCGCGCGCAACGCAGTGGCAGCGCAAAGTTTGGCTACCGCCCGCGCAGCCTCAAGGCAGCCAAGCTGGCGGCGGACGCGGTCCTGGTGGACGTCAACAACGCGAGCAGCAACTCTAAACTGAGCTTCCATGGCGCTTATCAAACGAGCTGCGCCTTTGCTGATGATTGTGGTGTTCGGCCTCGCCATATGGCTGTTGAGCACCACACTCGCTGAAGATCGCTTCCTCGAAATTCGCGACTACGTCGCGGGCCTTCCCTTACGCCAAATTATCTCGGCCGTCGCCTTCACAGCGGCCAGCTACGCCATGCTGGTGGGATACGATGTGCTCGCCTTGCGTTATGTCGGCAAGGTTTTGCCGCTCCGCGCTGTGGCAATGACATCGTTCATCTCCTACGCCTTCACCAACAGCATCGGTCTCGGAGGCCTCGGCACATTAACCGGCGGTTCGGTGCGCTACCGGCTTTATGCTGCCGCGGGTTTAACGGGCCTCGAGATCACGGCCGTGATTGCCTTCTGCCTCACGACCTTCTTCATGGGGATCATCCTCATGGGCGGCGTGACGTTGACGCTGCGCCCGGCAGCGTTGGCCGAATTGGAAGCCTTCCCACCCCTCGCAGTGCAGCTTTTCGGCGGCCTAATGATCGCCGTGATCGTTGCCTATCTGTTATGGAGCCTGTCACGGCGGCGCATACTGACGCTCGGTAAGTGGCGCTTGCGCGTGCCGGCGTTTGAACTGGCGCTTGGCCAAGTCACCCTGTCCAGCCTGGACATCGTGATGACCTGCGCGGTGCTGTACACGCTGATGCCGCTCGACGCCGGCTTCGGCTTCATTACGTTCCTCACGATCTTTATTGTCGCATTGGTGGCCGGCATCATCAGCCATGTGCCCGGCGGCCTCGGCGTATTTGAAGCGGTGCTGCTGCTCCTGCTGCCGAATGTCGACACAGCTCAAGCGGCCGGCGCCCTGTTGGCGTACCGCATGATCTACTACGTCTTGCCGCTAGCGATCGCGGCGGCCCTCCTCGCGGGCTACGAGGTGTTGGGCCAGTGGCGTCATGTTGCCAAAGCGGCGCGTTACGTTGGCGTTCAAGCTGCCCGCGTCGCGCCGCAAATCTCGGCCATGGCCGCATTCTTTGCCGGTATCGTTCTGTTGGTTTCGGGCGCAACGCCTTCGGTGGATGACCGTCTGAATATTATCCAGAACGTACTGCCGCTCTCGGTGCTTGAGGCTTCGCACTTGGTCGGCAGCATCACCGGGATCGGGCTGATGCTGCTTTCGCGCGCACTGCTGCAGCGGCTCGATGCCGCTTACGTGCTGACCCTGACCTTGCTCGGCGTTGGCGCGGCCGCGTCACTGCTCAAGGGCCTAGACTACGAAGAAGCGCTGTTCCTGATCTTTTTGGCCCTGGCGCTCATTCCGACACGCAAAGCCTTTTACCGCCGCGCTGTACTGCTGGGGCAAAGTTTATCGGGCGAATGGTTGGCCGCCGTGGCGGTGATCGTCCTCGGCACCATGTGGCTGGGATTTTTCTCCTACCGCCACATCGAATATTCCCGTGACCTGTGGTGGCAGTTTGAATTCACAGGCGACGCCCCGCGCTTTTTACGGGCGAGCGTGGCGGTAGCACTGATCGCCGTGGGCGCCGCCATCGCGCAGCTGCTGCGTCCACAGGCCCCGCCGCCGTCATTGCCCGTGTCTGCCGATAATGCCCACATCAGCGAAATCGTTGCCGCATCGCGCGACACCAAAGCCGCGCTCGCGCTCCTGGGCGATAAAAACGTGCTGTTCAGCGAACGCGGAGACGGTTTCATCATGTACGGCGTGCGCGGGCGCACCTGGGTTGCCATGGGTGATCCCATAGGCCCTGCGGAAACGCGCGTAGAACTGGCTTGGAAGTTCCGCGAACTGTGCGACCAATACGGCGGCATTCCTGTGTTTTATCAGGTCGATGCGGAGAACCTGGCACTCTATTTCGATCTTGGGCTCTCGATGCTGAAGCTGGGTGACGAGGCCCGCGTGGACCTTGCAAAGTTCTCGCTGGATCAGCCGGGCTTTAAGGATCTGCGCTACGCCCACCGGCGCGCGACCAAAGAAGGCGCAACGTTCGAAGTGCTGTCGCCGCTGGCGGTGCCGGGCGTTATGTCTGAACTGCGCGCGATTTCGGATCGTTGGCTTGCCGAGCATAACACCCGCGAAAAGGGCTTCTCGGTCGGCCATTTCGATGAAGCCTATTTGGCCCGCTGCCCTTGTGCCGTGGTGCGTAAGGAAGGCCGCATCATCGCCTTCACCAACCTCTGGCTTGGCGCGGGTTTACAAGAGCTGTCCGTCGATCTGATGCGTTACATGCCCCAACAGCTTTACGGCGTTATGGATTTTATGTTCGTCGAGCTGATCCATTGGGGACAACGCCAGGGCTATCAGTGGTTCAACCTCGGTATGGCGCCGCTCTCGGGCCTGGAAGCCCGCAGATTCTCGCCCCTGTGGTACCGGATCGGCTCATTGGCCTATCGTTTCGGCGATCAGTTCTATAATTTCCAAGGACTGCGGAAATACAAAGAAAAGTTTAGCCCTGAATGGCGCCCCAAGTTCCTAGCCTCGCCGGGAGGTCTTGTGATCGGCCGCGTGCTCTTGGACGCAACGGCGCTGATTTCCGGCGGCATCGGCGGCGTCATCAAGAAGTAGCAAAAATGGCCAAGACGCTTATCGCCATCCTGCTCGCATTCACCTGCCTCACGTCCTGTGACCGGGACGAGCGCAAACGCTCGGACATCGACGTAGGCCCCTTCGGCAAAGTGGCGCTGTATCGCAACAGTGACGCAATCCGCAACATAGTCGTCTATTTTTCCGATGCCCGCGGTTGGCGCGAAGACTTTGACGACGAGGCCTGGGGCGTCGCTTGGCCCGACCGCGTCGTGGCCGGCGTTGATCTGCCGCGCCTCACGCAAAATCTCGCAAGCGGTGCGCAGTGCGTGGATTATGCCGGCGCGGTGAAAAGGCTTACTGACGCCATTTCCACCCATCTCAAGATTTCGCCCAAAGAAGAGCCTTTTTTCTTGGGACAAGAAGACGGCGCCTCGGTCGCTTATGCAGCCGGCGTGCAAAGCGCGCCCAATAAAGTTCAGGGCGTCGTGACCATGGATTTCTGCCCGGTGCTGCACAGCCCATTGCCGCCCTGTCCTGGTCAAGGTAACTTGCAAACCACACAAGACGGCAGCTCTTTCATGTTGCAGTCCTCAAAGGCTTTGAGCGCGGCTTTTGTCACCATTGCCGATCCTGCGAAATGTACAGCGGCTGATATCGCGGCCTTCACCGGCGATTTGCCCGACGGCCGCATCGTGGTGCCGCAGCCGGACCAAGCCACTGATTTGCTGGTGTCGGTCGTGACACAGACCAACGCCCGCACAGCGGCAAGTGCTGCGGTGCCCGTGGCGGCGCTGCCCGATCTGCCGATTATTGAACTGCCTGCGACAGGCAACGACGACCGTCTCGCGATTGTGCTGAGCGGCGACGGCGGCTGGGCCGATATCGACAAAGACATCGGCGAACGCTTGTCGAAACAGGGCATCGGCGTGGTGGGCTTTAATTCGCTGAAATATTTCTGGTCGGAGCAAACACCCGAAAAAGCCACCGCCGATTTGGAGCGAATCTTGCGCCATTATTTGGCAGCCTGGAATAAAAGCCGCGTGGTTCTGGTGGGTTTTTCATTCGGCGCAGATGTGCTGCCGTTTCTGTATCAGCGCCTGCCCGCCGACTTGAAAGCGCGCACCGATCTGATGACGTTGCTGGCGCCCAGTCTGCATACGTCTTTCGAAGTCAGTGTTGGCGGCTGGATCGGCGTTGAAAATACCAGCGGCCCGGAAATGGCGCCCGCCATCGCAGCGCTCGACGTTCCAACGCTCTGCGTGGAAAACACCGAAGAAGATGAACGCCCCTGCCCGGGTATTGTGAACCCGAAGCTCGAGGTTATGACCTTAGAGGGCGACCATCATTTCGACAGGCAATTCGCGCCCATCGCCGCACGCATTGCGGCGAAGTCCAGAGAGCCAAAAAACTAGAGTTGAGTCGGGTTCGGCGCGTCGCCGTAAACGGCTTTGGGATCGAAGGTCTTTTCAGATTCTTCGTAATGCAGGTTTTCAACCGCCGCCGCCACATCGCCAAGCGGGACCGAACGGTAGAAACACGAACGATAACCGACGTGACAGCTAGCACCTGAACCGGCGACGGCCACGCGGAGCCAAACTGCATCCTGGTCGTCATCGATACGCATCTCGACAACCTTCTGCGTAAGGCCGCTGGTCGCACCTTTGTGCCAGATGGCCTTGCGGCTGCGGCTGTAATAGTGCGCTTCGGCGGTCTCGATGGTTTTGGCCAGCGCTTCGGCATTCATGTAGCCGTGCATGAGCAGCTCACCGCTCTCAGCATCGGTGGTGACCACCGGAATGAGTCCGTTTTGATCGAACTTCGGCGCAAGGGTTTTGCCCTCTTCGACCTGCTCGATGCTCAGGCGGGGCCCGAAGGTTGCGGGCTGTTGGCCACTCATATCGTCGCTCCTCAAAATACGTCCCAGACCGGGCTGGATAGGCTGCTCGGGGCAGGATATCGCCCTTAGCGAGCGGTTTTGCAATCCCTTAGCCGATGCGCTATCACCCGGCTTATTATCCACGTTGACTGTGATAATATCGCCGCTGGGAAAAATGACCTTATGTCATTGATTTTATACAATACTTTGACGCGCCGTAAGGAGGCGTTCACACCGGCCGATCCGGCCCGGGTGACGATGTACGTCTGCGGCATCACCGCTTACAGCTACGCCCATATTGGCAACGCCCGCCCTGCCGTGGTCTTCGACGTGCTGTTCCGCCTACTGAGCGCGCGGTATCCCAAGGTCGTCTACGCCCGCAACTTCACCGACGTAGACGACAAAATCAACGCCGCCGCTAAGGCCCAAAACATCGCCATCGATGCCATCACCGAGAAGTTTATGGCGATCTACCAAGAAGACGTTGCGGCGCTGAACGTGCTGCCGCCCACGCTTGAGCCGCGCGCGACGCATCACATCGGTCAAATGATTAAAATGAACGAGACGCTGATCGCCAAAGGCCATGCTTACGAGGCCGAAGGTCACGTTCTGTTCAACGTGCCGTCATTCCCTGACTACGGAAAACTATCGGGCCGCAATCGCGACGACATGATTGCGGGTGCCCGCGTGGAAGTCGCACCCTACAAAAAAGATCCGGCAGACTTCGTGCTCTGGAAACCCTCAACGCCGGACCAGCCGGGCTGGGATAGCCCCTGGGGACGTGGCCGCCCGGGCTGGCACATCGAATGCTCGGCCATGATTGAAACGCACCTTGGCAACACCATCGACATTCACGCTGGCGGCCATGACCTGATTTTCCCGCATCATGAGAACGAGCTGGCGCAAGGCACCTGCGCCCACGGCGGCGCGACCTATGCGCGCCTGTGGATGCACAACGGGTTTCTAACCATGGACAAGGAGAAGATGTCCAAGTCCTTGGGCAACCTGTTCACCATGCGCGAGCTGATTGAGAAACATCCCGGCGAAGTACTGCGCTGGGCGCTTCTCAGCGCGCACTACCGGCAACCGTTGGAGTGGTCAGAAGACACCGTGGATCAGGCCAAGACGACACTGGACCGCGCTTACCGCGCGCTGGAACGTGTGGCCGACGTGAAGCCGGCTGGAGATAAAGCACCGAAAGAGTTTCTCGACGCTTTGGACGATGATCTCAACACGCCAAAAGCGTTTGCCGTCCTCGCCGAGTGGATTACTGCGCTTAATACGTCGCAGATTGCGTCCGAACAGGCGACGCTCAAAGGACAATTACTTGCAGCCGGTGCGTTGCTCGGCCTTCTGCAGCAAGATCCAAAAGCATGGTTTGCGCAGCAGTCCAAGGGCGTCGATGCTGCGGAAGTCGAGCGCTTGATCGAAGCACGCCTCGCCGCCCGCAAAGCGAAAGACTTCAAGGAAGCCGACCGTATCAGGGACGCCATTGCCGCCCTGGGCGTTGTCATCGAGGATCGTCCCGACGGCACTAAATGGCGTATGGCGGAATAGAACGATGGCAAATGTCTCACCAGCTACTGCGCGCTCTATCGCCATGCTGGAAAAGCTGGTGAGCTTCGATACGGTGTCGCGCAATTCCAACCTCGCCTTCATCGATTTCGTTTCCGGGCTTTTGAAAGAGCACGGCGTTGAGAGCCGCTTGGTTCATAACGACGACAAAACAAAAGCCAATCTTCTCGCCACCATCGGCCCGCGCGTTGAAGGCGGCGTTGTCTTGTCGGGCCATACCGACGTCGTGCCCGTCGATGACCAGGAATGGCACACCAATCCTTTCGACGTGGTCCAGAAAGACGGGCTGCTTTACGGCCGCGGCACCGCCGATATGAAAAGCTTTCTCGCGATTATCTTGAGCGCGCTGGATACCATGACCGCCGCGCCCTTAAAGACCCCCATCCACCTCGCTTTCTCCTACGACGAAGAAGTCGGCTGCCTGGGCGCGCCGTCGCTGATCCGCCTTTTGAACCGCGAACTGCCGAAGCCGCGCGCGGTGATTGTCGGCGAACCTACCGACATGAAAGTCGTCAGCGCGCATAAAGGCATTACCGGTGTTCGCACGGTGGTGACCGGCCATGAGACGCATTCTTCGCAAACCCACCGCGGCGTCAGTGCGGTCATGGTGGCGGCCGAACTGGTTCAATTTATTCAGGCGATGTCTGCTGAAGCCGCGAGCAAGGGGCTGCACAATCAGCTGTTCGAACCGCCCCATAGCACCATGACCGTCAACATCATCGAAGGCGGAACGGCCATCAATATCATGGCGCGCCACTGCACCTTCCACTGGGATATCCGCGTGTTGCCGGAAGACGGTCCGGAACAATATCTCAATCGCTTTAAGTCTTATTGCAACGACGTCGTGCTCCCGCGCATGCGCGCCGTAGCGCCCGGCTGCAATATCGAAACTTTCCCGCGCCAGCCGACACCGCCGTTGAAGCCGGAACTGGACTCTGAAGCCGAGCGCCTCTGCCGCATGTTGACGGGCGATAACGTCACCCGCGCCGTGGCCTTCGCAGCTGAAGCCGGCCAGTTTCAGGAAAGCGGCCTGTCCGTGGTGATCTGCGGACCCGGCTCCATCAGTCAGGCGCATCAGCCCAACGAATTCATTTCCGTATCTCAAGTGGACGCCGGCACGCGCTTCCTGCACGATCTGGTGAGCCATCTGTCGCGCTAAATCGGGGCTAACATGCAGCTGTACCCCACCTCGAAGATTTTGATTGTTGACGACGTTCCGTCGCTGCTGACGGGACTTAGACGCGCGCTGGCGCGTCTGGGCTACGACAACGTCATCGAGGCGACCGATGGCGCAGAAGCCTTAGCCCTACTGCAAGGCAACACCGATGTTGTGCTGATCATTTCCGATTGGAACATGGAGCCCATGGACGGCCTCGCGTTCCTCGCCGCCGTGCGCGCCGACAAGCGCTTCCAAAATCTACCATTCATTTTGGCGAGCGCAGATGCAAACTCGAGCATGCGCGAGCGCGCGGCAAAGGCGGGCGTCTCGCTGGTGTTGGCCAAGCCCTTTGACGCGACGACCTTACGGGTCGCCATCGCCAGCATGGAAGCCGCTACTTAGGCGCAGGCTTTGAAGGCGCAGGTTTGGGCGGTTCGATCTTCGCTCGGCTTTTCATAATGCTTTTGCCGGTCGAAAAGCGCTTGGCGAGAAACTGATAGGTCATCGTCAAAGCCTTGTCGATTTCCTGGCTTCTGACCATTTCCAGGTTCTGCCACTTGGCCAGCACCGGGTCCCATTCCATCATGATGAAGTGCACGTCGTCGCGCGCTTTGCGCACGGCGCGAATGATGTCGTCGATGGACATCAACGCACCCATGACGTCGGCGGTCTCAGCATCGATGTTGTTGAAAACATCGTCGGTCTCGGCGATGGCTTTCACCATCAACATCTTTACCCGCCCAAGGTCCGCCACAACGCGCTGGTCAGCCGAGTACACTTTGATGAGCGCTTCGACATTGGCGCGGATTTTCAAAAGCTCTTTGGCACGGTCGCGCAGGGCCTCGATGTAGCAAATTTCACGGGCCATGGTTTCGATCAGGTCCAGGACCTTTTCGGATTCCTTGGCATCATACCCAAGCGCCACGGCCGCTTTCGTGAAAGCATCTTTCAGGCCTTTTTTATTGCCTTCGTCGGCAATGATCTTTTTCAAGTCTTCCTGGTTCGCATAGACGATGGGCTTGCCGGACATCCACGACAGCAGCTGCACCTGCAAACGGTCGCGGGCGATTTGTTTGTGCTTGCGCGCCACGGTCCACGAGGCCGTGCCGTCCAGAATTTCGTTGGGAATTTCATCGCCGGGGCGAATGTCGGGCACAAAGTGCAAGCCCGCTTCGGCGCGGTCGATCAACTTATCGTCGTGACCGCCGGCCTCGATAAAAAAGGTGCGGCGCAAATCCTTGAGCGAGATGTAACCAATCCCCGCACCCATATCGACCGCGAACATGGGCTTCTTGGGGTGATCCCTCAGCTCGAAATGCGCACCGGGTGCTTGAAAAACGCGGGCTTGGAAATCGAAGTGCGTATTGCGCGGTCCGGCGGGAGCAGCAGCGGGGGGTTGGGTGTCTTCGGCGTCGGCCATGAAATCCGTTTTGTACTCGCTGCATTCGCCAACAGAAGTGGAGCGGGTGAAGGGAATCGAACCCTCGCCTAAAGCTTGGGAAGCTTTCGTTCTACCATTGAACTACACCCGCGGAACACATCGCAGCTTCTAGGCGATATTGTAAGAAACGACGCCCCGCGCAGGTTTCATATCATATTCGCGGGGGCGGGCAAACCGACGCCGCTTGTCCATGCGTCCTTATCCTTATAAACCACAGGTCACAAACGGTCCGAACGTTTCGCCTTTCTGGAGCATCATGGAAGCCTTCTTTATTTCGTTGGGCATCGTCGCGGTTTCTGAAATCGGCGACAAAACACAGCTCCTGGCGCTGGTTCTCGCCACCCGCTTCAAACGCCCCGCGCCGATCATCGCCGGCATTTTTGTAGCGACCATTCTCAACCACACGATTGCAGGAATGGTCGGAGGATTGATCGCCTCGGCCGTGGATCCGACCGTGCTGCGTTGGGTTTTGGGCCTTCTGTTCATCGCCATGGGCGCTTGGGCCTTGATCCCGGACAAGTTGGATGAGGAATCCAAAATTAAAGACGCTGTTACCGTCATGAGTATTTTTTGGATAACGACGGTGAGCTTTTTTATCGCCGAGATGGGAGACAAGACCCAGCTTGCGACCGCTGCTCTGGCCGCCCGTTTTAGCTCCATTGCATTGGTGGTCGCCGGGACCACGGCCGGCATGCTGCTGGCGGACGTGCCGGCGGTCTACATCGGGCGGCTCTCAACCGCACATGTTCAGTCGCGGTGGGTGCGTTATGCCGCTGCCGCGATTTTTGTCGTCATGGGGCTTGTGACCATATTTGCCGATTCAATAACCCTGCCCTGGTCCGCCGTCCCAGAAACCCCGTAGACTGCGCGTCATGATGGCGTTCTGGCCTTACATCTGCCTGGCCGTTCTCGCCGCCTGCCTGATCTGGCTGGCGGTGGTGGACTTACGCACGGGTTACCTGCCCGACCCCCTCCAGGCGGTCCTGGCCCTGTCCGGCATGGCTGTGGCGATTATTGGCTCGCCGATAGGGATATCGTGGCAAGCCGCCCTTATAGGAGCCGCCCTCAACGGTGGGGTGTTCTGGGCCTTACGCTGGCTGGTCAGCCGCCTCAAGGGCCGTGAAGCCATGGGCTTTGGGGACGTTAAACTGGTGGCTGCGGGTGGCCTGTGGCTTGGTCCCTGGGCCTTGCCCTATATCATGGCCGCCGGGGGCATTTTGACCCTGCTTGGGGCCGGCGTGGCCAGCGCCGTGGCCCGTAAAGCCCTATGGCGGGGCGAGATGCCCTTGGGCCCGGGCCTGGCGGCAGGCATTCTCGGCACCTTCATCGGGGCGCTTACAAAGGCCTCGTGGCTAATGCTGGCGCCCTAGGTCTTAGAGACCGGGACCGGTCGGATTTGAGGTCAAATACGCCGCCAGCTTTTGCGCCATCAAAGCCTGCGCTTTCCCATTGGGATGGGGGTCCGGGACCGTGACCCAAAGTGACGCAGGGTCTTCAGCCACCACGGCGGGACGCAGGTCCAGGTATTCAATGCCATTGGCGGCAGCGACGGCTTCCACCTTCGCCTGCACGTCCATGAAGGGGTAGTCCTTCAACTCCCGCAGCTCTGGGATATTCGCGAGGATCAGACGTATGCCGTTGGCATGGCAGTATTCGGCCAGCGCGGCGATGTTGGTCTGGGCCTTCGCCCATCCCGGCGCGCCGTCGGCATAGAGGCCGGCGTAGTAGCTGCGCCAATCCTGTGCAGTGCCAGCCAGGCGGCGTTTAAATCCATCCCACGCGCCGCCCAGAACCGCATAGGCATAGGAGTGGCGCGCGAGCCACGGCACATCGGTGTAAGTGGGCGTGGGTTCGGCATCGTTGATGAAATAATTCAAGACCACGATATCGGGCGTATAGGCCACACCGCGATCAAGAAAATAGGCGGTTTCCATGGCGGTGTTGTAATTGCCAACGCCGGTATTGATGACTTCGATGTTGTCTTGTCCGGTCGCCTTCAAGGCGCTTTCAAGCTGCACGGAGAGGGTTTCTTCTTGGCGCACGCCCCAGCCAAACAGGATGGAATCACCCAGCATTAGAATGCGCTTGGCGCCTTCGGGTTTGGTGATCGCGACTTCACGGTTCCGCAGACCTTGGCTGTTGATCGCGACATCCGCATCCATCAAACGCGCATGGCTGGAGGGCACATGCTCGTGCCCGATGTCGGGGTTGGACGAGAGGCGCTTCAGCGCGACGGCGTACTTCCACATCTCGATATGGTACTGCGTGCCGCTGTTGATGACGGTCCGGCAGGCCACTTCGAACAGGCCCGCCATGAACAGGGCCGAGAGGACGAGCGCCAGGAAATTGCCGAGCCAGCGTTTCATGTGAGCCGTTTCATGAGGATATGTTCCAGCCTGGACCCGGAAGCTGAGAGGGAATAGTTTGCTAAATCGGTCTGTAGGCCCAGGCTTTTAAAGGGCTTTTGGGTTTTTCTGAAGGGTTTGTAACAAGCTTAACGGCGTGTCATGCCTCAGATTAAAATAATCAGGTAAGGTATGATCTAAATCAACATCTTAGACGGGATGGCGAAGGTCGCGCCCGCGCAATGAGTCCAGAGCCACACACCCTATGAACGCACTTACGAAAACTGTCGAGACCGGAACCACCGCGGGCGCGCCGTCCACCATCGGGCAAATTCTGATGCAGCGGTCCCTGGTCGGCGAAAACGATCTCGCCAAGGCGCTGACATTCCAGTCGACGCTGGGCGGACGCCTGGGCGCCATTCTGATCCGCATCGGATCGGTTTCGGAAGACAACGTGCTTGAGGCGCTGTCGTTCCAACTCGGCCTTGAGGTGGTCTCGACCGAGCAGATGCCCCAAGAGCCGACGATATACATCGAGACCATGCAAGCGTCCGGCATCGAACCCGAGTGGTGGATCGATCAGGGTGCGATTGCCTGGGCCGTAGATGACGTCACCATTTGCTGCATTTGCCGCGATCCGCTTTCAACCAGCCTGCAGGAAGCGCTGTCGGCGGCGTTCCCGGACAAGTCTTTGATTTGGGGTTTGGTGCGCAACCGCGACCTCGATCTGATGCTGGACCTCGTGCGCCGAACTCTGGCCGACGAAGGCCGTGACGTCAGCGGCGATGTGGCGCTCTTGCGTGAATTGGCTGAAGAAGCGCCGGTGGTGGAGCTTGTCTCTAACGCCCTCGCCCAGGCCGTGAACGAAGGTGCGTCGGACATTCACGTTGAGCCGCGCGAACATGAATTCGATATTCGCTTTCGCATCGACGGCGTGCTGCAAAACCGTCTGACGTTGCCGCGCTCGCGCTTCGACGCCGTGGCGTCGCGCATCAAATTGATTTCCGGTCTTGATATCGCCGAGCGCCGCCTACCGCAGGACGGTCGTATCGGTCTGCGCATTTCCGGTAAAGACCTCGACGTGCGCGTGTCGTGTTTGCCGGGCGTGTGGGGCGAGTCCATCGTCATGCGCCTTCTGCTGAAGGAACATAAACATTTCACGCTCGCCAAACTGGGCATGTCCTCGGACCAACTGGAAGTCTTTGGACGTCTGGCCAACGAGCCTTACGGCATCATCCTGGTCACCGGTCCGACCGGTTCGGGTAAATCGACCACGTTGAAAGCCACGCTGGAAGAAATCAAGGACGGCAAACGCAAGATCATCACCGTCGAAGATCCGGTCGAATATAACATTCCCGGCGTGACCCAAGTGCAGACGAAAGCCGACATCGGCTACACCTTCGCCCGCGCGCTGCGCTCTATCCTGCGTCAGGACCCGGACACGATCATGATCGGGGAAATTCGCGACGTTGAAACCGCGCAGATCGCCGTGCAGGCCTCGCTCACCGGTCACATGGTGTTCTCGACCCTGCACACCAACGATGCTTTGAGCGCCTTCACGCGTTTGATCGACATGGGCGTCGAGCCGTTCCTGGTGTCGTCATCTATTCGGGCTGTGATCGCCCAGCGCCTGGTGCGCCAACTGTGTCCGCATTGTCGCGAAACGCATGAGCCGCCGCCAGCGATCATCCAGAAGTGTGGGGAACTGAAAGCTCTGTTCCCACAACTGATGTCAGATCCACCGCGCTGGTTCGCCGCCAAAGGCTGTAAGCAGTGCCAGAACACCGGCTATCGCGGCCGTGTCGGCATTTATGAAATGGCCATTGTCAGTGACGAGCTGGGCGACCTGATTCTGCATCAGAAGCCGCTCTACGAGATGGTGGCGGTTGCGCGCAAATCCGGCTACCGCGACCTGCTCGAAGACGGCCTGATCAAAGCCTGGCAGGGCGAAACCAGCGTCGAGGAAGTCTTGCGTATCGCCGGCCAGATGGGCATGAGCGACGACTAATTTTCGAGGTAATCTATGCCCAACGAGAGCCAGACCACCGCCTCGTTGCTGAGTGCTGCGATAGGCCTTCATAAAGCCGGCAATCTTGCCGCTGCGCAGGCTGAGTACGCCCGCGTCTTGGAACAAGAGCCCAACAACGCCGAGGCGTTGTATCTCTCCGGCGCGGTTGATTACCAGACGGGCGCCCTCGAAGGCGCGGCCGCAAAACTCGCAAAGTCTCTCGCCGCGCGCGCCGGTCATTTGCCGGCTATTGAAATGCTTGGCGCAGTTTCAGTAAAACGCGGTCAGTTCGATGAAGCGGCGCGCTGCTTTGAAATGGCCGCGCTGCAAAAGCCAACCGCGCACGAGACTCATTACAATCACGGCTTTGCGCTGTTTAATCTCGGTGCGTATGCACAAGCCGCCGACGCTCTTCGCAAAGCCCTTGCCCTCAAGGCGGGCTACGCCCCAGCCCTTTACCTTTATGCCGTTGTCTTGCGCCTGAACCGGCAACTTCCTGAGGCCGCAGCCGTCTACGGCGAGGTCGTCAAAAGCCAGCCCGAAAATATTCCGGCACTCGATGAGTATGGCGGCGTGTTGTACGAGCTAGGCCAGTTCGGGCGTGCGGAAGCCATTCTGCACCAGGCGATTTTCGCAGCCCCTCACCGAGCGAACCCTTACACAAATCTCGGCCGTATGTTTCAGTCCGACCCTGCGCGTGCAGCGGAAGCTTTGGCGCTACATGAGCGCGCCATTGCGCGCGATCCCAACAACGCCGAAGCCCACAACAATCGCGGCGTGACCCTCTACAGCTTGGGGCGATTTCATGAGGCCGTCACCAGCTGCCGGCAGGCGATCGTCCTAAAGCCAACTCTGGCAGAAGCGCATCACAACCTTGCGCAAGCGCTGCTCACGGTGGGCGATATGGCGTCCGGGTGGATCGCCTATGAATGGCGCTGGAAGTGCCACAGTTGGAAAACGCCGCCGCGCCATTTCACGCAGCCCACATGGACCGGCGAAGACCTCGGCGGAAAGCGCCTTTTAGTATGGGGCGAGCAAGGGATCGGTGACGAGTTGCTCCAGGGCAGCATGGTCGCTGATCTGGCCGAACGCGGGATGAACATCGCTTGGGAAACTGAGCCCCGCTTAGTGCCGCTGATCAAACGGTCATATCCAAATGTCCACGTCGTGGCCCGCACGACGCCGCCCGATGAAGCCACACAAGACCCGTCCATCGGTGCCCAAATTTCGGCGCTCAGCCTGGGACGTTACGTGCGGACGGACATCGCCTCATTTCCCAAGCGGTCGGGGTATCTCAAGGCTGATCCGGTGCGCACCGCCGCCTATCGCAAAAGCCTGCTCAGCGCCGGCAAAACCAAAGTCATAGGCGTGTCGTGGATCAGCACCAATGCCGACGCGGGCAAACAAAAGAGCAGCGCTTTAAAAAGCTGGGCGCCAATTTGGAAGGCCGCCGGAAAAGCTGCACACTTTGTCGATCTTCAGTATAGCAACACAACGGCTGAACGCGCTGGCGCTAAGCTCGATCTGACGCACCTCGCCGAACCCGATCTCTTGAACGACCTGGACGGCCTCGCTGCGCTTATCGCAGCTTGCGACGTGGTTGTGACGGTTTCGAACACCACCGCCCACATGGCGGGCGCGCTCGGCGTTCCGGTCTACGTCATGATTCCGGGAGGGAGCGCCAAACTTTGGTATTGGGGCGCGGACGAAGGTCCGTCGCTCTGGTATCCCTCGGCCCAAATTTTCCGGCAGCCGCGGCCCAATGCCTGGGACGATGTGATCGCGCGCGTTGCAGAACGGATCGCCGGTGCATGACGCCTTCCCCCGTCCTTCAGCAAAAGTTCATGCAGGCTTTTGCCTTTCATAAAGCCGGACAGCTCACTGCCGCTGAGCCGGTTTATAAAGACGTCCTGAAGGCCTCCTCCAAACATTTCGACGCGCTGCATATGCTGGGCGTTTTGTATCTGCAGATCGGCCGCAATGAAGACGCGTTACGCCTTATAAAAAAGGCCACGGCCGTCGATCCCGCTGCTCATGCCGCGCACAACAATCAGGGCAATGCGCTGCAAGCCTTGGGCAAATACCAAGAGGCCTTGGAAAGCTACGCGCACTCCTTAAAGCTTAAACCCGACTATGCCGAAGCAATAAAGAATCAAGGCGACGCCTTGCAGGCGATGGATCGCCACATGGAGGCTTTGGCCTCTTATGAAAAAGCCGTCGCCGTAAATCCAAATCATGCCGAGGCGTACAACAACCGGGGCGTCTCGTTGCTCGTGCTAGGCCGGTTTGCCGAGGCGCTGGAGAGCTACGACAAAGCGCTGGTCGCCAATCCGCGTTATTCCATCGCCGTCAGCAACCGCAGCGACGCGCTTCGGATGCTGGGCCGCTATGAAGAAGCTCTGGCGGGCTATCGTCAAGCGGTGGCGCTTGAACCCGGCTTTCTTGACGCCATGGCCAACAGCGGGAATGTCCTGCGGCTTTTGCGGCGCTACGATGAGGCCCTTGCGACGTATGACAAACTCCTAGCCCTTTCGCCCAATCATTTGAAGACTGTGAACAATCGGGGTGCGGTTTTGCGTGATCTGCGGCGCTATCCGGAATCCCTTGAGGCGCTCGATCAAGCTTTGGCCTTGAAGCCAGACTATGTGGAAGCGCTGGTCAATCGCGGCACGGTCTTGCGCGAAATGGGCCACGACGGCGACGCTGTGGCAGCATACGAGAAAGCGCTTTCGATAAATCCCGGCCACGCTGAAGCGCACTGGCATAGGTCACTGGCCTTGCTGACACAGGGCGACTTGAAACAGGGCTGGGCGGAATACGAATGGCGGTGGAGAAGCAACGAGTTCAAATTCCCGCCGCGAAATTTCAGTCAGCCTCAGTGGCGCGGCGAGGATATCGTCGACGGCGCGCTGCTGGTGTGGGGCGAGCAAGGCTTGGGCGACGAAATATTTTACGGCGCCATGGTCGGCACCTTAGTGGACCGCGGCGTAAAGATTTTCTGGGAGGCCGACGAACGGCTTTTACCGCTGATCCGTCGGACCTATCCTACGGTGAAGGCATTTGCCCGCACGACGCCCGCCGATTCTCAAACGTCTGACCCAGCCATTAAAGCCCAAATCTCGACCGCGAGCCTGGGGCAATATCTGCGCCGCGATCAGAGCGATTTTCCAGCCGGACGTCACCAATACTTTCAAGCCGACGCGGCCCGCAGCGCAGCCACGCGCGCGCAATTGCTCGGCAGCACCAAAAAGCGGCTCATCGGCGTGTCGTGGATCAGCCAGAACCCCGACTTTGGCGCTCACAAGACCACGCGCCTGCAAGACTGGTTTCCCATCTGGCAGGCCGCCGGCACCGAGACCTGCTTTGTCGATCTTCAATACGGCGACACGACGGCCGAGCGCGGCAACACGCCCCTGCCCCTCGTCCATGTGGACGGCCTCGATCTGCATAACGATATCGACGGCCTCGCAGCCCTTATGGGCGCGTGCGATTTGGTTGTCAGCGTGTCAAACACGACCGCCCATCTGGCGGGCGCATTAGGCGTTCCGACCGTGGTTTTGACGCCGGGCGGCTACGGAAAACTGTGGTATTGGGCCGCAAGCCAGACTCACACTTCATGGTATCCTACGGTTAAAGTACTCCGTCAAAACGCCATTGGAGCCTGGGACGATGTCATCGCGCAGGCCGCGCGGGAGATCGCTAAACCGGAATGACGCCGACTTCTTTGCCGCCTCGCCCGCAACAGATGACGATTGCGGATGCCTTTCGCGAAGCCATGCGTTTGGATGGCCTGGGTCAGTACGCCGAGGCCTTAAAAATCTGCCAGCAGATTCTGAAAACCCGGCCGAACCAGGTGGACGTACTTCACCTCATGGGCGTGATCGCTTTCCATGCAGGACGCAATGAAGACGCCATCGTTCATCTGAAGCAGGCGCTTAAGTTCAAACCCGATATGTCGGAAGCCGCGCTCAATCTGTCGAAGGTCTACCGCCACAAAGGCAAATGGCGAGAATACATTGCGGCCCTAGAAATTGTGCACACCCATTCACCCGAGCGCGCCGACATCCTTACGGACATGGGCTATGCCGAGGAACAGCTGGGCAACCACGATGCGGCCATCGCCAGGTTTCAGCAGGCTTTACAGCTCGATCAGCGCGCGGCGCTCGCCCACGACAACCTAGGCGCAATCCTCACGCGCCAAGGAAACATTGCCGAGGCGGAGAAGCATTTAACCGCCGCACTTGAGTTGGACCCCACGTTATTTAGTGCGTCGATGACTCTGGCGCTGCTCCATGATGCTGCCGGCCGCCGCGATGACGTGATCGCGACCTACGACCGCATTCTTCAACTACACCCCGACCAGCCTTACGCCCATTTCCAACGGTCTTTGGCAAATCTTTGTCAGGGAAACTTCCGCGACGGTTGGGAAGAATACGCCTGGCGCTTCCGCCGGCCCGACAGCCGCACGCTGCATAACGCGTTTCCTTATTTGTTCTGGCAGGGTGAGCCGTTGGAAGGCCGCAAGCTTCTGATCTGGACTGAACAGGGCCCGGGCGACGAAATTCTGCTGGCGTCGATGATCCCCGATGTTCTGAAGCTTGGAGCGCGCGTGACGCTGGCTTGCTCGCCGCGCCTCGTCCCGCTGTTTCGCAGATCGTTTAAAGACTGTACCGTTGTTTCGACGGACGAAACAAACCGCATCGGCAAGAGTGACGTGCCGGATTTCCAGGCGTCGTTCTCTCATCTCGGCGCTGTGCTGCGTCCTACGATCGCGGCATTTCCTGCGCACAGCGGCTATTTGATTGCCGACGCCGCCCGCCGGGATAAGTTGCGGACGAGTTATCAGGCGCACAAACCGGGCACCAAGTTGGTGGGCATCGCCTGGCACAGCGCCAATGCGGGGGCGGAAGATCAAAAAAGCATCGCGCTGGCTAACTGGGCGCCGATCCTGAACCTTCCCGGCATAACCTTTGTGAGTTTGCAGTATGGCGAGCGCGTTCAAGACGCGAAGGCCCATGACATTATTGTCGATAAATCCATCAATCCCCTGAAAGACATCGACGGCTTCGCGGCGCAAGTTGCCGCCATGGATCACGTTGTATCCGTCAGCAATACGACGGTGCACGTCTCCGGGGGCTTGGGCATTCCAACCTCAACCATGATTCCGGCGTCTTACGGCCGCATCTGGTATTGGTTTCTGGATCGCAGTGACAGTCCCTGGTATCCGGCGATGCAACTTTATCGCCAGAGCAAAAGCGACGGCTGGCAGCCTACGCTAAATGCTGTGGCCGGCGATTTAGCGCGCAACCTGGGGATCTAACGTGAACCTCGCCAAACTTGCGCAACAGCTAAACGAGGCCGCAGCCTTTCACCAAAGCGGCAAGCTGGACAACGCCGAGAAGCTCTACCGCGCGGTGTTGAAACAGGTGCCCAAGCAGCCCGATGCGTTGCATTTGCTCGGTGTGCTTTTGGACCAGCGCGGCGACCGCGCCAAGGGCATATCCTTCATCCGCCAAGCCCTGGCCGTCAAAAGCGCTTTTCCCGACGCGCACTTCAATCTGGCCCGCATGCTGGTGGCGAACGGCGAGATGGATGCTGCCAAGCGGCACTATGAAAGCGCGCTGTCGTTTAAGCCTGGCCATGCCCGTTCTTACAACGGCCTAGGCATCATCCACCGCATCCAGGGCGCTTACGCCGAAGCCGTCGCCGTCTTTGAGCGCGCCATACAGTTCGAACCAAAATTTCTGCACGCCTACATAAATCTCTGCAACACCTATCGCGACGATATCCGTGAAACCGAAATTCTGGCGGTTGCCGAGAAGGGATTGGCCGTCGATCCCAACAACGCACAATTGTGGCTGCTGAAGTCTGAGGCAGCCTTTACCGCCGGCGATCTCGCAGAAGGCTGGCGCGATTATGAATGGCGTTTCACGTCGCCGGAGCGCCCGGTTGATAAACAGAATTACGCACTGCCGTTCTGGAAGGGCGAGGACCTTACATCCAAAAGCATTCTGATCTGGTGCGAGCAGGGCGTCGGCGACGAAATCATTTTTGCGAGTATGATTGCGGGCATTGCGAAGCGGGCGCAGCGATGTGTTGTGCAGACGACCCCGCGTTTAGCGCCTTTATTTGCGCGCTCATTCCCGAACGTGGAAGTCATCGGAGCGGTGGTTCCGGACGAGACCACAAGCACGCTCGATTATGAAATCGCTGCGGGCAGCGTTGGTCAGTGGACCAGGCCGTCTTTCGGCGCATTTCCGGTTGTATCCAGTTATCTCCACGCCGACGCTGATCAGACTGCAGCGCTGCGCTCAAAGTATACCGCACATCGCCCGGGCCATCTTGTGGTCGGTGTGGCGTGGCGCAGCGCCGGCGTCGTTGATTCCGATGCAAAAAGCGTGGGTTTGCAGCAGTGGGACCCGATTCTCAGCGTGCCCGGGGTGACCTTCGTCAATCTTCAATACGGCGATAACGGTGATGAGATCGCCGCGGCGCGAAGCGCGTTCGGTGCGGACATTATCGAGGACGATGAAGTAGATTCCCTGACCGACCTGGACAGCTTCGCGTCCCAAGTCGCTGCCATGGATCTTGTCATCTCATCGAGCAATAGTGCCGCCCATATGGCCGGAGCTTTAGGCGTGCCGGTGTTCTGCCTCGTCCCGCGCGCGCTCGGCAATGGCCGACGCTGGTACTGGTTTGGCGACGGGAGCTATGCGCCCTGGTATCGCTCCATGACGCTCTTCCGCCAAAAAGAAGCGACCTGGGCCGATGCTGTCGCCGAGTTAGGTAACGCACTGTCACACGCGACCGCAGGTGCGGCTCCCGACACCGCGGCGTCTCCGCGCGAAGCTGCGAAAGGCAAACTGAAACAAGGTGCAGCCGGCGAAGCTTTGGCGCTGGTCGATAAGGCCCTTCAACCAGAGCCCGAGGCCGCAGATCTGCATAATATGCGGGGCATGGCCCTCGCGCGCCTTGGTCGCCTGTCTGAGGCCGTGGAGGCCTACACCAACGCCGTTCAGCGCGCACCGCGGCAGGCCGAGATCTACAACAACCTTGGCACGGCTTTAAGACGCCTGGGCCGCGCCAATGAAGCCAGCGAGACCTATGCCAAGGCTCACAGCCTAAAGCCGGATCATCCTTCGATCTTCCTCAATCATGCTATGGCGCTGGCCGAGGCTGGAAAGTTGGATGAATCGCTCGCGGCGTTGAACGCGCTCGTGGCCGAAAAGCCCGACTTTGTGGACGCGCAATACAATCGCGCGCTTGGGCTGCTCAGCGCAGGACAGTTTGAGGACGGCTGGAAGGCGTTCCCATGGCGCTTACAGCGACCTGACGTGCATGTGCGCCACGAGGACTTTCCGCAGCCTGTATGGAAGGGCGAGACCCTCGCCAACAAACATGTGCTGATTTGGACCGACTTAGGTCTGGGTGAAGAAATCCTGACCTCCAGCATGGTTCCGGACGCCATCGCCGCCGCGCAGCGCGTCACATTGCTCTGTTCCGATCGGATGGTTGCGCTTTTGCGCCGCTCGTTCCCGGATGCGACCGTCGATGTCAGAAAATCGCCCCTGCCCGCCACGGCTCTGGCGAAAGATATCGATCTGCAAATGTCCATGGCCGAACTTGGCGCAGCCTTCCGCCCCAGTGCTGCGTCATTCGGAGCGCGAAAGAAATTCCTCGCGGCCGATGCCGGATTGCGCAACGCGTTGCGCACAAAGTATCTGGCGAGCGCACCAAGCAACATTCTTGTTGGAATATCCTGGCGCAGCGTTAACCCTGAGATTGGTGCGCAAAAGAGCATCACACTGACAGAGTGGTTGCCGCTCCTGAAAATTCCGGGCGTGACATTCGTCAATCTTCAGTACGGCGAAACGCGCGAGGAGATTGAATCTCTGCGCCGCGATCACGGCGTAACCATCATCACCGATCCGGATATCGATATGCTGGGTGATGTTGATCCAGTTGCGGCGCAAATCGCCGCCATGGATCAGGTAATTTCTATCAGCAATACCACGGTGCATATCGCCGGAGGCCTTGGTGTTCCGGCGTTGATCTTATTGCCCAGCGGCTACGCCAGGCTGTGGTACTGGTTCAGGGCTTTTGCGCAGTGTCTATGGTATCCGCAGGCGCGGTTGCTGACAGCGGAAGATGGCGCAGACGCACTTATGTCGCGCGCGCGCGCGGCCGTGTGGAATTTAAAGGGCGATACCCTGCTCGCACGGGCGCAGCCTGAAGACGCAACCGAGGCCTATCGCCAAGCTATTGCACTTGAACCTCATCATTCGGTTTACCTGCATGATCTTGGGCGCGGGCTTCTGCAAAGCGGGCGCTTCGCCGAAGCCCAGGACGCATTGAGACAAGCCGTTGCCTTGACTCCCGACGCTTGGGGCGCCTGGAGTGATTTGGGGACCGCGCAACTTGAACAAGGACGCTCTGAAGCCGCGTTAGAGTCTTTCAATAAAGCTATCGCCACGCAGCCGGCCGCGAGTCTTGCGCATTTGAACCGCGGCAAAACCCTGCAGGAACTTGGCCGACTGAGCGAAGCCGAAACGTCGTATCGCGATGCTTTACGATTAGTGCCCGAATCACTGCCGACCTTAGCGGCACTGGCAGCGTTGCTGGGCGATATGGGCAATTTCGAAGAAGCTGAGAAGCTCTTCTGCGAAGCGCGGTCATTGAACGCGACTTCTCCACTCGTCAACCAAGCCTATGCCCTTATGAAGTTGCGCTTTGGCGACCTGCGGAAAGGCTTTAGCGCCTACGATGCACGGTTCCAGGCAGAGCGCTTCAGCCTGCCAATAAGGCCCTTCACCGCGCCGTGGTGGCAAGGCGAGGACCTCACCGGCCGCGATATTCTGATTTGGACCGAACAAGGTTTGGGCGACGAAATACTCTCGGCCAGCATGTTCGCTGAAGTGGTTGCCGCAGCGCGGTCTTGCACAATCGAATGCTCTGAACGCGCCGCACCTTTGTTCCAGCGCTCGTTTACCGGCGCCAAAGTCATTGCGCGCAGCGATCCGCCTCACCCGCTTGCTTTGGGTCATTTCGATTTTCAAACGCCCGCTTTCAGTCTCGCAAAAACCTTGAGACCGGACTTGGGCGCATTCCCAAAACAGAATGGCTACTTGCACGCGGAAGCCGCGCTCGTTGAGCGCCTGCGTCAAAAATATCGTGCAAAAAGTCCCGGGGCGCTGGTTGTGGGCATTTCCTGGGACAGCACCGCGCGTCACGGCACGCGCAAGCGGCTGCCGCTTGAGGCCTGGGCGCCCATTTTGGGCATTCCCGGCATCACCTTCGTCGCCCTTCAATACGGGGTCTCGCCAGATGATCCCGCGGTCAAGCGCGCAGGCTTGATCGTGGACGGTGACGTTGATGCCAAGAAAAGTCTTGATGCCTCTGCCGCGCAGGTGGCCGCCATGGACTTGGTGATTACGGTTAGCAATACAACGGCCCACCTCGCTGGGTCCCAGGGCGTGCCGCTATGGACCTTGCTGCCGAGCGGCCCGGGCTGCTTATGGTACTGGTTCCGGGACCGTGGGGATTCGCCGTGGTATCCCTCGATGCGGATATACCGCCAGGAAAGCCCGGGCGCGTGGCAGCCTGTGGTTGACGCTGTCGCCCAAGCCCTGGTTGAGACAAAGGCCCAAGGTCGGTTATAGAATAGGCCAATAGCGGTTTCGGCGAGGACAGGCTTTTTATGATTAAAGTATTCATCGGATATGATTCCAAGGAGACCGTGGCGTTTCACGTGCTGTCCCACAGCATTCACGCGCGCGCCTCGCAGCCCGTCTTGATCGCCCCGCTGATGCTTTCGGAATTGCAGGATGTGTTTAAGCGCGACCGGAACGCGCTGCAGTCTACCGAGTTTTCATTCTCGCGCTTTCTGGTGCCTTACCTTTCCAACTATGAAGGCTGGAGCATGTTCTGCGACTGCGACATGCTGATGCTGGACGACATCGCCAAACTTTGGGAACTGCGCGACGACCGCTTTGCCGTGCAGTGCGTGAAACACGAACACGTTCCGGCCGAACAGATTAAGTTCCTCAATCAGCCGCAAAGCAAATACGCCAAGAAAAACTGGTCGAGCGTCATGCTGTTCAATAACGCCAAATGCAAAGCCCTGACGCCGGAATACGCAAACACCGCCTCGGGCCTAGAGCTGCATCAGTTCAAATGGCTTGCCGATGATTCGCTGATCGGCGAAATTCCCCACCGATGGAATCATCTGGTGGATTATGATCCGCCCGCACCGGTTTCGGAGCTCTCACTGATCCACTACACCGAAGGCGGCCCATATTTCGATGCCTACAAGACCTGCGGGTATGCCGACTTGTGGTTCCGCGAGCGCGACGCGATGTTGTCAGCCGGCTGAGTTCCAGTTTTTAAGCCGGCCTTCAATCTCGGCAATCAGACCGCTCCACTCACCCAACTTGGGCTGCTTGAAAACAACGGCCGTGGGATACCAGGGCGTAGAATCGCGGCCCCGCATCCAATACCAAAGATTACCGGCAGACGCCGGCACCAGAACCCAGGTCGGACGTCCCACTGCCGCCGCCAAGTGAGCGGTCGTATTGCTGACTGAAATCACAATGTCGCAGGCTACCGCCAGGGCCACGATCCCGTCGATGTCTTGATGCAGATCAAGATCCGGCATGTGGGTGATTTGAATTCCCAGCTCAGCCTCAACGGCCGCACGCTCTTCCGCCGTGTCGCCGTATTGAAGATCGACGAACCGCACACCGGGAATTTTGAGAATGGGCGCCCACTGTTTCAGATCAAGCGTTTTATGCTGCCCGATTTTGGGACTGCGGCTTGCCCATGAAATGCCAACCACAGGTCCCTTATTTTCTAGGCGGTCTAAAACGGCCCGAAACTGTTTACAGCGTTCCTCATCGGGGACGAGATAAGACTGACGCCGCGGGAAACTAGCGGTATCCGCCCGCAGCCAGCGGCCCAAACTGGCAAGCGGTGAATGCCAGCGGATGTCTGGGCGTTGCGTCGCTTCGTTCGGCGGATTGGTCTTATTAATTGCCTTAAGGCCAGGAAAGGAACGCTCGAATAAAGTGATCAGACGGATGTCGGTTTCCATCACGACTTTGTGGCGCGCGAGCAGATCGGGGATCATTCCGGCATAGAGGACTTTGTCGCCGACACCCTGCTCGCCCCATACGAGAACCGCGCCTTCTTCGTCTTCGCCCTGCCATTGCGGATAGGGAAATTCGCGCCAGCCGGCGTTGATACGCTCGAACCGCCACCGCCATTCATAAGCGTCCCAGCCCTCTTTGAATCTTCCAGACATCAACAGCGCCAAGGCCCTGTTGCGCTGCGCTTCGGCAAATTCGGGCTGAAGGCTGACGGCGCGCTCGAAACTTACGAGGGCTTCATCGTCGCGCCCCAAAGCCTGTAGCGCTACACCGCGGCCACTAAACGCCGCAGCAAAGTTGGGATCAGCGCGCGTGGCGGCGTCATAGGCGGCGAAGGCCTCCTCAAATCTGCCCAATCTTCGAAAGACCACGCCGAGATTTATATGCGGTTTGATGAAGGTGTCTTTCAGCCCGATAGCCGACTTGTAGGCGGTAATCGCTTCTTCATCCTGGCCTTGCGCTTTAAGGGCGTTGCCGAGGTTATAAAAAGTTTCGGGTAGGCTGGGCGCCAGGGTCGCTGCGGCGCGCAATTGCGTTTCAGCCTCGGGGGCACGGCCCGCCTCGATTAAGGCGGTTCCGAGATTGTTAAGAAGGGCAGGATCTTCAGGCTTATACGCCGCGGCCGTCTGGAGGGTGCTAATCGCAAGGTCAAGCTGGCCCTGCTTTTTGTAGAGTAAGCCGAGTTCGCACAGCGCCATGATCGGCGCATCGCGCTGATCGGGCATAACAGCCAGAGCTTGGCGGAAGCTGGCTGCGGCTTCGTCTAACTGGCCGGCGTCTTTCAAGACGACACCGAGGTTATAGTGCGCTCGGCCATGGTTCGGCTGCAAAGCGATAGCATTTTGGAAACACGCGGCGGCTTCGTTTAAGCGACCAAGGGCTTGCAGCGTGCTGCCGAGGTTGTTGTGGGCTGAGGCATTGCCGGGCTGAAGGACTAATGCCTGGCTATAACGTGCGGCAGCGTCTTCCAACCGTCCTGCACTCTTCAGGGCGTTGCCAAGAGCAAATAACGCGGTGTCGGAAGGCGCGGGGCTTAAGGCGATGGCGCGCTCGATGTAGTCAACCGCATCCGCCGCTTGGCCGCGCTGTTGAGCCAGCATCCCCAACAGGTGCCAGGCGTCGGCGTTTCCAGGCTCGATCTCTAAAACCGCGCGGTATCCATGCTCGGCTTCATCCAGCCGGCCTGCCCCGTGCGCCTCGTAGGCCGATAAAAAGTCACTCACGGGCCGCCTCTATAAACGCCTGTAATTCGGCAGCGAGTTTAGCCATGAGATCTGCGCTCGTCTGCTCGGTTCGCCGGAATATTTTCATGGCCGGGTACCAGGCGCTTTTCCCGGAGTCCGAGAACCAGTGCCACATGCCCGAAGCTGTGTGGGCAGGCACAATATTCCAGACCGGCACATTGAGAGCACCGGCCATATGTACGGTGGTATTGCTAACCGATATAACGAGGTCCATGGCGGCAACTTGCGCTGCCACAGCGTCTATGTCACCCGAGGGGTCGACCGCCTGATCCGTAATAATTTTAAGACCGAGGGCCGCTTCCACAGCGGCAACCTCTTTCGGAGATGCGGCGTACTGAAGATTGACGAACACTGCGCCCGATTGTTTTAGAATCGGCCCGAACTCAGCCAACGACAACGTCTTATCCTTGCCAAGATTAGACTGACTGCTGGCCCATGAAATGCCGACGACGACCTTACTGCCTGCGCCTTTATATTTTTTGCGAAAATCTTGGGTTTTCGCGGCGTCGGCGACCAGATACCCAGCGTGATTGGGAAATTTTTCCCAGTCGCTGCGAAAAATTGTGCCCAGGTCCCCGCCGGCGATTTGATAGTCGGCGCTTATCGGCACGGTGGAGGCCCGCGTAGGATTGGTGCGCGGGACAAACAAAATGTCCGGGAATGAGCGCGCGAACAGCTTCTCTAGCCGCGGCGAGCATTCAACCGTCACCTTGGACGCGACAGCAAGAGCGTCCGGAAACATGCCCGCCTGTAAAATTTCCTCACCTAAGCCTAACTCGGTCCAGATCAGTAGGGCTTTTCCTTGAACAGACTCGCCGTTCCAGACCGGGATGTTAAACCTGCCATGAGGCTGGTTTTTGAGACCGGCAACCACAAATCTATTCCGATGCAGCTTCCAGGCTTCGGACAAGCGTCCCGCAATGAACAGCGCCGTCGTCATGTGTCCCATGGCACGCTGGAAATCAGGCTTATGCTTAAGTGCCTGCTCGAACTTCTCCAGCGCTTCTGGAATGCGTCCGCGTAAAAAATAGAGCACACCCAAATTGTCGAGAGCATCGGGATAATGAGGACGCAAAGTAAGGGCCGCTTCAAATGCCTGCACAGCCGCGTCCCAATCGTCAGGCTTTAGAAGATCACCGAGATTATTGTGGGCTTCTGGAATATGCGCATTGAGCTTTATGACATGGCGGTAGGCCGCAATCGCGTCGTCGCGTTTGCCTTGCCGTTGGCGCACCGCCCCGAGATTGAACCAGGATGTATGTGAGTGCGGAGAAAGCTCGACTGCACGTTCTAATAACGCGCTAGCCTCTTCCGTCTTACCGGCGGCCATTAATAAAAGCGCCAGCGCATCACTTACCTCAATAGAGTCTGGCGCATATGTCAGCCCCAAACGCAGGCAATCTTCGGCTTTCGAGGTTTGGCCCAAGGACTGCAATAACTTAGCCCACTGCAGCCACGCATCGACATATGTAGGTGCAGATTTAACGACAGACTGGAATTCGGCCTGAGCCGCTTCTGCGTTTCCGGTGGCCTGCAGCGTCTTCCCCAAAAGCACGCGAACCTGCGAATTATGCGGATTCGCACTGAGCATTTCGCGGCATAGCCGCTCGGCGTCGCTGAAAGCTCCGTGGTCAAAACATTCTATGGCGCGCGCGATGTTGTCGATCATAAACCCTCCCGCGCGCTCGCAGAGCTAATTTGCAAAGGGTGAAGCCGCACTGCCGAAGGGCGAGTCCTGAAGTCTCGTCACCCGGCTGTGTGGACCTTGAACAGAAGCCATCAGCGGCGTCAGCGTCGGCCCAGCGTCAATCCATATCACCCACGGCGTTTGTGATGTGCCGGCTTTCGTAGGCCAACTCGGCTCCCACGTCCCCGTGATGTCACGGTATTTAAAGCTTTGAGTGTTTCCCGGCCACCGGGCCAGCGCGACCTTGGGCCTGCCCGGTTCTTCGTATATCAGGACAGTGGTATCGCCGTTGGTTTCGTAATCAAGTGTCATTGTAAAGCGCGTCGGCGCGCCCGGCGCCGACAGAAGCGGGCGCAGTGTTTGTCCGCTGAGAAATCGCGGCTCACCCCGGAATTGACCGGGCCCGGCTTTGAAGTCGGGAAGGACGCCGCGAAGCGGATCCACAGGGATATTCTGACTAAGAACGGTCTCTTGCAGGTTCTCGATAGCGCTGGTCACAGACAGGCGCGCCGCCAGGATCATGCCGAAGCCTTGCGTCAGCACCGCGCCCATAAGGCTGGTGATGACCATGACGACGATCACTTCGAAAAGTGTGAAGCCGGCTGTGGCGTGGCGCTGCGACGCGCTCATTGCATTGTACCGGGCGGCGTACTGGGTATGGTGCCGGGCATTTGTAATGAGCCGAGTCTTTGATATCCGACTTTACGCATATCGAATGAAAACCATGGGCCACTCGCGCGCGCGACGGAAACGGTCACGTTATAAAACCCTAAACTGAAACCGGCCAAGCCTGTCCCAACGCGCACGTCTTTGGTGGGCGGAATGATATCTTTGCTCTCCCAGTGGATCAGCATATCGCCGACTTGGTCGTCGCCCGAGGGCCGATCAAGGGGATTTAAGGGCTCCAAAAGTTCGATAACCGCTTGTTCAGCGAGATTCCTGGCATTGGCATCGCCGGCCCGCGTGAGGCCGGTCACCATCTGCGAAATGAATGTAATAACCGGCACCAGCGCGATGCCCACGATCGCCACGGCGACAATCGCTTCCAACAGCGTAAAGCCGCGGCTCGCCTTTGGGCGCGCTATTGCTCGAGATGGGCCTGGCACGTGGGTGCTTTCAAGTCGTAGGTATACTGAGATTGGCCAATCATAAGCGTCACCGAACCACCCTCGCAAAAGCCCGAGGCGTTATAAATGATCGGCTTGGTGACGACGGCGCGCCACTCTTCCGGCAGGGTCAGCGAAGCATCGGCGAGATCAACGGGCCATGACGGACGCAGCTGGCCCGGCGCGCGTGATAATCTCCCCTCGTCAGCCGCTTGAAGGCGTTCCAACGGGGTTTTCTCGTCGCTCGGATTGCGGGGATATTCGCCCACGAGCACCAGCGGATGGCCTTCTTTGAAAGCGAGATAACTCAAGCCGGCGATGTCGCGCTCAAATGTATCGCGATTGAGCGTGAATGTAAGGCGGTCGCGGATAACGCTAAATTGCGGGAGCGAAAAAGCAGTCATGAGGCCGACGAGCGCCAGGACAACCAGAATCTCCAGAAGCGTGAAACCACGCCGCGCCAACTTATTGAGATTGCGCTTGTGACTTTGGCAAAAATCCGACATCTGCGTTTGTACCTTCGCCGCCCGGCTGGCCATCCGCCCCTAAACTATAAAGGAGGATGGTCGTATCGCTTTCGGGAGCATAGACGTAAGGATTACCCCAAGGATCCATGGGCACATCTTCGCTGAGATATGGCCCATGCCATCTGCGGGCAAGGCGCTCATCTTTTGGCGTTTTGTTTAAGAGTTCGAGACCTTCCTCTTTTGTCGGAAATCGGCCGACGTCGAGGCGCATGGTTTCGAGAGACGTCTTGAGCATGCGCGCTTGTGTGGATGCGGCAGATACTTTCGAAGTATCGACGCGGGACAGCAGCTGCGGCCCAACGAGTCCGGCGAGCAAGCCCATGATCACGAGCACAACCAACATTTCGAGCAATGTGAAGCCGGCGTCGCCCGCTTTGCCCGACATGGATGTCATCGCTATTTTCAGCGTTTTATGAGGCTTTTCTGAGCCTAAAATTCGCATGACGAACCCCGCATTTAAAGCGCAACCTGATTAATGCTGGTGATGGCTAACATAATAGCCGCGACAATGCCACCGACCACAACCCCGATAATCAGGATGGCCGCTGGTTCCAGCAGGATAAGAAACTGTTTCATACGCTGGCGACCCGAATCGTCATAGAGCTTGGCGAGCGAACGCAGCATCTCATCGATATGGCCGGATTCTTCGCCGACTTGCACAAGACTTACAGCGGTATCGTTGAAAGCCCGCTGCTCGGCCATAGCCGCGGATAAGGATTTGCCCGCGCGTACCATTTTGCTGACTTGATCGAGCCTAATGCGCAGGCTCGCCAGTGACACACTGTCGCGTGCCAAATCCAGAGCCTTCGTTAATTCAACGCCGTTGGCAAACATCGTTCCCAACATCAAAGCCCAGCGCGCAAGGTCGGCTTCAAGCAGCCAAGCACCAAGCAGCGGCAGCTTCGCCGCCCGCTCGCGCAGCGCGGCCATAAACTTTTTGTCGCGCAAAGCCCATGTCGCCGCCATGGCCAGCCCAACCGCAAAGGCGACAAGCAGCAAGCGGTGGGAATTCAAAAACATGCCGGTATTGAGCACGACCATTGAAATCCACGGCAAGGGCGCTTTGGCCTGCGCCAACATCGTCGAAAAGCGCGGCACAACGACGATGAAGATAAATATGACCGCAGTGACGCCGGCAATAATCAGCACGGCGGGATAAGTCAGGGCATTGCGGATGTCTTGGCGGATCTGGTGTTCATAGGACATCTGAGAGACCGCGTCGGATAACGCCTCGCCCAAGCGACCTATGGCTTCGCCTGCGGCCGCGAGTTGCGTCACATAGGGCGGCAGCATAGGCAGGGAGATGGGAAGCGACGGCGCGAATCCCTGGCCTGTTCGAAGGCGCCGCTCAAGGTCTGCAAAGCCCTTCGAAATTTCGGGGTGCAGCTGTTGTTGTTTGAGGGTTTCAATCGCCCTGATCATGGGCACGCCCGACGTCAGCAAAAGCGAAAGCTGCTTTAAAGACAGGATGATCTCCTGAGCTTTGGGAGCACGCTGGAACAGCACGCGCGAGCGGGTAGCCGCCTTTGACGGCAGAATTGAAAGTGGCGCTAGACCTTGCGCTTCAATGGCTCTGAGAGCGTGACGTTCGCTACCGGCAACAACGCTGCCTTTTACAACGTGGCCGCCATTATCTAGAGCCTGATAGTCGAAACTGCTGACCATCGCCGCCAATATTCAGATTTGGGTGAGGTGGAAAAGACCTGGTGAAATAATACCAGATTAAGGAAAGGCACGACTTAAGAATGTGTCATGCGGTGCCGCGACAGCTAAGCGTCGCGGCTTAGCGCGAAGCGAAGCCGAAATAGAAGAAGGGGGGATGATTGCTCATCCCCCCTTTTCCGTCGACTTAGACTAGTTGGCTAGGCTTACGGATCGATCGTCAGCACGCCGTTGCGGAAGCCCGACAGGTCTGTGAAGAGACCCGTTACGCTGTTCCACATCAGGTTCTGGACGTAGCCGTTGAAGCTGCCGGTCACACGCACTTTGTACGGATGAGCGGTCGCTGCAGCGCCCGTTACCAAGGCTTCGATGTCAGCCGCACCGATCTGGAGCGTGCTGTTCGCGCGGATTTCACCGGTCGACGACAGGAGACCGCCCGAGATCGCGGAGGTCAGCTGCGCAGTGGTGAAGCTACCGATCGTGGCGCCGGTTACGTCGTCGAGAACCGAGATCGTCGCAATACCGTTAACCGGGCTGATGTTGGCAACGCGGATGTACGAACGATACAGGGTCGAACCCTGACCGGCCGTCGGCATCAGCGAGTTGACTTCCACGCTCAGACCACCGCGCGATAAGGCCGCGAGGGTGCCAGAGAAGGACGGGATAACGCGGAACGAACCACCACCGGCCGGGCTAATAATCGTCGGGGTGACAACCGCGGTCGCCGTACCCGACGTCGTGTCGATCAACGAAGAACCGTCGAACGTCACGATGATCGAGGACGCATCCAAGCTGGCGCCAGGCACCGAGAACGAAACGGTGTTGGTGACGAACTGGGACGGGAATTTGGTGATCGTGTTAGCGGCAACGCTCGGGACGAAAGCGATCTGGGTCAAAGCGTCGTCAAGCAACACGCCGTGTGTCACTTTGATTTCGGTCGTGCTGGCAACCGAAGAAGCCAGGTACACGAACGACAAGTCCGTGCCGACCGCGCTGGTCGACGAGAACTTGATCGAGCCGAGGTTGGCAGTCGTCGTCGTCAGAGCGGTCGCCGCGGTCAGCTTGGAGAAAGCCGGGGTGACAGTGCTGTCGATGGTGACGCCGCCGCCAGCCGTGAAACCCACATCGAGGGCGCTCTTGCTGGTGACAACCGCAGCTGCGGTGATGGTGTCGAAGGTGCTCGTGGCGGTCGAGTCCTTGATGATACCGCTCAAGGTGATCGACTGGCCAGCAGTGGCCAAAGCGCCGGCGCTGATGTAGCGAACGCCAGTGATGGCCATCGCGTCAGCACGGCTCGACGAAGCTTGGCCGGTCGGGTCGCAACCCAGGACCAGCAACTTGTCGGGCTGAACGCCGACGGTGCAGCCCGAGACGCTCGAAGCGGCGAGCGAAGCGGTGGCACTGGTCGAATCCTGCGTGTAGACGACGACGCCAGGCGTACCCGTGAAGGACGCATTGGCGATGCTGAGTTCAACGCGGAACGGCAGCGTGATCGGCAACGCGAAGTCGATCAGGATGTCGCCGTTGGCAGTGGTCGAGCCACCGAAGTCCAGAGCGTTAGCGGTCGTAGCAGTCGCGCTGAAAAGCTGAGTGGCCAACGGACGCGCAGTAATGGTCGCGGTCGGGACTAAGCCACCAAGGCCAGAATTCTGCTTAAGCACCGCCGCCGCATTGCCGGCGGTCGAGAGGGCTGTCGAAGCCAACAGCGTTCCGCCAAGCACGTAAAGCGATTGTTTGTTCATAATTTTAGGATCCCCTTGAAGGTTACAGATCTGTTTAAAAGCCGTGTCTGCGCACAGGCAAGCACAGCTGCGCCCGTCAGCGCGGTAGCATAACACCCCGACTGACCCGCAAAGTCAAGCCCAACTTTAAGAGGGATTGTAGGGACATAAGCCTTTGAAGGGAGACCCTTTTAATACTCTATTAACCAACCGAAATCGCGCACATTGAGCTGTGCAAGATTGCAACTGCTTCCCACGACCCGTCAGCCGGTCAAAAAAGGTCTACCGTGTCCCGGGAAGCGGCTTCTAAAGGACGTTTGCGCCGTTTTGGGAAGCGCGTTTCAGTAAATCCGCCTTAGCCTGCGAAACGATCTTGTCCCAGCCAGAATTATTAACATTTTCAATATCTTGTGGATCTGCGCGCATGATGGTGACGCTTGGATACCAGGGGCTATCGGCGCGCCGGCGGAACCAGTACCAAAGGTCGCCTGGGCTTCCCAGCAGTAGCAGCGATACCGGAATGCCAAGACTGCCGGCAACGTGAACCGTGGTGTTCGACGAGCTGATCACGAGGTCCATGGCTGCAACCTGTGCAAAAAAGGCGTCCATGTCGCGGAGCGGATCTATTTCAGGATCTTGGACAATTTCAACGCCGAGCTTTTGCTTCACCTGCGTCAACTCTTCCGCGCAATCGCCGTACTGAAGATTGATGAATGTAACGCCTGGCACGCTCAGAAGCTCGGCCCAGTCCGCCAGCTGCGCCGTTTTGATTTTCCCAATGTCTTTGTTCGCGCTACGCCACGACAGGCCTACCACCAGATTATTTGGCCTGAGCGCACGATATCGCGTGCGTAGTTTTGCCACGCGCACAGGATCTGTGTGCAAAAAACCGGCCTGCTGCGGAAAGCTATTGAAATCAGGCCTCAAAAACATGCCGAGGCTCGCGGCGGCTATCTGATAATCGATGTCGTCGGGCGGCGTTGCAGCCAGCACATGGCTTTTATAGGCCGTCACGGTGGCGCGCGGAAACGACCGTGCGAAGACCGGCACCATGCGCGGCGTGCATTCCACGATGCAGTGCTCTGCTTGCGCGATCACGTCCGGAATCATACTGCCGTAGAGAATTTGATCTCCGATCCCCTGCTCCATCCAAACCAGGATCGTTTTGCCGCGCAGGTTTTCGCCTGTCCAATACGCCGGTGGCGTTGCGCGCCTTATCTGCCGCTTATCCGTAGACAAAAACCTGTGCTCATAATTTCTCCACCCCGCGCCGAAGTTCCCGACGACGAGGTAGCAATAAGCGAGTTTGAAAATGGTGTCCGACGAGCCCGGCTCCAGCGCTAACGCTTTCTCCAGAAGGGCGGTCGCTTGATCGAACTGCTCTCGATGTTCAAAAATTTTCGCCAGTCCCATATAGCCTTTGGCGAAATGGGGGTCTCGCGCGATCGCATGCTCGAACACTGTTTGCGCTTGGTCCAAATGCCGCGCCGCATAAAGCGCGGCGCCGTAGTTGTGCAGAATGACCGGATCGTCCGGTTTGGTTTTCAGGGCGACCTCGTGTGCCGTAAGGGAAGACTGCAAATCTTCCGCTTGTCTCAAAAGCTCGCCAAGGTTGCTGTAACGCTCCGCGGTTGGCTCGAGTGCAGCGGCGCGTTCCGTATGATAAATCGCATCTTGGATACGCCCGGCTTCGGTGTAGAAATCGCCGAGAGCGGCAAGAGCCTCGAGATAATTCGGATTCAAATCTATGGCGCAGCGCAGACTGTGCTCGGCGTCGTTCCGCTGAGACAGATGCAAAAGACTTTGGCCTAGATTGTAGTGACCACGCGGGTCCTGCGGTGAGATTCTAATGGCACTGCGAAAGGCTGTTGCAGCTTCATCAAAGTTCGCACGCTTATAATGGACGCCGCCCAATCCCAGCTGTGCATCGAAAAACGCGGGCCGAAGCGCGAGCGCTCGCGCGTAAGAAATTTCAGCGCCCGCCAAATCCTCAGTCGACGCCAGCAAATTGCCAAAGTTTAAATGTATATCCGCAACATCAGGCGTGATCGCGAGCGCGCGTTCGAAATATGCTTTGGCTTTGGCGATCTCATTGCGGCTATGGGCGATCACGCCCACGAGATGCAGTGCATCTGCATTGCGCGGATCGGCCTTTATGACTTCATCATAGAGTTCTTCGGCAGCTTCCAAGCGTCCTGCCTGGTGATGCGCCACAGCCTGATGCAGCAGCTGCTGAATTTCAGAATTGGACTTCACGATGTTGAAAGATCCGGCGGCGGTTTTTGCCGTTGCGTAAGAAGCGCACTCATACGGGCAATGCCGTCACGCCACCACACCTCACCGCTTTTTTTGCCGGGTTCGATGGCGGGGCGGCGGAACAACTTGACCGAGGGGTACCAGGGTGTGTCTTCGCGTTCGGTGAACCAATACCACAGGCACGCTGATCCGCTGGGAAGTAAAAGCCACGTCGGGACATTGAGGCTGCCGGCGACATGCACCGTGGTGTTGGATGTGGTGATGACCAAATCCATCGCGGCAACCTGCGCGAAAAATGCGTCCATATCTTTCAGTGGATCAACTTCGGTGTCGTGAAAAACATCGACGCCTAACGCATCCTTCACCGCTTTTAAATCGGCCGCGCAATCACCGTACTGCAGGTTAACGAACGTCACGCCTGGAACATTTAAGACATCGGCCCAAGACGACAAGTCAGCGCTTTTTGAACCCCCGAAAGATTGGTTTTTGCTGCTCCAGGACACACCAACGATCAGATGTCCGGGCGCTATTGCTTCATAGCGCGCGCGCAGGGACGCGACACGCGCTGCATCGGCTTTCAAGTAGCCGTCGTGACGCGGAAAATGATTAAAATCAGGGCGGAAATATTGGCCTAGACTGCAGATCGTCGTTTGAAAGTCGAGGCCCGCGGCAGGCGTCGTGGATTGGCCAGGCTTCTGGTACGCGAGCACTGTCGCTTCAGGAAACGAGCGTTTGAACACCGGCACCATGCGCGCGGAACATTCGAAAATGCAGCGGCCGGCCCGCGCAATTAGATCGGGAAGCAGGCTCGCGTAAAGAATTTCGTCGCCGAGGCCTTGTTCGGACGACACCAAAATCGTCTTGCCGCCTAAATCCTCACCACGCCAATAGTTCGGCGGCGGCGGGCACCGCGCGATGCGCTCTTTGTCAGACAGAAAACGGATTTCGTAGTCGGACCAGCCTTCTTTGAATCGCGCGAGGCGTAACGCTGTCAGCGCGCGTTTGAGTTTTATGTCGCTGTCCTTGGGATCAAGGGCGAGCGCCTTATCCAGCATGACAAGGGCTTCTTCAAATTGCGAGCGATCGATCAGCACCGCGCCAATATTACCGAATGCTGTTGCAATAGGCGTGAGCCGTAAGGCTTTCTCGTAGGCGGCGATGGCGGCATCGCCTTCACCCTTCGCCTTGTAAACGTTGCCTATGTTGATGTAGGCGTCCGGATCTTTTGGATCGAGTGCAATGCTGCGTGCATAGGACGCAATCGACTTTTCAAAGTCGCCCAAATCCATAAAGGCTTTGCCAAGATTGAAATGCACTGCGGACGATTTCGGATTGAGTTTGATAGCGGTTTCATAAATTTTCACCGCCTCGGCATTTTGTCCGGCAGCGCGGAAGGCGGCACCGAGGTTGACGAGGATCGGAAATTCCCGCGGCCGCTTGCTGGCTGCGCTTTTTATAAGCCGGATGGCGTCTTCAAATTTATTGGATTGCAGCGCCACGACACCCAGGAGATGCAGCGCATTGACGTCGTTTGCATCAAGCGACAGCACTTGGCGATAGCAAGCTTCCGCCAGCCCGAGGTGTCCCTGATTATGGTGGGACTGTCCCATGGCGATCGTTTTGGCGATCGTGTCGGCCTTGGTCGATGCCGTCTGCGCTGAAAAGTGAGCTTTGCGGGTCATGATCAACTAAGTCGGGCGATGGGTATCGAAAGTCAACCACCGTAAACCCTCGCAGGCCCGTTGAGAACGAGGAGGATGGCATTGCCATACCCCTATAGTGTTAGATACGAAACGTGAATGGGACCTGCCTGTGAGTAAATTTGTATCGGCTTATGAGGCACACAAAGCCGGCCGGCTGGACGAGGCCGAGCGCGGGTACCGTGGCGTTCTAAAGGCCGAGCCTCGCAACGCCGATGCTTGGCACCTGTCGGGAGTTTTGGCCCAGCAACGCGGCCAGGCCGCTACGGCGGTCCAGAATATCGAGCGGGCTTTAAGCATAAGCGGGCCGAACGCGGCGTACTTAAGCAATTTGGGCGTGTCTTTGCAGGCGGCGGGCCGGAGTGCTGAAGCCGTTCAGAAATTGGAACAAGCCCTGGCGCTGGATCCGCGGTCTTATGGCGCTCTGTTTGCCCTTGGCAACGCCCTTCGCAGTCTGGATCGTCTGGAGGATGCGGCAGCGCGCTACACCCAGGCCATAGCGCTGCAACCTGCCAACGCGTCAGCCCACAACAACCTGGGCAACACCATGCAAGCTTTGGGCCGCTTAAATGAAGCTGCTGCGAGTTTCCAAAAAGCGATCGCGCTGCAGCCCAACCATGGCCGGGCGCACTACAATCTCGGCGTTGTCCTGAAAGACGCAGGTAAGCTTGAGAGAGCCGCGGCCTGCTTCCAGCAAGCCTTGGCGATCATGCCCGACCTTGTGGAAGCGCACATCAACTTCGGCGCGGTTTTACACGATCTAGGTCACCTCGACGAAGCCATCGCTCACGCCCGAACTGCCATTGCACTCAATCCAAAAGACCCCGCCCCCTTCAATAATCTTGGCGCGGCCTTGCGCGATAAAGGTCAGTTCGACGAAGCCATGGAGAGCTACGCCAAAGCGCTCGCGTTGCGCCCCACCATGGCCGAAGCGCGGCACAACGAAGGTGTCGCGCTGCAGATCACAGGGCGCGACGATGAAGCCCTTGAACGGTTCCAAAACGCGCACGGCCTCAAAGCCGATTTTGTAGAAGCCGAACTCAACGCAGCCCTGCTGATGCTGATGCGCGGTGATTTTAAGGCGGGCTGGGAAGCCTATGAATGCCGTTGGCGGCGCAATGTGCCCGAACTGGGCTTGCGCGATTTCCCTTATCCCCCATGGCGCGGCGAAGGCGGCGAAGGCGCTGTGCTGGTCTGGGGCGAACAGGGTGTTGGCGACAAAGTGCTCTATGCCAGCATGATCCCCGACGTGATCGCACGCGGCCACAAAGTCGTCATGGAAACCGATAAAAGGCTTATCTCACTTTTTGAGCGCTCGTTCCCTGGCGTTAAAGCCGTCGCCAAGCAAAACCCGCCGGATGAAGCGACACAGCGCAGCGATATTCGCTGGCAAAGCTCCCTTGCTAGTCTGGGCCAGTGGCTGCGGCCCGACCTCACGCGCTTTCCCGCCCACAACGGATACCTCGCCGCCGATGAACAGCGCCGCGCAAGTTACAGGGCGCAGCTCGAGACCTTGAGTAATGGCCGCCTGATCGTCGGCGTATCCTGGATCAGCCGTGCAGCAAAAATCGGCTTACACAAGACACTCGACCTTCTGCAATGGGCGCCAATTCTACAAGCGCGAGATGTGCAATTTGTCGACCTGCAGTACGGTGACACGACGGCCGAGCGCGCTGCCCTTGAAAAGGAACTCGGCATATCCATTGCGCACATAGACGGTCTCGATTTGCGCGAAGATATCGACGGTGTCGCGGCCTTAGCCGCAGCTTGCGATCTTGTAATCTCTGTCAGCAGTACGACGGCCCATCTCGCCGCAGCTTTGGGGCGACCAACCTGGATCCTGATTCCGGCCGGGGCCGGCAATCTGTGGTATTGGATGCGCGAGACCGACCACACCCCTTGGTATCCCAGCGCGACGCTTTTCCGCCAAAGTAAGCATGGTGCGTGGCAGGATGTTATTGCGCGCGTTACGGAAAGCTTGCGGAAACACCCCTAAAGCCGGGCAGCCGTTACAGCAAATTAACTAAGGAATCGAGGCAGATGACCCTACCGTTGCGGTGATATTTGCAGGGGTTATGACGCTGCAAAAAATGATCGCCGCCGGGATGTCTTGAAGGACATTTTCCACTTCGTTAGCGGCAAAAAATTCTGGATATGACATGAGACTGGCGGCCACAACAGATTGGGACGGATGCTGCGCGCGCCTACGCAAGAGCGCCGCCAGCGGATTCATTTTGCCGCTCACGTTGTGGATGATTGCCATCATGGGCCTGGTCGCCGCCTCGGTGAATGTGTGGGTGGCCAGAACCGTTGCTGACTCTCAGGCTTTGGCGCGCCGCACCGAGCTTGCACTGACGCAGTCCAACATTCGCAATGAATTGGTCTATCTCATCGGGACGCGTCCGGTCAGCACGCGCGGCCTGGAAGTCGGACCCGAGATTACCTTCGCCAACATCAATGATTTCGGCGCCATCATGACGGGCGCGTCTGATTCAGGAAAAACCCTGAAGTTCGACGGACGTCCCTACATCGTGCAAAACGACCCCAACATGGTTGTGAGCATTCAAGACGGCACGGGCCTCTTCAATCTCAACATCGCGACACCCACAAACCTGCGTCGTTTTCTTGCGACGTTCGGCGTTGCAGATACCGAAGCCAACGCTCTGATCGATGCGCTTTTGGACTACGTCGACGATGATGATTTGACGCGCCTCGCCGGCGCTGAAAAAACCCAATATGAACGGGCTGAACTCCCCCCTCCCGCCAATGGCTTTCTGATGACCCCCTTCGAACTTCAGCGAGTCATGGGCTGGGAGAAGCTGGGCGAGCTTTGGAAGGCCGATATGGAGACCCCGCTTTTCACAACCTGTCAGGCGGCCGGCTTCAACCCCAATACGGCCCCCGCACAAGCCCTGATAGCGAATGTGCGCGGCCTGACCCTGGAAAAGGCCGAACAGGCTGTAACGGCCCGCTTCGATAAGCCCTTTCGGAATATCAGGGAGTTTGGCGCAGCCGCAGATATCCTCGTTACGGATGAGCCGTTCTTTTATACATTCTTGCCCGGATCTTGCGTTATCGTGGATGTGATGGAGAAAAATACCGGGCAGCGCACACGCTTTTCTTTAACACTTGAAACCACTTCACAGACGCGACCTTGGCGAGTTGACTATGCAATCACAATCCCTCCTCAATACCGCTCAGCGCTGGCTCACCTCGACCCACAAGCGATTTTCCCAACCCCCGAAAGTATTGATTTATCGGGCGGGTCAAACGACGGAAACGCTAAACCCCAACAGCCGGGTTTTCTGGGTCGTTAGCCGCCGTTCTACACGGCAGAGCGTATTTACGTTTCCATCGGACATTCCGGAGAACAAGCGGAATGCGATGCTGCGCGTCCAGGTTCGCCGCTGGGCGCCGTTTCCGAATGTTAAATATGTCGCGCAGTGGTCCGGCAACAAAGCCAGCGTCTATGCGTGGAATGAAGACGAAATAAAAAGCACCATTGCCGAAGCCAGACTGAATGAACGCCGCTGCACCGTTTATCCGGAAACCTTCATCCGCACGCCGTACGAAAACGGCGTGCGCCTTGTCGCGGCCCTCGACGGTTTTGAAGCCCAAGTCTGGCAGCAGGGTTTTCTAAGCTTCAGCCGCTGGTGGCCTAAAGCGCCCAGCCAAATCGAGTGGAATATGTTTTTGAGGTCGGCGGGCTTACCGCTCGATCAGACCGGAGGAAGCGTCCCCGAACCGTCGCCGGCAGAGTTCTTAGATGCGCCTTGGCTCAAGCAAGATGGCTATTTAGGCGCCACATGGACTTTGCTGGAAGATCCACGCTACGCCGCCGCCATCGCCGCAGTGATCGCAGCACCCTTTGTGTATTTTGCATTTGAATACACGACGCTTGCCTTTGCCAATGCCCGTGTCCAGAACCGAGCCGAAGCCTTGGCGATTGAAACCCAAGGCGTGCGCAAAGTGCGGACCGACGCGCTGAGCAGCCTCGACGAGATTGAGGACTACCTGTCGCTTGAAGTTTACCCCAGCCAATACGAGACCATGATCATCGGTCTCAGCTTGCTGCAGAACCTCAACGTCAAGATCCCGGAATGGACATACGACATTGGAACGCTTTCGCTCACGCTGCGGTCGGAAAAAGAGAGTGATCTGGACCCGACATTCCTCATAACCACCTTTGAGAAAAGCGGCGCCTTTACAAACGTTTCGGCCTCGCGCCTTCCGCAGGAAGGCCTTGTGCGCGTCCGAATGGATGTGCTGCCGAAACAGACAAAAAGCGTGAGCAAGTAGTATGAATCTTCCGAACGTATTTACGCCGGCGCTCGACTACTTCCGCCGGCACGTCAGCCAGGAGATGGTCAGCAACGATCGTCTGGTCGGCCTGCTCGCGGCCGCCGGCGCTCTTACGCTACTCATGGGTGTTTATGGATTTTGGACCGTGACCGCGAGTAAGAGTCAGCAGCTGGCAGCCTCAAAGGCTAGCTTTGCGCGTCTGCAGGCCGAGGTCACGGGCGATCAATGGCCCAAGCGCCTTGAGACCACGCGCGCACTGAAAGCCCAACTGAACACGCGCCTCTGGGATGCGCCGACGCCAGGATTGGCGGAAGCCGGATTTGAAACCTGGTTGCGGACCCATTTCAGCCGCCACGGCGGTACCATCCAGGGCGTTCAAATGACGCGCAGTCCAGCCGTCGGACGGGATGGGCAGACGACCCCAACGCTTGCGGGCTTGCAGCGGATGACTGCAAAGGTCATCGCGACGTTCGACCAAAACGTTCTTATCAACGTTCTAGCCGATGCCTCGGAAGCTGAAAAAATTATCATCGTGGATCGCGTCATCGTTCGGGCGGGCGTCAATAACAACCGCCTTGAAATGGACGTTTCGACATTCATTAGAAATACCGAGCCTGCAGGCGCCAGGGCGAGGCCGTAATGAATCAGATGATCGAAAAGCTGCGCGCGTCGCTTCCATTTGTGAAGCCGTTTTTGCCGCACATCGCGGCCTTGGCCTTCATTGCCCTTTTGGGATGGGCGAACGGGTATTTTCAAGCCTCTAAGCAGGTCGTGAACCCCGATTTGACCGATAACTGGGCCGTGCCGAATTGGACGCCTTATCGTGCCGGCCCTGAGCGCATGATTGTCGCCGCGATGAATATCTGGGACGGAAAACGTGCTGTCGTTGCCAAAAAGGATGAAACCATCCAGAAAACCTGGCAGCTCGTGGGCACGGTCCGCAGCGGCAAAACCTATGCCGCAATCATTCAACTGAGTGAAGGAAAACGCATTCAGCGGGCTGTGGCGGGTGACGTTTTACCGAACGGCGAGAAGGTCATCGGCGTTGAGAATGGTACTTTGCAGATTGATATCGCTGGGACTGAGCAAGAGATTAAATTGTTCCAGTCGATTAAAGTGACACAAACAGCTACCCAAACAGAGAAGAAGTGACGTTTCATGGAAAAAGCTAAAACGAAGGTCCCACACTTCACCCGCCTTGGCCGGGTAGGGCTGATTCTATTGGTGGGAGCCGTTGCTAGCTGCACTATCCCTCAGCCGAAACTTCCGTCGACGCTGAACGTGCCGCCAACCGCGCAGGTCACTGAAGCCGTTCTGCTTGCCGGCAAGGGCAACCAGCACGAGACGTTGACCGCGAAGGAAGGTCTTGCGCCGCCTCTGGGACGCACCTTGGCCTTGCCGTTCTCATCATCTGAGCCGCCAAAGCTGACCGGCGAAAACATTAGCGTCAATTTCGAAGGCATCAGACTGCCGGCATTCGTCAACACCGTGTTCGGCGAATTGCTCAAAGTAAATTTTGAGATTGAGCCCACGGTCGCTGCGAAAGACCAGCTGGTCTATCTGCGCACCGCCGAAGCTATGCCGCCGGATCAGTTTTATCGTGTGGTCTCTGAAATTCTGACCAATTACGGATTGACCATCGCCTATCAGGCCAGCACCAAAGTTTACAGAATCATCGAAGGCGCGGCCGCGAAGCAAGACGTGCCGCAAATCGTGCGCTCGCGCTCGCTGGCCTCCGTGCCTGGCGATCAACGGCTGATTTTCTTTTTCACGCCGCTGCACAATGTGCAAAGCGGGCTCATGCAAGCCTGGTTGGAAATGGCCCTGAAAGACCGCGTGCGATTCAGCGGCATTCCCAATGCCAATGGGCTGCTCTTGATGGGCAAGCGCGAAGATATCGCCGCCGCTTTGGAAACCATCGACATTCTCGATCAGCCCAGCATGGCGGGCAATCACAGCTTGAAGATATCGCCGGTGTATTGGACCGCGGACAAGCTGGCCGAGCAGCTTGTGACCGTGTTGGTCGCTGAAGGCTATAGCGCAGGGATGAGTGGCGGCGCGCCCACGGCCATTAAGTTTATTCCCATTCAGCGCCTCAATATGATCATCGCCTTTTCCACAAACGACACGACAATGGAGCACGTTCTGCAATGGGCTGCCGATTTGGATCAGCCGTCGCAGACCGTCAATCAGCAGGGCATCTGGTACTACCAAGTCCAGAACGCCTCTGCCCCGAAGGTGGCGGACCTCGTGGCGCAGATTCTCGGTTCCGGCGTGAGCGTATCAGGCGCGGGCGGCGCAGCGGGTGCGCAGACCCAGGCCGTGCCACCGGGGGTCGGGGGAAACACAAACCAGCTGAGCAACGCATCTATGGCGTCGACGGTTCAGCCGCGGGGTGCACCCGGCGGCCAACGCGTGATTGTCGATGAGTCCCGCAATGCCATCATCTATCAGGGCACAGCTGAAGAGTACGCTCAGTTTCTAAATCTGGTTCAGCAGATGGATCTTGCACCCTATGAAGTGCTGATCGAAGCCACGGTTGCCGAAGTTACGCTCGACAAAAACGAGTCCCTCGGTGTCGTGTTGGGCTTTGACGACGGCGCGCGTGATCTTCCCAACCGCAACACAATCATCTCGGAAACGGGCATCTTTGCCACGTTGTTACGGAGCAATGGCCAGATCACTGCCGACATCAACGCGCTTAGCAGCAATTCGCGCGTATCTGTGCTTTCGACACCGCGCCTGGTGACGACCAGCGGCGTGGCCGCTTCTATTCAAGTCGGCTCGCAGGTTCCGATTATCACCACGCAGCAGACCGCATCGGCCGGATCCATTGGCGGCACAAGCAACATTCTTCAGGATGTGCAGTACCGCAGCACCGGTATTCTTCTCAGTATCAAGCCGGTCATTAATTCCAGCCGTCGCGTTGAACTTACGGTCTCTCAAGAAGTCAGTTCGGCGGCTGCCAACAACGTTTCTAAAGTCGATAGCCCGATTATTCAGCAACGCAGCATTCAAACAACTTTGTCTCTCACCGATGGCCAAACCGCTCTGCTCGGCGGCTTGATCCGAGAGGATTTCAATGAAGGTGCGTCTGGCGTGCCGTTCCTGAAAGACATTCCGATTTTTGGCAACCTGTTCAAGAATCGATCGAGCAGTTCCGTGCGAACCGAGCTGATCGTGCTTCTCACGCCATACATTATCGACGGGCCGGAAACGGCGCGGGCGGTACGCGATGCCTTTAAGGAAAAACTTGGCTCGTGGGCGGGCGGGAAAGATGCCGGCATCAAAACAGCGCCTGCGCTCGCGCCTTAATAACGCCCTACGTCTGAGTTATGAGAACCAGTATGAATACAAAAAATCGATTCCTATTTTTGACAGCGTCAGCCCTTGGCCTTTCAGCGGCTCTCACGGCCTGCACCCCGCCTGCGCAACAAACGGCGGCGTCCAAGCAAGCCGCTGGCGGCGAAACTTTGTGCGTAACGCCCGTCAGCGATAACAAGCGTTTTCTCAATGAAGACCTCGATGCCCTGAGCCTCGAAGACCTGACGGCCCTCGCCGGGAGCGGGGACAATGATGCTTTGGTTTTGCTTGGATTGCGTTACACCGCCTCAGCCAGCGGCAACGAAATTGAAAAGGCTGTGGCCTACGCTAAGGCAATTGCGCTTTTTCGCACGGCCGCCGACAAAGGCCATAGTCATGCCGAGTATCTTCTCGGCGTGGCTTACATGAGCGGCATGGGCGTTTCAAAAGATGAGGTGCAAGCAGCCTCTTGGTTCAGGCAGAGCGCCGCACAGGGTAATCCTGCCGCCCAATACTGGATCGGTGAAATGTCCGCCAAGGGTCGGGGCGGAATAACCGCGGATTGGAAAGTCGCGCGGCCGCATTTCAAAGACGCCGCCGCAGGTGGCTCAGCCGATGCCTTTATCGAGCTGGGTTTTATGTACGAGCGCGGCCTGGGTGACTTGACGCAAGACTATGAAAAGGCCGCGGGTTGCTATCGTCAAGGCATGCGCATGGGCTCTCAAATCGCGCAATATAATTTACGTGTTTTGATCGTCGAGGAACATATAGTCCGCCAAGAAGGCGACCCCATCATTAAGCCAAAAACGCCAGAAGCCCCTGGCGATTAACGGCCGCATCGCCTATCTACAGCGCATTATTATGTAACCCGGAGTTCGTTATGAGTCTCAACGCTACGATTGGTCTGTTTGTGGTTGAGTTGCTTTTGCTGGGAATTTGTATTTGGCAAGAGCGTAAACCGGCCGACCTTTTGAAGCCGCGGCTGCTGCCGTATCGGCTGTTTATGCTGATCTTGGTGGTGATGAGCCTCGCAACAGCCGCCCACATCGTTGCATTGGTAACGGGCAATCCCGTCATGCCACGCCGCAAGATGGGGATGTAGGGTAAGTCGGCTTATTCAGGCCGTTTATTGTGCGCGTGATACCAGGCCATGGTTTGCGCCATACCGTCACGCAAGGATGTTGTCGCTGCGAAGCCTAAGCGGTTTCGCGCCAGATCCGCCGAAAACAGGCGTTTGGCGATGGTCGTGGGCTGAGACGCATCAAACACAACCTTGGCATCGCGGTAGCCATCCACCTCAATAGCCGTTTCGACGATTTCGCGCACTGAGTGGCCCTGGCCCGAACAGATGTTGACGCAAAAGAACGGGTCATCGACGGCGAACGCAGCAAGCGTGCCTGTCACAAAATCATCGACATAAATTAGATCGCGCACATCGTTGCCGGTGCCCCAGACAACAATCGGCGCTTGGCGTTCCATGACCCGGCGCATTTGTGCGGCCGTCACATGCGAACGGTCCCAATCAAATTTATCGCCGGGTCCGTAAACATTGGACGGGCGCACGACAACGCCGGACATGGGATTTTTCAACTTCTCGGCATACGTGCGGCAGAGGATCTCGGCGTAGCGTTTCATCCAGCCGGCGTGAAAATACACGTCCGGCGGGTCTGCCTTGAACATGTCACCCTCTTCCAAAGGCGCGCCGTCGAGCGTGGGATAGGCCGCACCGCTGGAGATAAACAGCGCCTTTTTCACACCCGCAGCGTGAGCCGCCTCGAGCAGCTGTGTGTTCATGAGGACGTTGGGGGTAACGTGCACCATGGGCGTTTCCCGGATGATTTTGGCGCCCGCGGTGTTGGCCGCACATATGAACAGATAGTCGATCCCCGCCATAACCCTTTGGCATTCCTCGGGATTACGGAGGTCGGCCTGCTCCCAGGTCATCTGGGGATGGTTGAAGGTCGGCGCCTTACTCAGGCGGGTGCCACGGACGACGGCCCCTTCGTTCAAAAGGCGCTTTGCGAGGGCTCCGCCTAGAAATCCACTGGCGCCTGCAACCAGGCAATTGCGGCCTTTAAACATTCAGTTTCCCTTTAACCTCTGCGTTATATTTAGCGTGTTAAGACATACAAAATACGGGTTTATGAAGACCCTATTTATTTACCTAACCACATGTGGCAATTAAGGAATACGCGCTCTATATGCTGCAAAGTGAGTGGTCGCACGGCTTGATGGGCTAGGGCCTGATCAAGATCAAGCGTATAACAATTTTTGCCCGCCACGCTCGGCGCAGTCCGGAAGTCAGAATGAGTGACACAGCTACTAAAAAAGTAAATATCGGCCTAGTCCAGATCAACAACAGTTTCTCGGGCCAGAATTACTTGCCGTATTCCATCGGCCTCTTACAGGTCTATGCGGAAAAGAATTCACCTCGTCCTGAACGCTACAACTTCTATCCGGCGATTTATAAACGCGAAGCCATCGGCAAAGCCGTCGAGCATTTGAAAAGCGCGGACATCGTGGGTTTCAGCCTCTACGTCTGGAACCACGAAATCTCGATGGAAATCGCGCGCCGCCTTAAGGCGCTGAACCCAAACATTCTGATCATGGCGGGCGGTCCTCATGTGCCCGATGGCCCCGAAGGTTGGCTGCGCAAGCATCCTTGGGTCGATGTCGCCGTCCATAACGAAGGCGAAAAAACCTTCCTAGAGCTGATCGAAACCTATCCTTCGCGCGACTGGGCGAATGTCGCAGGCCTCAGCTTCATCGATGCGAACGGCAAATATGTGCGCACGACTGCGCGCGAACGTTTCAAGGAATTGGACGAAGTTCCTTCGCCGTTCCTTGAAGGCACCTTCAAAAATATCATGATCTCCAATACCAGCGAATCTTGGATTGGCCTGTGGGAGACCAACCGCGGCTGCCCGTTCCGCTGCACGTTCTGCGATTGGGGTTCGGCCACGGCCGGCAAAGTCACCAAATTTGGCATCGATCGCTTGTTCGCCGAGGCTGATTGGTTTGCGTCTCAAAAGATCGAATACATTTTCTGCTGTGACGCCAACTTCGGCATCCAGAAACGCGACGTTGAAATCGCCGAGTACGTGGCGGGCGTGAAGAAGAAGACCGGGTTCCCCAGCGGCCTGTCCGTACAGAATACCAAGAACGCGACCGAACGCGCCTACTTGACCCAGAAAATCCTGTCCGATGCCGGCCTCAATAAGGGCGTGGCGCTGTCGATGCAAAGCGTCGATATGACGACACTGGAAGCCATTAAGCGCGATAACATTTCGATCGATACCTATAACGAATTGGCGCGCCGCTTCACCTCGGACGGCGTTGAGACCTATAGCGACTTAATTCTGGGTCTCCCCGGCGAGACCTATCGCAGCTTCGTGAATGGCGTGAGTCATCTCATTGCCAATGGTCAGCACAACCGCATTCAATTCAATAACTGCTCGATTCTGCCAAACGCGGAAATGGGCAATCCGGCGTACCAGGATAAATACGGCATCAAGACGGTGCGTTCCGAGATCATTAACATTCACGGCGAGCGCATCGTTCTTGAAGACGACATGCCCGAATATCAAGAACTCATCACCTGCACGGCCTCGACGCCGCTCGAAGACTGGCGCAAGACACGCGCATTTGGATGGATGGCCGCCTTCCTGCATTTCGACAAGATCATGCAAATTCCTCTCATGGTCGTGCACGAGAACACCGGAACCCCTTATGGCGAAGTGTTCGAGACATTCCTCGATGTTGATGCCAAGCAATACCCCCTGATTGCTGAAATCCGCGACTTCTTCCTGAAAGAAGCCAAAGCGATTCAGGACGGCGGGCCAGAATACGTCTATTCCAAGGAATACTTGGGCATTTACTGGCCGGCGGACGAATACATGTTCATCCGCCTTGCCGTTGAAGACCGCTTGAAGGACCTTTACGAGGAAGCCGGCCGCCTGCTGGCCACCTTCATTCCGGAAACCGAGAAACTGTCCCGCGACGCCCTTGCCGACGCGCTGAAGCTCAACCTCGCGCTGATTAAGCTGCCGGTTTCCGCGCCTGACATCACCATCAATCTCGACCACGACCTCGTCAGCTTCTGGCAGGGCGTGCGAACAGGCCGCATGGTCGGCCTAGAGCGCAAGCCCACCACCGTGCAGATCAATCGCGCTTCGAGCGATTACAGCGACCTGCAGAAGTGGTGCCGCGAAGTGGTGTGGTGGGGCAATAAAAAAGGCGCCTACCTTTACACCAACAAGGTCATTGAACGGCAACTCGCCGGCCACTACTGAGTTCGGCTGTGCGACGTCGCCGCTTAGGCAATACGGACATCGAAGTATCGGAACTTGCGTTCGGCGCCTGGGGTATCGGCGGCCGCACCGACGGGCCGACATCCTATGGCGACACCAACGACCAAGTCTCGCTCAGGGCCTTAGATCACGCCCTTGAGTCGGGCGTCACATTTTTCGATACGTCGAATGTTTATGGCGCAGGCCACAGCGAGACTCTGCTGGGCCAGGCCTTCCACACCAAACGCAGTGACGTTGTGCTGGCCACGAAAGTAGGCTGGCCATCGTACACGGGCGCGGCCGACTTCTCGCCCGAAGGTATGCGCGCATCATTAGACGGTAGCCTGAAACGGCTCCAGACCGATTACGTGGACCTTCTCCAGCTGCACAACCCGCCCTTGGATTGGCTGCGCACCCGCCCCGAGATCTTGGATGCGCTTCAAGGCTTGGTAAAAGCCGGCAAGGTGCGTGCCCTGGGTGTTTCCGTGCGTTCGCCCGAAGAAGCCAGCACGGTGGTTGGCGAGTCTTCAGTGACCACCATCCAAGCCAATTTCAACATGATGGATACGCGCGTCGTCTCCAGCGGCTTGCTCGACAAGATGCAAGCCGGCGGACACAGCATCCTCGCGCGTACGCCGCTGTGTTTCGGATTTTTATCGGGCGCGATTGATCGCAGCACGCAGTTCGCTGCCGGAGATCATCGCGCGGCCTGGTCGCCTGAGCAGCGCGAACGCTGGATCGAGGGCAGCGAATCCCTCGCACACATGGCTGAAGAACACGGCGTGCGGCCTCTATTCGAAGCCGCGCTAAGGTTCTGCCTGTCGATCCGCGGTGTCGCGACCGTGATATCGGGCATGTTCAACGAGGCGGAGGTTTCTAAAAACGTGGCAGCGGTCGATGAAGGTCCGCTGCCCAAAGAACTGGTGCGCGACATTCTGGCGCTGAATGCCACAACCAGCTTTTTTGTAGCGCCCGCCGCTGATCAGAAGCCGCGCGATATTCTGGTAAAAAAGTAACGCCGGCTTAAAACGCCCGACTTTCGCCGCCGTCGACGGCAATGGCCGCGCCGTTGATCAGGCTCGCGCGCTGCGAACAGATGAACGCAATGACAGCGCCGACTTCTTCCGGGGTGCCCAGGCGGCCCAACGGGCACTCTTGTGCCACGTATTTACGGAAACCTTCCGGATCGGTCTTCATGTTTTCTTCCCAACCCGTATTGGGAATCATGATGTTGCCGGGCGCGACGCTGTTGAAGGTGATGCCGTCACCGGCCAGTTCGTGATTCATGCCGAGCGTTTTCATCATGCTGGTCTGAGCGGCTTTGGCCATATTGAACCACGCCCGTCCGCCACCTTCCCGGCCCAAGCGCGAGGTCACCGTCACCACGCGGCCCCATTTCTTTTGGCGCATGTACGGCAGGCAGCGCACCGTAAAGCGCACGGCGGCCAGCGCGTTCTTTTCGTAAACTTCGACCCAAACTTTTTCGTCGGTGTCTTCGACCGAGGCTTTGCCCCAGCGTCCTCCGCCACCGACGTTGTTAATGAGGATATCGACCCCGCCCCATTGCTTAGCGACGTCGTCACAGAAGGCTTGGATGGTTTCACCGGAGTGCACGTCACAGGGCGCGGCGATAACCGCGACGCCCAAAGCTTTTAGTTCTTTGGATGCGCTGGCAAGGCGCTCTTCGCTGCGTGAGCAAATGGCGACGTCGCAACCTTCTGCGGCAAGAGCCTTAGCCGCCGCCAGCCCGATACCGTGGCTGCCGCCGGTGATAAGCGCTCGTTTGCCGCGAAGGCCGAGATCCATTGTGTGTCCTTAGAGGGGACGCCAGATCGTTTGAGAGTACCCTTCGAGAACCAGGCTGCCGAAGTAGGCGCGCTTGGTTTTCAGAATTTCGACTTTACCCTGCTCTTTAAGCTTATTCAGGTTCTCGTGATAACCGCGCCAGAAGTTGCGCAGATCATGGGCCGTGATCGCCAAGTGATCGACCAGATTGTTCGGATCGTACCAGTCGTAAGTCGGCTCGGCGTGGAAAACCAAGGCCGGTTTTTTAGCCATCAGGAATTCCAAGAACTTCGCGTTGTTCGTGCCGGTCTGCTCCAACGCACCCACGGTGAACACCAGCGAGTTCGGCGGAATGTCGAGGCTGTAGTCAGGATTGAAGAAGTCGAAGTGATGCCCCTGAGTCTTCAGGCCCTTCACGGTGCGCAAGTTTTCGACGATTTCCACCGAAGGCTCGGCCCAATCGAGACCGTGCACGGTTGATTTGGGATACATCTCGGCCAGACGCGCGACGTTGAAGCCCGAACCGCAGCCGAATTCGAAAATGTGATCGAAGCCCTTGAAGTATGTCAGGAACATCCATTCGCGGAAAACTTCGTACCAATGCTTTTCGAAATAGGGGTCTTCGGTCTTCACAAAGTCGCCGTACAAACGCACCGGCATATTGGGGCGGATGTAGCGCGGCAACAACGCGTCAACGTTGCCGGAGTCCTTGAAGCCTTTGAGGTTCTCGCCCCAGCCTTCAATCCAACGTTTCTTGTCGCCGTCGGTCACAAACGAGAAATGGCGGTCGCGGATGCGGCGCAGGAAATCCAGAATGATCTGGTCGCGCTCTGCGGTCGGATAGGCCGAATACCCCCAGGTGCCTTTGTTGATCAAATCAACGCAAGCCTTGGGCATGGTAGCCGGGTCGATGCCGAACAGGTCGGCGAATTCTTTGAGCGTGAGTGTGGCCAAGAGCAACAGCTCCTTCTTGAATCAGGTGAAACGATAACTCACAACGGGCCGCGGAAGCGCCGCTCGTGGCTGAAGAAGTCCACACCGGTCAAATCCATGGGCGGACGTCCCAACATTTTCTCGACCGTACGGATAATGGTCTCGGCGTTGGGATAGAAATGATTTTCAAGCGTGCGCACAGTCGGGCACGGCGTCGGCGCAAAGCCGATACGTTCGATCGGCTGTTTCAGCGTGCCGAAACAAGCCGCACCGACGTTGGCGGCGATTTCCGCGCTCAAGCCTGAATTAAGCCAATCATAATCGGCGATCAACAGGCGACCGGTCTTGCGGACCGACGCGAGGATCGGGTCCATATCCATAGGCGCCAGGGTGCGCGGATCGATAATCTCGACGTTGATGCCGGAGTCAGCCAGAATTTTGCCGGCGTGCACGGCTTCGATCACCATCCAGGACGTGGCGACCAGGGTCAGGTCCGAACCTGGACGCATGATCTGCGCGACACCCAACGGAATCTCGTAGGACTCCTCAGGCACTTCGCCTTCGATCCAATGCAGCCAGCGGTGTTCGAGGAACACGACCGGATTGTTGTCACGGATCGCCGCGGCCAGCAGGCCTTTGCCGTCGCGCGGCGTGGCAGGCGCTACGACTTTCAATCCGGGAATATGCGTGAAGTAGGAGAACAAGCTTTTGCTGTGCTGAGCACCCTGCCCCCAGCCGCGGCCGATAATGGCGCGCACGACCAACGGAACAGCCGTGTGCCCGCCCGTCATATAGTTGTGGCAGGAGATCATGTTGACGATCTGGTTCAAGGTCAGCAGCAGGAAGTCGGCGCGGATGTGCGTATGAACCGGGCGCATACCTTTGAGGGCCGCGCCCAGCGCGAAGCCGGTCATGCTGTCTTCCGCGAGCGGGGTATCAAAACAACGGTTGGGGCCATACTTCTCGGCGAGACCGACGGTAGTGCCGAAGATGCCCTTAAAGTCTGGCACGCCGATGCCGTAGACAAATACCGACGGGTCCCGGGCCATTTCCTGGTCCAGGCACTCATTGATAGCGTCGGCGAAATTAAGGCGTCTCATAGAACACACCATAAGAAAGCAAATCTGCGCCGGGATGCGGAGCTGCTTTCGCAGCTGCCACGCTTTTCTCAATCGCGGCGTTGATGTCGCCTTCGACTTTCAAAAGGTCTTTTTCTGCGAGGCCGCTCGCGAGCAGGCGCTTGCGCTGGAGCGCCACGCAGTCGCGACCTTTCCAGTAGGCGTCTTCTTCCGCACGGCGATAGGGCGCGTCGCTATCTTGCATCGTGCCGCAGGGCTCGAGATAGCGGTAGGTTTTAATATTCAAGAAGGCCGGCTGGCCGCTCGAAATCATCTTCTCAATCGCTTTACGGGTCAGGGCGTAGATGCTTTCGACGTCGTTGGTATCGTCTTCGTAGACATCGCATTTATATTTACGCACGACTTCGACAAGCGAGTTGAAGCCCTGACGCTCAGACTTGCGGGTGTGCACGGCGAGGTCGTTGTCTTCGCAGACAAACATCATCGGCAATTTCATAGCGCAAGACGCGTTGAGCGTTTCCCAGAACACGCCCTCATCGGTCGCGCCGTCGCCGAAGAACGCGGCGGCAACGCGGCCGGGTGATTTCTGCTTATTGGCGAACGCGGCGCCCATGGCCACCGGAATGCCGGCCGAGACGATACCGGTTGAACCGAGCATGCCCTTCGGAATGTCTGCCAAATGCATCGAGCCGCTTTTTCCGTCAGCCGTACCATTGGTGCGGCCGTGCAGTTCGCCGAAGAAAGAGCCGTGATCTTCGGTCTGCGCGAGATAGGTCGCATGGCTGCGGTAGCTGGCGATGACATCGCCGTTGCCGCCAATGGCGCGGCAAACGCCGACCGAAACAGCTTCCTGACCCATCGACATGTGCATCGGGGTCTTCATGTTGTCTTCGGGATAGATACGCACAATCGTCTCTTCGCAACGCCGCGTCATATACAGCGTCTTGTAGAGCGACAGGGAAAGGTCAGCCGAAAGCAGTGATGCAGATGGAGCTGTCATAATTTCGTTCTTTAAAACGGACCCTTAAAGCGCTTGTAGACATCCGCCATCGAACGCTCGTGCGGCAGATCGATCCCGTGATTCTTGCCGCGCACCAAGGTCGCGATGCTGTCCGTCAGCGTCGTCAGGTTCGGGTAGTAGATGTCTTCCAGCGCTTTTGCCGTGGGGCAAGGTGCGGGCGCCATGCCGAGGCTCACCACAGGCGCTTTCAGAGCACCCGGATCGTTCTGGCAGACGATGCGGCAGATTTCCGCCGACACGCCGTACGGCAGCCAGCTGGTATCGGCTACAAGCAGGCGACCGGTGCGCCCGACGCTCTTCATGATCACGTCGTGATCGATGTGCGAGACGCAGTGCAGATCGATGACGTCACACGAGATGCCGCGGTCGGCCAGCCAATCGGCGGCGCGGCGGGCTTCAAGGCTCATGATCGAGGTGCTGACGATGGTGACGTCCGTACCAGCACGCACGCGGCGCTGCGAGAACGGGGTCTTGCCCAGAACTTCGGGTTCGTGATCGCGCTCGAACGTCAGATCATACATAAGCCGGTGCTCGAAGCTGATGACCGTGCCGCGATGTTTCTGAACCGCATGCGCGTAGCTGTCGACAATCGCGCCGGAGCTGGCCGGCATGATGACTGTGAGGCCGGGGATGTGCGCAAACAGCGACTGCAAGCTCTGGCTATGCTGCGCGCCCTGACCCCAGGAACGGCCGATCACAAGGCGGATCATCATCGGAATGTCGAACAGACCGCCGAACATGTACTTGTACTTGGCGGCGAGGTTGATGATCTGGTTCATCGCCAGCAAAACGAAGTCGGCGCGAATGTGAATGTTGATCGGATACGCGCCGTTCAAGGCCGCGCCGATACAAATGCCGGTCATGCCTTCTTCGGCCAGCGGCACTTCGATCAGGCGCTGGGCACCGAACTTGTCAGCAAGACCCGACGTGGTGCCGAAGATGCCTTTGTGATCGTTGACGCCCTGGCCGAACAAAAGAACCTTGTCCGAAGCCGCCATGGCGTCGTGCATCGCTTTATTGAGGGCTTCGCGGTAGCTCAAAGCCTTTTGCAGAGACTGATTGGTCATGCGCGTCGAGCCTTTGGCTATTCTACGTCGGTGAGCAGGTCGGCGCGGGTCGGCAGCGGGCTAGCTTCCGCAAACGCCACAGCGCGGTCGATTTCGGTCTTCACGTCGGCTTCCATCTCTTTGACGATCTCGGGATATTTGTACAAAGGATCGGTGGCGAGCCACTTTTCCATATCGCTGCGCGAACGGTAGCCCGCATCGAAGTCGTCGCCGGGGCCAACGTGTTCCTTGTAGCGATAGGTTTTCACCATCAGCCATTCAGGTCCGCCGCCGGCGCGTAAGGACTCCAGCAGCTTGGCGGCGATATCACCAACCTTGATCAGATCGTTACCGTCTTCGATGACGGTGGTGTTGATGCCGTAAGACTTTGCATGTTGCACGATGTCGAAAGCTTGGCGTTGTGCCAGCGACGTATGCACAGCGAGCGCATTGTTTTCGCAGACGAACAACACCGGCAGCTTATGCAGCACCGCGAAATTCATGCTTTCGTGATACACGCCTTCTTCGATAGCGCCGTCGCCGAAGATGGTGATCACGGCTTGTTTGGTGCCTTGCAGCTTCGCCGCCAAAGCAGCGCCGACGCCATGCGGGATGGTGCTGGCGACAACGGCCGAAGACCCCATCATGCCGACTTCAGGGGCTGCCAAGTGCATCGATCCGGCTTTACCGCCGGAGACGCCGCCTTTGCGACCATAAAGCTCGGCCATCAATTCAGGGAGCTTGCCGCCCTTAGCGATGTAATAGGCGTGGCCACGATAGGTCGTGAACAACACATCCTTGGGCGACATCGACTCACACAGGCCGACGGCCACAGGCTCCTGCCCAATCGAAAGGTGCACGGGGCTTTGGATCTTGTCTGACGGATACAGCTCGATGACGCGTTCTTCAACGCGTCGAATAAGCAGTGTTTGATAGATGAGGCGTTTTAGGCGCTCGTTGGTATTTAGCACGTCTCCTCCGATTAACCTTTATGTACGCCGTCTCGAGCGCCAAATTGCTGACAAATCAAGTCGATACTAGCTTTAAACAAATCCACCGACCAGAGCAGCTCGGCCAGTTTCAGCGCTCCTAGGGCCACGAGGCAATGCATACCTTCGCGTTCCATGACCTTCACGAAGCCGGCGCGCGGAACCAGGACCATTTGGGCGTCCCGTTCCCTGACCGGCATGGCAGGACCGTCTGCGGCCACTCCAATAAACAATGATTGGGGGGTGTGCAAACGGCTTGGGATAGGTTCGGTCTGCCCCAGAAATTGCAGATAGGCGAGCCTCAGCCCCGTCTCCTCCAGGACCTCGCGGCGGATGGCGTCGGCAGGGGTTTCGCCCGGCTCGATCCGTCCTGCGGGAAATTCGAGGGTATACATCTCCACAACCGGCCTGGGCTGGCGGACCATGACAAAGTCGCCGGTGGCCGACAAAAGCACGCAAATGACCCCCGGGGTCTCGACAACGCGGTAATAGGGGGCCTGGGGCGCACCGCCGGCCTCCGGCGCCATATCAAGCGCCTCGACGCGGAGCCAGGGCGATTCAAATACGGTCGATTTGCGGACGGGGATGACCGCTTCCGGCATATCAGCCGCCCGTGGGGGCGTCGGCCGAATACACGACTTGTGTGCCGGAAGTACCCAACTGGAACGGCACGAAGGTGCCGATATCGGCCAGCTTGGCGCTGACCTGTTCACGGCGCTCAGGCGGGACCACGAAGCACATAAAGCCGGCTTGGCCAGCACCCAGAAGCTTTCCGCCCCACGCACCGTTCTCGCGCGCAACGGCGTAGACGCGATCGATGAATTCCGAAGAGACTTGATCGCTGATGCCGCGCTTCAGGGTCCAGGCTTCATGCAACAGCTTACCGAAGGCTTCAATGTCGCCGCTTTGCAGCACGCCCACGCCTTCGGCCGCCATGGCTTGCATGCGGGTCACTTGCGCTGTGCGATCCCCTAAGTTTTTGATCACGGCTTCGGCGACGCTGGAGGCTGTGCGCTGACGGCCTGTGAAAAACAGCATCAAATGCTTATTGAGATTGGCGAAGTGGTCTTGGGAAAGTGTGATCGGGCTTACCTTAATGCTGTCGTCTTTCCCGAACTCTATATAGTTGAGACCGCCATGAGCAGCGGCCGCCTGGTCTTGCGAACCGACGCGGTCGCGCAAAATATTGCGCTCTAAATGAATGGCATCGGCGGTCAAATCGCGCGCATTGGGCTTTTCGCCGCGCACGGTGCGCAGGGCATTGATCAGACCGACAGCGAAGGTCGAGCTGGAGCCCATGCCCGAACGCGCCGGCAGATCGCCCTGATAGGTGACCTCAAGGCCCATGGAATCATCGAATTTCAGAAACTTCATGCCCTCGCGTACGGCGGGGTGAAGGATGTCATGGACCGTTTCAACGGTTTCAACGTGACGCCAGATCACGCGGTGAACCAGGCCACCGATCTTCGGCAAATGCCGCGCGGTGATGTAAACGTATTTATTGATCGAGGTCGATAATACGGCGCCGCCGTGTTTCAAATACCACTCGGGATAATCGCTCCCTCCGCCGAAAAAGGAGATGCGATACGGCGTGCGCGTAATAACGAATGTCATTTGTTGTATAGGGCCTTCAGGCGCACGCGGTGATAGTTGAGAAGATCGAGCAGCGTATCTTCCATCGAAATGGTCGGCTTCCAGCCCGTCGCGTTTTGGAATTTCGAGATGTTCGGGATCTGCAAGGTCACATCCGACGGACGCAGGCGTGCCGGGTCAACTTCTTGCGTGATCGGCACAGTGGCGTGCCTCTTGAGGATTTCGAGAATCTCACCAACCGTCAGCGTTTCCGAGCCGCCGATATTGTAAACTTCGCCCGGCGGGCACTTTTCCAACAACGTCCAATAGGCGCGCACGGCGTCTTTGACGTGGGTAATGGTGCGCACGCTATCGAGGTTACCGTGTTTCACCGGACCCTGGGCGAGACCCAATTCGCGCTGAGCGATCTGTTCGGCGAAGGTGCTTTCCGCGAACACACTGCCGCGGCGCGGGCCCGTATGAGTGAACATGCGCGTGCGCAGCGTCTTGATGCCGTAAGACAGGAAGTACTGCAGGCCCAACATGTCTTCGCCAACCTTCGAGACCGCGTAGGGGCTCGCGGGGCGCAGCACGTTATTTTCGTTGATCGGAACTTCGTCGGGACGGACCTGGCCGTACACTTCCGACGACGAACATATGTGAATGGTCGGATCGGTCTTCGACAACCGAATGGCTTCGAGCAGGTTGGCCGTGCCGATGATGTTGGTATCGAGCGTATCGACGGGGGCTGCGAAACTCTGGTCGACGTAAGACTGCGCGGCCAAGTGGAAAATGCGTTCGGGCCGGACCTTGGTCAGCAAATTGGTGAGCCCGCTCAAATCGCGCAGGTCGCCGAGGTGCAGGTTGAGCCGGCTTTGAATGCCCAGGATGTTGTCGCGTGGACTGCGCCAACGCAGCAGGCAATGGATTTCCACGCCAGGATGTTCGGCCAAGACGTACTCGGCCAGGTGGCTGCCGACCATTCCGGTCACGCCGGTAATCAGGATTTTCATAGGATATTCTCGATATTTAACTGACGCCCGTTGTTAAGCCATCCGCCGTGTCTCTGTCCAGCGGGCAGGCGCGGCAGGCAAGCTAGGGCGACTTCGTTTGCACTTCGTAAACGTTTTGGAAATACCGCGATAATCAACGCGTTTTGAGCTCTATGGCCCGCTCGACTGCGGCGATAACGGCCGGCAATTCAACCTCGAGGTCGTTTGTTAACCCAGCCGCGCCGGTGCCCTCGGCTATTCTTGACGCCACGCGCTCGTAGGTCTGCCCGATCACTGTCGAAAAGCCCCTGGGGCCCAAACCGCCCACCAGGTGGGGCGGCAAAAACTCAAGGATGATGCAGTCGGCGGGGGCAAAATTCGTGATGCAGCTTCCCGAGCCGGGCACGATCACAACAATTTCAGCGCCACTGACCAAGCGGATCTGTTCAGCCGCCGACAGATTTTCAAATTCGGGGTACTCAAATCCAAGCCCCGACAAGTACTGCCAGACGGCGTCTTCGTTGACGAGCTTGCGGTGCTTCGCGGTGCGGCGGCCCAAGTAAATCCGCTTGGGTCCGGTGGGCACCGTAGCGCCGGCGTTTTCAATCAGCCTTTGGCGGACGTTCAGAATGCCCTCGTCCCAATAGGTATAGCCAAGGTTCGGCGAGAGTGAGTTGGGGCAGGACGCGATCCAGGCCTTTACAAACCCCGGCGCCGGAAGCTGTGGAACCTTGATAAACCGCTCTTTGGGAACGCCGTACAATTCAATGAACGATAGCCAGCCATCGGGAATGGTGTCGTAAACAGCCAGCGGCAAGGCGGCGAGCAGGCCGCACTTATCAAAAGCGGCCAAGCGATAAAGGTACTCGAAAATGAAGTGCCCGAAGAATTTGGTATCTCCGGAGAAGCCCCCTAAAAAACAGCACTCGTCTTTTACGCTCGGGTGCGGGCCGCCATTTGCAATCTCGCTGGTGTAGTATTGGACAAAGTCTTCCGGCGCGTAGTTGCGGTGGGACTGGTGGTAAAACACCGCGCGGCCGGGCGTGTCACAGACATAGCTTTTGCCGAAAACCACGACATTGTTGACCCGACCGCAATACATCGGCGCCGTAATGTAGGGCTCCTCGGTGACACCCTTAAGGGACTTCACCTGTCGCCTGATGTTTTTAGGCGCGGCCAGTTGGTAATAGGGCTGGCCCTGCTCCCGGCAAATGTCTTCCAGGCTGACGTTGGTAAGGCCGACTTCGGTGTTCATGGACTTCGGGGGATTTCAATAAAAGCGGGGTGGCTTAAATGGCAAAGGCGTATCACTCTGTCCAGCTTAGCCGACGCCCAGTTAACTTTTACTAATGCAGACCAAGCTCCGGTATCAACTTAAGGTTGATTTGCCTCGCCAATCGCCATATCAGGTTTTTAAGGCGTCTTAAGCTTGCGCTTTAGCCATTCATTAGCTACCTGCGTCCACCTTACCGGCAGCGAAATCAGTTTTTAGCGGGGCGATGGCGTGATTATCGAAAAGACCAAACTGGATGGCGTTCTCCTCGTAAAGCCCGACGTGTTCGAAGATCACCGCGGCTGGTACACCATGACGTACAACGAGCGCGATTACGCGGCCGCGCTTGAGCCGCACGGCGTCACGGGCCTGCGCTTCATCGAAGACGACATTTCCATTTCCACCAAGAATGTCCTGCGCGGCATTCACGGCGATCGCCGCACGACAAAGTTGATCAGCTGCCTTGAAGGCAAATTTTATCTCGTCGTGATCAACAATATAGAAGGTCACAAACAGTACCGTCAGTGGACGGCGTTCACGCTGTCCGAACACAACCGCCACCAGGTCATTGTTCCGGCGGGCTTTGGGAATGGTCACCTTGTGCTGAGCGACCGCGCGATCTTTAGCTACAAACAAAGCGCTTATTACGATCCGGATTCACAATTCACTTTGGTCTGGAATGACCCCGCGCTCGGCCTGTGGTGGCCGACGTCCGATCCCGTCCTGTCGATCAGAGATCAGGTTGGCCACTTTGTGAAGTGACCCCGTCACTCTTAAGGAACACGATTAAAATGAGTTCTTCGTCCACCAGCGCGCATGCGGCATTGATCTTGGATGCTGTGACGCAAAACATCGCGAACCTCGAGAAATTGAAGGCGCATACCGACGATGTCGCCCGCGCCGCGGACATCATGATTGAAGCCTTGCGCGCCGGCTGCGCGATTTACTTTTGCGGCAACGGCGGCTCGGCAGCAGACGCACAGCATCTCGCTGCGGAACTCTCGGGCCGGTTCATGAAAAACCGCCGCCCGCTGCCGGGCATCTCGCTGACCACGAATTCTTCCGCGCTGACAGCCATCGGTAACGACTTCGGCTATGACGAAGTCTTCTCGCGGCCGCTGGACGGCTGCGGCAAAAAGGGCGACGTGCTGGTGTCGCTTTCGACCAGCGGCAACAGCCCCAATGTGGTCAAAGCCGTAGACGTGGCCCACAAGCTCGGCATGAAAACCATCAGCCTGACCGGCGAACGCGAAAGCGCACTCTCAGCCAAAAGCGATATTTGTCTGAAGGTGCCCTCACCTTCGACGCCCCGCATTCAGGAAATGCATATCCTGATTGGGCATATCCTGTGTGAACTCGCCGAAAACGCCGTTACGTGACGAGTGCCGAAATGTCGATCAGCCGGCAGTGCGTGATCCTGGTTGGCGGCAAAGGCACACGTCTCGGCGCGCTGACCAAGAACACACCGAAACCTCTCCTTCCCGTAGGCGGACGCCCGTTCCTGAGTTATCTGATTCAGGAAGCGGCGCGTCACAACTTCAAACGGATTTTGCTTCTGGCCGGCTTCAAAGCCGATGCCTTTGAGCCGGAGCTGGCCGCGTTACGCGCAGCCGCGCCCGGCGTTGAACTCACGGTCCTTGTTGAGCCCGAGCCCCTCGGCACCGGCGGCGCTTTAAAATTTGCCGCCCCATATCTGGACGATCAATTCCTGCTGTTCAACGGCGACAGTTTTTTCGACGTCAATCTTTTGGACCTCACATCCCGCCCCATGAAGGCCGACGGTATTGGCCGCCTGGCCTTGAAGCGCCAGCAGGATGTGAGCCGCTACGGCGCCGTAGAAGTCGACGGCGAATATGTTCGAAAGTTCCTGGAGAAAAATCCCGCAGGCGGGCCGGGGCTGATCAACGGCGGCGTTTATTGGCTCAATAAAGCCGTGCTGGACCATATCGGCAGCGGCTTTGTCTCGCTTGAGTCCGATGTCTTGCCCAAGCTGGCAGTGGCCGGCCGGCTCTATGGCACTGCTTACGACCGTTTCATGCTGGACATCGGCCTCCCCAATACGTTGGAAGAAGCTCAGTCGACCGTGCCGGCACAGATGCGCCGCCCAGCGATCTTTCTGGACCGCGACGGCGTGCTGAATCACGACGTTGAATATGCCCACAAACCGGACCAGATCGTTTGGGTCGACGGCGCGATGGACGCGGTTAAGGCTTTTAATGACGCCGGATACTACGTGTTTGTGGTCACGAACCAAGCCGGTGTAGCGCGGGGATTTTATACTGAGGACCACGTGCAAACGCTTCATACGTGGATGGCCGGGGAACTGGCCAAGCGCGGCGCTCACGTGGATGCCTTCGCCTATTGTCCCTATCACCCTGAAGGCGTGGTGCCCGCATACACAAAAACCTCTTCGCACCGGAAACCTGCGCCCGGCATGATCCTGGACTTATTGAAGGCCTGGCCGGTCGACAAGGAACGCAGCTTTCTGATTGGCGACAATACGACCGATATCGAAGCCGCGCGCGCGGCCGGAATGCCGGGACACCTTTTTAAGGGGGGCAATCTCGCGGATTTCGCGAAAACCTGCCTCCAAGCACGCTAAGTCCATAACGTTGGCCTTGTCGCACTGGTCGCCACGGCGGAGTTGGACTAACATTTGAGATCAACGCGGCGCGAATAAAGCGCGATTTGTAGGACTGCATACTTATGAACGAACTGTACTTATCGGAAGCAATGCTTGCCCGCGTATTCTGGACGGAACTGCGGTCGAGTGCGCGCGCAAACGAAGCGAAGTCCGACGTCGAGAACATCATTTTTCCGCACTCCCTAGAGGTCGCAAAATCGTTCCCGACGCAGACCGGCTCGATCTCCAGCGCGTCGGCTGAACTCATCTGGCTGTTGGCCAGATATTTTGCGCCGAAAGCCATTGCGGAAGTCGGAACCTATATCGGCCGCTCCACGCTTTCGATGTACCAGGGCGCCAAACCGTCCTTAGAGTTTCTGGCGACCTGCGACTACAGCTACGACACCTGGCGTGCGCCGGCCGGCGATGCCGGCTCTAAAATCCGCTACTTCGGCAAAACCCCCAGCCAGGCGATGTTTCAGACCCTGGTTGCGGAAGGACGGAAAATCGATTTGTTCCTTTTGGACGGGCGCGTCAGCAAGGAAGACATGGAGTTCATTGAAAAGCTCGCCACACCGAGTTCGGTGTTTATCATTGATGACTTTGAAGGCGTCGAAAAGGGCGTCGCCAACGTCTTTCACCTGCGCGAAAAATTCCGCGAACTTCTGCTGCTGACGCCGGACGCCGAATTCAAGAACGGTTGGAACGATTCACACTGCCTGGCCGTACTCGTTCCGACGACAAACATCCGCGTGACGAGACAACAACGATTGCCCCTGGGCCTGATGTAGTCATCGGACAACCGCACTTCTGGTGACCTAATATAAATGGCCAAAGTCGTTTTAACAGTTGAAGAAGCGCTCCAGCTGGCTGCGGACCACACGACGGCGGGCAATTTTGAACCGGCCGAAAGTATCTACCGCAGTCTGCTGGCAAAGTTTCCGCAGAACGATTACGTCGAGGCCAGCCTTGCCAAGGTTCTCGATCTCAAGTCGCAAGGCACCCCACCGGCGCCTAGTCCGGCTGTCATTCCGTCAAGCCTTGAAGACCGTCAAACCCTGGAAACGCTCTTCAAAGAAGAGAAGTTTGCCGAGGTTGAAGCTATGGCTGCACGGCTGTTGCCTGCGCATCCCAGAGACTTCGTCCTCTATACTTTTATGGGCGGCGCGTTATGGCGCCAAGACAAGCTGGACGACTCAATCGCCTATTACAAAAAGGCGATAGAAATTCAGCCGACATCGGTCACCTCGCACTTCGGAATCGCCACTGCATTTATGCGGCAGGAAAAGCCGCAGGACGCCATTGGCATGTTCCACAAAACCATTGCTTTGGAGCCGCGCCACCTCGGCGCTCAGGCCGGCATGGCGGAAGCCCAACGCCAGCTCGGTGACTTTACCGGCGCTAGCGCATCGCTGATGAAATGCATTGCGATGCAGCCGGACAATCTCGCCCTTCACCATGATTTATTGCGCACGTTAGTGAGAACGGGAGATCTGGAAACCGCCAATATTTGGGCGAGCACGCAAGGTTTGCCCTTGATGCAAAGATTGGCTGCGCAGGAAAACTTCAAGGGGATGTCGCTACTGCTGTCCATCTACTACACGTTCTTGAAAATCCAGGACACCGAAGAGCAATACGCCGAGTTTTGCGTGCCGGTCATGAACGTCTTTTATCAAGCTGTTCATCACGCCGAGTCTTTGAAGCCTGCAGTCCCTTTGAATGTGCGTCCCGCAACCGGCAAGAAACGACGCGTCGCGTTCTTTGCTGAGACGCTGACGTCGCTTGCGCATACACGCAACTTGTTTAACTACACCCGCGCCGTGCACGCGCGTGAAGACTTGGATGTCCAGCCCGTCATCTATTACGGCGTCGCGGGCTCGAACGAGGACATCACGCAATATCAAAACGCAGGCATTGAGATCTACGCGCTGCCGAACTGGAAAGACCTGGTGAAAAGTGGTCACTGGCTGCGCGATCATCTTCGCGAGACCGGCACCGATGTCTGCGTGATCCTGGGGACCATCTCTGGCCCGCTTATTTTCTTCTTAGGGATGCGCGTTGCGCCCGTGCAGATTTGGTGGTCCCAGAAATATCACGGGCTGAAATTAGAAAATATCGACGGTTACCTCACGCTGGGCGGCTTTGAGCCCGTGCGCGAGGTTCAAGGGCGGCCGTGGCGCTGCATCCCAGGACTGTTCGGGCCTGAAATCACCGCGCCTGCCGACGCCGAGACCATGGCGACGGTGAACCAGGTCCGCGCGGATCTTCTCGGATCACAATTCTCTCTCATGGCCGGCGTCATCGGCCGTGAAGAGAAGCTCGACAACGACGAATACTGGAACTGCATTGCCGCGATCATGAACAAGCATCCCGAGATGCTTTTCATCTGGTCAGGTCACACGCAGAGAGACAGCATCCAACGCCGTATCGACGTGCGCGGACTGACGGCCCGCGTCCGTTTCGTGGGCTGGGTCGACACCAAAGTTTACGCCAACGCGGTCGACCTTTACCTGGATTCGTTCCCTTTCCCGGGCGGTCACACGCTTATTCAAGCTATGATGGCAAACAAGCCAGCCGTCACGTTGGTCACAAAAGAGGGCCGTCGTATCGGCATTCCTATTTTTGCTGAGCCGTGGCTGAAAAATGACGGTGGTGTCACTTTACAAAGGTACGGCTTCGAGCCGATTTTCAACGGCCCGGACGGCGAGGATCTGCTGCCCTTTGTCGCCGATACCAAAACCTACGTCGAAAGGGCACTAGCCCTGATTGAAAATCCTGCTTTTAAAGCCCGCTGGATAGCCGCGAGCAGGCGATTTGTTGAGCAATATCTGACAGATATGAAGCGCCCCGCGGACATGCTAAATATGCACATCATGGAAGTAATTCATGATAGAGAACGGCTTCTTAAGGATTCCTGATTAGTTAGGGGTCCGCCAATAACGCGCCCGAATAACGCGCCATGGAGTACGGCTGTGATGAACCAGATTTTGACGAAAAGCGACTTGCACCACCTGATCGATCCTCCGACCGATGAAGAACGGGCGGCTTGGCCGAAACAGCCGGTTTTCGACATGAAGGTGATGTACGGCGACGCGCGCGGCGACATGATCCCCGTGCTCGATGCGTTGATGAAGAGCTGCGTGCTCATCCGCTCGAATACTGGCGCGGTACGCGCCAACCACTATCACAAGACCGATTGGCACTATTGCTATCTGCTCGATGGCGCCTGTGAATACATCTATCGCCCGGTGGGTTCCAAAGACACCCCGACGGTTGTGCGCGCTGTGGGCGGCCAGGTGGTGTTCACCCCGCCGATGCTCGAGCACGCCAAAGTATTCACGCAGCCGACCAACATGATCACTCTCGGCCGTAACTTCCGCATTCAGGAGGTCTATGAGGCCGACTTGGTGCGTGTCGATCCGCTCGAGAAGCTGGTCAACATCAAGTTTTAATGTCGGGCGATTCTGTTCATACCAAACGCACCGCATGCCGGCTGTGCGATTGTCCCGACTTTGACGTAGCGTTCGGGCTGGAGCCGACACCTCCAGCCAACGCTTACCTGAAAAGCAGCGAGCTGGGCGTGGCGGAAAGATGTTTTCCGCTCGATTTGTATGTCTGCCGCCGCTGCCATCACGCGCAACTTCTCGATATCGTCGATCCGTCTGTCATGTTCCGGCACTACGCTTATGTGTCGGGCACCTCGCCGGTTTTTGTGCGGCACCTTCAGGACCTGCGCGACGAGGTGCTGGGCCGGTGTTTGAACAAAACGCCGTTCATGGTCGAGATCGGTTCCAACGACGGAACCTTGCTTCAGCTGTTCCGCGACAAAGGCATCAAAGTGCTGGGCGTTGAACCGGCCGAAAATCTGGCGGCTTTTGCCAACGAAAACGGCCGCCCAACGCGCAATGACTTTTTCAATTCCGATACGGCCGATGCCGTAAAAGCCGAAAACGGCACGGGCGCGCACATCATTTGCGCCAACAACGTGCTCGCGCACATCGATCCGCTGCAGGATGTTTTCGCCGGCATCAAACGTTTGCTGGATAAAGACGGCTTGTGCGTGTGGGAAGTGTCGTACTTGGTCGACGTGGTCGAAAAGGGCCTGTTCGACACCATCTACCACGAACATGTCAGCTATCACTCGGTGGGGCCGACAATCGGCTTCCTGAAGAATGCTGGCCTCGAGTTGTTTGCCGCACAGCGCATCAGCACGCAGGGCGGCAGCATCCGCTTCTTCGTACAGCACGCCGGTGGCCCCTACCCGCTTGATAAATCCGTGCAGGAATTGCTGTCATACGAAAAGAAATTAGGACTTGAGACGCTGGAGCCGTTCAAGGCGCTGGCGGCGCGCATCGCCGCCTCGTCCAAGGCGCTGTGCGATAAGATCGCCGAGGCCAAAGCGGCCGGCAAACGGGTCGCGGGCTATGGCGCGCCCGCCAAAGTGACGACAATGATGCACCACTTTCATCTTGGCGCTGCTGACATCGAATACCTCGCCGATGAAAACCCGCTTAAGCAAGGCCTCTACACGCCCGGCAAACATGTGCCGATCGTTGACGTGGCCCCGATTTTTGAAAACCCACCTGACTATGTCGTGATCTTCGCCTGGAACTTCGCGCGCTCTATCGTTGAGACGCGCCGGGCGTTTGTGGACAACGGCGGGCGCTTCCTGATCCCGCTGCCCTCACTGCTCGAAGTCAATCGCGAGAACATCGACCACTATCTCGCTACCACCCGAAACTAGCTTCACCCCATGCCGTTCAGAATGGCTCTTTTCGGCGCTGGCAGATGGGCGCGGAATATTGCGCGCGTCTTAGGCGAACGCAGTGACGTGAAGCTGGAAGCCGTCCTCGTGCGGCAAACCGGCACACCGCGCGAGTGGCTCGGAGACACGGCCCTTTACGACAACGCCGACGCGCTTTTGAAGGCGCATGAACTGGACGGCGTTGTGATTTGCACGCCGCCGGCCTCTCACGCCGACTTGTGCATCAAAGCGCTCGACTATGGGGTGCCGTGTTTTGTGGAAAAGCCCGCGACTTTGTCGGTCGCCGACATGAAACGCATCCAGGCAAAGGCGGAGAACGTCGGCCTGCCGGTGGTGGTCGATTACATCCACCTGTACAGCACGCCGTTCCAGGCGCTGATCCGCGAGATGAAATTACGACCTAAGCCCAAAAGCATTGTGGCCCTGGCCGGCAACACCCAAGCCAGCCCGCGTGATTGCTCGATTCTGTGGGATTGGGGTGCTCATGATGTCGCCATGGCCTGCGCCTGCGTGGGCAGCGGCCCGGCCGATATAAAAGCCGTCGAAATTTGGCCACAAAAGAGCGCCGCCTTCGATAGCGTGCGCCTTCAGTTGAATTGGAACGGCGTCCCCATGCAGTTCCGCTTTTCGCAGGAACTGGCCCGAAAGGCGCGCGCCTTCGTAGTGCAGTTCGAGAACGAGGTTCTGCTCTATAGCGACATGCCCTCTCACGCCTTAAGCCGGTGGCAACGCGCGCCGGGAGGCCGCTATGCCAAGGCGTCGCGGGAAATTCTTTCCAGCGGCGGGGCAAAGCCCTTAAACGCCGCATTGGATTCGTTCATCGATAAGGCCAGAAAGCGCGTCGTCGACAAAGATGATCTATCGTCTTCGGTCGAGGTTACGCGTATTCTGGAATTATGCGACCAACACCTTCAGCTTAGAGGATAATAGACGTGAAAATCGTTGTGACAGGTGGCGCCGGATTTTTGGGCTCCCACATCGTTGACCTGTTGGCCGAGACTTATCCGAAGGCGCAGATTGTCGTATTCGACAAACTGACCTACGCCGGCGACTTGCGTAATCTCGAAGATGCCGAGCAGAAGTCTAAGATCGATGTCGTGGTTGGCGACATTTGTGATCAAAGCCTGTGCCGCCGCACCTTGTCGCGCGCCGACCTTTTGATTCACACCGCCGCTGAAAGCCATGTCGATAATTCGTTCGGCAACTCGCTTGAGTTCACGACCACCAACGTCCTTGGCACGCACGTTCTGCTCGAGGCCTGCCGCTTCGAGAACGTGCCGCGCATCCTTCACGTCTCGACCGACGAAGTGTACGGCGAGATTCCCTCGGGCAGCGCCCATGAAGGCTCGCCCATCATGCCGACCAATCCCTATTCCGCCAGCAAGGCCGCTGCCGAAATGATCGTGCACGGTTACTGGAAATCATACAAAGCGCCCATCACCATGGTGCGCGGCAACAACATTTTCGGCATCCGTCAGTATCCGGAAAAGATCATCCCGATCTTCATCATGAAGCTGCTCTCGGGGCAAAAACTTCCTTTACATGGCAACGGCAAGAATCAGCGCCATTACGTTTCCGCGCCCGATGCCGCAAGGGCCGTGATGACCGTGGTCGAAAAAGGCGAACTGATGCAGACCTACAACATCGGTTCGAACGAGGAATATTCAAACCTCGAAATCGCCAGCATGATCTGCGCGCAGTTTGGCTACGATCCCAAAGATTGGATCGATTACGTTGCGGACCGCCCCTACAACGATATCCGTTACGGCGTGACGGCCGACCGGATCTCGGCGCTGGGCTGGGTTCCCAAGCGCAGCGTGAAGGATGATCTTCCGGCGATCGTGAACTGGTACAAAAAGAACGGTTACCGGTATTCCGGCTTCGGTTGATCGCCAAGTGATTCGCACGTGAGCGAAACATCACACGACCCCTCGCATCTGTATGACCTTGGCATAGCCAGCGCCAAAGCAGGCGATATGGCAGGGGCTGCGCAGCAGCTCAATGAAGCGCTCGCCCAAGCCGAGCGCGCGCTGCTCGCCAATCCCACCAGCGCGGCGGCAACCCTCGTTGCAAAATGCTTAGTGGCCGTCGACCGCAAGGACGAAGCCCCCGGGATATTTGCGCGGCACGCAAAAGCCGCTGACTACGATCTCCTGATGAGCTTCGCGCAAATATTCACGCAGCTCGGACAGCGCGAACAAGCCATCGCGGCTTATGATACAGCCGCTGCCCAACGACCCATCACAGTCATTCCAAACACGGCCGCCGCACCAGCTTGGGCCGTGAACAGTCCCTTTACCGCTGCACAGCCTAGCCCGCGTTACGGGCAACTGCTGTCCCAGTACGAAGGCATGCATCACGCCGGCAAGGCTGACGCGCAAAGCCAGGGCGCTAAGACCTTCGAAGGCTTTGTCGGATTCTCAATCGTTGCGCCTTACGTGCGCCGCTTCGCGCAGAAACTTGGCGCGAAGTCGCTGCTCGATTACGGCGGCGGACGCGGCGCGCAATATCAGCTGGGTGAAATCACCATCGGTGCGGAAACCTTCGCTAACCCTCGTGCTTATCTCGGCGTTGAGAGCGTCGTTTGTTTTGATCCCGGCTTTGCCCGCGACCTGCCGGCGGGAATGTTCGATCTGGTGATTTGCGTCGATGCCCTTGAGCACTGTGACCGCCAGGATTTGCCGTGGATTGTGCGCCAGCTGTTCGAGAAAGCCCGCATGGGCGTGTTCGCCAACATCGCTTCGTACCCGGCGGCGAAGACATTACCCAATGGCGAGAATGCGCACTGCACGGTTGAAGATGCGCCGTGGTGGATGGAATTATTTCGCGCCGTGGCCGATGCTTTTCCAGCCATCGACTACCAAGTTATTGTCTCAAAAGACCTGCGGCAGAACAGCCGTACTATATTCGGCCGCAATGGGAGGACGTAAGGTTCCGCCCCCTTGACCGATAAGGCTTGGCGGAGTAGGAAAATAGTCCGTGGTGATTTGAGACCGGATTGCGGCCACGTTAAAAACCGCTAAAAGGTCGAGGGCTTCAGCCCCCGTGCCAGTTCCGGTCGGGGGCTTTTTTATTTGCCCCTTGGGCCCTTGAGGATCGAGGATAAGACGATGATTGATTACGAAAAACAGCGGGACTGGGGTCTGCAAACGCAGATGGTGCGCGGCGCGACCGAGCGCAGCCAGTTCGACGAAACCAACGAAGCGATCTTTCTCACCTCCGGTTACGTTTACAAGACCGCCGAAGAAGCCGAGAAGTCGTTCAAGAACGAAATCGACCGTTACGTTTATTCGCGCTTCGGCAATCCCACGGTGCGCATGTTTGAAAAGCGCCTGGCGCTGATCGAAGGCGCTGAAGACTGCCGCGCCATGTCGAGCGGCATGGCAGCGGTGTGGGCGGCACTCGCCTCACATTTGAGCACCGGCCAACGTTTGGTGGCGTCACGCGCAATCTTTGGCTCGTGCCAATATATCTGCGCCGAACTGCTGCCGCGCTTCGGCGTTAAAACCGATTTTGTCGACGGCGGCGATCTCGCGCAGTGGAAAGCGGCTCTGTCCACGCCGGCCGACGCCGTATTTATTGAATCGCCTTCCAATCCCGGCCTCGAGATGATCGATCTGAAAGCCGTCTGCGATCTGGCGCACAAAGCCGGCGCGCTGGTGGTGGTTGATAACGTCTTTGCGTCGCCGATCCTACAAAAGCCCTTCACCTTCGGCGCCGACGTCGTTGTGTATTCGGCGACCAAGCATATCGACGGTCAGGGGCGTTGCCTGGGCGGTGCGGTGCTGGCCTCGAAGCAGTTCATTGTCGATAAGCTCACGCCGTTTATGCGCCACACCGGCCCCAGCCTGTCACCGTTCAACGCCTGGGTCTTGCTGAAGGGCCTTGAGACGCTGGAGCTGCGCATGCAGCGCCACTGCGACAACGCGATGACGATTGCGCGCTGGCTCGAAAAACAAAACGGCATCACCCGCCTGCTCTATCCGTTCTTGCCCAGCCATCCGCAGTACGATCTGGCCAAGGCGCAGATGAAGGCCGGCGGCTCGGTGATTTCCTTTGAAGTGGCGGGCGGTAAGGAAGCGGCTTTCCGACTGCTCAATCGTCTTAAAGTCATCGATATCTCCAATAACCTCGGCGACGCTAAAAGCCTGATCTGTCATCCGTTCACGACCACGCACCAGCGGCTTACGCCGGAAGCGAAGGCCCAGGTCGGCATTACAGAAGGCTTCATCCGTTTGTCGGTGGGATTGGAAAATGTCGACGACTTGATCGCCGATTTGACTCAGGCTTTCCAGGCGTAGGACACGATGTACGAAAAAGTCACCCGCAGTATCAAAGTTTCCGTAAGCCCGTCTTACTTGGAAGATCAGTCTTCGCCCAACGAAGATCGTTTTGTTTGGGCCTACCGCGTCAACATCGAGAACGGCGGCACGGAGACGGTGCAACTATTGCGGCGTCACTGGCGTATTACCGACAAGTTCGGCCGCCTGCAGGAAGTTCAGGGTCCGGGTGTCGTCGGCGAAAAGCCCGTTCTAAAACCCGGCGATTCGTTCCAATATACCAGTGGGTGCCCGCTGCAAACGCCGTCTGGGATCATGGCTGGTAGCTACCAGATGACTACGACCGGCGGAGAATGCTTCGATATTGAAATACCCGCTTTTTCTCTCGATAGTCCCTATGATACGGCGGCCATAAACTAAGCCTATCCAGACCAAGGATGCGCCCATGACCTTTGTTCCTGAAAAGCCATCCCTAGCCGCGGCAGGCGACGGCGATGTCCGCCCGACCCGCGCTGAAGCCGAGGCGGCGGTGCGCGTTCTCATTCGCTGGACCGGCGATAATCCCGATCGCGAAGGCCTGGAAGCCACACCCGAGCGCGTGGTGCGGTCTTACGAAGAATTTTACGCGGGCTACCAGCAAGATCCGGTCGAAATCCTGCGCACCACTTTCGAAGAGACCGAGGGTTACGACGAGATGGTGGTCCTGAAGGACATCACCTTCGAGAGCCACTGCGAGCACCACATGGTGCCGGTGATCGGCAAAGCTTATGTCGCCTATCTGCCCAACAAACGCGTCGTGGGCATCTCAAAGCTGGTGCGCGTGGTGGAGGCCTACGCCAAGCGCCTTCAGATTCAGGAAAAGATGACGGCGCAAATCGCCAACGCCATCAACGATACGCTTCATCCGAAAGGTGTGGCTGTCGTCGTGGAGGGCGAGCACCAGTGCATGACGACGCGGGGTGTGCACAAAGCCGGCGTCGCCATGGTGACATCGACAATGCTGGGCGCCTTCCGGGACGACCCATCGACCCGGCGCGAATTCCTAGCGATTATCGGCAAATAGAGCTTAGCGCCCAGCTTTAACGAATGAACTGCGCCATTACTTGGCGCACCTGCGGTTGCAGTTCGTTATCCAAAGCATCGAACGCCGACACGATCATGCCGGCCCAGACCTGCTGCTTGTCGGCGTCGGTCGTGCCTTCGAGAACCGTGCGCGTGCTGGTGGATTTACCGCTGGCAGATGACAGAACCATGCCATTGGCATCCACAATCGACAGCTCAACATCCAGCGTCGCTTCATATTCGGCGGATTGATCCTTCGTGAACCAGCCCTTGATGCCCTTTTTGACGGGCAGCAATTTCTCGACGATGTCGCCTTTGCGGATGGTGACGCGCAGCTGGTTGACGCTGTTGCCGGTCAGCATGAAGTGGCTGGCGGCCCAGGCGCGCGCGGCATCATCGAACCTGACCTCGGAGCGGTAGCCCATATGCGGGTATTCACGCGGCGGCAGGTTTTCAATCTTGAGGTCGAGGGAGGTCGCATCGACGTTCAACGCCGTTTTATTAGCGAATACCAAAGTCGGCGCAGACTGCGCGTGGGCGACCGCTGCCGTACCAGCAAGCGCGGCGATAACGGCGAGCGCGCGGAGGGCGTGGTTGAATTGAAAACGTGTGCTCATGGTGATTCGGGCCTTTCGGTTTCTGTCCTATGCTTTTGGATAATTGCGTCGAGCTCATCGATGTCGAACACATAATCCGAATTGCAATATTCACAGGTCATATGAATTTTTCCGTGTTCAGCGTAGCTACGCACTTCTTCACTCGGAAATGAGGCAAGAATACGTTCGCTGCGCTCGCGCGAGCAGCGGCATTGAAAGTCTATAGGCCGCCGTGCACTCGGTACAACGCCGATTGTAAAGAAAAGTCGCGTTAGCAGGCGTTCCGGCGATAGCGTGAGATCAAGCAGTTCGGAGTTTTTGAGGCTTCCCAACAGGATAACTGCCGTCCGCCACGCGTCTTCCGCCTCATCGCGACTTAAGTGTTTAAGCCCGCCTTCTTCCGGCATCCGTTGCAGCAAAAGGGCCGAGGCGATCCACGGCTCATCCGGTGTTTGGGGTGTGGCGACGGCAACTTTCAGCGCCGATTCAAGCTGCTCGGATTGGCGGAAATAGTGGTGCACAGTCTCGGCCAAGCTTTCGCCGGACAACTCGACAATGCCCTGGTAGCGCTCGGTATCCGGGCCTTGATCGACCGTAAAGGCCAAGTGGCCGCCGGGTCCGAGGAGGTGCGGTTCCAATCCGCCGGAGCGCGTGCGGACCATTTCAGCTTCCACCGCAGCGGCATCGTATTTAACGCAAGCCCTGAGCTCGCCTTCGCTGGTGACGTCGGTCACGAGCATTTTTACTGGCCCCTTGCCTTGAACCTGCAAGGTGAAGACGCCGGTGTATTTAAGGCCGCCGGCCAAAGCCACGGCAGACGCCATGGCTTCGGCGAGTATTGCCGAAACCGGCGCGGGGCTTCTCTGGCGCGTGAGGATATCCGTGACCGACGCCGTCAGGCGCACGATCCGGCCGCGGAACGCGCCGCCATTGACCATGAAAGGCACGCAGACATCGGCCGCTGGATTGGCGCTTAACGCAGCGCCGGGCGACGTTTCCGACATTAACTCAGACACCACAGCAGCACGCCCTTTTGAGCGTGCAGGCGGTTTTCAGCTTCGTCCCAAACCACCGACTGAGGGCCTTCAATGACGCCGTCGGTAACTTCCTCGCCGCGGTGGGCCGGCAGGCAATGCATGAACAGCGCATCGGGCTTGGCCAAAGCCATCAAGGCTTCGTTGACCTGGAAAGGTTCAAGCTGCTTATGCCGGTTGGCAGCACCTTCGTCGCCCATCGAGACCCAGGTGTCGGTGACGATGCAGTCGGCACCTTTGGCCGCGGCTTTGGGATCGTGGCCGACGCTGATCTTCGCACCTTTGCTTTGCGCCCAGGCAATGGCCGTCTTGCTAGGATCAAGTCCGGGCGGGCACGCGAGGCGCAGTTCAAAACCAAATTGCGCAGCGGCATGAATGAAGCTGGTGGCGACGTTATTGCCGTCGCCCGACCACGCCACCACCGCGCCTTTGATAGGACCTTTGCGTTCTTCGTACGTCATGATGTCGGCCATGATCTGGCACGGATGCGATTCATCGGTCAGGCCGTTGATCACCGGCACCGTGGCGTATTTCGCCAGCTCGTGCAGCTTTTCGGGCGCCGAGGTGCGCAGCATGATCACGTCGACATAGCGCGACAAGACGCGTGCAGTGTCGGCAATGGATTCACCGCGGCCCAACTGCGTGTCCTGGGGCGACAGCGAGACGACATCGCCGCCCAACTGTTGCATACCGACCTGGAACGAGACGCGCGTACGGGTCGAAGGCTTTTCAAACACCATCGCCAGCGTGCGGCCGGCCAACGGTTTGGCAGCCGTATCGCCGGTCTTGCGGCTGGCCTTCATGGATGCGGCTGAATCCAAGATTGCGCGCAGGGTTTCCGGCGGCAAGAGGTTCAGTTCGAGAAAGTGCTTCGGGGCGGACATGTGATGTGCCTTGCAATCGGCTTATTCGGAAAATTCTTCAGCTGGTAATTGGGACGAGGCGACCACCGCTGTCGCGGCGCGATCGATCATCGCCACACCGGCATCAACTTCGGCTTCAGTGATAATGAGCGGCGGCAGCAAGCGGATCGTGTTGTCACCCGCGCCGACGGCGAGCAAACCCTGATGCATCATCTGGGTGAGCACGTCGGTGTAGGGGACTTTGCACTTGAGGCCGATCATGAGGCCTTTGCCGCGGATGGTTTCGAAAACTTTCGTATGCTTGGCGACCACGGGCGTGAGCTTAGCCCACAGCTGCTCTGCAACCGCATTGACGCTGGGCAGGAATTTTTTCTCGAGCATGACGTCCATGACAGCGTTCGCTGCGGCCATCGCCAGCGGGTTGCCGCCAAAGGTCGAACCATGCGTGCCGGCCGTCATGAATTGTGCGGCGCGTTCGGTGGCAAGACAGGCGCCTACGGGGAAACCGCCGCCAAGACCTTTCGCCAACGCCATGATGTCCGGCGTTATGCCAGCCCATTCATAGGCGAAGAGTTTTCCGGTCCGGCCCATGCCTGTCTGGACTTCATCCATAATGAGCAGAAGGCCAAACTCGTCGGCCATGGCCCGCAAGCCTTGCAGGTATGAAGGATCAGCAGGGATGATCCCGCCCTCACCTTGGATCGCTTCAACAACCACAGCCGCGGTCTGCGGCGTGATGGCGGCGCGCGCTTCATTCAAGTTCCCGAACGGCACCTGGTCAAACCCGTCGACTTTAGGCGCGAAGCCGTCCAAATGCTTTTCCTGCGCGCCGGCGGAAATCATCGCCAGCGTGCGGCCGTGAAATCCGCCACGCGCCGTGATCACACGGTACTTATCCTTAAAGCCCTGCGCCTGATGATAGCGCCGCGCCATCTTGACCGCGCACTCCATGGCTTCAGCGCCGGAGTTGCAGAAGAAGGCCGTGTCGGCGAACGAATTAGCGACCAGCCGCTCAGCCAGCTTTTCCTGACCGGCGACGCGGTAAAGATTCGAGGTGTGCCACAACTTCTCGGCCTGGGCTTTGAGCGCCATCACAAGATGTGGGTGCGCGTGGCCGAGCGCGTTCACGGCGATGCCGGCGCCGAAGTCGAGGAAGCTGCGGCCGTCCGCTGTGTACAGCATGGCGCCCTGGCCTCGGTCGAAGACCAAGTCCATGCGTGCGTAGTTTGGCATCACAGCGGAAATACTCACGTCTTCGCCCTCCAAGACCGGCGACAACTTCGTTCAAGACAAACGGCCCTGAACATCACAAAACGGAAAAAAATGAGGGCGGCCCTCAGACCGCCCGACGATTTGGATTCATACGCCAAACCGGCGTTTTGTCAACGGCCAGGACCCCGGCCTCCTGTCACAAAACGGACCAGAAACGGCGTCAGGCCTTGAGCTTGTAGCCGCTCTTAAGCATCCGGTAGGTCCAGATACACATCGCGGCGTTCACGCCGATCAGGACGAGAATTCCTGTCAGGGGCCGGCTGGCTTCGTGGCCGAGGAAGCCGTAGCGGAACCCGTCGATGTTGTAGAAGAACGGATTGAAGTGGGCCAGGAACTGCGCCCATTCCGGCAGGCGGTCGATTGTGTAGAACGTGCCCGACAAAAACGTCAGCGGCGTGACGATGAAGTTGGTCACCGCTGCCATGTGATCGAACTTGTCCGCCCAGACGGCCGTGAGGATGCCGACCATGGACATGAACAGGCAGCCGGCTACGGAATGAAACACGATCATGCCAATGCTGTAGAGATGCAGATGCGCAAAGAACGCCATGGACGCGGTGCAAGCAATTCCCACAACGATGCCGCGCGTAACGCCGCCCATTGTCCAGGCCACCATCAACTCCAATGCGCTCAAAGGCGGCATCAGCACGTCGACGATATTGCCCTGCACCTTCGAGACCAGAATCGACGACGATGTATTGGCGAAGGCGTTCTGGATCATCGTCATGATGACCAGACCGGGCACCAGAAAATCCTCGAACGGAAAACCGGCGATTTGCGTGCTGCCGCGCCCGAAGGCGAACACCATCATCAACAGGAACATGAGCGTGGTGATGACCGGGGCTGCGACCGTCTGGAAAATGACTTTCCAGAAGCGCCGCACTTCCTTCAGGTAAAGCTCGCGCATACCGCCCCAATTGACCGCACCCATGGTGCGCGGGAGGGGGATGTCGAAGGTTGATGAAGGCCGAAGCTGTTGATCGTGCATGGGGCTAGTTTATACCGGTCTGATGGTTTCACCACCTGCCAAAAAGGGCGAGGCCGGCCCCAAGGCGCGGGCTCCGGTCCGCGTCATGACGAAACAGCGCATGGAAAACATCGCCAAGTTCCATGTGGAGCGCTTTGCCGCGACGGCCGCGCATCTGAAGCAAGTCTTACTACGGCGCGCCGAGCGGGCACGGCGTGTGCATGGCGGCGAGAAAGCCGAGTACGCCGCCTGGGCCGAAGAGATCGTCGCCAAGATGGTGCGCACCGCCGCGGTCAACGACGCGCGCTATGCCCTGGGCCGGGCGACCTCTTTACGCCGTCTTGCCAAAGGCCCCGGCAAAATTCGCGCGGCGCTGCGGGCTAAAGGTGTTGCCCAAGACTTGATCGACAAAGCCTTGCTGGCCACTGCCGTGACGGACTCGGACGGCGACGCGACCTGGGAAGCGGCACTGGCTTATGCGCGACGGCGCAGGCTTGGTCCCTATGGCAAACAGAAGGGCGACGCCGACGCCCGGCGCAAACAAGCGACAAAAGATTTGGCGGCGATATGTCGCGCGGGCTTTCCCTATGACGTCGCCAAGCGCGTCATGAAGGGCGAGGGGAACGAAAACTAACCGCGCGCGGTGAGGGCTTGGTTCTCGGCGCGAATACGCACCCACAGCATCGCCGCATTCAGCAGCGAAAAAACCGCCGCCAGCGGCCAGGCGCCGAATACCAGAGGTAATGTGACGATCTCTAAAACCACCACGACATAATTCGGGTGACGCATGAACCTGTATGGTCCGCGCCTAATCAACGGTGCGTCCGGCGGCGTGATGACCCGCGTGGTCCAATAGCGGCCCAGGCTCGCCATCACCCAAAACCGAAAGGGCTGGAGCAAGAGATAAAGCACCACGAACGGCACATTGAGGTCATGCGGCAGCGTCCAGACCCAGAGGACGATGGCGGTGAGCCAACTCACATGCATCGCCACCATAAAGGGATAGTGATCAGCACCGATTTCCTCAGCACCTTCGGCCATCAAGCGGTGCGTATTGCGGCGAGAGATCACCAGCTCCAGCAACCGCTCAATCACGACGTAGGCGAGAAGCGCTGCTGTCATAGATCGAGCAGACACATGCCAACAGAAAAGCCGGGGCCAAGTGCGGTCATGAGATGGCGGCCTTTCGCGCCGCGCGCCACGGTCTTTTGTAAAACCGCCAGCACTGTGACCGCCGACATGTTGCCGTGTTCGGCCAGAACTTCGCGCGAGTCTGCGAGTTCGTCTTTGGTGAGGCCATAGCAAGCTTCCAGCGCTTCCAGAACCTTCTCGCCACCGGGGTGCACGACGAGACCCGCCAGATCCTTTTGCGCTAGACCATGCTTAGCGAGGAAAGCATCGGTTACGCCGCGCATGCGTTCGCGTACCAGCACCGGGATGCTGTGCGAGAACACCACGCCCAAGCCGTCGTCTTCGACTTTCCAGCCCATGATGTCGCGCGAATTGGGCCAGGTGTGTTCACCCCACGCGCCAATGTGGCCCAATGAGGGTGCTGGCTTTTCATCGGCCCGCACCAATACAGCTGCTGCGCCGTCTCCGAAGATGGTTGTGCCGATAATGTTGGCTTTGCTGTCGTCCACGGGGCGGAACGTCAGCCCGCAAAGCTCCACACAGAGAAACAACACCCACTGACCGGGCAAAGCGCGCGCCATGGCGGCCGCGCGCGACAGGCCGATGACCCCACCGGCGCAGCCAAGCCCGAAGACCGGCAAACGTTGAACCGTAGGCGATAAACCCAAAGGTCCTTGCAGAAGGGAGTCCAGCGACGGCGTTACGATGCCAGTGGAGGACACCACGACAGTGGCAGCCACATCTTCGGGCTTCACGCCCGCATCTTTTAGAACTTTGCCGCCAGCTTCCGTTAGAAGCTTTACGGCATTTTCCTCGAACAGCTGCGTCCGTTCCGGCCAGCCGTGGTCCGTCGCATACCATTCAAGCGGCACACATGAGTTGCGCTGTTTGACACCGGCGTTGCCGTAACTCTTGGCCATGCGCTGCATGAGTTCGCCGCGATGACGGAAAACTTCGGCGGCTTTTGCCATCACCTCGTCTTGTTTGAAAAGATAAGGCGGATAGGCCGTGGCGATACCGTGCATGGAAACGGTCAGATCGGTCATGTGCGTGTTCCAGGCGGCAGCGCGCAGACAATCGCGGGCGCAACGGCATCGAGGGCCAGGTCTTCCATCAGCACTTCACCCTGAAAAGCGGGCGTCAGTGTCTCGGTGAGGTGGCGGACCATGCCAGCGTATTGCGTGGCCGGCGGAAAGCCCCAGGCGACATAAATGCCCGCATTGCCTTGATGCGTGACGATCCACGGCGTTTGTTCCAACGTGCGGAATGCTGCGCCTAGGTCCGTTGTCGCGCCGACCCGCAGCCATTGCGGACGCACGCCGAGGTGCCAGACGGCATAAATACCTTCGCGCGCCGGGGCATCGGCCTCTGTAAGGCGTGGATAGGGCCGATCGTTGGGAAGCCATAGGTTTGACTCTTTGCCGCCCAGCAAACCACCCACGAATTTAGAAAGTTTTTTCATGAAGTGGCGCGGCGGTTCAGAATGAAGCTCGCCAGCACTTCATTCACCAGAAGCACGATGAAGCCCGCAGCGATCGCGTCACTGAGGAAGTGGGCACCTTGTGCTACGCGCACGAAACCCATGCCGAGGCCGAGCAGCACGCCCACGCCCACAGCCATGGCGCGCCAGCGCGCTGGCAGCAGATAAGCATAGGCCGTCAACCAAAATGCGACGGCGACGTGGCCCGACACGAAAGAGCAGTTGTGCGCGCACTCATTCGCGATTTGCCATGGCAGCGTATAGGCCTGCTCGCCACCGAACAGTTCGATGTCCTTTGGTCGCGCCCTGCCCCAGAACGGTTTCAGGAGGCCTTCGACAATCAACGCCGGCCCCACCAACAGAGACAGCAAAAGATAGGTGATGTGCGGCGTCGAGATACGCCACCGCCACTCCGGATTTATGCGCCCGACAATCCACACCAGAACACACACCGCGAAACTTCCGACGATGATGTCGGGCACAGCGACACGCACAAACTCCAGGACGCCGTCCGTGCTCCAGGTAAAGCCCGTGCCGTTGTAAAACACACCGGCGAGATCAAGGTCGATGCTTGGGACCGTCAGGCCCGGCACGATCATCAAAATGAACAGCAGGGCCAGGGCCCAGCGTCCGGGATGTTCGCGCATATCAAAAGCAGAAGACGTCATGTTAGCCGTCTTCACGGTGGAAGAGATAAGCGAGGCCCAACATGCTGGAGACCAGCGCCGGCGCCCAGGCTGCTAAAACCAGCGGCAGCGTCGCCGATAAGCCCAGCGCATAAAGAAAGCGCGTGAAGAAATAGAGCAGGAAACCCACACCCAGGCCCGCCACACCGCGCCCGGTCCAGCCGACCAGCTTCACGTTTGACGTAAGATTGAATGACGCGGCAATCAACACCATGGCGCAGAGCAGCCAGGGCGATGCCAGCAGCGAATACCAATAAAGCTTATGGGGGCGCGCAGAAAATCCAGCCGCTTCAGAAAAGCGAATGAACTGCGGCAGTTCCCAGAACGACATGGTCTCGGGTGCCGCGAAGCTGTCTTGCACCTTGCTCATGGTGATGGAGGTGGGCAGCGTATAGGTCTCGTGGAACGCGCCCGGCGTCCCCGGCACGATGTCCCAGGTTTTTTCTAGCTTGAACGCGCCTTCAACCAGAACCCCGCTGGCCGCTTCCAAACGCCGGTTGAGCCGTTCTTTATTGTCGGTTTGAAAAATCGAAATCTTGGTGAGCGCCAGGCTGTCGCCATCCTGGCGCACAGCGGCGGCGTAAACCACCGTGGCCGCACCGCCCGCCGTTTCCCGCAGCCACAAGCCGTTTTCACCGATATCGAGCGTCGTGCCCTGACCGCGAATGAGGTTGTCGTCCATGCGCTGGTAGGAGTCGTACATCGTGGCGGCCAGAGGATCGACAACCGCCAGGTTGATGACACCCAGCAGCGCCGTCAGCGCCAGAGGCGGCATGAGAAATTGCCACACCGAAACGCCGGCGGAGCGTATGACCACCAGCTCATGTGTGCGCGACAGACGGAACAGCACAAACATCATCGCCATCATCACGACGAACGGCAGCGTAGCTTGGGCCGTATGCGGCAATTTCAACACGGCCATGTTGAAGACGGTGCCGAATTCCATAGTCGCGGTGCTGACGGAGCGCCGCATCAGTTCAATCGTATCGAACAAAAGCACCAGACCAACGATCACCGCGAGCAAGCTGAAGAACGACACGATGAAGTGCCTGCCGAGATAGATGGACAGTGTCGGGTAGACGCGGTTCACGAGAGGCAGCCTTATACGCTGGTCTTTGGCAGGGCGGTTGCCGATATCATAACGGTATTCGCCCTGAAACGAACCCTTCTAGCGCGCATAATCGCCGCGTAAGATGAGCCGCATCATGGTGAGGCTGACCAAAATCTATACCCGCGGCGGTGACAAGGGCGAGACGTCCCTTGGCGGCGGCACGCGTGTGCCGAAACACAGCTTGCGGGTCGCGGCTTACGGCACCTTGGACGAGGCCAACGCCGCCATCGGCATCGCGCGTCTGCATACGGGCAGTGATAAGGAATGCGACGCCATGCTGGCCCGCATTCAGAATGACTTATTCGATGCCGGGGCCGATCTCTGCCGACCCATTGCGGCTGATGAAGATCCGGCGAAGACCTTGCGTATCGTGCAGAGCCAAGTCGACAGGCTGGAACGCGAGATCGACGCCATGAACGCCGCGCTAAAGCCGCTCGACTCGTTCGTGCTTCCGGGCGGCAGCGCTGCGGCAGCCTATTTGCACCTCGCCCGCACCATTGTCCGCCGGGCTGAGCGCGATATCACGGCGCTGATGGATGAGGAGCCGGTGAACCCCTTAGCCCTGGCCTATACCAATCGCCTCTCCGACCATCTGTTTGTACTGTCGCGACAATTGAATGCCGCTACGGCAGGCGATGTTTTGTGGGTTCCGGGCAACACCCGCTAAGAAAGTGTGCGAAGCAATATAACGGCTCCATATTATGCTGCAGCGCAATATTGTTTCGTTTGACAGGGTTTTAACGACGGACTAGTGGTGTCCCCCCGTTTTCAGATACACCGAAGACGGGGATCGGCGCGAAGCACTGGTGACTTCCGGGTGAACTGGGGCCATACCCCAGGTGGGATTTTCAAAACACGCAGGTTAATCGCATGAAGGTACTCGTCGCCGTTAAGCGGGTCGTCGACTACAACGTTAAGGTTCGCGTCAAAGCGGACAAGACCGGGGTCGAACTGGCCAACGTGAAGATGTCCATGAACCCCTTCGACGAAATCGCCGTCGAAGAGGCGGTCCGTCTTAAGGAAGGCGGCAAGGCCACCGAGATCGTAGTCGTGAGCATCGGCCCGGCGGGCGCCCAGGAAACCTTGCGCACGGCGCTGGCCATGGGTGCTGATCGCGGCATCCTGGTGCAGACCGACGCCGAAGTGCAGCCTCTGGCGGTTGCGAAAATCCTGAAGGCGCTGGTCGACAAAGAAACACCGAATTTGGTCATCCTCGGCAAACAAGCCATTGATGACGACGCCAATCAAACCGGCCAGATGCTGGCTGCCCTTCTGGGCTGGCCGCAAGGCACCTTCGCCTCGAAGGTCGTGCTGGAAGCCGACAAAGCCGTGGTGACACGCGAAGTCGACGGCGGTCTTGAAACAATCAGCCTGAAGCTGCCGGCCATCGTCACCACCGACCTGCGCTTGAACGAGCCGCGCTACGCGTCGCTGCCGAACATCATGAAGGCCAAGAAGAAGACCATCGACACCGTGGCCCCGGACTCGCTCGGCGTAGACATCACGCCGCGTCTGGTCACGTTGAAGGTTGAAGAACCTGCCAAGCGCCAAGGCGGCGCCAAAGTCGCCGACGTGGCGGCCCTCATCGACAAACTGCGTAATGAAGCAAAGGTGATCGCATGACATCGCTGGTCCTTGCAGAACACGACAACGCCTCGCTGAAAGCTGCGACCCTCACGGCCGTTACGGCCGCGCAGAAAATCGGCGGTGATATTCACATCCTCGTCGCCGGCAAGAACTGCGGCAAAGTCGCTGAAGCTGCTGCCAAGATCGCGGGCATCGCCAAAGTGCGCGTTGCCGACGCCGATCAATATGGCGCTGCGCTCGCCGAACCGCTGACGGCTTTGATTGTCAGCCTCGCCGGCGACTATTCGCACCTGATCGCGCCCGCCACCACGTCGGGCAAAAACACCATGCCGCGTGTTGCGGCCCTGCTGGACGTTGCGCAGATTTCGGATATCTCGGCCGTTGTGTCGGCCGATACCTTTGTGCGCCCGATCTATGCCGGTAACGCGCTCGCGACCGTGCAGTCGAAAGACGCGAAGAAAGTCATCACCGTGCGCGGTTCGACTTTTGATAAAGCCAAAGCCGACGGCGGTTCCGCTGCCATTGAAAACGTTACTGCCGCTGCCGATCCGGGACTGTCGTCTTTCGTCAGCGCCGAATTGTCCAAATCCGAACGCCCCGAACTGACGTCCGCTCGCATTGTGGTGTCCGGCGGACGCGGCATGGGTTCCGGCGAGAACTTCAAGATCATCGAAGCCCTGGCCGATAAGCTGGGCGCAGGCGTTGGCGCATCGCGCGCCGCTGTAGACGCCGGCTTCGTGCCCAACGACTACCAAGTCGGCCAGACCGGCAAGATTGTAGCGCCGGAGCTTTACGTCGCCGTTGGTATTTCGGGCGCGATCCAGCATCTGGCGGGCATGAAAGACTCCAAAGTTATTGTTGCCATCAATAAAGACCCGGAAGCGCCGATCTTCCAGGTGGCCGACTACGGCCTGGTGGGCGATCTGTTCCAAGTCGTGCCGGAACTCACTAAAGCCCTATAACGTTGCTTTAAGCGCTCTCTGTCCCTTTTTGCTGGATTGGTACTCATGGCTGATGCGCGCGCGTCTAAGACTCCGATCACCATCGCTAAGGTCGGCATTATCGGGGCCGGGCAAATGGGGTCGGGCATCGCGCACGTATGCGCGCTGTCGGGCTTCGACGTTGCGATCTTCGACATCAACGAAGAGCAACTGAAGAAGAGCGTCGGCAACATCGACAAAAACATCGCCCGTCAGGTCAACAAAGGCTTTGTCAGCGACTCTGACAAACAAGCGGCCATGGCCCGCATCAAGACCGGTAGCGATTGGGCCATTCTCGGCGACCGCGATCTGGTCGTAGAAGCCGCCACCGAAAACGAAGAGCTTAAGAAAAACATTTTCAAGCAGCTGTGCGCGCACGTCAAAGCCGACGCCGTGCTGTGTTCGAACACGTCCTCGATTTCGATCACGCGCCTGGCGGCCGTCACCGACCGTCCCGAGCGCTTCATGGGTCTGCACTTCATGAACCCGGTGCCGGTGATGAAGCTGGTGGAATTGATCCGCGGCATCGCCACCGACGAAAACACCTTCTCCGCCGTGCGCGTGTTTGCCGAAAAGCTGGGCAAGAACACCGTGTCGTCGGAAGACTTCCCGGCCTTCATCGTCAACCGTATCCTGATCCCCATGGTTAATGAGGCGATCTACACGCTGTATGAAGGTGTCGGTAACGTGCGCGCCATCGATGTTGCCATGAAGCTGGGCGCCAATCATCCGATGGGTCCGCTTGAACTCGCCGACTTCATCGGCCTCGACACCTGCCTCGCCATCATGACCACGCTCCATGACGGCCTGGCCGATACTAAGTACCGTCCCTGCCCCTTGCTCGCGAAATACGTTGAAGCCGGATGGCTGGGCCGCAAAACCGGCAAGGGCTTCTACGACTACAGCGGCCCCGAGCCCGTTCCCACCCGTTAAACAGGACGCCGCTTGTCAGCACCCGGGTCACAACATGTGCGCCCCTATCTGCTGCTGACGCTGCTCTGCGCTGTTCTGTTTCTGCCGGGGCTCGCCTCAATCCCACCCACCGACCGCGACGAAGCGCGCTTCATGCAAGCGAGCAAACAAATGCGCGAAAGCGGCGACTGGGTGCACATGCGCTTCCAGGACGAGCCGCGCAATAAAAAGCCCGTCGGCATTTATTGGCTGCAAGCTGCCGCCGTAAAAATCGTTGGCGCGGATTTGACAACGCCCTGGCCTTACCGGCTGCCGTCGGTGCTGGGCGCATGGCTCGCCGTTCTGTTCGTGTGCCGATGCGCACAACGTTTGTTTGGCCCCGCTGCGGGATTAACAGCGGGCGCGGTACTGGCCACCAGTTTCATCGTCGTGGTTGAAGCGCATATCGCGAAGACCGACGCCATGCTGCTCGGCACAACCACGCTTGCCATGACGATGCTCGCAGCGATTTACACCACCAAAGAAAAGCCATCGCTCGCGACGGCGCTGCTGTTCTGGCTGGGCATCGGTCTCGGCATTTTGATCAAAGGCCCGCTGATTCTGCTGGTGGCGGGCGCGACCATTGCCGCGCTTTGCATTGCTGATCGCAACGTCACGTGGCTCAAAGCATTGAAGCCCGGTTACGGCATCCCCCTGACTCTTGCCGTCGTACTTCCTTGGTTGATCGCTGTATCAGGTGGTGGTGCACAGAGTAACTTTGTCGCGGACTCCATCAGCCAAGACCTTCTGCCGAAATTGATCGGCGGACAGGAAAGCCACGGCGCGCCGCCGGGCACTTATATTGTCGCAGCACTTTTGACCGCTTGGCCGTGGTCGGTGCTCGCCCCTTTTGTCGTGATCGCTGCGTGGAAGCAGCGCGCCGTTCCCGCCGTGCGGTTTTGTCTGGCCTGGCTGATCCCCGCCTGGATCGTGTTTGAACTCGTGCCAACCAAATTGCCGCACTACACCATGCCGATCTATCCAGCCCTCGCCTTACTTACGGCGTGGGCCTTGAGCGAAGCCAAAGACTTCCAAAGCTGGGTCGGCACGCGCGCTGGCGTCACCTATCGCATCTTGTGGGCTTGCTTGGCTGTGGTCTTAGGCATCGGCATTCTTTACGTCACCAAGCTTTATGGAGATGGTTCGGTGCTTGGCGCTGGCATGGCGGCGGTTGCGGCGATCTTCGCGGCACTTTTTGCGCTCGTGGGTTTTGCCCGCGGAGGTGCGGCGTGCGCAACGCGCGGCCTGACGGTGGCGGCCGTATTATTCTGTGTTTCGTTGACTGCGAGTGTACTGCCGCATTTGCGTCAGTTGGCCATCAGCCCGCGCTTGGCCGAGATCATCGCGCAACACCCGACGACTGTACCCGTGGCGCTGGTGGGCTTCCACGAACCCTCAGCCGTATTCTTGCTTGGAACCCAAACTATTCTCACCGATGCTGCCGGCGCAGCGGCGCATATCGCCGCAACCCAAGGCGCCATCGCCGCCGTGCCCGACGACATGCTAAGCACCGTGCGCACGGCTCTGATCCCAACGGGCCACACCGTCATGCAGTTGGACGAACTCATCGGCTATAATTATTCCCGGGGCGACTGGGTGCACCTTGCCGTCATTACCGCCAGTACGCCCATGGGAATGCCGCCATGAGCGCGCTGCAACGCCAATTATTGTTAGCCGGTGTGGGCGTGGCCCTGATCACCGCTGCGCTGATCACGTGGGTCGATATTCCGCTGGCGCTGTTCTTCGAAAGCCAGCGCGAAACCTGGTGGGTGGCGTTCTTCGAGGCGATCACGGATTTTGCCAGTGGCTGGATTTGGTATTCCGTCGCCGTGCTCGGACTTCTCGCGGCCTATCTGCGCCATAAACGCCGCACGCCTGATCCCGCCAAATTCCTGCGCGAAACGCGCGCCTGGATTTTCATGATCGTCACCATGGCGTCGTCGGGCATTTTCATCAATGCGCTGAAGCTGGCCATCGGCCGCGAGCGCCCGCGCCTTCTCTTCCGCGACGGCACCCACGACTTTCATCCCTTTGGACTCAGTCTCGCTGACTGCGGTTTCCCGTCGGGTCATACGCAGTCTATTTGGACCGCCATGCTCGCGCTCGGGTTTATCTTCCCGCCGCTGCGCCCGCTATTCTTTAGTGTCGCTGTGCTGATCAGCGCCAGCCGCATCATCATCGGCGCGCATTACGCGGGCGATGTGACCGCCGGTCTTTACATCGCTGTGGTCGCTGCTGTCTTATGGCGGCAGTGGTTCCAGCGTCACGACTTATCCGTGACGCTTAATTCTTCGCCATCAGATCGCGCATGATCTTTTCGACTTCGGGCGAATCCCAGGCCAGGTCGCCTTCCACGCGCGCCACTTCCTGACCCGACTTATCGACGATCAGCGAGGTCGGCAAACCGTTCAGCTTTGCGTCACGCATGAACTTGCCGGGCGCTTCGACGTAAAAGGCCAGGTTCTTCCACTCGTTCTTTTCGGCAAAGGGTTTGGCGATCTTGGCGCCTTCGCGGTCCTGGGAAATCGTCAGCACCTCGAAATCGGCACCGCCCAGCTTGGCCTGAAGGCGGTCCAGGGTGGGCATTTCCTTGACGCACGGGGCGCACCAGGTGGCCCAGAAGTTCACAACCATGACCTTGCCCTTAAAGTTGGCCAGGGTCTTGTCGGCGTCGGCGGCGTCCTTGAAAACCGTGGCCGGCAGGGCGATCGGGGCTTCATGCCAAACCACGGCCGAAAGGTCGACTTTGGCCTCGGCCTTGGCTGCAGGCTCGGCAACAGGCGCTGCGGCTTGCGGGGCGGGCGTTTCGGGTGCTGGACGGCTTGCCACAAAGCCCACGGCAATGATAATCAGCCCTGCAATGACGCCTAAGGCCGCAAAATTTCTAAACCGGCGGTTTTCCATAATTTTGTCTCCCTTTCACGGCGACACGCGCGCGACGTGATAGATTATTTCATAGGCTATCTGGGACCAAGGCTAGCACATGACAAGTAAAATTTGGGGGGGAAGGTTTTCAGCCGGCCCCGCCGCCATCATGGAGGAGATTAACGTCTCCGTCGGATTTGACCAGCGCCTCGCCAAGCAGGATCTGCACGGCAGCCGCGCCCACTGTGCCATGCTTGTCGCACAAGGGATTGTCAGCAAGGAAGACGGCGACGCCATCCAGGAAGGACTGACGCGCATCGAAAAGGAAATCGCCACCGGCAATTTCCTGTTCAAGCGCACCCTGGAAGATGTGCACATGAACATCGAAAGCCGCCTCGCCGATTTGATCGGCGCGCCGGCCGGACGGCTGCATACGGCGCGCTCCAGAAACGACCAGGTCGCCACCGACTTTAAAATGTGGGTGCGCGCGGCGATCGATACGATTGATGACGAAATTCGTAAGCTGCAGTCGGTCATGATCGACAAGGCTGAACTGCACGCCGACACCATCATGCCCGGCTTCACGCATCTGCAGGCCGCGCAACCCGTGACCTTCGGCCATCACTTGCTGGCGTATGTGGAAATGTTCGGCCGCGACCGTGGTCGCTTGGTCGATGCGCGCAAACGCCTGAACGAATGCCCGCTGGGCTCAGGGGCCATTGCCGGCACCTCATTCCCCATCAACCGTGCGCTTACCGCTGAGAAGCTCAACTTCGACCGGCCCACGGCCAACTCCATGGACGCCGTGTCCGACCGCGACTTCGCGCTCGAATTCCTGGCGGCTGCCAGCATTCTTGCCACGCACATGTCGCGGTTGGCGGAAGAAATGGTCAATTGGTCCAGCGCGCAGTTCGGTTTCATTCGTTTCACCGACGAGTTCTCCACCGGCAGCTCGATGATGCCGCAGAAGCGCAATCCCGACGCTGCCGAGCTAGTGCGCGGCAAGACCGGGCGCGTTTTCGGCGGCTTGATGTCATTGCTCACGGTGATGAAAGCGCTGCCACTTACCTATTCGAAGGACATGCAGGAAGACAAAGAAACCGTCTTCGAAGTGTTCGACACGCTGGAGCTATGCCTTGCGGCCACAGCCGGCATGATCGTCGACATGAAGCCCAATGCCGAGAAAATGCGCGCGGCTGTGGGCGGTGACGGCCTGATCACCGCCACCGATCTCGCCGATTGGCTGACGCAGGCTTTGAATATTCCTTTCCGGGACTCGCACCACATCACCGGCAAGATCGTCAAACTGGCTGAAGGCAAAGGCGTGGGCCTGGCCGAATTGAGCCTCGCCGAGATGCAAGCTGCCGAACCGCGCATCACCCAAGAGATTTTCAACGTGCTGACGCCGGAAGCCTCGGCCGCCAGCCGCACGAGCTTTGGTGGCACCGCGCCGTCCGAAGTGCGTAAGCAAGTTGAAGCCGCCCGCACGCGCTTTTTGACAAGGACCGCACCATGACCCGCTTCACAAAAATGCTGGGCCTTACCGCTGCGATGTTGTGCCTCGTCGCCGGTCTCGCGGCCTGCGGCAAAAAAATGCAGCCCACGCCGCCGGACGGCTCGACCTACCCGCGCCAATATCCAAAACCCCAATAGCGGCCGACCTTAATGCACCACTTCAGTTATCGCAGCGGCGTTTTGCATGCCGAAGCTGTCGCCATCACGCGCATCGCAGCGGAAGTGGGCACGCCTTTTTATTGTTATTCGACCGCGACCTTAGCGCGCCACTTTCAGGTTTTCACGGAAGGCCTTGCCGGTCTTAACGCCACTGTCTGCTTTGCGGTGAAGGCCAACAGCAATGTCGCGGTGATCCGTACATTAGTAAGCCTCGGCGCGGGCTGCGATGTCGTCTCGGGCGGTGAGTTGTTGATCGCGCTGAAAGCCGGCGCGGCCCCCGCCAAAATCGTATTTTCCGGCGTCGGCAAAACCGAAGCCGAGCTGCGCTTGGCGTTGTCGCACAACGTAGGCCAGATCAACGTTGAGTCCGAAGCTGAGCTCGATACTTTAAGCCGCGTTGCCTCCAGCTTGGGCAAAACCGTGCGCATTGCGCTGCGTGTTAATCCCGATGTCGACGCCGGCACCCACGACAAAATCTCGACAGGCCGCAAAGAAGATAAGTTCGGCATCGAATGGGCCACGGCCCCGAAGCTCTATCGCAAGGCCAGCCAACTGCCCGGCATCGACGCCAGCGCCGTCGCTGTACACATCGGCTCGCAGATCACGGAACTTGCGCCGTTTGAAGCCGCGTTCAAGCGCGTGCGCGAACTGGTGCAGCAATTGCGCGCCGACGGCATCGACATCCGCCATCTCGACCTCGGCGGCGGTCTTGGCGTGCCCTATGACCACAACAGCAACACCATGCCGCCAAGCCCGGAAGAATACGGCGCGATGGTGAAGCGCGTGTTTGATGGCATCGACTGCTCGTTCACCTTCGAGCCCGGACGCCTGATCGTCGCCAACGCCGGCATCATGGTTTCGGAAATCATCTCGATCAAAGACAGCTCGGCGCGGCGCTTTGTGATTGTCGACGCCGCCATGAACGATCTGGTGCGCCCTGCTATGTACGGCGCGCGTCACGACATCATTCCTGTGCAGGAATCTTCGAGCGCCACGGCGCCCGTAGACGTCGTCGGACCGATTTGCGAAACCACCGACTGTTTCGCCAAGGCCTATCCTTTGCCCGCAAGCCTAAAGGCTGGCGATCTCGTCGCCTTTTTGACCGCGGGCGCTTACGGCGCGGTCATGGCGTCGAGCTACAACGCGCGGCCCCTGGTGCCCGAAGTCCTGGTTTCGGGCGACCAATACGCCGTAGTGCGCCGCCGGCCCAGCTTTGAGGACATGATGGCCCTCGAGCAATCGCCACCTTGGGCAGAATAATCATTTAATTATAAATGGTTAGGTGGTCAGCGTCGTCTGACCCCAACATGACATCCAGTTTATTGTAGTAGGCATTCCAAAAACTTAGACTGCGGCCCCATGACACAAGAAAACGCCCCCCAAACTGAAGCAACTTCCGCCACATCGCCGGAGGCATCGACTGCCTCAAGCCCTGGCGGAACGGTCCAACGCCGCCTGATTTTGGCTTGGCTGGCCTTGGCGTGGGAACGCATCTGGGTGCGGCTGTGGGTCGTCGGCGTCGCGTTCCTGGTATTTGGAATCGTGCTGCTGACCGACGTGCTGCCGACGCTGCATTGGGTCGTGCACATCATCGTCGTCTTGGCTGTGGCAGGCGGCATCGGCTATCTCGTGTGGAAGCGCCTGCACGGTTTCACCTGGCCGACGCGCGACGAAGCCCGTGCGCGCCTGGAAACCACATCACCCGTCGAACACCGTCCGCTGACCACCGTCGAAGACACACTCGTTGCCGGCGCCACGGCCATCCAACAATGGATGTGGCGTTTGCATCAGGCCCGTGCGCACGACGACCTTGATCGTCTGCGCGTGAAAGCCCCTGCCCCCGGCGTCGCCACGCGCGACCGTTTCGCTTTGCGCGCGGCTGTGGTCCTCGCGCTGTTTGTCGCCGTCGTCGGCGGCTGGGGCGACATCGGCAATCGCGTCTGGCGCGGCATTGCGCCAATGCTGGGCGGCGACACCTCGAACATCGGCGTGAAGGTCTGGATCACGCCGCCGGCCTATACCAATCTTTCGCCGACCTACATTGAAACGCCCTTGCCCGAAGGCACCAAGCCGCTTGAAACCCTGGACATTCCCCAGGGCAGCAAATTGCTTACGGTTGTCACAGGCACCGCGCGCGACACCTACTTGAAAATGGGCGACACGGATAAGCCGCTCGAAAAGCTTGCCGACGAAACCCAACGCGTCGAAACGGATTTGAAAGCGCTCTCACGCCTGGAAGTTCGCCAATCGGGCCGCATGCTAGCGGGATGGGACGTGAAGTGGATTAAGGACGCTGCTCCCACCGTCACCATGCCCACGACGCCTGAAGAAGCCGGCCGCTGGCGCTTGAGCCTCGAATACCTCGCCCGCGACGACTACGGCATCAACACCATCACCGCGAAGGTCACCAAGAAAGATGACGATCGCGTGCTGGAATTTCCCGTCAATGTGCCGCCGGGCGCGCCCACAACCTTTTCGCACAAATCGACCTATGACCTGGCCTCGGACATGTGGGCCGGAGAAGATGTCGTGATCCACCTGGTCGTCACCGATCACGGCGGCAACGGCAGCGAAAGCGATACGATGGAAGCGAAGTTGCCGCTCCGCGTCTTCGTGCATCCCGTATCGAAAGAGTTGGTCAGCTGGCGCAAAGGCATCTACGACGACGCCGATCAGACCATTCCCAAAGCGCTCGAAAGCGTCACCCGCATCCTGCAGCACCCGGAAGAGTTCGGCAGAGAGCCGATTGTTTACCTCACGCTCGCCACCGCCAAATACCGCATGACGCATGAAGAGCCGAACGCGACGGCCGACAGCGTGATCGATCTTCTGTGGCATGCCGCCGTACGCATCGAAGACGGCAACTTGGTTAACGCCGAGCAACATCTGGCCGACGCCGAGAAAGCTTTGCGCGATGCCCTGGCGCGCGGCGCACCGGCGGAAGAAATCAATCGCCTGCTCAAGGAATTGAAGCAGGCCGTCGCTGAATACTCCAAAGCCATGGCCGCCAAGAACCCCGGCGATAAGAACAAAATGAAAGAAGCTAAAGACGCCGAAGACGCCGTCAATCAGGCGATGGAGAAGGTAAAAGAGACCAAAGAAATGGGCGCCGAAGAGGCCGCCAAGAAAGCGCTCGATGCTTTGCAGGAGAAACTGCAAGCCATGCGCGATGGCAACGGCGCAGAGAATGAACTTTCCAAGCAAGCCCAAAAGCTGATGGAGCAGATGAACTCGCTTGCCGAAGCGCAGTCCGAAACCGCCGACGAGAGTCAAAAGCAGGCTCACGGCGATGATGATGGCGACGCCGAAGCGATGTCAGGCGGCACCGAGAGCGGCGACGGCAAGGAAGGCGCAAAAGAAGCCGCCGCCAAGCAGCAGGAATTACGCGACAAGCTCGATGACCTGATCAACCAGATGCAAGACATGACCGGCAAAACGCCGGAAGGCATGTCTGATGCCGATCAGTCCATGGAGAACGCCGTCAACGCCCTCAATCGCGGCGCGTGGAAAGATGCGGCCGATGAACAGGCCAAAGCCACCGGCGATCTACAAACCGGCCTGGTCCAGGTGAAAGAGGAGTTCTTGAAGGCCATGCTTGAAAAAGGCAAAGGCCAACAGGTCGATCCCAACCAGGCCGCAACGGAAGAGCGTTATGCACCACTGGAGCCGCGTGAAGGCGTGCGCGGCGGCGATAAAGTGTCTCTGCCGACCGAGCCCGACACCAAAGGCATGGCGCAGCGTGTGCGCGTTATTCTGGATGAAATCCGCAAGCGCGCAGAAGACCGCACGCGGCCGGAACAGGAACAGGAATATCTGAAGCGCCTGAGAAAGCAGTTCTAAGAACTGCGGCGCTTATTGCTGCCAGACCACGCCGTAGCCGCCTTTGGCTTGGCTCAACTGCGGCAGTTCCATACGGACTTCAAACTCGACTGAACCGTTCGGATCAAGCAATCCGACCGGCGCATTCGTCGTTGAATCCTGAATGACTTCTTTTTTCTCGTTGTAAAGTTCCAGGCGCAGGTTCGGCACGGCCTTGGGAACGTCCGCCATATTGGAAATAAAGCCGCGCACAACCAGCGTCTCTACGCCACCGATGCGCTGTAGGCGTTTGGCGGATTCCGAAATGCGCAGGCCTTCGCCGGGCTGTTCGGCTGCCACGCCCATGCTTTTGTAAAAGCCTGAAATGCCCGGCCACATTTCCATGAGGGCGTTGCGGCCCAACCAGATCATGCCGGCCAGTGAAAGCACCGCAATGCCCATCACCGCGACAGTGATGTAAGCCGGGTCGATCGGTTTGCGTTCGGTCTTTTTCTTCGCAGCCTTGCCGCCTTTGGCACCCTTGCCGCCACGTTCAGCGACGGTGTCATCATCGGCGTCTTCGTCTTCGTCTGCGTTTTCGTCGTCACCGTCTTCGGCCGAGCCGAAGTTGGGGCGATCCGCATCGGGATCGACCAGATCATCATCTTCGTCTTTTGCTTTGCCCTTTGCGCCAGGACCGCCCGAAGAGCCGGGGCCGCCGGTCGCGCCGTCTTCCGCAGCACCAGGACCACCCGAAGAGCCGGGACCACCTGATGCACCTGGACCATCGCCGGGACCGCCTGCAGCGCCTGGACCACCTGAAGATCCAGGCCCGCCTGACACAGCTGCGTCATCATTCTTGCGCGACGGCTCACCAGAGCTAAGTTCAGCGGATTCTTTTTTGTCTTTGGCGGCCTGCGGCCCGCCGCTTGAGCCCGCTTCACCCGGAGCGCCCGCAGCCGCTTGGCCGGGGCCACCGGTCGCGCCGCCATCAACCACCGACTGACCAGGCTGACCGGGTCCGCCCGCTTCGCCTTTGACTGACTGTCCGGGACCGCCGACGGCGCCCGCTTCTTCTTTCATGGACTGACCCGGGCCACCGACGGCTCCAGCCTCACCCTTCATGGACTGGCCAGGACCACCGACCGCGCCCGCGTCAGCTTGCATCGACTTACCGGCCGCGCCGAGCACGCCGGCTTCAGCTTTCATGGATTGGCCCGGCGCGCCAAGCACGCCCGCATCACCGCTCTGCATGGATTTTCCGGGAGCCCCACCGCCGCTCTGGGCTTGTCCGTCCATCATCGACCGCGAGCCCTGTCCGGGCGCTGCAATTTCGCCTGACATTTGCGAGATCGCAGGACCGCCGGGGCCAGCTTGCATGCCGCCCTGTATGGATTGACCGGGCGCGCCGGGCGCACCGCGTTCGTCGTGTTGCATCCACGAGACCGCGGCTTCGCCGGCCCCCGTGGGTGCGCCGCCTTGGTCGCGCATGGATTGGCCGGGCGCACCGGGGGCGCCTGGTGCACCAGGCCCGCCTTGTTGAGGCATCCAAGAAACAGCAGCTTCGCCGGGCCCACTGGGCGCTCCAGCTTGACCGCGCATCGATTGACCGCTGAGGGCCGCAGCCTGGGGACCACCTTGTTGCGGGCCGCCCTGCATGGATTGTCCCGGCATAGGTTGTTGCCCGGGACCACCCGCCGCACCGCCCGCACTGTGCATACCCGCACCAGGGGCGCCTGGCGCGCCTTGCGCGCCGGCTTGAGGTGCCTGCATCCAAGAAACTGCGGCTTGACCGACCGCGCCGGCACCAGCTTGGCCGCGCAGAGATTGACCGCCGAGCGCAGCGGCAGCAGGACCGCCGGGAGCGCCAGCCATGCCCGGTTGACCGGGCGCGCCTTGCTGGCCGGGCGGTACATTTTTTTGCATCCACGATGATTGCTGCGCGTTCGGCGGGGGTCTGGCGGCCGGCGCACCGCGACTCATCATTGAGACGGCGCCCTGCGGTACCGGCGCCCTCCGGGCGCACCTTGCGAACCACCGCCGATTTGCGCGGCCTGCACTTGCGGCGCGCTTGAACGCGGGCCCCCAAGCGCAGAGGTTTGAACACGCGGCTTTTCGTTTGCGGCAGCTGCGCGCTTAGCTGCAGCAGCTACGGCAGCAGCAGGTGCAACTTCATTTCGGATTTGTCCGGCGGCGGCTTGCGCCTTCGCCGCGTATTCCTCGCCCATGATCGAGGCGAGATCCATGGATTCAACTTGAGCCGACTGATACCACGAGTGCCCACAGCTCGCGCATTTCAAGGCGCGGCCTTTCTTTCCCAACAACTCTGTCGGGATTTCAAAATGCGACGTGCAGTTAGGGCAGGTAATACGCATTCATCGACCCACTGGCACCCAGGTTGACCCGGGTTGCTTTGTATTCGCCGACAGCAAAAGTCGCGTGGAACACACGTTACTTACGCGTGGAACACACGTTACTTACGCGTGGAACACGCTACTTACACCTCGGCGCAATTTTTATAGTACATATAGGCATGTTAATAGGACCTAAACGCTCCCTGAATTTGGTCTTAAAATCCGAGGGTTCAACGGTTTTTGCTTCCTAACAGCCGACCGCGAAAGCTGTGTAACAAGGGCTGCCAAGGGCAAAGGTTTCGGGTACTACCTATGACCGCCCGGATGGCCGGGCGCCTCGTTAAAGAACGGTATTTGCATGGCGCTCTTGCGCAAGAAGGACGAGGGATACTCAGGCGACACCGTGAAGTTGGACGGTGTGGGCCTGCGCTATGACGACGGACCGGAAATTCTGGCCGACGTCTCCCTCGCCATCCCTCAGCGCTCGTTTCATTTCCTCACCGGACCCTCGGGTGCGGGTAAAACCTCGCTGCTGAGCCTCATGTACCTGGCCAAACGACCGACCCGAGGCGGCTTGACCCTCTTCGGCGAAGACGTGACCAAAGCCAAACGTGATCGCTTGGCGTGGCTGCGGCGAAACCTGGGCGTCGTGTTCCAGGATTTCAGATTGCTGGACCATATGTCGGCCTTCGACAACGTGGCTCTGCCTTTGCGCATCGCCGGGATCGGCGAGAACGTGGTTCAGCGCAACGTTTCGGAATTGCTGAACTGGGTTGGTCTTGAAGATTACAAAAACGCGCATCCGGCGGTGCTGTCGGGTGGACAGAAGCAGCGCGTCGCCATTGCGCGCGCCGTCGTCAATCGTCCTAAATTGATTCTGGCTGACGAACCCACCGGCAACGTCGACGACACCATCGCCATGCGCCTGATGCAGCTGTTCGTCGAACTTCACAAATTGGGAGCGAGCGTGATCATCGCCACGCACAACGAGCCGCTGGTGGCGCGCTTTCCGTTTCCGCGTTTGCACCTGGATGACGGCGCGGTCACGGTTTTACCGCCGCTCGGCGCGGCGTCCGCCGCTGCTGAAGTGTAGGCCCCGCAATGTTTGGAATGCGCTCTGATCTTCCTTTACGCCGCGACACCGCCAGCCGCTTTGTTTTGTGGCTGGTGATGGTGCTGGTATTTATGGCCGCGCTCGCCGTGACGGTGAATTCTTATATCGGTGTTCTACTGAATGATTGGAACCAAAGCGTCACCGGCACGCTTACCGTTCAAATTCCAATGGCCGAAGGCGGCGACAAAGTCACACAAGCGGCTGTGAATAAAGTCGTCGATGTCTTGAAACGGCATCCGGGCGTTTCAAGCGCTGAAGCTTTGCCCCGCGCTAAGATCGCATCCTTGTTGAAACCATGGCTCGGCGACGGCGCGATTGTCGATGATCTGCCATTGCCGGCGTTGATCGATGTGGAATTGCGCGACGACACACCCGAGGCCCTCGCCGCCATCAGCGCGTCGATCAAAACCGCAGCACCCGACGCCGTGATCGATGATCACCGCGTCTGGCTCAACCGCGTTATGAGCCTCGCGCAAGGGTTCAGTGTTCTGGCTTTGACGATCATGGTGCTGGTCACCGGCGCCTTGGGACTGACGATTGTTTTTGCAACCCGCGCGAGTCTCGCGGAATTCGCACAAGTCATCGAGATCCTGCACGTTGTCGGGGCAAAGGACCGCTACGTCGCCGGTCAATTCGCACGCCGTGCTTTAGTCCAAGGCATCGTCGGCGGCGCAGCGGGGTTAGCTTTATACGCTCCGGCCTTGGCCCTGGTGGCCTGGCTCGCGAACCGCGTCGATCCCGAAATCCTGCCCAATGCCACCCTGCCGATGAGCCATTGGCTTGCACTTGCCGTTCTGCCCCTGGCGGCAGGTCTTTTGGCCATGATAACGGCCAATATGACCGTGCGTCGGACGCTGTCGGAAAAAGTCTAGGCTTGGGTTAGACTTCCACCATGGCAAAATTTCTCTACAGCCTGATCATCAGCTTTGCTTTCGCCTGCGTCATCGCGTGGGCGTTGGGCTTGCTGTGGTTTGCCTCGACCATTCCGACGACGGTTGCAGACACGACCACCCACACGGACGCCATCGTCGTTTTGACCGGCGGCAGCGAGCGCATCGAAACGGGCTTAACTTTGCTGGACGAAGGCTTGGCCGAGCGCCTGTTTGTATCGGGCGCGGGCGAGCAGGTGAAAACCGGAGACTTGCTGCCGCGTGCGGGAATGCTGAAGCCCGAACTGCGCGACAACATCACGATCGGAACCGTCGCCGCCAACACGCCCGGCAACGCCCTTGAGACCGCGACATGGGCGCAAACAACCGGCGTGCATTCGATCCGCTTGGTGACGGCCGGCTATCATATGCGCCGCAGTCTCTTGGAGTTTCATGCCGCCATGCCGAGCGTGATGATCGTGCCCCATGCGGTTTTTCCGCCCAGCGTCAAAGCCGATTGGTGGCGTTGGCGCGGCACGACAAGCCTGATCGCCCGTGAATATACCAAGTTCCTTGTGACTTGGGCCATTCAGCAAAGCGGACTTCTCGGCGAAGATAAAACGCACGCGACACTCGCTGCCAAGGCTGCCCCATGACGGCCTCTGCCGGGGTATCACCGCAATACCCCTCACCCACACTGATGATCTGGCTCAGGTCGTGGGCCTATTTTTTTCTGTTCCTCGCATGGACTGTATTCTCTTCGATCATTCTTCTGCCGACCCTCATCAAGCCGCGCTGGACTCTGCACGGCATCAGGTTCTGGATCGGCGGCATCATGGTGCTCGCGCGCACCGTCTGCGGCATCACCTGCCGTGTCGAAGGGCGTGAACACGTACCGCCCGGCGCCTGCATCATCGCCGCCCAGCATCAGGCGTCGTTCGAAACCTTTCGCCTGTTCATGGATATCGAGCATCCGATTTTCATTTTGAAACGCGAGCTTACGTGGATTCCTTTTATCGGCTGGTACATGAACCGCGCCGGGTTTGTCGGCATCGACCGCAGCGCCGGCGCAGGCGCTATGCGGAAGATGTTGCGTGAAAGCCAAGCCGCCCTCGAGGAGGGTTATCAGGCTGTTGTTTTCCCCGAAGGCACCCGTGTGCCTGTAGGCGAGACCCGCCCCTACCGCCCAGGTATTGCCGCGCTTTACGCCTATTGCGATGTGCCGATGATTCCCATGGCGCTGAACTCAGGATTCTTTTGGGGCAAAACCCGCGTCCTGAAGATGCCGGGCGAAATCGTCTTCCGATTCCTACCGGCCCTGCCGCGCGGTTTGGACAAGGATACGATGCTGATTGAGCTCCGCTCCCGATTGGAGGCGGCCGATTCCCACCTCGGCACGCCGTAAATACGGCGGCGTTGAATCATAAGCCCTTGATTTCAGAACTATAATTCCCAGGTGTTGTGGGAGCCCGTCAAGCGGACTAGAACAAAACCAGAATGAATTTTAGGCACTTTCCCCGCCATGACTGACCCGTCGCCCATCGCCCAGCAAATCTGGGACATGAAATACCGCTTCAAGAAGGACGACGCGCCGGTGGATATGACGGTCGCGGACACCTGGAAGCGCGTGGCGACGGCGTTGGCTGTGCCCGAAAGCGATCCGGCCAAATGGGCCGCGCGGTTTGAGTCAGCTTTGGCCGATTTCCGTTTCCTGCCGGCCGGCCGCATTCTGGCCGGCGCAGGTACGGGCCGCACCGTGACCCTGCACAACTGCTTTGTCATGGGCACTATCGGCGACGATATGGGTAGCATCTTTGCTCACTTACGTGAGGCTGCCCTCACCATGCAGCAAGGCGGCGGCATTGGTTACGACTTCTCGACGCTGCGCCCTAAGGGCGCGCCGGTCAAAGGCGTTGGTGCTGACGCCTCGGGCCCGCTGTCGTTCATGGAAGTCTGGGATTCCATGTGCCGCACCATCATGAGTGCCGGCTCACGCCGCGGCGCGATGATGGCGACCTTGCGCTGTGATCATCCCGACATCGAAGAGTTTATTGCTGCCAAGCAGACGCCGGGCCGCCTGACGATGTTCAACGTGTCCGTGCTCGCGACCGATCCCTTTATGGCGGCGGTGAAGAACGATCAGGATTGGGCGCTGCAATTTGGCGGCAAGGTCTATCGCACCATCAAAGCCCGCGCGTTGTGGGACAAGATCATCAAGGCGACTTACGATTACGCCGAGCCGGGTGTGATTTTCATCGACCGCATCAATGCGCGTAACAATCTTTATTACTGTGAAAACATCGCCGCGACCAATCCGTGCGGCGAACAGCCGCTGCCGCCGTACGGCACCTGTTTGCTCGGGTCGATCAATCTCGCGCGCATGGTGAGCAACCCGTTCACGGCCGAAGCGCGCCTGGACGAAACCAAGCTTCAAGAGATCGTCGCTGTCGCCGTACGCATGATGGATAACGTGGTTGAAGCTTCCAAATATCCGGTGGAAGAACAGCGCGCCGAAGCTGAACAGAAACGCCGCATCGGACTTGGTATCACCGGTCTCGCCGACGCGCTCATCATGTGTGGCTTGCGTTACGGTAGCCCCGACGCGGTCGCTATGACCCGGCGCTGGATGGCGACGTTCCGCGATGCGGCTTACGGCGCCTCCATCGATTTAGCTGCAGAAAAAGGCCCATTCCCGCTATTCGACCGCGACAAGTATCTCGCCGGTGAAACCATTCGTGCGCTGCCGCCGGCCTTGAAAGACCGCATCGCCAAACACGGCATTCGCAACGCATTAGTGACGTCGATTGCGCCCACCGGCACGATCTCGTTGTTCGCCGACAACGTATCGTCGGGGTTAGAGCCGGTGTTCAGCTTCGCCTATACGCGCCACGTCACCCAGCGCGACGGCAGCAAGAAGGCCGAAGAAGTTTCCGATTACGCCTATCGCTTGTTCCGTTCGCTGAAAGGCGAAGACGCCGCTCTGCCTGATTACTTCGTCGATGCGCAGAGCCTGGCGCCCAGCGATCACTTGGTCATGCAGGCTGCCGTCCAGGATTATGTGGACAGCTCAATTTCGAAGACCATCAATGTGCCGGAAGAGTTTCCCTTCGCGGCCTTTGGCGACGTCTACATGAAGGCCTACGACATGGGCTGCAAAGGCTGCACGACTTACCGGCCGAGCGCGGCGCGCGGTGCTGTGCTGGAAGTCAAAAAAGAAAAGAAAGTCCAAGTCGAGGACGACACCTCGACACCGCTCGCGCGCCCCGAAACTTTGCCGGGCCTGACGTACAAGCTGCGCTGGCCCGAAAGCGATCATGCCATCTACATCACCGTCAACGACGTGATGGTGGAAGATGGAAAAGGCCGCGGCCAACGCCGTCCGTTCGAGGTGTTCATCAATTCCAAAAACATGGAGCACTACGCCTGGACCGTGGCGTTGACGCGCATGATCTCGGCAGTCTTCCGTCGCGGCGGCGATGTGGGCTTCGTGGTTGAGGAATTGAAAGCCGTGTTCGATCCGCGCGGTGGTCAGTGGATGAATGGACGTTATGTGCCCTCGTTGCTCGCCGCCATCGGCGACATCATCGAGCAGCACATGATGGAAATCGGTTTCCTGCCGCAAGCCGGTGCTGCACGTGTTGCGACCGACGACGGAAAAGTTGTGAGCCTTAAAGAGGCTGCACAGAAAGAAGTCGCCGCGCGCGACAAGCGTTTCCGCGCCTGCCCAAAATGCGGTACCTATACTTTGCTGCGCCAAGAAGGCTGCGATAGCTGCACGAGCTGCGGTTACTCGAAGTGTAGCTAGCCGAGTCGCGAAAGTTATCCACAGGGCTACTTCCGCGCGAGTGTCATAATTCCTTCACATCGTTGGGCTTTTTTTATTGCGAAAATGTGGCTGCAAGATCGGGGGATATTTGCCAAAGTCCCTTGGCCTTCGCGACGCGATCCCACTGTTTTTAAAGTGCTCAGTCCATGGCGCGCAGTATCGCAGCTCATTCTAAAGTCGACGCCGCTTTTGCGTCGCGCGCCGGACTCCTCAAAGGGAAGGCCGTTCAGTTGCGTGGCAAAAAATTCCAGCGCGCGTCCGCACCGATGCGCCGCAAAGCTCCCTCCAAATCCAAACCGATCACGCTGAAAGCGGACGCCACGTTGGACGACGCGATCTATGTCATCGTGTCGGCCTGTCTCAAACATTGGCAAGCCAACCTATCCGCCGCTGTGAACGATAAGGACCCCGTGGGCACGCACCAGGTCCGCGTGGCCTTGCGGCGTTTGCGCTCGGCCCTGACGGCGTTCAAGAAATATATCCCCGAAAGCCAGCGCGTCTGGTTGAACAGCGAAGCCAAATGGTTGTTGTCGCAGCTAGGGCCGGCCCGTGATTTGGACGTCTTCATTCAAGAGCTCGCCAAGCCAGTCGCGGAAGGTGTTTCCGAAAGTGCGGCCCTTGCCCAGCTGATGCGGGCAGCCCGCAGCGCGCAAGGGAAGGCTCACACTGTTGCAGCAAGGGCCTTACGCGGTACGCGCGCGGGGCGTTTCACCGCGCGGGTGGAAGCCTGGCTCGATGGACATGGCTGGCGCGCGAACGGTGATGAAGCCACACGCGATAGCCGCAGCGTGACGGCCGCTGAATTCAGCCGCCGTTTTCTGAACAAGCGCTTGCGCAAGATCAAAGAAGAATATGCCGACGTCGAATCCCTGAACGTGGACCAGCGCCATGAACTGCGCATCGCGGTGAAGAAAGTTCGCTATGCCGTGGAGTTTTTCCACGCTGTCTTGCCGCATCGGCGCGCGGCGAATCTCAATGAGATTCTAAAAGACCTTCAGGATAACCTCGGCCACTTGAATGATTTGAGCGTCGCTGAACGCACCGTGGGCGCACTGGTGAACGAGACGCCCGCAGGCCTTGAACGCCGCCGCGTGTCCGCCGGCGGCGGCACCGTCAGTGCCTGGCATAAAGATGCCGCCACGGCCGCCGAACCAAAAACCGTCAAGCTGTGGCGGAAACTAAAACGCGTGGGCTCTTTTTAGGGCTGCGGTAGCTGCGCGGCCGGTTCCAACGGCAAAGCCGTGGTGTACTTGATCTCTTCCATCACGAAGGTCGAGCTGACGTCGCTCAAGGACACGCGCTTGATCAGACGCTTATAGAACGCGTCGTAAGCTTCCATATCCTTCACCACCACGCGCAAGAGATAGTCGATATCGCCGGCCATGCGGTATATGGCGGTGATCTCGTTCATTTCCTTCACCGCGCGGGCAAACTTTTGCAGCCAGACGTCGTCGTGCTGGTTGGTGCGGATAATCACAAACACCGTCAGGCCCAGGTTGAGGCGCTTGGCGTCGAGCAATGCGACACGCGCTTTGATGACGCCCGCCTGCTCCATCTTCTGAATGCGCTTCCAGCACGGCGTCTGCGACAGGCCGACTTTCGTGGCGATGTCGGCGATGGACAGTCCAGCGTTGGATTGCAGCAGGGCGAGGATTTTGCGGTCGATGGGGTCCACGGGGGCAACTCCATTCAAAAAGGGTAAAAACTGCATAAGCGAACGTGAACTGCGGGACTACGCCGGACGCCCGGAAATCGCGACAGACTGGGCCGATTCGAAATGACGTCCTTAGGTTTCTGGTTGTAGATAGAATAATTCTCTCTTTAAGAGCCGTCCAGCCCGTCCTGGAAGATTTTTCTTTCCTATCTTTGCAGACCCGGTGCTATAGGGCATGGGACTCGATTTACGCCCGCGCGCACCTACATGAGCCATGGCATGAAGGAAATCTTCATCCTCATGCGGTTTAAGCAGCGCGGTTTCTTATTGGAGCGACGGCCATGGCCGACGGTTTGCGTTCGACGTTAGAGTCCATCAAAGCCCGCGACCCGGCGGCGCGCTCGCTTGCGGAAGTGGCGCTGCTGTATCCGGGCGTACGCGTTCTTGTATTCCATCGCTTGGCCCACGGCCTGTGGTCGAGCGGCTTTCAGTTCCTGGCGCGCTTTGTGTCGGAACTCGGCCGCTGGCTTTCGGGCATCGAAATCCATCCCGGTGCAGTGATCGGCAAACGTCTGTTCATTGACCATGGGACCGGTGTCGTGATCGGTGAGACCGCCGTCATCGGCGATGACGTCACGCTCTATCACGGCGTTACGCTGGGCGGCGTCGCCCCCGGCGATATGCCGCAAGGCCGCCGTCACCCACACGTCGAGAACAACGTCATCATCGGCGCAGGCGCGCAAGTTCTGGGCGGCATCACCGTCGGCAATGGCGCGCGCGTCGGCGCGAACGCTGTCGTCGTGAAAGATGTGCCGCCCGGCGTCACCGTTGTCGGCATTCCGGCGCAAGTGGTTGCCGCGCGCACCACCACCAAACCCGACTTCTTGCCGTACGGCTCGCCTTGCAACGATCTGCCTGACCCGACGGCACGCGCCTTGTGCGGTCTGTTGAACGAGGTCGAGGCTTTGCGCCGCCGCGTGGCGGAATTGGAAGCCGGCCACTCGGACCAGGACAAGCTTGCCACGCAATGGCAGCCCGGAAGCGACCGCAGACCTGCGCGCGCCGAGGGTTAAAAAGTAAGAACCGCCGCAAGGCGGTTTTTTCTTCTCTCCACCATCAATCTCTCAAGTCTTTTGAGGCGTCGCCCTTTGCAGAGTGGCGTTCAAGCCTCATATTACGGACTTCGCGGGGTCGGTGGTCAGGAGACGTTGATGAACATGCTTGTACAAGCGGCCGTATTTTTCGGCGCCGCGGTCATCGTTGTTCCCATTTTTCGCAAACTCGGCCTGGGCGCCGTGCTGGGTTACCTGGCGGCGGGGGCTTTGATCGGTCCCTTCGGCCTGAAGATGATCAACGACGTTGAAGCCATCATGCACTTCGCCGAGTTCGGCGTGGTGCTGCTATTGTTCATCATCGGTCTCGAACTTCAGCCGGCCCGCCTGTGGACCTTCCGCAATTGGGTTTTCGGTTTTGGCGGCGCGCAAGTTGTTGTCACCGGCCTGGCACTTGGCGGCGGCGCAGTCGCCCTCGGCATCGGCGTGGCCCCGGCGGCTGTGATTGGCCTGGGCCTGGCGCTGTCGTCCACGGCCTTCGTTTTACAAACCCTCGCCGAGCGCGGCGAACTGAAAGAGCGCCATGGCCGCGTGGCTTTCGCCATTTTGCTGTTCCAGGACATGGCGGCGATCCCGGTGCTGGCCGTCGTTCCCTTGTTGGGCGCAGGTGCTGCTGTCGCGGGCGGGAATTCAGTGACCTTCACATTGCTCAAGATTGCGGGCGTACTGGCGGCCGTGATCGTCGGCGGCAATTTCATTCTGCGTCCGGTGCTGCGCGCCGTTGCGGCGACACGCACGCCTGAACTTTTCACTGCCACAGCGCTGTTGATTGTCAGCGGCACCGCACTTCTGATGAATTCGGTCGGCATCTCTATGGCGCTGGGTGCATTCCTCGCCGGCATGCTGCTCGCCAATTCCGAATATCGTCACCAGCTTGAAGCCGACATCGAACCTTTCAAAGGTTTGCTGCTGGGATTGTTTTTCATCTCGGTCGGCATGGCGCTCAATCTCGGTCTGTTGCGTGAGTCGGCGGGTACGGTTGGTTTATTGGTGGGCGGCTTGCTGATCGTCAAAGGCGCCATTGTTTACGGGCTGGGGCGGATATGGGGCCTCAATCACCATTCGTCCAAAAGCCTCGGCCTTGCCATCCCCCAAGGCGGGGAATTCGCCTTCGTGATTTTCACCGCCGCCGTCACGGCCGGTGTCATGGGCAAAGATCTGGAAGAACTTCTAGTGCTGGTCGTCAGCTTGTCGATGGCCGCGACGCCCGCCATCAGTCTGGCGAATGATTGGCTGACACGGGGCTTCGTGCCGGCGCAAGAAAAGCCCTATCACGTCGCGCCGACGGATGAGCAGCCGGTGATCATCGCGGGCTTCGGACGCTTTGGGCAGATCGTGGGCCGCATTCTCGCCGCCCGGCGCATTCCGTTCACGGCGCTGGACAGTAGCGCAACGCAAGTCGACTTCGTGCGCAAATTCGGCAACGAGGTTTTTTACGGCGATGCTTCGCGCCTGGACCTGCTCCGCGCCGCCAAGGCCGATACCGCGAAGATCATGGTGCTGGCCATCGACGATGTTGAAGCGTCGCTCAGGACCGCCGAGACCGTCGCCAAGAATTTCCCGAACTTGAAAATCTATGCCCGCGCCCGCAACCGTCAGCATGCCTACCGCTTGATGGACCTGGGTGTGACGATGCTGCGGCGTGAAACTTTCCTGTCGTCGCTGGATCTGGCGCGCCAAGTGTTGGTGGGCCTTGGCATGGATGCCGCCGAAGCCCAACGCACCGTCACCGCTTTCCGCGAACACGACGAAAAACGCCTGTTCGAGCACTACACCCACTACGGCGACGAAGAGAAAATGCGCTCTCTGGCAAAAGCCGGCACGAAGGAGCTGGAAGAAATGTTCGCCCGCGACGCCGCCGAAGGTGTGGCGGCCGAAGACCCCGTCGTGGGAATCCCGGACCGCAAACAGCAGGCTGCTTAGGGAAACTCTACCAATTTTAAGGCGTAGCCCTTTATAGTGTCGCCCGGAGAGCCAACGGGGAGAGACATGGCGAACACCGGCGCGAACGCGAGCCTTAAAGGCAAAACGATTTTCATTTCCGGCGGCAGCCGCGGCATCGGCCTGGCGATCGCCTTGCGCGCCGCAGCCGACGGCGCGAACATCGTCATCGCCGCCAAGACCACTGCGCCCCATGCGAAACTGCCCGGCACTATTCATACGGCCGCGGCTGAGATCATCGCAGCCGGCGGCCAGGCCCTGGCCGTGCAAGCCGATATCCGCGAAGAAGAACAGGTCGAAGCGGCCGTCAAACAGGCCGTCGCGCATTTCGGCGGGATCGACATTCTTATCAACAACGCCAGCGCCGTCAGCATTTCGGGCACGCTCGACACCCAGATAAAACGCTTTGACTTGATGCAACAGGTCAATGCGCGCGGCACTTTTTTGTGCAGCCAGAAATGCCTGCCCTATCTGATGAAGTCGTCCAATCCGCATATCCTGACGTTGTCGCCCCCCCTTGATATGAGTGCCAAGTGGTTCGGCTCGACCCTCGCCTACACCATCGCCAAGTACGGCATGAGCATGTGCGTGCTCGGCCTGGCTGAGGAATTCAAAGGTAAGGGCATCGGCGTGAACGCCCTGTGGCCCCGCACCGGCATCAACACCGCCGCCATCCGCTATGAGCTGGGCGGCGAAGCTTTGGCCAAGCACTGCCGCCAGCCTGAAATTGTGGCAGACACGGCGCACATCATCCTGACCCGTGACGCCAAAACCTGCACCGGCAACTTCTTCATCGACGACGAGGTGCTGGCGTCGGAAGGCATCACCGATCTTTCCAAATACGCCGTCACCCCGGGCCTACCGCTGCTTTTGGACTTTTTCCTCAGCACCGGTCCCAAGGGCACCACCGACGGCTATATGATTTTCCCGCTTTAGCCCGGCCCGCTTTAATCGGCCCGCTTTGACCAGCATGGCGCGCCGCGGCATCACAGATTTGTGTAACCACGAAGACAGTACGCGGCATCCCGGGATCAACAGCGGGCTTCCCCGAGCCGCCCTCGCCCGTTACACTGATGCCAACTTATATGCCTGGGAGGATATCCTCGATGACGAAGCCGATCCGTTTGCTCTTTGCCGGAATGATTTGTGCTGGCCTGTTCGCCAGCCCTGTTCTGGCGACCCCTGATCAAGACGCCCAAGCCGCTTTCGCTGCCGACAATAAAGGCGACTACCCGACGGCCATGAAGCTTTATCAGTCGGCCGCAGCGGGCGGCGTGCCTTATGCGATGTTCAACCTCGGTGTGATGTACTTCGACGGCAAGGGCGTTGAGCGCAGCTATATCAACGCTATGAAGTGGTACACGATGGCCTCTGAAAAGGGCTATGCCCAGGCGCAGTACGCTTTGGGCACGATGTACGAACAGGGCCAGGGCGTGAAAAAGAACGCCCCCGAAGCCGTGAAGTGGTACACCGCGGCCGGCAACCAAGGCTTGATGCCGGCGCAGCAAAACCTCGGTGTGATCTACACCACAGGCGCCGAAGGCGTGCCGCTGAATCTGGTGCAGGCGCACTTCTGGTTCAATCTGGCGTCAAAGGAAAATTCCTCAGCCGGCTCGCGCCGCGACCGCCTGAAAGCCAAGATGACTCCGGCCCAGATCGCCGAAGCGGAAAAACTGTTCAAAGACTGGAAGCCGGTATTCCCGAAAAAATAACGCGCTTCTAGAACGCGACATGAAAAAGGGCGGTCCGAAAATCGGGCCGCCCTTTTTGCATGTGCGTCTGAATGATGTGTGGTCTTAGTTTTTGTTATGGGGCCGGCAGTGCGGCGAGCTCTTCGTCCGGGGACGGAAAGTTTTATTCGATGGCTTTGAGCCATTCTTCCAGGTGATCGCGGGCACTTGTGGATTGCAGCAGCGGCGCGGACTGGCGCTGAAGCGCATTGAGCCAGCTCGAGAGTTCCATCGGTTCGGCTTTCGGCTGGACCGCGGCAAAGCGGCGCTGACGAAGGGTGTCGTCAACGATCAGGGTCAAAGAGACCTCTGAGGAATATGTCAGCTGCTCGAACTGGGCGCCCATGGGCCTGCTCCATTGGTAAATCTTCAAGTCCAGTGTCGGTCCCAAATGGTTAATTTTGCTCTAAGCCCTGCCTGAGCCCTCCAGTTGCTTGACTCCATCCTTCATGAGAACAAAGATAGAACATGTAAGTTGAAGGAATCGGATCAGCCATGGAAATGGCTAACAAAAACAATGATCTGGATGTGCTGAAGCAGCGAATCCGCCAGCTGGAGCGGCTGGGCGGCGCTGTGGGGAAAGCCGAGGGCGTTAAAGCTTTGCCGTTACTGCCGGTCCTGGACCACCTGTGGCCCGAACAGGGCCTGCCGCTGGGCTGTCTGCACGAGGCCAGGGGCGACGGCGGTTTAAGTAGCTATGGCGCCGTCACCGCCTTTACCGCCGCCATTGCGGGGCGCTTGGGCAAGGTCCTGTGGTGCGGCAAGCGGGCGGACCGGACCAACGCCGGTCTCTATGGCCCGGGTTTGGCCCAGGTGGGTTTAAAGCCCGACCAAATGCTGGCCGTCACGGCCTCTACTGACGACGACATCCTGGCGGTCATGGAAGAAGGCTTGCGCCATCCGGTTCTGGCCTCAGTGGTAGGCGAGGTCGAGCGCCTGAACCTGACCAGCCGCCGCCGCCTGCAGCTGGCAGCAGAAAAATCCGGCGTCACGGCTTTTGTCCTGCGCACGCCGTCTCGTCGCAACGGACTTCAGACTGAACCCATCGCCGCCGCCAGCCGCTGGCGCATTACGCCCGCCCCTTCAGCCCCCCACAGTATTCCCGAAGCAGGCCGAGCACGCTGGCGGCTTGAACTCTTCCAGTCGCGCAGCGGCGCGACCGGTGAATGGATGATCGAGGCTCCCGATGCGCAGGGTTATTTCCGTCTTTCTTCCCCAGTGGCCGATGGATTTGCGAAAGCGCCGGCTGCGCCAAGACAGCGCCTGGCAACCGGATAAGCCTTTTGTCATTGCGGCGCTGGAAGGCCAGCAGAACACCGTCGTTGCGGTCAATGCAGCGGCGGCGGCCTGCGGCATTGCGCCCGGCATGGCGCTAAGCCGCGCGCGCGTGATTTATCCCGACGTGAAAGCCGAAGCCGCAAGCCTTGCAGAAGACGCGAAAGCTTTGCAGCGCCTCGCGGTGCGCGCCTTGCGCTACAGCCCATTGGTCGCAACGTGCCCCACGGATGGTTTGTGGATCGACGCCACAGGGGCTGCGCATTTGTTCGGCGGCGAAGACGCTATGGTCAAAGGCATCACGCGGCGTTTGCGCGCCATCGGTATTTCTGCGCGCACTGCTATGGCCGCAACACCCGGCGCGGCCTGGGCCTGGGCGCGCTACGGCCACGGCGATCCGGTATTGGTACCCGGCGCGCAAACATCGGCCCTGGATGATCTGCCGTTGCGCGCTTTACGGTTGGCGGCGGACACCGTGCAGACTTTGCGCCATGTGGGCGTGAAAACCATCGGCGAGCTGCGGCGTATTCCACGCGCGACCATCCCCGTACGCTTCGGTGAGATGGTATTGCGGCGGTTGGATCAGGCTATGGGCTTCATGCCCGAAGCCATTACGCCGCTTACACCGCCTGCGGCCCGCCGCCGAAGTATGAGTTTCGCCGAACCCATCGCAGCCCCGGAAGACCTGCAGCGCACGATTGATATTTTGACCCGTGGCCTCTGCGAAGATCTGGATAAAACCCAGGAAGGCGCGCAAAAGCTCGATCTGGTTTTTGTACGCATCGACGGCCAGATGCCGGCCATCCGCATCGCCATGGCGCGCCCGTCGCGCGATGTATCGCACATCGCCAAACTGCTGACCGAAAAGCTGCCCACCATCGACCCTGGTTTCGGCATCGAAACCGTGACGCTGAATGCTTGGCGGGTAGGCCCTTTGCAGCCTGTGCAACTCGGTTCTGACGGACGAGATGGCGCGGCCCACAAAGATATGGGCGAGCTGGTGGACCGGCTTGCGAACCGCGTGGGGGCGCGCAACGTCTTCAAGATCGCGCCCGTCGCCCGCGATATCCCCGAGCGCGCCGCCGTTGCAACCGATCCCATGAAAACGGCAACCATTCAGGATTGGCCGGCACATTGGCCACGCCCCACACGCCTGCTCTCGCCGCCCGAACCTGTCAGCGTGATCGCGCTTTTGCCCGATTACCCGCCTGCAAAGTTCCGCTGGCGCGACGAATCCCACAGCGTGCGCATTGCCGACGGGCCGGAGCGGATTTTCGGCGAATGGTGGAACGCAGCTCGCGAAGTCGGCGAAGTGCGCGATTATTTCCGCGTCGAGAACGACCGGGGCGAACGCTATTGGTTGTTCCGCAAAAGCATCACCGGCAGCGACGATCAGTGGTTCCTGCATGGGGTGTTCGCATGACGCCCTATGCCGAACTTCAGGTCACCACCAATTACTCTTTTCTGCGCGGCGCTTCGCATCCGCGCGAGTTAGTGGCAGCGGCAAAACTATTGGGCATCAGCGCCCTGGCGATCACGGACCGCAACAGCGTGGCGGGGATCGTCAAAGCCTTTGACGCAGCGCGGCAAGCAGAGATCGGGTTTATCGTGGGCTGCCGCCTGGACTTGGCCGACGGCGCAAGTGTGCTGTGTTATCCGCAAAACCGCGCCGCCTATAGCCGACTCACGCGCCTGCTCACCGTCGGCAAACAGCGAGCGCCCAAGGGTGAATGCTATTTGCATTACGAAGACCTGGCGGCGGCGGGTGAGGGTCAAATCTTCGTCGCCTTGGGCGACGAACCGACAGAAGCGCTGAAAACTTTTCTGCACAGGCTACGCGGCGATTTCCGAAAACAGGTGTATCTCGCTCTCACCCGCCGCTTCCGCCCCAACGAAAATCCACGGCTGGACGCTTTGGCCGAGATGGCTCAAACCGCACGCGTGCCGACCGTTGTAACCAATGACGTGCTGTACCACGTCCCTGAGCGGCGGATTTTGCAGGATGTCATGACCTGCACGCGCTTGGGCCGTACCATCGATACGTTAGGTTATGAACGCGAGTTGTCCGCCGACCGCTTCTTAAAGCCGCCCCAGGAAATGGCGCGGCTTTTTGCCGGCTACCCCGCAGCCGTTGAACGCACAGCTGAGATTATGGAACGCTGCCGGTTTTCGCTGGATGAACTGCAGTATCAGTATCCCGATGAGGAGTTATTCCCCGCGCTCACAGCGCAACAGGCCTTAGAGAAACTCGCCTGGGAAGGTGCGGCCGAGCGCTATCCGCAAGGCGTCGTCGGCAAAGTGCGAGACCAGATCAACGACGAACTCAAACTTATCTCGGATTTGAAGTACGCGCCTTACTTCCTCACCGTCTGGCGCATTGTGAACTTTGCGCGCTCGCAAGATATTTTATGCCAAGGGCGCGGCAGCGCTGCTAATTCCGCCGTGTGCTATTGCCTGCGTATCACTGAAATCGACCCCATTACATCGGGCGGATTGTTTGCCCGCTTCATCAGCGTCGACCGCGGCGAGCCGCCGGACATTGACGTCGACTTCGAGCACGAACGGCGCGAAGAAGTCATCCAGTGGATTTATAAAACCTATGGCCGCGATCATGCCGCCTTAACCGCGACAGTGGTTCATTACCGCACGCGCCGCGCGGTGCGCGAGGTCGCCAAAGCTCTGGGTCTGACCGAGGATGTAACCGCCGTTATGGCAGGCTCAGTCTGGGGCTGGTCCGAGGACGGCATCGCGCATGAACGCGCCCGCAGCCTGGGCCTTGATCCCGACGATTGGCGGCAGCGCCTGACGCTCAAACTTGCGCAGGAAATCACGGGTTTCCCGCGTCACCTGTCCCAACATCCCGGCGGCTTTGTCATCAGCAGGGAGCGCCTCGACAACCTGGTGCCTGTCGAAAACGCCGCGATGAAAGATCGCACGGTCATCGCCTGGGACAAGGACGACATCGAAGTCCTAAAAATGATGAAGGTCGATGTGTTAGGGCTCGGCATGCTGGGCTGTTTGCGCCGCGCTGTCGATCTGCTCAAAGAGCACAAGGCCACGCCGCTCACCCTCGACACCATCCCCAAGGAAGTTCCCGCCGTTTACGACATGCTGTGCAAGGCCGATAGCGTCGGCCTGTTTCAAGTCGAAAGCCGCGCGCAGATGAACATGCTGCCGCGCTTAAAACCGCGGAAATTTTACGACCTGGTGATTCAAGTGGCGATTGTTCGCCCCGGCCCCATCCAGGGCAACATGGTGCATCCTTATCTCAAGCGCCGCGCCGGCCTCGAAAAAGTCACCTATCCTTCGCCGGAGCTAGAAGAGGCATTACACAAAACGCTGGGCAAGCCGCTGTTTCAGGAACACGCCATGAAAATCGCCATTGTCGGCGCGGGTTTTTCACCCAGCGAAGCCGACCTTTTGCGCCGCGCCATGGCGACTTTCCGCAATGACGGCAAAGTTTCGATGTTTCGCGAGCGGTTCCTCAAAGGCATGCTGGCAAACAACTACGAGCGCGAGTTTGCCGAGCGCTGTTTCAGCCAGATCGAAGGCTTCGGCACCTATGGCTTTCCGGAAAGTCACGCCGCGTCCTTCGCGCTTCTGGTCTACGCCTCGTCGTGGATGAAATGCCATCACCCGGATGTGTTCCTCTGCGCCATTCTGAACGCGCAACCTTTGGGATTTTACGCGCCCGCGCAACTGGTCAGCGATGCGCGCGCGCACGATGTTGTGGTTTTACCGGTCGACATCAACACGAGCCGCTGGGACTGCACGTTAGAACCTCAACCTGACGGGACTTTTGCGGTGCGTTTAGGGTTCCGCATGATCAACGGCATGAATACTGAGGCCGCCGCGAAAATTGTGGCCGCGCGCCATGCGCCCTACAAAAACCTCGACGATCTTTGGTCTCGGACCGAAATCTCCCTGCAACATCTTGAAGCCTTGGCCGAGGCCGATGCGTGCATGTCGGTCGGCGTGGACCGGCGTCAGGCCCTGTGGAGTGTGCGCGCTTTGAGGAAACCCCTCCCGCTGTTCGCCGTCGCCGACAAACGCGCCGATATCTGGGTGCCCCATGTGCACGAACCCGGCGTCGAACTCACACCCCTAACCGCCGGCGAGAATGTACTGCAGGACTACGCCACCATCAGCTTCTCGCTGCGCGATCATCCTTTGCGCTTTCTGCGCGCACATCTTTCACGCGCCCGCTGGCAGCCGCTCGGCAGTTTGATGCAGGCCAAGGACGGTGATCAGGTGCGCATCGCGGGACTGGTTCTGGTGCGCCAACGCCCCGGATCAGCCAACGGCATCGTCTTCATTTCACTGGAAGATGAAACCGGCTTGGGCAACCTGGTCGTCTGGCCGAGCTTCTTTGAAAGCCACCGCGCGGTCGTGATGGCGAGCCGCATGCTGGCTTGCGCCGGCAGAGTTCAGCGCGAAGGCGATATCATTCATATCGTGGTGAAAGAGCTTTACGACCTGACGCCGTGGCTCCGCCGTATTGGCGATGAAGATTTGGAACAGACGCCCCAAGTCGCCAATGACGGCAGCGCGCCGCGCCTCAAGGTCAAAAGCCGCGATTTTCATTGAGCGCAAAAGCAAACGGCGGCCCCTTAAGGACCGCCGTTGTGTATCAAGCGTAAGTGAACGCTTAGCCTTTAGCGGCCCAAGAATCACAATGCCCGTTGGCATTGGCGGGGCCGGTGAAGATCATGCAGTTGCCGCAACCATCGCCTTTGGCTTCAAAAAAGCCGCAGCCCGCGCAGGTCTTGGTGGCATCCGGCGACTTCTCGACATAGTTCAGCGACTCACGGATGCTCAGCGCTTCCGCCGGCAGGTGCGCCATGTCGACGCAAACTTTCGCGTCTGCTGCAGCGGCCGTTTTCGTGGCAGCAGCAGCGGCGGCTGCCAACACAACGCCCCCTACAGAAAGCTGCAGGCCCTGGCCGAGTAACTTGCGCCGTGAGAGATTTCCGTTCGTCATATAACTGTCCTTCCCTTGAACGTTCCCGGTCGCCACATGGCAGAAGCCGGAAACTGTTTCAGCTTTCAACTATCCGCGAAAATTGCGCTCCAAATAAGTCCGATCGAGGGCTGATTTGTGTCTTGCTCTTATTGGCTGGCCCCCGCGAAGGCTGCAAGTCTAACGGCTCGGGAATCCTGCAACAATAAGGTATTAGCCCGGCCGTTCCCGCCCCACCCATCAGGCTGGACTCATTTTTGCCTGTTATGATTTCCGGCGTTTTCGAGTATCACTGAGCGCGCCTTAAAGGCGGGAAAGACCAGCACGACTCGCGCCATGATCAAAGCCGCTAAATCAATGAAAAGTGTATTATTAACAATGGTTTGGGGCGTGAGTTGTGAATAGCCCGCCGCTGGTCGCCGTGCTGCTGGGCACCTATCAAGGCGAAGGCTTCCTGGCCGCGCAGCTCAATTCCATCGCGACACAGACGCATTTGCATTGGCGCGTGTGGGCCTCGGACGACGGCTCTAAAGACCGTACGCGCAACATCCTCGATCAATACAGAACACAATGGGGCCGCGAACTGCTGACGGTGCTGGACGGACCACGCCAAGGCTTCGTCGCCAACTTTATGTCGCTGGTCCGCAACCCCGCCATCGCTGCCGATTATTTCGCTTATGCCGATCAGGACGATCTGTGGGACGCCGATAAATTTGCGCGAGCGCTGGCCTGGCTTGAAACCATACCTGCGGAAACACCAGCTTTATACATGTCGCGCACGCGTCTGATTGACGAAGACGATAAGGATTTGGGCTTTGCGCCCCTGTTCACCACGCGCCCGCCAAGCTTCGCCAATGCCATGGTGCAGAACATCGGCGGCGGCAACACCATGGTCTTCAACCGTGCGGCACGCGACCTGATCGCCATCGCCTGCACGGGCATCGTCAGTCACGACTGGTGGACATACCTGCTTGTGACCGGCGCTGGAGGAAAGGCCTTTTACGATTCCCATCCCAGCGTGCGGTATCGCCAGCACCGCGCCAACGTGGTGGGCAGTAACGTCGGCCTCTTGCCACGGTTGTGGCGCGCCTTTCAGGTGCTTTTTAGAGGCCGCTTTAAAAGCTGGGGAGACATGAACACCCAGGCTCTGGCGCAGGTGCGTGAGCGTTTGCCCCCCGAAAACCGCCGGATATTCGATGATTTTGTCATCGCCCGCTCAGGATCGCTTCCGGCGCGGCTGCTGGCCCTGCGACGGTCCGGGGTGCACCGGCAGGGTTTTGTCGATAATATCGGGCTTTACGTCGCGGCCCTCTTCAACAGGCTTTAAATTCATGACGATTTTGGTAACCGGTGGCGCCGGATTTATCGGCGCTAACTTTGTGATTGATTGGCTGGCGGCGGGTTTAGAACCCGTCGTCAATTTCGACAAGCTGACCTATGCCGGCAACTTGGAGAACCTTGCGCGCCTGAAGGGCAACAGCGCCCATGTCTTCGTGCAGGGCGATATCGGCGACACGGAAAAGGTCGCGCAAGTTTTGACGCAGCACCGCCCGCGCGCCGTGCTCAACTTCGCCGCTGAGTCTCACGTCGACCGCTCGATCCACAGCCCGGAAGATTTTATCCAAACCAATATTGTTGGGACCTACCGCCTGTTGGAAGCGGTCCGCGCTTACGTCGGCGGCATGACCCCCGCGGAGAAAACGGCGTTTCGTTTCCTGCACGTTTCAACCGATGAAGTTTACGGCTCGCTCAGCTTCGAAGCACCTGCCTTCACTGAAGAACACGTCTATCAGCCCAATAGCCCTTACTCCGCATCGAAGGCCGCGTCGGATCATCTCGTACGCGCTTATCACCACACCTATGGGCTGCCGGTGATGACGACCAACTGCTCGAACAATTACGGGCCTTATCAGTTTCCGGAAAAGCTTATCCCGCTGATCATCCACAATGCGCTGAACGGCAAGCCTTTGCCGATCTATGGCGACGGCCTGAATGTGCGCGATTGGCTTTATGTGGGCGATCACTGTTCGGCGATCCGCGCCGTGCTGGAACGCGGCAAGATCGACGCGACTTATAATGTCGGCGGCTGGAACGAAATGTCGAACCTCGACGTCGTGCACACGCTGTGCGACATCCTCGATGCCGAAAAGCCGCGCAGCGACGGGGCTTCCTATCGCACACAGATCACCTTCGTGCCCGACCGGCCCGGCCATGACCGCCGCTATGCCATCGACGCGACCAAGATCGACCGCGAGCTGGGATGGAAACCCGCACAGACTTTTGAAACCGGTATCCGCCAAACCGTGCGCTGGTACCTCGACAATCAGGCGTGGGTGAAGAACGTGACGAGCGGCGCATATCGCGATTGGGTAGCGACACAGTATCAATGAAAATTCTTCTGCTCGGTGCCAACGGCCAAGTGGGATGGGAGCTGCAGCGCGCATTAGCGCCGCTGGGCGACGTGACCGCGTGCGACCGCACGACAGCTGACCTCGCCAACCTGGATCAACTGCGTTCCGTTGTGGGCGATGCCAAGGCCGACATCATCGTTAATGCGGCGGCTTATACCGCCGTCGATAAAGCTGAGTCAGAACCGGATCTCGCAACACTCATCAACGCGACCGCCGTCGGCCTGCTTGCTGAAGAGGCCGCACGCAGCGGTGCGCTGCTGGTGCACTACTCGACCGACTATGTTTTCGACGGCAAAAAATCCACCGCATACGTGGAGACCGATGCCGCCAATCCGTTAAGCCATTACGGCCTTACCAAGTATCAGGGTGAAGCGGCGATCCGTGCCACCGGCGCGCGTCATTTCATCTTCCGCACCAGTTGGGTCTATGCCCCGCGCGGGAAGAACTTCCCCACGACCATGCTGAACCTTGCGCGCACGCGCCCGGAACTGAAGGTCGTTTCCGACCAAGTGGGCGCGCCCACCAGCGCCGAGCTGATTGCCGACGTCACGGCCCTGGCGATCAGGCGTTTGGCCGGGAAAGATGACCTGCTCGGCACCTACCATTTGACCGCAGCCGGGGCGACCAGCTGGCATGCCTATGCCCAGCTTCTGTTCCGCCTGGCCGCCGCCAAGGGCTATGCCCTGAAAGCCGCGCCGGACAACGTTTTACCCATTCCGACCGAGGCCTATCCGACCCCGGCGAAGCGCATTGCCAATTCGCGGCTGGCGACCGATAAACTGCGGGCCGCCTTTGGCTTAACGCTGCCGGCCTGGGACGCCCATCTCGGCCGGTTTCTCGAAGAACTTCACCAACCAGGCACCAACGCATGAGTAAACGTAAAGGTATTATCCTCGCCGGCGGCGCGGGCACGCGGCTTCATCCGGCCACGCTTGTGGTCTCGAAGCAGTTGCTGCCGGTGTTCGACAAGCCGATGATTTATTATCCGCTGTCGACCCTGATGCTGGCCGGCATCAAAGATATCCTGATCATTTCCACACCGCAGGACACGCCGCGCTTCCAACAGCTGCTGGGCACGGGCGCACAGTGGGGATTGAATTTCAGCTATGCCGTGCAGCCCTCGCCGGACGGCTTGGCGCAGGCGTTCGTGATTGGTGAGTCATTCCTCGCAGGCGATCCGTCGGCGCTCGTGCTCGGCGACAACATTTTCTACGGCCACGATCTGCCGGGTCTGCTCAGCGCAGCCGATGACAAACCGAGTGGCGCCACGGTGTTTGCCTATCACGTCACCGATCCCGAACGTTACGGCGTGGTGGAGTTCGATGCGAGCGGCAAAGCCATCAGCCTTGAGGAAAAACCCAAGCAGCCCAAATCCAGCTACGCGGTGACGGGTTTGTATTTCTATGACAGCAGCGTTGTCGATCGCGCCAAAGCTTTGAAGCCTTCGCCGCGCGGCGAGTTGGAAATCACCGATCTCAACCGCCTCTATCTCGATGACGGCAGCATGTCGGTTCAGATCATGGGTCGCGGATATGCTTGGCTTGATACGGGAACCCATGAGTCCATGTTGGAAGCCAGCCAGTTCATCGCCACCTTGGAAAAGCGCCAGGGCATGAAAGTGTCCTGCCCCGAGGAAATCGCCTTCCGCCAAAAGTGGATCGACGCCGCGCAGCTGCAAAAACTTGCCGCACCCCTCGCCAAGAATGATTACGGCCGTTACCTCAAGAGCCTGCTGACCGAGCGGACGTTCTAATGAAAGCCACACGTCTCAGCATTCCGGAAGTCGTTCTGCTGGAGCCGAAAGTGTTCGGCGATCCGCGCGGTTTTTTCTTTGAAAGTTATAACGAGCGCGTTTTCCAGCAGGCCACAGGCGTTGTCCCGAATTTTGTGCAGGACAATCATTCGCGTTCGGTCAAGGGCGTGCTGCGCGGGCTGCATTATCAAATCAAGCAGACCCAAGGAAAATTGGTGCGCGTGTTGGCGGGCGAAGTGTTCGACGTGGCCGTCGATATCCGCAAGTCCTCGCCCACCTATGGGCGCTGGGTCGGCGATATCCTGTCCGCCGAGAATAAAAAGGAATTATGGATTCCCGAAGGCTTCGCGCACGGCTTCTATGTATTGTCGGAAGCTGCAGAGTTTTTTTACAAAGCCACCGACTACTGGGCGCCGGAACACGAGCGCTACGTGGCCTGGAACGATCCTTCCATCGGCATTGATTGGCCCCTCGACGGCGAGCCCACCCTCTCGACCAAAGATCAACACGCGCTGCCACTGGCTATGGCCGAGACGTTCGGCTGATGGCCACGACGCCGGCATCGCCTACCGAGATGATCGCTAGTCTGTGGCGCAACCGGGCGCTTGTGGTTTTGCTCGCAACGCGTGATGCGCTGGGCCGATACCGCGGCTCGGCGCTTGGCATCATCTGGTCGTTCTTTCATCCGCTGTTGATGCTGACGGTCTACACCTTTGTCTTCAGCGGCGTGTTCAAGACGCGCTGGACGGGGCGCGAGGGCTTCGCAGCCGAACAATCCACCGCCGGTTACGCGGTGGTGCTGTTTGCGGGCCTGATGGTGTTTACGCTGTTCGCCGAATGCCTGAACAGGGCACCTTCGCTGATCCTCGCCAATACCAATTATGTGAAGAAGGTCGCGTTTCCCCTGGAGATCTTGCCCTGGGTGAACCTCGGTGCGGCGCTGTTTCACTTCGCGGTTAGTCTTTGTGTCTGGCTGTTGTTTTACGGAATCTTTTTTGGCGTGCCGCCCATCACGGCCATCCTTCTTCCCGTCGTGCTATTTCCGCTGATCCTCACCACCATGGGCCTCTCATGGCTTTTGGCATCGTTCGGGGTTTATCTGCGTGACGTGGGCCAGATTGTCGGCGTGGCGACTTCGGCGCTGATTTTCATGTCGCCGATTTTTTATCCGCTTACGGCGTTGCCGGAGAACCTTCGTCCGATTTTGTACCTGAACCCGCTCACGCTCGCGGTTGAGCAAACCCGTGAGGTCCTGGTGTGGGGCACGCTGCCGAACTGGTCGCATTACGCGATATTCGTCGCGTGCAGCGTTGTCATCGCCGTAATCGGCTTTGCCTTCTTCCAGAGAACACGCAAAGGATTTGCGGATGTCCTCTGAAATCTCCATTCGCGTCAGCAACGTCTCGAAGTGCTATCAGATTTACGAGCGCCCGCATCACCGCTTGCTGCAAAGCATCTTCCGCCGCAAAAAGTATTTCCGCGACTTCTGGGCCTTGCGCGACGTCTCGCTGGAAGTGAAACGCGGCGAGGTGCTGGGTATTATCGGTCGTAACGGCGCCGGCAAGTCGACGCTGTTGCAAGCGATCTGCGGCACCGCCACGCCGACGTCGGGCACAATTGAGGTGTCAGGCCGCGTGGCGGCGCTTCTTGAACTTGGCGCGGGTTTTAACCCTGAGTTTACCGGCCGCGAAAACGCTTTCCTTAACGCGGCTATCCTCGGCATGACGCAGAGTGAGATTGCGGCGCGCTTCGATGACATTGTCGCCTTCGCCGAATTAGCCGCGTTCATCGACGAGCCAGTGAAGACTTACTCGAGCGGTATGTTCGTGCGCCTGGCGTTTGCCGTGGCGATTCACGTGAGCCCGGAAATTTTGATCATCGACGAGGCTTTGAGCGTCGGTGACCTCGCCTTCCGCAACAAGTGCCTTGAGCGGATTCAAAAGCTTGTGGCCGATGGCGTCACCATTCTGTTCGTCACCCACGACATCAGCACGCTGCAGCTTTTGTGTTCGCGTGTGCTGTGGCTGGACCACGGACACGTCAAAGCCGTGGGCGATCCGATCCGCGTTTCGCAAGACTATTACGCCGACATGCTGGGACAAAATGCCCCGAAAGCCAAAGACGAGCCCATCCTTATTCAACAGGAAACCGGCAAGGCTGTCTTTACAGATGTAAAGATCAGCGGCGGCACGGATGGTGAATTTGCGCCCGGTCAAACACTGGACATCAACTTTACCTTGCTCGCCAAACAAGACCTCGGTCCTGTTGTTTTCAATATCAGCATCTATCGTTCCGACGGCGATTGGGTGATTGGCCAAACCAGCCGCGACGACGGCAAGTATTGGAAAGCGGCCAAAGCCGGCGAAACCTTGAGCGGCGCTGTCCGGCTTGCGCCCTTGAGCCTCGCCCCCGGCGAATACCGCGTGGCCGTGGGCGCGTGTTCGGCGGATTATACCTTGTGCTACGCCCTCACCGACCTGACGCTGCGCTTTGCGGTGCGGGCGCCCTATCCGACGTGGGGCAAGTTCATTCATCCCTGCGAGTGGATCAGCTATGACGGTTGATACATCTCATGCTTGTCCTGTGTGCGGCGAGACTGCGCGCCTCAGCTTGCTATGTCGCGTTGACGGCAAGGACGTCTATACCTGCGCCGCTTGCACCGCCGATCACGTATTCCCGATGCCGACGGCTGCGGAGCTGAAAGCCTATTACGACCGCGAAGCGTGGTTTGAAGGCGGCGAAAAAGGCGGCTACGAAAACTACGACGCGCACACCGCCACAGCCGGCGACCAGATGGGCACTATCCTGGCGCCATTTGCCGAGCGCGGGGGCCTTTCGATTTTAGATTTGGGCTGCGGCTACGGCAATCACCTGGCCACGGCTGCGAAAGCCGGCTGGAGGTGCTTCGGCGTCGAGCCTTCGGCACACGCACGCAAAATCGCGCAAGAACGCTTGGGCGGCGGCGCATATGTCGTGGAAACCATCGGCGATCTGATCCCGCATGAATTCGATCTTGTGCTCATGCTTGATGTCATCGAGCACTTGCCGTCGCCCTATACGGCTTTCTATCAGCTGTTTTCCATCGGCGCGATTACCGCGAAAACGGTGGTGGTGATCACCACCCCCAACGCCGGCTCAGCCGACGCGAAGCGCGATCCTGCGGGCTGGCCGTTCCGTCACCCTGCGTCGCACCTTGTGCATTACACCGCGCCCGCGCTCACGCATCTTCTGACGCACTTGCACTTCTCCAATATTGATGTGCGTGGCGAAGCCCCCAGCAGCGCTGACCTCTCTGTCAGCGCTGGTCTCATGGTCACGGCGCGCGGCAGCGACTTCGCCGAGTTTATGCGCGAGCGTTATGTGCCGGGCACCTGGTCGAAGCTTGCGGAATACGAACATCTGCCGCGCTATGCCCTGGCCAAGACACTGGTCGCCAATAAGGCTGTTTTAGATTTCGGCTGTGGCACGGGTTACGGCTCAGCCCTCATGGCTGAGACCGCAGCCTCAGTTACCGGCCTTGATATAGACGCCCCCGCCCTGGCTTGGGCGGGGGCCAGCCATCACAACCCGCGCCTCACCTTCCGCCGTCATGAAGACCTGGGTGCATCGTTGCCCGCCGCGTCTTTCGACCTGGTCACATGTTTCGAGATGATCGAGCACGTCGATCACGCCGCACAAAAAGCCGCCGTCGCAAATATCGCGCGTCTATTGAAAGACGACGGCCTTCTGTTGATCTCCACGCCCAACCCGGATGTGACTGCACTTTACGGCGCAAACCCCTATCACCTGCGCGAGATGTCGGAAGCCGAATTCCGCGAACTGCTCGCGCCGCATTTTCCCAATGTCCAAATTCTGCGCCAATTCGTGCATGTGGGCATCTCTATCGATCACGACAAAGCTGACGAGCGCCTTGCGACAGGAACAGTCGCCGGCGGTGACGTGACCGCGAAGCCGCTGGCTTTCATCGCCCTGTGTTCCCGCAAAGCCCTGCCCGTCGTTCCAGCACGCATCCTCTTCGATCAGGAAACCGACTACATCTCCGAATTTATGCAAAAAGCCAACACGCTCAACCAGACGCGCCTTGCGGCTTATGAGCAAAGCGAGCGCGCATATGGCCTTTCGCGGAAACTCACCTGGGTGACGGCCGAACGCGATGCGTCTGAAGAACTCCTCAAGGAAGAGCAAATCGCGGCGGCTGAGAGATTGCATGCGAGAACAAATGAACTGCGCACCCTCGAGGCGCACCGCCAGGCTGAACTGAGCAGTCCCCGTTTCCTTGCCCGCCAATTCCTGCGCGCCACCGCCGCGCGCCTTCGTAAGATCTTCTCGTAACGGATTTCGTGATGACGGATACGCCTTATTTTTGTTCGCTTGTGATCCCCACCAAGAACGGCGGGGAGCTGTGGAAGCGTGTTGTTGCCGGCTTTCAAAAGCAGGCCCGCTGGAACGAGGTCGAATTCCTAATCGTTGATTCCGGATCGACCGACGACACGATTGAGACCGCACGCGCCGCAGGCGCTAAGGTCTTTACGATTCCGCCGTCTGAGTTCAATCACGGCGCGACGCGCGACTTTGCCATTTCTCAAGCTAGTACTGATTGCATCGTTCTCACGGTTCAGGACGCCATTCCTAACGATCCACATATGATCGAAAAACTAGTCGCGGCGCTGGACGACAAAATGGTTGCCGGCGTTTACGGCCGCCAAATCCCGCAGCCCGATGCCGACGTGGTCACCGCGCGCAACTTGAATGCCCATTTCACAGCGCGCCTGAAGCGCGAAGTGCGTTCGCTGCGCAGCCCTGAAGCCTTCGAAGCCATGACGCCGGTCGAGCGCTACACCCTGTGCAATTTTGACAATGTGTGTTCGGCCTTACGCAAAAGCATCTGGGAAAACGACAAATTCGGCCGCATCAATTTCGGCGAAGATATTGACTGGGCCGAGCGCGTGTTGAAACGGGGCTACAAGATCGTCTACGAGCCGGCGTCGGCCGTGATCCATTCCCACGACCGGCCGCTCAGCTACGAATACAAACGCACTTACGTCTGTCACCGCAAGCTCTATATGCAGTACGAGCTGGATCTGTCGCCCACCATTCTGAAAGCCATTGAGGGCTTCGTTTTCTGGACCCTGGGTGACCTGATGTATATCGCCCGCGTGGAAAAACGCTGGCGCGAAAAGATCGACCTGATGCTTAAGATGCCCGTCCTCAATTTTCTGCGCGCTGCGGCCACGTACCTGGCCGTACGCGACGAAAAGGCCGGGAAGATTAAGAAGGTGGAAGGCGTTTAATCCTTGAAGATCCTTCTCACAGTCCATCAATTCTTTCCCGATTATTCTTCGGGCACGGAGGTTTTGACCTTCAGTGTCGCCAAGGAACTGATCCGGCGCGGGCATACCGTCGCGGTCATCACCGCCTTCCCTACATCCGCCGACGTCACCGACGGCAACCGCTATGACGAACACGAGTTGGAAGGCATGCATGTGTACCGCTTTCACCATGCCTACATCCCCATGGGTGGCCAGGACGCGGTCGCCGAGCTTGAATACGACAATCATCTCGCCGCGCGGTATTTCGAGCGTGTTCTGCGCGACTTCAAACCCGACGTGGTGCACTTCTTCCATATGCTGCGCTTAAGTTCGCGCATCATCGACGTGACCATGAAAGCCGGCATTCCGGCCTACTACACGCCGACAGATTTCTGGTCGATTTGCCCAACGGCGCAGCTTTTGTTGCCGAACGGCAAGGTGTGCGAAGGTCCGTCTATCGCCGCCGGGAATTGCGTCAAACACTTTGCGCAGGTGCGCGCGGGCTCGCGTGCCCAACGCATGGCGCCCTATGTACCGGACCTTGTGGCCGACGCCGTCGTAGGTCTGGTTAACCACCGCCTGCTGCCGGAACACCGCGTCAGCCCCGACATCCGCGCGATGTCCAAACGTAAGAAATTCTTGATCCAACGCATCAACTGGCTCGACGGCATTATTTCGCCGACGCGCTTCATGACTAAGACGTTGCTCGATAACGGCGTCGACCGCCGCCTGATGCTGGAATCCGCTTACGGTATTGACGTCAGCGGTCATGCCGTCGCGCCGCCTGTTCTTGAAGCCGGCGAGCCTTTGACCATCGGCTTTATTGGCACCTTGGCGCCGCATAAGGGCTGCCACGTGCTGATCGAAGCTTTCAAACTGCTGCCGCCGGGGTCTGCGCGTCTGAAGATTTACGGCAACCTTAAAGACTTTGCGGAATACAACGCCAACCTGCGCCAGCGCGCCGGCGGACGCGAGGACATCGAATTCTGCGGCACCTTCCCTAACGGCGACATCGGCCGCGTGTTGGACGGTTTGCATGTATTGGTCGTGCCGTCCCTCTGGTTCGAGAATGCACCGCTCGTGGTTTACTCGGCTTTGGCGGCCAAGCGTCCCGTGATCGCCTCGGACTTCCCGGGGCTGTCTGAAAACGTCAAAGACGACGTCAATGGCTTGATCTTCCGCCCCGGCGACTTCACGGCGCTACATGCAAAGCTCAACCGCTTGGTGACGGAGCCCGGCCTACTGGACCGTTTGAGCGAGGCTTGCCGTCCGCCCAAATCCACGCCGACCTATGTCGATGAGCTGTTGGCGGTTTACGCTGCCAGCCCGCGCGCCGCTTTGCCGGCGGCGGAACGCCCCGCCCGCAGCCTTCCCGACCTCAACTTGTTGGAGAAGCCCGGCGTCATGCGCGGTTGGGCCGCCATGGGCTTTAAGGGTCCCGCGCGCATCGGGGTCAAGGTCGGCGGCAAGATCATCGGCGAAACCCGCACCTTCCGGGCACGCCCCGACGTACGAGACCTTTTGAGCGTTGGCAGAAAAGTGCGGGCAACAGGCTTTGGATTTACACTCATGCTGCCGGGCGGTATCGACAGGCGCGAAGCCGAGATTTTCTGCGAAGCGCGCGGCGGCAGGACCGTGACTATACCGCTTAGCGAAATTGCCACCGACGAAACCGCCAACCCTTCCGACGGCGACTATATCGCCATCGACAATGAACAGTTCATTTGGGGGGAAACCGGCGTGGGCTTTATTTACGGCTGGGCGGCGGTTGGATTTAGCCCGCCGACCCGTATGGCCTTAAAGATCGACGGCGAAGTCATGGGCGAAACCACGCGGTTTCAAACGCGCCCGGATGCACTGGACCTCATGCGCACCGAGGGCCATCAAGGCACCGCCGATGGTTACAGCTTCATTCTATGTGCCCCCAACGGGATCGACCGTCAGACGGCAGAAATCGTTGTTGAACGTCAGGACGGCAGAACCCTTGTGATGCCGCTTAGCGCCATCCTTCCTGGAAAAATGACCGCCCGCGGCGACGGTGACTACGTTGCCATCGATCACGAGCGTATGATGTGGCAAGGTGACGAAGCCTTCGCAGCGGAGAAGTAACAGTGAGCGCGCCGGCTAAAACGCAACCGCGTTGCTTAGTGTTGGGAGGTAAGGGCTTTATCGGCTCTCATCTCGTCGACGCGCTTTTGCGTGAAGGCTTTCCGGTCACGGTTTTCGACCGTGCCAATATTCCGGCCCTGAATGATGCCGCCACAGCGGCGCGCGTGAAATGGATCGACGGCGATTTTACCAGCGAGGCCGATGTGGCCCGCGCGTTGGAAGGTTGCGACATCTGCTTTCACTTGGTCTCGACCACGCTGCCGCAGTCGTCAAACGCCGATCCCGTTTTCGATATCGAAACCAATGTCGCCGGAACGGCGCGGCTTTTGAATCATGCTGTGCGGCTGGGCGTCAAAAAAGTCGTGTTCGTTTCTTCGGGCGGAACGGTTTACGGAATCCCGCGCAATGTACCGATCAGCGAAGACCACCCGACTAATCCGATTTGTTCCTACGGCATCACCAAGCTTGCCATCGAGAAATATCTGCACTTGTACCTGACGCTGCACGGCCTCGACTACACCGTGCTGCGCCTCGCCAATCCTTTCGGCGAGCGGCAGCGCATTCAGGCGGCCCAAGGTGCTGTCGCCGTGTTCATGGGCAAAGTCCTGCGCGGCGAGAAGATCGAAATCTGGGGCGATGGCTCCGTCGTGCGCGATTACATCTATATCGGCGATGCCGTGGCGGCCATGGTGAAGGCTGCGGATTATCGCGGCGAAGAGCGGGTCTTTAATATCGGTTCGGGCAAGGGCGTCAGCCTGAATGAAATTCTGGACGGCATCGAACAGGTGACAGGCCGCAAGGCCACGCGGCAATATACCGCCGCCCGCGCCTTTGATGTGCCAGTGAGTGTGCTCGCCCTTGACCGGGCGCGGAGCGAACTTGGTTGGAAGCCGCAGACATCTTTCACCGACGGCTTGCACAAGCTGATGACCTGGATGCAAAGCCAGCCCCAATGAATCCCGCGCCCCTTCATTGGGTACGCATAGCCCCACCTCTCGCCGTGGCGGTTTGGGTTACTGTTATTGCTATCGGATTAGTGATCGCCACGCAGGCGGCGGGCGAACCACCGGTCTGGGATGCGATGACCTATGCCCAGAAGGCGCTGAATTTCTGGCAGGCCGTTGACGCCGGCAAACCTTTCAACGCCTTTGCGCTACCCTTGACGGTACGCCCGCCCGGCACCGTGCTGATGTCCTATCCGTTTGGATGGTCCGAGAATTATCACTGGTTCTATTTTCGCTCCTCGGCGATTCCCATGGGCCTGTTCATCGCTGCGGTTTACATCGCGGGATGGTCGCGCAGCCTTAGCCGGGCCGGCCATTGGATGCTGGCGGCCCTGGCCATAGCCCTCGCCGGCATTCCAATTCTGTTTCAGTTTCAGCAGAACGACGAGCTGAAAGCCTTTTATTACTGGGGCCTGGTGGATGCCTTCCTTGCCGGCCTCGCCGCCCTCGCGACAGCGGCGGCTGTACGCAGCGTTGCCTCACGATCCATCGGCTGGGCGGTTGTGGCGGCATTAGCCGGAGCCTTCTGCTTTTGGGTAAAGCCCTCCGGACTCCTGGCTATGGGCCTTACAGGCGCGGTTTGGTTGATCCTCGTTGGCTTCGCCTGGCGGCAACTCAACACCGACCGCCGTTTCATTTTCATCAGCTTCGCCTCTGCGCTCGCGATCTTCGCCACAGCTTTCGTAAAAGGCTACTTCTCACCTTACTTCTCGTTGGAGAACATTGCCTTTGGCGTACGAAATCTCGCCTTCTTCCAGAATGAGTACCGTAGGCCTTTCGATCCGGTAGAATTCGCCACGATCCTGCGCGGCAGCTTCGGGTACGCCGCCACGGCTGCCATTGTGCTTGGTTTCATTATCGCCGCCCGCCTGCGCGCAAGCGCGCACCTCGCCGCCGCGACGCTGTGCTTTTTAGCGGGCTGCTGGTTTTAACTGTATCAGACCGAAATTTCGCATATCCGCTATTTTCTGCCCTTCGGCATTATGACTTTGGTTCTGCTGGTTCCGCCGCTGGTCAGAAGTGCGAGCAGCTTGGTGCTGCCTGCGCTGCTCGCCGCACCAGCGATCGTCACCGCGATCGCGCTGCTTACACCGCAGCCGTCCGCGGCTTTGCAGACGGCGCTGGGCGTTAACCTGCACGTTGACGACTACCGCGCTGAAAACGACCAGGCCTCGGCGCTTCTAAGACAACTGAAAGCCGAAGGCATTGGCCAAGCCACCATCTACCTCACCGATACAACGCCCGCGCCGCGCAATCTCGAAGCGGTCTTTAGCTACACCGCCCTAACCAAACCCGACGAGCCCCATGTCAGCATTCTGCTCCCAGTAAATTGGCAGTATGCAGACGCCATTAAGATCGACGATCTGCTACGCAGCGACTTCATCGGCTTCAGGTTGGTGAGCGACAGACAGGCGCGCGTGGAGGCCGCAGCAAAGCGCGGCGTACCCGATTTCACAACCGAGGTCGCCACCTTCAACGCCTGGCTGTCATACCTGGGGGAAAGCGAAGGCGTTCAAATTGTCTCGGACAGCCGTGTGCGCATTTTGCGCATTGTTGACCGCGCCAAATTCGGCGCGGCGCTGGACGCCCTTGAAGCCATGCACGACTGGCCCGCGTCGTACCGGGCAGCCAACGTGCAGCGTTGGTGGTCGGCCGATCAAGTGGCCGCTACGGCCCCTTTCATCGACATCACTTTTAGCAATACGGCCCAAGCCTTGCTCGTCCGCGCCGTGAAAGTCACGCCAGCGGCCGACGGCGGGCTGGAAGTGGGCTTCTGGGTTTAGGATAAAACGCCCGGCGGCCTTACCGCGGGCTGGCGGCTGTTCGCGCATGTGGTTGATGCTAGCGGCGCTATTCTCGCCAACGCCGAAGCCGCCTTCATCGATGATGCGCCGTCTGATCCGAATAAGACGCTGCGCTATTACCGCGCGCTCTATACCAACCGGCCGCAAGGGGCGACGGGCATTGGCTTTGGCATCTTTAAGCCCGCGGACGGCGGCCTTGAGTTTCTGACGGCCGATCAGGGCACACGCGATATGGATGCACGGCGCGTGATTGTGCCGCTCCCCTAACTAGAATGGCTTAACCCTGCTGATAAAAGCGATCACCGCAATCAGCACATAGAGCGCCACCATAGCGGCGAGCGTGTGATTGATGGCAGCGCTGATGGCTTCTTCGCGTTCGGGCGTCGAACCTTCCAACGCGATTTCATTAAACGGCGCATAAAACGGCCGAAAGCCGATGTCGATGGCGATGGAGGCCCAGAACACCAGGCCGAACAAAAACAGCTTGGCTGCAAACCAGGGATCATCGATGGGCGCGCCGGTGGCCAGCGAGTTGAGGCCATAGGCCACAAAACTCAACCCCATGAAGGCCTGGAACACCAGCTCGACCACGCGCAAATTTGCCGCCAGCGGCCGGCCTTGGCTGCGCACCCCGATCAGAATCACAAGCACCCATACGATGCCGATGACCCAGCTGGCCGCGTTCAAACCGGGCGTCAGAGGATAGACGTTGATGGCACCGGTCAATTCGACACCGGTCGGCAGGATCAGAGCAAAGCAGATACGCGGCAAGGCGTGGGCCTGCGTCGCGATGCGCACGAGCCTCGTGCGTGCCTCAAAGCTGCGCGCGGGGTTTTTGACGCGGGCAATGGCCGTGAAAACGCCCAGCTCTGTTCCCAGCCAGAGAACAAAGAGCAGCATATGGACGTAGCCCCAGAGGTGCGCGCTCTCCATACCGATGATCCCCAACGTCACGCCGTTCGTGACAGCTTACAGTATATCCGACAGCAAGTTTAAGACGTGAAATCCGGCCGGTCTTCGCGGGCGTTCCTGCGCCTCACGATATCGACCACCACGATCAGGACGAACGCGATGGTGACGTAGTTTCGAATATCGGCCAGGGCGAATTTGAACCGGTGGAGCGGAGCGCAGAGCTCGATTGTCAGCGCATAAGCGGGCCATGTCAGCCCACCGAGGAGACGGTAAAACCCGACCTTCCCGAGAAGATCCACGATCACCACATACCACGGCACCATGAGAATCCCGCCGCGCTTGAGAAAGGCAAAAACGCGCGAGGACGTGAGCGAAAACAGCCAAGCCCACAGAAGTGTGAACAGCGCCGCCACGGCAATGCCAAAAGCAAAATGCACGGCGGCAAAAATGACGTAAGCGCTGATCGCGGATGCGCCGTCGAAAGCACCCAGTTCAACCCCGATCATGAACCGCGATAACGGGACCTGCAGATCGAAAGGCAAAAAGCCGGTGAGATCGCGGTAAACCGGCGCCAGGACAAAGCGTGCGAGCAGAGCCAAAACCGCAGCTACCGCGGCAATGGCGAAAAAACCGCGCCCCGTGATCCAGGGTGTGAGGTGAAACTTTAGGGCTTGTGAGGCGCGCGAAAAAAGCATGAGGCCGTTCGGGAAAAAAGCCAGTTTAGCGGATTGCAGCCGTAGAGCGAAATGCAAGCAACCCCTGCAACGGTGCGGTTACATACCGCCTTTAATTTGTCGCGATCCAGCCCTTTTGCCCGGAATGCCGCCGTAGTACGGCCACATCCAAGGATTAGACTCTACTTGGTTAAATGGAGCGAATCCGCCGTGAGAAAAAACAAAACTCTTAATGCCGAACGGAGTGACGCGGTCATCGCTTGGGCTGCGCTTCTAATCCTGGGCATTGCCTTGGCCGCGCTTTTAACACTGGGCGGGGTTCAATGGCTCGGCGAACAACTCGACACCGCCAGGACCTTTAAATCGGAAATAGTGACCACTGTGCTTGGCATGGGGTTGGTCGTTATCGGACCGGTCCTTCTGCTCGCGTTGGTATTGATGTTTCCAAGATGGTGGATACGCGCGGCAACGGCGCGCATCAAAAGACTGCTGCTTCAAGTTCCCTAGGAAATCATAACGCGCGACTCTAAAGCTGCGCGCTTCGCCCGCCTGAGTTGCGGGTCTCATCATTATTTTCGTATTTGAAATTACTTCGCAACAGAAGGCGTGGTCGCTCGTTATCCACGCACCAAAGCTGATCGGCCCGCCCCTAACCCCCGCTGGTCCGATCTTCGGAAGCCCCGCCGCAGAATAGCGCGCGGGGCTTCCTCTTGTGGGTTTCGCTTGCGCCCATACAGCCGTAAAGGCAAACTGCGGCCAACCAATTCCACCGGGGGTAGCAGATGAAGGCTTCTCTGCTCACAGGATTTCGCGCTTTGGCTTTTGCGCTGGGCGCATTCGTGCTTCTGGCCATCAGCGGCATTGAAATCAAATCATCACGCGACGTGTTCTTTTTTGTGATCGGTCTGGTCGCGTTCTGGGTGGTGATTGAGTCTGTATTTTTACGCGCCAAAAAACAAAAGCCGCGCAAAACGCCTTAGGCGTTTCTCTCCAGACTTTTATGCAGCAGCGCGGCCATGTGCGCATCCTCGATCTCGAGCTCACGCAAGTGATCCACAAGGCTTGAGAGATAATCGAGGCTGCGGCCTTCGCTACCCACACCGCGCAAGATGGCGCCGATCTTTTCCGCGTCCGACCACTTCCCAGCAAATTGCGCATGCGCTGTATCGGCGACGTAGACCCGCGCCATGACACCGCGGCCATCACCGAGCGTAAGTTCGAGATGGCGCGGTAAGTAAATTCCCGTGATCAGTTCACGGCTGTCCAAATAATTCACGACGCTGTCGATTTGATCCGGCGCGAGACGGTAGGCGCGGCCTTTGCAAATGCCAGTCTTGGACGGCATCAACCCGCAGACCAGGCCAGGCACCTCGGCGGTGCCGCGGTAATGGATAGAGGTAAAACACATATCGCGGACATAGCCAATGAGCGTCGCCGGCTGGACATCGGCGAAAGCAAAGCCCGGCCGCCACATCAGTGAGGCGTAGCCAAAAACCCAGAAGTTATTTGGATCAATCGCTGGATCGCCCGGCATTATTTTCATGGCGGGGCGTGCAGCGCTATTTCTCGTACTTGGCAACGATCCAAGGCTCGCCGGCCGCCGAGATGTACCATTCACGCATAGCGGGATGGTTCAGCATGGCATCGCTATAAGCCCGGCAGGTCGCATCAAGCTGGACGCCATAAGTCTTAAAGCGCGTCACAACCGGCGCATACATGGCGTCGGCATTCGAGAATGCGCCGAACAGGAACGGTCCGGACGCACCGAACTTGCTGCGGCAATCGCGCCAGATTGTGGTGATGCGCGCGAGATCGGCGCTCACGGCTTCGGTCAGTTCAGGGGTCGGCAAGGTCTTGCGCACGTTCATGGTCATCGCGGTACGCACCGCAGCGAAACCTGAATGCATTTCCGCCGAGACTGCGCGCGCCACAGCACGCGCTTTGGCATCTGCAGGCCACCAATTTTTGCCGGGAAACGTCTCTGCCAGGTATTCAACAATGGCGAGCGAGTCCCACACCGTGAGGTCGCCATGCTGCAAAACCGGAACTTTGCCGGCGGCGGAAAATTCTTTGATCTTGGCTGAGGTATCGGGCTGATCGAGACAAACGACGGTTTCGCGGAAGTCTACACCTTGCGCCTTCAGTGCGATCCACGGCCGCATGGACCACGAGGAATAGGCCTTGTTGCCGATCACAAGATGAAGGTCTTTGCTCATATTAAGCCTGCTTTGCCTCGATAATGCCGCGGCGGATCGCGCGGCCGCGCGTGAAGGTATCTTCCAGCGCTGGGCCGTCGCCTTTGCGGATGATGCGCTGCATCGCCGTCAGGTCTTCGGTGAAGCGCTGGAGGATTTCCAGCACAGCTTCACGGTTATTGAGGAAAATGTCGCGCCACATGGTCGGGTCCGACGCAGCAATACGCGTGAAATCCCGGAACCCGGACGCCGAATACTTGATGACTTCCTGCTTAAGATCGCCGCTCAAGTCCGAGGCCGTGCCAACAATGGTGTAGGCGATCAAGTGCGGCAGATGCGAGGTAATCGCCAGCACCATGTCGTGATGTTCGGGCTGCATGTTGGCGACGTTGGCGCCCATCTTGCGCCACATGTCGGCGACTTTCGCCGTGGCTTTGGCGGAGGTGCGCGGCAAGGGCGTGAGGATTGTCCAGCGGTTATCAAACAACTCGGCGAAGCCGGCTTCGGGGCCTGAGTGTTCGGTGCCCGCAATAGGATGGCCCGGAACGAAGTGCACGTTCTTGGGAAGATGCGGCGCAACCGCATCGACCACAGCTTGTTTGACAGAGCCTACATCGGTGACGATCGCGCCAGGTTTCAAGTGGGCGGCGATAGCTTTGGCGATGGCGCCGTTGGTTCCGACCGGCGTCGCGATGACCACCAGATCAGCGCCGACAACCGCTTTGGCGTAGTCTTTCGTGACTTCGTTGGCGATGCCAAGATCGAGCGCGGTCTGGCGCGTTTTCGGTTTGCGCGCGCAGGCGACGACTGTGCCAACAAGTCCCGCACGGCGCATGGCGAGCGCCATCGAGGCACCGATCAAACCGATACCGATGAAAGCAACCCGTCCGAACATCGGAGCAATGGCTTTGGTTTTCGCCTTGGATTTCGTTTTTGTTTTGGCTTTAGCCATTTCGGCCTTCCATGAAGGTCGTGAGAGCGTCGAGGACTGCGTTCATATCTTCGTCGTTGCCGATCGAAATACGCAAATAGCTCGGTAAACCATAGCTATCTACGCGGCGCACAATAAGGCCCTTTGACTGCAAAAAGGCATCGGCATCGGCGGCGGTGCGTCCCGGCGTCATGGGAAATTCCGGCAAAAGGAAATTGCCCGCACTGTCGCGCACCTTCAGGCCGAGGCCGCGCAGGCGCTGCAGGGCAATGCCTTTCCATTTAGCATTGTGCGCTTGCGCTTTTTTGATGTGGGCCTGATCGCGCACGGCGGCAACGCCTGCCATCTGCGCGGGCTTCGCCACATTGAAAGGGGCGCGCATGCGTTCCATGGCATCAATGATCGGCTTGGGGCCAATAGCCCACCCTAAACGCAGCGCGGCCAAGCCATAAATCTTCGAGAACGTGCGCGTCGCCACCGTATTGGGCGTAGTGCGCGCAAGATCAAAGCCGCCGTCGTAATCGGGCGCATCGGCGAACTCGGCATAAGCACCGTCGAGCACGAGAATGATGTCTTCGCGCAAACCCGTGCGCAGACGCTCAAGTTCCGTGCGCGGCAGATAGGTGCCGGTCGGATTGTTGGGATTGGCCAAAAACACGAGGCGCGTTGCCGGCGTCACTGCGGCAAGAATGAGGTCCACATCCGCCGTCAAATCCGTTTCGTCCACAGCGACAGGCTTCGCACCTACGCTGAGCGCATAGATGGCGAAAATCGCAAAGGCGTGGCGCGTGTGAATGACTTCATCGCCCGGCCCGGCGTAGGCCCGGCACAAGAGACCGAACATTTCATCGGACCCGCAGCCGCAGATGATGCGGCTTGCATCGAGGCCGTGCACTTCGGCGATGGCCGCGCGCAGTTCGCCGGAATCACCCGCGGGGTAACGCTCTAACGTTGAAGCCACCGGGCCATAGGCCGCGGTCGCCGCAGGGCTAGGTCCCAGCGCAGCTTCATTGGAAGAAAGCTTTATGACCCGGCTGACCCCTTTGACTTGGGATTTGCCGGCCTCATATAGCGGTATGCTCAATACCCCGGGTCGGGGTTGCGGCAGCGCCATGGTTGCGCCCATCCATTTTTGCCTGATCGCGCCCAGCGGCCACTTACGCCGCCAAACGGGCCAGAGTCATAGTTGCCCAGGACCCCAAAATCAAAGAAAACATTGACATAGCTTCCCCCGAAAGGTGTTTTGGCGGGAACAGAGTTGAAGGATTAAGTTTTGCCATGGCGCCCGAGACCGCCACCGCCCCGAACCCCACACCGGTGGTTCAAGACCTGAAACTGACACTGAAGGACCCCTTGGTTCTGCAGTCGGGCGTCACGTTGTCTCCGGTCACCCTGGCCTACCAAACTTACGGCACCCTCAATGCGGACCGGTCCAATTGCGTGCTGGTTTGTCATGCCCTTACGGGCGACCAGTATGTGGTCGGCACACACCCTCTGACCGGTAAACAGGGCTGGTGGGACGACCTGGTTGGCCCCGGCAAAGTCATCGATACGGACCGGTTTTTCGTGGTGTGCGCCAATGTTTTGGGCGGCTGCATGGGGTCCACGGGACCCAAGGAAATCAACCCGGCGACGGGACGGCCCTGGGGTTTGAAATTCCCGGTCATCACCATTCGCGACATGGTCCAGGCCCAGGCGAAATTGCTGGACTACCTCGGCATCCAAAAACTGTTCTGCGTCATGGGCGGCTCCATGGGCGGAATGCAGGTGCTGGAGTGGGCAGTACGTTACCCCGAACGTGTGTTCGCGGCCGTGCCTATCGCGGGATCCTACCGCCATTCAGCGCAGAACATCGCGTTCCACGAAGTGGGACGCCAAGCGATCATGGCCGACCCCGATTGGAGCCATGGCAATTATCTTGAAGAACAAAAAATTCCGAAACGGGGTTTGGCTGTCGCGCGCATGGCCGCGCACATCACCTATCTTTCGGAAGCGGCGCTGCACCGTAAATTCGGGCGGCGTTTGCAGGACCGCGAGACGTTGACCTATGGCTTCGACGCAGACTTCCAGGTGGAAAGTTATTTGCGCCACCAGGGCTACACCTTCGTCGACCGCTTCGATGCGAACTCCTACCTCTACATCACGCGCGCCATGGATTACTTCGATCTGGCGCAGGAAAACGACGGCGTTCTTGCGAATGCTTTCAAGGGTACGCGCGTCCGCTATTGCCTGATGTCGTTCTCGTCCGACTGGCTGTTCCCGACCGAGGAAAGCCGCGCCATCGTGCGCGCGTTGAACGCAGTGGCGGCGAACGTCAGTTTTGTCGAAGTTGAATCCGATAAAGGCCACGATGCCTTCCTGCTGGATGAGCCTGAGTTTCATCAGACTTTGCAGGGCTTCATTGACGGCTCGGCTGAAATTTGCGGCTTGGGCGCGCGTAAATCATGAGCGCAGTGAACACGCCAAACACCGCGCCGCCGCGCATTCGCGTCGATTTGCAGCAAGTTGCCGACCTTGTTCCCGCGGGCAGCCGCGTGCTCGATGTGGGCTGCGGGGACGGCACGCTGCTCGCGTATCTCACGCGCTTCAAACAAGTTGATGGCCGCGGCCTTGAACTTTCCATGTCCAAAGTGCGCGCGGCAGTAAGCCACGGATTGCCCGTCATTCAAGGGAATCTCGAGACCGATTTAAGCGATTATCCTGCCGGCGCGTTCGACTACGTCATCCTCAGCCAGACCCTGCAAGCCACCACGCATCCGCGCAAGGTCATGGAAGAATTGCTGCGCGTCGGTAAACGCGCCATCGTTTCGTTCCCGAATTTCGGCCACTGGCGTGTGCGTTTGTCGGTAATGTTCGGCGGCCGCATGCCGGTCACGGCGATGCTGTCGGATAAGTGGTTCGAAACACCGAACATTCATCTTTGCACGGTGTCGGACTTCATCGAGCTTTGCAAACTGATGAACGTGCGCATCGAAGCCGGCTTCGCGCTCGACACGCAAGGTCAGCGCTTAGGCTTTGCCGCCACGGACCGGCGCGCAAACCTGATGAGCGAACAGGCGTTATTCGTCCTGACGCGCGCGTGACGTTAGGCCGTTGCCTGCGGCCTTAACCATCGCTTTGGCCTGGGTAGCGCGCGCAGGCACACCGTCAAAAGGCGCGGCATAGATCTGCTTCTCAGCCTCGACGATGAGAACACCGGCGAAGGTCGGAAACCAACGCGCGCCAAGTTCTTCCAAAGTTGCCGCCCAAGATCCAAACAAGCGCCACCACACCGGCGGAAGGAACAAGGCTGCTGTGGTTGAGAGCGGCACAAACATGTTGTCGCGCAGAAGGCGTGTGATTTGGCTCATGGAATAGGGCCGGCCTTGCGCGAAAGGCGAGCTTTCGGCGCGCGCCCATAGGCCGCGACGGTTCGTAACCACGACGACAAGCCGCCCGCCGTCCGCCAAAACCCGCCAACATTCACGCATGAAGGGGCGCAATTGCGCACTGCCCTCCAAGCAATGCACCAAGAGCATGCGGTCGATCATGCGGTCGGGAAACGGCAGGGCTTGTTCTTCCGTCAGCACCGCCAAATTCGGCTCGCCGTTGGGCCAGTGCAGGATGCCCTGCCCGGCCGGCATGGCTGCCACCACCCGCTCCGCCTCACCCTGAAATGAACCCAAAAAAGGCGTCGCAAAGCCTATCCCGAGCACGCGCATGCCGCCCAACGACGGCCAAATCCGGCGCAAATGGCGCGAGATCAGCCGGCGTACAAGCCGGCCTAACGGGGTTGCGTAAAACGCCCTGAGATCGACGATATCGGTCCACATGACTGGGTCATAGCATAGGGGTGCACGTGGAGCGAACCTCGCGGGCTGTCCTGCAACCCAATATTCACATAACCCTTTGATCTACCGGGTTTTTAACCTTGCGAAAAAGCCGTGAATCACGGAAACTCGCGACGGTGGCAGACGCGTTATCTGATGCGCCTTTTGCGGGGATCAGGTAACCTGCCGCGAGCCGCGTGGCCGGCCGGATTTTTTTCTCGCTCTAGAAGTCCCCCAAGGACCCCACGTAACGGCGGGCCAAGGCCCGCTTTCGCAAGACGTATCACGCCTTTAGACGCTTAACCATAGCAGAGGCCGCGGGCGATTTTCTACCGTCAAAGCCAGGTTTTTTGGCGAGCATTTTGGTGAATTCAACCTGAAAGAAAAATGACCAAACGCTGCAAAATGGTGTCGCCCACTGCCAGGCTAAGTCCGTAAGCCATTAATATCGCGGGTGCGAAAGGGAATGTGTCATGAGGCCGTGGCATAATCACACGCCATATCCCTCCCAGGATCAGGCCCAATACCCCCGCGACTGTTAAAAAAAGGAGGAAGGGTCCGACTGCGAGCGCCACTCCGGCGACGGCGGTTAGTTTCGTGTCGCCCATTCCCAGGCCTGTTTTGCCTGTCAGGCGTTTATAGCCAGCTTCGAGAATCATGCCGGCGAATCCCGCAGCGGCCGCCGTTGCTACACCTGTAAGCACGGCCTGATCGCCATTCCAACGCCAGGCGAGCGCAAGCACCGCTAAAATCAGCACCAGGATATTCGGCACGCGCCGGTGTTCGACGTCGATCACCGCGAGCGTCATCATTACCGGCACCATGGCGACGAGCAAAACAAGGTGCAGAAAATCCGCTGCGCACAATCCCGCGGCGACGAATAAACCTGCGGACGCGAGTTCAATGGCCGGATAGCGCCAGGAAATTTTGCTGCCGCAGTGACGGCACGCGCCGCGATGGGCAACCCACGAGAGCACCGGCACCAGATCGGCGGCCGTCAACGTTTGCCCACATGCCGGGCAGCGAGAGCGTCCATGCGCGATGCTTTCACCGCGCGGCAACCGGTAAGACAAGGCGGTGACAAAGCTGCCGAAGACGAGTCCGAAAGCGGCGAGCGGTATCAGGGTGGTGGCGTCTGACGGTGCTGGAAGCATCAATCTACGGCGCTGCGACGGCAGCAGCGCTAGGGGCAGCGGGCTTTGGCTGTGCGGCGATCACGTGGCTGCGCGCGCGCGCGAACGTGTCTTTTGCCCATGTCTGCAAACTCGGACTAACGGCAAACAAAGCGACGACGGCCGCGATTTCCAGTGCGATGACGCCGATCAACGCCTGGCGTACCCAGTGGCGCTTTCCGTGCAGCGGTTTGGCGAGCTGTGGTGAACATCGATGGCGGCTTCAGCGTGTTTTTCGGTGACCTGGATCGCGCCTTCGCCGTAGCCCGCGAGTAAAGCTTTGTCGGCGAGAATGTTGATCACACGCGGCACGAAGCTCGCACTTTGCGACAGCAATTCCATCGCGCCCGGCGTGAAGATTGGAAAATCGACACTGTCGACGCGGCTCATTTTGATGCGGTGGTTGATGTAATGCACAGCTTCAGCAATCGTCAGCGGGCCGGTGTTGAACGAAAAGCCGATGCGCTGATTGATCTGGCGCAGGTCCGGGCGTTGCAACAGCTCATCAAGTTCTGACTGCCCGAACATCACGATCTGCAACAGCTTGTTGCGCTCGGTCTCAAGGTTCGAAAGCAACCGCACCGCTTCAAGGCCGGCAGGACCCAACGCCTGCGCCTCATCCACAATCAGAACCGCGTTGCGTACCAGTGCATGTTGCTCGAGCAAGAAGGTGTTCAAGGCTTGCAGCATCTGCGGTTTCGAGCCGGTCTCGATGCCGAACTCGGCGCAGACCAGCGTCACCAAGCTTTCAGGATCGACCTGCGGCGCGTTGAGATAGGCGACCGCGTCATTGGACCCCACCAACTTACGCAGCAACAAGCGGCACAGCATGGTCTTGCCGGTGCCGACGTCGCCGACGACTTTGAGAATGCCGGTGTTGCGCGCGATGCCGAACTGAATCGACTGGATGATTTCCACATGCTTATCGATGGGGAAATATTGGTTGGTATTGGGCGTCAGGGTGAAGGGATGTTCCTTCAGCCCAAAATGCGCGAGGTACGGCATGACCGGTCGACCTGCTTAGCGCGTTCTCAAGAAGCGGACGCGCCTTTCGATGTCGGTTCCTGACAGTTCAGGCATGCCGCGTCCGCCCGAAAGCGCCGCCAGGACGTTTTCGTAAGCAGCCACAGCTTGCTCGCTGCGGCCGAGGTGGTCGAGCACCAATGCCAGATTGTATTGATACATAACGGATTCCGGCGACATCGATGTCGCGCGGCGCAGGTAATCCAAAGCTTCAGGCATTTGGCCCATCTTCGCGTAGGTCAGGCCGACCTGCGCTTTGATCGGGCTGAAGGTCGGATACTGCTTTTCCAAATCCAAAAGCTTCGTCAGCGCCTCGGCCGGCGAACGTTCGCCGGTAATGACGGTGAGGTTGCTTAAAGCTTCACGATTTGCCGGATCGATCTTCAAAACTTTTTCGTACGACGCACGCGCGTATTCGTTTTTGCCCATCTTCTGCAAAGCCGCACCACGGCCCAGAAGGGCGAGCACGCTGTTGGGTTCTTCACGCAAGGCGCGGTCATAAAAACCCAGCGACATGTCGTAAGCGCCGCTGACAAGGGCGCTATAGCCGGCACCGACGTTGTTCTGAGCATTCTGCGAGACTTCGCGCACTTGCACAGCGCGGCCAACGCCGGCGAGTTCAAATTCCGCGCGCTGCACAGCGATCGGCGGATTGAGCATACGCGTGGGTGAATCGGCTGCGAGTTCAGGCATGGGCTGCGGACGCGTGGGCGCAGCGGCAACCGTAACCCTTGCCGGCGCCGGTTTAGCTACGGCGGGCGCGGGCGAAGCTACAGGGGCTTCTTCGGGCTGCATTTCTACGGCAGTCGGCGCCGCTTCAACGGCGGCTGGAGCAACAGCAGCGGGTGTCGCTTCGGCCATCTGCTGCACAGGCGCCGCTGCGGCCGGCGCAGGAGCCGGCGGCTGCAGAACAGGTGTGACTTCCGTTGTGCCGGGGACGGTTTTGACGACAGCGACCTGAGTCGTGGTCGTTGTCGTCGTTGTGGTTGTCATCGACGGCGGCTGCGCCAGGAAAAACGCGCCCGCGATGGCGACCGCGAGCACACCAGCAGCCGCAATGCCGGCCGTGCGCCAGTTAATGCCACCGCCACCGGCGCGTTTGATCGCACCAGATCCAGCAAGCCGGCCGGCATCGAAACCTGAACCGCCCGCTGTGGTCTGACGCTGCTCGTTTTCTTTTTCGGCTTTTTGCAGAGCCTTAAAGAGCACGCTCATTTATGTGTACCGCCCCGCCACGCCGGAGCCTCCGCCGCTGTAGCAGGCGTGTCCCCACACGAAAAACCCCAATAGTCCTTTAAACACAATAGGTTGAGCGAGCGCCCACCCTATGTGTTGGACTCTCACAACCTATACAGAAACCTTTGGGGTGGCAAGGCGCACGCGCAGTGCAAAACAGTTTCGACCCGCGGAAAACAAGGGCTTTTTGCCAGGAAAGGTGGCGTACCCGGAGGGAGTCGAACCCCCGACCTTCGCCTTCGGAGGGCGACGCTCTATCCAGCTGAGCTACGGGTACATCCGCGGGCGGCAACTTAGAACATCATCCTGCGCTTCGCAATTAGCCGGTCAGAAGTCTTCCTTAGCGGCGTTGAGGCGGGGGAGCGCATTGACGTCCGCGCCGGACGGCAGTGGGGCTGTTGGGTTGTTGAGGAAGGCGGCCACGTCTTCCAGCACCATGGGGGCTTCTTTGTCGCGCATGATCATGTGCCAGCCATTGCCGTAATAGGCTGCGCGCAAGCCGGTATCGGATTTCGTGAGTGCGCCCAGCGCCTGTTTGGTCGGCTTCTTGGGGATGATCTGATCGTTGTGGCCATAGAGATAGAGGACCGGCGCTCTGATCTTTGGCGCAGCCTCCAGCGCCTCGTCCATCAAGCCCGTGAGGCCATAGACCGCATCGATGCGCGTCTTTTTGATGAACAAGGGATCGCGGCCGTTGTCGCGCAGCATTTCAATATTATCGCTGGCCATGCGGCCTAAACTTTGGCCGGTGGGTTTCCAGCCCGGCACGATGCACGTCGCTGTCCACAAGGCCGCGCGATAGAGCAAAGGCATGGTCGAGCGTCCCCAGACCGCGGGTGCCGCCAGTACAACACCGTCGACGGGTGGCGGCGTGTCACTTGCGAGGGCCGTCATGACCACCGCACCGCCCATGCTCTCGCCGAGACCATAAAGCGGCGTGTTCGGATACATGGCCTTCAGCACGCGGGCGAAGTCTGTGTAGTCACCGATCAGGATGTCGCGGCCAGGCCACAGACCCGCAACCGGCGACTTCCCGAAACCGCGCTGGTCATAAGTATAAAACGCAGCGCCACGGTCGGCCAAAAACGGGCCCACGCCTGGCGCATCGGGCACTTTGTCGAAGGCTTTGCTGTAGTCGTTGAAGCCGTGCGCGGCCAGAACGACAAACTTCGGCGCACCTTCGCGCGGCAGCCAGCGGCGGACAGCTAACTCTGAACCATCGGATGTCACGAAGGATGTTTCCGTCACGCGCGGCGTGGTCGGTCCCGGTCCCGGCGGCGCGGTGATCGGCGCGCAAGCCGTGAGCGCAATCAACGCGACGAATGAAAGAAACTGGCTTTGGAAATACATAACTTACTGCGTGGCGTGCGACGATCCGCCCGAGGTGAGTTGCAGGAAAATGTCCTCCAACTCCACTTCGTCGGTGCGGATGTCGGCGACGGCGAGCCCCGCAGCGCGCACGGCGTCCAGAATTTTCTGCATAGCGTTGTCGCTGGGGCGATAGTTGATGTGCAGCTCATGGGGCGTCGGCAGCGTCGCGTGGAAACCCGCGAGAACCGTAGGCACTTCACTCAAAGGCTGAACCAGCGTGAGAATCACGGCCTTGTTGTCGATCCGGCGCAGCAACGCAACTGTCGTGTCGTGCGCCACCAACTTCCCGTGATTGATGATGGCGATACGGTCGCACAGCTCTTGGGCTTCTTCCAGATAGTGCGTGGTGAGCAAAATCGTCGTGCCGCGCGCGTTGAGCTCTTTCATATAGCGCCACAAGTGCTGGCGCAGCTCCACGTCGACGCCGGCTGTGGGTTCATCCAACACCACGATGGGCGGCGTATGCACCAGGGCTTTGGCGATCAGCAGACGCCGGCGCATACCACCCGACAGCGCGCGGGCATAAGCGTTGGCTTTATCCGAAAGGCCGACGATTTTCAAAATCTCGTCCGTGCGCCGCTCGGCTTTGGGCACGCCGTAAAGCCCGGCCTGCACATCCAGCAATTCGCGCGGCGTAAAAAACGGATCGAGATTGAGTTCCTGCGGCACAATCCCAATCGCACAGCGGGCACTGCGCTCGGCGGTATCGATGTCGTGATCCCAGATTCGCACTTCGCCCGAAGTCTTGCGCACAAGCCCCGCGAGCACGTTGATCAGGGTGGACTTGCCCGCGCCGTTGGGGCCCAGCAGCCCGAAAAACGAACCGCGCGGCACATCCAGAGAAAAATCCGTCAGCGCCTGTTTGGGCGGGCGTTTGCCACCGCCACTGTAAAGCTTATTCAGGCCGCGGATTTGCACGGCGATGTCGGGGAGCAGCGCCGGCGTGGCGGCAGAGGCGGTTTGGGTCATGGCACTGGCGTATCACCCGGTGAAATCGCCGGTCAATGACCTAAGCTGACACCTTGAAATCCTGGGCTGGGAGCCGCATAAACAGTCTTAAGACCACCGCCTCCCTGCGGCTGGCATTTGGCGGGACGAACACCATGGCTGAGCCTTTTGAGATTTTTAAAGTCGACTCCACGGCCGTCAACTGCGACGGCGGCGGCGGTTCGCTGGGCCATCCGCGCGTTTACCTGCAGATCAAGCCGGAAGTGGGCGAAATCGAGTGCCCCTATTGCAGCCGGCGCTATGTCCTGAACAAGGACGCCAAAGCCCACGCCGGTCATTAAGCCGCACGGGGTTCACCCCGGCATGACCGCCACACCAACCACGCCAAAGCGCCTCTACCTGATCGACGGATCGGGTTACATCTTCCGCGCCTTCCACGCGCTGCCGCCCATGACGCGGCCCGACGGCACGCCTGTGAACGCCGTCTACGGCTTCTGCAATATGCTGATGAAGCTGATGGACGACTTGCGCGATAACAGCGTCGAGGAATCGATTGCGGTGGTGTTCGACGCCAAGCGCGAGACCTTCCGCAACGCGATTTACGCGGAATACAAAGCCCATCGCCCGCCGCCGCCCGATGAACTGATCCCGCAGTTCGCGCTGATCCACGACGCGACCCGCGCCTTCAACGTCGCCTGCATCCAGATGGAAGGCTTCGAGGCCGACGACATCATCGCGACCTATGCCCGCAAAGCTGTGGCCGAGAAGATCGATGTGGTTGTGATCTCAGCTGACAAGGACCTGATGCAGTTGGTGGGCCCGGGCGTCACCATGCTCGATCCCATGAAGAACCGCATCATCGGGCCGGAGCAGGTGAAGGAAAAATTCGGCGTCGGGCCGGACAAGGTCATCGAGGTACAGGCCCTGGCTGGAGATTCCACCGACAACGTGCCGGGCGTGCCGGGCATCGGTATCAAGACCGCCGCGGAACTCATTCTGCAATACGGCGATCTGGAAACTCTGCTGGCTAAAGCCGGCGAGATCAAACAGCCCAAGCGCCGCGAGAATTTGCTGGCCCACGCCGAACTTGCACGCATTTCGAAACTGCTGGTGACGCTGAAGAATGACGTGCCGGTGGAAAGGTCCGTTGACGACCTGAAGTGGCAAGAGCCCGATCCCGAAACGCTGCTCGCCTTCGTGGCGGCGCAAGGTTTCAAAAGCATGATGACGAAAGTCACCACGCGCCTGGGCGGCACGCCGCATTCGCTTGCGAGCATTCCGCTTCAAGACTCAAACCCGGCAAAACCCACACCAGCACCGAGTGCGCCCATCGTTCCGCAAGCCGGTCCCGGCAAATATGAAACCGTGCAGACCCTCGCCGATCTCGAACGCTGGGTGCGCGCCGCGGCGGCCAACGGCTGGGTTGCGGTGGATACGGAAACCACCGGCCTTGATCCGTTGCGCGCGAAGATGTGCGGCGTGTCCATGTCCATTACGCCCGGCACCGGTTGCTATATTCCTTTTCGGCACGGCGGCAGTGCGCCCCAGGGCATGCTTGATCTGAGCGGCGATACCGGCCCTAAAGATGCACCGCCGCAAATCGCACTGAAGGACGGCATCAAACTTCTGAAGCCGCTGTTGGAAGACCCCAGCGTTCTGAAGATCGGACACAACATCAAATTCGATATGCATGTCTTCGCGCGCGAAGGCATCAATGTATTCCCGGTCGAAGATACCATTGTGATTTCCTACGTGCTCGAAGGTGCGGGGCACGGTCACGGCATGGATGAGCTGGCTGAACTGCACCTCGCCCACAACACCATTAAATTTGTCGATGTCTGCGGCTCAGGCAAAAACCAGATCACCTTCGATCAAGTGGCTTTGGACAAAGCCACCGCATACGCCGCTGAAGACGCCGACATTACGCGGCGCTTGCATGCGCTTCTGAAACCGCGCCTGCGTGAGGAACGCCTGCTGACGGTTTATGAGACGATGGATCGCCCGCTGATCTATGTGCTGAAGGACATGGAAGCGCGCGGCATTCTGGTCGACAAAAAAGTCCTCGGCGACTTGAGCCACGACTTCGCCGGGCGCATGGCGACGCTGGAAATCGAGATTCACAAACTTGCCGGCGAGCCTTTCAACGTCAACTCACCTAAGCAGCTGGGCGAAATTCTGTTCGAGCGCATGAGCCTTCCCGGCGGCAAGAAGGGCAAGACCGGTGCTTACGCGACAGGCGCAGAAATTCTGGAAGAACTCGCCGCCCAAGGCCACGACCTGCCCGCGCGGGTGCTGGACTATCGCCAACTTGCGAAACTGAAAAGCACTTACACCGACGCACTGATGGAAGAGATCAATCCCGATACAGGCCGCGTGCACACCAGCTTCGCGCAGACCATTGCCTCCACGGGCCGTTTGTCCTCCATTGATCCTAATTTGCAGAACATCCCGATCCGCACCGAAGAAGGCCGCAAGATCCGCACCGCCTTCACCGCGCCGAAGGGCAAGAAGCTTTTGTCTGCCGACTATAGCCAGATTGAACTGCGCCTTGTCGCACACGTGGCCGACGTGAAGGCCCTGAAGCGCGCGTTCAAAAACGGTGAAGACATTCACGCCGCCACGGCTTCGGAAATGTTCAACGTGCCGATCAAAGGCATGGACCCCATGATCCGCCGCAAGGCCAAGGCCATCAACTTCGGCATCATCTACGGCATTTCAGGTTTCGGCCTCGCGCGTCAGCTGGGCATCCCGCGCGGCGAGGCGCAGGAATACATCAACGCCTACTTCGCGAAGTTCCCGGAAATCCGCGACTACATGGAAGCCACCAAAACCGAAGCCCGCAAACAGGGCTACGTCTCCACCCTGTTCGGACGGCGCGTTTACATCCCCGGCATCGGCGACAAAAACCCCAACGTGCGCGGCTTCGCCGAGCGCGCCGCGATCAACGCACCCATTCAAGGCGGCGCCGCCGACATCATCAAACGCGCGATGATCAAACTGCCCAAAGCGCTCGCCGATGAAGGCCTGAGTGCCCTCATGCTGCTGCAAGTGCATGACGAGTTGATTTTTGAAGTTGTGGAAGCCGAAATCGCACCGACCACAGCGGTCGTGCGTCAGGTGATGGAAGCGTCAGCACACCTTGATGTGCCGCTGACCGTCGATGTGGGCGTGGGCCTCAACTGGGCCGAAGCGCATTAGCGCGGCAACGGACGAGTGATCACGTAAGCCGCAACGGCAACCAGCACTGCGCCCACAATCACCGGCACGATCCAGGAATGGCTGACGGCGACTACAATCATCAGCGACACCGCCATCATCGCGACGGCGACTTTCTTCGCGCGCGCCGGTATCGCGCCTTCCGCACGCCACGCCTGTAAGGCCGGACCGAAGCGCGGATGGTTCAAAAGCCAGCTTTCCAGCCGTGGCGAGCCACGGGCGAAGCAGGCCAACGCGCCGATCAGGAACACCGTTGTCGGCATCACCGGCAGGAACGCGCCAATGACTCCAAGGCACACCAGCACACAGCCTGCTGCGATATAAGCGCCGCGCGCCAAGCGACTTTGAGAGACAAAGGACGTCATGTGGAGGAAGATAGACGACTTCTAGCGGAGTTTCGAAGACCTTCGATGATTAAGCGCCCAGCTTTAATACTGCCGTTTCTTCTGTTTGCGCAGCCCCTCGTGGCGCAGACCGAGCCGTTGCAGTGTTTCGCGGCGGAGAACGAGAACCGTGTCGCGGCCTGTTCAGCTGCGCTGACCAACACCAACCTGCCCGCGGAAACGCGCGCCCTCCTCCTCACCGCGCGTGCGGGCGCTTACGCCACAAGCGGCGAGCGTGCGCTGGCCATTGCGGACTATGACGCCGCGCTCGCGCTCACACCACGCGAGACCACCGCCCTCGTGGGGCGGGGCAAGTTGCATGAGCAAGCGGGCAACACGACCAAAGCCGAAGCCGACTACACCGCCGCCCTGGTGATCGACCCCGCCCTTGCCGAAGTTTTTGCGTTGCGCGGCGCGTCGCGCTTGAAACGCGGCGAAACCAACGCGGCCCTCGCCGATCTGGGTGAAGCACGCCGCCTCAACCCTTCCGACGCCGCCACACAAACGCTGTTCGCGGCCGCGCGGCTTAAAAGCGGCGAGACCGGCGACGCTATTGCCAGTTTCACGGCCACCCTTGATATCGATCCGAAAGATGCGGCCGCTTTGCGAGGCCGTGCGACGGCTTATGCGCGGGAGCAGAATTATCCCGCCGCCATTGCCGATTTCGGCGCGGCCCTCAAATTGAACGCAAAGGACATGGCCGCGCTCGAAGGCCGCGGCATGGCCGCACTTCAAAGCGGAGACTTTGTCGCGGCTATTGCCGACTTCTCGGCCCTCGCCGTCTTGCGGCCTGAAGACCGCAGCCCCTTGTTCTTTCGCGCCAACGCCAAGCTGCAAGGCAACGATCCCTTGGGCGCGGCGGCCGACTTCACCAGCTTCCTGGGGCAACATGCCGGAGATACTGAAGCCCTCATGGGCCGTGCGTTGGCCTATCAATTCACCGGCAATTATCTCGGCGCCGAAACGGATTTGAGCACTTTGTTGACGCAACACCCCGATGCCGCCCAAGCCCTGGTCGCGCGCGGCTATGTGCGGGTCATGGCAGGCAAGTATGCGGACGCCGCCACGGACCTAGCCCGCGTCGCGGACCTGCCCGATGCCCCGCCTGAAGTCTTCCTCTGGCGCTATATCGCCGACATGCGCTCTGGTCACAAAGGCGACATCGCCTTAGCGGCAGCCGCCGCGCGGCAGCCCGCCGATCAATGGCCGACCACGGTGATGCGCTACTTTCTAGGCTCTCTCACAGGCGATGACGTCTTAGCGGACGCCAGCCGGGAACCCGGAGCCGCTCCGGCGCGTTTATGCGAGGCCTACTTCTACCTGGGAGAAGCCGCCCTCATTCTGAAAGACGCGACCGAAGCCACCAAGCTGTTCAAGGCAGCCTTGGCCACGGGCATGGTCCGTTATACGGAATACGCCGGCGCCCAGGCCGAATTGGCCCGGCTGGAAGCCACTGCCGGGAGCCCTAAACCATAGTAAAAGCGGAATATTTTCCGAAAATAATTTTTGGTCCCGCCTTGGGCGCGACATACCTTTGCGATATTTCCGCCACAATGCGGCAATGATAATACAAGTGTACTCGAACGTGTCGGACAGAGACCGCTTCGGACAGAAAAGGGGCTAAACCGTGGCTTACCGCATCGCTCTTGTTGATGATGACCGCAACATCCTGACCTCGGTTTCCATGGTCCTGGAGGCTGAAGGGTTCGCCGTCACAACGTATCGCGACGGCGCTGAAGCGCTTCGCGGCCTGACCGCCGAGCCGCCCGATCTGGCCGTGCTCGACATCAAAATGCCCCGTATGGACGGCATCGAGCTGTTGCAGCGCTTGCGCGAGAAAAGCGCCATGCCGGTGATCTTTCTCACCTCCAAAGACGATGAAGTCGATGAGCTCCTGGGCCTGCGCATGGGTGCCGACGACTACATCAAGAAGCCGTTTTCCCAGCGTCTGTTGATCGAACGCGTGCGCTCGATCTTCCGCCGCGTCGAAGCCCAGAAGACCCAAGCCGCCACCGGCGGCGCCTCGGCCACCTCGCTGGCCCGCGGCGAACTGGTTCTGGACCCGGCCCAGCACCTTTGCCTGTGGAAGGGCCTGGCGGTGAACCTGACCGTCACCGAATTCCTGATCATCCAGGCCCTGGCGCAGCGCCCGGGTCACGTCAAAAGCCGCGACCAGTTGATCGACGCGGCCTACGGCGAGCATATCTACGTGGACGACCGCACCATCGACAGCCACATCAAAAGGCTGCGCAAGAAGTTCCGTGAGGTCGATAAGGAATTCTCGCATATCGAAACTCTGTACGGCGTAGGCTACAAATATAACGAAACCAACGCGGCTCCTTAAGCAGTAGCGCCGGCGTTGGTTCCCGGCTCCTCGCGGTCGAGGAGCGCGGTGAAAGGTCTACGCGGTGCCTACCAAAAAGCCTGATCTGAAGCTCAATGATCTGCGCGTCGGCGCGTCCTCTGGGACGGGCGGCGCAGACTATGACTTTCCTCCGCGTCGCATGCGGCTTCTGTCGCCGCTGACCTCACGGTTTCTCGCCGTCAATCTGGCCGCTCCGGTTCTCCTGGTCTTGGGCCTCCTGTTCCTGGACGAATATCAGGACACGCTGATCGCCACCGAACTCGAAGCCATGAGCACGCAAGGCGAGCTGATCGCCAGCGCCATTGGCGAAGGTGCGGTCGTCGTCGCGAAGACGCCGCGGGGACGGCGCAACACGGCCAATGATGATTTTGGTCCCACCGGCGCGCCGCGCGTCATTGATGGAGACTCTGCCGGTCAACTCGTTCGCAATCTTTCAAACCTCGCGCATTTGCGCGGCCAGCTGTTCGACCGCAGCGGAGCGCTCGTTGCCGACACGCGCCTGATGCAAGGGCCGGGCGGTGCAGGCGAAGTGCTGGTTCTTGATTTGCCGCCGGTGAATGAAGGCCCCGTGGTGCGCTTCGCGCGCAACATCTATGAGACCAGCATCGGACGCTATGCTTACGACCATAGCCTTGAGCCCTATGTCGAAAAATCCAAAGCCACGGCCAGCGATTACGCCGAAGCCACACAAGCCTTAAATACCGGCGAGGCCAAGAGCGTCGTGCGTTTGCGCAGCGACCGGCAGAAGATTTTGTCGGTGGCCGTGCCGGTACAGTTCTACAAGCAGATTGTCGGCGTACTGGTGGTGTCGCGCGACGGCGCCAACGTCGATAAGCGCCTGTTCGCCGTACGCGGCTCTATCTTGGGCATGTTCGCCTGGGTTCTCGCGTTGACCGTGCTCACGTCGATCTATCTCGCCAACGCCATTGCCCGGCCAATCCGGCGTCTGGCGCTGGCCGCCATGCAGGTGCGCCGCGCTAAGAACCGGCGGTATCCTATTCCCGACCTGAGCGGTCGCGACGACGAGATCGGCGAACTTTCGGCGGCTTTGCGCGATATGACGGAATCTCTGTGGCAGCGCCTAGACGCTATTGAGCACTTCGCCGCCGATGTGGCTCATGAAATCAAAAACCCACTAACATCTTTGCGCAGCGCTGTGGAAACCGTGGCGCGGGTGAAGGACCCCGAGCAGCAGAAAAAGCTCATGTCCATCATCATGGAAGATGTGGCGCGGCTTGATCGCCTGATTACGGAAATCTCCGACGCCTCGCGGCTTGATGCGGAACTGTCGCGCGCCGAGATGGAGCCGGTGGATGTGGGCCGCTTGGTCGAAGCCCTCGCCGAGGTTCAAAACGCCAACGACAATCCCGCCGCGCCCAAAGTGCAGGTGGCGCCCGACGACAATGCTAAGGTCGGCGACGCCCTTATGGTGCCCGGCTTAGAAACCCGCTTGGGGCAAGTGTTCCGCAACCTGATCAGCAACGCGGTGTCCTTCAGCCCGCCCGCCGGCACCATCACCATTCACGCCAGCCGCGATAAACGACACGTGCGGATCACGGTTGAGGATCAGGGCCCCGGCATCCACGCGGGCAAGGAAGAAGATATCTTCAACCGCTTCTATACCGAGCGCCCGGAAGGCGAGAAGTTCGGCACGCACTCTGGCTTGGGGTTGGCGATTTCGAAACAGATCGTCGAAGCCCACCGCGGCACCATCACGGCCGAGAACATTGTCGAGAACGATCAGATCAAAGGTGCACGCTTCATCGTGCGCCTGCCGGCCGGATAAGGCCTTACCAGCCTGCTTTAGCCCGCATAGTATTGGGCATGGCCCTTATTCACGCGACCTGCATCGCCATTGCCGGCACCGGCGTTTTGATCCGCGGCCCTTCCGGTGCGGGCAAGTCCGACCTGGCCCTGCGCCTGATCGACGGCGGCGCGGAACTGGTAGCGGACGACTATTGCGAAACGCACGCAAGCGGCAGCCAGCTCACAGTTCAGTCTCCCGCAAACATCGCCGGCAAGATAGAATTACGCGGCTACGGCATCGTCGCCTTGCCCTACCGCAAGTCCGCGGCCGTGAGACTGGTGGTTGATCTGATGCCCGAAAAGGACATCGAGCGCATGCCCGAAACGACAACCTGCATCATCGACGGCGTGAGCCTGCCCAGACTGATGGTTGACGCTTTTTCCGCGTCTGCGGCGGCGAAGGTGCGGCTTGTGATCGGCACCCTCGCATGAAGACACCTTTAACACCGCGCCGCGTCACCATCGTCACCGGCATGTCGGGCGCCGGCAAAAGCTCTGCCTTACGCGCGCTTGAAGACTCAGGGTTCGAGACCGTCGACAATTTGCCGGTCGCCCTTCTGAGCGCCGTAGCCGGCGCGGGCGATGGCCCCCTCGCCGTCGGCATTGATGTGCGCACCCGCGACTTTGATGCCACACAACTTGTGGCCACGCTCAATCACTTGCGCCAAAGCACAAGCCTGCCCGTCAGCATCGTGTTCCTGGACTGCGATACTGAAATCCTGTGCCAGCGCTATACCGAAACCCGGCGGCCGCATCCTATGGCCGACGATCTGCCGGTTGCGGTGGGCGTCGAGACCGAGCGCCGCCTTCTCGCCCCTTTACGCGAACAAGCCGAACTTTTGATCGATACCTCGCGCCTCGCACCTGGCGATCTCAAACGCATCCTGCTGGGCCAATACGGCGGCGCGGCGCAGCGGCCCTTGCAAGTGTTCCTGATGTCGTTCGGCTATCGCTACGGCCTGCCGCGCGATGCCGATTTGGTGTTCGACGTACGCTTTCTCAAAAACCCGCACTACGTTCCTGAACTGCGCGCGCTGTCTGGGGTCGATAGCGACGTCGCGGCTTTCATTGCCCGCGATCCGGCGCTGGCCCCGTTTCTGGATCGGCTGGAGCAATTCCTGGAACCGCTGCTGGCGCTCTACCACGCCGAAGGCAAAAGCTATCTCACGATCGCTGTCGGCTGCACCGGCGGGCAGCATCGCTCGGTCTATGTCATCGAGCGCCTGAAGGCCTGGCTGGCCGGCAAGAACCGGCCGCTCAACGTGCGCCACCGCGATATCTACGCCAGCCGCGCGTCAACCCAGGGTCATGGGCCGTGATTTTGGGTCTTAAGTTATTGAAAGCACATATATAATGATCGACCGCGCCGGGGGTCGCATCTGGCGCGCCGATTGGCTAAGCTGCGCCGCGCCGATTCAAAGGGGAACGCCCGCGTTCCAAGCTGTTCTCCGGCGGCTATGTATGTTGCAAATCAGGACCTGCTCTTTCTCATGCCGCAATCTAAACCGTTGATCGGACTCGTGCTCGTCACGCACGGGCGTCTCGCCCTGGAACTGGTCGCCGCGATGGAACACGTCGTCGGTCCGCAGACTCAAGTCGGCACCGTCTGCATCGGTCCCGAAGACGATATGGAGCAGCGGCGCGCCGATATCGTGAAGGCTGTAGAGAACGTCAACGCAGGTTCAGGCGTCGTCGTCCTGACCGATATGTTCGGCGGCACACCTTCCAATCTCGCCATTTCGATCATGGAGACCGCGCCGGTCGAAGTCATCGCCGGTGTGAACTTGCCGATGCTGATCAAGCTCGCCTCCGTGCGCAGCACCGAAACGTTGCAAAGTGCGGTCCATCAGGCGCAAGACGCGGGCCGCAAATATATCAACGTTGCCTCGGCCTTGCTGGCCCAAGAAAAGCAAAAGACCAAAAAACTGAGTTAGTTTACCGCGGCGCATCGACGAGATGCGTCGGGTTATGACGGCGATGCGTGCGCGTCAAATGGGATTAATATGAGCCAAGAACTGCATCGCATCGCCGAGATCCGCAACACCAAGGGTCTACACGCGCGCGCGGCTGCCAAGTTCTGCAAAACCGCAGGGCAGTTCGACGCTGAAATCAAAGTTAAACGCGGTGACGTTGAAGTTTCGGGCGGCTCGATCATGGGCCTGATGATGTTGGCGGCAAGCATCGGCACGTCGATCGAGATCCGCACCTCGGGACCTGACGGCGTGGCCGCGATGGACGCGCTCTGCACTCTGGTCGCCAACAAGTTCGATGAAGAGTAAAGGGACCGGCACAAGCGCCCGCGAAAAGGTCTTCGAAGGCCTTCCGGTCGGCGCGGGTATTGCCATCGGCACCGTCTTCCGCCACGACAGCCACGCGCTTGTCCAAGTACGTGAGCGCCGCATCCCGGCGACAAAAATACGCAGCGAACAGCACCGCGTTTTAGAAGCCGCCGCCGAGGCAACGGGGCGCATTGAAACGTTGCAGGGCGAAGCCAAACGCATGGCAGGCCCTGCCGGCGAAGAACTTGGCTACATCCTCGAAGCCTATACGCAGATGCTAAGCGGCTCGCGCCTGGTGCGCGGCGTGCAGAAAAGAATCGCGCAAGAACGCATCAATGCCGAAGCCGCCGTGATGAAGGAAATCGGCCTTATGGCCGAAGCCTTCGCCGCCATGGATGATCCATACCTCGCGGCGCGCATGGCCGATATCCGCGAAGTCGGCCGCCGCTTGGTGGAAAGCTTAGGCAAGGCCGAGAGCGACGGCTTCGAAGCCCTGCCTGCTAACGCCGTCATCGTCGCCGACGAATTTTCGCCCGCCGATACGGCGCTGCTTGATCCCGAGCGCGTTGCGGGCCTTGTGACCATGCTGGGCGGCGTTGAAAGCCACACCGCCATTGTTGCGCGCTCCTTGGGATTGCCGGCGGTCGTGGCCGCCCACAACATTCACGACGCCGCTGAAAACGGCATGACCATCATTGTCGATGGCGGGACCGGCATCGTGATTGTCGATCCGACCGCCGTCACGCTGGCGAAATACCGGCGCAAACGCGCGAGTTTCGTCAAATCTCAGCAGTCTCTGAAAAAGCTGAAGACGGTTGCGGCGGTCACGCGCGACGGCTTCCGCGTCGGCTTGCAGGCGAATATCGAACATCCTGCGGACGTCGATGCTGCCCTTGCGGCAGGTGCGGAAGGTGTTGGTCTGTTCCGCAGCGAGTTCATGTTCATGAACCGCGCCGATTTGCCAAGCGAAGAAGAACAATTCAGCGAACTCTCCAGTGCCGTGAAAAAAATGGGCGGACGTCCCGTGACGATCCGCACGCTGGACGTCGGCGCGGACAAATTGGGTGACGCTTTCGGCATGAAGCCCGGCCCCAATCCGGCGTTGGGCTTACGCGCCATTCGCTTTTCCTTGAGCCGGCGCAAATTGCTGCTCATCCAGCTTTCGGCGATCCTGCGCGCCAGTGCCTTTGGTCCCGTGCGCATCCTTTTGCCGATGGTCTGCATGGTGGACGAAGTGCGTCAGGTGCGGCGTATGCTCACCCGCCTGACCGCGCAGTTGAAACGCCGCGGCGTGAAAATTGCTGATCCGCCCCCGCCGCTTGGCATCATGATCGAGATCCCGGGCGCGGCGCTTGCCGCCGATGCACTAGCCGCCGAAGCCGATTTCTTCGCCATTGGCACCAATGACCTGACCCAATACACCCTGGCTGTCGACCGCTCTGACGATCAAGTGGCCTATCTTTACAACCCGCTTCACCCGGCGGTTTTGCGGCTTATCCAGTTTTCGGCCGAAGCGGCCCTGGCCGCCCGCATTCCGGTCTCGGTCTGCGGGGAAATGGCTGGGGACGAGCGCATGACCCCGATCCTGCTGGGCTTTGGGATCACCGAACTCTCCATGTCGTCCAACAGCTTGCCCCGGGTTAAAAAACGCATCCTAGCGCTGAATTTGTCGGCCATTAGCGGCCAGGTCCGGCGGATGACGGGCGAATCCGACCCGGCCAAGGTCAAGGCCATTATCGAAGACCTCGGCAAAGGCAGCTAAAACCCCCTCGGTCTAGCGTCCGGGCGTTGCCCAAACCCCATCCCAACTGCTATACGGCGCGCGACTTTATTGAACCCTTTTAACCCCCGGCCCGGACCTTTGAAGGCCCCCGCCGAAGATGGAGAGACATCAGCATGAGTTCCGGCGACTACATCGTTAAAGACATCGGCTTGGCCGACTGGGGCCGAAAGGAACTTGCGATCGCCGAAACCGAAATGCCGGGCCTGATGGCGCTGCGCAGCGAATTCGGCAAGAAGCAGCCTTTGAAAGGCGCGCGCATCGCCGGCTCTTTGCACATGACCATTCAGACCGGCGTGTTGATCGAAACCCTGAAGCACCTCGGCGCCGACGTGCGCTGGGCCTCGTGCAACATCTTCTCGACGCAAGACCAAGCCGCTGCCGCCATCGCTGTGGCCGGTACGCCGGTGTTCGCGATCAAAGGTGAAAGCCTGGAAGAATATTGGGATTACACCCACAAGATTTTCGAATGGGCCGACGGCGGCACCCCCAACATGATCCTCGATGACGGCGGCGACGCCACGTTGCTGATCGTGCTCGGCACCGAAGCGGAAAAAAATCCGTCGCTGATCTCCAAGCCCACCAACGAAGAAGAAACCATCCTGTTCGCCTCTATCGCCAAGCGCAATAAAGAGCAGCCGGGCTGGTACGCGAAGGTCCTCGCCAACATTAAGGGCGTGTCTGAGGAAACCACCACGGGCGTGCATCGCCTGTATCAGATGGCCAAAGACGGCCGCCTGCATTTCCCGGCGATCAACGTCAACGACAGCGTCACCAAGTCGAAGTTCGACAACATCTACGGCTGCCGCGAAAGCTTGGTCGACGGTATCCGCCGCGCTACCGACGTCATGATGGCCGGCAAGGTCGCCATGGTCGCCGGCTTCGGCGACGTGGGCAAAGGTTCGGCTGCGTCACTGCGCAACGCCGGCTGCCGCGTGATGGTCTCGGAAATCGATCCCATCAACGCGCTGCAAGCGGCCATGGAAGGCTATGAAGTCACGACCATGGAAGATGCCGCGCCGCGCGCAGATATTTTCTGCACCGCCACAGGCAACCTCGACGTCATCACCGTCGATCACATGCGCAACATGAAAGACCGCGCCATCGTTTGTAACATCGGTCACTTCGACACCGAAATTCAGACGGAAGCCCTGAAGAACTTCAAGTGGCACAACGTGAAGCCGCAGGTGGACGAAGTCGAATTCCCGGGCGGCAAGCGCATCATCCTCTTGGCCGAAGGCCGTCTCGTGAACCTGGGCTGTGCCACCGGCCACCCCAGCTTCGTCATGAGCGCCTCGTTCTCGAACCAGGTTCTGGCGCAAATCGAACTTTGGACCAACAACTCTAAGTACCAAAAGCAGGTCTACGTCCTGCCGAAGCACCTGGACGAGAAGGTGGCCGAGCTTCACCTTGCCAAAGTTGGGGCCAAACTGACCAAACTGAGCGCCAAACAGGCGTCTTACATCGGCGTGCCCGCGGAAGGCCCCTACAAGCCTGAGACCTATCGCTATTAAGGTCTCGCCTTCGCGCTATAGCTTTGCGGCCTGAGTCTGGAAACGTTAGAATCCAACTCAGGCCGTAACTATTTGTGAGGCAAGGGTGCCCGGCGATCTTTCGGAACTGCTGACGCCGCCGGTGATCACCGGACTGGTCGCGGTTTTGCTGCTGGTTCCCCCGGCGGGCATCGCTCTGTGGCGTCAGCATGGCCACTGGCGCAAAGCCGAGCGCGCGGCCGGACAGGCCCGCTATACGCACACCGCCCTCCAAGCAGCTTTGGAAACCGCGCCCGAAGGCCATTTCGTCTGGTTTCACCAGCCGGCAGCCGATGATGACGCTGGCCGGGTCGCCCTGCCGACCTACCGCGAAGGTGGGCACTGTTCGCGCCGCCTCGCCGTGCTGCTCGATCTGTTCCGGGGGTTTGACGCGAGCTTCGAAGAAGTCAAAGAAGGCTTCGACCAAGCGTCCCTGGACCGCCTGCAAACCGCCGTTGATATATTGCGCGGCGGCGGCGACGGTTTTCAAATCGATCTCACCCATGTCGGCACGGGCCGGCGCATTCAAGCGCGCGGTGTGCGCGCCGTAGACGATCAGGGCCGCACCATGGCCGACGTGGTGTGGATGAGCGATGTGACCGAAGGTGTCGCCGCGGTCGATACACTCACCCAGGAAACCATCGACCTTACGCGCGAATGCAATCTGCTGCGGGCAGCCCTTGACGGTGTCGCCGAACCGATCTGGCTGCGCGACGACGATCTGTCGCTGATCTACTGCAACAAAGCTTACGTCAAAGCTGTCGATGCCAAGAACGCCGGTGACGTGGTCGCGCGCGGACGCGAACTCGCACCCCGCGTCGCGGTACGTGAAGCCCGCGCCCTGGCCGCGGCGGCACGCGCGGCTGCTGAAACACGACGCGCACCGTTCCACATGGTGATCGACGGCAGCCGGCGTTTAATGGAAGTCACCGAATCACCCGTCGAAGCCGGCACAACTGCGCCGACCGATGGGCAAGCCGCAGCACCGTTGTTCTCGGACGGCAGCGGACGCCTGACGGCGGGCTTTGCTTACGACATCACGCGTCAGGAAGAATTAGAGACCCGCGTCAAACGCGAAGCCGCCGCCCATGCCGACGTGTTGGAACGCCTGACGACCGCTATCGCCATTTTCGGACCCGACACACGCCTGATCTTTTTCAATACCGCCTTCGCGCGCTTGTGGCGGATTGACCCCGCCTGGCTTCTCGACGGCCCCAATTACGGCACGTTGTTGGATGCCCTACGCGGTGAACGCAAACTGCCGGAAGTCGCCGACTTCCCGGCCTACAAAGAAAAAGAACTCGCGCGTTTCAATTCGCTGATTGAGCCGCTGGAAGACGTGCTGCACGTGCCGGATGGCGGCACCTTGCGCCGTGTGATCGCACCCCATCCCATGGGCGGCTTGCTCACAACCTATGAAGACGTCACCGACAAGCTGGCGCTGGAACGCTCTTACAACACCTTGATCGCCGTGCAGCGCGAGACCATCGACAACTTGCAGGAAGCCGTGGCCGTGTTTGGTGCCGACGGCCAACTGCGCCTCGCCAATCCTGCCTTTGCCGAGCTGTGGGACTTGAGCCTGGAAGCTTTGCGCGAAGGCCCCGCCATGGGCGCGGTCATCGAAGCCTTCCGCGATTTCTTCGAAGACGCAACGGTGTGGACCCGCCATCGCAGCGTGATGTTGGCGGCGCTTGCAGCTGACCGCGACCGCGCTACGCAACAGGGCCGCGTCATCCGCAGCGACGGCTCGGTGCTGGAATTCATCTCGGTGCCTCTGCCCGATGGCGGCGTGCTGTTCTGCTACAACGACGTGTCTGCTCCCGAGCGTGTGGCGCAAGCGTTGCGCGGCCGTGCCGAGGCGCTCACCGCCACCAACAAGCTGCACTCAGAGTTCATCACCAACGTTGCGTCTGAATTAGAAGGCCCTGTGTCTTCGATCACGTTGCTGGCCACACGCATGGTGACCAAGAACGGCGTGCAGGGTTTAGCGCCCGGCGCCGTGCAAGACATCATCGGCGCCGCGCAGATTTTGAAAGTCCTAATCGAGGACGTGCGCGATCTGTCGGGCGTTGAAGCCGGGCAGCAAACTTTGCATCTTGATTCCTTCGACATCCGCGAAGTGGTCGAGCGCGTCGCCGCTATGACCCGCGAGGCCGTGAAACGCGGCGGCGCAACACTGATCATCACCTGCCCCGCCGATACCGGCTGGATGATTGGCGATGCCGCGCGCATCAAGCAGACGCTGTATCACATGGTCAGCGGTGCGCTTAAAAACGCCGTCACAGGCCGCATTGACCTCGCAGTCAAGAAGACGTCGGCCACCGAAGTCACCTTCGCGGTACGGCATGCAACGGCTGAAGGCTTCGGCCCTGGCCTCGGCGTTTACCTCGCCCAGCGCATGGTTGAACTGCACGGCGGACGGCTCGACATCACCACCGAAGGCGGCGATACCATCGTCGCCTGCAAGCTGCCGACAGGCGGCGCGTCTGGGCGTCAAGTCGGACGGCCCGAACCGGTTACGGCCAGACCTTAATGATCAATCTCGATTCCGAAAAAGATACGCTCGCCCTGGGCGCCGCACTCGCGGCCCATGCCCAACGTGGTGACGTGATCGCCCTCACGGGGCCTTTGGGTGCCGGCAAAACCACGCTTGCGCGCGGCTTTATCCAAAAGCTGGCCGACCCTTATGAAGAAGTCGTCAGTCCGACTTTTACGCTGGTGCAAGTTTATGACGCCGAGCCCGCGCCCATATGGCACTTTGACCTCTATCGGCTGAAGACCGCCGACGACGTGTTGGAAGTGGGGTTTGAAGAAGCGCTGGCCACGGGTATTAGTCTGATTGAATGGCCGGAGCGATTGGGTAACTTTCAGCTCAACGCGCGCCTCGATGTGACGCTGTCCTCCGCCGGTTCCGGCAGGCATGCAGTACTTTCGGGTGGGGAAGCGTGGGTGGAACGACTTGCAGCAGTGAGACGAGATGTCAGCGGAACGTGAAACTCTTATCGTTGGATTTTTAAAGCGGCATGGCTGGGACCAAGCTAAGCGCGGCCGTTTGGCCGGCGATGCTTCTTTTCGCAAATATGATCGCCTGGAAGATCATCGCGGCCGCGTGGTGCTGATGGATGCGCCGCCGCCGCAAGAAGACGTGCGGCCCTTTGTGCGCATCGCCCGCCATTTGCACGCGCGTGGATTTTCGGTGCCGGAAGTTTTGGCCGAAGACAGCGAAGCTGGCCTTCTCTTGCTGGAAGATTTGGGCGACGACACCTATACCCGCCTGCTCGCCCGCGGTCATGATGATCATGCGCTCTATGCGCCCGCCATCGACGTATTGATTGCTTTGCATAAACTGCCCGATGCCGTGCCCGAAGGCGTGAAGCCTTACGGCATCCCGCGCCTTCTGGAAGAAGTGGGGCGCATTCACACTTGGTATTTACCGATGGTCGGCGCGAAGCCGTTGTCTGCTGCAAGTCTTGCCGCCTTCGAAGACATTTGGCGCAAGGTTTTGCCGCTGGCCTGGAAAGTACCCACGTCGCTGGTGCTGTTCGACTATCACATCGACAATCAGCTGCTGGTCGCGGGGCGCTCCGGCATCAAGTCTGTCGGTATTCTCGACTTCCAAGATGCTGTGGAAGGTCCCGTCACATACGATCTGATGTCGCTGCTGGAAGACGCGCGGCGCGATGTGCCGCCACATCTCATTGCCGAGATGAAGCTGCGCTATCTCGCGGCTTTCCGGGCCATTACGCCGGCTGACTTCGCGACATCCTGGGCCGTTATGGCTGCGCAACGTCATGTGCGCGTGATCGGCACTTTCGCGCGCCTGAAGGTGCGCGATAACAAGCCGCACTATCTCGCCCACATGCCGCGCCTGTGGCGCTATATGGACATGTGCCTAGCCCATCCCGCCTTGGCAGACCTGAAGCTTTGGTTAGAAGAGCACGTGCCGCACTCCTTACGGACCTTGCAACAATGATGCCCAAGACTGCGATGATGCTGGCAGCGGGCCTTGGCAAGCGTATGCGCCCTCTCACCGACCATTTGCCGAAGCCCCTTGTGAAAGTGGGTGGCAAAAGCTTGATCGACTGGACGCTGGATCAATTGGCCGCGGCCGGCGTACCGCGCGCCGTGGTCAACGTGCATCACCATGCGCCGTTGATGAGCAAACACGTGCTGGCACGACAATCGCCCGCCATCATCATCTCGGACGAAACCGAACGCCTGCTGGATACCGGCGGCGGCGTGGTGAAAGCGCTGCCGCTTCTCGGCGACGAGGCTTTCTTTGTGTTCAACTGTGACGCCATCATCAAAGACGGTGCAACACCGATGCTGGAGCGCCTGGCAGCCTGGTGGGATCCGGCGAAGCTTGATGTGCTGATGCTGGTGACACCTATCGCGACGTCGCATGGGTTCGATGGTCCCGGCGACTTCTTTGTTGATGCCGACGGCGTTATGACGCGGCGTGGCAGCCAACCCTCCGCGCCCTTTGTCTATGCCGGCGCCTATATTTTGCATCCCCGCGCTCTGGCTCAAGAAGGCACCGAACCCTTTTCCATGAACAAGATCTGGGATCGCGCCATTCAAGCGCAGCGCATGCGGGCGATTGTTCACGACGGCCCCTGGTATCATGTGGGCACGCCGCAGGCCGTGACCGCAACCGAAGCTTTGCTGGCGAGCGCGTGACGGCAGCCCCCACATGGCGCGCTCAGGCTGCGCGCATGCGCGCGGGCGGCAGGCCTGCAGTTTTCACAATTCCCGCCGAGACAGCTTTTGTTGATGCTTTGGCGCGGGGAATTCTGGACGACACTGCTGCTGATCCGTTAGCGCTTGCCGCGATCACAGTTCTTCTGCCCACGCGCCGCGCGTGCCGATCTTTGCGCGAGGCCTTCTTACGTTTAAGCGACGGCAAGCCCTTGCTGCTCCCACGTCTTATGCCGCTTAACGACGTGGATGATGAAGAAGCGCTGTTTTCCACCTACAGCGTCAGTGAAACGGCAGACATTCCGCCGCCCATATCAGCCTTGAAACGTCAGTTGATGCTAACCCGCGCGATCCAGGCTTTGCCCGAAGGCCACGGCGCGCGGGCTCCCGACCAAGCCATTCGCTTGGCGCAGGAACTGGCGAAGTTCCTCGACGAAGTGCAAACCGAACGCCTGTCCTTCGAGAATTTGAAAAACCTGGCACCGGAACGCTTCGCCCAGCATTGGCAGGACACACTGCGCTTTATGGAAATTTTGACCGCAGTCTGGCCCGGCATCTTAGCGGGCGAAGGTGCAGTTGACCCCGCCCAACATCGCAATCAGGTTTTTGCAGCGCAGATCGCGGCCTGGAAAGCCGGTGCGGCGCGCGGACCCATTATTGCAGCCGGATCAACAGGCAGTATTCCCGCGACCGCCGACGTGCTTTCAACCATTGCACACATGCCCGACGCCTGTGTGGTTCTGCCAGGGTTGGACGCGCATCTGAACGACGAAGATTGGGCCGCTGTGGACGACACCCATCCCCAGCACGGCCTTAAACAACTTCTCGCGCATATCGCCATAGACCGCGATGCGGTTGCCGTTTGGCCGAAATCCGAAACCACCGGACGTCGCGCAAGTTTTTTGAGTGAGGTCATGCGCCCCGCCGCCACCACACATGCATGGCAACGACTTCCGCCTTTTGACGCGAGCGTTGTCGACGGCCTCAGCCGGATCGATTGCGTGAGCCCCCGTGAAGAAGCCGAAGTCGTGGCACTCATCATGCGCGAAGCTTTGGAGCAACCAGGGCAGACCTGTGCGTTGGTGACACCCGACCGTAACCTGGCCGAGCGCGTGACAGCAGAACTCAAGCGCTGGGCCATCGAGGTTGATGATTCCGCCGGGCGGCCTTTGCATCAAACACCGCCGGGCGCGTTCTTACGTTTGATTGCCGCCATGGTGGCGGCGGACTTCTCCCCCGTGCCCACATTGGCCGCGTGCAAATATCCCCTCGCCGCTGGCGGGCGTGATCCAGGGGCGTTCCGCGCGCTAACACGGTTAGCTGAGTTGGAAATCCTGCGCGGTCCATTGCCGCCCGCTGGCCTTGACGGCCTTGCTCAACTGAACGCACAGCCTGACCACGTCAAAGACGTGAAGTCTTGGCTCGCCCTTCTCACCGCAAGCTGCGGCGCATTCTCGGGCTTGATGAAGCAGCCGCAAGCCACGCTGTCGGCTTTGCTGAGCGCGCATATGGAGGCGGCCGAAACTTTGGCGGCGACGCCTGATACGCCGGGTCCTTTGCGTCTGTGGGCTGAAGATGCCGGGGAAGCCGCGGCGAAGTTCATTGCCGAACTGACGCAATGCGCCGATACCTTGCCGCCCATCGCGCCCGTTCTCTATCCCGCGATCCTGGAAGCCTTGATGGACGCCCAAGTTGTTCGCCCGCGTTATGGCAAACATCCGCGCCTGCATATTCTGGGTCCGCTTGAAGCGCGGTTGCAGCGTTTCGATGTTTTGATTTTGAGCGGCCTCAACGAAGGCACATGGCCTGCGGCCGCGCCCGCAGATCCCTGGATGAGCCGGCCCATGCGCGCAGCATTTGGCTTACCTCTGCCCGAGCGGCGCATTGGACAAGCGGCGCACGACATCGCGCAAGCCCTGTGTGGGCCGCGCGTGATCCTGACGCGGGCAAAAAAGGTTGAGGGCACACCGACGATTCCGTCGCGCTGGCTGATGCGCCTGGAACGCGTCGCTGAAGCTGTAGGTCTTAGCGGCGCGCTGCAGAATAAGTCCGACTGGGGTGCCTGGGCACGCGAGCTGACCCAGCCCAAAGCCTTCGCATCCACTTTGCCGCCCGCGCCACAGCCGCCGGTGAGCGCGCGTCCGCGCAAGCTTTCGGTCACGGCCATCGAACGCTGGATGCGCGACCCCTACAGCATTTATGCGCAGTACATTTTGAAGCTCGTGCCCCTGGACCCGTTAGAGCAAGACGCCGGTGCGGCCGACTACGGCACGCTAATTCATGAAGCCTTGCGTCAATTCATTGAAAAGTATCCGTCCGGACGCCTGCCCAGCGACGCACGGGCCCAGCTGCACGAGATGGGGCGCGATGTCTTTGCCGCCCAGGCTGTGCGGCCCAGCGTCATGGCCTTCTGGTGGCCGCGTTTTGAGCGTATCGCCGCGTGGTTCGTAGATTTTGAAGCTGCACGGCGCGGCGAGATTGCCCATTCATATGTGGAAATGCGCGGCGAGATGACACTGCAGGTTCCGGGCGGCGCGTTTACCCTCTCGGCCACTGCCGATCGAATTGACCGCACCCATGACGGAAAGTGGATCGTCCTCGACTACAAGACCGGCTCGCCGCCGAAAGATAGCGAGGTTATCAACGGGTTTTCACCGCAGCTGCCCTTGGAAGCCGCGATCCTGACCGCGGGCGGTTTTGCGAAACTGCCCGCAGGACCCATCGCATCTTTGAGCTTCTGGCATCTGCATGGCCGCGGTGAAGGTGGAAACGAAAAGACAGTGAAAGACGACGCGACAAAACTCGCCGGCGAGGCGCGTGAGGGCCTTATTAATCTCATCACGAAATTCGATGACGCGAAAACGCCTTACGAAGCCCGGCCCAATCCTGAATACGCGCCGAAGTACAGCGACTATGAACATCTCGCGCGGGTTAAGGAATGGTCTTCCGGCGGCGACGACGGGGCTGCGTCATGAGCAGTAGCCCAATCGCCATCGCCAACCGCGACCAAGCTACGGCCATTAGACCGGAGATGAACGTCTGGGTGACGGCCTCGGCCGGGTCCGGCAAAACCAAAGTGCTCACCGACCGTGTGCTGGCCTTGCTGCTGGCCGGCACCGCGCCGCAACGCATCTTGTGCCTGACCTTCACCAAAGCCGCTGCGGCGGAAATGAGCAACCGCATCACCAAGACCCTGGCCGACTGGGTCAATAAGAGTGACAGCGATCTGGAAGACGATCTTCTGCGCTTGATGCGGGACCGCATGACGGGTGCCGACCGCGCGCAGACCGAAGCCGCCAAGAACCGCGCGCGTCAACTGTTCGCGAAAGTTTTGGATGCGCCGGGCGGATTGCAGATTTCGACGTTGCACGCTTTCTGCCAATCGCTTTTGCGCCGCTTTCCGGTAGAGGCGCACGTCCCGCCACACTTCGCATTGATGGACGAACGCGACGCCGCCGAAGCTTTGGCCGAAGCGCTGGAACAAACGATTGCCGATGCCCAAGACGGTCATGACAAAGCGCTCGCGGAGGCCTTGAAGCACATTACGGCGCGCGTTCATGAAACGTTGTTCGGCGACCTTATGGGTACGCTCGTCGCAGGGCGCGCGAAAATCAAACGCATGAGTGCAGGCTACGGCGGCCTGGAAGGTGCCGTTACCGCCATGCGTAAACACCTGGGCCTCGCCGCGGGAGAGACCGAGGCCAACATCATCACCGCCGCATGCCATGACAGCGCCGTGGATTGCGCAACATTGCGGCACGCCGTTAAAGCTTTGGCAGGCGGCACGGTGACCGATCAGAAGCGGAGCGCAGGTATCGCGGCCTGGATAGAAGCCGTCGAAACACGCGTAACAATTTTTGAAACCTATACCACGCAATTTCTAACTGCCGACGGTACGATCCGGAAAGTTCTCGCAACAAAGTCCGTCGCAGCGATTGCGGGCGTATCGGACTCCCTGCAGCAGGAAGCCGAACGCCTGTTAGCGCTTGTCGCACGCGTTCGCGCCGCGCGTACCGCCGAAGCGTCAGCGGCTTTGATGCGCATCGGCGAACATGTTCTGGCCCTTTACGAAGCCGAGAAAGTTCGGCGCGGCGTTATGGATTATGACGACCTTATTCAAACGACACGCCGGCTGTTGTCTCAGAATGGCGTCGCAGACTGGGTGCACTACAAATTGGATGGCGGCCTGGATCACGTCCTCATCGACGAAGCTCAGGACACAAATCCCGACCAGTGGGATATTGCCAAGCCGATTTGGAGTGAGTTTTTCACGGGCGAAGGTGCGCGCGAAAATCTGCCCGAAAACCCACGCACGGTTTTTGCCGTCGGTGATCGTAAACAATCGATCTACAGCTTTCAGGGCGCTGTGCCTGAAGAATTTGAGCGCGTGCGCGGCGAGGTGCAGGCCGAGGTAGAGGCCGCCGGACACCGCTTCATCAACGTCCCCATGAATGTGTCCTTCCGGTCCGTGCCGTCAGTCCTTGAAGCCGTGAACGTCGTGTTCGGTGAAGGCCGCGCGGCGCGCCTGGGTGTGGCGACGGATGCCGACAACATCACGCATCTGGCGGCCCGCGAAGGTCATGCGGGGCTTGTCGAAGTTTGGCCGCTGCTGGCTCCTGAAGCCGGTGACATTGTCAGCAGTTGGAAGCCGCCTGTGGAACGGCTGAAGGGTGACTCACCGCAAAATCGCTTGGCCGGATTACTGGCGGCCCGCATCCACAAGATGGTGACAAGCGGCGAAATATTAGAATCCAAGGCGCGGCCGATCCGCCCCGGCGACATCATGGTGCTGGTGCGTCGACGTACCGGCTTTGTCGAAGAACTCGTGCGCCAGCTGAAGAAACTGCGTATCGCGGTCGCAGGCGTCGACCGCATGGTGCTGACCGATCAGTTGCCGATCATGGATTTGGTGGCGCTGGGTCAATTTCTACTTCTGCCGGAAGACGACCTGACTTTGGCAACCGTGCTGAAGGGCCCGCTCGTGGGCCTTTCGGAAACAGAGTTATTCACGCTGGCCTACAATCGCGACAAACGTCTGTGGGATGTGCTGTCGACACACGCGGGTGCAACGACGGCTTTCGGCGCGGCGCATCGCTTCCTCGCGGATCTTCTCGCCAAGACAGATTATCTCACGCCTGCCGAACTCTATGGCCATATCCTCGTGGCGCAAGACGGACGCCGCAAATTGCTCGCGCGCCTCGGGCTCGATGCGGACGATCCCATCGACGAATTCATTAACCTGGCGCTGGCCTACCAGCGGGCACATCCGCCGAGCTTGCAGGGCTTCCTGCATTGGCTCGCGGCCGGCGACATTGAAATCAAACGTGACCTGGATCAAGGCGGCAGCAACGCCGTGCGCATCATTACCGTGCATGGCGCCAAAGGTTTGCAAGCGCCCATCGTCATCCTGCCGGATACCGCCCAAGCCCCGCGCATGCGCGACACGGTATTGTGGACCGAGGGCACAACACCGCTCATGCTCTGGGCCTCCAGAGCGGCGGAACTAGACACTGTCACGGAAACACTACGTGAGGCTGCACGCGAAACGCAGACGCGCGAATATCACCGCTTGCTGTACGTCGCCATGACCCGCGCGGAAGACCGCCTTTACGTTTGCGGTTGGCAGACAAGTCAGCCCGGCAATCTGGACGCCACTTGGTACGGCTTGATCGCCGGCGCGGTTCAGACATTGCCGCAAACGCAATCCATCAGTGATCCCGCCTTGGGCGATTGCTTGCGGTTGAGCTCGCCGCAAGAAGCAAAGATAAAGCCGGAGACGGAAGCCGATCAGGAAGATATGTCCACATCGCTTCCGTCCTGGGCGGGAAAACCCGCACCCGCCGAAACCACGCCACCGCGCCCGCTTGCACCGTCACGCGCGATTGCCGAGCCGGCTGCGGCTTCCCCTCTCAAAGACAATGGCAAACTGCGCTATCAGCGTGGGTTGATTATCCATCGTCTGCTGCAGAGCTTGCCTGAGAGTCCGCTGGAACATCGTCGCGCCGCGGCTGAAGCTTTTGTGCGTCGGCCCGGCTGGGGTCTGACGGAAGAAGCGCAAACCGCCATTGTCACCGAAACTCTGGCCGTTCTGGACACGCCGGCCTTCGCACCGTTATTCGCCGCCGGAAGCCGCGCCGAGGTGTCGTTGACCGGGCGCGTTGGCAAGCACATCATTTCCGCCCAGGTGGATCGCCTGGCCGTGACCGACAGCGACGTCTGGATCATCGATTATAAAACCAACCGTCCCCCGCCCCGGGACCAGGCCTTGGTGGATATTTCTTACGTCTTCCAGATGGCCACCTACCGCGCGGCCTTGCAGGCCATCTACCCCGGGCACACGATCCATTGTGTGCTGTTGTGGACCGACGGTCCTTTCACGATGGAACTGGACGGCGCGGCTATGGATAAGGCTTTGGGTGCTTCCGGCTTGCTATAACCGGGTCCGCGCAGCAGAATCACAGATATGGACGATACCCGCCCCGATCCCACCGCTCATACCGCACCCGACTATCGATTGGGGGTCGGCGGCGTGATGGTGCGCGAGGCGTGGTACTACGCGCTGCCAAGCCATGACCTTGCGCGCGGTAAAACTGTTCATCGCACCCTGCTAGGCGAGCCCATGCTGATTGGACGTGACGCGAACAACAACGTTTTCGCCATGCGCGACACCTGCCCCCATCGCGGCACGCTTTTGTCGAAGGGCACCTTCGATGGCTGCGAAGTGGCGTGCCCCTATCACGGCTGGCGCTTCACCACCGATGGCCAGTGCACGGCCATTCCGTCGCAGGCCGCAGACCAACGCCCGCAGGCCCGCGACGTGCGCACGGAAACTTTTCCTATCGCCGAACACCAAGGCAATGTCTGGGTGTTCATGGGCACGAAAGGCGCAACCTTGCCGCCGGTGCCCAGCGTGCCCGCCGTGGGCGACAAATTCCAAATGCATGTTTCCATGATCTTTGATTGCAACATTGATCTTGCGGTCATTGGTTTGATGGACCCGGCTCACGGCGCATTCGTGCACCGCTCGTCGCTGTGGCGCACCGCCGATAGCATTCACGAAAAGCACAAAGCCTTTTCGCCCTTAGCCGACAGCGAGGGTCTTGGCTGGCGCATGGATCGTCACAAAGCCTCGCGCAATTCACGTGCCTATAAATTGTTTTTAGGCGGTACGCCGGAGACGGAAATTTCCTACCACCTACCCTCTGTGCGCATCGAACATGCGCGCACGCCGAAATATAACTATTGCGGGCTCACGGCCTGCACGCCCATCACCACCGACCGCACGGAAGTACATCACGTGATGTATTGGGATGTGCCGAGCGCCACGCTGCTAAAACCTATCGTGCGCGCCATCACAAAGCGCTTCCTGGATCAGGATCGTCGCGCCGTGATGATGATGGTTGAAGGCCTCGCCTTTAACCCGCCCACGATGCTGGTGCAGGATGCCGATACCCAGACCCGCTGGTATTACCGCCTGAAACGCGAAGCCCTGGCCGCCCAGGCCGAGAGGCGTCCGCCGCGCAACCCCATTACGCCTGTCATATTGACCTGGAGAAGTTAAGCTAGGAGAAGCTGAAAAAGGGCGGTTTGGAGGGAGATTCTTCCGGCCCAAAAGCCCTTTTTAGAAGCGGGTTCCCCTGCACTTGACGCACCCCCACCCCCTCCCTAAATTTTACCCATACCGGCGGCGTTGAAGCCGTCCAACCCTTCAAAAAAGGACAGCCATCATGAAACAGGTTTCCGACCAATCCTTCGAAGAGGACGTGCTCAAGGCGTCCGGCCCCGTTCTCGTAGACTTCTGGGCGGAGTGGTGCGGTCCGTGTAAGCAGATCGCGCCCTCCTTGGAAAAACTTTCCGCCGAGCTGGGCGAAAAAGTGACCTTCACCAAGATCAACATCGACGACAATCCGCAGACCCCGACCCAGTACGGCGTGCGCGGCATTCCGACGCTGATGATCTTTAAGGACGGCCAAGTGGCCGCCACCAAAGTCGGCGCTCTGCCCGAAAGCAAGTTGAAGGAATGGGTGCAGCAGTCGATCTAAGCGGCTCACGCCCTTATTAAGAACATAAAGCCCCATCCCGTTAAGGATGGGGCTTTTGCTTTCGGGGGGCACACCGCGTAAAACAATGGCTAAGCCAATCTACAAAGCGGAAGCATAACGATGACCGGGAATACTGGCGGTTACGTCACCGATACGGCCTATGTGGCCGAGTTCTATGGCGACCATGCGCCCACCCATATGAATCTGGTGGCGGCGACCAACGGCTTCCGGCCGCGGGCGCTGGATGGGGATTTTACCTGGTGCGACTACGGCTGCGGCAACGGCGTCACCGCCGCGGTGTTGGCGGGCGCTTATCCGAACGCTAAATTCTACGGCGTCGACTTTTTGCCGTCCCATATCCGCACCGCCGAGACGCTGGCCATGCGCATGGGTCTCGACAACGCGACCTTCCTGCAGCGGAACTTCACGGCACTGAAGAGCGCCGACATCCCCCAGCTGGATTTCGCCGTCATGCACGGTGTGCTCAGCTGGATCGACGACAAAACCCGCGAGACGTTGCTGGATGACGCCGCCGCTCGCCTGAAACCGGGCGGGTTGTTGCTCACCGGCACCAACGCTATGCCCGGTTGGGCGGCGAAGTTGCCCATGCGCAACATGGTGTATTCGCTGACTAAGGACAGCGTGAATTCTCTGGAGCGCGCACGTATAGGCCTCGATTGGCTGAAGCGTTTGAAGAACGCGCAAGTAAAGTATTTCCGCGACAATCCGGCTTTGGCCGAGGCGGTGGATGAACTGAGCCGCGTGGACCCGCGCTACATGGCGCATGAGTATTTCAACGAACACCTACGGGCTTTCTACTTCGCCGAACTAAAAGCCATGATGGAAGCGCGCGGACTTCGCTTTGCGGGTTGCGCGCGGTTGTTCCTCAACATGGTCGACCTCGCCGTGCCCCGCGATTTGCAGGACGAGTTCCGCACCGTCAGCAGCCGCGCCGAGTTGGAAGCCAAACGCGACTTCATCCGCAATGAAACCTTCCGGCGCGATGTCTGGATCAAAGGCGAGCCGCTCAAAAGCGAAGATGAATGGCTGGCGATTCATCAGGAACAGGTATTCGGCACGCTGGAACCTCTTACGCAGATCGATCGCGCCGTGGCGTTCGGCGATCTGGAACTGAGCTACGAAAATGAACCCTTTGCCGGGTTGCTGAAGACGGTAGCTGTGGGTGCCACCAGCGTGCGCGGCATGGAAGACTTGCCGAGCATGGCGGGCCTTTCACCCTGGACCCGCGTGGAAGCCGCGCGCTTGCTGGCGGCCGGCGGTCAAGTGATGTCTTTCGCCCATACCACGAGCCCTGTGAAAGTGCCCAAGGGCGCGAAGCTTTCCATGAGCCCGGCCAACCGCGGCATCATCAAGGAACTGGGACTGATCCTGCCCCGCATCGCGCTGGCGGCCCCGGCCGCAGGTACCGGTGTCGAGATGACCAATATCGACGCGATCTTGTTGCTCGCGCGCTGTGAGCACGGCGCCAAAGCTGTGAAGCTGGCGGCCAAACTTTTCGGCAGCGAAGAGGGCGACGTCGTTATTGGCGGTAAGACGTTGAAGCCTTTCGAAGTGGAAAAGCTGCTGAGCGATCGCTTGGCGGTGATCGAGTCCGCATTGCTCGACAAGTTTGCCGAGCTCGGCATCGTCACAATCGAGTCTTAAATCATGACATCCGTTCTTTTCAGCCCGCTCAACCTCGGACCCTTCGCGCTACCCAATCGCATCGCCGTTGCTCCTATGTGCCAGTATAGCGCCGATGACGGCAGCGCCACCGACTGGCATCTGCAGCAGGTCATGCAGTACGCCATGTCGGGCGCTGGTCTTGTGACACTGGAAGCCACGGGCATCGAGCGCCGCGGGCGGATCTCACACGGGTGCCTTGGGATTTACAGCGACGCCAATGAGGCGGCGCTGGCGCGCGTGCTGGCCGCGGCGCGCAAGGTCGCCATTCCAGGAACGCGCTTCGGTATTCAGTTGGCCCACGCGGGACGTAAAGCTTCAACGCAACGCCCTTGGGAGGGCGGTGGCGGACCGCTGGGCATCAACGAAGATCCTTGGCAGACGGTAGCACCCTCCGCCGTGCCCTTCACGCCCGCGCACAACGTGCCGACGGCGCTGGATGAAGACGGCCTGACGCGCATTCGGCTCGCGTTTGTGCGCGCCGCGCAACGCTGCGTGCGTTTAGGTTTCGATGTGGTTGAACTGCACTCTACCCACGGCTACCTCATCGACGAATTTTTGTCGCCGCACGCAAATGTGCGCACGGATCAATACGGCGGCGGCCTTGAAAACCGCATGCGCTTTCCGCTGTCCGTCGCCAAAGCCGTGCGCGCCGCCTTACCCGCGCATATCGTTCTCGGCGCCCGCACCACCGGCACCGATTGGACGCCGGGTGGGTTCTCGCAGGATGACGGCGCAATCTATGCCCAAGCCCTCAAAGGCCTGGGCGTGGCTTATGTATCGATTTCCACCGGCGGCATTTTGCCGAAGCAGCCGATCCCGACGGGTCCCGGTTATCAGGTGCCGCCGGCCGCGCACATCAAGGCCAAGACCGGCATGGTCACGGCGGCAGCGGGCTACATCGCAGCACCTGAGCAAGCGGAAGAGATCGTCGCCAGCGGCAAGGCCGATATGGTCGAGCTCGCGCGCGCGTTCTTGGATAATCCGCGCTGGGTTTGGCATGCCGCCGACCGCTTGGGCGCAACCATTGTTTATCCGCCCCAGTTCCAGCGTGCCGCCGCCGCGCTGTGGCCGGGCGCGAAACTGTCGCGGCCTTTGGACTTCCCGAACACTTAAGCGGCGTTGCTTGCCGCGCGCATCAGCTAAGCCTTTAATGCGCTTGTCGGGGTGAGTGTTTCGCAATACTTCCAAGGCCCGCGGGGAGGCGGACTGATGGATATTCCTTTCATATCGTATGCGCTTTTAGCAGCGGCAGGTTTCATCGCCGGGATCATGAATTCCGTGGCGGGCGGCGGCACCTTTGTGACCTTCCCGGCCTTGGTATTCACTGGCGTCCCGTCCGTGGTCGCCAACGCGTCCAATGCCGTGGCCCTTTTCCCGGCAAGCTTCGCGAGCGCCTGGGCCTACCGCAAAGACTTCAAGAATTTCGAGGGCGTGTCCTTCAAAGCCATGGTGGCGGTGAGCCTGGTGGGGGGCGTCGTCGGCGCGCTTCTGCTGGTCTACACACCCGAGCAGACCTTCGACAGCCTGGTGCCTTGGCTGCTTTTGGCCGCAACACTGATCTTCAGCTTCGGGCCAATGATCGTGCCGCGTTTACGGACGTGGTTCAGCATTGGCCCCGGGACACTGCTGACGATCCAATTCGTCGTTGGCATTTACGGCGGCTACTTCGGCGGGGCCATGGGCATTGTAATGCTCGCGGTCTACAGCCTTTTCGGCCTGACCAACCTCAACATGATGAACGCCACCAAAACTCTGATGGCCGGCATCATCAACGCGGTTTGCCTGATTGTTTTTGTGGGCGCGGGCAAAATCGCTTGGCCGCAGACGCTCACCGTATTGATCGGCGCTGTTCTTGGCGGATATTTCGGTGCGCACTACGCGCGGCGCATGGACCCTAAACACGTGCGCATGGGCATCATCGCCATCAGCGTGATTGTCACGACGGTGTTCTTTGTTCGAAGCTAGCCTGTTCAACGTGGCCCTTTTGTTCGTGGCCGCCTTTATCGCGGGTGCGATGAATGCCGTGGCGGGCGGCGGATCGTTCGTTAGCTTCCCCGCCCTCGTGTTCACCGGAGTGCCGTCCATCGTCGCCAACGCCTCTAGCACCGTGGCGTTGTTCCCGAGCGCCTTTGCCAGCGCCTGGGCCTACCGCGAGAATTTTCGCAAGTTCGATGGTGTTTCGACCAAGTTGCTGCTGGTCGTGAGTATGGCCGGTGGCGTGACAGGGGCGATTCTGTTGCTAACGACCTCGCAACGCGCCTTCGACGTCATTATTCCGTGGCTGTTGCTGTTCGCTTCGCTGGCCTTCGCCTTGGGCCCGCACATCGCGCCACGCTTGCGCGAGATGGTGACCATCACGCCACCGATCTTCGTTGTGCTGCATTTCATCGTGTCGATCTATGGCGGCTACTTCGGCGGCGCGGTGGGTATTGTCAGCATGGCGCTGTGGAGCCTGCTCGGCCATACCGACATCCATCAAATGAATGCAGCTAAAACATTGCTCGTCGGCACCATGAACACCGCAGCCGTGGTGATTTTTGTGATCGCCGGAAAGATATTCTGGATACCGACCGCGATTATGCTGGTTGGCGCTTTGGCCGGAGGCTATCTCGGCGCGAGCGTGGTGCGGCGCATGGACAAGAAACATGTACGCGCTGGCGTCATCGTCATCAGCTTTGGCGTGACGATTGCCTTTTTCCTAAAGGGCTAACCGTTATCTTTCAAGACTTCGCCTGCGAGATAGAGCGAGCCGCAAATCAGCACCCGCGCGCGACCTTGAACACTGGCCGTAATGCGCTTCAACGCCGCGGCTGCATCCTCCGCGACATGTACGTCCTTGAACCCTGCCCGTTTCGCAGCTTCGGCGAGATCGGCGGGCGGTAGCGCAGCATCGCTGGACGGGATCGGGACCGCGGTCAGACTCGCCGCGCGCGCGGTTAAGGGGTGCAGATAGTCATCCGCCACCTTCGTCGCGAGCATGCCGCAAATAAGATGCAAAGGCGCATCGGCCCAGATGTCGGCTGCCAAAGCCGCCACCGCCGCGCCGCCGCCGGCATTGTGACCGCCGTCGAGCCACAGTTCCCAACCGCCCGGTAGCGCGCTCACGAGCGGGCCCGTCTTCAGCTTCTGCGCGCGGGCCGGCCATTCGATATTGCGCATGCCGCTGCGTAAGGCGAACGGTGGGATCGCGAAAGGCGATTGCTCAAGTGCTGCGAGCGCCAAGCCGGCGTTGTCGTACTGATGGCGCCCCGGCAAAGACGGCGTGGATGTTTTCCAGTGTTGTGTTTCGCCGGTGAACGTAAGGCCATTATCGGCCTCTATCTTCCAATCACGGCTTTGAACCTTGAGCGGCGCACCGATATCGCGGGCCGCTTTTTCAATGACCGCCATGGCTTCCGGCGATTGTTCGACTGACACGCACGGCACGCCCGGCTTCATGATGGCGGCCTTCTCGCCCGCGATCAGCGCGAGGGTATTGCCCAAATACTGCATGTGATCCATGGAGATGGAACTCAGCGCCGTCACGGCCGGTTTGGCGATCACGTTGGTCGCATCGAAGCGTCCGCCGAGCCCGGTTTCCAACAGCACCACATCGGCCGGAATGCGTGCGAAGGCCATGAAGGCGACAGCCGTGGTCACTTCAAAGAAGGTGATGGGCTTGCCGGCATTGGCCTCTTCTACGTGCTCCAGCAACGCCAACAGCAGCGCTTCATCGATCACACTGCCCACGAGGCGAATGCGTTCGGCGAAGCGCACCAGATGCGGCGACGTATAGACATGCACGCGGTATCCGGCGGCTTCCAGCACCGCGCGCATGATGGCGACGGTCGAGCCTTTGCCGTTGGTGCCGGCCACATGGATAACCGGCGGCAGACGTTCGTGCGGATTGCCCAGATCGGCCAACAGCCGATGCATGCGGCCGAGTGAGAGGTCGATGAGTTTGGGATAAAGGCCCGTCAGCCGCGCAAGCGCGGCGTCGACCTGGGCGTTGATCTCGGAATTTACCACACCCACCGCTGTCGTCCTCGGACTTGTTCCGAGGACCCAGGATAGTCATCTCGGGAATAGAAATTGGCTCGGACTAAGTTTCGTAACCCTGGACCCTCGGATCAAGTCCGAGGGTGACGAGTGGCGTATTATTCGGCGGGCGCGCCGTCCGGATCGTAATCCATGTCGGGCACGGTCGGGTCCGGCGGTACCAGGCGCGAGGTGCTTTCACGGCCTTTCATCTTACGACGGCGCGTGACCGGCGTGATGTTGGCGACGCCCGCGGCATTGGTCTGCAGCAGCAGGCTCAACAGCTGCACCAACTTGGCGCGTAGTTCGGGGCGCGGCACGACCATATCGACCATGCCATGCTGCATGAGGTATTCGGCGCGTTGGAAACCTTCGGGCAGTTTTTCGCGGATGGTTTGTTCAATCACGCGCGCACCGGCAAAACCAATGATGGCCCCCGGCTCCGCAATTGCCACGTCGCCAAGCATGGCGAAAGAGGCCGTCACGCCGCCGGTGGTGGGATCGGTGAGCACGGTGATATAGGGCAAGCCCTTCTCGCGCACTTTATCGACGGCCACGGTGGTGCGCGCCATCTGCATCAACGAGAGGATGCCTTCTTGCATGCGCGCGCCGCCCGAAGACGGAATGATGATCAACGGCGTTTCGTGGAGCAGCGCCAGATCAGCGGCGGCGACAATCGCCTCGCCAACGGCAGCACCCATGGAGCCGCCCATGAAATCGAATTCGAAAGCCGCGATCACAACACCGATGCCGCCTACCGTACCGTGCCCAACGACAACAGCGTCGGGCAGACCGGTTTTGGCCTGAGCTTCCTTCAGGCGTTCGCTATATTTTTTGCGGTCTTTGAACTTGAGCGGATCGATGGCGACTTCTGGGAGTTCGACTTCGGTCCATTGCGCTTCGTCGAACAGCATACGGAAGCGGTCGCGCACCGGCATGCGCATGTGATGGCCGCAGTGGGTGCAGACGCGCAGGTTTTTTTCCAGCTCGCGGTGGAAGACCATCTCGGAACACTTGGGACATTTATCCCAAAGGTTCTCCGGCACTTCCTTGGCGGGGCCCCGCAACTTCTGAATCTTGGGGCGGACGAAATTGGTCAACCAGTTCATGGCACCATTTCCAAAAGTGGGGCTCTTTTAACAGCCGTGAGTTTAACAGAAACGCCGCATTTCGTCACGGCCACGCGCCGTGTACGCCCGTGGCGAGGGATTTAACGAACTCCAGCACCTTGACCGAGAGGCCCTTCTCAACCTTTCCGTCGGCGGAGACGGCTTTGCCGATGATGTCGACAATGGCCGAACCCACCACAGCAGCGTCGGCATGGGCGCTGATGGCTCTGGCCTGGGCGGGGGTCTTGATGCCGAAACCGACGGCCACGGGCAGCTTGGTGTGGCGGCGCAAGCGCGCGACGGCTGTTTTCACCGCGCCCTCGTCGGCTGACGCCGTGCCGGTGATGCCCGCGATCGCGACGTAATACACAAAGCCCGAAGCCTGAGCCAAGATCGTCGGCAAGCGTTCATCGCTCGACGTCGGCGCGGTCAGGAAAATCATGTGGATGCCGTTCGCGCGCAAGTGAACGTTCAGTTCCTCGGCCTCTTCCGGCGGCAGGTCCACGACAATGACGCCGTCGACACCGGCTTTGGCGGCGCCCTCGGCGAATTCCTGATTGCCGTAGTGATAAATCGGATTGTAGTAACCCATGAGAATGATGGGCGTGTCGATTTCAGAGCGGCGGAATTCGGAAACAGCCGTCAGTACGTCGTTGATGTCGGTGCCGTGTTTGAGCGAACGCTGGCTTGAGGCTTGGATCGACGGGCCGTCGGCCATGGGGTCGGAAAACGGAATGCCGATCTCGATCAGGTCGGCGCCCACCGACGGCAAGCCTTCGAAAATTTCCATGAACGCAGCCGGCGTCGGATCATTGGCGGTGATGAATGTCACCAAGCCGGGACGTTTGTGTTTGGCCAGCAGCGCAAAACGCTCGGCGATGCGGTTGCCGCTGTTGTCGATTTGAGATGCTGTACGGTTCACAGCTTTTCTCCCAAGGCGCTCGCAACCGTGAACACGTCTTTATCGCCGCGGCCGCACATGTTCATGACGATGATGTGGTCTTTGGGCAGCTTGGGCGCCACGCGCGCGACGTAAGCGAGCGCATGGGCGGGCTCAAGCGCCGGCAAAATGCCTTCAAGCTTGGAGCACATCTGGAAAGCATCCAGCGCTTCTGTATCGGTCGCGGAAACGTATTCAACACGGCCCTGGAAATGCAACCAGGCATGCTCGGGACCAATGCCGGGATAATCGAGACCGGCGGAAATGGAATGCGCGTCTTTGATCTGGCCGCTGTCGCTTTGCAGGAGATAGGTGCGATTGCCATGCAACACGCCAGGTGAGCCGCCGGTGATCGAGGCCGCATGTTCGCCGGTGTTGATGCCCCGGCCCGCAGCTTCGACGCCGAACATTTTCACGCCCGCGTCGTCAAGGAACGGATGGAATAAACCAATCGCATTGGAGCCGCCGCCCACGGCCGCAACGAGACTATCGGGCAAGCGGCCTTCAGCTTCGTGTAGCTGCGTACGTACTTCTTCGCCGATGATCGATTGGAAATCGCGCACCATGGTCGGGTACGGATGCGGACCCGCCGCCGTGCCGATGAGGTAGTAAGTGTCGTGCACATTACCGACCCAATCGCGCAAAGCTTCGTTCATGGCGTCTTTCAGCGTCGCGTTGCCCTTTTCAACGGGGCGCACTTCGGCGCCCAGCATGCGCATGCGAAAGACGTTGGGCATTTGGCGCTCGATGTCTTTCGCGCCCATGTAAACCACGCACTGCAAACCAAAGCGCGCGCAGACGGTGGCCGTCGCAACGCCGTGCTGGCCCGCGCCGGTCTCGGCGATGATGCGGGTCTTGCCCATGCGCCGCGCCACGAGAATTTGGCCCAGCGTGTTGTTGATCTTGTGCGAACCGGTGTGATTCAGCTCATCGCGTTTGAAATAGAGCTTCGCGCCACCGAAGTGCTCGGTCAGACGCTCAGCAAAATAAAGCGGGCTGGGACGACCAGCGTAGTGTGTGTTGAGATGCTGCAGTTCGGCGGCGAACTTGGGGTCAGCGCGGCAAGCGTTATAAGCCTGCTCGACTTCCAAAATCAGCGGCATCAACGTTTCGGCGACATAGCGTCCGCCGAACAGGCCGAAGTGGCCGTTTTCGTCGGCCCCACCTTTGTATGTGTTCAGCGCTTCGGCCACAGTTGTATGTCCCGGTACCTAAAAGGAGTGCGTCTTATACTCTAAGGAACGCTGCCGCTAAATGGCGAAATATGTAAATTTTCCAGTATGTTAATCTTTGGCGCGGGCCGCCGTGACCGAGCCGACAGCCTTGATGAAGGCCCGGATGCGGGCCGGGCTCTTGATGCCGGGGCGGGTTTCGACGCCCGAGGACACGTCCACAGCTCTGGCGCCCGAGGCTTTGATGGCCGCGGTCACGTTGGCGCGCGTGAGGCCGCCCGCCAGCATCCAGGGTGTTTTGCCGCCGTAGGTCTTGAGCAGCGTCCAATCGAAAGCCACCGCATTGCCGCCGGGACGCGTGGCCTCGGCGGGGGCTTTGGCATCAAACAACAGCCAATCGGCATGGCCTTCAAACTGTTGGGCTTCGACCACATCGCGGGCCGTGGCGATGCCGAGGGCCTTCATAACCTTCAGACCCGTAAGCTTGCGCACTTCATCGACCCGCGCCGGCGTTTCTTTGCCGTGCAATTGAATCATATTGAGGCGCGCAACGTTGAGCACCGCTTGCAGTTCGGCATCGCTGGGGTTCACGAAAAGGCCGACAATCTTCACACCGCGCGGCACTTCGGCGCTGAGTTCTGCGGCCTGTTCCAGCGTCACATAACGCGGGCTACGGCGGAAAAAGTTCAGACCGAGAAAAGACGCACCTGCTTCCACAGCAGCGTGCAGGCCGCGCAGGTCTTTCAGTCCGCAGATTTTGACGGAAATGGGCATCAGCTGCTTTTTGTTACGGGTGCGAGTTCCAGGGCGATGCGTGACGCCGCTGCCGCAGGATCGGGCGCGGACGAAATAGGCCGACCGATAACAAGATAATCCGCACCAGCGGTGACAGCATCGACCGGCGTCATAACGCGCTTCTGATCGTTAGCCTCGGACCATGTAGGGCGTACGCCAGGCGTGACCAACTTGATGCCGGGACCAAGATCGCGGCGCAGGGTCTCAACTTCCAACGGGCTGCACACAATGCCGTCGATGCCTGCGAGCTTTGCGAGTTCGGCCAAGCGCCGCACTTGATCATTCACGGTGCCGGACACGCCCGTTTCCAGCAGATCGTTTTGATCGAAACTGGTGAGCACTGTCACGGCCAACAACAACGGGCGCGGTACAATCAATTCATGCGCGACATCTGTTGCAGCTTTGCAGGCCGCCTGCATCATGGCTTTGCCGCCCGCCGCCATCAGCGTCATCATATAAGGCTTCACTTGCGCGGCGGCCGAGCGTACGGCGCCTGCGACAGTGTTCGGGATGTCGTGGAATTTCAGATCGAGGAACAGCGGCAGCTCAGATGCTTTTTGCACCTGCTGCACACCTTTGGGCCCGTTGGCGCTGTAGAATTCGAGGCCCAACTTCAACCCACCGACGCAGTCGGCGACCTTGGCGGCTAAGGCCGTAGCTGCGCCCACATCTGAGGTATCGATGGCGCAGAAGACCGGGTTTCTGAGGGCGTGAGCGGGTGAGTTCATGTCGCGTACTCCGTTTGCGCGGCGCTTTTACCATTATTACGCGGCCAGCACTAATATCCGAAAAAGCTCACTTCTCGGTGGAGGTCATCTGATGTCGCGCGAGGCTTTCTTCAAGGTCGCGCACCTGACGGCGCAGGCGGCGCATTTCGCGGCGCTTGCCGGCATTGGACAGCCAACTGGCGACGATCCCGGCGATAAAGCCCACCAGAACCGTCAGCAGGATCACGGCATAGAGCGGCAACGCCAGTTGATAGGGGAACGGCCAGACTTCCACCACCGCGGGCGCGCGGTTGGAGACGGCAAACAGCACGATCAACAGCGCCACGACGGCGGCGATGATGGTGTTGATCAATTTCACGAAAAATGACGCTTATAAGTAAGCGCGGTCACACGCTAGACGTTCAGCATGTCGCGCAGCTGCTTGCCCGTCTTGAAATAGGGCAAAGCCTTTTCCGACACCGAAACCGAAGCGCCGGTGCGGGGGTTACGGCCTACGCGGCTGTCGCGATGCTTGACCGAGAACGCGCCAAAGCCGCGCAATTCCACGCGGTCGCCACGGCCCAAGGCCTTTGAGATCTCTTCGAAAATCGAGGTCACGATGCGTTCAACGTCGCGCTGATAGAGGTGCGGGTTGCGCGCAGCGATATGGGCGATCAGCTCCGACTTAGTCATGTGAAGTATCCTCGCCCTCAGGTTCGAAGCGCGGGGCTTGCGCAGCTGAAATCGTCCCCTATCAAAAGGATGGCATAGCGAGGGCCGAAGTCAAGCCGTTCTCAGGGGTAAGTCACTCAAAAGACAGACCTTTTCGGGCTAGACCCGCCCGGGAAATCTAAAAAGGGCGGAAATCCGCAAGAAAAATGCCCGCCGGAGGGTCCGGCGGGCATTGATCTGCTTAGAAAGATTAACGTTTAGAGGGCTAAGCCTCGTCGTCGTCACCCTTTTTGGCCTTGGCTTTGAGCGCAGCACCCAGGATATCGCCCAGGGAGGCGCCGGAGTCGGCGGAGCCGAACTCGGCCATAGCGGCCTTCTCTTCTTCAACTTCACGCGCTTTGATCGAGAGCGTGAGTTTGTGGCTCTTGGCGTCGATCGCGATGATGCGGGCATCGACCTTCTCGCCTACGGCGAAGCGGTCGGGGCGCTGCTCGGAGCGATCTTTGGCCAGTTCGTTGCGCTTGATGAAGCCTTGCAGAGAATCGTTCACCGAAACTTCGATGCCGTTTTCCTGCACTGCCTTCACGATGCACGTGACAACCTGACCCTTCTTGAGGTCGCCGGCGGCGGCGGCATGGGGATCTTCACCCAGCTGCTTGATGCCGAGCGACACGCGCTCTTTCTCAACATCGACGTCGAGCACTTTCGCTTTGACCATCTGGCCGCGCGTAAAGGTCTTGAGGGCTGCTTCGCCGTCGCCGTCGTAAGACAGGTCGGACAAGTGCACCATGCCGTCGATTTCGCCGTCGAGGCCAACGAACAGACCGAACTCGGTGATGTTCTTGACTTCGCCTTCAACAACCGTGCCGACCGGGAACTTGTCTTGGAATGCTGTCCACGGATTGGCGAGGCACTGCTTCAGGCCCAGCGAGATGCGGCGCTTTTCTTGATCCACATCCAGAACCATCACTTCCACTTCCTGCGAGGTGGAGACGATCTTGCCGGGGTGGATGTTCTTTTTGGTCCAGCTCATTTCTGAGACGTGCACCAGACCTTCGACGCCGGCTTCCAGCTCCACGAAGGCGCCGTAGTCGGTGATGTTGGTGACGCGGCCGGTGAACTTGGTGCCAACCGGGTACTTGGCGGCGACGCCTTCCCACGGATCGGCTTCAAGCTGCTTCATGCCGAGCGAGATGCGCTGCGTTTCGGCGTTGAAGCGGATGACCTGCACTTTGAGCTGCTGGCCGACCGACAAAGCTTCGGACGGATGATTCACGCGTTTCCACGAGATATCTGTGACGTGCAGCAAACCATCGACGCCGCCCAAATCGACGAACGCGCCGTAGTCGGTGATGTTCTTCACAACGCCGTCCAGCACTTGACCTTCTTTCAGGTCTTCCATCAACTTCGAACGTTCGTGCGCACGGGTCTCTTCCATGACGGCACGACGCGAGACAACGATGTTGCCGCGCGCGCGATCCATTTTCAGGATCTGGAACTGCTGCGGGCTGCCCATCAGAGGCGTGATGTCGCGCACAGGGCGGATATCGACTTGAGAGCCAGGCAAGAAGGCCACGGCGCCATTGAGGTCGACCGTGAAGCCGCCTTTGACGCGGCCGAAGATGATGCCTTCAACGCGGCTTTGTTTGGTGTGCAATTCTTCGAGCACGTTCCAGGCTTCTTCGCGGCGCGCTTTGTCGCGCGACAGAATGATAAGGCCGTCTTTGTCTTCGTAGCGTTCGACGAACACGTCGACGCGGTCGCCGGCTTTCATTTCAGCTTCGCGGCCGGTGCGGGCAAATTCTTTAAGAGCGATGCGGCCTTCAGATTTGAGGCCGACGTCGATCAGGACATAGTCGTCATCCATGCGCACGATCGTGCCTTTAATGACGCTGCCTTCGGTGGTCGGGCTGGTGACGTAGGATTCTTCCAGCAGAGCGGCGAAGTCTTCCTTCACCGCCAAATTAGATTGAGCCATGTAACTTCCTTTTCGTTTTTTTTGATCCAGGCCGCCGGTTGGTTCCGATGGTCTTGGTAACAGCGCTGGGACCGGACCATTCCGGTTTGCCGCGCAAGGCAACACGCTTTTGATTAGCGCTTTAATTTCTTTTCGATGTGAGCTTTCGCCTGAGCGAAGGCTTCGTCCGCGGTCATGTTCGACGTATCGAGCGTGAACGCATCGTTTGCCGGTTTTAAAGGTGCGACGCTGCGATCTTTGTCGCGGGCATCGCGGGCCTCCATATCGGCGCGGACAACGCGGGCTTCTATAGTGTTTCCGGGCTTTTCCTGCAACTCTTTAACCCGGCGTTTGACCCGGGTTTCAAGGTCGGCTTCGACGAAAATCTTGATATCGGCGTCCGGGCAAACAACCGTGCCGATGTCGCGGCCATCCAGAACCGCGCCGGCTTTGCCGCCGGGTGGGTTTTTGGAAAAATTTCGTTGAAAATCAAGGAGGGCTGCGCGTACAGCGGGGATAAAAGCCACCTGTGAGGCCGCCACCCCGGCCGCTTCCGTGCGCAAATCTGATGGCGAAAATGTCGTGATATCAAGGGCTTTTGCGGATCTAACCGCATCGGCCTCGTTCGCGGGGTCGCCGCCGGCCCGGAGGGTCGCGACGCCCGTAGCCCGGTAGAGCGACCCAGTATCGAGATAGGCCAGGTTGAAAGCTTCCGCCAAACGCCGCGCGAGGGTGCCTTTGCCCGAAGCGGCGGGACCGTCGAGGGCAATGATCACAGCAGGTCTTTCGCGGGCACAGCCTGAATGTCCGCGCCGAGGCCGTTCATAAGGCCGATAAAATCAGGGAAACTTGTGTTGATGGCGGAAGCGTCATCGACAGCAATCGGGCGATCACCAGCCATGCCGAGCACCAGGAACGACATGGCGATACGGTGATCGAGGTTCACCGGGATCATGACCGGCGCGTTGCCCTTGGGTCCGCCGCCGCGCACGATGAGCGAGTCCCCTTCGGCTTTGGCATCGACGCCGCAGGCCTTGAGGCCATTGGCCATGGCCGAGAGGCGGTCGCTTTCTTTGACCTTCAGTTCTTCCAGGCCGTCCATGCGGGTCACGCCTTCGGCACAAGCCGCGGCTACCGCCAGAATCGGGTATTCGTCGATCATGGAGGGTGCCCGAGCGGCCGGGACATTGATGCCCTTCAGCTGCGAGTACTTCACTTCCAGGTCGGCCACCGGCTCGCCGGCCTCAATGCGGCTGTTGGTGTAGGCAATTTGGGCGCCCATCTCGATTAATGTGTCAAACAACCCGATCCGCAGCGGATTGATGCTGATATTGGGCAGGATGAGATGCGATCCGGGCACTAAAAGAGCCGCTACGACCAGAAAAGCGGCCGAAGAAGGGTCTGCCGGCACGTTTATGGGCCTTCCCGACAGTTCAGGCTGCCCCTGGACCTGTACTTTGTACCGGGAGGAGCCTTGGCGACCCCCGGAGGACCCGGTTTGGACGGTTTCGGTCCACACATCGACCCCAAAATGACGGAACATACGCTCGGTATGGTCACGGCTGGGCGTGGGTTCGGTGACGGTGGTGAGGCCCTTGGCGTGCAGCCCGGCCAGCAGCACGGCGGACTTCACCTGGGCCGAGGCGATGGGGCTGTCGTAGGTGAGCGGCATGAGCAGCGGCGTGCCGGTGACGGCCATGGGTAAACGTTCGCCAGCCCGCGTGACGAACTTCGCGCCGGTTTGGCTCAAGGGCTTGGTCACCCGGTCCATGGGACGGCCGCGCAAGCTGGCGTCGCCGGTCATGAAGGATGTGAAGGGATAAGCGGACACCAACCCTGCGATCAGCCGCGCGCCAGTGCCGGAGTTGCCCATGTCGAGGATATCGGCCGGCTCGGTCAGCCCGCCGATGCCGCGGCCCCAAACCCGGAACGTGCGGCCGGTACCGTCATGTTTATCGCCGGGGCTTTGTGTTTCTTCGACCTTAGCGCCGAGAGCCGCCATGACGGTGGCCGTGCGCAGCACGTCCTCGCCCAGCAAAAGCCCGGTGATGGTGGTCTCGCCCACAGCCAGGCCGCCCATGATCAGGGCGCGGTGAGAAATGGACTTATCACCCGGCACAATGGCGCGGCCCTTCAGGCTGCGCGCGCGGGCCGAGACGGTAGGGGTGAGTGAAGAACCGTGAGACATGTGAATGCTTTCCTGGGCCGGGCTGATAGCATTTCGGCCCGGATCGCGCCACCTGAACCACTTGTTTTAACCCCCGCTTTCGCTGGGACTTTTCCCCGACCTTTTCCGGGCCCTTTTTCGGGGGTGAGTTTAGGTTTGACGGGGCCTGGATAAAGTGGCAAATGCCTAGCCCCGCCGGTGTTTTCGCCCAGATTTAGGGCCGCCGCAGGGTTCCCTCTCATATGTGTTCTTGAGCGCGCATGGAGTGGAAAGCTGTTTAGGACTGCAACGGAGGTAAGATCGTGGCTAAAGCCGAACTAGGCATGAAGTTGACCTGCGAGAGCTGCGGGGCGCGATTTTACGATTTGAACAAAACACCCGGCGTTTGCCCGAAGTGCGGAACCGCCAATGCGCGGCCCGTGATCTTCAAGGCCTCGCGCCGCCCGGCCGAAGACCGCGAGAAAGCCGCTGCCGCCGCGAAGGCTGCCGCTGCTGCCGCCGCGAAGCCGGCCGCCACGGACGATGATGATGTGGATGCGGTCGTCGCCGACGACGATGATGAAGATGAAGCCGTGATCGAGGACACCTCGGACCTGGGCGAAGACGACGACGTCGACGTGCCCGTGGAAAAAGAGTCCGAAGGCTGATCAGATTTAAGGGCTTGAAGGGTTGAGGGGAAAATCTTAGGTTCCCGCCAACTTCGAGACCAAGAACGAGACGCTTAAGAATGAGACACGGGCGCCGGCCCAACCGGTGAACGTGACGTCGAGAACGGGGCTGTAGCTCAGTTGGGAGAGCGCTACGATGGCATTGTAGAGGTCGTCGGTTCGATTCCGTCCAGCTCCACCATCGAAACAAAAACGGCTTAGCGAGAAATCGCTAGGCCGTTTTTTGTTGGGGTGGGCGCACACGAAGCGCACTCAAGGGCTACCCTTATAGTAAGCGCAAATGCTCCTTTTCCCGTGGAAAATTAGAATATTATGTAACTGTCGCCGCAAAAGTGACCTGACCGATTTTCTTTACCAGTCGTGATGTTAGTCTACTGCATGTTTTGGCTCTGTTCGAGTGGTACTGGTATCGGGCTATAGGTCACCGGCGCCGGCGGCCTATAGCCGAGCGATGAATGGGGCCGCTTGGTGTTGTAGTG
>CANJRX010000001.1 GCA_947476895.1 Fidelibacterota bacterium | reverse complement strand
GCGGGGGTCATCTTGGCTGCTACACGGTCGCGATTGGCTAAAGCCTTTTTGCTGTCGCCCGAAATCGCCCCTAAATTAAACCACATATGTGCGCGTACGTAGTCCTGCGCCACGCCCTCACCTTTTTCGTACATCACGCCAAGATTAGACTGCGCGCCCGCATTGCCCTGCGCTGCTGCTAGTCCAAATAGCCGCACGGCTTCTTTGTAGTCCTGCGCTAAGCCCGTACCCTCAGCGTACATCACGCCAAGAATAAACTGCGCATCGGCATCACCTTGTGCCGCTAATGGACGCCATATGCGCAATGCCGATCCGATGTCACCTTTCTTTGCTGCCTCAACACCTTGATCAAAATTTTGCGCATAGACAACCTGCGCTTTCGTAAACGACGCAGTGAGTGCTACTGCTATCAGTACTGATTTGATTGTCCGCTTCATTTGCCGTCTCCATATATCCACGCAGCCATCACGCCCTTAGCATCATCGCCGCTGTAAAACCTGCCGTCATAGCTCTGCGCTTTGTCAGCCAGCGCCCACTCAGCGGCTTGGCGCTGCTCTGCGGCCCATACGTGCGGAGTGCCGCATACAATGCGGTGAGCCGCTGCGTCAGGAGCCGCGCTAGCCTTCGGCCAGAGCCGGTCTACCAGCCACGCCCATGGATTTCGCATGATGCCCCCATATGCCTGGGGCGCATGTTACCAATGACATCCTTCAATCTCGCGAGGGGTCACCGTTGGACGCGATTTTACATTTCCTGCCCTTCGCCGGGGGTGCGGGCCTCGATGCCAAGCCTTCAAAGACCCTATTTGAAAGCCTTCAAGGCGAAAAATATGCCGCCGAGAATATAGAGCGGCCAGAACCAGCAAAGCACGGTTGCCGAGATCGCCGCCGCAAGCCACCCCAATCCAACACCGAGTAGGAATCCGTAGGTGTCGATGCAGTAAATCCAGGCGCCAATAAAGATGATGATCCAGGTTAAAAAGGTACCGACCTTATACACATCCTCTTCGTCCACGGCCGCCTCCCTGATCCCGGCGAAATCTTCTCGCGCCTCCCGAACCTATATCACGCCACCTGCCCGCGCTGGTGGCCAACCTGTCCAACCTAGTGTCCAACCTCAAAACTGTAAAATCGCACCCAACATTGACCCCACTCCGAAGGCTTCTCAGCGCATTGATCTCGCTTTGAAAGATTGCAATTGAGGGGGTCGCGTGACGCGCCCAATCGTGACCCCCCCCCCCCCCAAGTTGCGTATTTGTGAGTGTCAACGGCGGGGCCTTTTGCTTTCAGGCCCCCCGCCATTGATATCAATGCCGCTGCCCAATGATAGCTCTGGGCGCCAATCCGTAGTTTTGTAAAAATTTTGCGCCATTCGGGCGCGGCTGCGTGAAGCTAAACACCCAGGGCGGGGTCGCTGGGGCGAAGTGCCTGGGTGGGGGTCGGAAAATGGCGCTAACGGCCCAAGGCCGTACTGACAGAACTGACAAAAGGGGTTCTGGCGGTTTTGTCAGTCGGGGGTTGGTGGGTGTTGTAGCGATGCTGGATCAAGCATAATGGATCAGCAGTACGGGAGGCTGGCCCATCGTGGCGAAGTTGCGCCTACTGGGTGCACAGTGGGTGCATGGCTGACTTTTAGCCCACGCCCTTAAGAGGGCAATCATCACTAAGTCATTGAAAAGGATGGTGGGCGCAGCAAGACTCGAACTTGCGACCCGCTGATTAAGAGTCAGCTGCTCTACCAACTGAGCTATGCGCCCCACCTGGGCCTTCCCGCGGCAGCCCACCGTCGCATCAAGCCGTGCGGCGCATGTTTAAAAGGCCCGGGAAGGCGGTCCTTATAGAGCCTGTAGAGGGCCGTGACAAGCGATGCCGGCGGCGGTTTGGGGCGCTAAAATTTGGCGGTTTTCTGCGGGATTTTGCGGGGGCCGCGCGCGGTTTAGCCGGCGCCGGCGATGAGGCGGCACACCGCCCCCACCGCCAAGGCCACGAAGGTGCCGTAAGCCAGCCCCAACGGCACCAGCAACACGGCCACACCGGCCAATGAGCGTTGGTAAATGGCGGCGACAATCGGCGCGGTCGCCATGCCGCCGACGTTGGCTTGGCTCGCCACCACCGCCGCGAAGATGGGGATTTTCAGCCAGCGCGCGGTGAGCAGCATGACTGTGGCGTGCAGCAAAAGAATCAGAACGCCGGCGAACAGAAACAGCGGCGCGGAGCCCACATCGCTCATGTTCGCGCGGGCACCGATGGCGGCGTAGGCCATATAAAGCAAGAACGTGCCCACAGGTGTCGCGCCCGCGAAGCCGAGATTACCGAGGCGGGTCAGCGACAACACGATGGCCACGGCGCTGGCAATAATCACACTCCAGGTGAACGCGCTGATGATGCCCGAGATTTGCGGCAAGGCCTGACCGGCGCGCGACGCCAGATACGCAATACCAATCGCGATGCCCATCATGATGGCGACATCGGTGATGGTGGTGGGGCGCGTCAACTTTGCTTCCACCTCACCCAGGCGGCGGTTGATATCGTCGAGAATAGAGCGGTCGGCTTTGAGGTGGCGATCGATGGCGTCTTGCGCGGGGGCCAGCGTGATCAAGAGGCTCATCCAGCCATAACCAACAATTGTATCGGTGATAATGGCGTTGGTGAGCATGGCCGCCGAGGCGTCGACGCTGGTCGAAACCGCAACCATGTTGCCGTAACCGCCGGTCCACACACCCATGAGGGCCGCGATCGATTTCCAGGCATCGGGCGGAAGCCAAAAGCGCACGGCTGCAAAAACAATAATTGCCGACACAGCAATGCTGCCGGATGCTGTGAGCATCATCGTCAGCGCCGGGCGGCCGAGACGCAAGATGGCGCGCAAGTTTGTCGCGAGCAGCAGCAACACGAGGGCCGCCACCAGAACGCGGTTTTGCAGCCAGTCGTAGACCGGGCTTTCCACGGGGATCAGGCCGAAGGTGGTCGAGAGTGTGGGGATCAGCAAAATCCACAACACCGGCGGCACAAAGTGGAACACGCGCCGCAGCGCCGGAAGGTCCGACAGCCAGAATAGAGCGGCGATAATGGCCACCAAATACGCGAGCAGTGCAAACGGATCTGTGATCATGACGAAGCCCCCCGACTTATGTCGCCCTCACCATAAAGGGCTGCGGCTCTACAAGCCACTGCCCACGGACTCGATCCACTTTCCGAGCACAATCGTCGCCCAGGCGGCGTTCATGTTGCTGCCGCCCCAGGCCGCGAAGGCTTTCGCACTGTCTTTGCGGTCTTTGAAGAAGGCTGTGTCGGCCAGGATTGCCTGAGCTTTCTGCAGCTCAGCCGTCACACGCTGGTTGTTATTCAGGAACACGCTGAGCGGCATGCCGAAGCCCTTTTTGGGCGCGGTGATGTGAGGTCCGCCGATGTATTTACCCAACAGTTTGAGTAAGACCGCTTTCTGTCCCGTGGGGCCGAAAAAGTCCGCGAGGCTGGCTTGGCGGCTTAGGGCGTAGAGCGGTTCATAAAGTTAAGGTGTGCGCACTTCTAACCCGTGGCGCATGCTCATGCGGTCGACCTTCGCCAACACGGCGCCCGGCATATAGGTGTCGAAGTCGAGCATACGCAGACCATCAATGATGTTGCGGCCGGGGGCTGCGAAAACAGCGCCCTGCGCATCCACGAAAGACATCACCGCGCCCATGGCCTCCGGCAACGTTTCACGAATACCCTGCCACGGAAACACCGGCAGAGATTGTTCGAAATAGGTGCGTGCAATGGCCGCCGGGCTGGGCCAGGCGGTTTTCCCGAACTTCTGCACAAAGGCAGCGTAGCGCGCGTAACCGGCGAACAGCTCATCGCCGCCATCGCCCGAAATTGCCGTGGTGACATGCGCGCGTGCGAAGCGCGACAGCAGGTAGGTGGGCACGCAGCTGCGGTCGCCGTTCGGCTCGTCCAACAGGTCGCCGATATTTTCGCAGACTTCATCGAAAGCCGCGGCGCCGAAGATGAAGGTCTGGTGTTCTGTGCCCAATAGACGGGCGATGTCGGCAGCTGCTGCATGTTCGCTGCCGATATCGCCTTCAAAGCCGACCGTGAAGGTTTTGAGATTGGTGTTGAGGCGCTTTGTCAAAAGACTGCACACCAAGGCGGAGTCCACGCCGCTGGAGAGGAATGCGCCCAAAGGCACATCGCTGTTAAGCCGCGCGCGCAAAGAGTCTATCAACGCTGCTTCTACCTGTTCGGCGAAGGCGTCCTGACTTAAGGGCGGTGTGGGCGCGGGGTTGGCAGCGGAGAAGGCATAATATTTCGATTCTTTTACCGTGCCGTCGGCCGCAATTTCCAGAATGCTCGCGGGCGGTAGTTTGTGAATGCCCTTCAGGATCGACCCCGGTGCCGGCACATAACGCAGCGCCATATAAAGACCGAGCGCTTCCTCGGATATGCCGCCATGCGCGCGCGGAACGTTCAAAAGGGCACGCAGCTCGGACGCAAAAGCAAAATATCCGGAGCCTTTGACATAGTAGAGCGGCTTTTCCCCGGCCCGGTCGCGCGCCAGTGTCAGTTTTCCCGTGACCGTGTCGTAAATCGCCACGGCGAACATGCCGTCGAGCTTCGAGAATATGTCCACCCCATCTGCAGCGAAGCCTTGCAGCAGCACCTCGGTATCCGACCGCGTTTTAAATGAGAGGCCACGTTTTTCAAGGCTCTCGCGCAGGTCTTTGAAATTATAAACTTCACCGTTGAAGACGATGGCGTAGCGGTTCGAGACGTCCAACATCGGCTGATTAGCGGCCGCCGTTAGATCGATGATGCTGAGACGGCGGTGCCCCAAATGGCACAGGCCGTTCGCACTGCTCCACAGGCCTTCGGCATCCGGCCCGCGGTGCGCGAGGTTGGCATTCATCCGACCCACGATGTCGCGCGGATCGAACGGTGCACCGCCCGACCGGTACTGGAGAATGCCCGCTATGCCGCACATTTATTGAGTCAGTTCATTTTTGCGGGTGAACGCGACGTAAGGGGCCATGAGACCTTTGGCCTTAGCGCCCTTGAAGTGAATGGCCCAGCGCGTCGCCAGAAACTGCGGCGGGTCGGACGGCGTGACGGTGTAATTGAAGTCGAAGCAGGGCAGGAATTTATAGCGCACTTTATTGATGACGACCTTCGCCGAGGCTTGCGGCGGCACGGCCCAATCGATCAATCCAGCGAGCGACAGTTGCCCGCCGCGCCAGTTGCGGATGTCGAACCCGTAGCGGGCGCTGGGCGATGGGGCGGCGGCGAGCCACTCGTATATATCGAGCACGTCGTCAAAAAAGGTTTTGAGGGCCGGTGCATTTCCTTGCGCACCCACGATGACGCCCTCATTTACAGGCATTGCCGAGAGGCTTGGGCCGTTGCGATAGGTTAAGCCAACGTCAAAACTGCCATCAAAGGCGGCGCTGAAATCGCGGGTGAGCAGGATGTCGGTATCAAGAAAGAGCACTGGGCCCTGCAAAAGACCCGTCGCAACGACGGCTTTGTTCGCGCGCGCGGCCGTACATCAGTTGATCGGAAACAAGGCTGAGCCGTGCAATGCGGGCCGCACCTTCCAGAACCGAGAGGTCGCTGAATTCGTCCGTGAGCACGATCACGGTCGCACCGGCGTTTGTCGCGGTGACCGCTTGGCACGCCTGCAGAAGCGTTTGTTTATAGTCAACGGCCTGGGAACTGGATGACAGCTTCTGAAGAAACGGATGCCGGTCGCCAGCCTCGACGTGAAAGAACACCGCGGCGAGGCCCGTGATCGGCGTTTCGCCAAGTTGCTTTTGAATGGAAGCAACCGCGTCCTGCTCCCAGGTATCTCGAAACGTGGTCTCTGAGCGTGCTTGAAAAGTCTTCCGCGCCGCCTTTAAAGCGGGCCTGATCTCGAGAAGCATCTCGGCGTCTTTTTTACGGTCGCTGCATTCATTGCTTTCTTGCGGCGACGGCGACGACAACGAAAGGCTTTGCGTGAAGGCTTCAATGGCTGGTTTGTAGTGACCCGCCTGAAGCAGTGCGCAGCCGCGCCAATACTTCATGCCGGAGGACGTGGGCGCCAGCGCTGCCGCTTGCTCGAATATTTTGGCGGCTTCAAGGGCCAGACCCTGCTCGGCCTTCAAGCGGCCACGCGCAAATAAAAATGCGACGGCTTTAGGCGCTAAGCGCGACATATCTTCGAAGAATTTGCTGCCGTCCTTGGCTCGCCCCGTCGCCATATAAAGATCGAGCAGCGCTTCGTAGAGGTCCATGGCGGTCGGCATCAGCCGATAAGCTTGCGCGAAGGCCGTTATGGCGCCGTTGCGATCGCCCGCCGCAAGGCATGCCTTACCTGTGTCGCGCAAAGCTTGTGAACTTTGGCTATTGGGATGTTCGGGCAAGACGCGCCTAAAAGTCTTTGAATCCGCCGCGCACGCCCATGTGCACGTCGCGGTGCACGTGGATGTTCATCAGCAAGCCCACGCAGAGCATCAGGGTGAGCAGCGAGGTGCCGCCGTAGGAGATGAACGGCAACGTCACACCCACCACGGGGATCATGCCCATGACCATGGCGATGTTGATGAAGAAGTAGAGGAAAAATCCGGTGGTGATGCCGATGGCGACAAGGCGGCCGAACTGATGGCGGCAACGGAAGGCAATGGCATAGCCGTAGATAAGCAGGATCACATAAAGACCAAGAAGAATGAGCCCGCCGATCATGCCCAGCTCTTCCGCCAGCATGGTAAAGATAAAATCGGTCTGGCGTTCAGGCAGAAAGTTCAAATGGCTTTGCGTGCCGGCCATGAAGCCCTTACCGAACAGACCGCCGGACCCCAGCGCAATTTTGGACTGGGTAATATGATAGCCCGTACCGAGCGGATCGCGGTCTGGGTCCAGCAAGGTATAGATGCGGTTCTTCTGATAGTCGTGCAGCATGGGCCAGGCGATGGGAATGGCCGCGAGACCGAGGCCGCCTACGGCCAAGAACTTCCAAATCCTGACGCCGGCCATGAACAGCACGATGCCCGAACCCATGATGATCAGCAGCGCCGTGCCCAGATCAGGCTGAACAATGATGAGGATCACGGGCGCGATGACCATCAGAATAGGAACCAGCAGCGCTGTGGGCGAGCCGATCTCTTCCATGTTCACGCCGTGGAAGTAACGCGCCAGCGCCAGCACGATGGCGGGTTTCATCAGTTCGGAAGGCTGCAATTGAAAAAAGCCCAAGTCGACCCAGCGCTGCGCGCCGCCGCCGACAAAGCCTTTCAGGTCCACCACCACCAGCAATACAAAGACGATGCCGTAGAATGCATAGGCATAGCGTAAGAGCAGGCGTACATCGACCACTGCCAGCACTGCCATCACGCCGAGGCCGACAACAAAGCGCGCCAGTTGCGGCGCGGCCCATGGCTGGAAGCTGCCGTTAGCGGCGGAATAAAGCATCGCGAAGCCGAAGGCGAAAATGCAGCAGATCCAGAAAATCAACGACCAGCTCATCTGCCACAGCTTCTCGCCCGGGGTCATATCGCCCCGGCGCAGACGCGCCGACATGAAGCCCATATCGCTCATCGGACTTCACTCTGCGCGGGTGCGTCACCGGATGCGATTTGATCTTCGGCGCGCGGTTTGCGCGAGGGATCAAGGCGTAAGACCAGTTCCATAATGTCTTTGGCGATGGGCGCGGCGAAGGCGGCACCGCCGCCGAGGGCATGGTCAACCACCACCGCAAGCGAATAGCGCGGCGCATGGGACGGCGCGAAGGCGATGAACAGCGCGTTGTCGCGCAAATGCCACGGCACGCTGGACGGATCGCGCTTCTGGGCTTCGCGGTCGGCAGCCGTCATGCCGCGCACGGCAGCCGTGCCGGTTTTACCGCTGATGGTCCAACCCTTCATATCGGGTTCGGTGAGCTTTAGCTTTGCGGCCATGGCCGTCGTGGCGCCGGGCGGGCCGTTGACCACGTCGTACATGCCTTGGCGCACAATTTCCATGTGCGCTAGTGGAATATTGAGAGACTCAAACTCCGGGCGGGCATCGTCGGTGATTGGCGCGTTGCCCTGCACCGCCGGGCGCACAAGGCGCGGTTTCACGGCAATGCCGCCATTGGCGAGGCGCGCCGCCTGCACAGCAAGCTGAATTGGTGTGGCCAGCACGTCGCCTTGACCGATGCCGACGTTGAGGTTGTCACCCGGCGCCCAGCGTTCGCCGCGCGCGGCTTTCTTCCAGGCCTCCGTCGGGATGAGGCCAGGCTTCTCGTTCGGCAAACCGATGCCTGAGATTGCACCCAACCCAAATCTATTGGCCATGGGGGCGATCTTGTCCACGCCCAAGCGCCGCGCCACTTCGTAGAAGTAGACGTCGCAGGACAGCGAGATGGCGCGCACCATGCTGACACTGCCGTGCACCTTGTGGCAATGCTTGACGTAAGAGCCGAGATTGTAAGACCCGCTGCAATGTACGGTCTGCTCCGGCGAGATCACCCCGTGCTCCAGCGCCGCCAGCGCCACCACGGTCTTGAACGTCGAACCCGGTGAATACTGGCCAGAGAGCACTTTGTTGATCAGCGGTTTGTGGTCATTGGTGGAAAGATCTTTCCACTCCGCACTCGTCAAGCCGCGGCTGAAAGCATTGGCATCGAAGCTGGGGTTGGACACCAGCGCCAGCAAGTCGCCGGTGTGCACGTCCATCACCGCGACGGAGGCGCTCTCCTCGCCTAGTCTTTGTGCGGCAAAGCCCTGGATGCGTTCGTCGATGGTCAGGATAACGTCGGCGCCAGCTTCGCCTTCCTGGCGTTCCAGTTCGCGGATGGCGCGGCCGTAAGCATTGACTTCCACCTGGCTGGTGCCGCCTTTGCCGCGCAGCTGAAGATCATAAACCTTCTCAACGCCATCTTTGCCGATGCGGAAGCCTGGCAACTGCAGCAACGGATCGCCGGTCAAATCGGCTTCGTCGACGGACGACACGTAACCCAACAAATGGGCGACATCCTGGCCGTGAGGATAAAAACGCGTGAGGCCTTCGTCGATCATGATGCCCGGCAAATCCGGTGCGTTGACCTGAACGCGGGACATTTCGTGCCAGGACAAATTTTCTTTGATCGTGATCGGCACGAAGCCGCGCTTGCGCCCGACTTCTTTTTTAATGCGATCGCGCTCGTGTTCCGACAGATCAATCAGCCGGGCCAAAGTGTCGAGCGTATCGCCGACGCGCAAAGCCTGTTCGGGCACGACCAGCACGCGGAACTGCTGCTTGTTGAGCGCGAGCGGCTGACCAAATCGATCCAAGATCCGCCCACGCGGCGGCGGCAGAAGCTGAATGTTGATGCGGTTGTCGTCGGCCAGCATCTTGTAGCGATCCGATTGCACGACCTGCAGATAATACATGCGCCCGACCAGGGTCGCGATCATCGTCGCCTGCACGCCGCCCAGCACCGCGGCACGGCGGGTGAACATTTTGGTCCAGTCGCTGTCGCGGGTAATGGTCATGTTATTGCGACAACAGTTTCATGTGGGCCTTGGCGAGCAGCCAGCCAACAATGGGATAAGCCGCGACGGTCATCAGGTACGCTGTGCTCATCTGGCCGATAGGCGTGAAGCCGGACGTCGCCACAAGGCCGACGCACAACCAGCGCAGAAGTGCCGCACCGGCCGCGACCAGCGCGAAGGCCAACCAGATGATGCCGAAGGGCTTGTTGTTGAAAAACTTCTGCTGGTGAAACACCACGCGTTGGCACAACAGCAAGATCAGCGCGCCTGAGCCCAAGGGCGTTCCCGCCAAAAGGTCTTCCAGAATACCGATCGCAAAGGTGGAGCCGTAGCCCAAAAGATCGGGGCGATAGATCGACCAGAAATACACCGCCATCAGTGCATACATGGGCGCCACGTGCGAAAGGCCGGGCACGTAGGTCGGCGTCATCGCGAACAGCATGAGAACCAACGTCACGCCGAAGGGCACAAGACGCCGTGCGGTGATATCCATGCGCTGAATGACTGTGGCCTGCATGGCGGCTCACTTCTCCGGCGTTTTGGCCGGCGTTTGCTGCGCCAGAATACCGTTGAGGCCGTAATCCGCGACGCGCACATGCTGAAACTTGTCGCGCACCACAAAGGGTTCGACGTCAACGAGGCCTTCTTCCACACGCGCCACTTGACCGATGGGCAAGCCGGGTGGGAAAGCTTCGGCGTCGCCCGAGGTCACAACCTTGTCGCCGGGTGCAGCAGCGGTTTTATTGCCGAGGAACAGAAGGCGCGGACGCAAACCGTTGTCGCCGGCGAGAATGGCGCGGTTGCCCGCTTCGCCCACCAGCACCGGAATGCGGCTGTTGATGTCGGTGATCAGAAGCACGCGCGCCGAATAAAGCCCCGCTTGCATGACGCGGCCCACCAGGCCTTCGCCGGCCATCACAACTTGGCCTTTGCGCACGCCGCTCGATTGGCCCGCCGTGATCAAAATGGATTGCGCGAAGGCGCCGCCGGTATCAGCCACCACACGCGCGGTGATGAAGGTGGCAGCCGGTTCCGGCACCAGAGCTGCGAGACCACGCAGGGATTTGTTTTCGGACTCGAGACGCTGAGCTGCCGATTGCCATTGCAGCAGCCGGGCATTGGATTCACGCAATTCCGCATTCTCTTCGCGAATGGCGGCCAGTTCGCGCAGGTTATTGACGAAGTCGGCGACGACGGCGGCGGGTTCCGACATGACGCGGAGCACGGGTGTGACTGCATCCGTCACCGCATCGCGCGCACGTTCCACAAGAACCGTATCGGCCTTGCCGATGAGCATAAGCGCGAAGGTCACGCCGATGAGCGACAGAAACGCAAATCGCTGCAACAGCGATTTGAGCGTTCCAAAACGGGAAATTTGCCCCGTCGGTAGTCGCACGGCGTTTCTCCTCTTCCCCGGGCTGCTTTCAGCAGCCCTTTAGCAAACTAGTACATGGTCGTCAGAACGTTCCGGAGCGCCTTCATTTCTTCAAGCGCTTTACCGGTGCCCATGGCCACGCAGCTCAACGGATCGTCGGCGATAGAAACCGGCAGGCCCGTGGCGTGACGCAGGACGAAATCGAGGTTGTGCAGCATGGCGCCGCCGCCCGTGAGAACGATGCCCTTGTCGACGATGTCCGCGGCCAATTCCGGCGCGGTGTGTTCAAGCGCAACCTTCACGGCGTCGATAATTGCAGTGACCGGTTCGGCCAAGCTTTCAGCGATCTGGCGCTGGCTGATGACGATTTCCTTCGGCACGCCATTCATCAAATCGCGGCCTTTGATTTCCATGGTTTCGCCGTCGCCGGATTCCGGCGGGCAAGCGCAACCGATTTTCTTCTTGATGCGCTCGGCCGAGCTTTCACCAACGAGAAGGTTATGATGGCGACGAATGTAGTTGATGATGGCTTCGTCCATCATGTCGCCGCCGACACGCACCGAGCGCGCGTAAACGATGCCGCCGAGCGAGAGCACGGCCACTTCGGTCGTACCGCCGCCGATGTCGACCACCATAGAGCCGGTGGGTTCGGTCACGGGAAGGCCCGCACCGATAGCCGCGGCCATGGGCTCTTCGATCAAGTAAACTTTACGTGCGCCGGCAGCTTCAGCAGATTCCTGAATGGCGCGGCGCTCGACCGCGGTGGAACCCGACGGCACACACACGATCACCAAGGGGCTCGCGAAGGAGCGGCGATTGTGCACTTTGCGGATGAAGTGCTTGATCATTTCTTCGGCCACTTCGAAGTCGGCGATCACGCCGTCCCGCAAAGGGCGAATGGCTTGAATGTTGCCCGGCGTTCGACCCAGCATCTGCTTGGCCTCGTTGCCGACGGCAAGAACCTGCTTGCGGCCTTTGACCTCGGCCAACGCGACGACCGATGGCTCATTGAGCACGATGCCTCGTCCTTTGACGTAGACCAGCGTATTCGCGGTGCCCAAATCAATGGCCATGTCGGCCGATAACCAACCCGTCAATCTTGAAAACATTTAGTTCTATCTATCCCCTACCAGAGAAATCAAAACTCGATATTGCCCACGCTACTCAATCAGTGCTTTTCGATAAGACGCCGCCCGAATGCGAGACACATCCGGGCGGGTCCCGATTATCTAAGCCGACATCGCTGCAGGCGCGCTTTTTTCGCGCTTCACCAGCAGCTTGTTCAGAGCATTGATGTAAGCGCGCGCGCTGGCGACCAGCGTATCCGCGTCTGCACCTTGGCCCATCACTGTCTTGCCGTTTTCTTCAAGCCGCACCGTAACCTCTGCCTGGGCATCGGTGCCACCGGTCACCGCGTGCACTTGGTAGATTTGCAAGTGCTGGGTGTCGGTTGTCAGTTGTTTAATGGCATTGAACGTTGCATCCACGGGGCCGTCGCCGACCGCCTTGGTGCTTTTGATCACGCCGTCGATCTCCAGCTCCAGCTCGGCCGATTGCCGCGCGACCTTAGTGCCGCAAATCACTTCCAAAGAGACGAACTTGATACGGTCGTTTTCACGCATCACGGTGTCGTCGACCAAGGCGATGATGTCTTCGTCGAAGACTTCACGTTTTTTGTCGGCCAAATCCTTGAAGCGCTTGAACGCATCGTTGACGGCGTTGTCGCCCAGCTCATAGCCCAGCTCGACGAGTTTCGCACGGAAGGCAGCGCGGCCCGAGAGCTTGCCCATAACCAGGCTCGACTTCCGCAGGCCGACGGATTCCGGCGTCATGATCTCGTAGGTGTTCTTGTCCTTAAGCATGCCATCTTGATGGATGCCGGACTCATGGGCGAAAGCATTGGCGCCGACGATGGCCTTGTTGGGCTGCACCGGGAAACCGGTGATCGTCGAAACCAGGCGCGAGGTGCCTGTGATCAGTTCGGTCTTGATGCCGGTAGTGTAGGGCATGTGATCCTTGCGCGTGCGCAAGGACATGACCACTTCTTCCATGGCGCAGTTACCGGCACGTTCGCCGAGACCGTTGATGGTGCACTCCACCTGACGCGCACCGGCTTGCACAGCGGCCAGCGAGTTGGCGACCGCCAAGCCCAGGTCGTTGTGGCAATGCACGGAAATCACGGCTTTATCGATGTTCGGCACGCGGTTCTTCAGCATCTTGATGAGCGCGTGATATTCATCCGGCACCGTATAGCCCACGGTATCGGGAATATTGACGGTGCGGGCACCGGCATTAATGGCGGCTTCAACGCAGCGGCACAGGAAATCGTGATCGCTGCGCGTGGCGTCTTCGCCCGACCATTCGACGTCGTCGGTGTAGTTGCGCGCCCGGGTCACGCTGTCGATCACCATCTGGTAAACGGCATCGGGCTCCATCTGCAACTTCACCCGCATATGCAGCGGGCTGACGGCGAGGAAGGTATGGATACGCTTGCGCTTGGCGGGTTTCAAAGCTTCGCCGGCGCGGTCGATGTCGGCGCGGGCGGCCCGGGCCAAACCGCAAACGACGGACTCAGTGATTTCTCGGGCGACAGCTTGAACGGCTTCGAAGTCGCCTTGCGAGGCGATGGGAAAGCCAGCTTCAATGATGTCGACGCCCATTTCTTCCAGGGCTTTAGCGATACGGATTTTTTCGTCACGATTCATCGACGCACCCGGGGACTGCTCGCCGTCCCGCATGGTGGTGTCGAAAATCAATACGCGATTGTTCGTGCTCATGGTTCTGCTCTCACGATTTGGGGTCAAAAAAGATCGGTTCGTGAGCGACTTCGAAAGTGTATTCCGCCCTCTGAACGCCTGTCGCTCGACAGGTAATCGGCGCTCAGAGGCGGATAAGTCGCAGACCCCGGTCCGCAAGAGGCAGTGCAACGCCGGCAACGATCTCCGCCCGCAGCAAAGCAGCCGGAACCACGGTCGAAACCGTGCCGGTTGAATCGCTTATCAGGGCGGTGGCGTTACCCACAACGTTTACCTTCTTGCCGCGCCGCGTTTTTGCCCACAAATCAAAGGCTTAACTAATTTTGTCAAACAACCGTCTTAGGTTGAGGGACAGCTAAAGTGCCGCAGCGGCGGTTAATTTGTCATGAAGGCGGCCCTAAGGGAAGGGCCCATGGGGGAATCGGGCAAAAAAAGTGCGGAATTCCGCCAATTTAAGAAGGGTCAGGGTCCGGCCCGGAAGGGAGCCTGACCCCGTCTCAAATGGTTAATTTTTGGACTTATCCACAAGCTTCGTGCCCTTAGCGAGCCACGGCATCATGGCGCGCAGACGGCCACCGACTTCTTCGATCGGGTGCGCTGCGTGGTTGCGACGGATCGCCTTGAAGCTGGGCTGACCGGCTTTGCATTCCTGGATCCAGTTGGAGACGAAGCGGCCCGACTGAATGTCTTCGAGAATCTTCTTCATCTCTTTTTTGGTTTCCGACGTGATCACGCGCGGACCAGAAACGTAGTCGCCGTATTCAGCGGTGTTGGAGATCGAATAACGCATCGTCGCCATGCCGCCTTCGTACATCAGATCAACGATCAACTTCAGTTCGTGCAAGCATTCGAAGTACGCCATTTCGGGGGCGTAGCCGGCTTCGACCAGCGTCTCAAACCCAGCTTGCACGAGGTGCGTCGCACCGCCGCAGAGCACAGCTTGCTCGCCGAACAAATCGGTTTCGCATTCTTCTTTGAAATTGGTTTCGATGATGCCGGCGCGACCGCCGCCCATGGCCGAAGCGTAAGAAAGGGCCAATTCCATTGCGTTTCCAGAGGCATTCTGCGCAACCGCGACCAGGCACGGCACGCCAGCGCCACGCAGGTATTCAGAGCGCACGGTGTGGCCAGGGCCTTTCGGCGCGATCATGAACACGTCGAGATCGGGGCGCGGTTCAATCAAGTTGAAGTGAATGTTGAGGCCGTGCGCGAACACAAGTGCGCCGCCTTGCTTCAGGTTCGGCGCGATGTCGTTGCGATAAAGATCGGCCTGCAATTCATCGGGCGTCAGGATCATGATGAGGTCGGCCCACTTGGCGGCTTCGGCCGGCGCCATGACCTTCAGCTTTTCGCCTTCGGCTTTTTTGCGTGTCGGCGAGCCTTCCTTCAGCGCAACGGCGATGTCTTTCACGCCGGAGTCACGCAGGTTAAGCGCATGGGCATGGCCCTGGCTGCCGTAGCCGACGATGACAATTTTCTTGCCTTTAACCAGGTTCACATCGGCGTCGCGATCGTAATAGACACGCATTGGGTCGTCCCTTTCGGTTTTGTTTTTCTCAGTGTTTGTTAGCTGTTCTGCTTATTTCTTTTCGATGCCGGCAGCGCCGCGGGCAATGGCGGCAACGCCCGTGCGCGAGACTTCCACGAGGCCCAAAGGCTTCATGAGTTCAATGAAAGCATCAACTTTTTCAGTCGTTCCGACGACTTCGAAGACAAATGACTGGGTGCTGGAGTCCACCACATTGGCGCGGAAAATATCACCAATGCGCAAAGCTTCCACGCGTTTGTCGCCGACACCGCCGACTTTCACAAGCGCCAGTTCACGCGCAACGGACGGGCCGTCGTCGGTAAGATCGCGCACCACATGCACCGGCACCAAGCGGCCCAACTGGGCTTTCACCTGCTCGATGATCTGGTGCGTGCCGAGGGTCGCGAGATTGATGCGCGACAAACCGCGCTCGCGGTCCACTTCGCACACTGTCAGGCTTTCGATGTTGTAGCCGCGTCCTGCGATCATGCCGATGACGCGCGCGAGCACGCCGGCTTCGTTATCGACCAGGATCGAAACGATGTGACGGTAAGTGTCTTTGTCTTTCAGGCGCGCGACCGGGACCATGCCTTCGTACAAATTCGAAGACTGATCTTCGGCTTTCGCGCGCTTTGCGGGTGCCGAGGTTTTAGGTGCCGTTTTCGGCGCAGCTTTTTTAGCGGCTTTTTTGGCCATGATATTCTGCCTTACTTTATTGACGCTTAGACCAGCGCCAAACCTTCCCCGGTGATGGCTTTGCCGGTTTTATCCGATCCCAAAATCATTTCGTTGTGCGCTTTGCCCGACGGAATCATGGGGAAGCAATTTTCCTTCGGATCCACCATGACGTCGCAGACCACCGGACGGTTGACCGAGATCATTTCGTTGATGGTGTCGTCCATCTTAGCGGGGTCGCTCACGCGCATGCCGACGCAACCGAAAGCCTCGGCGAGCTTCACGAAATCGGGCAGCGCTTCGCTGTAGCTTTCAGAGTAACGGCTGCCGTGCAGCAGTTCCTGCCATTGGCGCACCATGCCCATGTACTGGTTGTTGATGATGAACACCTTCACCGGCAGGCGGTACTGCACGGCGGTGGAGAGTTCCTGAATGTTCATCATGATCGAAGCTTCACCGGCGATGTCGACCACCAGCGCATCCGGGTGCGCCATTTGCACGCCGTTGGCGGCCGGCAAACCATAACCCATGGTGCCGAGACCGCCCGACGTCAGCCAACGATTGGGGTGCTCGAAACGATAGAACTGCGCGGCCCACATCTGATGCTGGCCCACTTCCGTGGTGATGTAGGTTTCGCGATTTTTGGTCAGTTCATACAGACGCTGAATAGCGTACTGCGGCTTGATGAGCTTGCCCTTCTGTTCGTAATAGAGACAGTCGCGGCCCTGCCATTCGGCAATCTGGCGCAGCCAAGCCTTCAACGCTTTCTGGTCGGCCTGATAACGCTTGGCCTTCCACAAGGCGATCATCTCTTCCAACACGACGGTGCAATCGCCGATCACGGGAATTTCGACGATCACGTTCTTGTTGATGCTGGAGGCATCGATATCGACGTGGATCTTTTTTGAGTCGGGCGAGAAGAATTTCAGGTTGCCGGTGATGCGGTCGTCAAAGCGCGCGCCGATGTTGATCATCACGTCACAGCCGTGCATCGCAAGGTTAGCTTCATAGGTGCCGTGCATACCCAGCATGCCAAGCCACTTGTCGCCGGCAGCGGGATAAGCGCCGAGACCCATCAGCGTCGACGTGATCGGAAAGCCCGTCAGTTCCACCAACTCACGCAACAGGGCCGAAGCCTTGGGCCCGGAATTGATGATGCCGCCGCCGGTATAAAACAGCGGGCGCTTGGCCGATGCCATCAACGCAACCGCAGCCGCCACCGCGCTGGCTTCAGGCTTGGTCTTCGGCTGATAGGTTTTGTGCTGCTTACGCTGCGTGCCGCGCGGCGCCGTGGTGTAATGGCCCATGGCCATGCACACGTCCTTCGGCAGATCGACCACGACCGGTCCGGGGCGACCCGAGCGCGCAACATAAAAGGCTTCGTGAATAGTCTGCGCCAGCAGGTTCGCGTCCTTCACCAGATAATTGTGTTTGGTGCAGGGGCGCGTGATGCCGACTGTGTCGGCTTCCTGGAACGCATCATTGCCGATGAGATGTGTGGGCACCTGACCAGTCAGACAGACGACCGGAATGGAATCCATCAGCGCATCCATCAGGCCCGTCACGGCATTGGTAGCGCCGGGGCCCGAGGTCACGAGCACGCAACCGACTTTGCCAGTCGAGCGCGCGTAGCCTTCGGCGGCGTGCACCGCACCCTGCTCGTGGCGCACCAGCACGTGACGAATGCGGTTCTGTTTGAACAGCTCGTCATAGATCGGCAGCACCGCACCGCCCGGATAGCCGAACACGACCTCGACGCCCTGCTCTTCGAGGGCCTTCAAGATGATGCGCGCGCCGACGAAGAGTTCTTCGCTCGGGGCGGCGTCTGCTTTCACGCGGGGTGCTTTCGATGCTGCTTGTGCGGCCATGGCCGTAAATCCTATTCCTCAATCAAAGGCCCGCCCCGAAAACCCCAAAAACGGGGCTTAAAGGCGGGCTTGTGAGGCGGAACCTAGTCGCGGGTTTGGATCAGGTCAACAAAAAACGACGAATATTCGAAAAGATTTCAGGCATTAAGCTTTCCGAAAGTTTCTTACTTAGGGTTAAATCCGCATTAAACTGATTTCTGAACCAAGTCATCTGCCGTTTTGCATACTGGCGGGTCGCTGTCTGGGCCAGCGTTAAAGCGTCCTCCAAACCCCTCTCTCCGCGCAAAAAAGCGGCCAAATCCGGGACCCCAAGCGCTTTTGCAGCTCCAAAGTCGGGTTTTAGCCCCCCGTCGAGTAGCTTTTTGACCTCATCCAGGGCTCCTTCGGCAATCATGTGCTCCAGCCGGGCGTCGCAAGCGGCGTAAAGCTGGTCCCGGGGCGGGAGAACAACGATGCCAAAGTATGTGGCCTTGAGAGGCGGCGTGGCCGGAGTCTGCTGCCAGGTGCTGAGGGGTTTGCCGGTGCCCTCAATAACTTCCCAGGCCCGGAGCACGCGCTGGGTATCGGCGGGGTTCAGCCGCGCGGCGGACACCGGATCGCGTTCGGCGAGGCGCGCATGAAATGCGGCCGCGCCAATGTCTTCGCGCAATGCCGTCGCGGCCGCACGGACTTCGGGCGCGATGGACGGCATATCGCTCAGGCCCTCCATCAGCGCGCGGAAATAAAGTCCGGTGCCGCCCACAAGGATCGGAAGTTTTCCGGCGGCTGTCGCTGTTTCGATTTCGGCAGCGGCTTTGACGGCCCACTCGGCAGCGGAGCCGTTTTCGGATGCGGTAAGATCCCCGAACAAACGATGCGGCACGCGCGCTTCGTCGGCTTCCGACGGACGCGATGTCAGAATGCGGAGATCAGCATAACGCTGCTGGCTATCGGCGTTGATGATGACGCCGCCGAACGCTTCGGCAATCGCGATCCCCAGCGCGGACTTACCCGCCGCTGTTGGCCCAGCGACGACAATGACGCGCGGCGTGAGGCTCAATCGAGCCCTCTTTAGTCCAGAACGTGACTGACGAGACCGTCAGCCAGTTTGGGCTCGAACCACGTCGACTTGGGCGGCATCACCTGATCGGCATCGGCCACAGCCATCAACTGCACCAGCGTCGTGGGATGCAGCGCGAAGGCTACTTTCATCTCGCCGGAATTGACGCGCTTTTCGAGTTCCTTGAGCCCGCGAATGCCGCCGACGAAATCGATGCGCTTATCGCGGCGCGGGTCAGAGATGCCCAAGACCGGCGTGATCAAGTTGTCTTGCAGCAAGCTAACATCCAGGCTCGCCACCGGATCGCTGGCCGGAATGTATTTGGCGTGGATATCCAGCTGATACCACGCGCCGTCGATATACATGCCAAACCGCGTCGGTTTATCAGGCTTAACTTGCGCGTTCGCCGGTTTCACGTCGAAGCGTTCTTTCACCTTGGCGAGGAACGCGTCTTTGTCGAGGCCGTTCAAATCTTTGATCACGCGGTTGTAGTCGAAGATGCGCATCTGATCGTGGGGGAAAGCCACGGCCAGGAAATATTCTGCGTTGTCGCCTTTGCCTTTGCCGCGGCGTGCCGCCGCGACGCGCGAAGCCGCCGCAGAGCGGTGATGACCATCGGCGATGTAAAGCGCGTTCATGGCATCGACCAGCTTGGTCAGCTTGTCGATGGCCGCCGCGTCATCCATGCGCCAGATGGTGTGCACAATGCCGTCATCGGCGGTGACTTCGTATAAGGGCGCGCCCTTAGCAACGCCATCGATGATGGCTTGTACGTCTTGATTGGCTTTGTACGCCAGCAACACCGGACCGGTCTGCGCGTTCAGCGCTTCGATCTGGCGCACGCGGTCGTCTTCTTTATCGGGACGCGTGTATTCGTGCTTGCGTACGCGGTTGATGTCGTAAGCCGCGACGGAGGCGGCGCCCACAAAACCGGTCTGCACATGGTCGCCCATCTTCAAGCGATAGACGTAGTAATGCGGGCTCGTGTCGCGCGTCAGCACGCCGTCCGCAATCATGCGCTTCAGATTCTCAAAGCCCTTGTCGTAGACCGCCTTCGCATAGGGATCGGTGCCTTCAGGCAAATCAATCTCGGGCTTGGAGATATGGAGGAAGCTGTTGGCCTTGCCGGCCGCGCGGGCCCGCGCCTCTTCGGTGTTCAAAACATCGTAGGGCGGCGCCGCGACGTTGGCGGCTTGGGCGGGAACCGGGCGCAGGCCGGCGAAGGGGCGAATCAAAGTGGCCAAGAGGGTGACTCCAGACAATAAAGCCAAGCAATAAAGAGGCCCGTGTTTAGCCTTTGGATGATCCTGCGGCAACGTCCGCTTGGGTCAGGGCTGTCCTGAAAAATACCTTTGGCAGCTTTGTAACCTATGGTTATGTTCTGGCGAACTGCTTCACCTTACGAGAGTGATCCATGCCCAAGACCAAGTCGGAAATCCTCGACGACTTCCAGGAATTCATCCGCAAATACGGCGGTAAGTATAAGGAATGGTGCGTCGGCACCGCGCCGGACGCCAAAACCGCGCTGTTCAATACGCACAAATTCAAGAACGGCGTCGATAAGGGCCTTTACCGCGAAGCCGAGAGCGAAATCCAGGCCGCAGGTGTGGCGGAGTTCTTCGTCGACCTGGGCGCCAAAGGCGATGACTCGCTCAAACGCGACGCTGATCAGGTCTACGCCTACAAGATCGCCCCGCACACGAAGCAGTAACGGCTACTTTCCCGGCTTCGCCGGGGGCCAGCTTTCTTAAGCTCGCTATGCTCGCTAACGAAAGCTAGGCCTCATAATTATCAGCAATAAACCGGTTCAACAGCCGCACGCCGTAGCCCGTGCCACCGCCGGGGGCCAGGGCTGTGCCCTTCTCGTTCCAGACCACGCCCGCGATATCTAGATGCGCCCAAGGCACATCTTTGATGAAGCGCTGCAGGAATTGCGCCGCGGTGATGCTGCCCGCGCGGCCGCCACCGATATTTTTCATATCGGCGATGGGTGATTTTATATCGCGGTCGTATTCGTCGCCCATGGGCAGACGCCACAGGCGTTCGCTCACGGCCTGACCAGCTGCAATCAATTTCGCCGAGAGATCGTCGTTGTTCGAGAAGATACCGGCGTAGTGTTCCGACAACGCTGCGATAATGGCGCCCGTGAGCGTCGCGAGGTCGACAATGGCTTTGGGCTTGAAGCGCTGTTGCGCATACCAAAGCACGTCGGCCAGCACCAGGCGGCCTTCGGCGTCGGTGTTGAGCACTTCGATGGTTTGTCCCGACATGGACGTGACGACATCGCCGGGGCGCTGCGCATTGCCGTCAGGCATGTTTTCAACAAGACCGCAGAGGCCGACAACATTCACTTTGGCTTTGCGGCGTGCGAGGGCGCGCATAAGGCCGACGACCACGCCCGCACCACCCATATCCCACTTCATGTCCCACATACCGGCAGGTGGCTTCAAACTGATGCCGCCGGTATCAAAGGTCACACCCTTGCCGACGATGACAATCGGATCGGTGGATTTATCCTTGGCGCCATCCCAACGCATCACCAGCAATTGCGATTCACGTACCGAGCCTTGGCCGACACCGAGTAACGCGCCCATGCCGAGCTTCTTCATGGCGGCTTCGCCGAGGGCTTCAACTTTGACGCCGTCTTTCGTCAGTTCCTTCGCCCGCGCGACGAAGCTTTCCGGGTAGATCACATTCGGCGGCTCGGTGATGACATCGCGTGTGAAGAACACGCCGTCCACCACGGCCTCCACCGCCACATGCTGCTTCTTCGCGTCGCTGGGTGAGTCGCACTGCACGTCGACCGACTTCAATTTCGGTTTGGCGTCTTTGTCTTCTTTGGTGCGGTACTTGGCGAAGCGATAGGATTTAAGCGCAACACCGCCGGCGACGTGCGCGGCCAGTGCGCCATCCGTGTTTTCCAGAACCGCCGTCACGTTCGGGTCTTTCGAGACCAGATCGTAAATCACCGCGCCAATGCGTTCCGCCGCGACATTGTCGAGGGTCTTGGGGCTGCCAAGTCCCATCAATATGATGCGCGTCACCTTCGTGCCCGTAGGCGCGATAATCACCAGAGACTTCTCACGCTTGCCGGTGAATTCCGCGGTCTTCATGGCGCGGCTCAACGTGCCGCGGGTTTGTTTATCGAGCTTCGCCGCGGCGGCACCTAGCTTGCCGCCCTCAGGCACGCCCAGAACAACAACGCCTTGGGTGGGGACAGAAATCTTGGAGAACGTAATATTCATGGCGGTGATTCCAGCACTAAGGGATCGGATGAAGGACTTTGATATAGGGAGCTTAACCTCCCCTGCACAGCCCGCCCAGTGGACAAAGCGTTCACCCGCGTTATGTTGTGCGCCGCATGGACTTCACTTTGCTCAATACTTGGGCCGACCGTTTGCTGCCCGTGGCGGAAGCCGCCGGGCGGGCCACGCTTGAGGTGCGCAAACGCGGCTTCGAGGTCATGGCCAAAAATGACAAGTCCCCGGTGACCGAAGCCGACCAAATCGCCGAAGGCATCATCACCACGGAGCTGGAGCGCTTAAGCCCCCTGTTCCCGATTGTCGCAGAAGAGCGCGTCGCGGCCGGACAGCCGCCGAAATTCGACGGGGATAGTTTCTGGCTGGTGGACGCCCTAGACGGCACCAAGGAATTCATCAAAGGCGGCGACGACTTTACGGTCAACATCGCCCTGGTCTGGGAAGGCGTGCCAGTGTTTGGCATCGTGCACGCCCCCGTGCGCGCCGAGACTTATGTTGGGGTCATTTTTGAAGATGAGCGCCGCGCCGAAGTCTGGCGTAACGGGAAAGCCAAACAGATTTCCGTGCGCCCGCGCCGCGGCGAGGTTGTGATCACCGGCAGCAAATCCCATGAAGTGCCCGAGCTGATGGACCCGTTCCTCGCCAAGTACAAGGTGTCGGACAAAGTCGTCATCGGCTCGTCGTTGAAATTCTGCCTGGTGGCCGAAGGCATCGCCGATCTTTATCCGCGCTTTGGTCCCACCTGCGAGTGGGACATCGGCGCGGGACATGCGGTGGTACGCGCTGCCGGCGGACGTGTACATAATTTCGACGGTGTCGAGATGAAGTACAAAAAACCCGACTTCCTTAACGGCCGCTTCCTCGCCGAAGGTCTGTTGTGAGCGTTGTCGCTGCGAACGTTGAAAGCGTCGCGGAAGGTGCCCGCATTTTACAGAACGGCGGCCTCGTCGCTTTCCCCACCGAGACGGTTTACGGCCTGGGCGGCGACGCTACCGATGGCAAAGCCGTTGCGCGCATCTTTGCTGCCAAAGGCCGGCCATCGTTCAATCCGCTGATTGTTCATGTGGCCGAGCGCGGCTGGGTCGCGAAGCTCGCTGACACCGACGCGCGCTTTGAAAAACTGAGCGCCGCTTTCTGGCCGGGTCCGCTGACGCTGGTATTGCGCCGAAGCAAAAATTGCCCCGCATCCGAGTTAGTCTCTGCGGGTCTCGACACTATCGCTTTGCGCATGCCCGATCATAAAGTCGCGCAAGATCTTCTGCGTGCGGTCGGTCGGCCCCTGGCTGCGCCCAGCGCCAATGCCTCGGGAACCGTCAGCCCGACTTTGGCCAAGCACGTAGACTCATCTCTCGGCGCTAAAGTCGATCTCGTCATCGACGGCGGCGCTTGCCGGGTTGGTTTGGAATCCACCGTGCTTGATCTCAGCGAAGAAGTTGCGACGATTTTGCGCCCCGGCGCCATCACGGCGGAACAGATTGCCGCCGTTATCGGGCCGGTGAAGATTTCGCACGAAGACCCCGCCGCGCCGAAGTCGCCGGGCCAGCTCGCCAGCCACTACGCGCCCGCGTTGCCGTTACGTCTGAATACGACCCAAGCGACGGTGGGCGAAGCCTTGTTGGGCTTCGGGCCGGGCGCGGCGACGCTCAACCTGAGCCAGACGGGCGATCTTGTCGAAGCCGCCGCCAATCTGTTCGCCATGTTGCGCACGCTGGATGATGCATCGAAATTCAAAGCCATAGCCGTTGCCCCTATTCCGTCTACGGGGATCGGCATTGCCATCAATGACCGCCTGGCGCGGGCCGCAGCTCCGAGGGGCTAGACGGGTTCATCCCGCTCTATATATAAGCGCCGCGATTTAATAGACTGCCGTATTGCGTTCCATTCGAGGCTAACCCCCGTGCCCTTAGATCAATCCTTACGTGACCGTTTAGCCGAGATCGTCGGCGCTGCCGCCTGTATCGCCGATCCGGCGGGCATGGCGCCTTACCTGCACGAAGAGCGCGGCCTTTATCAGGGCAAAGCAGCGCTGGTGTTGCGCCCGAGCACGACCGCCGAAGTCGCCGCGATTGTCACGGCCTGCGCGGCAGCGAACATCGCCATCGTGCCGCAAGGCGGAAACACCGGCCTTTGCGGCGGCGCGGTGGGACGAGAAGACGCCAGCGAAGTTATCATCAATTTGGGCCGCATGAATAAAGTGCGCGCCGTGGACCCGGTCAACTTCACCATGACGGTAGAGGCCGGCTGCATCCTTGCCGACGTACAAAAGAAGGCCGATGAAAACGGCTGCTTGTTTCCCTTAAGCCTCGCCGCGGAAGGCAGCTGCCAGATTGGCGGCAATCTCGCGACCAACGCCGGCGGCATCAACGTTCTGCGCTACGGCAACGCGCGCGATTTGGTTCTGGGTCTCGAAGTTGTTCTGCCCGACGGCCGCATCTGGAACGGCTTGCGGGCACTTGGCAAAGACAACACCGGCTACGCGCTTCGCCACCTGTTCGTCGGCGCTGAAGGCACGCTGGGCATCATCACCGGCGCCGTCTTGAAGCTTTTCCCGCGCCCCGTCGAGAAAGCCACAGCGCTATGCGCGCTGAGTAACCTTGAAGATGCGACAAAACTGCTCAATCGCGCACGGGCGCTATCGGGCGACGCGGTCACGGCCTTTGAGCTGATTCCCCGCATTGGCCTTGAGATGTGCGCAAAACACATCGCCGGGGTGACCGATCCCTTCGGTGCGCCTCATCCCTGGTATGTGCTGACCGAATTTTCCAGCTCGCGCCCCGATGTCACCGTGCGCGGCAGCTTCGAGGCACTTTTAGAGTCAGCTTTTGAAGAGGGCATCATCGCCGATGCTGTCGTGGCTGAAAGTGTCGAACAACAGAAGAACCTGTGGCGCATTCGTGAGTCGCTGCCGGAAGCCCAGAAATACGAAGGCGGCAGCATCAAGCACGACATCTCGGTGCCGGTGAGCCGCGTGCCGCAGTTCATCGCCGACGGCATGGCCGCGGTTCAGCAGAAATTCCCGGGCGTGCGGCCGGTGCCATTTGGTCATCTCGGCGACGGCAACATCCACTTCAACATCTCGCAGCCGGTCGGCGCGGATACCAAAGCCTATCTCGCGAACTGGGAAGACATGAACCGCGTCGTGCACGACATCGTCGTTGGCATGAATGGCTCAATCTCGGCCGAGCACGGCATCGGCCTGCTCAAGGTCGAAGAGATGAAGCACTACAAAGATCCGGTGGAATTGGACCTGATGCGCCGCCTGAAACAGGCCATCGACCCGGCGAATCTGATGAATCCGGGCAAAGTCGTCGGCTGATTCGCAGGTTTAAGCGGTCGAGTCGTGCAATTGACCCCGCCTTCATTTGTAACTGCCCTGCCTCCCAGCAGGCAAAAATGAATCTCTTTTCGAAATAAAACCACTGGCGCGCGAACTTTTACGCCGCTTCTGCGTTATCCCCCTTGTGCGTTGCTGCGCATGCGAGACTACCTATAGTAGAATTGCAACACATTCAAATTGTTTGGAAATTTGGCTTTTGATGTCCTTGCGAGCGGCGGCATACCTCGCCATGGTTGCACCGTCAAACAAGCGCTGACAAAGACCCCTGTACGCGATCAACACCATCTGGAGTTCAACATGAACAAAATCAAACTCGCACTTTTGGCGGCTGTCGCCGGAGTAGCGATGTCTTCTTCGGCTTATGCCGAAGGTCCCTACCTCAGCTTTGGCGGCGGTTTGAGCCTTCCCCAAGACTCAGGCGTTAACATCAACCGTCCTTCGCCGGCACCGATTGTCAGCACTGAAGCGACTTTCGATATGGGTTACATCCTTTCGGGTGCAATCGGTTACGCTTGGTCTTCGGGCGCACGCACCGAATTCGAATTCAACTACCGTAACGCTGGCGTCAACGACGTCGCCGGCGCGGCTGCTACCGGTCACCAGCGCGTCATGGGCTTCATGGGCAACGTGCTGTTCGACATCGGTGACAGCGACAGCCTTCGTCCCTATGTCGGTGCTGGTATCGGCGTGGGTTGGAACAAGTGGAAGAACGTTCAGACCGGCGTAAATTTGCCGACGTTCCCGGCCGGAACACCGTTGTTCAACGATCGTGATTCGACCTACCAATGGCAGGCCATCGCCGGCTTGACGCATCCGTTCAGCGACAGCGTCGACGGCTTTGTCGAATACCGCTACATCAACACGTTCAACAACAAGTTCCACAGCGTGCCGACTGGTTCGTACATCAGCCGTCACAACGACCACAGCCACAACCTGCTCGTAGGCGTGCGCTTCAACTTCGGCCAAGAGCCGGAAATGCAACAGACGGCTGCTGCTCCGCCGCCGCCGCCCCCGCCGCCCCCGCCGCCCCCGCCGCCGCCGGCTCCTACCGCTCCGCCGCCGCCGCCGGTCCCGCAGAAGTTCCTGGTGTTCTTCGACTTTGACCGCGCCAACCTGCGCGCCGATGCTTCGAAGATCGTCCAAGAAGCTGCTGATTACGCGAAGAAGAACGGCAAGGCTGTGATCCGCGCTACCGGTCACGCCGATACGTCCGGCACGCCAGCCTACAACTTGGCTCTGTCTGAACGCCGCGCGGTTGCTGTGAAGGCCGCCCTCGTAAAGATGGGCTTCCGTGACAGCGAAGTTATCGTGACGTTCAAAGGTGAATCTGAGCCGCTCGTCGCCACCGGCGACGGCGTCAAAGAACCCCAGAACCGCCGCGTCGAAATCGTGATGGAATAATACGAGGCAACTCGTAGCGAAAAACGCCGGCGGACTTTTCAGTCCGCCGGCGTTGCTTTATCCGCGATACGCTAAATGATTACTTTTTGGCTTTATCTGCCGCCGCTTTGGCCGCATCGAATGTCGCGGTCACGTTTGCCGGCGACGCGCCGGCCTTCATCGCACCCGCCGCAACCGTTACCGAGCAGCTTTGCGGCGATTGCATATCGAGGGTGTTGGCATCGGCGATCTTGATCAGCGCCAAGGGATCTTGCTCAAGTGACCAGAACAATTCCCACGATTGTTTGCAGTACCCATCGGGATCCTGCGCGCGCGAAAGGCCCGCCGCGTTGGCAAGTTCAGTAATGTGACGGTTCAGCCCTGTCTGCCCGGCGCCGACGCGCATAAAATAATCGGTGATGCGTCCACCTGCTGCCGCAAGCGTGGGTTTGAAGTGTTCAATAAAGGTGTTGTAGGCTGCCTGCTGATTGCATCCGAGGGCGGCAACCATGAGGCGACTTTGCAGGTGACGTAAACGAAAAGCTTCAGCTTCTTCCAGTGACGAACACTTCAACACTTCAGCGGCGAAGGATGCCGATGACGCAGTCATACAAACGGCCGCAACAAAGGCCGCCAATACGCGCTTCGCGCGGGGCGTTGAACGCATGCCTCAAGTCCTCTTTCTGGGGTTAAGATGTCTCATTCTATGTCGGCGTCGATTCGTCGCAAAGCTTTACAATAAAGCCGTTAAATAAAGGCAAAGCGATGAAGCTGGTGCCCAAGGAAGGCAGGAAGCTATAATCCGCAACCATGTCGGGAATTACACGCTATATCCTGCGCCAATTGGCGCTCGGCACGTTGCTGGTCAGCATGACACTCGCGTTTATAGTGTGGCTGACACAGTCGTTGCCGTTCCTGCAGTTCATCATCAACAAGGGCCTGGCGGTCAGCGTCTGGCTCAAGCTCACCATGCTGTTGATGCCGTGGTTCCTGTCGGTGATCCTGCCGGCGGCGTTATTCCTGGTGACATTGTTTGTCTACAACAAGCTCACCATGGACCGCGAGTTGGTCGTAGCGCAGGCCGCGGGTGTGAGCCGCGGCGGCCTTGCACAGCCGGCGTTGCTCAGCGCCGCCGCCGCCGCCTTTGTCGGTTATTTGCTGACGCTGTTTATTGTGCCTAACGCCTATCAATCTTTCCGGACGCTGCAATTTACGATCCGCAACGATGTGTCCCAGTTCATCTTGCGCGACGGCACCTTCAATCAATTGACCAAAGATCTGACGGTTTACGTCAGGGGCCGCGGCAAGACCGGTGAGCTTCTGGGCGTGCTGATCCACGACACGCGCGACGCCAAAGCCACCAAGACCATCATGGCCGAACGCGGCGCCGTGGGGCGCAGCGACACCGGATCGCGCATCTTGCTGTTCAACGGCAATCAGCAGACCCTTGAACCCGGCAAGGGCAATCTTTCGGTCTTGTATTTCGAGACCTATGCGGTGGACTTCGGCACGCTCCAGGCCGCACAGGACAATCGCTACGAGAGCAACCGCGAGCGCAGCACCTGGGATTTGCTGACCGCCGAGCAGACCGAGACCATGCCACCCCGTGTGGCGGTGCGCATGCGCGCCGAGGGTCACCAAAGGCTGGTCGAGCCGCTGAACTCCCTGGGTTTCACATTTGTGGCTTTGGTGTTCCTGCTGACGGGAGGCTTTAGCAAACGTGGCCAAACCGCGCGCATCGTCACCGCCATCGGGGCGGTGGTGGTTTTGCAGGCGTCTTCGATCGGCGCCGTCAATCTTGCCAGTAAAGATGTGCTATTTACGCCACTGATGTACGTTGTAGCGTTGCTCCCCATAGCGGTCGGCATGTATATCATCAAGAAGCCCGATTGGCAGTTTCCAAGCCGGGCGCCCTTACCCCTGAACGCCAGCACCGCGTGACCGTCGTTTCATGATGTCTTTGCCTCTTATGTTGTCCGCGCCGGTTTTTTCAATCAGGTCGCTGCGCAAAGCGCGTTTGTCCACGGTATCGGCCTTCGCGCTGATCGTGGCCGCGGGCGTGTTTACCCCTCATAGCGCGCACGCCGCCTTCGTCGAAACGCCAGCTGACAGCAGCGCCGACGAGCAGTCGCTGCTGCAGGCCGACGAGATCAGCTATGACGACACCAACACCACCGTGACCGCCATCGGTTACGTCGAGATTCATCGCGCGGGCCGCGTGCTGCTTGCCGACAAAATTGTCTACAACCGCACCACCGATGTGGCCACCGCCACCGGCAATGTCTCGATCACCGACACCAACGGCTCGGTGCTGTTCTTTGACTCGATCCAGATCACCGGCGATTTAAAAGAGGGTTTGGCGTCCGAAGTGCGTGTGTTGTTGGCCGACAAGTCGCGTATGGCCAGCCGCCTTTACCGCCGCAATCCCGACGGCACCAGTGAACTGGATAATGCCGTCTACTCTGCTTGCGATAGCTGCGGGGACCAAACGCCCTTGTGGCAGATCAAAGCCAGCCATGTGCGCTACGATCCCGAAGCGGAGATGGTTTACTATAACAACGCTTGGGTCGAGTTCGGCGGTCTGCCGGTGTTTTATACGCCGTATCTCGCGCATCCGGATCCGACCGCCGGTGCTAAAAGCGGCCTGCTGCTGCCGACCATCGGCGCCAGCCGTAACTTGGGTCTGTCGTACAAGCAGCCCTATTATATTCACATCGCGCCTGACCGCGACGCGACGCTGACGCCGTTCCTCACGTCTGAAGCCGGCAAAGGCGCCATCGGCGAATACCGCCAGGACTTTGAGTCGGCGCGCTTGCGCGTCTTCGGCAGCCTTATGGGCGACGACAATGATTTTAACAGCGATCTGCGAGGCCACCTCGACGCCACCGCGCGCTGGGACATGGACGAGAACTGGCGCAGCGGCACCGACATCCGCCTCGCCTCGGACCGCACCTACTTGCGCCGCTACAACTTCATCGCCCCGACGTGGCTGACCAGCAACCTCTTCGCCGAACGCTTCACGTCCAACAGCTACTTCTCGGCCAACGCCTATTATTTCCAGCGTCAACGTATCGCGAGTGCGGCCGGCTCGGTGCCGGGCGTTATTCCGCTGCTGAACTACAACTACGCCAGCGACCCGGATTCTTTGGGTGGGTATTGGACTGTCGACGGTAATGGATTGGTTCTCGTGCGCGAAACCGGCACCGACACCAACCGGCTCTCAACGCGCGTCGGCTGGAACCTGCCCTATACTGCGAGCTACGGCGGCGTTTATACCTTCCGCGCCAGTGTGCGCGGCGACGGCTATTACGTGCGCAATCTTCCGCGCCCCGCCCGCGGTGACGTTTTCACAGGCACAACCGGGCGCGTTGTGCCTGAAACATCCGTCGAGTGGCGGATGCCCCTGGTCAGCGACAGCTTCGGCATTCATCAGTTCCTTGAGCCGATTGTCATGGGCGTCTACAGCCCCGTCGGCAGCAACAAGGACACCATTCCGAACGAAGACAGCCTCGATTTGGAATTCGACGACACCAATCTGTTCAGCACGCAGCGCTTCACGGGCTATGACCGCGTCGAGACCGGGGCGCGCATCAATTACGGCGTGCACTGGGCAACCTTCAGCCGCAGCATCGGCACAGTCTCGGCCATTGTCGGCCAAGTCTATCGTTTCCATGACGATGCGGCCTTCTCGCCCCAGTCGGGCTTGCGTGGCTACTTCTCCGATTACGTCGGTCACGTCGACCTGACGCCTAACCCTTACGTGACGATGCAGTATCGCTTCCGTCTGGATAAGGACACGCTTGAAAGCCGGCGCAGCGAACTGAGTGCCACGGTGGGACCGGAGCTGTTGCGCGTCACCACGAGCTATGTGTTCGTCAAAGCCGGCACGACGGCAACGCCCAGCACCGAAGAACTTTACATGGCGCTCTCGAGCCGCCTGTCGCAAAACTGGAGCATGGCCTTCAGTCACCGCCAGAATTTGACGGCCAGCGGCGGCGCCATCCGCACGGATGTCGGCATCACCTACGAAGACGAATGCGTGGTGCTTGGTTTGGACTTCGCCAAGGACAACACCCAAGACCGCGACTTCAAAAAGGGTTTGGCCGTGGTTTTACGCTTGAGCATGAAGACCATCGGCGATCTCAAGTTCAATACCGACGTGGGCGCCGAGCGCTAAAGGCGCCTCATTCCGCCTTAAAATGCAGCCAAGGCCTTGAACCTGTTGCCTTAATTACCCACGCGACCGGCTGGTTTTCGGGACCGTTCCCGCGTATGTTACCGGCTGCGCGGCGGGCCAACCGCCTTTTGATTTAGCTGTGGGATTTGAAGGCTGTGGTGACAATCGTGAAACGCGTTTTCCGCTCTCGGAGCATTCTGCTGGCGACGGCTCTCTCGCTGGCTGTTGGCACTGTCGCTGCGGCGCAACTTGGCGCGCCGTTCTCAGCCGGACAACCGCCGACCGCCGCAGCCAGCGCCGGCGGCATGACCATCGCTGCCGTCGTGAACGAAGACATCATCACAGTGTTCGATGTGCAGTCACGCCTCGGCATGGTGATGGTGACCTCGGGCTTTGAGAACACGCCCGATATTCAGCGCCGCCTGATGCCGCAGATTGTGGACGCTTTGATCGAAGACCGCTTGAAGCTGCAAGAAGCCAAGCGCCTGAAAATCAAAACCACCGAAACCGAAATTCGCCAGCAGGTCGACCAGATCGAGCTGCGCAACAACATGCCCATCGGCACGTTCCGCACCATGCTGACCAGCAACGGCGTGGATTTGAGCGCGCTCTATTCGCAGATGGAAGCCGATATCGGCTGGTCGAAAGTTGTGCGCGAGTCCTTGAGCACCAACGTCAAGGTGAGCGAAGAAGAAGTGAACGCCGTTTTGGCGCGCGCCAAAAGCAACCAGGGCAAACCAGAGTTCCTGCTGGCGGAAATCCAACTGCCGGTGCCTTCGCCGGCGCAGGATTCAGCGATACGTGAGATGGCGACCCGCCTGGTGATGCAAGCCCGCAGCGGCACGCCGTTCCCAGCGTTGGCCCAACAATTCTCACAAAGTGCTACGGCGGCTTTGGGCGGAGATTTGGGTTGGGTCGTGCGCGGCGACTTAGAGCCCGAGATCGAAGACGCTGTCTCGCGTCTGAACAACAACCAGATTTCCGATCCTATTCGCACGGCCACCGGCTATCACATCATGGCCTTGCGCGATAAGCGCATTGCGGGCGCTGCCGATCCCGGCATGACGGTCGTCACCTTGAGCCAGATTTACCTGCCGACCGAAGGCGGGCGTGCCCTCAGCCCGCAACGCCTGGCTGAGCTGACCCGCACCATTAGCGGCCTGACGTCGTGCGAACAGATGAACAAATTTGCAGAAGAGCTTGAGACGCCCGGCTCTGGCCCGATTGCACCGCTTTATGCCGGCAGCCTGCCCGAAAAAGTGCGCGAGGTTGTCTATGCTCTGAAGCCGGGCAAGACCAGCCCCGCCATTGAAGTGGGCGGCGCGCGCCTGTTCTTGCAGGTTTGCATACGCCGCGACGACAACGGCGTGCCCAGCGGCCAAACGGTCCAGCAGACCTTGCAGAACGACAAGCTTCAGAACCTGGCGCGTCAGCGTCTGCGCGATCTGCGCCGCCAAGCTTTGATCGATGTGCGTCTCTAGAGGCCCCAGCAAGGCCACGCCGTGACGACACCTTCATCTTCCGTGCTAGCTCTCACAATGGGCGAGCCTTCGGGCATCGGCGGCGAGATCGCGCTGAAGGCCTGGGCTGCTAAGCGGCCTGATACACCTGCATTCTTCGTAATCGATGATGCTGCACGGCTGACGGCTTTGGCCGCGCGGTTTAATATTCCCTGCCCGCTTGTCACCATCAGCCATCCCCGCGAGGCCGCAGCGCAGTTTAAACAGGCGTTGCCGGTTTTGAGATTGGAGAAGGCGCTAACGACGCCGGTAGAACTCGGCAAGCCATCAGGAACTACAGCCCCCAGCGTTATCGGCGCGATCGATCAGGCAGTCGTGCTGGTGAAATCCGGCGCGGCGGCGGGCATGGTTACCAACCCTATTCACAAAGCCAGCCTCATGGGCGCGGGCTTCACCTTTCCCGGCCACACCGAATACCTGGGCCACCTCGCCGGCGACATTGAGCCGGTCATGATGCTGGCGGTGGAAGGCTTGCGGGTCGTGCCCGTCACCGTGCACATGGCGGTGCGCGACGTCGCACAAAATCTAACTTCAGAACTTATCGTTCGCCGGGCGCGGATCACTGCAAAAGCGTTACAGAATGACTTTGGTATCGCGCAGCCCCGCTTGGCGATTGCCGCGCTCAATCCCCACGCCGGTGAAAGCAACCAGATGGGCGACGAAGAAACCCGCATCATTGCTCCGGCTGTCGCGCAACTGCGTGCGGAGGGTATCGACGCCCGCGGTCCGTCGCCTGCCGATACGCTGTTCCATGCCGAAGCCCGCAAACATTTTGATGCGGCCTTGTGCATGTATCACGACCAAGCACTGATCCCGCTGAAGACCATCGACTTCGCCGGCGGCGTGAACGTGACTTTGGGTCTGCCCTTTGTGCGCACGTCACCCGACCACGGCACAGCGTTTGATATCGCGGCCCGTGGCGTTGCTGATCCATCGAGCCTGCTTGCCGCCTTGCGGCTCGCGGGCACCATCGCCACCCGCCGCGTGAACGCGTAAGCATGACTGACACTCTTCCACCCCTACGCGACGTGATCGCGCGTCATGGATTGCTGGCCGATAAATCCTTGGGCCAGCATTTCCTGCTCGACCTCAATCTCACGGCGCGCATTGCCCGTGCTGCCGGTGATCTTTCCACGGGCACGACCATCGAGATCGGACCCGGACCCGGCGGTCTCACGCGCTCATTGCTGGCCGAAGGCGCCAAGGTTATCGCCATCGAGAAAGACGCGCGCTGCCGCGGGATTCTTGCCGAGATCGCCGCCGCCTATCCTGGGCAGCTTGATATCGTCGAAGGCGATGCCTTGAAGATCGACGTTGCAACGCTGGGTGATGCACCCCGTCGCGTTGTCGCCAACCTGCCCTATAACGTCGGTACCGAGCTGCTGCTGCGCTGGCTGGAGAACGCGCGGGCGTTTGAGTCCTTCACGCTGATGTTCCAGACGGAAGTCGCTGCGCGCATCACAGCGCCGGCGGACACGGGTGCCTATGGCCGCCTCAGCATTATGACGCAGTGGCTGTGCGAGACGGAGCTGCTGTTTCACATCAGCCCGAAAGCTTTCACGCCGCCGCCGCAAGTGCAGTCGACCGTCGTGCGCCTTACGCCGCGACCCGATCCCATCCCGGCCCGGCGTGAAACCTTGGAGCGCGTGACGGCGTCAGCTTTCGGACAACGCCGGAAAATGCTGCGCCAAAGCTTGCGCGCCGTTGCCCCAAATGCCGATGCGGAAGGCTTATGCCGCGCGACAGGCGTAGATCCCACCGCGCGCGCCGAAACATTGTCCGTGGAACAGTTCTGCGCGCTGGCAAATGCCGTGGATGCGAAGAAAGCCTAGCTCTCGCCTCGCATGCCGTTGACGAAAGCGGCCAAGCCGGGCCGGCGCTCGCGACGCAAGCGTTCGGAGGTCAAAATGGCTTTGACCTGCTGGATGCTTTCATCCACTTCACGGTTGACGACGATATATTCGTATTCGGGCCAGTGACTCATTTCATCGGCGGCGCGCGCCATGCGCCGTCGCATGACATCTTCAGCGTCCTGGGCCCGGCCGCGCAGACGGCGTTCAAGCTCGCCGATCGATGGCGGTAAGATAAACACTGTGACAAGATCATTCGGCGCGCTGGATTTGAGCTGCTGTGTGCCTTGCCAGTCGATGTCAAACAGCACGTCGTGGCCCGAGGCCAGTTCGCGTTCCACATGTTGGCGCGGCGTACCGTAATAGTTATCGAAAACTTTGGCGTGTTCGAGCAGTTCGCCCTTCGCGACCATCTGGTGATATTCGTCAACCGAAACGAAATAGTAGTCTTTGCTATGCTCTTCGCCGGGGCGCGGTGCGCGCGTGGTCACAGAGACCGACATTCTAAGCTGATGTTCATCACGCAGGAGGGCGCGCGAGATCGTCGATTTGCCCGCGCCGGAAGGCGAGGACAGCACAAGCATAAGGCCGCGGCGTTGAACGGTCTGTGCAGTCATGATTATTCTATATTCTGGATTTGCTCGCGGAACTGATCAATCGTTGATTTCAAAGCCAAGCCGACCCGCGTCAAAGCCACATCGGTGGACTTCGAGCACAGTGTATTGGCTTCGCGGTTGAATTCCTGGGACAAAAAGTCGAGACGGCGGCCGCACGGCTCGCCGCTGCCCAAAAGCTCCCGCGCCTGACCGACGTGGGCATTAAGACGATCCAGCTCTTCGCGGATATCGGATTTAAGGGCCAAAAGTGCTGCTTCCTGCGCCAAGCGGTCGGGCGCTAAAGCAGGCACCGCGCCCACCAGTTCCTGCAGCTGCTGAACCAGACGCGCCTTTAAAGTTTCCGGCTGGGTCGCAGCCAATCCACCGGCCTCAGTGCACAAGCTCGCGACGGTATCCAGTTGGCCGGTGATCACAGGCGACAGCCGGGCACCTTCCTGGCGGCGAGCTGTTGCAAGAGCCGTAAGCACGCGCTTTAAACCGGCAAGGACGGCCGCATCGCGCCCAGCAATGGTTTCCGCATCGAGAACTTCCGGTGCCTGACGGCCTTGGGCTAAAGCCATGAGCCCGTCGAAGCGCGCGAGTTCAACGATATTGCCGATAACTTGGGTGCCGTATTGGGCGGTCTTGCGCTTCACCAGTTCAATCAGCGCATCCAGCACGGCTTCGTCGATGCCCGTGCCGACACTCGTGGTGTCCGATGTCATGGTCAGCGTCAGATTGACGGAACCGCGTGCGAAGGTTTCAGCGGTAGCTTGGCGCGCCAGCAATTCCAGGGAATCAAAGCCGTGCGGCAGACGCATGCGCACATCGAGATTCTTGCTGTTGACGCTTTTGGCTTCCCACACCCAGGCAAACGGCGCTTTGCCGTCAAAGCGGCCTTCAGCGCGGGCGAAACCCGTCATACTCGTCAGCGCTACAGCCACGCGAACATCCCCAAACCGCGAACGGTCACCCCGAACAAACTGATACCCTTATATCGGGCGGCCCAACATTTTCATAGCGTAAGGGGCAGTGTAGCATGCTGCGGAATGAACACGTCCGGCCCTTTCAAGCATATCCTGATCACCGGTGCGTCGTCGGGCATTGGTGAGGCTCTCGCAATCGTTTATGCCGCGCCGGGCGTGACTTTAAGCCTTTCGGGGCGAAACGAAGCGCGCCTCGCGGCCGTAGCCGAAGCCTGCCAAAAGCGCGGCGCAGACGTGCACTACAGCGTCTGCGACGTCACCGACCGGGCGGCCATGGCGTCCTGGATTGCAACGCGCGATCAGGCTGTCTCGTTGGATCTTGTGATCGCCAACGCCGGGGTTTCAGCCGGCATCGGCGAGAGCGACGACACCACGCGGCGCATCTTTGCCATCAATCTCGATGGCGTCATCAACACGGTCTTGCCAGCGCTTGAGTTCATGCGGCCGCGTAGACGCGGACAAATCGCGCTGGTGAGTTCGCTGGCGTCGTTTCGAGGCATGGGCGGTGCGCCCGCCTATTGCAGCTCTAAAGCCGCGGTACGCGTGTGGGGTGAAGGTTTGCGGGGCGCGATGGCATCGGATGGCATCGGCGTCAGCGTGGTGTGTCCGGGATTTGTCACCAGCCGCATGACCGACGTGAATAAATTTCCGATGCCGTTCCTGATGAGCGCGGAAAAAGCCGCCGGAATTATTCAGCGCGGTCTAGCGGCCAATGTGGGACGCATCGCCTTCCCTTGGCCGATGCTGTTCGGCGTATGGCTGCTCGCGGCCCTGCCCGACGCCGTCACCGGCGCCTTTACACGGCTGCTGCCGAAGAAATCTTAGTTTCCTGCAGCTTTCGCGGCCATGCGCCGTTCGTGGCGCGCATGTCTCCACAAATTCAGCGCCTCGACGCCAATCGAGAACGCAATGGCGAAGTAGAGATAGGCGCGCGGAATATGGAAGTGCGCTCCGTCGGCAATCAGTGCCGTGCCGACCAGGATCAAGAAGGCCAGCGCCAACATCTTTACCGTCGGGTGTTTGTTGATGAAACCCGACACTGCGCCGGCCGCAAACATCATGACCAAAATGGCGATGACGATGGCGGTGATCATGACCGGGCGATTGTTGGTCATGCCAACGGCCGTAATGATGGAATCAAGCGAGAACACCAGATCGAGGATCATGATCTGGGTGATCACCGAAGCAAACGACGCCGGCGGTTTAGATTCACCATGTGCATCACTGCCTTCGACGGCTTCGTGAATTTCCATCACGCCCTTGTAGACAAGATAGAGTCCGCCGACGCCGAGGATGATGTCGCGCCAGCTGATGGGGAAATCGGCAATGGTGATGATCGGTGTGGTGGCTTGCGCGATCCAGGTCAGCGCCAGCAACAAACCAACACGCAAGATCAGCGCCGCCGACAAACCGATGCGCCGTGCCGCGGCTTGCTTTTCTTTCGGCAGGCGGTTGGAAACGATGGCGAGGAAGACAAGGTTGTCGATGCCAAGCACGATCTCGAGCACCGTCAGGGTGAGCAGCGCCATCCACGTCTGCGGATCGAGTAAATATTCAATCATGTCTGTGGTCCCCTGACTCTACGCTAGCAACTCTGCCCCGGCGGCTTTACGGCTCATAGAACATACATTGCGCTAAAATAACGCAACGCAAGCTATTTGGCTTCTGGATTTGAAGCCCTTTGACTCTTGCGCCATTGCGCGACGTTACGATTGTGCTCGTCGAGGCTCGCAGCGAAAGCATGGCCGCCCGTGCCGTCGGCCACAAAATAGAGGTCTTGGGACGCCGCGGGGTTCAGCACCGCCGCCAGCGAGGCGCGGCCCGGGTGACAAATGGGTGACGGCGGTAACCCCGGGATTACATAGGTATTGAAGGGCGTGGGCCGCTCGAGGTCGGCATAGGTGATGGTGTCCCCGGCGCGCCCCAAACCGTAAACCACGGTCGGGTCCGACTGCAGTTTCATGCCGCGCTTGAGGCGGTTGATGAAAACGCCGGCCACCCTGGGCCGTTCGTCGGGCTTGCCGGTTTCTTTCTCGACGATCGAGGCCAACGCAACTGCCTCTTCCGGTGAATTCAGCGGCAGATCTTGCGCGCGCGCATCCCACAGTTCTTTAAGCGCTGCTTCGCGGGCGTTGCGCATGCGGGCCACGAGAGCGTCGCGTTTATCGCCCCATTCGTAACGATAGGTTTCGGGCTTGAGGTCGCCGTCTTCAATCTTGGCAGTGATGTCGCCGACAAGGCCTTGGGCGCCGTCCAGAATGGCTTTGATCTCTGCCGTCACCAGACCTTCCGGAATGGTGACAAAGCGCACGACCACGTCGTGACGCACCAGTTTATCCAGCACGGCGATCACGTTCATGCCGGGATCGAAGCGATATTCGCCGGGCTTGAGGCTGCGGTCCTGACCGGTGCGGCGGGCCTGCAGAACCGTGATCCACGACTGGGCGGTGATGCCGGAATCAGCCAATTGCCGGGCGATGGCCGACACGCCTGAGCGCGGCTCAATGACGATTGTAACCGGCGCTTGGAGCGGACCTGGCATTTCGATAGCGCGTTGGAACCACAGATAAGCGCCGCCCGCGCCCACGCCGGCCAACACCACCATCACAAAAAGGAAACGCACCCACTTCATATAAATGAGCGCTTCATGCGTCGGGGCTTACGGCGCCGGGCCGATAACGAGCGACGCATTGGTGCCGCCGAACCCGAAGGAGTTCGACAGGACGTAACGGATTTTCCGTTCTTTGGCTTTGTGTGGCACCAGATCGATATCGCAACCATCCGACGGATCGTCGAGGTTCAAGGTCGGCGGCGCCACCTGGTCGCAGAGCGCCAAGATCGAGTAAATCGCTTCCACCGCACCGGCCGCACCCAGCAAGTGGCCGATGGCCGACTTGGTAGACGACATCGACAGCTTGTAAGCCGCATCGCCGAACAGGCGTTTTACCGCGCCCAGTTCGATCTCGTCGCCCTTGGGCGTCGAAGTGCCGTGCGCGTTGATGTAATCGATCTGATCAAGATTGAGGCCGGCATCTTTGAGCGCGCCGCGCATCGCGCGGAAGCCGCCCGAGCCATCTTCGGCCGGCGCCGTCAGGTGATAGGCATCACCCGCGAGGCCATAGCCAAGAATTTCAGCATAAATCTTAGCGCCGCGTTTGCGTGCGTGTTCCAAGTCTTCAATGACCAACACGCCCGAACCTTCGCCCATGACAAAGCCGTCGCGGCCTTTGTCCCAGGGGCGCGAAGCGCGCGTCGGTGTGTCGTTGTAGCTGGTGGAGAGCGCCTTCATGGCCGCGAAGCCCGCGATGCCAAGACGGCACAAAGCCGATTCAGCACCGCCCGTGACCATCACATCGGCATCGCCGTATTTGATGAGACGCGCGGCATCACCAATCGCATGCGCACCTGTGGCGCACGCGGTGACCGGCGCGTGGTTCGGACCTTTGAAGCCGTGTTTGATCGAGACCTGGCCGGTGGCGAGGTTGATCAAGCTCGCCGGAATAAAGAACGGCGATACGCGGCGCGGACCTTGCGCTTCGAGAGTCTTCGAGGTGTCGTCGATGGTCGCAAGACCGCCGATGCCCGAGCCGATCATCACGCCGGTACGTTCGCGCGCTTCGTCGGTCGGCGGCACCCAGCCGGAATCTCTGATCGCCTCGTCGGCCGCTGCGATGGCATAGACGATGAAATCGTCCATACGGCGGCGGTCCTTCGGCGAAACCACGTTATCGGCAATGAATCTGTAGGGATGATCTTCGGCCAGCGGCACTTCGCCACCGACGCGGCAGGGTAAATCCGCCGCCGGAAAGCGCGTGATGGGACCGAGGCCGGATTTCCCGGCGATCAGCGATTCCCAATTCCCCGCGACGCCCGTACCGAGCGGCGTGGTGAGACCAATACCTGTGACAACAACACGTTTAGGTTCGAAGGCCATGAACCAACTTCCTGTTTTTATCGCACCTGGTTATTAGCAAACCTGATGTGCTCCAGAAACGGCGATGGGACCCGGTTGTGTCCCAAGGCCCCATTGCGCTTTAACCGGTTCCTATCCGTGGGACTGTGCCCAAGCGAATAATCCCGCGAAACTATTTGCTGGCGTTCGCCTGGATGAAGGCAATCGCATCCTTCACGGTCAGGATCTTTTCCGCCGCATCATCCGGGATCTCGACGCTGAATTCTTCTTCGAAGGCCATGACCAGCTCAACGGTATCCAAGCTGTCGGCACCCAAGTCATCAATGAAACTGGCATTGTCCGTCACCTTGGACTCTTCAACGCCCAAATGCTCCACGACAATCTTTTTCACGCGGTCAGCAACGTCGCTCATTCGTTATTCCTCAAGTAGTTATTTGTAAGTGAGTAGTTTTCAGCGGGCGGCGAGAGCGGCAGCCATCGAACTCCGGCTTCCCCCTCCGGACGGAGGGTTGAGTAGCATATTACATTTTTCTTGGCTAGGCCGGGATCAACATTATGCAAAATCACGCTTTTCCCGGTGTTAAATCATTGCCATACCGCCGTTAACGTGCAGCGTCTGGCCGGTTATGTAAGCCGCCTCGGCGCTGGCGAGGTAGACCACGGATGCAGCCACCTCAGACCCCTCGCCCATGCGGCCCAGGGGAATGCTGCCAAGGATCCGGGCTTTTTGGTCTTCATTCAGTTTCTCGGTCATGGCGCTGGTGATGAACCCGGGCGCCACCGCATTCACGGTTATGCCGCGGCTGCCGACTTCCTGGGCCAAAGATTTGGTCAAGCCGATCAGACCAGCCTTGGACGCTACATAGTTGGTCTGGCCGGGATTGCCAGTCACACCTACCACCGACGAAATATTGATGATGCGGCCATTGCGGCGTTTCATCATGCCTTTGACGGCAGCGCGCGACAGCTTGAAGGCCACGCCCAGATTGACGTTGATGACGTCCCAGAAATCCTGGTCCTTCATGCGCAAGATCAATCCGTCGCGCGTGATGCCGGCGTTGTTGACCAGGATATCGAGCTGCCCCATGGCGGCTTCGGCATCGGGCACAAGCTTTTCCGTTGCGTCGCCTTCGGTGAGGTTGCTGACCAGCACATGCGCGCGGTCTTTCAACTCGCCCGCCAAAGCTTCCAGCGCATCGCGGCGCGATCCGTGCAACGCAACCGTCGCACCTTGTGCATGAAGAGCCCGCGCCATTGCTGCGCCGAGCCCGCCGCTGGCGCCGGTGATAAGCGCGGTTTTACCAGTCAAATCGAACATAGTGTGTCTCCCGCGATTATTTGCGCTTGAGGAAGTCTTCGATGTCTTGCGGCGTGCCGACGCTGATGCCTACAAGCTCAGCATTGATGCGTTTGGTGAGCCCTGAAAGCACTTTGCCTGCGCCCAGTTCGATCAAAGTGTCGACGCCCGCATCCTTCATGACGTGCACGCTTTCGCGCCAACGCACCATGCCGGTGACTTGCTCGACCAGGAGACGGCGGATTTCATCGGGATCAATAACAGTCGCGGCGGTGACATTGGCGATCACCGGCACGGCCGGAGATTTGATGGTCACTTTCGCGAGTGCATCGGCCATGACATCGGCGGCCGGCTTCATCAAAGGACAATGGAACGGCGCGCTCACGGGCAGCAGCATGGCGCGCTTCGCACCTTTGGTTTTGGCGAGCTCAATCGCGCGTTCGACTGCGGCCTTGTGACCGGACACGACGACTTGGCCCGGCGCATTGTCGTTGGCCGCCGCGCAAATCTCGCCGCCGCCGGAGGCTTCGCTGGCGATTTCCTGCGCCTGGTCAACATCGAGGCCGAGCAAGGCCGCCATGGCGCCCACACCCACAGGAACCGCCTTCTGCATGGCCTGGCCGCGAGTCTTCAAAAGGCGCGCCGCGTCCGAAACCGTAAGCGAACCGGCAGCAGCCAGGGCCGAGTATTCGCCGAGAGAATGGCCCGCCACATAGCGTGCGGTGTTGCGAATGCTGAGGTTGCCCTGTTTCTCCAGTACCTTCACCACCGCCATGCTGACGGCCATCAGGGCCGGCTGGGCGTTTTCGGTGAGGGTCAGGGTGTCTTGGGGACCTTCAAACATCAGGGCCGAGAGCTTCTGTTTCAAAGCCTCGTCGACCTCCTGGAAAATCTCTCTAGCCTCGGCAAAAGCCGCCGCCAGTTCCTTCCCCATACCCACGGTCTGGGAACCCTGGCCGGGAAATACATAGGCCCAACTCATGGAATCTCCTCGAAATTCGGTGAAAGTCTGATGTTTTTGGTACTTTGTCGGGTGCGAGACCTGAACGATGCGCCCGGTCCTGTCAAGGAAAGCTGTGGGGTTTAATATTAACTTATTGATATTATTACATAAAATTGCCGAACCCAGCCCTTGCTCCCCGGCGAACCCCCTGGCCGAAGCCGGGGCGGAATGCCTTGCCGGGCCAGTGCAAATGTGTATATTCCGCGCCCTTACATAACTCCTTGCCGACCGCCCGCGGTCGGCTATGCCCAGCCGGTGCCGATTGGCGGCGCTTATGCCGGGACGAGATAAGCCAAAGGGAGACTAACGACATGCCTCTTTACGAGGGCGTGGTGATTGCGCGCCAGGACATTGCCACCACCCAGGTGGACACTCTGGCTGATGAACTCACCAATATTATTGTTGAAGGCGGCGGCAAGGTAACCAAGCGCGAGCTTTGGGGCCTGCGTTCGTTGACCTATCGCATCAAGAAGAACCGCAAAGCTCACTATGTGTTCTTCAACATCGATGCCCCTCCGGCGGCCATCAACGAGTACGAGCGTCGTATGCGCATCAACGAAGATGTGTTGCGCTATCTGACCGTGCGCGTGGAAGAGTTGGAAGAAGGCCAGTCGGCCGTTCTGATCAACAAGGACCGCCCTGCTGAGCGTACCGGATTCTTCGGCGGCGGCGGCGGTGGCCGCGGCGGTCGTGACGGTGGCGGCTTTGGCGGCGGCGGCGGTGGCGGTGGTTTCCGTCGTCCGCGCGAAGACGGCGCTACTGCTGGCGGCGGCGGTGACCGCTTCGGTTCAGGCCGTCGCCCGCGCGGTGACGACAACACGAACACGGGAGAATAATTATGACCGCTCCTGCAGGACGCAAACCTTTCTTCCGCCGTCGCAAGACTTGCCCGTTCACGGGCGCGAACGCGCCGAAGATCGACTACAAGGATACACGGTTGTTGCAGCGCTACATCTCTGAGCGCGGCAAGATCGTTCCGAGCCGTATCACTGCGGTGTCCACCAAGAAGCAGCGCGAATTGGCTCGTGCCATTAAGCGCGCGCGCTTCCTGGCGCTGCTGCCTTACGTCGTCGCGATCTAATGTGACGCGAACCAGTGCCATAGCGGTTGTCGCTGGGGCACTGGGTGCGTTGCTTCTGATAGCAACCCTACGCCAGTCGGTGATGGGTGTGATGGTAGGGGCGATGCTTTCGCCGCTGCCGTTGGCGATGGTGGTGCTCAGTCTCGGTGTCGCTTACTTGCCGGTGGCAGTGGTGGCAGGCGCCGTGACGATGACGGTCATGACGGGATCTTTCCCGCTCGCGGCCGTCTACTTGGCGGTGGATGCAGCGCCGGTGGCGATCTTGTCCCGCATGGGACTGACCGCCGTCTGGGATGCAGGCAAACCCACCATCTCGGGCGCGGTTGTCGCCCGGACGGTGTGCTGGCTGGTGTTGGTGGCTTTCGCGGCCACAGTGATATCGCTGGTGATGATGCCGGCGGGCGAAGGCGGGTTAGAGGCGGTCTTGCGCGCTCGGCTCGACCAAGTCCTCCCGGCGCTACCGGCAGAGACGCCGGCGGCCGGCGAGATGGACTTTGCTACGGCGCGCGCTGAATTGGTGCGCTCCATGGCGGGATTACTCCCGGGCATTGCCGCCTGGGACTGGTGTTTGCGGGCGATCTTGAGCGCCGGCTTGGGCCAAATGATGCTGACGAAGATGAACTTGGCGATGTGGCCGACACCGGCCTACCGCGGGTTCGAAGCACCGCACTGGTTTATCGCTCTGTTCGGGGCGACGGCCATAGGGGCGGTGGTTTTGACGGACGACGCTGGCTTCATTGCCAGCAATGCGGCGGCGATCTTGAGTTTGCCGCTGGTGCTACAGGGTCTCGCGGTGGTGCATTGCATCGCTGCACGGCTCAAGTACCGGTTGGCGTGGCTAGCGGGCTTTTACGTGTTAGCCCTTGTGACGGCGGGTATCTCTTCGGTGATATTGGTCGGCTTGGGTGTGATGGACAATTTTTTGCAAATCCGCGGGCGCTTTTTGGCGCCACGTGCAGGAGGTGAGTGATGGAAGTGATCTTGCTGGAACGTATCGAACGCCTTGGCGCAATGGGCGACGTTGTAACGGTGAAGCCGGGTTTTGCCCGCAACTTCCTGTTCCCTCAGAAAAAGGCGCTGCGCGCCAATAAAGACAACAAGGCCGTGTTCGAGTCCAAGCGCTCTGAACTCGAAGCCAACAACGCCTCGCGTCGCGGCGAAGCTGAAGTCGTGGCCAAGAAATTGGAAGGCTTGAAGCTGGTCATCGTCCGTCAGGCCGGTGAAGGCGGACAGCTTTATGGTTCAGTCAGCGCGCGCGATATCGGCGATGCGTTGAAGGAGCAAGGTTACGCCGTCGACCGTTCGGCGCAGGTGCTTTTGAACGCGCCGGTGAAGAACTTGGGTTCGTTCAGGACCGCTATCCGTTTGCATCCGGAAGTGAAGGTCGACATCGACTTCACAGTCGCCCGCTCGCTCGAAGAAGCCAAGCAGACGGCCGCGCAAGCTGCCGCCCTTCTGGAACGCGCTGAAGACGCCGCCAAGCTGGAAGCTGACACCGCCGCTCAAGGCGGCGCGGAAGAAGCCACCGAAGAAGCTGGTGAAGAGCAGGTCTAAAGCGCCTTTAGATATCGAAATCTGTCCGGCGCGGCTTTCCCAAGTCGCGCCGGAAGCTTTTTGGGCCCCTCTGTTTCAGCCCTAGAGTTGCCCCTATATAAGGGCGCATACACTTAAAGCGCCTTCCAGGAGAGCGGTATGAGCGAGCAGACATCTTCTGCAATTCCAGTAACAGTACTCACGGGATATCTCGGCGCGGGGAAGACCACGTTGCTGAACCGCGTTCTCACCGAAAATCACGGCAAGAAATACGCCGTCATCGTCAATGAATTCGGCGAGATCGGCATCGACAACGATCTGGTGGTCGGCGCCGATGAAGAAGTGTTCGAGATGAACAACGGCTGCATCTGTTGCACCGTGCGCGGCGATTTGATCCGCATCATCGGCAGCCTTTTGAAGCGCCGCGAGAAGTTCGACGCCATCCTGGTGGAAACCACCGGCCTTGCCGATCCGGCACCCGTGGCACAGACTTTTTTCACCGACGACGACATCAAGAAAAAGACCAAACTCGACAGCATCGTGACGGTTGTCGATGCTAAGCACGTCGAGCAGCGCCTAGCCGATAGCGGTGAAGCCAAAGAACAGATCGCCTTCGCCGACATCGTGCTGTTGAACAAGACCGACTTGGTGTCTGCCGATGACTTGAAGCGCATCGAAGCGCGCGTGCGGGGTCTTAACCCCTTTGCCCAGATTTATCACACCGCCCGCTGCGGCATTGAACTGGATAAGATTCTCGATAAAGGCGCTTTCGACTTGAAGCGCGCGATCGAGCTCGATCCCTGTTTCTTGCATGGCCACGCCCACGACCCGAGCCACAACCACGATCATGACCATGATCATCATGGGCACGATCATCATCACCATGACCATGGTCACGATCATGGCGCGGTCAATCCGGTGCACGACGAAGATATTCGTAGCTTCTCCTTCGCCACGGACAAACTCTTGAGCGCCGAGAAGTTCGACGCCTGGATTCAAGACGTGCTGATGAGCCAAGGCCAGAGCATCTTGCGCACCAAAGGCATCCTCAACATGAAGGGCCAGGACCAGCGCTTTGTGTTCCAAGCCGTGCACATGGTTTCGGAAGGTGAATATACGGGCGCTTGGCCCGCGAAAGACAAACGCCGCAGCCGCTTGGTGTTCATCGGCCGCAAGCTTGACGAAGCGGCGTTGAGAGCCGGCTTCGAATCCTGCGTCGCCTAAAGGCTTTTCATTATGGCAGGCGCACGCATCACGACATTCTCCTTCGGCGACTACATCGTGGCGGCGGCCGTCAATGGCCGCCTGTTTGCGGTCGTGCTGGGTGACGGCACGGTGCGCTTGATTGATAGCGAAACGCTGGACGCCGAACCGGTCACCGTGGCCGCGCACAAAGGTGCGGGTCTGTGTCTTTCCGCCGATATCGATAACGGACACTTCCTGTCCGGCGGCGATGACGGCCGGCTGGTGCGCATCGCGCCCCTTGGTAAGACCGAGGTGCTGGCGGAAATCAAAGGCCGTTGGATCGATCACGTGACAACCCATGCCGCCAGCGGCGTGCGCGCCTATGCGTCCGCCAAGGATGCTTACATCCTCGGCAAAAAAGACAAAGAAGCGCGCAAGGTGACCCATGCCACATCTGTGGGCGGCCTGGCCATCAATCCCAAGGGCAAGCGCCTCGCGGCGACGCACTACAACGGTGTCACCCTCTGGTGGCTGGCCAGCAAAGATTCTGAACCCACGCGCCTGGAATGGAAAGGCTCACACCTGCAAGTCGCCTGGTCGCCCGACGGCGACTATGTGCTGACCGCCATGCAGGAGAACGCCTTGCACGGTTGGCGCTTGTCCGACGGCGAGCATATGCGCATGTCTGGTTACGCCGCCAAAGTACGCTCGCTCGCGTTTACCCGGCGCGGACATTTCCTCGCGACCGGCGGATCAGAGCGCGTGATCTGCTGGCCCTTCACAGGCGGTGGTCCCATGGGCAAAGCGCCGGTGGAATTCGGCGGCGCGGGCGATTCAGTTGTTACGGCTGTCGCTTCAAACCCATTGCACGATTTGTTTGCCGCGGGCTTTGACAACGGCACATTGATTTTGGGTCAGCCGGGTCCCGGCGGTACGGCTTTAGTTATGAAGCCTACCGGCAATTCCATCACATCAATTGTCTGGAATCCGGACGGCGACAAGATTCTCGCCGGCACCGAAAACGGCGACGTGCACGTTGCGGACTTCCGCCCGGTTTGAAATTTAAATTTTAACGGGTCAGCAAAATCGCGAACATCACGATGCCGAGGATAATGCGGTAGATCGCAAAGGCGCCGAAGGTGTGCGCCGAGATATAGCGCAACAACCACTTCACCACCACCAGTGCGACAATGAAAGACACCATAAAACCGACAGCGATGACTTCAAGGTTGTCGCCGGTCAGCGTGTCGCGGTTCTTATAGAGATCGTAGAGCGTCGCCCCGAACATGGTAGGGATCGCCAGCAGGAATGAGAACTCCGCCGCTGCCGGGCGCTTCACGCCCACCAGCAGAGCTCCCATAATCGTGGCCGCCGCGCGGCTGACGCCGGGGATCATGGCAATGCACTGGAACAACCCGACCGCCAGAGCGCGGCCCGGCGAAATCTCTTCCACAGTCTCAATCGTGTAATGCTTCTGAACGCGCTCGATCACGAGAATGGCGACGCCGCCTACAATCAGCGCGCCCGAAACCACCCAGGGCGAGAACAGCACGGACTTGATGAAGTCGTGGGCCAGCACACCAACGATGGCCGCCGGTAAAAATGCGATCAAGACATTGAGGGTCAGTTTTTGTGCCGGGCCAGAGCTGAACAGACCCATGGCGGTCGTCCACAGTTTGACGCGGTAGATCCACACCACCGACAGAATCGCGCCCAGCTGGATGATGATCTCGAAAAAATTTCCCGCGGGGCCTTCATAGCCCAGAAGGTCTTCCACCAGGATGAGATGGCCGGTTGAAGATATAGGCAGGAATTCAGTAATGCCCTCGACGATGCCGAGAACCACGGCCATCAGAAGCGTATAAAGATCCATCACTCACCGCAGATAAAAAATGTGCGGGCATCAGGACAGAGCCTCTTAGAAATGGCAAGGGGACAAGCCGTGATACGACGTGTCCCCTCAATCTCCGCTTAAGCCTGCTGAAGAGCAGACTTTAATGGGAAGATGTTTAGCGCCGCGCGGCCGGGCGCTTCGCGGCCATGGCAGCATTGGCGGCGTCGAGCGCGGTCGTAACTTCCGTCACCTTCTCGGTGCAGGTCGCAAGGTTGGCATTGGCTTCTTTGGCCGTCGCTTGATACTGCGACGTGCTGGTTTTCCACTTTTCCAGTTCCGCACGGGTGGCCGTGAGCTGGACCTGAATGGCGGAGACGTTGGACGCCTGGATGAAGGCGTACACGCCTGCACCGATGGCTAATAGGACGGCAAGGGCGACAAAACGGACCATGGTTGATTGCTCCTCATTATGACGAGGCCTCCCCGAAGACGAACTTCCCCCCTATCGGCCTCAACACAACAGGGTTCGTAACTTGGCGGTCCTCCCAGGACCTAGACACTAAAAACACCCCCCGCGGACTGACCTTCCGCATGGGCTATTTGGTGGGTGCTCACCTACAAGGATAACAGGAATTTGGGCTGAAACCGACAAAAAAATCAGGAGGCGTTTCAAAAAACGACCCGCCGCGGGTGACGGTGGACCCGGCGGCGGGGTTAGAAAGCGTACATACGGAGAAAGAGATCGACGTTAAAGGGCAGAACGAGGTGATTTGCTTTGCTTAGGCGTCTTCAAATCTTGCAGCGCGGCTTCGGCGCTTTGCGCACGGCTTTTATAGGTTTGCATTTCTCTCGTGCAGGTTTGCACTGCACTAGAGTTGTTCAGAACGGTTTGCTCCGTGGCGACCAACTCGGTTTTCAGGGCGGTGCGCTCCTGCTCGACGCTGGCGAGGCGATGTTCCATGGCTTTCAGATCGCCGTGCGTTGTGAAGGCGTACACGCCAAAGCCGGCGGCGACAAAGAACATCAACGCGGCAACTTTTGAAATAATGTTCGTAGAATCCGACATAACAAACTCCCTGTGTTGGATAACGAAGCGAGCCTTAGATATACGCAGCGAACCCGGCAGAAATGTTTTCAAACCAAGGCTAAACTGTGATCATTGAGGATGCGCCCCGAGTTCTTATCCCCCTCTCGCGCTGAGGATGCATGACTAAAGCAATGCCCGCTCTTTTCCTCGGCCATGGCTCGCCCATGAACGCCATTGAGGACAATATTTACCGACAGAGTTGGGAGCAGCTGGGCAAAAGGCTTCCGCGCCCGCGTGCGATTTTGTGTGTCTCGGCCCATTGGGAGACCGAAGGCGTTGCGGTGACGGCACACGCACAGCCCGATCTGATCTATGACTTTTATGGATTTCCGAAAGCGCTCACCGATGTGCGCTATCCCGCACCGGGAGATCTGGCGCTTGCACAGCGTGTGGCAGACTTGCTCGCACCCGAGCGCGTGCAGCTCGATGCGACACGTGGTCTCGATCACGGCGTGTGGAGTGTGTTGGTCGCGTTGTATCCCGATGCCGATATTCCTGTTGTGCAATTGAGTATGCCGGTGAATGAAACGGGTGCAGCGCATTACGCTCGGGCCAAGCGCCTGGCCGCTTTGCGCGACGAAGGTGTGTTGATCCTCGGCAGCGGCAACATCGTGCACAATCTGCGCTACTGGCGGTCGCACGATGCGCGGCTGATGACGGCTTGGACGCGGTTTCATGACGAGGTCAAACGACGCATCACCGCGGGCGATTACGCGGCCCTCGCCGATTACAAAGCGCTCGATCCCGAAGCGGCGTTGTCTGTGCCGACCCCCGAACACTATTTGCCGTTGCTCTACGTTCTAGCTTTGCACAAGCCTGGCGAGAGCCTGGAAATTTTCAACGACCAGGATGGCGGCGCAATCTTCATGACAAGCATTATTTTGGGCGAAACATAAAATAGTTATCCCCATGTTCCACCTCCTCCACAGGCGATAGCTGCTATAATTCGCCGGACCACGAGACTAAGGTCCCGCCATGCCAACACCGCTTCGCGCTACCGAGCCGGCCGATAACGCCGGGGATGTCCTTCGTACGCCGCCTCACAATTATGAGGCGGAACGTGCGCTGTTGGGCGCTGTGCTCATGAACAACCGCGCCTTCGAGCGCGTCAGTGAATTCCTCTCGGCTGAACATTTCGCCGATCCGGTCAATGGTCGCATCTATCAAGCCTGCGCCAAGTTGATTGAACAAGGCCATCAGGCCAACCCCGTCACGCTGAAAACCTATCTTGAGCGCGATGACCTGATCATTGCCGCCGGCGGCATTAAATACCTCGCGAGCCTTGCGGCCGCGGCCGTGACCATCATCAATGCCGGCGACTACGGCAAACTGATCTATGACCTGTTCCTGCGCCGCGAGTTGATCGCGCTCGGCGAGAACATGGTCAACGAAGCTTTTGAATCCCAGCCTGATGAATCGGCCATGGATCAGATCGAAGGCTCGGAACAAAAGCTGTTCAATCTCGCGAGCAGCAACGCCGCCGAAGGCGGGTTCCAGACCTTTGAAAGCGCGCTCAGCACAGCCATTAGCTTGGCCGAAGCCGCCCACCGCCGCGAAGGTGCGCTGGCGGGCGTGACCACGGGCCTGCGCGATCTCGATAGCAAGCTGGGCGGTTTGCATTCCTCCGATCTTCTGATCCTCGCCGGTCGCCCCAGCATGGGTAAAACCGCGCTGGCCACCACCATGGCTTTCAACGCGGCGCGCTATTACCGCACGACCGAGAACGTGGAAGACAAAGGCAAGCTGGTCGCGTTCTTCTCGCTCGAAATGTCCGCCGAACAGCTGGCGACGCGTATTCTGGCCGAGCGCTCCAAGATCAACAGCCATTCCATTCGCACCGGCGGCTTGTCCAACGACGACTTCGCGCGGCTGGTTGTCGCGAGCCAGGAAACCAGCGATCTGCCGCTTTATATCGACGACACGCCCGCCGTGACGGTCTCCGCCATCCGCACGCGCTGCCGTCGCCTCGCGCGCCAGAACAAAACCGGCGGCCATAGCGGCCTGGGCCTGATCGTCATCGATTACTTGCAGCTGATTGCACCGGCGCGCGGCGAACGCAGCGAAAACCGCGTGCAGGAAATCTCGGCCATCACGCGCGGACTTAAAGCCCTCGCCAAAGATCTCGGCGTTCCGGTCATGGCGCTGTCACAGCTCAGCCGCGCCGTCGAACAACGCGAAGACAAACGCCCGCAGCTCTCAGACTTGCGCGAATCAGGCACCATCGAACAGGACTCGGACGTCGTCATGTTCGTGTTCCGCGAAGAATATTATTTGGAACGCGCCGAGCCCTCGCAAAAGCCGGAAGAAACCAGCGAGCGCTTCCACGAGCGCTATACCAAATGGCAAGAGCGCTTCCAGCAGTCGCACAATGTCGCCGAAGTGCTGGTGGCCAAGCAGCGCCACGGCCCCATCGGCACCGTGAAGCTGCACTTCGAAGCCAACTTCACTCACTTCAGCGACCACATCGACGACTCCCAGGTGCCCGAGCAGTTTGGGTAAGGCGCGTGTAGGGCTGGGGCCTTGCTCTTGCCTTAGTTTTCTGGTGATTAGGCCGCCTATGGCCGCACCTCTTTCCTCCCGTCCCGAAGACCGCTCCGGAGCCGTTTTGACGGTCGATCTGGCGGCCTTGGCTGAAAATTGGCGGCTTTTGAAAAGCCGCGCTAACCCTGCCTGCGATGTGGGCGCGGTCGTGAAGGCCGATGCTTATGGGCTGGGGCTGGAGCCTGTCGCGCGGACTTTGAGCGCTGCGGGCTGCGCCACCTTCTACGTCGCCCATCTGGATGAAGGCCTCGCGCTACGCGGCATCCTGGGTAATTCCACCGCCCGCATTGTCGTGATGCACGGACCCAACCCCGGCACCGAACGCGACTTTGCTGCGAACCGCCTGATCCCCGTGCTCAACACGCCCGGCCAGATCAAATCCTGGCGCGGCTTTGCCCAGACCAATGACGTGCTGATGGAAAGCCTGGTGCACGTAGACACGGGCATGAACCGCCTGGGGCTCACGTCCGCCGAGTTCGCGGCCCTCATGGCCGACCCTGACGGCTTTGTGGGTTTGACGCCCCTGGCCCTGATGAGCCACCTCGCCTGCGCCGAAGTGCCGACGCATCCCCTGAACGCCCAGCAGCGCGAGCGCTTCGCGTCCATGCTCTCGACCTTCCGCCTGAAGTTCGCCGACGCCAAAGGCTCTCTGGCCAATTCCTCGGGGCTGTTCTTGGATCAGGCCTATCATTACGACCTGGCCCGGCCGGGGGTGGCCTTGTACGGGGTTAACCCCACGCCCGAGGCCAAAAACCCCATGATTCCCGTGGTCCGGCTGCAGGCTAAAATTGTCCAGGTGCGACGCGTTGACGCTGCATCCCCCGTTGGCTATGGTGCCACCTTCCGCGCCCCAGATGGGGCGAAACTGGCAACGGTTTCAATGGGTTATGCCGACGGTCTGCTGCGGTCCTGGGGGTCTTCGGGATACGCCTTTGTCGATGACCTGCGGGTAGCCGTTGCGGGCCGTGTTTCCATGGATCTGACGACCTTTGATGTCTCGGCCGTTCCCGAATCGGCTTTGGGTCCGGGCGCTGTGATCGACATCATCGGCACCCGCCAGACCGTCGATGATTTGGCCAAGGCCGCCGGCACCATCGGCTACGAAATTCTAACCGCGCTGGGCGGCCGCTATCACCGCCGTTATTTACCCGCACCCGCGCAGAAATAAATTTATGAATTTTCTCGCTCTCATCGGCGGCGTTGTCCTGGCCTTCCTCGGCCATATCGGCCGCCTCACCATCTTCACCGCCACGGCGCTGTCGCACTGTGTGCGCCCGCCGATTTATCCGCGGCTGATCGCCCGGCAGATGATCGACATCGGCTACTACTCGTTGCCGGTGGTGGGTTTGACCGCGATTTTCTCCGGCATGGTGCTGGCCTTGCAAAGCTACACCGGCTTCGCGCGCTTCGCCGCGGGCAGTGAGTCTGCTGTCGCCAGCGTCGTCACCGTCGCGTTGACGCGCGAACTGGGACCGGTGCTGGCAGGCCTGATGGTGGCGGGACGCATCGGCGCTTCGATGGCTGCAGAAATCGGCACGATGCGCGTCACCGAGCAGCTTGATGCGCTGACCACGCTTTCGACCAATCCTTTTAAATATCTGGTGGTGCCGCGCATTATCGCCGGGCTTTTGATGCTGCCGCTGCTGGTGCTAGTGGCCGACATCATCGGCGTGTTCGGCGGCTTTGTCGTCAGCACTTATAAGCTGGGCTTCAACCCGGCCGCCTATATCAGCAATACCTACGACATCCTGAAACCGCTCGACGTCATTTCGGGCCTCGTCAAAGCCAGCGCCTTTGGTTTCATCATCGCGGTCATGGGTTGCTACTCGGGCTATTACTCGAAGGGCGGCGCCCAAGGTGTCGGCGCTGCGACCACCAACGCCGTGGTGTCGTCGTCCATCCTAATCCTGACCTTCAACTACATCATCACCGAACTGTTTTTCGGCACATGAGCACCGTTCCCAAAATTCGTCTGCGCGGCGTTCAGAAATCCTTCGGCACCAAGAAGGTGTTGAACGGCGTCGACCTCGATATCGCGGCGGGTGAATCCGTTGTTGTTATCGGCGGATCGGGCACCGGCAAGTCGGTGCTGATCAAATCCATCATCGGTATTTTACTCGCCGATTCCGGCGTCATCGAAGTGGATGGTCAGGACGTCACACAAGTGCCCGCCAACGAACGCGATGCCGTGAACAGCAAGTTCGGCATGTTGTTCCAGGGTGCGGCGCTGTTCGACAGCTTGCCCGTCTGGGAAAATGTCGCGTTTGGCCTGATGCAACGTGAGCGCATCAACCGCAAGCAGGCTAAAGAGCGCGCTATTGAGACGCTGGCGAAAGTGGGCCTCAATGCCGCCGTCGGCGAGCTGGCGCCGTCGGAGCTTTCAGGCGGCATGCAAAAGCGTGTGGGCCTTGCGCGTGCTATCGCCGGCAACCCTGAGATTATTTTCTTCGATGAACCCACAACCGGTCTCGATCCGATCATGGCCGACGTCATCAACGACCTGATTGTCTCATGCGTGAAGGATCAGGGCATCACGGCACTCAGCATCACCCACGACATGCATTCGGCCCGCAAGATCGGTAATCGCATCACCATGCTCTACGAAGGCAAGTTGATCTGGGACGGCGCGTCTAAAGATGTCGATAACAGCGGCAACGCTTACGTCGAGCAATTCGTGCACGGCAGCGCCGAAGGCCCCATCAAGATGCAAGTGCGCAGGTAGGCACAGTGGCGAAGGTCACAAAATCCTTCGTCTGCCAGAACTGCGGCGCAGCCACGTCCAAATGGGCCGGCAAATGCGAATCCTGCGGCGAGTGGAATACCATCGTCGAAGAAGCCCCGCGCGAAAATTTGCCCAAAGGTGTGAGCGGCGGCAAAGGCGGACGCAAAATCGAGTTTGTCGATCTGCGCGGCGTGGCGGCCTTGCCGCCCCGGCGGACGACACATATCGGCGAGCTGGACCGCGTCTGCGGCGGCGGCCTTGTGGAAGGTTCAGCCATTCTTGTCGGCGGCGATCCGGGCATCGGCAAATCGACGCTGCTTTTGCAAGCCACGGCCCTGCTCGGCAAAGACGCAGCCTGCGTTTACATCACCGGGGAAGAAGCCGTCGATCAAGTGCGCCTGCGCGCGAAGCGCTTGGGTATGGAAACGTCGCCCGTACAGCTGGCCGCTGCGACAAACGTGCGCGACATCGTCGCCAGCATGGAAGCCGGTCATCCGCCCGATGTTGTCGTCATCGATTCCATTCAGACCATGTATTCCGACAGCATCGATTCCGCGCCCGGCACGGTCACACAGGTGCGCACCTGCGCCCATGAATTGATCCGCGTCGCCAAGAAGCGCGGCTTCACCTTGTTCCTCGTCGGCCACGTCACCAAGGAAGGCACGTTGGCCGGTCCGCGCGTGCTCGAGCACATGGTCGACACCGTGCTTTATTTCGAAGGCGACCGTGGCCACCAGTTCCGAATCCTGCGCGCCGTGAAGAACAGATTCGGGCCCACCGACGAAATCGGCGTCTTCGAAATGACTGACGCCGGGCTGAAAGAGGTCTTGAACCCTTCGGCCCTATTTCTGGCCGAGCGCCGGGGCAATGTCAGCGGGTCTTGCGTGTTTGCAGGCATAGAGGGTACCCGGCCCGTTCTTGTGGAAATTCAAGCACTTGTGGCCCCTTCCAGCCTCGGCACCCCGCGCCGGGCGGCGGTAGGTTGGGACATGGCGCGCTTGAACATGATTCTCGCGGTTTTGGAGGCCCGGGCGGGCCTTGCCTTCGGGGGGCACGACATATATCTCAACGTCGCCGGTGGCCTTCGCATCCAGGAACCGGCAGCGGATTTGGCCGTGGCCGCGGCTCTGGTTTCGGCGTTTTCGGGCGATCCTGTCCCGGCCGATACGGTGGTGTTCGGCGAGATCGGCCTCTCGGGCGAGATCCGCGCGGTGGCGCAGCGGGACTTGCGGCTGAAGGAAGCAACGAAGCTGGGATTTCAGCAAGCTTGGGTTCCGCGCACGGCCCGCAAAGCCGGTGCAAAAGGCGCGGACAAGAAGCCTGAAGAACCGAAGGGCACGATCGCCCTTAAAGATATGGGACATGTACAGGACGTGGTGAGCCAGTTTTCCAACGCCGCAAGCGCCATCCAAGACGGCGCATTTCGACGCGGCGGTGGACATTGATGGATAACCTGCCCATCAACGGTCTCGATCTCGCCGTGGGTGTTATCCTTCTGGTGTCGGCCCTGCTCGCGTTCATGCGCGGTTTTGTGCACGAAGTGCTCTCGGTGATAGCTTGGATCGGCGCGGTCATGGCTTCGATCCACGGCCTGCCGTATGTGCAGCCCATCGCCCGGCGCATCATTCCAATCGATTGGGCCGCCGATTCCGCAGCCGCCGTGGCAATTTTCCTCGCCGTGCTTTTGATCCTGTCGATTTTCACCCATGCCGTGGCGCGCAGCATTCAGAAAAGTGCGCTCAACAATCTCGACCGCTCGCTGGGCTTTGTGTTCGGCCTGGCCCGCGCCCTGGTGATCCTGGGCGTCGGCCTGATCATTACGGACTGGCTAACCGCCCATGAGCGCCCTATGTGGATGACGCATGCCAAGACCCTGCCGGTGATCGAAACCACAGCCGATGGCCTCAAAGCTATCCTGCCGCCAACATTTATGGCCGCCGGAGATGCTGTTAAGGATGGCGCCGCCAGCGTCAATAAAGTAATCGATGCCAAACAAACCTTGGACCGTTTGACCGCGCCCGTTCCGCAAGGCGCGACCGATCCAAAGACGAGACCCGAAGGCGGCTACGAAGACCAGGAAAGGCGCACCTTGGACTCCCTTATCGACCGCACGAACGATCAGCCCAACCAACCAAATGGTGCCAAGCCATGATGGGCACGCCTTTTGACCGCCCCATTGATTTGGGCGATGACGACGATCACCCGAAGGAAGAATGCGGCGTATTCGGCATTCTGGGCGACGGCGATGCGGCTGCTCACACCGCGCTGGGCTTGCATGCGCTTCAGCACCGCGGCCAGGAAGCGGCCGGTATCGTTTCTTACGACGGACGCCAGTTCAACAGCCATCGCGGCATGGGTCACGTCTCTGAGAACTTCAACAACGAAGCCGTCATGGACCGCCTCACCGGCGACATGGCAGTGGGCCACACGCGCTACGCCACCACGGGTGCGACGATTTTGCGCAACGTGCAGCCGCTGTTCGCCGAGTTCGATTTCGGCGGCTTTGCTATCGCCCACAACGGCAACCTCACCAATGCGCTGACCATCCGCAAGGAACTGCAGAAGCGCGGTTGTTTATTCCAGTCCACATCCGACACCGAAGTGGTCACGCACCTGATCGCCATTAGCGACGAGAACACGTTTGAAGAGCGCCTGGTGGGCGCGTTGCGCCAGATCGAAGGCGCTTATTCTTTCGTCTGCATGACCAACACCGCGCTGATTGGTGCGCGCGATCCTTTGGGCGTGCGCCCGCTCGTGCTGGGCAAACTCGACCGCGCTTATATCCTGTGCTCGGAAACTTGCGCGCTCGACATCATTGGCGCCGAGTTCGTGCGGGATGTGGAACCAGGCGAGATCGTCATCATTACGCATGACAGCGTGCGCAGCCTGAAGCCTTTCCCGAAGCAACATCCGCGCTTCTGCATTTTCGAATACATCTACTTCGCGCGCCCCGACAGCATTGCCGAGGGCCACAGCGTGTACGAAGTGCGCAAGCACATCGGCGCGCAGTTGGCTTTTGAGAGCCCCTGCGAGGTTGACGTGGTCGTGCCGGTGCCGGACTCCGGCGTTCCCGCGGCGCTGGGCTTTGCGGCAGCTTCGGGCATTCCCTTTGAATACGGCATCATCCGCAATCACTACGTGGGCCGCACCTTCATTCAACCCACCGATAAAACCCGCCACTTGGGTGTGAAGCGCAAGCACAACCCCAACAAAGAAGTGCTCGCCGGTAAACGCGTGGTGCTGGTAGATGACTCGATTGTGCGCGGCACGACATCGACCAAGATTGTGGAAATGGTCCGCCAAGCCGGCGCCACCGAAGTGCACATGCGCATTGCGGCTCCGCCGACGGCTCATCCGTGTTTCTTCGGGATCGATACGCCCGACTACGACAAGCTTCTCGCCGCGCAACACGACCTGGCCAGCATGGCCAAGCTTTTGGGCGTCGACAGCCTCGCCTTCATTTCCATCGACGGTCTTTATAAGGCCGTGGGCGAAGCCAAGCGCGATGCGGGTCACCCGCAATATTGCGATGCCTGCTTCACCGGCGACTATCCGCTGCCGCTGACCGACAAGAACGCCGGCAGCCAGCCCAAGCAGCTTTCGCTTCTCAACGAAGAACGCCAACGCGCATGAACCAGCGCTTAGCCGGACGCATCGCCCTCGTCACAGGCGCATCGCGAGGCATTGGCCGCGCGGTGGCGCTGCGCTACGCCCAAGAGGGTGCGCACATCATTGCCTACGCCCGCACCCAAGGTGGGCTTGAAGAGCTGGATGATCAGATCAAAAAAGTCTCCGGCCAGAACGCGACCCTCGTCGCCGAAAATCTGACGGACTTCGACAAGATCGATCAGGTGGGCGCAGCTTTGTACCAACGCTACGGCAAGCTCGACATTCTTGTGGGCGCTGCCGCCATGCTGGGTCAGCTTTCGCCCGTGGGCCACTACAAGCCCAAAATGTGGACCGACATCTTCGATCTTAATGTGCATGCCAACTGGCGTTTGCTACGCTCGTTCGATGCGTTGCTGCGCCAGTCCGATGCCGGCCGGGCGATTTTTCTGACGTCCAGCGTTGCACAAGATCCCCGCATGTATTGGGGACCTTACGCCGCATCAAAAGCGGCCTTGGAACAGATGGTCAAGATTTACGCCAATGAAGTCGCGCATACCAACGTGCGCGCCAACCTGGTTAACCCCGGCGGCGTGCGCACCAAAATGCGCGCGGCAGCTTTTCCCGGCGAAGACCCCCTAACGCTGAAAACGCCGGAAGAAATCACCGACATTTTTGTCGATCTCGCCGAAGCGTCTTTCCAAAAGAACGGCGAGCTTTTTAAAGCTCAATAATTACTGTGGTCACCCTCGGGCTTGACTCGAGGGTCCAGGGTTATACGCTCGACCGGTGAATTCAGTATTTTACGTCTATATCCTTGCCAGCAATCGCAACGGAACGCTGTACATCGGCGTGACCAAGGATTTAGTGCGCAGAATTCATGAACACAAAGAGGATGTCGTAAACGGATTCACGCACGAATATGGCGTGCACCGGCTGGTATATTTCGAAGAGTATTCCGATCCGACGACCGCGATTCAACGCGAGAAAAACCTCAAGCATTGGGTGAGGCGTTGGAAGACGGACTTGATAGAAACTACTAATCCGACTTGGCGTGATCTTTACGACGAGATTGCTGGAGGTTAGAGCAGCTTTCCTAACCCTGGGTCCTCGGGTCAAGCCCGAGGACGACAGCAGTGTTTTACTCGCCACTTTTGCGCCACGGTCCCTTACGCAGCATTTAATCGCCCGCACGGGTTACAAAACCTTAAACCCGCCCGCACCTCGCGACTTTTGGCGGGATTCCGCCGTTAACCCGTATGCCGCGCGAATTACAACCCTGTCAGGGCTGATTGATCTTGCGCGCGTCTGCGCCAAAATTGAAGCCAACGCCGCGAGGTGTCCGGCGGCACAATTTAGAGCGCTGAGATAAGAGCACGAAGAACACATTTGAAAGGTTCCGCATCACATGAGTAATAGCCCCTTCCGCTACCTGCCGGCCGCCGCTGCCGTTGTGGCCTTGGCGGTGGCTGCTCCCTTTGCATCGTCCTTTGTCTCGCAGGGTTTGAAGACCGACACCGCTGCTGTCGCGCTCAGCCAATCGCCCTTCGGCATGGCCAGCGCAGACGCCGCCATCCCGACCCGCGACGGCATGCCGACCTTAGCGCCGCTCATCGAGCGCGTGACGCCGGCTGTCGTGAACGTCTCGGTCAAAGGCAAAGCCGAAAAGGCCGAAATCGATGAAGACAATCCGGCCATGCAAAACCCGGAACTGCGCCGCTTCTTCCAAGGCCCGGGCAGCCCCTTTGGTCAGCAACAGCGTCCGCCGCGTCAAGCCATGTCGTCCGGTTCGGGCGTGATCGTTGACGCCAAGCGCGGCTACATTCTCACCAACCATCACGTCATCGACAACGCCGCCGAGATCACGGTGACCTTGAAAGACAAACGTGAAGTCACGGCCAAGCTCATCGGCAGCGACGACGGCACCGATATCGCCCTGTTGCAGATCGATGCCGATAACCTGACGGACCTGCCCATCGGTGAATCCACCGATATGAAAGTCGGCGATTATGTTGTGGCTGTCGGCAATCCCTTTGGCTTGGGACAAACCGTCACCTCGGGCATCGTCTCGGCCACGGGCCGTTCGGGCTTGAACATCGAAGGCTATGAAGACTTCATCCAGACCGACGCCTCCATCAACCCCGGCAACTCGGGCGGCGCGCTTGTGAACCTCAAGGGCGAATTGATCGGCATTAACACCGCCATCATTGGCCCCTCGGGCGGCAACGTCGGCATCGGCTTTGCCGTACCGACCGCCATGGCGAAGTCGATCATGACCCAGCTCGTTGCCAGTGGCAGCGTCAGCCGCGGCCGCATTGGTGTGGCGATCCAGAACATGTCGCCGGAGTTAGCAAAGAATCTGGGCATCGATAAAGCCAGCGGCGCATTGGTCGGCAGTGTCGAGAAAGGCACACCGGCGGACTCAGCTGGCTTGAAAGCCGGCGACGTCGTCACCGCCATCAACGGCACGCCGATCTATGGTGCTTCGGAGCTGCGCAATCGCGTGGGCCTCTCACCCATCGGCACAACGCTTGAGTTGGCCGTGCTCCGGAGCGGCGATACGAAAAAGGTGAAAGTCACCATCGGCAAATCGCCCGAGAAAGCGCAGATGGCCAAGTTTGAGCCGGAAGCCAAATCGACCCGCGAAATGGCGCGCGGCGCCACGTTCACCGACACGCAGAACGGCAAAGGTGTGATCGTCAGCGACGTCGAACAGGGCAGCCCAGCGTGGATGTCGGGTTTACGTCCCGAAGACGTAGTGGTCGGTGTGAACCGCAAACCTGCGCACTCGGCCAAGGAAGTGAGTGATGCACTGGCCGATGGCAACCACCAGACAGCGCTGTTCATAAAGCGCGAAGGCCAGGACGTTCTGGTGGTCGTGCAGTAAAGCCTAGTTACTGAGATACCCTGGCGCACGGTGCGCTAGGGAGGAAACCGGTGGCGCGCCAGAAATGGACGCCGCCGGTTTTGTTTGCGTTACTTGAGTTCCAATTCCACGCGATCAAAATGCCGCGCTAATTGTCGGCGTATACTTTCATCGCTCAATTTCTTTCTTGCTCTACGCACGTACGAATGGAAGTTGTTCTTACCGAGGTGCGTGACTTGCTCGTAGACTCTGTGTTTCAATAAGACGCCGTTATGACCTTTCGATTTCCGTTTCTTTGCTCTGATCTTGGCGGCCCGCGTACTCTTGATCAGCTTTCTCCAATATCGCGAGAGGGTCGCGGACTTGATCGTTATTTTTCTCCCGTCAAATGCAAAACCCAGATATTGAAGCGGCTTAAACGAAACGCCTCCATTCTGCGGCTTCACCATTTGAACACCGCTTTGCACAAAGAAATCTAATATCTCAGTCTTGGCGGCGTTAATAGAGAGGCTAGAGCCAAGTTTGCTCAGCTCTGCGGAAACCACCGCATTTATCTCACCGCCGTCACCAGACTCTCCGATCACCAGAATGTCATCAGAATAACGAAGATAAGACCATTTGCGCGCATAACAGATTCGCGAAATAGCTTCGTCAAACGGAAGCATAGATATATTTGAAAGAAGAGCTGAAATCGGCGATCCCTGAGGGATTCCGTATGCGACCCTATTCGTTCGAACGAGAGTCGGTCTTTGGCTGCGTATTTTTGCCCTGTAATCCTGCATTGAACAAATGGGCTTGCCGGGAGTCAGATCAGCTTCAATAACTCCAAGTCGCTTACAACAGTCTACTAAGTCGACCCAGCAATACCGCGTCATTGCGTGGAAAACGGCGTAATGATCCGCCGGGAGTGTTGCTTGCCCTATAACCTTGCACCATTGCTTTTTTAGATTTTTGTGATCGATCAAATCAAAAAACGAACTGACATCAAATGTGGCAACGGTACAGTTGCCTCTCTTCAATACATCATCAAAAGCAATTTTTGCGAGTTCGATATTCGAACCCAAGCCCCGTCTGTACGCAATCACATGCTTGCTTAGATTCTCGGCGCGCAAGACCTCTTCATACGGCTTAGTCAAAAGCTTCGCGTAGTAAGCAAAAATGTAGCCGTCAATGTGGGGGTCTTGCGTAAAGGCCGTCGCTTTGCCTCAACAGGCTTGCGGCGCTTCTCGCGGTGCGAATTTCCATGAGCATCCACGACGTCTACACGAATAGTCCGGTATTTCCGCTCTTCCTTTATAAAAGCCAGGAAGGGCAGAAATTGATGATTCGCGACGTTGTTGGGATTTTTTACAAAATTTGACGCCCGCATAAAGGGAAGCGGTTTGTCAAAATGTACATAGGATTTTTGGAGATACCAGTCATCGACCGGTCGGGAGCGGCGGTGGCTGGCAACTCCCATAGCATCCCCTCAGCAGAACCGGAGAATGGGCTGGGGCGCCCTAAGTACTCTCCGTAAAACAAGCTTCACTTAACTCACGGTCCAATCGTCTGTTCTGACCGCTTGCTGCACCCCAAAAAACGTAAACTGCTATAATCGATACGGAGCAAGTCACATGCCAACTACATCATTCGTCATCGTGATCGTCATCTATGTCTTACGACTAGACTATTGTTTCGCGATTGCGCTTGACGTACTCAACTGTCGTCCCACCGCCCTAGTTCGCGGTAGCGTCCTTCGAAAAGGTATTCCTGAGATAAGTAGATCCCGCATACTTTGCAACGGGCCCAAATGCACTTTTTCTAGTGCTGGCACAATACATTGATAAGAAATCAGATTTCTGATCCATATATTGCGATCTTCATAAAGAAGATGAAGGGATTGGAAGCGGGTCGAAGCTTTTATAGCCCTAATCCTCAAACGGATTCGCCGGCTTGCGCAGGTGAATGCGGATCGGAACGCCGTCGAGGCCAAAGGTGTCGCGGATGCCGTTGGCGAGATAGCGCATGTAAGCATCCGGCAAGTCGCCGGCGCGGGTCGAGAAGATCACAAACGTGGGCGGGCGCGCTTTGACTTGCGTCATGTAGCGCAGCTTGATGCGTTGTTTGTGGGTCGAGAGCGGTGGCGGGTGCGCTTGCGTGGCGGAGGCCAGCCAACGGTTCAGGGGCGCGGTCGGCACATGGGTGTTCCAGGTTTTATGCACCGCGAACACGGCTTCCATCAGCGTTTCGACGCGTTGGCCGGTCAGGCCCGAAATGGTGACGGACGGGATGTTCTTCACTTGCGAGAATGAATCGCGCAGGCGTTCTTCCAGGGTTTCCAGCGCGCGGCGCTTTTCCTTGATCGCGTCCCATTTGTTGATGGCGATTACGAGGGCGCGGCCTTCATCGATGACGTGGCGCGCGAGGGTGAGTTCCTGGTTGTCGAGCACGGCTTGCGCGTCCACCACCAACACCACCACTTCGGCCATCTTTACGGTCTCAAACGTCTCACCCACCGAAAGCTTTTCGACGTCGTCGATGACCTTGGCGCGTTTGCGCACGCCGGCGGTATCGATGAGGCGCACGCGGCGCCCTTTGTATTCCCAATCGACGCCGATGGAATCGCGCGTCACGCCCGGCTCGGGGCCCGTCAGCATGCGATCTTCGCCCAGCAGACGATTGATCAACGTAGACTTGCCGGTGTTGGGACGGCCGATGATGGCCATGCGCAAGGGGCGCAAGGGATCGTCTTCGCCTTCGGCGAGCGGCGGCGGGACATTGTCGTCGTCATCTTCGGCCAAGCGTTCGGGCGACGCGAAGCCGACGAGGGCGTGGTAGATCAAATCGAGACCTTGGCCATGTTCCGCCGAGATCGGAAGCGGATCGCCCAAGCCTAAACGGAACGCGTCATAAAGCGCGCTGTCTTGCCCTTTACCTTCGCATTTATTGGCGACCAGAATGATGGGCGTGCGCGAACGGCGCAAAAGATCGGCGAAATGTTTGTCGAGCGGCATGATGCCGGCGCGGCCATCCACCAGCAGCAGCGCCACATCCGCATCGGCCACGGCCTTTTCGGTTTGCTGGCGCATGCGGCCTTCCATGGTCTCGATGGAGCCGTCTTCGTAGCCGGCGGTATCGATGACCGTGAAATGCAGATTGATCAACGTCGCCTGGCTCACGCGGCGATCGCGCGTCACACCCGGGCGGTCGTGCACCAAGGCTTCGCGGCGGCCGACAAGGCGATTGAACAGCGTCGACTTGCCGACGTTGGGACGGCCGACAATGGCCACCGTGAACATCGGCAAAGGAACATGTTTGCGCAGTTCACGCCCGCCGCCGTAATCCAGGCTGTCGCGGTCGCGGGGCTTTTTGGATTTCTTTTTCTGGGCGGGCCGCGCCGTTTGCGGATTGATCCCTGCCTTCTTCGCATCCCGTTGCGCGCTGGGCTTTTGCTTGGCCTCTAACTTGGCGGCGCGCTGGGCATCGGTTTGAGGCGGCTTCGGCTTCTGCGGCTTCTTTGGATACTTCGGCGCTTTATAGCCGCGCTTGGAACGCGGGCCAACTTTGCGCTGACTCTTTTTGGCGCGGGCTTTCATGGATGTATAGCCCTATACGACGTGATTAACGGTAAGCCGACAGATCGCCGTCGTCGTCCAGCACAAACATGGAGCCGTTGGCGAACACGGGCGCCATGGCGGCGCTGGAGCGCAGATCGATCTTACCAAGCACCGCGCCCGAATAAGGCGAGAGCGACAAGGCTTCGCTGTTGGAGCCGACCAGAATGAGGCGGTCGCTGACCAGCGCCGGACCGGCCCAGACAATGCGGCCGGTGCGTTTCGTTTCGTTGTCGAAACGCGGCAGCTGCGTCACCCAGAGGATGCGGCCTGAGCGCGCGTCGATGCAGACGGCTTCGCCGTCCAGCGTGATGGCAAACAGGAAATCTCCCGCGATCCAAGGCTCGTAAATGCCCGCCACGGGCACGTCCCACACCCGGCGACCTGTGCGCAAATCGATGGCGGCCAGCACGCCCGATTGGCCCACGGCATAGACGCGGCCTTTGTCGATGACCGCGCGCGCGGCAATGTCAGGCAAGTTTGCGGCAGCTTCCGTACGACGCGAGGCCACGAGGTTTTCGTTCCAGAGCGAGACACCGTTGTCGCTGCGCAAAGCCACTAACTCGCCGCTGGAAAGCGTTGCGACCACGACGCCGCCGTCAACTGCGGGGGCGGAGCCACCCAGCAAGATTGTGGGCGTGGGCGCGCCGGTATAGGTCCAGAGCTTGCGGCCCGTATCGGCGGAGAGCGCCGTCAGTTCGTTCTCGACCGTGACGACAAAGACGCGGCCGGCGTTGACTGTGGGGGCTGCACGCACGGGCGTTTCCACTGACACGCGCCAGATTTCTTTGCCGGTGGTGGCGTCCAGCGCCAACACCTGCGCGGCGCCGCTCGTGACAAACAGGCGGTTGCCTTCAATGCACAGCGCGCCACCCAAGAAAGCATTTTGGCGTTCGGTGCGCGGCGCGGTCGGCACGCGCCAGGCGCGCTTGCCGGTGGCCGCATTGTAGGAACTCACAAGGCCATCGGCATCCATCGTGTAGATGTGGCCGTCCGCGACAATCGGTTCCGCGAAGGCGCGATTGCGTAAACCGGAACCTTCGCCGGCGCTTACGGTCCAGACGCGTTTGGGCGTATCGCTGATAACCAAGTGGTGCATGGCATGGTGCGACAAACCGCCGGCGCCGGGCCAGCTGGTGGTGTCTTCAGGACGCGGCAGGATGATCTGCGTATCGACGGCATCGACGTTGGGGCGCAGCTCGCGCTCCAAGGCCAGCACCGAAATACGCGTGCCGGGCAATTTATCTTTGTCTTCCGAGGTGAACAGGCCGCTCAAGGTGTCGCAGCCCGAAAGGCCGACAACCACGACCATCAAAAGCGGGAGAAGAGCAATGCGCCTACGATTGATCATAAAACCACGACACCTAAAAGACTGACTAAAGACAGAGCCGAAACGCATGCTTACGGTTTTGCCGCCGGAGCCGGAGCCACAGCGGGAGCAGGCGCAGCCGGCGGAGCAGCCGCAGGCACTACACTAGCAGGCAGCGGCGGCGGCGGCGTGACGCCGGACTGATAAAGCTTGGTGAGATCTTCAGCGCGTTCACGCAAAGACGGCGGCACCGACGTATCGCTCGTGATCTGAGCCAGAATTTTTACAGCCCGCGTCGTGTCGCCTTGTTTGGCGGCGAGCAGCGCCTGCAGTTCTAGGGCCGACATATTGAAGGCGTTGTTGGGGCTGGTGACCGGTGTCAGCACAGCTTCCAAAGTCTTGGGGTCTTCGCGGTCGAGGCTGTGCAGCACTTGCAACACAACGGCGACATCACGGAACACCGGATCGGCTTTTTGATCGGCCGCCAGCGCTTTGTAGTTGGCGATGGCAGCATCCAATTCGTTCTTCTGAACCTGCAGAGACGCTTGGCTGAGACGCGCGAGCGCGCTGTAGCCTTCAACGTTTTCTTTTACAACATCGCCGAATTGTTTGATGGCGTCGTCGACCTTGCCGCCTTCGACCGCGAGAACCGCCAGCTCATAACGGCGCGCAACGGCTTCGTGCTGTTTAACCGCATATTGGCGGTAGAGTTCGAAGCCTGTCGCGCCGCCGACCAAGAGTACCGCCAGCACGACAATGAGGTTGCCATATTTGGACCAGATTTTCTTGAACTCATCGGCGCGCAGATCGGTCTCGATCTCCGACATCAGGCCTGCGAATTCGGCATCGGCATCATCGGCCGCCGCCTTTTCCTTCTTGGCCTTCAGCTGAATGGCCTTCTTAGAATCACTCAACGGGAATTCCTTTTATTTACGAGGTCGCATCACCGGGGACATGAAGGGACCGGGAACCCGCCTCGGGGCAAAGCCACCAGAGGGCGGAACCGGCACCTTCAGCCCCGCCGGACGGGCCAAAAAACGTGCCCGAACATAATGATTTGAAGCGCTCCTGGCAATTCAAGCATGGCAACGGCCAAGGCCTCTAAAACCGCCTGAAAGGACCCGCCCGGGAGCCATATTTTAGGGTTTATTAACCTCCGCCGGGGAAACTGCCTCGGCTAAAATAGGGCTTAAAATGCGGGCCCGAACCTAGCTTTTGGCAAAAGAACGAGGTTTCCAATGTTTTCGCGTAGAGCGCTCGGCGCATGTGTTGCGGTTCTGGTGATGGCCTGCCTTTCGGGCTGCGCCGGTGATCCCGACACGGTCTATGCCCAAAGCATGGGAATTCAGTGCACCCAGGCTGATGGTTGGCTGGCCGACCGCGCCTGTTCGACCCGTCCGCCCGGCGAAGGTGCCGAGCGCGTAAGCCGCTATTGCTATGCCACCATCGGCACAGCGAATTGCTTCGACCGCCCCGACCCCGACCGCAAAAACCAGCAGCTCGGATCATCCGGCTACTAAGCCGTTTTCCATTATAAATTTCATTACAGGCATTTAAGCCTGTGTTTCCGGCCTCTTGATCAAGTCGCGGCAGTCTGAAAAGATACTGTCATGTGCCGCTGTGTCTCGATCCAAGGTCGATAGAACTCATGGCCACGGTCGTTCGTCTCTCGGACCACCGGCGCAAACCCCCATACCTGCACTTCACGCGCGCTGAGTTGAATCGGCTTTTGGGCCTTTACGCATCACGCGTGAGCAAAGGCGAGTGGCGCGACTACGCCATCAATTTGGGAACGGAAGCCGCGAGCTTCATGGTCTTTCGCCACAGCCAGGAAAATCCGCTTTTCGTGATTTCCAAAGTTGGTCCGGCGAAGAATCGGTCGAAGGCTCAGCTGGCCCGCAAAGGGCAGTACGTTGTGCACCACCGACAGAAGCTGTTGAACCAAGCTCATAGCCTGGAAGACGTGCTCGACGTCTTCAATCGGCCAATCCGGCTGGTATCGGTCTAACTTACTAATATTGCTTGATTTTCTGCGTCCGCTGCGTGCGGTGCACACTAGGCTGACCCAGCCCTTATTCCTGTAAAATCACTTAAAAAACAACGAACTAGGCATGCGTTAGGGTCAAGCCAACCTTGCGTTGTTGTGCATTGCAGCATTCGGCTGCCTTGTTACATTGGTGGCCATGAAGGGGACCAAACTAGGAGATCACAATGCAGAAACGGTACGCTGAACTCCTCGAAAATACGGCAACCTTGTTGGTATCAGGCTTCATGGTCGCCGCCGTCCTCGGGTCCATTTACTCACTCTCGTAAAAGCTACGCCGGCCTCGTCACCCGAGTCCGGCGTTTTCCTTTATCTCGCGAGGCCATGCGAACGCCCTCGCCCTTTATCCCTCTCTCAACGTTTTGTTATCTGCCGCCTTGATCACGCCGCGATGCTGTGGCTGATGACGCGGCATACGCGTATTTTTCGATAGGTGCTTCGTGACGACGCTTGAAACCGCGCCCATAAATGCGCGGCCTGACATCGGATTCAAACAATTCGTCGCCCTTGTGGCCGCGATCATGGCGGTGAACGCCTTCGCGATTGATTCCATGATGCCGGCGCTTGCCGCCATCGGTCAGGATCTTGGCGTGGCGACCGAGAACGGCCGCCAATGGGTCATCACGGCTTATATGCTCGGGTTCGGCTGCGCGCAGCTTGTTTATGGCCCGCTATCAGATCGCTTCGGACGCAAGCGCGTGCTGCAAACCGGCATGACGATTTATGTCATCTTCGGTGTGATGGCGGCGCTGGCAACGTCGTTCGAAATGCTGCTGGCAGCCCGTATTCTGCAAGGCATCGGCGCCGCGGCCAGCCGCGTGCTGGTGGTTTCCATTGTACGCGACCGTTTCGCAGGCCGGCAGATGGCGCGCGTGATGTCGCTGACCATGATTGTCTTTCTGGCGGTTCCGATTTTGGCGCCATCCATCGGCCAGGTGATTCTGCAATTCGCGCCCTGGCGCGGAATTTTCGCCTGTCTCGCGGTCTTCGGCGTTGTGGTCATGACCTGGGCCGGCTTGCGTCTTCCTGAAACGCTGCACCCTGAAGACCGTATGCCGCTCTCTCCCAGCGCTATCGCGCATGCCTTTCGCTACACACTGACTAACCGCATCGCTATGGGCTACATGCTGGCGACAACGTTGTTGCTTGGTGGTCCTTTCGGCTTCATCAATTCGGCCCAACAAGTCTTTGTCGAAGTCTTCGATGAGCCGGTATTTTTCACGCTGAACTTTGCGTTGATCGCCGGTTTCATGGCGATTGCGTCGCTTGTGAATGCGCGCATCGTCGGCAAGCTGGGTACGCGCCTGGTCTCGCATGCCGCCATGATCGGCTACGCCAGCGTTGCGCTGGTTCACTGCGTGGTGGTTTTTGCAGGCTATGAGAACCTTTGGACCTTTACGGCCCTTCAAGCCTGCCTCATGTTCTTCTTCGGATTGATGGCGCCGAACTTCAGCTCTATGGCTATGGAGCCCTTGGGCCACATCGCTGGCACTGCGTCATCGGTGCAAGGTTTTTGCACCACCATCGGCGGCGCGCTCGTCGGCTTTTTTGTCGGCCAGCATTTTGACGGCACGGTCAGACCCTTGATGCTGGGCTTCGTGCTGTGCGCCTTCGCGGGTCTAATTGCGGTGCTGATTACCGAGAAGGGCCGGCTGTTTCAGCCGACAGCCGGCGGCATTGCCACGGCGAGCTAAAAAGCCTTTTCATAAATCTCCGGCTTAAAGCCTACGATCAACTTGCCGCCTTTCTCCGCGACGGGCCGTTTGATCATTGAAGGCTGTGCGACCATCAGCGCGACGGCTTTGCCGGCGTCGAGATTTTGTTTGTCGTCCTCGGGCAGTTTCCGGAACGTTGTGCCGGCGCGATTGAGCAGCGCCTCCCACCCCACCTCACCCGCCCAAACCTTGAGGCGCTTCGCGTCGATTCCGGCGACTTTATAATCGTGGAACGTATAGGCCACACCCTTCTTATCCAGCCAGCTACGGGCTTTCTTGATAGTGTCGCAGTTCTTGATGCCGTAGAGCGTCAGGGTCATGGCAAGCCTCGAAATAAATGCGGCGGTGCGCTAGGGTGAGGCGCCGATGACAAACAATCAATCCCCCAATCTACAAGACGCCGTGACGCTGTACCGCGAAGGCCGGCTCGCGGAGGCGCAAGGCGTCTGCGAGAGCCTATTGCGCGCCAAGCCGGCGCACTTCGACGCACAACATTTATTGGGTGTGATCGCGCTGCAAAATAAAGAGTTTCAGCGCGCCGCCGATGTGATTGGCGCAGCGCTTGAGATCACGCCGCATCACTTGGCTTATAATAATCGTGGCGCTGCGTTTCTCGAATTGAAGCAACCTGCACAAGCGTTGGAGTGCTTCGATAAAGCGCTCGCGCTGAAGGCCGATTTTGTCAGCGCACTGAACAATCGCGGGAATGCTTTGAGGGCCTTGCGACGCTACGGCGAAGCCGCGATAGCCTACGACGCAGCGCTCGCCCAAAGATCCGACTACGCCGAAGCGTGGTACAATCGCGGCCTCGCGCTGCACGAAATGAAAAACTACGCCGAGGCGATCAAAAGTTATCGCCAGGCCATCATCCACAAACCCGACTACGCCGACGCCTACAACACCTGTGGGCTGGCGCTCAAAGAAAGTGGTGATGTTGGCGCGGCGTTGGAGAATTACGATAAAGCCATCGCATTGAATCCCGCGTCGACCGAAGCCTGGAACAATCGCGGTATCGCTTTGCATGACCAGCAAAACTATGGGGCGGCGTTAGAGAGCTATGACCGCGCCCTCAGCCTTGCGCCCGACATGTCCAAAGCCTGGAACAATCGCGGTGCGGCGCTGGACTATGTGCGGCGCTATGACGAAGCCGTGGAGAATTACGACCGCGCTGTTGCACTTGATCCGACCTTTGCCGATGCCTGGAGTAATCGCGGCGTGACGCTGGCCGACGTGGGCCGCCGCAGCGAAGCCGTGAAGAGTTATGAGCAAGCGATTGCAGCCAATCCCGATCATGCCGATGCGCATTGGAACATGAGTTTATGTTTCCTGCAGCTGGGTGATTTTAAAAAGGGCTGGGCCGGCCACGAGTGGCGCTGGAAGGTTGCCAACTTGGACCTCGCACCAAGAACCTTCGCGCAGCCGTTGTGGCTTGGCGCAGAGTCCGTGCGCGGCAAAACAATTCTGCTGCATGCCGATCAAGGCTTCGGTGATGCGCTGCAGTTTTCGCGCTATGCAAAGCTGCTTCACGAGCAAGGGGCGCGTGTTCTCTTAGAAGTGCGCAAGCCGCTTGTTGGTTTGATGTCGGATCTTCCGGGCGTAGCGCAGGTGATTCCGTACGGCGAATCCCTTCCGGCCTTTGACATGCATTGCCCTTTAGGAAGCCTGCCGCGCGCCTTCAATACCGATGCCAGTTCGATTCCGTTTTCGGCGGGCTATTTACACAGCACGGCGGCACAGCGCGAGAAGTGGCAGGCCATTCTTGGCAAAACCGATAAGCGCCGCATCGGCCTGGCTTGGAGCGGCAACAGAAAGCATAAGAACGACCACAACCGCAGCATCGCTTTGGCCGACTTGGCGCAGGCTTTACCTGAGGGTTTTGAATACATCAGCCTGCAAAAGGAAGTATCCGAGGCAGACCGCGCGGTTCTGCGGACGCGCGCCGATATCCGCACCTTCGGCGATCAGCTCGCGGATTTTTCCGACACGGCAGCGCTGTGTGATCTTGTTGATGTCATCGTCAGTGTCGACACCAGTGTGGTGCATTTGGCCGGCGCCATGGGGCGGCCGGTGTGGGTGCTGCTGCCTTTTAATCCCGATTGGCGCTGGCTGCTCGCGCGCAGCGACAGCCCCTGGTACGACACGGCTACGCTTTATCGTCAGAGCCGCGCGGGAGATTGGATCGACGTACTTATGAAAGTCCGCGCCGATCTAGAGAAGATGTGCGCGCAGTGACTCATCACATCGTCGATTAGAAATGGAAAATGGCGGGCACCGTTTCCGGCGCCCGCCACAATCAATGTTAGTAAAGCCGTTTTAGTTTTTAACGGCCGACGTCGCGGTGCAATAGAAGTTCTTCGCTTCGTTGATCGAACCCGTGCCGGTGTACTTGGCCACCTGCGGGTACGGGCACAGCGGACGGGTCATGTCCACTTTGCCGTCTTTATCAACGCGTGACGCCATAACCTGATCGGGCGCCTGGCCCTTTTCAGACCAACCCTCAAGCGCTGTCACCATATCAAACTTGCTCGGGCCGACACCGCCGCTGCAGTGACCCATGCCGGGCACCATGAACAAACGGTAGAAGCTTTCCACTTCGGCGCGGTTGCCCATCTTGGCAACGACGCTGTCGTAGTATTCCGTGATGGGGCGCGACGGCGCCAGACCATCAGCCCAGCCATAGTACGAAATGAGCTTGCCGCCACGCGCCTTGAAGCCCGACAGATCAGGGCTCGTCGCATCCATGGCCCAGGCGGTCTTTTCCTTCATCAGATCGTAGTCGTGTTTCCAGTCGAAGGTGCGCAGATCGTACTTCGGATCGTTGAACACCGAGAGCTTGATGTAGTTGCGGTTGCTGTTGCCGCCTTCGATGTTGATGTCGCTGATACCGGTGTACATGCGGCCCCAACCGCCTTCGCTGCCGATTTCATGGCCGTACGAAATACGGCGACCATCCGGCGTCATGGCGCCCGCATAGATGCGCTTCAGGCCGACGACCTGACCTTCGGTTAAACAGTCCGGACCATCAACGCCGCCTTTGCATTGCAGGACGACCGGGTCAAATTTGCAGGCCGGTGGATTGCTGATGATGCCGTCCTTCAAGCCGTCGTCGGCATCGCAGTGTGCAATCGCGGCTTTCGTGATCATCGGCACTTTAGCGGCCGGCAGATTGTATTCCGGCTTTTCCGTGGTCGCCCAGGTGGCCCAAAGTTCGGCGGTCATCAGGTCAACCCAGTTGAGGCCCGGCTCGCCCGCGACGATGCCGTCGAAGTCTTCAGGGTAACGTTGCGCTTCCATCATGGCGACGCGGCCTGCACCCGAGCAGCCGCTGAAGTACGTGCGCGAAGGCTTCTGGGTGTAGAAGGCGGTTGTTACCGTCTTGCCCTTGACTGCCATTTCATGGCCGGCGCGGTAGCCCAAATCCTGGAAGCGGCCGAGGTCGTTCCACCAGGTGTCATCCGCCGAGAGGTGACCGCCGTCGGTGGTCATCATGGCATAGCCGCGCTGAATCCCGTGCGCGAGGCCGTTGATGCCGACACCGTTCGTCAGCTCTTTCAAATCTTTCACAGTGTTGCCGATGCTGAGCGAACCCAGCACGCCGCCCGGCGTCGTGCCCAGGAGCTTGCCGTTCCAACCGTTCAGCGGCAGCCAGATTTCGACGTTGATCTGCGGTCTCACCACCACGCGCACGCGGCAGAAGGGCGGCAGATTTTCGATCATGGCGCGGGCGCCTTCCGGCTGGTACTTGCCGGAAGTGATGGATTGAGCCGCCGTCACCTTCGCATTGGGAAGGTCGAGGCCGGTCAGGCTTTCGCAGTTCACATTGGTGCTGGTCTTGGCGCTGCTGGCGGCAAGCGCATAGGTCGATACGGACGTGCAAAGTGCTGCGCTCATGAGGGCGCAACGGACCGCACGGCCCGTTTGAATTTTAAGTGTCATGGTTTCCTCCCGGGAAAAAGTGGTCCGCGGAGTGTATGCGATTAATTGTATACATCGCAAAGAAAACGGCGGGCGCCAGGGGGCGCCCGCCACGTTCAAATCGTTGCAAACTGACGGTTTATTGAGGTCTTATTTATTGCTCACCGACGATGTGGCGGTGCAGTAAAAGTTCTTGGCGTCGTTCTGCGAGCCGGCACCCGCGTACTTCGCGACCTGCGGCCACGGGCACAGAGGGCGTGTCATCGTGGATTTGCCGGCTTCATCGAGGTGTGTGGCGATGACCTGGTCGGGCGCCTCGCCCTTTTCAGACCAATTTTCGATCGCGTTGAGCATGCTGAATTTGTTGGGACCGACGCCGCCGCTGCAGTGCCCCATGCCGGGCACCATGAACAAACGGTAGAAGGTTTCAACTTCAGCACGGTTGCCGTGTTTCTGAACCACGCTCTCATAGTAATCAGGATTATATTGCGGCGGCGCCAGATCGTCGGCCCAGCCGTAGAACACGATCAACTTGCCGCCACGATCCCGGAAGCCCGAGAGGTCGGGATTGGTCGCGTCAATAAGTGCGGCGGTCTTGTCCTTCATGAAATCCATATCGCGATTCCAGTCGAAGTTCTTCAAGTCGTAGTTCATGTCGTTCATGACGGCGAGCTTGATGAACAGACGATCGGCGACGCCGCCTTGCGTGTTGACGTCCTTAATACCGGTGTACTTCGCGCCCCAGCCGGACTCGCTTCCCGGCAACAGGCCATAAGCAATGCGGCGGCCATCAGGATACTTGGGGCCGGCGTAAATTTTGCGCACGGCTTCCACTTGACCTTCCGTCAGGCAGTCCGGACCGTCGCCGCCTTTGCATTGCAGGACGACCGGATCGAACTTGCAGACTGCCGGATTGCTGATGATGCCGTCTTTCAAACCGTCATCGGCATCACAATGCGCAATGGCGGCGGCGGTGATCATCTTGGTCTTTTCGGTGGGCAGATTGTTCTCGGGCTTGTCAGTGGTCGCACGCGTCGACCACAACTCGGACGCCATCAAGTTGGTCCAGTTGTTGCCGGGGTGACCGCCGATGATGCCGTCGAAATCTTCGGGGTAGCGTTGCGCTTCCATCATCGCGACGCGTCCGCCGCCCGAGCACGAACTGAAGTACGTGCGCGCAGGCTTTTGCGCGTAGAAGACCGAGGTCACGGTCTTGCCTTTAACGGCCATTTCATGGGTGCCGCGATAGGCCAGATCAGTGAAGCGCACCATATCATTCCACCACGTGGTGTCGGCAGAGACGTGGCCTGCGTCAGTGCTCATCATCGCGTAACCGCGCTGAATGCCGTTGGCGAGGCCGTTGACGCCGATACCATCCGTCGGCGCCTTCAAATCCTTTACCGTGTTGCCGTAAGTGATCGAACCCAGCGTGCCGCCCGGAACCGTGCCGAGCAGCTTGCCGTTCCACCCGCTCAGCGGCAGCCAGATTTCGACATTGATGGCGGGACGCACAACCACGCGCACGCGGCAGAACGGCGGTAAGTTTTCGATGGCGTTGCGGGCTTCCTCCGGCTTGTACGTGCCGCTGGTGATCGCTTCCGCCGCCGTGACTTTCGCATCAGGCAACTGCAGCGACGCGAGGCTTTGGCACGTCGCGGCCATGGCCGTATTTGAACTTGCCGCGAGCGCGTATTGAGAAACGCCCATGGTGAGGGCAGCGGACAGAACGGCGCAACGGACAGCAAGGCCCGGCTGAATTCGAAGCTTCATGATATCCTCCCCAGGATAAATGCGAGATACGCGTCGCGTGAGAACATCGGACGCCGTATGTGCGGGCAAAGTATAGTTACGTAAATATTGCCACGCAAGCGACGCCGGCCCCGCGGTTTCGGCATTTCTGCGCACGCGTGCAGTGCGAAGGACGCGCGCCCCGGCCGCATGAAACAGCGTTGAAAAAATCAACCTGTCACGAGCCTTTCATCTCGCCTGTAACATATCGTCACGCAAAAAAAAGGCATGACCTTACCGGTCGCGCGCCGTACGATGAGCGCTAGATGATGCCGGATGTCGGTACGTGGCTCAAAGCCTTGGTACTCAGGGGATTACCGGCTATCACACTAGCGAACATTTCAATTCGGGGGGATAAGCACCGTGACGCAGGCTACACATCAGGACGTGCCTCAAATCAAGTCGCGCCTTGGCGCAATTTTGCGGACCACCAGCGGCAACTTCCTTGAGCAGTTCGACTTCTTCCTGTTCGGCTTTTACGCCTCGTCGATCTCGAAGGCCTTCTTCCCCACCGAAGACGAAGTTGTCGGTTTGATGCTGACTTTCACCACGTTCTGGCTGGGTGCTTTGATGCGCCCCGTCGGCGCTGTCGTGCTCGGCGCCTACATCGATAAAATCGGCCGCCGCAAGGGTCTGATCGTTACCCTCGGCATCATGGCCGTCGGCACCGTGCTGATCGCCATCTGTCCTGATTACGCCACCATCGGCGTGCTTGCGCCGATCATCGTCTTACTCGGACGCCTGCTGCAGGGCTTCTCGGCGGGTGTCGAACTGGGCGGCGTGTCGGTTTATCTGTTCGAAATTGCCAAGCCGGGCCAGCGCGGGTTCTACACATCGTTCCAATCGGGCAGCCAGCAGATCGCGATCCTGGTCGCCAGCGTCATCGGCTATGCCTTGGCCCAATACATGCATCCGGATGGCATCGCCGCCGGCGGCTGGCGCATTCCGTTCTTGATCGGCTGCGCGATCATTCCACTGATCTTCTTCCTGCGCCGCACCTTGGAAGAGACCCCTGCTTTCTTGAAGCAGAAGCATCACCCTGCTTTCTCCGAAACGATGGCCGCGATTATGGCCAATTGGAAGATCGTGATCTTGGGCATGCTGCTCACGTCCATGACCACCGTCACCTTCTACTTCATCACCGTTTACACCCCGACCTTCGGCAAAAACGTGCTGAAGCTCACCGAAGCGGAAAGCCTTGCGGTGACCATGTTGGTGGCCATCAGCAACTTCATCTGGCTGCCCATCGGCGGCACGGTCTCGGACCGCATTGGCCGCAAGCCTGTGCTGGTCACGATCGCGGCCTTAGCGTTTGTGTCGGCGTATCCGGTGCTGACGTGGCTGGTCGCAGATCCGAGCTTCAACAAGATGTTGATGGTCGAGCTCTTGTTCTCGTTCTATTTCGGCTTCTACAACGGCGCCATGGTGGTGACCCTGACAGAAGTGGTGCCTGCGCACGTGCGTACAACCTGCTTCTCACTGGCCTTCGCATTGGCGGCCGCGCTGTTCGGCACGTTCACGCCGCTCATGTCGACCATGCTGATCTCGGCCACGGGCGACCGTGCATCACCGGGATACTGGCTGATGGCCGCTGCGGGCGCGGGTCTATTTGCGACTTTGGTGATTTTACGCGGCAGCCGGGGAATGAGCACGGTGGAGCCCGATGGGTCCGTGCACCGCGGCCCGCACGTCACGGGGTCGTAAGCAGGTCGCAAGCGGCGCGTTAGCTCAGCCGTTCTCGAACATCATTCTGAAACGTACTTGGCCCGCCAGATTAATATGCTGGCGGGCTAAACGTTCCGCCTCATCAGCATCGCGGCGCTCGATAGCCGCAATGATGGCGAGATGTTCATTGCGCGCTTCACCCGGACGGCCTTGAACCTGGAAGGTCGTTCCCGGCAGCAAACCCAGCGTGTCGGAGAGCTGCGTCAAAGCCTGCATGAGATAGCGGTTATGCGCGGCCTCGCAGATGGCCTGATGCAGCATGCGGTTGTTGCGCCCATGTGCTTCCGGCGAATTGCGCACGCTTTCAGCGTTACCCACCAGTTCCTTCATAAGAGCGATCTCGCCCTCTGATGCATGCTGCGCGGCGAGGCGTGCAGCAGCGCCCTCCAGCACAGCGCGCAGGGCATAGATGTCGCGTACCTGCTGTTTATCAAGCTCAATGAACATGACACCGCGGGAGGGTGCGCCTTCCACCAAACCGTCGGAAGCCAAGCGCCGGATGGCTTCACGGATCGGTGTGCGGCTCACGCCCAACCGGGCAGCCAGTTCCACTTCCCGCAACCGGTCGCCCGGCGCAAAGCCGCCCGAGCGCATTTGCTCACGCAGCCACTGATAGACATAGTCCGCCCGCGAAAGGTTGTCCTGCTGCGGCATGCGCGCGCTCGGCGCTTTGCCAGACGGCTTCGCCTTAGCCGGCGACTTCCCGGCTAATTTAAACGACGCGGCCTTGCTGACACGCATGCGTAGATTCAAAGGAGGCGACCTCTTGCGGGTTTCGCTTTCTACTTCGTATGAAGCTTGGGCTTCATGGCCGCCGCACCCGCCGACGTGCCGGCGAGACGTCCGAACACCGTGCCGGACATCAGGCCCGTGCCGCCCGGATAGTTGAAATAGAACAAGCCGCCCACCATTTCGCCCGCCGTATAAAGACCCGGGATCGGCACAAGATCGGTGTCCATGACCTGGCCGCTTTCGGGATCGATGCGCAAGCCGCCAAAGGTGAAGGTGATGCCGCAGCCCACTTGATAGGCTTCGAACGGACCTTCATCGATGGTGTTGGCCCAGTTGGATTTCGGCACTTCGAGACCCACCGTGCCGCGGCCGTCTTTGATGTTGGCATTGAACGGCACGTCTTTTTTGACGGCGGCGTTGTAAGCCTTGATCTCGGCCAAGAGGCCCTTGGGATCGACGCCTTCCAGCTTGCTCGCGAGATCTTCAAGGCTATCGGCCGAGACTTTGCTCACGCGCTTGATGCGGTATTCGTCGCGCAGCAGGTGCGTGACTTTCTTGTCGAAGATCTGCCAGGCGAAGTTGTCCGGCTGCTCAAGAATGCGGCGGCCGTATTTGGCGTAGGTGTAGTTGCGGAAGTCCGCACCTTCGTCGACGAAGCGCTGGCCGCGCGCGTTGACCATGATGCCCCACGGGTATGAGTGCTTCTGGAAGCCGTCGCCCACGTCGAGATCGCCGAACTCCGGCGCGTTGTAATCCCAACCGACCGCATGACAGCCCGACCAGTTGCCGGCGGGCGAAGCGCCGATGTCCATGGCCATGCGGATGCCGTCGCCGGTGTTGAAGCGCGTGCCGCGCACCTTGGCCAGTTCCCAGCCTGGGCCGAGATATTTGGTGCGCCATTCGGTGTTGGATTCAAAGCCGCCCGTGGCGAGCACGACTGAGGAGGCGTGCAGCTCGGAAATCTGATTGCCCTGCTTGATGCGCACGCCCGTGACCTTGTGGCCGTCATAAATCAGCGAGAGCACGCGCGCGCTGTATTGGATCGAGATGCCGGACTTCTTAGCGATGGCGGTCTCTTGATCGACGAGGCCGGGACCACCGCCCCAGGATTCAACCGTCAGACCACCCCAGAATTTAAAACGGCCGTCGATCTTGAAAGCCTGGCGGCCGTAAATCGGAACGAAGCGCACGCCGCGGGTCTGCAGCCATTTGATGGACTCATAAGACTGTGTGACCAGACGCTCGCACAAGGCCGGATCGGTGCGAAAGCGCGTGACGCGGAACATGTCGTCGAAAAATTGTTCCGTGGTGTAGGAGCCGAAATCCGTGCGGTCGATTTCTTCCTGCGACAGATCGGGCATCACCGCCTTCAAATCGTCGAGGCCGTTATAGGCAAAGCGGATGGCGCCGGCCGTGAAGCGGCTGTTGCCGCCGTTTTCATCTTCGGGGGCGCGTTCCAGCACGATGACTTTGGCGCCCTGTTCCTGGGCAGCGAAGGCCGCGCAAAAAGCTGCGTTACCTGCACCTACAACGATGACATCACAATCCCGCTCGGCCATGTTTCACATCCTTCTCAAGAGTTTCAGCTTTGGAGCTTTTTTAGAGTCGGCCCGATTTATAGCCGATGTGTACTATTGTATACAACAAAATATATGATGGAAAATGCGGCGTCTGACGGCCCTCCTTGAGGACCCGCCAGATGCCGCTAAAATGCTGTTAATTCAGTAACTTACGATAGCTTAGAAACGGTGACGGTAGGTCAGCGAAACGTTATTTCCGCGATACGACCCTTGCCGTTGCATGTCGTAATCCAGGCTGATGATATCGTTCCTGAGCATCAAGGCCGCGCCGATTCCGGCGTTATAAATGCTGGTCGCTGGTTTTGCGCCCGTCAGCGTGAACAGGCTGCCGGCAGCGGCAAATTGCGCGGTGACCGTGGTGGCGCTGGTATCGAACTCGTGGGCGTATTGACCGCGGGCGCCAACCTGCAGAAGCCACGAGCCGATTTCAAAGTACTGATCGACCGAAGCGCCGACCGCAGCCCGCGCCGAGACGTTCTCGCGGCTGTGGTACCGGAGATTGATGCCTTCCCCGCCCTTGTCTTCCGCATAAGTGTGTTCGTAAACGTCGAGATATGAGCCGCGTACAAACGCACCGACCGTGGTCGACTCGCCTACACGATAACTTGTGCCCGCTTCGACGGCGCCGCCCCATTGATTGCCGGACGATTGGCCGATGGGTTCGCGCGTGACCGTGTCGACCGTGACGACACGGTGGCGGCTATACTTGTCATAGCCCACGCCGAAGTTGCCCTGAATGTAGCCAATGTCGCCGGCGTTCCAGCGTCCGTAGAAATCGAACCCCGTGCTGGTCATGCCGATGGATTTATCCGGTGAGTTCTTTTCTTCTGTATTCATGCGCGTGTGACTAAGGCTGAGACCGATCATGGACTGATCGCCGATGTCGGCGTCCGCGCCTGTAGCTATGCCATAGGACGATACGCGGAAGCCGGGAATCGCACCCTGGCCATTGTCCGTGCCGAAAGTGTCGTACTGTTGAACCCAGACACTGGGGCGGTAATCACTCAACTGATTGCGCTTGTCGCCAAGAAATCCAGACATGCGTCGGCGTAAGGCGCTTTGCGTGGCCTCGCGCACGGTGAGTGCTGTTGTACGCGTGTCACTGGTCAGATCCGGAACCAGCGCCGTCAGCGCCTTATCGAGATCGCTCTTATTTTGATAGGCCGCCAGAACGGGACCCAGAGAAGTGTCCAGACCCATAGCTTCCACGGAATTTTCATAGATCACGGCGGTGTTGCCGGTGAAACCAATCTGACTCGCCGTCCGGCGTGTGATCCGGTACTGCAGGATGTTGGGGTTATCACTCGCGCGCGCAATGCTGCGGTTATACATAACGGTCGAGGCCGGTTGCTGCGCACTGAGATCAGCGTTCAGCGTCAGGGACGTCGCCTCGATCAAATTGGCGGTGTAAGTCTGAAGCACCGGTCCGACAATGGTGGCCTGAATGGTCGTGCCATTATCGATCACCACGTTGGTAGCCTTCAACGTGCCGACCGTTCCGAGGTCGGTATTGATCGTAAACTTCAGCGTCGAATTATCCCGGAAGCGCGCCTGCGTCACAGTAACGCCCGTCAATGTCGAAATGTCGAAAGTGCTCGCGGACACGTCCAAATTCGCCGTGCCGGTGCCGAGCGTAATCCCGCCGATCAGCGTGCCGCCCACAAAGGAAACCGTGTGCGCGCCGTCGCCGAGGAGAATGTCGCCAATAATCGAGGTGTTGGTGAACGACAGCGTGTCGTTGCCGGCGCCCATGCTGATGAAGCCCTGCAGGCTGCCGCCGGTGCTGGTAAATTGGTCGTCGCCGCTGCCAAACAGCATGGAACCGCTAATCACACCGGCGCCGCCGTTGGTAACTTGCACCCCGGCGGTTGTGCGGGTGAGATCGAAGGCGTACGTGCCGCCGAAGCCTTTTGCGGCGGCCTGAATCGTGCCGGTGTTGGTGATCGAACGCAACGTGCCGGAATAATCGACAATGCCGTAGCCGCTTTGTGTTCCGCCGTGAGAGTCCGCGGTAATAATGCCGCTGTTGACGATGGACGTGAGTGAGCCGTTCGCTTCAACCACAATGCCGTAAGCATCACCGCCGCCGCCGCCCACTGCGCCAGCTTCGCTCTCTAAAGAATCCAAACCGCGCGCAAGGATTTCGCCGCTGTTGATCAGCGTGGGCACTGTCGCGAGGCCCCCGATCCTGACGGCCACTGCCGTCGCGTCGCTGGCCGCAGCGCCGATGTTGCCGCCCTGGTTTTCGAACGCGCCTGTGAAGTTGGTGCGGTATTGCGTACCGTTCACCGTCGCACCGGTGATGTTGACAGCGCGCGTGGCTGTCTTAAGCGACTGCGCCGTGATGTCCCCGCGCAACACCAGGCTGGAGCCGCCGGGCGTTAGTCCGCTGATGGTGACATTGTTATTGCCGCCGACCCCGCCGGGTCCGATCAACAGAGCATCGGCGCCGCCGACGGACCACAACAGCGAATCAGGTGAATCTGCGTCTTTGACGCCTGCGGCTTCTTCGTTGGCATTGATGACGCCGTTGCCGTTGAGCAAAATGCCGCCCACGTTGCCGGCAACCCACATGGCCTGACCGCCACGCACAGCTGGAATGGTCGCGTTGTTGTTGGTGCTGTCGGTTGAAGCCAAGCGGCCTGACTTAACTGTGCCGCTGTTGATAATAGAGCCGGCGACGTTGTTGGCGTAAATGCCGATACCTTCCTGGGCCGCGGCCAGATCGATGGTGCCAGTGTTGACGATATTGCCCGAGACGGCCGCCGTGCTTTTAATGCCGTAAGAGCCTTGGCGCACAATCTTGATGGTGCCGCCGTTGGTGATGGTGCCGTTTGTGGTGCCGGCGATATTGATGCCCGTCGCGCCGTTACCGCCGACCGTGATGTTGCTGGTGCTGGTCGTGGTGATGGAGCCTTGGAAAATCCCTGAACCCACCACCGAAATGCCAGCGTTGTTTACGAAGGCCGGAAAGTTGGCGCTGGTCGAGGCTGGGCCGGCCAGGTTGATGGTGCCGCTATTGGTAATGCCTGAAACGAGCGTGCCCGTGGTGGACGCGAGAATGCCGGTCGCGTTGGCTTCCGCCGCATTCGAAATCGTGCCCGCGTTGCTGACGGTGTTGCTGCTGTCGATGGTGACCGCGCCGCCCGCGGTGGTGACTGAAATAGAGCCGGTGGACTGAACCGTGACATTGCCCGGCGAAACGCCGTCGGCCGTCGAGGTTTTAACGGGGGTGGTCACAGCAGTGGTGACGTTGAGGTCACCGGCCAAAGCGGGAACGGAAAAAACCCATCCGGCGGCGCTCATGCCTAGGCAACGCAAATACCATTGACGAGACTTACGCATATCCGGAATCCCCTTTGTATGGCGGCCGGCGCGCCGAGACCCTGGAGGGGTCTGCCGGGGCGCCGCGGCTGTTAGAACACGGGTTTATTTCTTTGTGAAGTGCGGCGAAAACGCCCCTGTTTCAGGGGCATAAATTCGCCGTAATTGTTACGGTATTTCGGCCTGATGCCACGATTTCGAGGGTCTAGGCCGCCCCGAGGCAGCCTATAGAAAAGCGTCGAGCGCCTGCATTAACTCCGCGGGGGCCTCTTCCTGGGGGCTATGACCGCAATCGATGGGGTGACCGGTTACGTTCAGGGCCTTTTCGCGCCAGGTTTCCAAGACATCGTAAAGCGCACCCACCACGCCGCGTGCACCCCAAAGGGCCAGCAGTGGCGCAGTGATGCGCGCGCGCGCATCCGTTGCATCGTGTTCGAGATCGATGCCGGCGGCCGCGCGGTAATCTTCGCAGATGGCGTGACGTGTGGCCGGGTCGGCCACACTGCCCTTGCGGTTGGCTGCGGTGGAGTTGACGTGATCGACCACGCCAAGCGCCGCACTAGGCCGCCAGACTTTGCGGCCAGCTTCGCGCAATCCGCTGAAGGCTTGCGGGCTTGTGTATTCGTTTAAGACCGTGCGGTCGACGTACAGCAGCAAGCTTTCACCTGCGCCTTCGCCTGACAACGTCATGACGCGGTGGCTGTCGATGATCTTGTCGTAAAGTGTGCGCGCACCCATCGCGAGGCTGCTCCCCAATCCCTCACATCACGTGAGTCATTATATCAGGGTTGCACATTTCAACAAACGCTTGCGTTCAACGCGCCTTTAAAGGGACTTCGAAATCGCGCGCCACGCTCAAAGATAGATTCAGTAGCTAACATGCGGTTTATCGAGGTTATTTGGGATCGAACTTGTGATGCACCCGTTTAGGACTCGCATCACATAAGGAGTTCATCATGCGTAAGCTCATGTTCGGCGTCGCAGCTATATCCATCATGTTTGCCGTCACGCCGGCTTCTGCCGCTGTCATTGTTCTCGCGAGCAATGTCAATTTTGCCGCAGCACCTTTTACATTTGGCGTCACGAGTGCGGATCGATTTACGCTGACCTATGCGCCACAAGGCGCGTTTGATCCCAGCCCCGTTCTGGTCACAACAACGGGCACAGCCGCCACAACATCCTTCGGCGGCTTTCTCGGCATCCCCTTAGCGCCTTCGGTCTTCTTCACCGACTCTAACGTGGTGATTGGACCGGGCACCTTCCCCGGTTTCAATTCATTCCCGGCACCGACACGCGCCGATTATACGATCACGCTGAGTGATTTGGGTTTGCGCTATACGGTTGGCATGGATCAATTCTACGGCTATGCGCGCTTTGCCAAATTGAACTTGATCGCTGTTGCCTTTGAAACCATGGCCAACACACCGATCACATCCGGTGTCGGCGTACCGGAACCCGCGAGCTTGGCCCTGTTCATTGCAGGGCTAGCAGGTTTTGCGGGCTTCGCCGGTTTCAAACGGAAAGAGAAATTGAGCGCGGCTTAATCCTGATAGATCAGCTTGATCTTCGCCGCGGCATCGCGCGCAGCTTTGCGCGCGGTGTCCGCGTCGCCATTTCGTGCGAGGGCCAGCGCTACACCCATACGGCGGTAAGGCCGTGTTGTGGGCTTGCCGAAAATCCGCACATCGACATCAATGCCCGGCGCAGGCGAGCGCAAAGCTTCGGCCACGCCGCTGACGTTGTAATTCTTGGCATCGCGGTCGGCGAGGATCACCGCCGACGCCGAAGCGCCGTGCTGGGTGATGCTGGGAATGGGCAAGCCTAAGATCGCGCGCGCATGCAAATCGAATTCGGTCAGGTTCTGTGAGATGAGCGTGACCATGCCGGTGTCGTGCGGACGCGGTGAAAGCTCGGAAAAGATCACAGAGTCGCCGACCACAAAGAACTCAACGCCGAACAGGCCATAACCGCCGAGGTTATCGACCACTTTGCGCGCCATATCTTGCGCGGACTCGAGCGCCGAAGCTGACATCGCCGTGGGTTGCCAGCTTTCCTGATAGTCGCCGCGCTCTTGGCGATGGCCGATAGGATCGCAGAAGATCACACCCTCGCGGGTACGAATGGTGAGCAACGTGATTTCGTAATCGAAAGCGACGAAGGCTTCGACGATCACGCAGGTGCGATCACCGCGCATACCAGCCACGGCATAGTTCCAGGACTTCTCGATATCGGCGTCGGTGCGGAGCGTGCTCTGCCCCTTGCCTGAAGACGACATCACCGGCTTCACCACGCAGGGCAAGCCAACCTTGGCCACGGCCGCGCGCATCTCCGTGAGCGATTCTGCGTAAAGATATTTCGACGTCAGCAGCCCCAGCTCCACCGCCGCGACTTCACGAATGCGGTCGCGGTTCATGGTCATCTGCGTCGCGCGCGCCGAGGGCACGACGTTAAAGCCGCGATCCTCGAAGTCCTTCAGGATTTCGGTGCGGATGGCCTCGACCTCGGGCACAATGAAATCGGGTTTGTGCTTTTCGATGGCCGCACCCAGCGCCGCGCCATCGAGCATGGAAAAGACTTCAGCTTCGTCCGCCACCTGCATGGCCGGCGCGCCGGCGTAGCTGTCACAAGCGACGACATAAGCGCCGAGACGCTTGGCGGAAATCACAAACTCTCGGCCAAGTTCGCCGGAGCCGAGCAGGAGGATTTTGGCTGTGGGGGTCATGGCGCGCTGCTAAAGTGGTTCATATCGTCTTCTAGAGCATAGTCTTTGAAATGTCGAAAGTCACACGCGCCACACAAATGCTCGACCGCGCCGGTGTAACGTTCACCGTGCACACCTACGACTACGATCCGAATGCCGACAAGGTCGGCCTGCAAGCCGCCGAAGCTTTAAGCGAACACCCGTCGCGTGTGTTGAAAACCTTGCTGGCGCTGGTCGATGGCAAACCGGTCTGCGTGATCCTGCCGTCGGACCGCGAGGTGGCCATGAAAAAACTGGCGGCCGCCGTGGGCGGCAAAGCGGCCGAAATGATGAAGCCCGACGTGGCCGAACGCCTGTCGGGCTACAAAGTGGGCGGCATCAGCCCCTTCGGCCAGATGAAAAAGCTGCGCACCGTAATGGAAGAAAGCGCGCTGAAGGAAGACCTGGTCTACATGAACGGTGGTCAGCGCGGACTGCAGGTGCGATTGAGCCCAAAAGACGCGGTGAAGACTTTGGAAGCCATCACCGCGCCTGTTGTGGCTTAAGCTACTGATTGATTTCCGGCTCTACCAGCTTTGCGAGTTTGCGCAGGGATTCCTGCCAACCGAGATAGCAGGCTTCCACAGGGATCACATCCGGCACGCCTTCCTGAACAATTCTCACTTCCGTGCCGACGACGACTTTTTTCAGCGTGATCGTCACACTCATCTCGCCCGGCAGATTGGCGTCGTCGAACTTGTCGGTGTAGCGGATGCGCTCACCCGGCACGAGTTCGACATATGTGCCGCCGAAAGAATGGCTGTGGCCGGTCGTGAAATTGCGGAACGACATTTTATGCGTACCGCCGACCTTTGCATCGAGGTGATGCACCGTGCAGGTAAAGCCGTTGGGCGGAATCCATTGGGCAATCGCATCGGCCTCGAGGAAAGCGCGATAGACTTTCTCGGGCTTTGTGGTGAGCACGCGATGTAAGCGAACGGTATTGGGCATGGGAATGTCCTCTTGGTTAAATGGTCGGAATGGGCAGAACCGGCATCACCTCGACCGACTCACCTGGGAAAATCGTGAAGTGCGGGTGGTTCTCGAACATCTTGGCGGCGGCTTCGTGAGAGTCGGCTTTTACAACTGTAAAAGCGCCCATGTTGTTGCTGATGTCGCCCACGCCCTTGTCGGAAACTTTTTTGGTTTTGCCGAGCGGCCCGCCAACGACGATGGCTGCGGCATATTTTTCGGCCCAGGCTTTCCAGGCGAGCATACCCTGTTGTTCTTTGGTGCGGCGATCGGCTTCAGGAAGGGCCATCCAGGCCTTTCCGCGCGGGCCGTTTTTGTCGCCGAGATAAACCGCGAGATATTGGTTGGTGCTCATGTGCGTTACCCTTTTTTATGTGGCGGTGATTGAAAGAGAAGTTCGACGTAACGGCGCAGGTGATCGACGCTGGTCGCGGCAACCTCAACGCTGCCCGTGGCCTTGGCGAGAATGAAAGCACCCTGCAGCACCGCTTGTGTATGGAGGGCGAGGCTTTTGGGCGTCCATTCGGGATGAAGGCCATAACGCTTCACAGCCTCGTTCAGGTCCGCTTCAATTTTTGCGGCGTGACCCGTGATGCTGGCGCTGCACGCAGCGCGAATGTCGGGGCAAGTCTCATAGGCTTCCTGCACCATGGTGCCGACCAGACAGGTGAATTCCGGAACCTTGCCTGTCAAAAGCGCTTTGCGGAAATCGATATAGCCCAGGACGCGTTCCAGAGGATCGGCGTGATCGTGATAGGGCGCGGCGGCAAACAACGCGCCGGTGATCTCGGACCAATAATCGGCCGCCGCGACGGCCAGCGCTTCTTTGCTTTTGAAGTGATGGAAGAACGATCCCTTGGCCACATCAGCAGCGGCGCACAACTCATCCACCGTGGTCGCGGTGTAGCCCTTGGTGCGAATCACCGTGAGGGCGGCATTGAGGATTTTCTGCCGCGCCGGCGCCATGGAAGGGGTGGGAGTTGGCTGTTCTGGTGTCATAAACCGACTTATACCGACCAGTCGGTTTAGTGTTAAGTAGGCAAAATTGGGGATCGGGAGCGCCGCAAACCGACTGTTTAGTTATCCGCCGGGGTGCAGTCCCGGCGCTTCATGGCCGGTGCGCGCGACGTACTCAGTGTAGCCGCCGCCATATTGGTGCGTGCCGTCGGGCGTCAGTTCCAAAACCCGGTTGGAGAGTTGGCTGAGGAAGTGCCGATCGTGGGACACGAACAGCATGGTGCCCTCGAAATTCGCGAGCGCCGCCACCAGCATTTCCTTCGTCGCCATGTCTAAGTGGTTGGTCGGCTCGTCCAGCACCAGGAAGTTCGGCGGGTCGTAGAGCATCTTGGCCATTACGAGACGCGCCTTCTCGCCGCCCGAAAGCACGCGGCAGGGCTTTTCAACATCATCGCCGGAGAAGCCGAAGCATCCGGCGAGTGTACGTAGCGTGCCCTGCCCCGCTTGCGGGAAGGATGAGTCCAATGACTCAAACACCGTCTCGTCGCCGTCGAGCAAATCCATCGAGTGCTGCGCGAAATAGCCCATCTTGACCGATGCGCCCAATTTCACCGTGCCCGTGTCGGGCGCTGTGCCCACCTCCGGGTCCGCGGCACCGGCCACGAGTTTCAGCAGCGTCGATTTGCCTGCGCCGTTGACGCCGAGGATGCACCAGCGTTCCTTGCGGCCCACCAGAAACTCGAGGTCAGCGTAAATCTTGTGGCTGCCATAAGCCTTAGACACGTTTTTGAAGCTGACCACGGCGTCGCCTGAACGCGGCGGGCTGCGGAATTCGAATTGCACAGACTGGCGGCGCTTGGGTGGCTCGACGCGTTCGATTTTGTCCAGCTTCTTCACCCGGCTTTGCACTTGCGCCGCGTGTGAGGCGCGCGCCTTGAAGCGTTCAATGAACTTGATCTCTTTGGACAGCATCGCTTGCTGGCGTTCGAATTGCGCCTGGCGCTGCTTTTCACTGAGCGCGCGCTGCTGCTCATAAAAGTCGTAGTTGCCCGAATACGTGGTGAGCGACCCGCCGTCGATTTCGACAATTTTATTCACGATGCGGTTCATGAACTCGCGGTCATGCGAGGTGATGAGCAACGCGCCGTCATAGCGTTTCAAAAAATCTTCGAGCCAGATCAGGCTTTCGAGATCGAGATGGTTGCTCGGTTCGTCCAGCAACATGCCGTCGGGCTGCATCAAAAGAATGCGGGCGAGCGCCACGCGCATTTTCCAGCCGCCCGAGAGCAAACTCACATCGCCGTCCATACGCTCAGGACTGAAACTCAAACCCGCGAGCACTTCGCGCGCGCGTTCTTCCAGCCCATAGCCGCCCAGCTCCTGATAGCGCTGCTGCACTTCGCCGTAACGCGTGACCAGGGCTTCCATGGCGTCGGCTTGTTCAGGATCATTCATCGCCGCTTCAAGCGCGGCCATCTCTGTCGCGAGCGCGCTTAAGGGCCCCGCGCCATCCATGACCGCCGCGACCGCGCTCTGGCCCGACATCTCGCCGACATCCTGGTTGAAATACCCGATGGTCATGCCGCTCTCGACCAGCACGCGCCCGTCGTCGGGCTGTTCGTTGCCCGCGATCATGCGGAAGATGGTCGACTTTCCTGCGCCGTTGGGGCCGACAAGCCCAACCTTCTCCCCCTTCTGCAGAGACATCGACGCATCGATGAACAGGAGCTGGTGGCCGTGTTGTTTGGAGATGGAATCGAGACGGATCATAAACTGAGTTAGGTCCAATACTATGGAGGAGGGGAAGTTGCCCTTGGCCCGCCCGAGGAACTTTTACGACGAGCAGATGCGATGAATATGCCGGCAGGAAGTTGATAAAGATGGTCTGGGTTTTTAACCCGACAGCGGCATTGAGTTGACTCCAAGATTTTCAATTAATTTTTAGACGCTCAAAGAAAATCCTGTTCCTTTTTTTCGCGTCGGAAACCAGTTTTCCGTAATCGATAACCTCATAATAAATTTGGTGGTTACGATTGTACCCATAATACGCCAAACCGTTAGGCGTGGGCATTGCATCATTATCTTTCAAAATCTTCTCAAGAGTTGGCGTGATGTCGCAAATAACATAACCATATGCCGGTATCGTGGCATTTGCGGTGCGCACAGGACGGCCGTTATCATCTTTAAAAGTCCCTGAACGTATATCGGTAATCTGAGCATAAATCTGATTTAAGGGATTTTTTGCATCCGTATAGTCATCCCTCTGAGGTTTTTTAAATTCTATTACAACCAACGAATTTATCGGCCCCTCATCGTCCACCGGCTCTGAGAATGATATTTTTCTATCGAAAATAAAGAGGTCTGGCCGCTTTTGTGACCCTACCGATAAACCACTCTCGATGGAGCTAAGCTTTTTATCTGAAGCTATGTAGGTGTGGAATGTTAACCGCTCATCGATGATCCAAAGGTTTTGTTGCGAATATAGCGTTTCTTGATCGTCCGATTGCATCGGGAAAATAATATTATGTACGACCTCCTCAAGAGGATACCTCCCTGTCTTTTTGTCTAGAGCTATCGGTTTTTTTCAAGGAATTCGATGATTATCTTTCGATGCATCACATGATGCGCAAGAGCGGCAGTACCGAGTTCCGCATATCGTTCCATGAACTCTGACAACCGGGTTCGGTAGGCTTCATAGTCTTCAATTTTCTCGGCACCCGATATCATTCTATTGCTCTCCCGCTTTATATCCACTTCCCGCTGGTGAAGTTCTTTGTGGAGAGCCATTTCCATGTCGAGCTTGGTGGCATTCGGCGCGATATTGTCTATAAACTGGTCTTTATACCGCATAAGCGGTTTGTACTGCGGAGCTTCATCTTTAACGTACTTAAAGATCTTTTCGACCTTCGCAGCATTCAGTGAAAGAATGTAATCGGTCAGGGCTGCATTAATCGCAGCAATACATTGTGTTCGAATTTCATGCTTCGAAACAATGTCAGACGTAATGAGACTTAACTGTCCGCGCTGCTCCGCATCGACGCTTTCCACCCCCGCAATATCAAAGTCCGTTCTGAAATTATTGACCTTTTGATCGAGGTGGGCGCTTTGAACGATTGCCAAATACACAAACTGAGTGCCGTCGCTTTCGGAAAGCTTGGAAGAAAGATTGGGGATGAACTCATCCAAATTCTCTGTCAACACTCCGCGCGAGTTTGCGGCATAAATAAGTCTATGTTTGTTTGCACGAGGGGAAGTGATTTTGAAGCCGTGCAGTGTGAAGCGCGTTTCACGAATCGTAAATGAGTGTTCCGAGGCATTTGCCTGATAGTTTTTGCGGAAGATGTCGTTAATTGAGTGTTTTTGCCCATCCAGATGCACTTCAATCCTAGGGCAATCCGGGCGCAGGAGAATAAGGATGAAGTGTTCGATTATCCTCTGCGCTAAGGCGTCAAATGCGCGGGGGCATTCTTCCTTGTAGGGAGATAGAAATCCGGAAAGTGTTAGTGTAGTTCCAGCGGTACCCGTGGCGATCGCTACCGGCGGAGCATGGTCAGGGTCATAATTGGTATCAAACACAAATTGGCGACGCCAAGGATGAGCGGTGTCACGCTCATAAAATATGCTATCGATTTCGGCTTTTTCAAAAGCCACTAGCCACATAATCCGGCCGAGACCCTTGCCACCCCGGTCATACTTGTATTCGGAAAATGCGGTATTGAACGAATCAAAGTTGTCATCGTCAAAACCGACGCCCGTATCGACTACCGTGAATTTAATAAACGGCGCATCAACATCACCAAGAGCGAGAGAATTTTCCCTTTCGCATTTAATAATTATTGAGTGATGTCGCGATTTGTCCGCGTCTTGAATTGCTTGAAAGGAATTCATTATCGCTTCGAAAAGCGGCAGGAGGGCCTTCCACTTAGGAAGCGGCGTTTGCCTTACTTGCCCTCGAAGATTTGTTTTGAGCCTCATCCCCGCTCCTCCTGACTAGCTGTCCGACGCAGTCCTGCAGACTTAAACTGGGTTCGACCAGCCTACTCCCACTCAATCGTGCCTGGCGGTTTGCTCGTCACATCATAGGTCACGCGGTTTACGCCGCGGACTTCGTTGATGATGCGGTTGGCAACGCGGCCCAGGAAGGCCATGTCGTAGGGATAGAAGTCGGCGGTCATGCCGTCGGTCGAAGTCACAGCGCGCAACGCCACCGCGTAATCATAGGTGCGGCCGTCGCCCATGACGCCGACGGTGCGTACGGGCAGCAGCACGGCGAAGGCTTGCCAGATGACATCGTAAAGTCCGGCTTTGCGAATTTCGTCGAGGTAGATCGCGTCGGTCTGGCGCAAAATATCCAAGCGCTCGCGCGTGATTTCCTGGCCGGGGATGCGGATGGCGAGGCCCGGGCCCGGGAACGGGTGGCGGCCGACCATTTCATCGGGCAAACCCAGCTCGCGGCCCAACACGCGCACTTCGTCTTTGAACAGTTCGCGCAGCGGTTCCACCAGCTTCATGTTCATGCGCGCCGGCAAGCCGCCGACGTTGTGGTGCGATTTGATGGTGACGCTGGGGCCGCCGTGGAACGACACGGACTCGATCACGTCCGGGTACAGCGTGCCTTGCGCGAGGAAATCAGCGCCGCCGATTTTTTTGGCTTCTTCTTCGAACACGTCGATGAAAGTTGCGCCAATCGTTTTGCGTTTCTTTTCAGGGTCGGTTTTGCCGGCCAAGCGGCCCAAGAACAGATCGGAGGCGTCGCGCGCCACGAGATTGACTTTGAATTGGTCGCGGAAAACTTTCACGACTTGTTCGGTCTCGCCCAGGCGCATGAGGCCGTGGTCGACCAGCACGCAGGTCAGTTGATCGCCGATGGCTTCGTGCAACAACGCAGCGACGACGGATGAATCAACCCCACCAGATAGACCGCAAATTACACGGCCTTTACCGACTTGATCGCGCACGGCTTTGATGGCCTGGGCTTTGAACGCGCCCATGGTCCAATCGCCGCTGCAGCCGCAAATGTCGCGCACGAATTTGCGGTAGAGCGCGGTGCCGTTCGGCGTATGTACGACTTCGGGGTGAAACTGCACGCCGTAGAAGCGGCGTTCTTCATTGGCGATGGCGGCGAAGGGGGCACCTTCGCTGACGCCGACAACTTTGAAGCCATCAGGAATTTTGGTCACGCGGTCGCCGTGGCTCATCCACACTTGTTGACGTTCGCCCACTTTCCAGGGGCCGTCGAACAAACCGCAGGTGCCCGTGACTTCGACGGAGGCGCGGCCGAATTCGCGGTGATGGCCGGCTTCAACAGCGCCGCCCAATTGCGCGCACATGGTCTGCTGGCCGTAGCAAATGCCCAAAACCGGCACGCCCAGCGTGAACACGGCGGGGTCGGCTTTGGGGGTGTCGATATCGAGAACCGAGGCCGGACCGCCAGAAAGAATAATGCCCTTCGGTCCGAAGGCTTTCAGGCTGGCTTCGGTGACTTTGTTGAAGGGATGGATTTCGCAATAGACGCCGATCTCACGTACGCGGCGCGCGATCAGTTGTGTGACTTGCGAACCAAAATCGATGATCAGAATGCGGTCGGCCATATGATCTCTTCTTTATCTATTTATCGCATTTTCTTACGGAAAACCGGAAGACCACTTTTCCGGAAAATGCTTTAGGAAATCCGCTCCAAAACCGCCACAAAAAATCCATCGGTGCCGTAGCGGTAAGGCGTGAGGGTGAGGAAATTTTCGGTCGTCGGGCACGGCGTAGGCAGCACGGACGCCCAAACCTCGGCAATGGGCACGGGCTTGAAGGCCGGATGACCCGCGAGAAAGGCTTCAACACGCTGGGTGTTTTCTTCGGGCAACAGCGAGCAGGTCGCGTAAATCAACCGACCGCCAAGTTTCACAAGCGGCGCGCCCTGCTCCAAAACGCTGTCTTGCGTCGTGCGCAAGGATTCCAGATTTTCCGGCTTCAAATGCCAGCGCGCATCGGGATTACGCCGCCACGCGCCGGTGCCTGAGCACGGCGCATCCACTAGCACACGGTCGAATGTGCCGGCCTGGCGTTTGACCCATTTGTCTTTTTCTTCAAGGATACGGAGCGTGGCGTTGTGAACACCCGAGCGACGTAGGCGCAGCTTCGAACGTTCGAGGCGGCCGACGGAAACATCACAGGCAATAAGGCGGCCTTTGTTCTGCATGGTGGCGGCCATGGCGAGCGTTTTGCCGCCGGCGCCTGCGCACAAATCCATCACGTTCATGCCGGGTTTCGCATCCACCAACTGCGCGCACAGCTGCGAGGCTTCGTCCTGTACTTCGAACATACCGTCTTTGAACCCGGCGTGATCGCCGAGGCTGATGCGGGCTGCCAGGCGTACACCGAGCGGCGAATAGGGCGTGGGCTTTGGGTCGCGGCCGTCGGCCTTGAGCGACGCAACAATGTCATCGCGCGTGGCCTTCAGCGTGTTGACGCGCAAATCGAGTGCGGCTTCGCTATCGAGCGCGCCCAGTTCGTTGTCTGCCTCAGCTCCAAAAGCCGCATCGAATTTTTCGAGTAGCCACCATGGGCACTCAAGCTTCACTTCGCGCGGGGCCGTGGCGACGTCCTTTGTCGGAACACGTTCGATCATGCGCTTTTCATGGGCGGCGAGCGTTCCAGGGCCGTTCTTCGCACCCGAATAAAGGCCCATGATGGCGTCGATATTTTTACCTTCGCCGCGCACCAGATTGGCCGCGATAAACAACCGCCCGGTGGGGTGATCCGTGCCAAGCGACCAGCCTAGCCGCGCGCGGTGACGCAGCACGCGCCAGACTTGGTCAGAGATGGAGCGCCGATCGCCTGCGCCGATGTAACGCCGCGGGCGGAAATAGGCCGAGAGCACGCCGTCGGCGGGACGATCCGTGTCCAGCACTTCGTCGAGGAGTTCAATACAGGCTTGCAGGCGGGCGGCGGGCGTCATGATGCTACGCCCACAAAAAAGGGCCGATGCTTAGGTGTTGTTGAGGCGATAGTTCGGCGGTTCGCGCGTGACCATAACATCGTGGACGTGGCTTTCACGAATGCCGGATCCGGTGATCCGGCGGAATTTAGCGTTCTTCTGTAAGTCGGCGACGGTGCCGTTACCGGTGTATCCCATAGCGGCTTTAAGTCCGCCCACCAACTGGTGGATGACAGCATTGACGGGGCCTTTGTACGGCACGCGGCCTTCAACGCCTTCGGGCACCAGCTTCATGTTGTCGCGCACTTCTTCTTGGAAGTAGCGGTCGGCAGAGCCGCGCGCCATGGCGCCCAGCGAACCCATGCCGCGATAATCTTTATAGGTGCGGCCCTGATAGAGAATGACTTCGCCCGGCGCTTCTTCGGTGCCCGCGAGCAGCGAGCCGATCATGCAGCAATCGGCCCCCGCGGCGATGGCTTTGGCGATATCGCCCGAAGCTTTGATACCGCCGTCGGCGATCACTGGAATGCCCGACTTGCGCGCGATCTCGGCCACTTCCATGACGGCGGAGAGCTGCGGCACGCCCACGCCTGCGACCACGCGCGTGGTGCAGATAGAGCCAGGACCAATGCCAACCTTCACCGCATCGGCGCCCGCATCGATCAAAGCCTTGGCGGCTTCGGGCGTTGCGATATTGCCGGCGATAACTTGTGCGTAGTTCGAAGCTTTCTTGATGCGCGCGACGGCGTCGATGACACCTGCCGAATGACCATGGGCCGTGTCCACCACCAGCACGTCGACGCCGGCTTCTAACAAGGCCTCGGCGCGCTTGTAACCTTCTTCGCCGACACCGGTCGCAGCCGCGACGCGCAAGCGGCCCTGTTCGTCTTTCGATGCCATCGGATGGGCGCGGGCTTTTTCGATGTCTTTCACGGTCACCAAACCGACGCAGCGGTTGGCCTTATCGACCACCAGCAGCTTTTCGATGCGGTATTGGTGCAACAACTTCACGGCCTGCTCGCGCTCGACGTTTTCCGGCACCGTGATGACACGATCCTTGGTCATGAGCTCGGACACAGGCTGGTTGGGATTGGTGGCAAAGCGCATGTCGCGGTTAGTGAGAATGCCCACCAGCTTGCCAGTACCGCGTTCGACCACCGGGAAGCCGGAGATCTTATTCAGCTCGCGCAAGCGCAGCGCGTCGGCCAAAGTTTGATCGGGGAAAATGGTGACCGGATTCACCACCATGCCGGATTCGAACTTCTTCACGCGGCGCACTTCCTGCGCCTGGTCTTCAACGCTGAAGTTCTTGTGGATCACGCCGATGCCACCGCACTGGGCCATGGCGATGGCAAGACCACTTTCAGTCACCGTATCCATGGCGGCCGAGATCAGCGGAATGTTCAGAATGATGGATTTGGTCAGGCGGGTCGCGGTGTTCGCATGCGCAGGGAGAACCGAGGAGGCCGCAGGCACAAGGAGGACGTCGTCAAACGTCAGTGCTTCGGCAATCTCCATGCGACCTCCGGGTCAAATCTCGCTTTTAAAGAACCCGCTCTTAAAAAGGTGCGGGGTTATGACACGGTTTAAATGGGGTGACAAGTTGCGATGGCAAGGGCCGACAAAACACCCCTAACCGTGAATTTAGCCTTTAAAATCAAGGCCTCGCAATTCAGGCCGTTTAGGGCCGTTTCGACCAGGGTTCGACGATACCAACGAAATTGAGAGGCAGGTCATTGTCCATGCCCGCCCCGACATCCCCGCTGATTTCGGCATTGGTATTCCAACGGGCGGTGCCGTCGGGCGCGAGCCTGAAACCCAGAACGATCTGGCGATAGTCGAGGCCGGGCAAGGCGTCATTGAAATGGGCTCGCTGGCTACGCAGTCGGTCGGGGTGCGCCGGGTCGGCCACGGCGCTGCCCAGGACATGCCAGAAGATTCCGTTAGTGATGGCCCCCGCCTGCAAGGCCGCTTCGGGCGCGGTCTCCTCATGAATCCAACAGACGGTAAGCGTGGGCTTTCCATGTTCCGCCGTCAGATCGGCGAGAATACGATTGAAAGCGGGATCGCTATAATTGATCGCGACCGGCACGACGCGCCCCGCGCCCCGCGCCCACTTTCACTTGAGCCGCGAGCGTGATCAACTTCTCGATGTCGCGCGCGACGACAGAAACGGTTTCGCCGCGACTCGCGCGAGCGATACACATGCCGGCCAGCATACCGCTGCCGCCGACAACCAACGTATGCGTCACCTAAAGCCCGTGCCGATGACATAGATCTCGGCCGAATCTTTGCGGCTGGCGGGGGGCTTGGCGTGGCGGACGGTCGCGCAGCGGGCTTTGATTTGTTTCAAAAGCCCGGCCTCGGTGCCGCCCTGAAAAACTTTGCAGATAAATGCGCCGCCGGGGGCCAGCACTTCTTCGGCGAACATCCAGGCGGTTTCCGCGAGCGCCATGATGCGGATGTGGTCGGTCATGCCGTGGCCGGTTGTCGGCGACGCCATGTCGGACAACACCACATCAGCGGGGCCACCGAGCGCTTCCTTCAACAGGTCCGGCGCTTTGGGATCGAGGAAGTCGAGCGTCATGCAGGTGGCGTGGGCGATGGGCTCCCATTCATTGATGTCGATGCCGACCACCGCACCGCCGCCGGGCAGGCCGGCCTTCACACGATCGACGGCGATTTGCGTCCAGCCGCCGGGGGCCGCGCCCAGGTCCACCACCTTCTTGCCCTTGGCGAGGAAGTGATACTTGTCATCCAGCTCCATGAGTTTGAAAGCCGCACGGCTGCGAAAGCCTTCGGCCCGCGCGCGCGCGACATAGGGATCGTTCAACTGGCGTTGCAACCAACGCTGCGAACCGACCGTGCGGCCTTCAGATGTTTTCACGCGCACTGTTAGCCCGCGGCCGCCGTGACCACGCGCAGGTGTGGCAGCCTTACCTTTGCCGACTTTGCTTTTGCCGCCTTTACCTTGGCTCATAACGGCGACAACGGGGCATAGGCGGGCACCGCGTGCATGCGGCCTGGTTCGACTTTCAAATTTGCGGGGTGGATCAAATCCATCAGTAGACCTTCGCGTAAACCGCGGTCGGCGATTTTCAAACGACCCACGGGCCACATGCGGCAGATGGCTTCAAGGATCGCGCAGCCGGCCAGCATCAAATCCGCACGCTGCCAACCGATGCAGGGTTCCGCCGCACGTTGCTGCAATGTCTTGCCGCAAAGGCCTTGACTGGTGGCGTGCAAAGCTTCGAATTCCAGCGTCAAACCGTCAACCGCCGCGCGGTCATAGCGTTCCAGGCCTAAGTGCAAACCGCCGAGCGTTGTGACGGTGCCCGATGTGCCGATCATCTGTGTGACGCCGGCAGAGATTTTATCGCGGATGCCGTGAGCAGCTTCGAAAGGCTCCAGCAATTTCTGCACGCGCTCCGACACCGCTTGATAGGTGCGGCCACAAAGATCGCCACCGCCGCAATCTTCGGCAACAGTCACGACACCCATTGGCAACGAGATGCAGCCCTGCACCGCAAGATTGCGTGCACCTTCTATTTTTACAAACAACACTTCGGTAGAGCCGCCGCCGATATCGAAAATCAGCGCGTAGGGCATGTTGAAATCCAGAAGTGCGGCGCAGCCTTTTAAGGCGAGCGTGGCTTCTTCATGGGCGGAAATAATTTCGAGCGACAAACCGGTCTCGCGCGTTACGCGGTCCAGAAACTCCGAGCAATTGACGGCGCGGCGGCACGCTTCGGTCGCCACCTGGCGCGACGCATTCACGCGCCGGCGTTCCATTTTCTCAGCGCAGCATTTCAAGGCATCGATGGTGCGGTCCATGGCATCGTCGGACAGGCGGCCCGAGCCGCTGACGCCCTCGCCGAGCCGTGTGATGCGCGAGAATGAATCGATGACGCGGAAATCGCTGCGTGTTTCGCTCCGCGGCTGATCGCCCGCGTTGGGGCGCGCCACCAGCATGCGGCAGTTATTTGTGCCAAGGTCGATGGCCGCAAAAACGTTACCGTTTGCGGCGTAACCATTGGCAGCATGGCCGCCAGCCCCGTTGGAGCTTGCGGCGGTCGGCGCTGAATCGCTGCCGGACCGTCGGTCGTCGGTCATTATATCAAGCCTTCCGCCGCGAACTGGGCGCGAATCCCCGCGCCATCTGCCGTCGGCCCTTATTTCACATATAAGGTCATGCTATCGGCTTCCCCCGCCTGGGGAAAGGGGCCGGGAAAGGCCAATACAGCGACCGGGCGCGAACATCCGGTGAAATGCCAACCGATGTGGGAAATGGGGCGAAAAGCCTTGAAACCGGAGGCGGTTTCGACAAGTATCCCGGCCTTCCACGCCCCGGCGCCCTCACTTATATTGTGGCGGTTAATTATGGGCGCCTCTGCTGGGGAATCGTCCAACGGTAGGACAGCGGACTCTGACTCCGCTAATCTAGGTTCGAATCCTAGTTCCCCAGCCACACCTAGCTTTCGTTAGCGAGTAAAGCGAGCTTACGAAAGCTGGTGCCGAGCGCCGCAGGCGCGAGCGGTGCAAATATTAGATCGTACCCGCGAGCGATCGCTTGTCCTGATTGCGGCTTAACGCTCCCGACTTTCAGGCTGCCGTCGGTGAATAGTGGGCGTAAGCGAGCCCCCTTAGTTGTTTTGAATCTCCGAAAATATATCAAGGATGAACCGCGCGATTTTGCGCTTTTGTCTATGGAGTTTTCAATGGCCGAACTTTTTCGCAACAACAGTCCCGGCGCGCTAACTCTCGAAGAAGCGAGAGCTACGGAGATAAACCGTGTAGCTGAACAGCGCCGTTTAGCCACAGGATTTGCTGCACCGAACGCATTCGCAGCGCTTTTAGATCATCTCGTCTACCAGCCGTCGCGCCTCGGAAAACTGCGCCTGCTGATAGATTACTTTGCCAACACGCCGGACCCCGATCGCGGCTATGGGTTGGCGGCACTCGCGGGCACGCTCGATATTCCCCACGCTAAACCGGCACTGCTACGCCAACTGATCTCCGCGCGCACGGACCCGGTGCTGTTTTCCTATTCTTACGATTACGTTGGTGATCTTGCGGAAACCATCGCGCTGTTGTGGCCGACAGGCGGTAACGCCGCACCGCCGCCCACCTTGAGCGCGATTGTCGCCACCTTGCGCGCCGCGCCGAAGTCTAAGGTTGCTGATATCATTGCGACCTGGATGGACGGTCTCGACGCCACCGGCCGCTGGGCCTTGCTGAAACTATTGACCGGCGGCTTGCGTATCGGCGTATCCGCGCGCCTGACAAAAACCGCCCTTGCGCAATGGGGCGAACTGGATCTCGCCAACCTTGAAGAAGTCTGGCACGGGCAGGAGCCGCCCTACACCGAGATTTTTGCATGGACGGAAAAGCGTGGGCCGAAACCCGTAACCGTACGGGGCACCGCATTCCGCCCGTTCATGCTATCGCACGCCATTGAGGACAAAGATTTCACAACGCTGGACCCGGCGGATTTTGTCGCCGAGTGGAAGTGGGACGGCATCCGCGTTCAGATCGCCGGGTCAACAACCGACACGCCGCGCCTGTTCGCCCGCTCCGGCGACGATATTTCCCACACCTTCCCGGATGTCACCGCGCGCTCGACGTTCGACGCAGTCTTGGACGGTGAATTGCTCGTGCGCGGCCAAGGTGACGACCCCGCACCTTTCGCCGATCTTCAACAGCGGCTCAACCGCAAAGCCGTTACAAAAAAACAGTTGGAGACTCATCCTGAATTTGTGCGGGTCTACGATATATTGTTCGATGGCGAAGAAGATTTGCGCGGCCTGCCGTGGGCCGCACGGCGTCAGCGATTGGACGCGTTCATGGCAAAGCTTCCCGCCGATACGCGGCCGGCGTTCGATCTGTCGCCGGTGGTGTCGTTCTCGAGCTGGGACAGCCTTGCAGAAATTCGTGCGTCGGCCCGCGGCACAGGCATGGAAGGCCTCATGCTCAAACGCCGCGCCTCGCCTTACATGTCCGGGCGGCCCAAAGGGCATTGGTTTAAGTGGAAGCGCGATCCACTGACGGTCGATGCCGTACTGATGTATGCCCAGCGCGGCCATGGCAAGCGCAGCTCTTTTTACTCCGATTACACGTTTGGTGTGTGGCGCGATGACGAACTGGTGCCCATTGGCAAAGCCTATTTCGGCTTCACCGACGCCGAGCTGAAACAGCTGGACGGCTGGATCAGGAATAACACGACGGAACGCTTCGGGCCGGTGCGCGCTGTAGCACCCGGACTCGTGCTGGAAGTGGCCTTCGATGCCGCGCAACGATCATCACGGCATAAATCGGGCATCGCCTTGCGCTTCCCACGCGTCTCACGCATTCGTTGGGACAAGCCGGCGGCGGAAGCTGACCGCCTGGAGAACGTAGCGAAACTCGCGGAACGCAATTAAAACGGTTACGCGTCTGATTCAGTGATCGCCCGCAGGAATGTCGGGCCGAATTCCTTAAGCTTCTTCGGGCCGATCCCGTTAATGCCCGACATACCATCGAGCGTCGTGGGCCGTTCGCGGGCCAGCTCAAGCAGCGTAGAATCGGGAAAGACAACGTAAGCCGGGACATTGCGCGCCCGCGCGAGGTCGAGGCGAAGCTTTTTGAGCTGCGAAAGCAGGGACACATCGCCGGGTTCTACCGGCTGATCACCTTTCTTCTTTGCAGCTTTGCTCTGCGTGCGTGATTTCGCGCCTTCGCGATAAGAAAACGAGGTCTCGCCGGCCATAAGGGCCCGTCCACGTTCGGCGATTTCTAAGCCGCCGTATTTCTGAATGTTGATGCTGAGGAAGCCCGCCGCCACAAGCTGGCGCACGAAAATCGTCCACTCGTCCTTGGGCCACTGCTTTCCTGTTCCGAAGGTCGCCAGATTATGGTGCCTGCGCTCAAGAATTTTTTGCGACTCAACGCCGCGCACAATGTCGATGACATGACCCGCGCCGAAGACTTGGCCGGTATGCGCGATGGTAGACAAAAGCGCCTTTGCCCGCGCGGTGCTGTCGCTTACGACCGGCGGCGACAAACAGTTGTCGCAGTTGCCGCAAGGCCCGGACGCTTCGTCAAAATACGCTAGCAACGTGACACGCCGGCACTCGGCCACTTCGCAATAGGCCAGCAGCGCATCGAGGCGATGATGTTCGCGGCGGCGATGGGCTTCATCGCCTTCGTTGGCGATGAACTGCCGACGCAAGCCCATATCGCCCAAACTATGCAGCAGCAGGGTTTCTGCAGGAGCTCCGTCGCGGCCCGCACGCCCGATTTCCTGATAATACGCCTCCATACTGCCGGGCAAATTGAGGTGGCACACAAAGCGAATGTCGGGCTTGTCGATGCCCATGCCGAAAGCGATGGTGGCCACCATCACCACGGCGTCTTCGCTCATGAAGCGGTCTTGGTTGATCTTGCGCTGCTCGGCGGTTTGGCCAGCGTGATAGGGGATCGCGTTCAGCCCTTCATCTTTCAGAAATAGCGCGACCTCATCGGTGAATTTCCGCGACAGGCAATAAACAATGCCGGCCTGTCCGGCTTTGTCGTCCAGGAAGTTCATCAGCTGGGATTTCCAGCTGGCCTTATTGGCAACCGTCAGCCGCAAATTAGGGCGATCAAAGCCGTGCACGATGATCTGCCCACGCCCGCGAAACAGCTTCGCAGCAATATCGCTGCGGGTCGCCTTATCAGCTGTGGCGGTAAACGCAGCCAGCACACTGTCAGGAAAAAGATCCGGAAGCCGTGACAACTGCTCGTAGTCCGGGCGGAAACTAGCACCCCACTTCGAGATGCAGTGCGCCTCATCGACCACGAACATGCCCGGCTGGAGTGTCTCAAGGGCGGCCAGCATACGTTCGGTCATGAGCCGTTCCGGCGAAAGGTAAAGCAGCTTCGCCCCGTTTTTGACCTTCTGCCACTCGTCGATATTCTGCTCGCGCGAAAGCCCGGAATGAATACAGGCCACGTCGACACCGTTGGTGCGTAAGGCCGCCACTTGGTCATCCATCAGCGCCAGCAACGGCGAAACGACAATCGTCAGGCGCTCGCCCATCACCGCGGGGATCTGATAGCAAATGGATTTACCGGCGCCGGTCGGCATGACCGCCAGCACGTTCTGACCCGTTGTCAGCAGGGTGATGATGTCTTCCTGGCCGGGACGAAACGCGCTGTAACCAAAGACGTCGTGAAGGACCTGCTGCGCAATGTTCATTGCACATTACTACACGGCGCCGTTCCCCCGCGCCACAGCGCGGGGGAGGTAAATTATTGGCTTATTGTGCGACCGGATTCAGGACCAGCGTGTCCTTGGTGTTGGCGACCACCGCCTGGCGGGAATAGTGCAGCGGCCAGAAGGTGCCGTTGATCCAACGCTCCAACAGATCACCGTAATGCGGGCTGCCGGGCTGGCCCGATTGCCCTGGTCCAATGGTGTAGAGCGAGCCATCGAGGTTCGAGAAGTCGGTGATGATGCGGTACACCGCGCCGACGGCGTTGACGTTGTTGAAACCGCCATCACGTTCCATTGTCGGCAGATCGTAAGCCTTCACCAGCGCGTGCGCGAAGACACTGCGGTTAATGATGCCGTAGCGCCACTTTGCGGGATCGCTGCCTTGGGTCTTATTGAGGTCTTCGATGGCTTTGACGAGAGAGGCTTCCGTCATTTGGCGCTTCTGGTCGGCTGATGCTTTCGCCAAATCATCTTCGTTAGAGAACTTCAACCACGTCGCGAAGATCGCAGCGGGCTGACTGGTGCGCAGCATCACGCGGTCCCATTTCTCAACGGCTGCGCGGGCGCGCTCAACGTCGGGGTTCTGGCTTTTCCAGCCAACAAAGTTGGGCTGCTGGACTTCAGCTTGCGTGCTGTAGTTGTCGCGCAGGATTTTGACAAAGTCCGCCGGCGCGTATTTCTTAGATCCGGTCTCGAGCAACTTGGAAATGCGGTCCACACGCCACGACGTACGTTTGTTGTAGAACAGCGGTTGGCCATAACCATCCGGATGGATGTTGTGGTTGGCCGTGGCGATATACCCGCGCGCCGGATTGTACTCGCTGGGTGAATCGGTTCTAAGGCCGGCCCACTCATACGCGCCTGTGCCGGGCACCGGCAGACGCCCGTTGAAACCGACGCCGCTGCGATTTGGCGCAGCGATGGTGGCTTTGAAGGCGATGTTGCCGGCGGAATCTGCGCAGACCAAATTCGTCGGCGGGCTTTTCACGAACTTCGCCATTTCGATACAGTCACTGGCGCCGGAGGCTTGGTCGAGGCGCAAGGCCCCGATGTATTCCGCCGTGCCTTGCTCTTGCAGCGACGACTTCAGCACATAAGCCAGGTTATTTTTGGTATCGCGATAGAACACCGGCCCGTGGCGGCTGACTTTAACATCGAGGTATTGCGGCGCTTCGCCTTTGACATTGATGACTTCGGTAATGGTGCTGAGCGGCTCCCAGCTGCCATTCCACATGACTTGGTTGGGATCAGCGGGATTTACGGTCTCAACGAATACGTCAGCTTCGTCGGTGCCCGTGGCCGTGCGGCCCCAGGCAACGCGGCCGTTGTGGCCGCGGATCACGCCCGGCAAACCTGGCTCCGTCGCGCCGATCACATCCCAGCCCGGCGCGCTGAGGTGAATGACGTAGCGCCAGGCCGGCAAGGTTACCTGGCGATGCGGATCATCGGCCATCATGGCGAGGCCGCTTTTGGTCATGGACCCACGCACGGCGAAGTTATTGCTGCCGGGGGCCAGCTCGGGTGCACCCTGTTCCGTCGTCAGCATGGCGTTCTGCAAAATTTTGTAAGGCGGCAGCAGTTCCACGGCGGGGAAATCGCCGGCGAACTCGCCGCGCAGAGCATTGATCACTTCATCGTTGATGAGCTTGTAGTCCACGCCGCGCGGCACAACGAGATCACCGTAGGGCACAGGGTTGTCGCGGCGGTTGGCTTCTTCGGCACCCAGAATCGCCACTTGTTGTGCGAGACGCAGTTCTTCACGCCCCGAAGCAACAGCAGCACTGACACGCGCGCGCGTCAGAATTTCTTCGGGCTTCCAGTACGCGGGCTTACGGCCCGTGATTTTGAATTCAACAGGCAAGTTGTCGCCCGCTTGGCGAATGAAAGCATTCACGCCGTCGGCATAAGCGCCAAGGATCAGCCGCGCCTCGGGATGGTAGTTGGTCCATTCGCCGTCGTCATAAGGACCATGGAACGTCAGCGTGCGGACCAGCTTATCGTGCGGCAGACCGGCAGGGCCGATAAGCTCGGCCACCCGACCCTGGCTCACATGCCGGGTCATTTCCAATTCCCAAAGGCGGTCTTGGGCGATCACGAAGCCTTGCGCGAAGAACAGATCGTAAGTGTTCTTGGCATAGATGTGCGGCACGCCATTCTCGTCGCGGCGAATTTCGATCTGGTCTTTGACGCCAGGAATTTTCAAAGTCCCGTTGACCGTCGCGAGCGACGCTTTCGCGAGTGACGCGAAGTCTTCTGCGGCTTGCACCGGCGCCTGAAAGGCAAACAGAGCCAACACAGACGCTGTCAGGATTTTCGATTTCATAATTCCCCCCGGGAAAATAGCGACGGATATGACGAAAAAAAGCGGGCTCTCCCCCTCCCAGAGGTTAGCCCGCTTTTCTTTCACCAATCTGACAAGCGCCCTAAGCCTTCAGCGCCGCCACAACCTTATCGACGATCGGCAGAATCGAGACCGTGCCCGGCGCGTCGTACTCGGCGCGGCCCGTGTTACGCGCAATGGCGTATTCGTCGGCCACAGCGCGGCGATGCACGACGACGAGATCGAGCGCCGGCAAAACGACGATGTATTGCCCGAAGTGGCCATTGGCCTCAAACGAACCCGCCCATTCCGGACCTTTGCGGCCATGCGACGGCAACCACCACAGATAGCCGTAGCCGTTTTCTTTGTTGGCTTCGACGACGTGGGTCGCGGTACTTTCCTTGACCCAGGCTTCGGGCACAATTTGTTTTCCGTTCCAGCGCCCGCCGTTGATCATGCACACACCCAAGCGGCCCATATCGCGGTTCGAGAGGAACAGGTGATAGGCCTGATATTTTGATGTCGCCGGCACGTAACCGAGCATGCGCTGGCGGTTGATATCGAAATCTTCAAATCCCAAAGGAGTCGCTAAATCTTCCTGCAAGGCCTTGAACACGGTTTTGCCGGTGAGCTTTTCGAAGACAAAGCCCGCGACGTTGAAATCCCAGTTGTTGTAGTGGAAGTGTTCACCGGGCTTATAAGTGCCGCGCGGCGGTGTGTCTTGGTCGCCGCCCGGGCTGCCTTGCGGCGTGTAGACGCCAGAGCTCGACATCAGGATGTGGCGGACCGTCGCGGACTTCTCCTGCGGCGTAAGTCCAACCATGTCGTCGATGCCAAGGTCGGCCATGGTCGCATCGAGTTTGATGGTGCCGTTGGCGACGTACTTTCCATAGAGCATCGACATGACGCTTTTGCGCGCCGAGGCGAGATAACTCACCTGTTCAAGATTGCCGTAGGAGTAGGCGATCTTGCCGCCGCGCACGACCATGAAGGACGTGGTCGTGAGGGGATAAAGTGTGTCTTCGACCTTTGAGAGATCGTTCATAAAGCCCGCATCTTGCGGCTTCGCCCAGCGTTCCCAATGCGCACCGGGATTGTGTTCTGTCTTGGCGGCAGCGGCAAAAGCCGGCGCGCGCGTGGCGTTGTTAAAAGCAAGCGCTGCAGCGCCTACGGCAAGCGTTTGCACGGCGCCACGGCGGCTCAGCAGAAATGGATTCTGTGTCATGTGTCTCCTCCCGTTGATAACTCCCGGCAGGAAGGCTAGCCCACCCTCCGTCCGCGGTCGAGGGGGCGTTATTAACGACACGGCACAAGACCTTAAGCGCGCAGTTTGCGGTGCACTGTTCGTTCGGGCGGAAAGAGAATCGTCACGGTCGTGCCTTTGTTCAGCTGGCTTTCCAACGCGATGGTTCCGCCGTGCAGTTCAATCAGTTTCTTCGACAGAGATAGACCCAGGCCGGTGCCCTCGTGGGCCACGTGGGCGCCGCCCCGCACCTGGCCAAAAGGTTCGAAAACTTTTGAGACTTCACCCGCCGGAATGCCGATTCCGGAATCGCTCACCGAAACGAGCAGGGCCCCACCCGGACTCGGGGCGGCGAAGAGCAATACGTTGCCATGCGGCTTGTTAAATTTGACAGCATTTGAAAGCAGGTTGACGACAATCTGGGTCACTCGCCGCTTATCGGCGTTAGGCCGCCGCCCGCGCGTCTCTCACCACTACAGCCGCGGCCAAACTGCACAGGGCGAGTGTGCAGACGATCACGGGACCTGCCGGCAGATCGAACATCGTGGTGGCTATGAACCCAAACACGTAACCCGCGGCAGCAATGGCGTAAGCGATGGCCAAGGACGCGCGGCCCGTGGCCCGGTGGATACCAAGCGCCGGCAATATAAGTGTGCCGAAGACGAGATAGATGCCGACCAACTGCACCGATACCGTCACCGAAATGGCGAACAGGGTGTAGAAGCCAACACGCCCGAGGCGAGCGCCGAAACCGAACCACGCGAGCAGAATGCCAGCGTAGACCATAGCCACCGGAATCAGGTCGGACCACGTCACCCACAGAATTTGCCCAACCAATAAGTCTTTGAGATGTTCGCCGCCGCGTGGGTTAGAGCTCAGCGCGATAAGCCCCACGCAGGCTGTGAGCACAAAGAGACACCCGATTAACGCCTCCTGGTATTTGCCGGCGAAGCGTTCGGTCCAACTGAGAAGGCCCGCGGCGGTGAGCGCTGCCGCCCCCGCCGAGAGTTGAACTGTGAGACCTTCGGCGCCGTGTTCGCCCAGGCCGGCGAGGATCACACCGAGGCCGGCAGCCTGGGCAATGGCGAGATCCAGAAAGACGATGCCTGATTTCAGAACCTCACGCCCCAAGGGGACGTGGGTTGTAATCACGAGCAGGCCCGCGACAAAAGCCGGAGCAAATACCAGGAGAGAAGAGTCCATTGTCGCAGGCCTTCCTTATTTGAGTGCAGCAAGAAGACGCTGGATAGAAGCGTCGTAGAGCGCTGTCAGCGTTTCCGCATCGGGCGTACCGCCGACCGTGAAGGGCATGGTCACCGCCGGAATCTTGGCGTGATCCATCACCCACTTCGAGCCGCGGTCGTCTTCGTAAGCCGCGACCAACGTCATGCGCGGCTTTTCTGCGGCGACCTTATCGAGCAGCTCAGCGAGATAAGATGTGCTGGGCGCAAGGCCGGGTTTGGGCTCCAGCTGCGCTATATCTTTCATGCCGAGCCACTCGACCATGTAGACCCAGCTTTTGTGTTGGGTGAGCACCGGCACACCGCGCAAAGGCGCGGCCAGCGTTTCCCAGCCGGCGATAGCGGCGGTCCAGCGTGTTTGGAAAGCCGCGAGACGTGAGCGGTAAGCCTCGGCTTTCGCGCCGTCGACTTTGGCCAGAACTTCGGTGAAGGCCGCAGCCACCGGCAACATGTTGCGGGGATCGGTTTGGATATGCGGATTACCGGACGCATGAATGTCGCCAAGGCTACGATCAAGCGCCGTGGGCAGCTGCTTCATCTGAACATATTTTGTCGCTTCAAAATATCCCGGCGCGCCGGGCTGAACTTTGGCGTTGGCGGCTTGGTGCGCCAGAAGCGGTAGCCATCCGGTTTCCAATTCCGCACCGGTGCAAATCGCCACATCCGCACCGCGCATGCGGGCGATGAGGCTGGGGCGGGCTTGGATTTGGTGAGGATCTTGCAAACCCGTGGTCGCCGCAAAGACTTCCACATCAGCGCCGCCGATTTCTTTGGCGAGCGCGGCCCACTCAGGCTCACAGGCAAAAACCTGAACGGCCGCAAAGGCTGAGGTGCTGAGAAGCGCGGTGCTGCACAAACCTAAGATCGCAGAAACAATTCGAATATTTTTCATGGCAATTGTCCTAATAGGCATGCGCAGGGTGCGCGCCGATGGTGGCGGTGTATTGCAGCAGGATTTGATTGTCGCTTGCGCCGAGGCGCGAACGATCAGATGCAAACTGCAAACGGATGCGGCTGAATTCAGAGCGATTGTATTCGAGCATCGCGGTATGGCGCGTGGCGTCATGACCTTGGCTGTCGAGGGTCGCCAGTAGAATGTTTGCCGGCACGGCGCCTGCGCTCATCCAATCAAACCTGTATCCGACACGCCAGCCCTGCATGAACTGATAGGTCAACTGACCGTAAGCGCCGTAGTCTGTGCGTTCGACTCCCACGCCATTAAAGTCGCCGTTCAAGTGATTGCGTAGGACTTCGGCCTGGAACTTCACATTGCGCTGGGTGGGGTTGCCGTTAGGCGCCCACTTCACGACCAAGTGCGCGATGCCAACATCAGTTGAGCCCGTGAACACATCCGACAACGCACCGGTCTCGCGGCCGCGCGCGTCCGTCCACAACCACGACACACCGGTCTGATAGCTGAAATCGGTGCCAAGGTCGTCGCCGACACGTACGTAGGCAGAGTGTGCACCGAAGCCCCGGTTGGCAGCCCCAGCAGCGGGAAAGCTATCGCCGCGAAATACTTCGCCACCGACACGAATGTAGGTGATGGTCGGCGCAAGCCAGGTCATGCGAATACCCGTGTCGCCAAAGCTGTTGGCGAGAAACGCACGATAAGCCAGCGGCCGATCGGCGAAATCGTCAGCATGTTCATGCTGCGAATTCATGTAACCGATGTCGGAAAGAAACTTGCCGGCGGTGGCCTGCAAACCGCCGGGTAACGACAGCGTTTGAATGAAAGCTTCTTCGAGCGAAACTTCCGTGTCGCCGCCATCTTGTTCCAAGGACATTGTCAGGCTGCCCATGAACAGGTCGTCGACATTGGCGGTGGCGTTCAGCTCAGCCTCGCCCAGCGCCAAGCCGCGTTGACCAGGGCCTTCACCGCCCAACGGGAATCCGGCGATCGCGTAGTTGCTGGGATCGCGGCTGAAGACACCGAGCTTACCGTCAAGCACGCCGTTGATAGCGGGATTAAATGCCCCCGCGGACGTGGGCGCGTTGTTGGCTACGACGGGAGCGGAGGCAGCCTGCTTCGCCTGATCGGCAGCATGCTGGGTTTCGGCGCGGGCGAGTGCTGCTTCCAAGTCCTGAATGCGCCGCGTGTCTTCGGCTTGGCGCTGCGTCAGGGCGTCAATCTGTTTGCGGATATCGGTAAGGTCGGTATCACTCGCGGCATGGGCAACGCCCGATGTCGTAACGACGAACGCCAATGACATGGCGCGACATAAAGTGCGATTCATCAAGAATCCTCCGGTGAACGGCAAAACATCCCGCGTCTTGGTCGGTTGAACGACGCAAAGACACTACGGGCGCTAAGTTCTAGGCGGAGGTGGTGAGAGGCGGGGCGCGGGAGAGGAAGCCGGCGACAGCACGTTCAATGCTCGGCAGCTGCTGTTCGGTGGGACCGAAGTCAAAAAAGCCGACGAGGCCGGGCGAAAGAATGGCGTCAGGCGCTGAAGCGGGCGTGACAGACGACGCAAAGGCACAGCATTTGTCGCTGCTGAGTGCAGCATGATGTTCGAACTGATGGATGCCGAGGGCAACCTGCCCGGCCAACAGCATGAACAGGACGAGAAACGAGAACAAACGCCCGCGCCGCACCGGCGACTTTGGTAGGTCATTCATTCTTTGGTCTCGATCGGTCACGGTATGATCCCACAACCCTTGCTCGCGGCATCATCCCATTCCACCTCCGTCCGCGCAACCGCCAAGACTCCGGTTATGGTGGTGGCCATGGCGCTGTAACGTTGCGAGCTTGTAAGGTCTTCAGGTTCCCGAAATTTTTGGCTGGGACGGCCCGCGCGAATTCGCTTTATTGTTTGCCGATGGAACCTGACTTTACCACCGCCCCTCAGCCGAAAACGGCCGAAGAGCTTGCCGCCGATATGCGCGCTGCAGCCTTGCTGAATGAGGCCGCGGTCGCTCACAACAACGGCGATCTGACCCGCGCGCAAAGCCTTTGCCGCCAGGTGCTCGAGATTAATGCTGCCCATCCCGACGCTTTACAGATGTTGGGCGCCATCGCCTTGCGTAACGGACATTTCGAAGAGGCCGCAGCGGCGTTGGCGCGCGCCGTTGCGATTTATCCTCTCGACGCGGCAAGTCATTATCACCATGGCCGCGCGCTCACCGCGCACGGCCGTCACAGCGAGGCTCTCGTCGCCTATGACATGTGTGTGCGCCTGCAACCCGGCAGCGCATCTGTGCATACCTACCGCGGTCATACGCTGTGGCTTTTGAAACAGCCGCAGGCGGCTGTGGAAAGTTATGGCGAGTCCTTGCGGATCAAGCCGGGGCAAGCAGAGGTTCATAACAACCGCGGTGTTGCGCTCGGCGCTCTCGCGCGGCACGACGAAGCTATTGCCGATTATAATAGCGCCATCGCCCTGAAGCCGGATTACGCCGAGGCCTTTAACAACCGGGGCCTATCGCGCGCGACCTTGGGCCAAAACGAAGAGGCCTTCGCAGACTACGATAAAGCCATCGCGCTCAAACGCACCTATTTCGAAGCTTTCAATAATCGTGGCAACCTGCTCACGGCAGTCGGCCACCATAGCGCAGCGATCACAAGCTACGACTTCGCCATCAAGTTTAAGCCGGACTATGCCGAGGCCTATGGCAATCGTGGCCGTGCCCGCAGGCTCTTGAAATTTTATGCCGCCGCTTTGGCCGATGACGATGCGGCGTTGAAATTGAATCCGGACTATCCGTTTTTGCACGGCACCCGGCTGCATTTGAAGATGATGCTCTGCGATTGGAAGAGCCTAGACGAATTGATCGCGGACTTGAATGACAGGGTTGCACGCGGTGAAAGGGCGACGGCGCCATTCCCTTTTCTCGCGATCACAGGCGAACCCAACCTGCAGTGCAAAGCCGCCGAAATTTGGACACGCGCCGAGCACGCGGTCGCAGCGCCGCGGATTGAGTTCCAACCTCTCACGGGTCCCCGCAAAATTCGTATTGGATACTTCTCGCCGGATTTTAAAGATCATCCTGTGTCTATTCTAACCGCCGGATTATTCGAAGCCCACGATCGCGAGAGCTTTGAGATTTACGCCTTCTCCTACGGGTCAGACACGCAAGATGCGATGCGCAAACGTCTGGAACGCGCCTTCGACCGCTTCGTTGATGTGAGGGACCGCGGCGACAGTGAAATAGCTGCGCTGGCAAGGAGCATGGGGATCGACATCGCCGTTGATCTTGCAGGCTACACGAACGATTCGCGCACGGGCATATTCGCCCAAAGACCTGCACCGATCCAAGCCACCTACATCGGTTACCCCGGAAGCATGGGCACCGATTTCATTGATTATATTGTGGCTGACAGCACGTTGATTCCCGCAGAGGACCGCGCGCTTTATGCCGAAAAGATTGCTTATCTGCCGAACTTCCAAGCCAACGATGGCAGCCGCGAAATTGCGAAAAAAGAATTCACGCGCGCGGAATTGGGGCTGCCCGAAACAGGCTTCGTATTTTGTTGCTTCAATAATACTTTCAAAATCCTGCCGCATATTTTTGAAAGCTGGATGAACGTCCTCAAAAGAGTGCCGGGTAGTGTTCTGTTCCTTTACGCCGACACAAAAGAGGCCACAGCAAATCTTAAAAGCGAGGCGATAGCGCGCGGTGTGGATGCTGACCGCCTGATCTTCGGTAAACGCGTGGCCATGCCGGAGTATCTGGCGCGCTTCCGCGCAGCGGACCTATTCCTCGACACCCTGCCCTTCAATGCCGGCACAACCGCGAGCGACGCTTTGTGGGCGGGCCTGCCGATTTTGACTCGCACAGGCGAGTCTTTCGCCGGCCGCATGGCAGCTAGTCTGCTTAAAACTCTTGGCCTTCCCGAATTGATCACTACGACGCAAAGCGCATATGAAGATCTTGCCGTCGCCCTCGCCGGCGATCCTGCGCGGCTGACGGCGATCAGGCAAAAGGTGGATCGACAGAAACTTGCGTCGCCCTTATTTAACGCCGCAGTGTTTGCCGGCCATATAGAAGAGTCTTACCGTCAAATGTTCGCGCGCCATCACGCAGGTCTCGCGCCGGATCATATTTATGTCGAAGCCTAAATTTGTCGATCCGGCACTGATCCAGGCGCAATTGATGGAAGGCCTCGCCTTTCAACAAAACGGCCGCCTTGAGGATGCCCAAGCGGCGTACAAGCGGATTTTGCGCGTACAGCCCAAGCATTTCGACGCGCTGCATCTTCTGGGCGTCATCGCCGCCCAACAAAAAGATTTCGCCAAAGCTATTGAGTTGATCAGCGCAGCTATTAAGGTCAATCCGGCCAATGCCGCTGCTCACTATAACCTTGGTTACGCTTTAGAAGACCTCGGGCGGTATCAAGCGGCGGTCATCGCTTACGATAAAGCGATCAAGCTGAAGCCCGACCACTTTGTGGCCTACAACAATCGCGGCGTCGCCTTGAGCAACCTGACGCGGCATGCTGATGCCGTCGAAAGCTTTGACGCCTCTCTCAGACTCAATCCCTCCTGCGCCGAGGCGCACTACAATCGCGGCGTTGCCCTCAGCAATCTCCACCGCGAGGACGAAGCCGCGGAAAGTTTCGACGCGGCCTTGCGCCTCAATCCGGATTACGATGATGCGCGAGGCCTAAAACTTTATGCTCAGGCCGGCAGCTGCAATTGGAACGGCTTCGAAGCCGGCGTCGCCGAAGTTGCCGCGCGCCTCAGCCGCGGTGAAAAAGCCAGCCCGCCTTGGCCGACCCTTGTGCTTCTTGATGCGCCGGCTTTGCAGCGCAAAGCGGCCGCGCTTTCCATGGCTGAGCGTTATCCCGTCGCCTCAACCCTCCGCTTCAATGTATCTCCAAGGCCCACACGCAAAATTCGCGTCGGTTATTTCTCCATGGATTTTCGCGATCATCCTGTCTCGACGCTGATGGCAGGTGTATTGGAAGCCCATAACCGGGATGCGTTCGAGGTCTACGGCTTTTCCTACGGACCGGATACGCAAGACGCCATGCGCGCACGTATAAAAAAAGCCTGCGATACCTTCTTGGATGTCAAAGATCGGACTAACCAAGATATCGCGACCCTTGCCCGCGCACGCAAGATTGATATCGCGGTGGACCTCGCGGGACATACCACACATGCGCGCACCGGGATATTTGCGCTGCGCGCTGCACCGATTCAAGCCACCTATATCGGCTACCCCGGAACCATGGGCGCCGATTTCATTGATTATATCGTCGCTGATAGCACGGTCATTCCTGCTGAAAGTCAGATGCATTACACCGAAAAGATCGTCACCTTGCCGAACTTCCAGGCTAACGACCGCAGCCGCGAAATCGCGCAAAAAGAATTTACGCGTGCAGAATTAGGGCTGCCCGCAACCGGCTTTGTATTTTGTTGCTTCAACAATACGTTCAAAATCCTGCCGCGTGTTTTCGAAAGTTGGATGAACATCCTGAAAAAAGTCCCCGGGAGTGTTCTATTCCTTTACGCCGATACGAAGAAAGCCGCCTCCAACCTCAAAAAAGAAGCTACGGCGCGCGGTGTGGATGCGGAGCGGTTAGTGTTCGGTGAGCGCGTGAGCATGCCCGAATATCTCGCGCGGCTTCGGGCGATGGATATCTTTCTCGATACCCTGCCATTTAACGCTGGCACCACCGCGAGCGATGCCCTTTGGGCGGGACTGCCGGTTTTGACCCGCACGGGCGAGACTTTCGCCGGCAGAATGGCTGCCAGCCTGCTGCGCACCTTGGATCTTCCCGAACTGATTACGGCGACACAAAGCGAATACGAAGACCTCGCCGTTGCCCTAGCCGACGACCCCGCGCGGCTTTCAGAGATCAAACAAAAGCTGGATCGACAAAGGCTAGCGTCGCCTTTATTTAACGTTGCCGTGTTTACATCCCATCTGGAAGACGCTTACCGCCAGATGACCGCGCGGCATTACGCGGGCCTCGCGCCGGACCATATCTATGTCAAAATCTAAATTCGTCGATCCCAATCTGATTCATGCGCAGCTGATGGAAGCCGTCGGCTTTCAGCAAAGCGGACGCCTTGAAGACGCGCAGGCAGCCTACAAGCGGATATTGGGCGTGCAGCCGAAACATTTCGATGCGCTGCACATGCTCGGCGTCATCGCGGCACAGCAACGCAATTTCTTCGAAGCTGTCGAGCTGATCAGTGGCGCGATTAAGGTCAATCCCAACAATGCTGCCGCCCATTACAACCTCGGCTATGCGTTGGAAGACCTCAAACGATACCGGGCGGCGGTCAGCGCTTACGACAAAGCCATCAAACTGAAGCCCGATCATTTCGTAGCTTATAACAATCGCGGTGTTGCTTTGAGCGCGCTGACGCAGAATGAAGCCGCGGTCGAAAGCTTTGACGCGGCACTCAAGCTCAATTCTTCCTATGCCGAGGCGCACTACAATCGCGGCATCGCGCTCAGTGACTTAGACCGTTACGCCGAGGCCATTGAAAGCTTTGATACGGCCCTGCGCCTTCGGCCCGGATACGACTTCGCCCAAGGTTTGCGCCTTTATACGCAAGCCGGCCTGTGCAACTGGGACGGCTTCGACGCGGCTATCGCGCAAATTTCTGAACGCTTGGCGCGCGGCGAAAAGGCGATTCCGCCCTGGCCCGCGCTGGTCCTTCTTGATGCGCCGGCTTTGCAGCGTAAAGCGGCCGAACTGTGGGTGGCCGAGAGACATTCGGCCCCCGCACCGCCCCTGGCGCCTGCGCGCGTGGCAGCACGGAAAATCCGCGTGGGTTATTTCTCTATGGATTTTCGCAACCATCCGGTTTCGGTGCTGATGGCCGGCGTATTAGAAGCGCATAACCGCGATCAGTTCGAAATCTACGGCTTTTCTTATGGCGCCAACACGCAAGATGCGATGCGGGCCCGCGTGCAAAAGGCCTGTGATGTTTTCCTCGACGTTGCCGACCGCTCTGAGCACCACATCGCCACATTAGCCCGCGCGCGCAAAATCGACATTGCCATAGATCTCGCAGGCTACACGACGCGGGCGCGCACGGAAATTTTTGCGCAACGTGCCGCGCCCATTCAGGTGAACTACCTCGGCTATCCCGGCACCCTGGGTGCATCATTCATGGACTACATTATTGCCGATACGACCGTGATTCCCGAAAGCGAACGCGCGCATTACGTCGAGAAAATCGTCTATATGCCGCACAGCTATCAGGCCAATGATAGGCAGCGCGCAACAACCGACAAAATATATTCGCGCGAATACTTCGGCCTGCCCGCGCAGGGCTTCGTGTTTTGCTGCTTCAACAACAATCGCAAATTTACGCCCACTGTATTCGACAGCTGGATGCGCATTTTGAAGCAGATCGAGGGCAGCGTTCTCTGGCTGTTCGAAGAACACCCGTCGGTTTCGGTAAACTTGCGCCGAGAGGCCGAGCTTCGCGGTGTGGACGCGACACGCCTGATCTTTGCCGGCCGCGTCGATCAAGGTGAGCACCTCGCGCGCCATAAAGTGGCCGACTTATTTATCGACTCTCTGCCGTACAACGCCCACACCACCGCCAGCGATGCGCTTTGGATGGGATTGCCTGTAGTAACCCGCATGGGCGCATCCTTTGCCGCCCGCGTCGCTGCCAGCTTGTTGCGGGCGGTTGATTTGCCGGAACTCATCACAACCTCTGTGGAAGGCTATGAGGCATTAGCGATTGACCTTGCGAACGCAGCCGAGCGGCTTTCCGCCATCAAACACAAGCTGGCCCAAAACCTGCTGACGGCGCCGCTTTTCGATGCGCCGTTATTCGCGCGCCATCTTGAAGCCGCCTACTTGCAAATGATGAAACATCATAATGCGGACGAAAATCCGCAAGATATTCACGTCGCCCGGCTGGGTTAAGAGTATGCTCTAGCCATGGCCACACAGACCTCAGAACAAATGGATAAGGGCACCACACCCACGGCAGCCCAGCCCACAGCGATTGTGGAAGCGGCCGAGTTCGTGGATGCGCGCGTGACGCCACGCGGCAGCCTGGAAAATCTCTCGCATGAAGAAGTGGCGAAGCTGCTCGACCGGGGCCAAGGGGGCCTTTATCCCCTGTTCCGCCAGTGCGCCCTCGCGGTTCTGAACTCGGGCAGCTACAGCGATGATCCGCGCGCGCTCTTCGATAAGTACCGCGAATTCGAAATCAAGATTGTTCAACAGTCGTGGGGCATCAAGCTCGAGCTGACCCACGCGCCGGGCGTGGCCTTTGTCGAAGGCGAAATGATCCGCGGCGTTAAGGAACATCTGTTCGCGGTGCTGCGCGACATCGTCTACATCTCGATTGAAATCGTTGATAACGGGCGCTTCGACCTGACCCAGGCCGACGGCGTGACCAACGCTGTGTTCTGTATTTTACGGAACGCGCGTGTGCTGGACACTAAAGGCCAGCCCGATCTGGTTGTGTGCTGGGGCGGTCATTCCATCTCGCGCGAGGAATACGATTACACCAAGCGCGTCGGCTATGAGCTTGGCCTACGCGGGCTGAACGTCTGCACGGGCTGCGGACCGGGCGCCATGAAGGGTCCCATGAAGGGCGCCACCATCGGCCACGCCAAGCAGCGCAACCGCACCGGGCGTTACATCGGTTTGACGGAACCGGGCATTGTCGCCGCCGAGCCGCCCAACGCCATCGTCAACAACCTCGTCATCATGCCGGATATCGAAAAGCGCCTTGAAGCTTTTGTACGTCTCGGCCACGGCATCATCGTTTTCCCGGGCGGCGTCGGCACCACAGAGGAAATTCTTTATCTGTTAGGCGTGCTGCTGGACCCGGCCAATGCCGATCAACCCATGCCGCTGGTCTTTACGGGCCCGGCATCCTCGGCTGCGTACTTTCAGCGCGTTGATGAGTTCATTGGCCTGACGCTGGGGGCCAGCGCACAGGCGCGGTACCGCATTATCATCGACGATCCCGCCGAAGCGGCGCGCGCCATGGTTATGGGTTTGGAGCGCGTGCGCCACCACCGCACGGTGACGGGTGATGCTTATAACTTCAACTGGACCCTGAACGTACCCCACGCCATGCAGGTGCCCTTCGACGTGACGCATGAGAGCGTCGCAGCCTTAGACCTAACCTTGGACCAACCCGTGCATACGCGCGCGGCCAATTTGCGCCGCATGTTCTCGGCCCTGGTCGCCGGCAACATCCGCGAGCCGATTATCCGCCAAGTCGAGGCGCGTGGACCTTTCCAGATCAGCGGCGACGCCCGCCTGATGCAGCCGGTAGACGAGCTCCTGACGCAATTCATCGCGCAAAAGCGTATGAAGCTTTCGGGCGAATACCACCCGGTCTACAAAATCATATAAAATGCCGCAAAGGTCGGGTGAGTGATGCCGCAGAGCGATGCAATTTGGTACGTGGGTAAGGACGCGGTCGAAATCCGGCCGAGCGAACTTGCCTCCGCACCGGGACTGTTGCGCGTCGCGGCGCGGTTTTCCGGCGTAAGCCGCGGCACCGAGCGCCTGGTGTCGGCAGGCCATGTGCCGGTTTCTGAACATGAACGCATGCGCTGCCCTCACCAGGAGGGTGCATTCCCTTTTCCCGTGAAGTACGGCTACGCCATGGTCGGGGTTGTTGAAGACGGCCCGAAGGACCGCATCGGCGAAAACGTTTTCCTTCTGCATCCGCATCAAAAAATCGCAGCCGTGGAGCCGTCCTGGGTGCACACGCTTCCGGCCGACCTGCCGTTACGCCGCGCGGCGCTGGCCGCCAATATGGAGACGGCGCTGAATGTGAGCTGGGACGCGGAGGCCGCGCCCGGCGATCACATTCTTATTATCGGCGGCGGCGTGCTGGGTCTTTTGACTGCAGGCGTACTTGCACAAATGCCCGGCACCGTTGTGACGGTCATCGATATCAATCCCGCCCGCAAAGCTGTCGCCGAAAAGATGGGTGCAGCTTTTGCCCTGCCGGCCGCCGCACCGAAAGACCAGGACATCGTCATTCACACCAGCGCCACCGGCGAAGGTTTACGCCTGGGCTTGGAAAGTGCCGGCACCGAGGCCCGCGTAGTGGAAGCCAGCTGGTACGGCGACAAAGAAGTATCCGTGGCCTTGGGCGGCGCGTTTCATTCCCGGCGCCTTACACTTTTATCGTCGCAGGTCGGCGCGGTGCCGACGTCACGGCGCGCGCGCTGGACAACCGCGCGGCGCATGGCCAAAGCGCTGGAGCTTTTACGCGATCCGCGCTTTGACGCCCTGATCACCGGCGAGATTGCTTTCGCCGATGCGCCCACTGCTTTACCTAAAGTGTTTGCTGCAGACAGCCCAGGCCTTATGACTGTCTTGCGCTACACCTAAATCAACAAGGAATTTCCATGTACGCCGTAGAAGTCCGCGACCACGTTATGATTGCCCATAGCATCAAAGGCGAAGTTTTTGGCCCCGCCCAGAAACTTCACGGCGCAACCTACGTGATCGATGTGCGCTTCATGCGCCGCGAGCTGGACGAAAACGACATCGTGGTCGATATCGGCTTGGCCATCGACACCCTGAAAGCTGTGCTGACCTCCATTAACTACAGCAATCTCGACGAGCATCCGGATTTCCGTGGACGCCGCTCCACCACCGAAGCCGTTGCCCATTGGGTGTTCCAGAAAATCAAAGCCGCGATTGCGGCCGGCAAACTTGGTCCCAGCGCCAGCGGATTGGAACGCCTGAAGATCACGCTGCATGAGTCGCACAATGCGCTCGCGTCGTACGAGGCGGACCTTTCGGGGAATTAGGCCAGTGCCTGATGTTTGGTTTGCCATCCCAGGTGATATCTCGACGCTGACCGGCGGTTACGCTTATGCCCGCCGTTTGATGCAAGCGCTGCCCGCAACGGGGTGGTTTCCGCACCACCTGCCGTTGCCCGCAGGCTTTCCCAATCCGACCGCCGATGACCTCGCCGCCACGCGCGCGATTTTGGCGGCCTTACCGCCGGAAACGCCCGTGCTGGCTGATGGTCTGGCTTACGGCGCGATCCCGCGTGCCTTGCTGGAAGAGTTTGAACTGAGCCTCACGGCTTTGGTGCATCACCCTTTGGCCGAGGAAACGGGGCTGTCTGAATCGGCCGTAGCGCAATTCAAAGAGTCTGAACGCGCGGCCCTGCGCCTCGCACAGTCGGTCGTCGCGACCAGCAGGCACACGGTAGAGACCTTGGCGCGCGATTACGGCGTTTCGCGCAATCACCTTTATCTCGCGCCACCGGGTACCGACCGCGCTGCGCGGGCGGCGCAGACAAACACGGTGCCGAAACTTTTGACCGTGGCCACCCTCACCCATCGTAAGGCCCACGACGTCCTTATTCCTGCGCTGGCAACTTTGATCGACTTGCCGTGGACTAGCGTGCTGGTCGGCAGTCAGGACCTGGACCCGCAGGTGACGCGCAAGGTTCAAGACCTCATCCAGGAATACAAATTGAATGATCGCGTCACGCTGGTTGGTGAGTTGAGAAATGCCGACCTTGAAGCGGCCTACGCCGGCGCCGACATTTTCGTTTTGCCGTCGCGCCATGAAGGTTACGGCATGGTGTTCGCCGAAGCGCTCGCTCATGGATTGCCAATCGTCGCTTGCGCAGCGGGCGCTGTGACGGAAACAGTGCCTGCCGACGCAGGCCTTCTTGTGCCGCCCGACGATCCGGCCGCATTGGCCGCTGCTTTGCGCCGCGTGCTGTCCGATCAAGCCTATCGCCAGAAACTCAGCGATGCCGCGTGGGCCCATGGCCAAGCCCTTCCCACATGGGACGATACTGCAGCTTTCGTGGCCGAGGCTTTGTGGAATGCTTTGCCGTGAGCGGCTTTTCGCCGGCTTGGCTTGCTTTACGCGAACCCGCCGATAAGGCCGCGCGCAATCCCGCAGTTTTAACGGCCTGCGCTGATTTTTTTGCTGCGCGTTCGGAGCTGTCGATTTGCGATCTTGGTGCAGGCACCGGATCTTCGTTGCGGGCCTTTGCCGATCGGTTGCCTGATCGCCAGCACTGGACCTTGGTAGACCACGACGCAGATAATCTTGCGGCGGCGCTTCAAGTTCTCGCGGCCTGGGCTGACGAAGCCTCGCACCAAAGCACAGACCTCACGCTCCGCCGCGGTCGGAAACACATCACCGTCCAAACCCGCGTGCACGATTTTGCGCGCGAACCTGCGGCTTGGCCCGATGGAACTGAGCTTGTCACCGCTTCGGCGCTATTTGATCTGGCGTCCGCTGCTTGGATCGAAAAGTGTGTTTCAGCTTTAACGGATAAGCAGCTGCCGCTTTTAGCGACGCTAACTTTTGATGGAAAAATCCATAGCGAGCCGCCGCATCCGCTTGATGAAGCTGTTGTCACCGCGTTCTGCTTGCACCAGACAACCGACAAGGGTTTCGGTCCTGCCGCTGGACCACAAGCCGCATCGTGTCTGGAACGCGCGCTGGAAAAAGCCGGCTATGCCACAACCATCGGCGAAAGCCCGTGGGTTCTCACGCCATCAGAACTGCTGCACGCCACCGCGACTGGCATCGCGGATGCTGTGACGGAACTTGGATCTGTCGATGCTGTGAAACTTGCGGCGTGGCGGGATCAGCAACGCACGCGCTTGGTCATCGGCCATCGCGACGTTTTCGCCGTTAAAGCTTAGGCAGCATCCGGCGCAAGGTATCGTCCTTGCGGATGAAGTGATGATGCAGCGCCGCACCGATGTGCATGACGAACAACGCGCACAGCGTGAAAGCCAGCGCCATGTGAAGCTTCAGCAACACATCGGCCAGCGGCTTGTTCTCTTCCAAAATCATCGGCAGCGTGAACAGGCCGAAGACGCGAATGGCCGCACCGAAGGCCGACGTTCCCGCCCAGCCCACCAGGGGCACGGCGAACAGCAACATATAAAGCGCGACGTGGGTCACTCGTGCCGCGCGCTCCTGCCACGCCGGCATATCAACCACCATCGGCTGCGGCGGTGAATAGAGCCGCCATAGCAACCGCACGCCGGTCAGCGCCAAGATGAGCGCGCCGAAGGAGCGGTGCAGATCGAACAGCTGATTTTGTAAGGGCCCTTGCGCGACATTCACCATGGCTACGCCAAGGCTGACGCCGCAGATAATAGCCAGCGCCGAGACCCAGTGAAGAATTTGCGCAGGCAGACGATAGCGCGGCGATGCTTCGTTCATGGAGCTTTGGATCCAATACCTGACGAAAAGTCACAATCGAACAGAACCTCGCCATCCGGCAAGGCGAAACTGGTAACCCGCGGACGCAAGGCAGCATCTAGGCGATCGATGGCGGCCAGCTGAATGCCCTGCGGGCCGGAACCGATGATGATAGGCGCGGTCATCACATGAAGGCGCTGCAGACACCCGCTTTGCAGAAAAGCCGATAAGGTATTTGCGCCGCCTTCGACCAAGATGCGGCGCAGACCCAATCTTCCGAGTGCATTCAAAACGTCGCGCGACGCCATGCGCCCGTCGGTGCGTGGCACATCGACGTATTCTATTTTTGGATCGCGGCCCTGCTGTTGTGCGCCGCAGTGCACAACAATGCGCCGCGCGCCGTCGTCCTGCAGACATTTAGCCGCAACCGGCATGCGGCCGGACGGATCGATCACGACGCGAGCGGGTTGCGGTTGACCAACTTTCATGGCCGCACGCCGCACCGTCAGTTGCGGATCGTCGGCGATCACAGTGCCCACACCCACCACAACGGCGTCCACCAACGCCCGCAAGCGGTGCAAATGCACCAAAGCTGCGGGGCCGTTTATATAGTGTGAGTGCCCCGTGGGAGTCGCGATGCGCCCATCCAGCGACTGGCCGATCTGGCCAATCACGAAGCTTTGATCTGCCCGCACATCGAGCAAAGGCGCGTAAAGCGGCCAAAGCGTGTTGGTCTTGGCCAGATCACATGTGGGACTGTCCAGGGGTGTCCCATCTTGGCCACAATTGTGGGCTGTACTCAGTACCGCCGACCATTGCGGAGTGTCCCGATCCCAGTCCACAATGGTGTTCATGACGAATTTCTGACTGACAGGTTAGTTGTGCCGAACGAAGACGTGAAGATTGGTACCGTAGACGGGGACTTGGCAAGGTGGTTCGGGAATCCCGGCCGTCTTATGGTCCAACGCGCGGTGAGCGAACTCAGGGCTGGCCGGCCCGTCAAACTGACCGGCGCCGGAGGTTTGAGCCTGACGGTGGCGGCCGCCGAGATGCTGGCTGGCGGACGCATTGCGGCCTGGCACCGCGCCACGGGCGGCGCGCCCGGCTTGATCCTGCCTGCGCCGCGCTTGGCGCATTTGGGTGTCGACACAACGGTCGCCTCTTATGTTTCACTCTCCGGACTGACCAGCGACGAAATCGACGTCATCCTTCTGGCCGTAGAACCGGTGGTGCCGGTGTTCGAACATCGCCCGGCCACGACGTTGGAAGCCGCAGCGCTGGAACTGGTGAAGCGTGCCTATTTATTGCCGTCGGCGGTGGTGTTACCCACGGCGGCGGGCGAGCAGCCTGCACTGGCTGAAGTCGATGCCTCGGCGGTTTCGGATTTCCATGAGCAGTCGGCGCGCGATCTGACCATCGCCGCGCGTACACGCGTGCCTTTGGCCGAAGCCACCGAAGCCGAGTTTGTGATCTTCCGCGGCGGCGACGGCTTGCATGATCAAGTCGCCATTGTCATTGGCGAGCCAAATCCGCACCGCCCCGTGCTCACGCGTTTGCATTCGGCCTGTTTGACGGGTGATTTGTTCGCGAGCTTGAAATGCGATTGCGGCGATCAGCTGCGTTTAGCTGTTGGTGAAATCGCCGCGGCCGGCAGCGGCGTGCTGTTGTATCTCGACCAGGAAGGCCGCGGCATCGGCCTGCTCAACAAAATGCGCGCCTATGGTTTGCAGGAGTTGGGCCACGACACGATGGATGCCGATGCGGTTCTCGGTTACGGACCCGACGAGCGCCGCTATGCCGTCGCGGGCGCCATGCTAGCGCTGCTCGGATTCCGTCAGATCACGTTGATGACCAACAATCCCGGCAAGATCAGCGCGCTGGAAAATTTCGGCGTCGATGTGGTCGGGCATCAACGCATCATCGGCAACGTCAATCCGCACAACCACAATTACCTGACGACCAAAGCCGAACGCGCCGGCCACATGCTTGGTGAAATCACTAAGGGCCTGAACCGGGCAGCTTTCCGGAAATAAACGCTAAGCGCGCGGCGGCCAGGGCGCTGCTGCAATTTCGCCCAGCGCACGAAGCAGTTCATTGGCCGCGTGATCCACCAACTGCTGACCTAACTCCGCCGTAGCGAGATCGGGCCGGCCGATCCAGCCGCCGTGATGATGCTTGGCGTCATCGTGGGCAGCGAGGTCGTCCAGTTTCCAACCCCAATTAACGGGACCGCTCGGAAACAAACATGCCGCCGGTGTGCTGGCGGGACGCGCAGCAATCGCATCTTCTACGACCAACTGCGGCGTGAGGTGCATGAGCACCGAGGTCTCAACCCAGCCGCCATGCACATCGCCCGCGAGCGGTGCGGGCGCAGTGAGCTTAGGCGGCAATCCAAAATCCAACCAATGCGCGCTGGCCGCGAGCATGTTGAAGCGTGTTCTAAGTTTCAAAGCCGCGATGGCACCCGCCGCGATATTGCCGCCGTGGCCATTAAACAGCATGGCGCGCGTGACGCCGCAGCGGGTAAGACCTTCGGCGATGGCGACGACATGCGCGATCAGGTGTTCAGGTTCACAACTGAGCGTGCCGGCGCGGTCGGCGTGTTCACTGGATGCACCCAGCCAGACCAGCGGTAAGCGGAGAAAATTGCTCGCGCTACGATCAAGCTTCGCGGCGCGGTCGAGAATGCCTTCTGCGATCAGGCCGTCAGTGCCCAGCGGCAGATGCGGCCCGTGCGTTTCCACCGCCGCCAAGGGAATGATCGCTACGGCATCGCTTGGCCGTAACGAAGCCTGGGTCTGATGGATGAACGGCACGAATACCAAAGCGATCTCCTAAGGTTTAGCGGTCGGCGGCTCTTCAACAGCCGCCGGGGGTGGCAATGATGGCTCACCCGGAGGCGGCGTGAAAGCCCGCAAGATGCGGCCGCGCAAACTATCCATAGGCCAGGACGGGCTGGTTTCATTGGGTTCCATGCCGGGCGTTCCTTTGCCTTCGTCCAGCAACGCCAGCAGCGCCGGGTCGCGGGCGATGATATGCACCGGCACTTCATGACTTGCGCCATCACCGGTGAGGAACGTCATGGGCTGATGGTCGCCCATAATAATCACCAGCGTGTTATCGCGCCCGAAGGTGGTGACAAACGACTGCAGCGTTTGCAGGGTGTAGTTGATGGAGTCTGCGTAAGCCACGGGCACGCGCGCAGAGTCCCGCCAAACATCGTTGGCGGACTCGGGCGTGCGGGCGGTTGTGAAAATGCTGCCGTCGCCGACGTCTTCCCACGGCACAAATTTTGGAATCGGCGCCCAGGGAATGTGGCTAGAGATCAAAGCTATCTCGGCCATGACAGGCGCGCGATCTTCTTTCGCGAGTTCGTGGGTTTGAAAAGCCGAAAGCACGTATTGGTCTGACATGGTCATGTAGTCGAAGGGCTCGCCCTTATAATTCAAATCCGGCGCCGTATAGATTTTGCCGAAGTGGAAATAGGCGGCTTCGGGCCAGGGCATCGTGATCTCCGGCATCACCGCCACCGTACGCCAGCCCGCCGTATTGAAATCGCTGATGAGCGTGTCGTGCGAGCTTCGCAGCAGCTGCACGTAACGCTGCTGGTTATTGATCCAAAGACCCGAGACCGACGTGCTATGCGCGAGATAACTTTCGCCGCCGAAGGTGGGCGAGGTCACCCAAGCGCTGCGTGCGGCAAAACCTTTTTCCTCGAGCGCCGCGCCGAACTTTTTCAACGTGCCGCGCAACAAGGATGCGTATGCGGGATTGTCCAGCGATGAACGCCCGTAAGATTCCACGAAGATCAGAAGGACGTCATTGCCCTTAAGTTTCGCGAGGCGCGCGTCTAGCGGAAGCTGCGCGAAGGGATCTTGAAGAAGCTGCGCGCGGAAACTTGCCGCATCTTCGAGGCTTTGCAAAATGGCGACAACCTGATCGCGCGCGAACAGGCTGGCGCCCCAGGTGCCGTAAGGCGTGAAGCCGATGGCAGCCACCACCAGCGCCGCGAAAGCCACGGGAAGGCGTTCGTGGCGCGAGATGCTGTGGGCGAACACACCCGTCGCCCACACGAACACCGCGACCATGAGCGCAACAACCAATACCGTCGCGGCGAGTGCGGCAACGACCGCGCCGATACCGCCGGCTTTGCCCAATGTATCGAGCGCCACCGGCACCATGAGTGCGTCGACCAACGGATTAAAGGCACGCGCGAACCCAAAGTACGCCGCCATGTTGGCGAGCTTGAAAATCAGGATTAGCGTCAGCGCGGCGACGATCAGCGTTCGCAGTACGATGCGCGGCTTGCCCGTCACCGCGATCAACGCGAGCACGATCAAAGGAAGTTCTAACGGCAGGCGGAGGCTGAGCAGCGATCCAATCCCGCCAAAACGATCCGGCAGAATCAGAACGATGTAAATTGCCAGCAACGCGCCAAGCCAGCGCAGGCCTTGCCGCAAGGGCGTGGGACTTTCTCGCCGGGCGAATTTCCTGACCTTCATACCGCGCGCAGACTCCACACTACGTCCCGGCCAAACGAAAAAATCAAAAGGGCCAGGGCAACGAACCCTACGACGGTACTTACAGGCGGCACAATGATGGGCGCCAGAAGCACGACAAGCGCGCCACTTTGTATGACGCAGATCGCTTTACGCCGAAAGGACGGCGGCAAGGGGCGAGCCAATGCCGGCCACATCCATCCGGCGACAATATATATGTAGCGTAAGAAACCGCCGATCAGAACCCAGGCCCCGGCCTTGCCCAGCGTGTAGGCGATGACGGAGAGCACCAGGATTTGGAGGGCGTCGGTCTCCATGTCGAAGCGCGAACCGAAAGGCGATACCTGGTTCAGGCCGCGCGCGATCATGCCGTCAAAGCCGTCGAGCACTAAGATCACCAGGGCTGTCGCACCAAACGACCACGCAACTGCGGGCGCCAGCGCTGCGGGGGAAACGCTCGTTTCCACAGCAAGGCCCGCGAACAAACTGGTTAAAACGAGCCGGGCCAGCGTGACAACATTAGCCTCGCCGAAGCCGGGATACGGATGAAAGGCGTTAATCCGCGCCACGATAACGGCGCCGACTCCGCCATACGTTAAGAAGCACCCCGCCGCGAACCACACGGTAAATGAACCGCGCGACAAGACAGCGCCAACACAAGCCATAAGCACGACCGCGCCGAGACCCACAAAAGCTGCTGTGCTGCGTGTTAAAGCGGTCATCCAACGTCTGCTTTTTATCGCGATCACGCCGATGTGACGCGCTCTGCGGGTATTACAATAAAGATATAAATCGTAGAGTGAATAACGACTTAGCCTGCTTTAGCATTTTCGCGAGACCCTTAGTGCGAGAGCAGACGTTATAGGACGCAGCCAAAAGGTTTCCAGCGCAGGATTTCTGCGGCGCAGCCGTCTCTAGAAGACGGAAAGTCCAGGCCGCGAGAGGCTTTACACTATATTTCCCTAGAGAAAGACCAGCGATGTTTGAACCCGCCAAAATTTTACCCAACAAATCCGCGTTTTCCACAATCGTGGGCAAACCTCGTCCGCGCTGGTTGCTCCCCGCCCTGGGCGCTGTCGCGGTCGTGATCGTCGGCGGCATCGCCTGGACCTTCATGGGCCGCAGCAGCCCGGCAACCACAGCATTGGCCCAGCCGGTGGTGATCGGCGACGTCGAGGATGCGGTTACGGCCCTCGGCACCTTGCAGCCGCTTCAATACGTCGATGTCGGCACGCAAGTCTCGGGGCAGCTGAAAGTCCTGCACGTTGACTACAGTGCCATGGTCAAGAAGGGCGACCTTCTGGCCGAGATTGATCCGACCATTTACCAGGCGCGCGTCAACGCCGACCAAGCCCAGCTCATGAACCTGCGCGCACAGCTCGCGCAGCGCCAAGCCCAGCGCAGCCTCGCCGCACTGCAGTTCAAGCGGCAGCAGGAACTTTTGAAAGAGAACGCGACCAGCCAAGATGCCTACGACACCTCTGACTCAAACCTGAAGGTCAACGTCGCGCAGATCGCCGCCCTTGAAGCGCAGATCAAGCAGACTGAATCGACCTTGAGCGGCGATATGGCCAACCTTAGCTACACGCAGATTTTTGCGCCCATGGACGGCACGGTGGTGAACCTGATCGCCAAGCAGGGCCAAACCCTGAACGCCAACCAGACCGCACCACTTGTGCTGCGCATTGCCGACTTGGACACCATGACCGTGTGGGCGCAAGTCTCGGAGGCCGACGTTCCGAAGTTGAAGGTCGGCATGGATGCTTACTTCACCACACTCGGCACGTCTGACCGCCGCCGCTACGGCAAGCTGCGAAAAATTATTCCGACCCCCGACGTCGTCAACAACGTCGTGCTTTATAACTGCCTGTTCGACGTCGAGAACCCCGACGGTGATCTGCTCACGCAAATGAGCGCGCAGGTGTTCTTTGTCGTCGCCGCCGCACAGCGTGTGCCGATTGTGCCGGTGACAGCACTGCATCCGGTACGCGGCGCTGGACGTGGACCGCGTGGCGCGGGCGCACCTAATGCGTCGCCAACCGCGACACCGCCGGCTGCAACACCGCCTGCCGAACCGCAGACCGCGGGTCAGCCGCCTGAGCAAGCCAACGCGCAAGCGGGCGGAGATCGTCCGCGCGGCGGACGGCGTGGGCGTGAAGGTGGCGCAAGCAACGTAGTACCGACGCGATATACCGTGAACGTTCTCAAAGACGGCGATGTTGAATCCCGCGAAGTCGAAGTTGGTGTCGTGAACCGCATGTCGGCGGAAATCAAATCCGGCCTGCAACCCGGTGAGGAAGTGCTGCTCGACGGCGGCCTTCAACAGGGTCAAGGCGGCGGACGGCAAAATCAGCGCCAGGGGCAAGGTGGTCCGCCCGGCGGCTTCGGAGGCGGAGGCGGAGGTCCGCGCATATGACCGCTCTGAACAATCCTAAGCGCGACACGCAAGCGCAGGGTGAGCAGGCGCAGTCGGAAGGCGACGTCGCGCCGATGATTGCCCTCCGCGATATCACCAAAACTTATAACCGCGGCGAACTGGCCGTGGAGGTGTTGCACGGAATCACGCTCGATATTTATCCCGGCGAGTTTGTCGCCATCATGGGCGCCAGCGGCTCAGGTAAGACCACGCTGATGAACCTGTTAGGCTGCCTCGACCGTCCTACATCCGGCAGTTATTTATTTGCCGGCGAGGAAGTCTCTGGGCTTGATGCCGACCAGCGCGCGCTTCTGCGGCGCGGCGCTTTCGGCTTTATTTTCCAGCAGTACAATCTGCTGGCTACGTCGACCGCCACCGAAAACGTTGAAGTTCCCGCTGTATATGCGGGCCTTTCTCATGCGGACCGTATTACCCGCTCCGAACATTTGTTGACGCAGCTTGGTCTCGGCGAGCGCCTTGATCACCGGCCAAACCAGCTTTCCGGCGGTCAGCAGCAGCGTGTTTCTATCGCGCGTGCGCTGATGAACGGCGGCGCTGTAATTTTGGCCGATGAGCCGACCGGCGCGCTCGACAGCAAAAGCGGCGAAGACGTCATGAAGCTTTTGCACGAGCTGAATGACGCGGGTCATACCATTCTCATCATCACCCACGACCCCAACGTTGCGAAGCGTGCGAACCGCGTGATCGAAATCCGCGACGGCGTGATTACGTCCGATACCGGCGCGGCAAAGCCTGATGCCGCGCGCCTTGAACGCACCATACGCCCTGTGGGCCTTGGCCCCTCGCCCGGCGCTAGCATCCCCGATGTTACTGAAGCCGGCAAAATGGCGTTGCGGTCGCTCAGCACCAATATCATGCGCACGATGCTGACGTTGCTCGGCATCATCATCGGCGTGGCGTCGGTTGTGGCCATGCTTGCCATCGGCAACGGTGCGAAGCAACAAGTGCTCGACCGTATTTCGGCCATGGGCACCGATCTTCTTTTGATCCGGCCCGGCGCGCCCAACCAGCGCTTTGTCGGCGGCTTCCGCGCGACGTTAGTGCCGGCCGACGCCGAAGCGATCGCCAAGTTGCCCAACGTCGATCAGGCCGTGCCGGAATTTCCGACCAACGCCACGGTGCGCTACCAGAAGAACGACGCCCAGACCAACGTCGACGGCACAACTGCCGATTACACCGACGCACGCGATTGGCAAACGTCTGGGGGCGCATTCTTTACGGACCAGGACGTGCAGGATTATGAGCCTGTCGTCGTGATTGGCCAGACCGTGATGAAAGCGCTGTTCACCGAAGGCGAAGACCCGCTCGGAAAATACATTCTCATCAACAATAACCCGTTCCAGGTCATCGGCGTGATGGCGGCAAAAGGCGCCAATAACAACGGCAACGATATGGACGACCAGATCTTTGTGCCAATCACCACTGGAGCCCAACGCATCTACGGCCAGCGCTATGCCCGGACCGTCACTGTCGCGGTGAAGGACGTGGAAAAAATGGACGCCACACAGGCTGCCATCACACAGCTTCTAATCGCGCGCCACAAGAATGAAGATTTCCAAATCCGCAACATGGTCTCGGTGCTTGAGACCGCGACGGAAACGCAAAACACCCTCACTATTCTGCTCGGCTCCATCGCCGCGATCTCACTGCTTGTGGGTGGCATCGGGGTCATGAACATCATGCTGGTCAGCGTCACGGAACGTACACGCGAGATCGGCGTGCGTATGGCCACAGGGGCGCGCAAACTCAACATCCTTTTACAGTTCAACACGGAAGCCTTGGTGGTGTGTTCCATCGGCGGCGTAGTCGGTGTCGTCCTTGGCATGACGACGGCCTGGATTTTCACCTATTTCGGCAAGCCCATCATGTTCTCGCCCGGCCCCATACTGCTCGCCTTCTTCTGCGCTTTTTTCACCGGTCTTTTGTTCGGTTACTTGCCCGCGCGCAAAGCTGCCAACCTTGATCCGGTCGTAGCGCTGGGAGCCGAGTAGATGAACAAATCAATTTATAAGCTTGGCGTTAGCCTCGCTGCGTTGTCGCTGCTCGGGGCCTGCGCCTCCATGGCGCATCCGAAAGTGACCATGCCCGAGGCGTGGCAGGGCGCAGCCTCCACCGACGCCAACGTCACCCTGCCCGATCCCTTGTGGTGGCAGCGCTTCCAAAGTTCGGAGCTGACCCGGCTCATTCAGGAAGCCATCGCCAACAACAACGATCTCAAAGTTGCCACGGCCCGCGTGCTGCAAGCTGAAGCCTCCTCCGCGTCGGCCAGCGCCGCGCTGTTCCCGAGCATCTCTGCCGGTGGCGGCGTCAACCGCAGTGTGCGCCAGGTTGACGGCGGACCGGACACGACGAACGTTGGATATTCCGCCAGCCTTCAGGCGTCTTATCAGCTCGATCTTTTCGGCCAGGTGCGCAATTCGTCCGCTTCGGCAGCCAAGCGCTTGGAGTCCAGCCTCTATGACCGCGAGACGGTGACGATCACGCTGATCTCAAATGTCATCACCACTTATCTGCAAGTCCTTTCGGCGCGCGAGCGTTACAAACTGACCTCTGATCGCCTCGGAAATGCCGAGACAATTTTCAAGCTGCTGGAAACCCAACGCCGCGTCGGCACACTTTCGGAATTAGAGCTAGCGCAGCAGCGGGTCGCGCTTGCTAACCAGCGTGCGAACCTGCCGGCGTTGCGCCTGGCTGAAACGCAGTCATTGAATGCGCTCGCGGTACTTTTGGGCCGCACGCCGCAAGGCTTCACGGTGGAAGCGCGGGCTTTGAGCGATCTTTCGTTGCCGGTGGTGGCTGCGGGGATTCCTTCAACCCTCATGACCCGCCGTCCGGATTTGCGCAGCGCGGAAGCAGCCCTTCAAGCCGCCAACTTTGATGTGGCGGCTGCACGCGCGGCGCGCTTCCCGAGCATCTCTCTCACAGCATCTGGCGGAACTTCGTCGAGCGCACTGGCCAGTTTGTTCACGACCGGCACGTTCCTTTACAGCCTCGCAGGCTCCGCCTCGCAAAGTATTTTTGCCGGCGGACGATTGCAGGCCCAGGAGCAAGGGTCGCGCGCAAGCTACTTGCAGGTCGCGGCGAATTATCAGAAGGCTGTCATCTCGGCCTTCAGCGATGTCGAGAACGCACTGGCGGCCGTGGACTATAATGGTCAGCAGTACGGCTTGGTGCAGGAAGCCTCAACCCAAGCCGACCTTGCTTATCGGTTGGCGGAATTGCGCTACCGTGCCGGTGCGGTGGATTTCCAAACTGTGCTGAACGCGCAGAACTCCGCCTTCTCGTCTCAAGAATCTTTGGTGCAAAGCCGCCTGTCGCGTTTCACTGCGGTGATTAGCCTCACTGCGGCCCTCGGTGGCGGATGGGATGGCACCAAGCCGGATGCGCCACCGATGAGCATGGTTTCCAATCCGCTGTGAGTCTTAGGAGCTTTTTCATGGCCTTCACCAAAGCCCGCATGCCCGGCTCCGCTGATGCGCTTCCTGGCCGCGCCGACGCCATGCCCGTGCCGGAAAAACATTTCGTCAATGGCAACCGTTTGAAGGGGCCGTTTCCGGATGGCCTTGAGATTGCGATGTTCGGCTTGGGATGTTTCTGGGGTGCGGAGAAACTGTTCTGGCAAATCCCCGGTGTCTATTCGACGCAAGTGGGCTACGCCGGCGGCCTCACGCCCAACGCCACCTACCGTGAAGTGTGCAGCGGCATGACCGGCCACAATGAAGTGGTGCGCGTGCACTTTGATCCCGCGCAAGTCAGCTTTGAAACGCTGCTTAAGAAATTCTGGGAAGGCCACGATCCGACGCAAGGCATGCGCCAGGGCGGCGACGTCGGCACGCAATACCGCTCCGGCATTTATGTTTACAACGACGCCCAACGCCGCGCGGCGGAAGCTTCAAAAGCTGCCTATCAAGGTGCGCTTGGTAAACAGAGCTACGGGCCGATCACGACTGAAATCATTGATGCACCGAAGTTCTATTACGCCGAGGACTATCACCAGCAGTACCTGGCGAAAAACCCCGGCGGCTATTGCGGCCACGGCGGCACGGATATCGCCTGCCCGGCTTTTTCCGCGGCCTAAAACACCGAGAAGCAAATCCCTTGCCCTTTCGTGCAAGGAGAGCTTGGCGTTTCAGCCTTTGGCCCAATAGGATGCCAAGGCATGAATATCAACCCAGCCCTCTCTCCCGCCGATACACAAGCGGCGCGCACAGCTTTGCTCGCCGAATACCGCCGCGGGACGGGTCCGGAATATCTGCGCCGGTTGGGCGAGGCCCTCGCTGGTCCGTTGGACCGCAGCCCCGAGAATGCCGAACTGCTGATGGTTTATGCCCAGCGCTGCTGGATCGCCGATCAGCGTAAACCCGACTCTGCGCGTGCGCGGGATGCTGCCCAGCGCCTGATTGAAATGGCGCCTGATCTTAGCGACGGTTATCGGCTGCTCGGTTTCGCCGCTTTGACCCGCCGCGATTACCGCGATGCCTTTCTCGCGTTCTCGGCCGTTAAAACCATCGCGTCGCCGGTCAACTTCGATAACTTCCGCGCCCTCGCCCAGATGCTGATGTCGGACGTAAAAAAAGTCGGCTTTGATCTCGGCGGTCAGCACTACGCCTTCGATCTCACGACACATAACGCCGCCGCCATTGAGTCGAGCGCCTTTCACAGCATTGGTTTGTTGACCGAGTGGGAAGAGCTGCAATATCTGGGCGATCTTCTGGAGCCGACAAAAATCCGCCGCATCGCCGAGGTCGGCGTGCTTTTGGGAAATCATTCGGCGTTCTTCTTAAAAACCTTCCGTCCCGAGCACATCACGCTGATCGATGCCGATCCGGCGAATATCCCGTTCATGCAGAGCACCGTGACTTACAACAGTGCGTTGCGCCCCGCGATCCATAACGCTTTTGTAGGCGATCAGGACGGCGAGGTTACTTTTGCCGGAAGCAAAGTGCCCATGCGCCCCTTGAGCGGCTTGGTCGATGGCCGCGTTGATTTCTTGAAGATCGATGTCGACGGTAGCGAGGAAAAGGTCCTGAAAGGTGCCGCAGCGGTAATTGAAACTTCGCGTCCCGCCGTCATGATTGAAACCACGCCGGAGACTCACAGCGCCGTCATCGATTGGTTCACGGCGCGCGGCTATTGCGAACGGCGCGTCTTTGATCGTGGCAATTACCGCAACGTCGTGCTGACGCCATGAACGATTTAACTAAAGCCTTCGCCAAGGGCCTCTATGTGCACGCCGTCGGCGGCCCCCTCACGCATAACAGCGGCTGTCTGGTCGAGGGTGCCTTGGACCTGGGCATTCCTGTGAAATTGAACGTGGCGCAAGTGACCTCGCGCCACGCCTCCATGCCACTCAAAGACGTGGATTTAAAACCTCTCGTCTCACAGCCCTTTGCGGGCTACGGAGGATATCTCGTCGATATCACGCATACCAATCAGTTTGCGCCTTTCGACGGCATTACGGCACCGCTGGCTTATCTCAACCAAAGCGACGCTGCCGCCTTTAGCAGTGTGCCGAACAAACATTTATTATTCGCCGCCCATGAAAACGCGTTCATCAGCAAAGCGGGTATGCGCCAGCCTATTGCTTTTGGCTTGAGCAACAGCCTTATCGCCGCCGCCGCACAGCGCCCAGCCTTCGCTAATCGCAAGCGCGCCGCCTTGCGTAATTTCCGCCCGACTTTGAATCAAAGCCTGCGCGCGCTGCTCGACATTTCCTATATCCCGGCGCTGGCAAAACGTATCCCCGTAGACAGTACGGACTTAGTGCCTCACGCCTATCTTGATGCTTTGCTCAACACATCCGTTTGCCTCGCTTACGGTGGCGACTTCTACAGCCCCATCATGGGCAATGCCTGGTTTGCGAAGAACGACCCCGCGTTTGCCGAGGCGCACACTTTTACGCGGCTTGATGCGCCCGCTGTGATTTTGCGCTGGGACAGCTTCCGCTTGTGGGAGTCATTCGCGGCGGGATGCCTGACCGTGCATCTGGATTTCGAGAAGTACGGTTTCGCCTTGCCGGTGAAGCCCAAGGCCTGGGAACACTACGTCCCCATCAATCTCGACAATATCGCCGGCTCCGTTGACGCCATGTTGGATCGTGAGAAGGATTGGCCGGCTATTGCAGAACAAGGTCGCGCCTGGGCCATTGAACACTATGCACCCCGGCCCACGACGATCCGTGTACTTTCACAAATGCTCCGCCATGCTATGGTCTGAGCGGAGACTTTAATGCCGACAATTATTTTGTATTTTTTGATCGCACTTGTCGTGGTGGGCGGCGTTATGCTCGCTGTTCCCGATGATGAAACTTCATCCGCACCGCCGATGTCGCCCGTTGAAGTCATGAAGCAGGTAAAGCCGTGAACGAAATGCCTGCCGACTGGACGCCGCCTTATTCCTTTGAAGAGCGCATCAAGTACACGCTGTTTCCGGCGCGGCTTTATATGTGGCGGTTGATTCGCAAACATCTGCGTAAGGGCGAGCCTGAACTTAAATTCCTGCCGCAGATCGTGCCGCGCGATCGCATCGCCATCGACATCGGCGCCAACAAAGGCGTCTACACACATCTGCTGTCACGCCTTTGCCAAAGCGTCGAAGCTTTTGAGCCCAATCCGAAAATCTACCGCATCCTCACGCGTACTTTGCCGTCGAATGTGGTGACGCATCAGGTGGCGCTGTCGGATAAAGTCGGCACGGCGGAGCTGATCGTGCCCATGTACGGCGGCGGCTTTTCCAACCAGACCGCCTCGCTCAATCCGCGCAAGCGCAACGAAGGCGCCGGCGTCGTGAAAGTCGCCCAGCGCACACTCGACTCCTACGGATTCACTAACGTCGGCTTCATCAAAATAGACGTGGAAGGTTTCGAAGCCGCCGTTCTAACCGGCGCACGCGAGACCATCTTGCGCGAGCGTCCCGTCATGCAGGTGGAGCTGGAAGAACAGCACACCGGCCTCTCCATCGAACAATGCCTGGAGGGTGTGACGTCCCTCAACATGGAGGCGTTTTTCCTGCGGGACGGGGCGTTGCGCCCGATCTCGGAATTCGACCCGGCCAAGAACCGCGACCTTTGCAAGAAGCCGGGCTACATCAACAATTTCATCTTCAAACCCAGATAAACCGAGCCTTTCCAGGTGCTTCCAGGCCTCACGGCTTGTCTCAAAGGCCGGGACCTGATATGTCAGCCCCCATGACGCAGCGGATCATCAGCGGACGAATTACGCCCCCGGCCCTCTAAAGAGGCCGGGCTAGCGTTGCTTTGTCTGTCGTCTGCCATTCTGCAAGGATCCTTCTGCCATGAATTCTCCCGCATCTTCTTCGGATACCGTCACGCTTGATCCTGCCTTGGTCCGCGCCGCGCGCGAACGCACCAAAGGCCAGTTCATCGTCACGCCCACCGTTTTCCGCCCGGCCCTGTCGCAAACCATGGGCTGCGATGTTTACGTCAAATACGAAAACATGCAGCACACCGGCGCCTTCAAGGCCCGCGGCGCCATCGCCAAGCTGACCACGCTCACGGATGCTCAGAAAAAAGCCGGCGTCATCGCCATGTCGGCCGGCAATCATGCGCAAGGTGTCGCTTTCCATGCCACGCGCCTCGGCATCCCGGCTACCATCGTCATGCCCTTCGGCACACCGTTCAACAAAACCCGCAAGACCAGCGACTACGGCGGCAAGGTTGTGCTGGAAGGCAACAACTTCACGGAAGCCAGCGCCGCCGCGCAGCGCATGGCCAAAGAGCAGAACCTGACTCTCATCCACCCTTACGACGACGCGCACGTCATCTCGGGCCAAGGCGTCATCGGGTATGAAATGCTGGAGCAAGCCCCGGAACTCGACGTCATCGTCGTGCCCGTTGGCGGCGGTGGATTGATCGCCGGCATCGCACTGGCTGCCAAAGATATGAAGCCCAGCGTCGAAATCATCGGCGTCGAGCCTGAACTTTATCCGTCCATGATCAATGCGCTCACGCGCGGCAATCGCCCGTGCATGGGCTCCACCGTGGCCGAAGGTATCGCCGTGCGCGATGTGGGGCAGCTTTCGATCCCCATCGTCAAATCGCACGTGAAGGAAACGCTCACGGTTACCGAAACCAATATGGAACGCGGCATCAGCATCTACGCGACGATGGTTAAGACCGTGGCCGAGGGTGCTGGCGCAGCACCCTTGGGCGCGCTGCTGGAATATCCGGATCGTTTCAAGGGCCGCAAAGTCGGCGTGGTGCTTTCGGGCGGCAATATCGACGCGCGGATGCTGTCGTCGGTTTTGATGCGCGATCTGGTGCGCGTAGGACAGGTGCTGACGCTCTCCATCGAAATGCCGGATCGTCCCGGTTCGCTCAGCATTATCGCTGCGATCTGCGCCGAGCTGGGCGCTAACGTGCTTGAGATCTCGCATGGCCGCTTTGCCTTGGACCTTTCGGCCAATGCAGCGCGCCTAGGCCTGACCATCGAAACCCGGGACAGCGCACATGCCCAGCTGGTCATGGACCGCATTCGCGCCGCCGGCTTCACGCTGACCATCCGCGATCCCAACGAAACCTGATAACCACGTTAAATCAGGCGTTTAAAGCTGCGCATTGTGCGGCCTTATTCCCGAGGTAAGGTTACGCATGGTCTCTGGTTTTCACGGCAGCCGCATGAACCCCCGTCGCGTCATCTTTTGGATGACGGTCGGGGTATTCATCGTGCTCACTGTGCTGTCAGTCATGTTCTTCCAAGGCTTGCCACCGTGGCCGGTGTTGCTGTGCTTTGCCATCAGTCACGGCGCATTCTGTTTCATTGTTTCCCGGGTAAAGCCCTATCGCGGTCCCTATAAAGAACCGCTCGAAGATCCCAACCCCGAAGACTGGCCACGCCTATGAGCAAAGACAAAAAAGATAAGGGCACTAAGAAACCCGCGGCGGTTGATGAGTCGATCGATGAACGCCGTGCAGCGCGCAACGTCGCCAAGATCAAAGAGAAGCTTTCCACCGCCATGGACGACCCGCAGATGCGTGAACAGATTGTGCGCGCCATGCGCAGCTTGATGTACGAGGACAAGACCTAATGATGTACGAGGACAAGACCTAATGTTTTTGCGCGCGATGATTGTCGGCGTTTTCCTCAGCGTTTCGACGCAAGCATTCGCAGCGGAATCTGCGGGAGATGTGGCCGTCGCTTTGGGCTTGCGCGAGAGCGCTGTGCCCGTGCGTGAGATGAAAGGCTGGGAAAAACCTCGCAAGATCGTGTTCGTGAGCGATAAACTCGCGCGCCTCGCCTGGCTGCATGAAACCATCAAGGGCGTGACCCTGGTTCCCGTACGCACACCCAAGGAAGCTTTCGCCGCCATCACCGACGCCGATGCTTTTCTCGGATTCTGCCAGGGCGCGCTTCTGAACGCTGGAGCGAAGCTGAAGTGGATTCACTCGCAACAGGCGGGTGTTGAAGAATGCCTTACGCCGAAAGTCCGCGCAGGCGGCGTGCTGGTCACCAACGTGCAGCGCATCAACGGGCCCAATGTGTCTGAACATGCGATGGCGCTGCTGCTGACCCTCACCCGCAAAATCGCCCCGGCGCTCGCCAACCAGCGCGACGGAAAATGGGATGCCCTCAGCCTGGGCGCGCCGACGGACCTCAACGGCAAGACCATGCTGATTGTGGGGCTCGGCGGCATCGGCACCGATATCGCGAAGCGCGCGGATGCCTTCGGCATGAAAGTGATCGCGACCCGCAATTCAAGCCGCGAAGGCCCGTCCTTTGTCGCGCGCGTCGGCTTGGCGAACGAATTGCCCGCGATGATTGGCGAAGCCGATGTGGTGGTGAATGCCGCACCGCTGACACCCGAGACCATGCGCTTGTTCGATGCGGCCATGTTCGCGCGCATGAAGACAGGAGCGTATTTCATCAATGTCGGACGCGGCGAGAGTGTCGAGACCGATGATCTGGTGGCAGCACTCACTTCAGGTAAACTTGCTGGCGCAGGTCTCGACGTCGTGACGCCAGACCCGTTACCGAAGGGTCATCCGCTGTGGACAGCGCCCAATGTTGTCATCACGCCCCACACCGCCGCCACCTCGGAACTCAAAGACGAACGCGCTTGGATTGTGATGCGGGAAAATATCCGCCGCTATGTGGCCGGCGAAAAAATGTATTCGGTTGTGGACGTGAAGCGCGGCTACTAACGCCGACGGCGTGCCGGTTGCCCCAGGGCGCGCCGCCGGGCTTTGGGCTTCGTGGCTTGATCTTTACGTCCTGCTAAAGCCGCCGCATAAGCCTTCGCGGCCCATTGCACCAGAAGTGCCGGTTCTTCGATCACATCTTCCGGCACGAACCAATAGGACAAAGCGATTTTACGCCCGCGCGCTTCATACGTGAAAGCGTGGGACTTCTTGGTTTCAAAGTCCGCGCGGTTGGTGTCGTCGACTTTGAAATACAGCTCGCTCTCGGCGATCAAGCCGAACATCACGCCGCTTTTGAACAGGCCACTGCCGCCGAACATATGGCGCGCCGCCACGCCGCCAAAAGACGTCAGCTGCTCTAGGACATAGTCGGGGAAGAAAAAGTCGGGCAAAGGATGTTCCGCAAAAAAGACTGCTGCTTCTAACCCGAAATTTTGTCGCCGCCAATATGGCTCTCATACCGTCGGCCGATCCGAGCCGCGTTCCAGGCCCATAAGCTCGAGACCCCCACGCCCGCCAGGGCTACGCCGGCACCAGCGACGCCAAACTGGGCGAGACCGGCCTGCAGCCAGGCGCCGGTCAGGTCGGCGAAGCGGTAGACCACGGTGTCGATAACGTTCTTGGCTTTGTACTTGGTTTCCTGATCGACCAGCGTGAACAGCATCTCGCGGCTGGGGCGCGCGAGCGCGTTATCTGACGTGCGCCGCAAGATTTGTGCGAACAGCACCATCCACAAACCCGGCACCATCGCCAGCACCACGAGTGCGCCGATCATCAGCAGGGGGTTGAACACCAGCGTCTTTTTCACGCCGAAGCGCGCCACCATCCAGCCGGTGCCGAAAAATTGAATGCCGATGGACAGTACGTTGACGATCACATCGACAAGCGCGAAGGCTTGTGTGCGTTCATCAACGCTCACGAAGGCTTTAGAAATAAAATCCTGCTGCTGGAAATAGAGGATCACCGCGACCCAGTTCGACAGCGCAATGAAGGCTGCGATACCCAGCAGATAGGACGACTTGGCCAGGAGACTGAAGCCGGCGAACGGATTCCAGGCGAGTGAATGATCCAAGGTTGTGCGCTGGGCGTCCTCGCCCATCACACGCAGTTTTTCTTTCTCGCCCACCAGCAACAGAACCAGCACCGCCGTCACAACAAAACCGGCCGCTGATATCAAAAGCAGAGTGTGGGTGCCGACAACCGTGACCAGCAAAGCAGTCAGGCTCGGACCCGCGACGGCGCCGAGGCTGCCGCCGGCCGTGATTAGGCCATAGAGGCGGTTGGACTGTTTGCGCGAGAACAGGTCCGCCATGAAGCTCCAGAACACCGACGTGATGAGCTGATTGAACACACTTACCCAAATGAAGAAGGCGGCCGCAGTCCAACGGTCCTCGGGGTCGGCCGCGAACAGCGCATAGAACACCAAGAGCGAGATGGCGATCATGCCGTAGACCCAGGGCAACAGCGTCGAAAGCTTGATGCGGCCGGCGGCCGCCGCGTAAATCGGGGCTAAGGCAAACGTCCCGATGAACGTGCCGGTATAGAGCTCCTGCAGGTGCTCGACGCCGAAGATCGTGCCCATGGCGTCGCGCATGGGGCGCAGGATGAAATAGCTGCCGAGCAGGAAAAAGAAAAAGACGAAGCTGAGCACCACCGCCCGCACCTCGTAGGGCTCGACCCGCCCTGCGGTCTTGAACAACCGCGCCATCGGCGATGCTGGTGAAACCTCATCCGTCAAAACAAACCGCTCCCCTTCTCAATACGGCTGCGAGTATAACCCGTTTGAGGGACGCTCAAAATCCTAGCGCAATGTCGCGAGAGGTTTATTCTTAAAGCACCATGCCTCTCGGTTACGACTTTTCCGCCCTACGCAGCACGCTTGGCAGCCGCAACTTCGCCGTCTTCACCGCCGGCAACGCCGTGTCCCTCATCGGGACATGGGTCCAGCGCGTGGCCGTGGGCTGGGTCACCTGGGACCTGACGCATTCCGCCGCCTGGCTGGGCGCGGTCTCCATGGCCGAATTTGCGCCGGTAATTCTGCTGGCTCCCATTACAGGGGTCATGACCGATCGCTTTGACCGTCGCAAGATCGCGGTTCTGGGGCAGATTCTGGCGACGTTACAGGCGGCGATTCTCGCGGGCTTTACCATCTCGGGCCACATCACGCCGTTGCTCATTCTGTTTTTGCAGATCGCAGCGGGGGTTATTCAGCCGGTGATTCAGACGGCGCGTTTGGCTTTGGTGCCGACATTAGTCCCGCGCGAGAATGCCGGTCATGCGGTCGCCGTCACATCCTTGTGCTTCAACAGTGCCCGCATCATCGGACCGGCCCTCTCGGGCATTTTGATTGCGGCGGTAGGCGCCGGATACTCATTCGCTTTTAACGCGGCGTCGTATTTGTTCGTGATTGGCGCCTTATCAAGCCTGAAAATGCCGCCGCATTTGCCGCTGATCAAACAGCATGCGTCTTTGCTGCACGGCATTTGGGCCGATTTCGGCGAAGGCTGGCGCTATACCTTCACGCATCCGACGTTGAAGTGGGTGATCCCGACCGCCGCCACGGCTTGCGTTCTCACATGGCCCGTGGCCGACCTGTTGGCGGGAATCGCCGACCATGAATACGGACGCAGCGTGGGCGGATTGGCGGCATTCACATCGGCCCAAGGGTTCGGGGCGATCTGTGGCGCGCTGTTTTTGGCCCAGCGCAAAGGCGGTGGAGACATCGATTTAATCTTCGGGCGCGCGGTTCTGCTGAACGGCATCTGCGTGGCGATCTTCGCGGTGACCAAGAACTTCTGGCTCGCGGTGCCGTTGTTCGCGCTGAATGGCGTTTTCATGGTTATGAGCGGCGCAGGGTCGCAGACCGTCATTCACACGCACGTCGTCGAACACATGCGCGGGCGCACCTTGAGCATTTGGTACATGGTGACGCGCGCGGCCTTGGCGGTCGGCGGGTTGCTGATGGGCACGGCTTCGAGCCTGTTCGGATTCACCAAGCCGATCTTCGTGGCGGGTGTCGTTACAGCCTGCGTTGGGTCGGTCGTCATATGGCGGCGACCGAAAGACCCGCCACTCATCACCGACTAACTCTGACTTTTGGCTTTGATCTTGGCGTCGATCTTTGCGCGACTGGCCGCGAGAATGTCGGCAGGTTTGCGCCCCGTGGCCGTGACCAGACGGCTCCAGTGATAAATCACGTCGCCCAATTCCTCCGCCATGCGCTCTGGGTCCCAACTGCCGTCGCGGATGAGCTTTTTGATTTCGGAGGCCACTTCACCGGCTTCGCTTGAAATTCCGAGGCCTAGATAAGACAGCAACCTGTCACGGTCGCCCGAGGTGGCTTTGCTGTGAATGGTCTCGGCCCAGGCGGCGTATTCTTCGAGTGTCATGGACATTCCCTCACGTTCGCGATTGTTATGCCGATTATAACGAAATAGCCGCCTTTAACCTGGGCGCTTTTAGTCTTATATCTCGCCTATGGATCAAGGGAGGCCCACCATGACGCTCGCCACAAAAAGCATGCTCGCCGTCGCCGCTGTAGCTTTGGCCGGTGTGGCTGTCCTTTCTTATACCGAAGCCCGCGGCGTTAGTGGCGGAACGGACGTCGCCGCGGACGGTACGCCCATCAACGCCTGCGCCCTGCTGTCAGATCGAGAAGTGGCCGCAACCGTCGGCGCAGAAGTCCAACCGGGCGAGCGCCATGATCAAGGCGATGTCGGCGGTCAGGGCGAATACGCCCTCAATGGAACCTACTCATCCACCTGTGTCTGGCGGTTTGTTGACACCGAAGAAGACGAAGCCGGAAAAATGCTGGATCAAATGCAAGGCATCGAGCGTCCGTTGGGCGGGCGGCGCTTTGCCATCCTGAACGCCATGGTCTGGCCTGCGGGCAGCGGCGAGGCTGCCAAGTTCCTGCAAAGTTTTCACGATGCTTTCAAAAGCGGCGAGATCCCCAGCGATCCTGTGCCGGTCAAAGTCGGTGATGAAGGCTTGTGGTGGGGTGACGGCGTCGCGGCGCGCAAAGGCGACAAAAGCTTCGGCATCTCCGTCTTCTTGCAAAACGGCGACAAGCCGGCGCAGCGTACGATGGAAGAATCCCTCGCGCGCAGGATCGCCAAAAGGCTCTAGGTGTTTTTCACTTCATAAGTTTTGGCTTTAAAAGCCAACACCGCTCCGATCGCAAAGGCTATCCAACCGGCCATGGCCGCGAAGCCGCCATACGGCGCGAAGAATGATGGGCCTGCAAAAGACAGCGAATAGAGCGCGACCGGGAACAGGAATGATCCGGCCCCGAGCAGCCCAGCACCCATACGCATAACCGCGCGCGGACGCCCTGCGGGAAGATGGTCTGAAATCGCTGCGACCACAATCATGCCGATGGCGTGCGTTATCTGGAAGTTGGTGGCGATCTTGAACCACTCCACCGCCAGGTCCGCCGCGGGCGCTACAGTGGCGAGCCCGTGAGACGTGAAGGCTGCAGCCGCCACGGACACGAGGGCCGACAACGCGCCAAAGACATATGCACCGACGGCAAAGCGGCTGAGAATCATGACACGTCCTTTTTCGATTATCGGCTTTGCAGGGCGACGGCCTTTTCCAGAACGCGAAATCCTTCCAGAAACAGCCGCTCGGCTTCGGCCACGGGCACAGGTATCAGCTTAACATCCTTCAAAGGCTTTTCCTTGAAGTTGAGAACGGTCTTGCATTCGGTTGCCGTGAAGCCCGCAAGCTGCACGGCTTCGGTCGCCGCCGCGATCCGGTCAGCCTCTTTGATCAGCGCACGGTCGGCCGGCGCCAGCACGGCGACAAGACCGAAGCGCAAATAAATCGCCGAGGTCAGCCGCTGCTCGACCTCTTTGAACACATCGCCCACCACCGCCTTCAAGGGCGTGATGAGGTCGTGGGTGACATATTCCGAGGCATCGTGAAGTTTCGCTGCCATCAACAGGCGGGCATTAGCCCGGGGCTTAATGCGCCGCACAATCTCAACCACCAGATCCGAATGCTGAGCCACGCTCCAGGCGTGGGGTCCGACGGTCTGCCCGTTCCAACGGGTATTGCGGGCGAGGCCCAGGGCGATGTCCTCGATTTCGATGTCCAAAGGCGAGGGCTCAATCAAATTCAGGCGCCGGCCCGACAGCATGCGCTGCCAGGTCCGGGGCGCATGCGCGCTTAAATGACCGGCTGTGGTCACAATTGGCGGTTTCGCGCCCAAAGACCTAGAGGAAGATGTGGGGGGAGCCATACGGCTAGTCCTTTAGAACGGTTTAAATTTCCCAACAGAAAGAATACCTTAAAGTTTCGGGGGCATCCTCGGAAGCTGGGGGTGGGCTATAACGCCATTAAGGTGACGGCCCACGGCGAAACTATGAGCACGGCGATATGGTAGCGGCCACTTCAGATTATTTGAAACCGATCAGTTTCTTGGTCGTGGATGACCGTGCCTACATGCGCCGGGTGATCAAGAGTATTCTGGAAACCTTGGGCTGCAAACGTATTGATGAGGCCCATCACGGCGGCGAAGCGCTTTCGATCATGCGCAGCTGGCCGCCCGACATCGTTCTCAGCGAAGTGCTGCTCGGCCCCATGAACGGCATCGAGATGCTGAAAGCCGTGCGTGCCGACAAAGGCCCGCTGAAATTCACACCGATTATTCTGATCACGTCCGAGACCCGGCGCGAGCGCGTCATCATGGCGCGCAATGCCGGCGTCACGGAATATGTGGCCAAGCCCTTCAACGCCAAAAGTTTGATTTTGCGCATTCGCGAAGTCATTGAACGGCCGCGTCCGTTCGTGGATGTGGGCCTGTACTTCGGACCCGACCGCCGCCGCCGTTCGGAAGTCATGTCCGAGGGCGAAGAAAAACGCGGCAAGGGCGGACCGCGCTCCACCGTCAAGGAAGATCCGAGAGAAGGTCTTACCCAAGAGCAGATCGACAAACTGGTGGCCGGCGACGCGATCCGCGAGCACTAAGCAGGCATGCTCACGCATCTCCCCCTTTTTTCTAAATCACCATGAGCGTTGTCATTGTAGGCGGCGGACAGGCTGGCGGGCAGGCCGCGCTTTCGCTGCGGCAGAACGGCTATGAGGGGTCTATCACCGTCGTCGGTGACGAGCCTTATGTGCCCTACGAACGCCCGCCGCTTTCAAAAAGTTTTCTGGCCGGCGACGTGACGGAAGAGCGCATGTTCATGCGCCCCGCCGCGTTTTATGCCGATAAACACATCACTCTAATGCAGCAGGCCACGGTTGCGCGCATTGATCGCGCGGGACATCGTGTGCTGCTTTCCGATGGCGCGTCTTTACCCTACAGCAAGCTGGTGCTCGCCACGGGTGGACGTGTGCGCAAGATGATGTGCCCCGGCGCCGATCTGCCCGGCGTGCATTACTTGCGCAACATCGACGACGTACTCGGCTTCCGCGATCGCATGACGCCGGGATTGAAGCTGGTGATTGTGGGCGGCGGCTATATCGGTTTGGAAGTTGCTGCGGTCGCCGTCAAGCGTGGCTGCAAAGTCACCGTGCTCGAGATGATGCCCTTGGTACTCAATCGCGTCGTGGCGCCCGAGATGTCGCACTTTTACACCGATGTGCACCGCGCCGCCGGTGTGGATATCCGCACCTCAACCGCCGTCACCGCTTTCGAAGGAAACGGCAAAGTCGACCGTGTAATATGCGGTGACGCATCCTATGAAGTCGATCTGGTGATTGTCGGTATCGGCATCGTTCCCAATGTGGAACTTGCTGCTGAAGCGGGCCTTGCGGTGGACAACGGTATTATGGTCGACGACTGCACGCGCACTGATGATCCCGACATCTTCGCCGCCGGCGATTGCACCAACCATCCCAACGCCATCATCGGTGAACGATTGCGTCTCGAGTCGGTGCCCAATGCCCTCGCTCAGGGCAAAGCTGTGGCTCTCGCCATCATGGGCAAACCGACACCTGTAGTCGAAGTGCCGTGGTTCTGGTCGGACCAATATGATCTGAAGCTTCAGATGACCGGTCTTTCAAAACCGGGGGACCAAATCGTAATCCGGGGCAGCATGGCGGAACGCAAGTTTTCGGCCTGTTACCTGCGGAACGGAGTCTTTGTGGCCTGCCAGGCCGTGAACATGGCCAAGGATTTCCTGCAGTCCAAAAAGCTCATTGCCGAGCACGCCCGGCCGGATTCGGCCAAATTGGCTGATAGTTCTATTGCCCTCAAGGACTTAGGGGCGTCCTAATAGTTGAAAGTCCCTACCCTTAATGATTTGAGGGTTGAATGAAGGGGCGGCCCAGGCAAGGATAGGGCCATGGACCCCATTACCAACGAAGCCGTCGTTTTCCAGCAGACCCAGACCACCCGGGTAAAGGATGCCGGCCCGACCCAGAACGCCAACCCTCCGCCGCCGCCCAAGGCCGAAGAGCGGCCGGCCGACAGTCAAAGTCCGCATCCCTTCCGCGGCCACAACATCAACACCACAGTCTAACGCCACCCGGCTTGCGTGGGCGCTTCGAATGGCTATGAAGGACTCCCCACGTTCTGGAGTTCTCTGTGACCGCTCAGCCTAATGCCAATTTGTTCGACATTTTCCGGGCGCGATTCCCGAAAGACACTGCGCAACCTCTAATGATGCTGCCGGGCGGCCGGGTGGTTACCTATGCCGACGTTGAGGCCGGCACTGCGCGCATCGCTAGTCTGCTGGTCAGTCTCGGTGTAAAGCCCGGCGACCGCGTCGTCGTACAGGTGAAGAAATCGCCCGAGGCGGTGATCCTCTATCTCGCCGCTTTACGCGCAGGTGCTGTGTTCCTGCCGCTCAATACGGCTTATCGCGCAGATGAGTTGGATTACTTCCTGGCAGATACCGAACCGACCGTCGTGATTTGCGATACGGGCGATACAGCGGTTGCGTCCTTGTGTGCGGCGCGCGGCATACGTCATCGCCTCACGCTGGGTGCCGATGGAAAAGGTTCTCTGATCGATCAGAGCGCGACGCAGCCGTTAACATTCGTGACAGTCGCGCGGGGCACTACCGACCTCGCCGCCATCCTTTATTCGTCGGGCACCACCGGCAAACCCAAGGGCGTGATGCTGAGCCACGGCAATCTCGCTGCCAATGCGCAGACTTTACACAAGCTTTGGAAGTTCAAACCAGACGACGTGCTTTTGCATACGCTGCCGATTTTCCATGTCCACGGCTTGTTCGTGGCCCTCAACACCACGCTGATGAACGGCAGCGCCATGATCTTCCATGCGAAGTTCGTGGCGGAAGATGTGATTGCCGATTTGCCCCGCGCCACTGTCTTCATGGGCGTGCCGACGTATTACGTACGGCTTGCGGCACATGCTGCGCTGACGCCGGACGTCTGCCGCAAGATCCGTCTGTTTCTCAGCGGTTCCGCACCCTTACTGGCGGAAACTTTCGCAAGCTTCGCAGCACGTAGTGGCCATGAGATCGTCGAGCGTTACGGCATGACGGAAGCCGGCATGATCACAAGTGCGGACATCGACAAACCACGTCACGCCGGTGCGGTGGGGTGGCCTTTGCCAGGGGTTACGTTGCGCATTGTCGATGGCGACAACCGCGATGTGCCCAAGGGCGAAACCGGCGAAATCCAGATTAAAAGTCCCAGCCTTTTTGTCGGTTATTGGCGCAAACCTGAAAAGACCGCCGAGGACTTTACGGCCGACGGTTTTTTTAAAACCGGTGACCTCGCGCAGTTTGAGCCTGATGGCATGGTGAACATCGTCGGCCGCGCCAAGGATATGATGATCAGCGGCGGCTTCAATGTGTACCCGAAGGAAATCGAAGCCGTGATCGATGGGCTGCCGGGCGTGGACGAGTCCGCGGTGGTCGGCATGCCGCACGCCGATTTCGGTGAGGCGGGGCTAGCTATCGTCACCCTCAACGCAGGCGCACCACCTTTGGATGTGCATGCCGTGCGGGAAGGCCTGAAAGGCGTGCTGGCCAACTACAAAGTGCCTAAGATGATCGTGGTGGCCAAGGCCTTGCCGCGCAACGCCATGGGTAAGGTGCAGAAGAATCTTTTGCGCGCCGAGTATCGCCCGGCCTGGGATGCGGAAATGAAAACGTCATGACAACCGATGATGATTCGCCCCGTGACTCTGGCGACCTGCTCAGTCAACTGAGACTGTGGCGGCGCGACTATGTGACGAAGCCTTTGCTCGCCTGGTATCGCAAGCGCATTCCGCCCATGTCGGATACCGAGCGCGAAGCCATCGAAGCCGGCACGGTGTGGTGGGATGCCTCGCTGTTCACGGGCAAGCCCGATTGGCCGATGCTGCTGCGCGCACCGAAGGCCGTACTCTCGGAGGAAGAAGAAAGCTTCCTGGCCGGTCCCGTGGAAGAGCTTTGCGGCATGCTGGACGATTGGCGCATCGAGCACGAGTGGCGCGATCTGCCGCCCGATGTCTGGGCCTTCATCAAAGCCAATCGTTTCTTTGGGATGATTATACCCAAGCGCTACGACGGTTTGGGGTTCTCGGCGCAAGCGCACTCAGCTGTCGTTAGTAAAATTTCGACCCGCAGTATCGCCGCCGCGGTAACGGTGATGGTCCCCAACTCCCTCGGTCCCGCCGAACTGCTGCTGCATTACGGCACCGACGAACAGAAAGATTATTATCTACCGCGTCTCGCGGTGGGTGAAGACATCCCCTGTTTTGCGCTCACGGGTCCAGAAGCCGGATCGGATGCTTCTGGCATGCCTGACGTGGGCGTTGTCTGCCGCGGCACATTTGAAGGGCGTGAAGTCCTCGGTCTGCGCGTCACCTGGGAGAAGCGCTACATCACACTGGGGCCCGTCGCCACGGTGATGGGTTTGGCTTTCCGCGTGCGCGATCCCGATGGTCTGCTGGGCGAAACCGTTGAGCGCGGCATCTCCGTCGCGCTGATCCCGACGGACACACCCGGTGTGAACATCGGGCGGCGTCACTTACCCGTCGGCCAAGCCTTCATGAACGGACCCAACAGCGGCAAAGACGTTTTTATTCCGATGGAGTGGCTGCTGGGCGGACAAGCACGTATCGGCGAAGGCTGGCGTATGCTGGTGGAATGCCTTGCGGCCGGGCGTGGGATTTCATTGCCGGCCTTGTCGGCGGGTGGAATCAAATTCGCTGCCCGCACCACAGGCGCCTATTCCCGCATCCGCAAACAATTCGGCGTGCCGGTCGGAAAATTCGAAGGTGTGCAGGAAGCCCTCGCGCGCATTGCCGGTTACGCTTATCTGATCGAATCCATGCGTCGCTTGACCGCCGTTGCCATCGATATGGGCGAGAAACCTTCAGTGCTTTCGGCTATCGCCAAGTCCCATGCCACTGAGATGATGCGCAAGGTCATCAACGACGCCATGGATATCCATGGCGGCAAGGGCATCATCGAAGGCCCGCGCAATTATCTGGCCAACGTTTATCACGCCATGCCGGTGAGCATCACCGTCGAGGGCGCAAACATTCTCACGCGCAGCTTGATCATCTTCGGCCAAGGCGCGATCCGCTGTCACCCATACCTCTATAAGGAAATGCAGGCGGCACGCGACGAAAACAACGAGCGCAGCCTGGTTGATTTCGACGCCCTGATCTGGCGGCACTTGGGCCATATGTTTTCGATCACGGGGCGTGGGTTCCTTCACAACCTCACGGGCGGCATGTTCGCCTCTGCGCCAACCGCCGGCAAAGCCACAAGCATTTATCGCCAACTCACCCGCGCCAGTGTGTCCTTCGCCTTTGTGGCCGAAGTCGCCATGGTGCTGTTGGGGGGCGCTTTAAAACGCCGCGAGAGTCTTTCGGCGCGTTTGGGCGATGCCTTATCGCATCTCTATATTTTGAGCTGTGCCCTGAAGCGCTTTGAGGACGATGGCCGCCCGGAAGGCGATTTACCGCTGCTGAAATGGGGCGCGCGCCACAGTCTTTACGAAATTCAAAACGCACTGGACGGCGTGCTTGCCAATTTCCCTTATCCCCCCTTGGGCACACTGATGCGCTTGATCGTGTTTCCGCTGGGCCGCAGACGCCAACCGCCGAGCGACGAGCTTTCAGGCCGCATTGCTGACTTGCTTTTAGCGCCCAACGCCGCGCGTGATCGACTGACCGCCGGCATTTACATCGGACCAGCCGACCAACCTGTGGGACAGTTGGATATCGCGTTAGAAGCGGTGATCGAAGCTGACGCTACCCTCGCGCGGCTGCGCCGTATCGGCATCAAGACGGGCGAAGAGGCCCTCGCGCAAGGCGCCAGCAATGCAGCTGAGAAGAAGGTGCTGGACCGCGCCGAAGATCTGACGCGCAAAGTCATCACCGTGGACGACTTCGCGCCGGAGGAAATCTCGCCTCTTTGGAATAATCGCTAATGGTTTGAGGTAATCGGCGAGACCACCATATCGACCCGCGTACTGCCGATGACCGAACCGCGTAGGATCGTGATCGTCGCCGTGCGATTGGTGGCGTCGTTATTGAAGGTCAAAAGGCTAGGGTCAGAGCGCATGGCCGTAGCTTCCCTCCAGCCGAAGTTGGGCATTTCCTTGTGCAGGAAATCGAACACCTCATCGGCGTTGGTGCCGGTGGTGTAGGACAGACGCCCCGTCCAGGCTTCATTGGAGCCAAAAATAATCGTGCGGTCGGAATCAACCTTATAGCCCGCCGGCAAGGCTGTGCCCGCGGCGATGGGCGCCATGTTCACGCCGGTCGCCGAAGCAACCGTATCGGCTTTGACCGACTCTTTTCCCGAGCACGCGCTTAACGACAGCACGATTATGATCGGCAAAAAGACGGCGCGGTTGTTAAGCATAAGCCCCCAGATACTGCGATGTCCCCCATCGCTAAACCAGTGCACCTAAATTTCCGTCATTTCGCGAGTTCCGGATAACAGCGCGCCATGAGCCGTTCGAAATGCGCGACGAGGTTGCCGTGCTTCAAGGTCGCCGTTTTCATCGGGTTGTCCCAAGGCGTGCGGATGATATTGCCGACGATTGAGGCGAGGCAGGCATCGAAGGTCGTCGGCGTCTCACCGAAACCCCACGGTTTGTTGCCGAGCCAATGTGCCAGCGCCTGAATGTCGGCGATGCCCATCTGCCAGATGACTTCTGGGGCATGACGGCCGATACCCTGCGCCCGCAAGGTCTTCATGATTCCCCGCGCTGCCATGCGCGATACCAACGGCGTCAGGAACGACGGCAGACCCAGCAGCTGCTGCATATAGGGTTGCCATGCTGCGCGCCCTGCGGGATCGACCCAGCGCATGTAGACCGCTGCCCAATAGAGATGCTCTTCCATCAGACGTTGAAAAGCCAATGACTCCGCACGCTGGGCCAGGGTGAGTTTGCCGTCGACGGGATGCCCATGGGTGCGTTCGAGGTGATTGATGATGAGGCCGGAGTCCGACATGACCGTGCCGCCAAATTCTATGAACGGCGCTTTATGGGTCGGAGATTTACCGAGGCTGTTCACCCGCGCGACCGTATGGGGCAAACCTGCAAGCCGCAGGTAGGTCTCAAGCTTCATGCAAAACGGACTGGCGTTCGGCAGTCCAAACAGCGGTCTGAACTGAAACAGCGTGATGCTCATTACATGAATCCCCCAGCCTGACGGTTCCACAGGCGCGCATAGGTGCCGCCCCGTTGCAGCAATTCAGCGTGCGAACCTTGCTCGACAATGCGCCCCTCCTCCAGCACGACAATGCGGTCGAGATGCATGATCGTCGAGAGCCGATGCGCCACTGCGATCACCGTGCGGCCGTTCATAAGTTTCAGGATGCCGTCTTGAATCAAATGTTCGGCCTCACTGTCCAGCGACGATGTGGCTTCGTCGAGGATCAGGACCGGCGCGTTTTTAAGGAACGCCCGCGCGATGGCGACGCGTTGACGCTCGCCGCCCGAAAGCTTCATGCCCTTTTCGCCCACCACAGCATCGTAACCACCGGGCCTGGCGGAAATGAATTCGTGGCAATGGGCCAGCTTCGCCGCTGTGATCATTTCATCGTCCGTCGCCGTGGGGCGGCCGTACATGATGTTGTCGCGCACCGAGCGGTGGAACACGCTGGGGGCTTGCGAGACCTCGGCGAAAGCTTCGTGCAGAGAATCCCAGGTCTTATCGGCGATGTCATGGCCGTCTATAAAAATGCCGCCGCCCACCAGCGGAAATTGCCGGCGCAAAAGACGCAGCAGTGTGCTTTTCCCCGCACCCGACGGACCCACAAGACCGATCTTTTCACCGGCTTTGATGGTGAGGTTCAGATTCGCGAACACCGACGTGCCGTCGGGATAGCGGAACGTTACGTCGCGCACCTCGACACGTCCGCCCGTGATCTTCAAAGGCTGCGCGCCCGGTGGATCGACAATTTCATGGGGCCGCGTGACGGTTTCCAAACTTTCGGTCATCACGCCCAGCTGCTCGAAGAAAACCAGCAAGCTATCGCCCAGCGTATTCACGTGCGCCGAGATCAGAAGGCTCAGAGACATCAGCATCGTGAAGGTGCCGACCGACACCCGCCCCGCCACAGCCTCTTGAAAAGCCCACCACACCAAAACAATCAGGAACGCCACACCGACAGCGTGCAGAGCCAAGCGCATGCGAAACAAAACGAGGCGCAGCTGCACAGCGGCGTCGTATTCCTTGCGGTTTAAAGGATCGAGCGTCGCGCGCTCTAAGCTGCGGCGCGCGAAGGCTCGCACCAGATCCCAATTATTGAGCGAGTCTACCAGGCGCACGGTATAAGTCGTGCTGGCGACGGAGGCAGCCTTGGCGTACTTGCGGCAGCTCTGCGCCAGCGTCGCCGCAACGATGGTGAACACAGCGGCGAACGCGCCGAACAGAAGCAGAAATTGCGGGGCCTGATGGGCGACGAGAACGGTCGATGCCGCAAAAAGGATGATCAGGCGCGGCATGGTCGAGAAAAGATAATCAACCACGCTGGTGGCCGCACCCGCCGCATTGCGCACCTTGGACGACAAAGCGCCCGAGAATTGATCGAGAAAGAAACGCGGCGCATGACCGTGAACGTAAGTGAACAGATCATCTTGAATATGCGACCGCACCGCCAGCATGTTGGTGGTGCTGGCCAGCGTATGCACACGCGACAGCACAGGACCAATGATCCAGATGCCACACAACACAACAAACCATATGAGCGCCTGATGGGCCGGTGCGTCCGCGACATCATCCACCGGCAGAGCAGCGCCGGAAATGACCGTGAGCGCGTTGATCAACGCACCCAAGGCATAGGGCTGCAAATTTTCGATCAGCGCGCCCATCAGCGCCAAACTGACAATGCCGGAAAGTCGCCAACCGCCGTTACGCCGCGCCTGATTCCAAATCAGTGCGAGCGGTGTTGTCGGTATTCCATCGACCTCGGGCGACGCATGTGTTGCGTTTTGGGACGTCGGCGCGTTCGGCTTGGCGGTGTCGTCAGGCATGCATAAGTTTGGGGATGGAACGGCGCAGGGCGCAAGAGTCTTCTCTTAAAAGCTCGCGCAAAAGAAAAGGCCGGGCATCGCGCCCGGCCTTTGGTCTCAAGCTTTGCAAAAAGATTACGGGCTGATCTGGCCGCGAATCTCGCCGCCTTTGTTGGCGGTGGTGTGCACGTTGACATAGGTCTTGCCGGCCAGGATGTCGGCAATCTGCGCATCGGTCAGCGTCGCTTTACCGGTGAGCGGGCTTTTCGGCGCCGTGCCCTGAGGCGAGAGCGCCTGGATCACACCGGCGTTGGTGCCGGCGGCGGCGGGGCCATGGATGTGAGCGGCCGTGGTGTCGGCGCTCAGACCTTCGAAGTTCACGGTCCAGCTGACTTCTTTGGTCGTGTCGTTGACCGTGATTTCAGCGGTGCCTTTTCCGGTGCTGGTGTTGGCAGGCACTTCCTGCTTTGAGTCGAGCGAAGCCTTCAGCTTGTGTTCGGCGGCGTGAGCGCTGGCAGCCAATCCGGCGGCGATCAACGCGCCGGCGGCAATGCGAATCATCTTCGTCATGTGAATTCTCCCTAGGTGGGCCTCGGGAATGCGAGGCGCGCAACAATAGCCCCAATCCGCGCTGTCCAGCCAGAGCGGCAAAGCAAGATTCACATGATTGTAAGCTGATGAAAGCGCGGACTCGGCGCCAATGAAAAAAGGCCGGACACGTGGTTTAAGACACGTAATCCGGCCTTTCGTCACAGCTGTATTCAACCAATTATTTGGTGATCTGGCCGCGGATTTCTCCGCCTCTGTTGGCGATTGTGTGCACGTTGACGTAGCTCTTGCCGGCGAGAATATCGGCGATTTGCGCGTCGGTGATGGTTGCTTTGCCTTCAAGCGGGCTTTTCAGCGGTGCGCCGGGCACCCCAACCAGGGCCGTGATCACACCCGCGTTGACGCCGGCATCAGCAGGCCCATGAATGTGAGCCGCCGAAGCCTGACCCGTCAGGCCTTCGAAGGTCACTTTCCAGCTGACTTCTTTGGTCGTGTCGTTGACGGTGAATTCGGCTGTGCCTCTTCCGCCACTCGGATTTGCAGGCACTTCCTGCTTCGCATCGAGCGAAGCTTTCAACTTATGTTCGGCAGCATTGGCGCTGGTAAAAGCTAGTCCGGCGGCAATCACCGCGCCGACGGTAATGCGAATCATGGTCGTCATGCAGTTCTCCCTGGATCTTCACACCTTCCCAACGGTCCGGTAAAAAACCACACCCCCCGGCCGGCCTCTAACCTCAGGCGCATTGAGAATAGTCCGACGCGACGCGGTCAGCCAGACTGACTGTCGTAACAACGTAAGCTATGGGTTTGGATAGGCGTGGGGAGACGTGAGAGAGAATGGCGCGCCCGGAAGGACTCGAACCTCCAGCCTTCTGATTCGTAGTCAGATGCTCTATCCAATTGAGCTACGGGCGCGCAGGTAGTGCCCTAAACCGGCAAAAGGGGCGTGAAACCGCCATTTCCCGGTTCGTGGGGAGGCCTGGGATACTAAGATCGCCGGGGCGATGCAAGGAAAACAATTGGAAATCCTTGAGGTTCGTCCAGGTTGGGGACGTCTGGCGACTTGTTCTCTAGGAAACCATTGAGTAAAGTCGCCCTCTGAGTGGGGTGTTCCTAAATTTTGGAGCCTCGCCAAGCCTTTGGGGGCTGATGTTAAGGGTTGTTTTCGGGGCAGACCGGAACATACGGCGGCGCAACAAGCATCGGCCTAACCGGTAGTGGGAATGTGAGTGTGATGCAGGTACAGGGGCTGTCCAACCAATTTCGGGGACAAATCGAGCGCGTGCAAATCCGTCAAACCATGAGCTTTAGCGTTTTCGGGCAGATTGGCCTGGCGACTCTGGTTCTGGCCTTGGGTGCATGTTCAGCGGATATGTCCGGCGCGAAAGCCGCGGAATCCGTGACTCAGGTTGCCGCAGCAGATGTGCAGTCCGCGCCGCTGTCGGGAACCTCCAGCAAATTCGGTCCCACAGCCGTTGGTCAGAAAGCCGCGCAACTGCGCGCCGATTTCGAAAAACTCAAAACCAATACCGCGACCCGCAGCCAACAGCTGGATGTCATCCGCAATCAAACCGTTTCCAATATGTGAATTCTTATCACAGCCGCGTCGGCGCGATCCGCTCGCGCCTGCAGATGGGTTCCACACCGGGCAACCCGGAACTGCTCGCCGAATGGAGCCAAGCGCAAACCCAGTTGACGCAGATCGATGCCGACATCGCGACCTTGAACCAACTCTCGGCGCAGGTGTCGAGCGATGCCGGCACGTCGTCGTACTTGCTTGAAAACATCCGCGCGGCCTACAGCCTGTCTGGCGCGCTCGAAGAAGATCATCGCCAGCTGCGTTTGCTGGAAGACGAAGTGAATCAGAACGCCATAGTTATTGATCGCGCGCTGCTTAGCCTCAACAACGAACTTAATCGTCAGGCCCAGTACGTCACGTCCGAGCGCACGTCGCTCGTCGAACTGGCCGCCGACATCAACACCGGCCAGTCCTATTCGACGCCCGGCCGCCGCGCCAACACTGCGCCGCGCCCCGTTTCGACAGTGACGCCCGCGTCCTTCGCCGACAAGCGCCCGCTGGTCGTGATTCGTTTCGATAAGCCTGACGTGGCTTACGAACCCGCGCTGTATCAGGCTTTGAGCCGTGCTTTGGAACGCCGCCCCGATGCGACCTTCGACCTCGTGGCGGTTTCCACCCAACGAAGCTGGCCAGTCTGCCGCACGCCGCGACGCTGACTCGGTGTTCAAGTCCATGACCAACATGGGCTTGCCTGCAGAACGCGTGGCAATGGCGACGATGGCCAGCGCCTCGGCCACCACGCCGGAAGTGCACATCTACGTTCACTAAGATTTTTTGTATTAGACCGCGACGTTGTCGATAAGACGCGCGCGGCCCAGCTGCGCCGCCGCGAGAATACGGCCGGGTTCACCGGCTTGAAGCGGCTGCAATGTCTCGGCGTGACGCGCCTCGACATAGTCCACGTTCGCAAATCCGGCTTTCAGAATTTCATCGCGCGCTTTTGAAACCGCAGAGGCGATATCGCCTTTCGCAGTAATCGTTGCCGCAGCGGCTGTGATGGCACGATGCAGTGCCGGCGCCTTCGCGCGCTCTTCCGGTGTGAGATAGGCGTTGCGCGACGACAGTGCGAGACCGTCGGTATCGCGTACCGTCGGCACGCCGATGATGTCGACCGGAATGTTGAGGTCCACCACCAAGCGCTTGATGATCGCGAGCTGCTGGTAATCCTTTTCACCGAACAACGCGATGTCGGGCAGCGTTTGCAACAGCAGCTTGCTCACGATGGTCGCAACGCCGTTGAAGTGGCCTGGCCGGTGCGCGCCGTCCAGCACATCGCTAAGACCCGCGACGCTTACTGCAGTCGAAAAGCCTTGCGGGTACATGACTGCGACATCGGGCGCGAACAACAGATGCACACCCGCCGTGTTCAGCAATTCAAAATCTTGGTGTTCAGGGCGGGGATAGGAATTGAAATCCTCCCCGACGCCAAACTGTTTGGGATTCACAAAAATTGTCGCGATCACCCGGTCGGCCATTTTCTGCGCGCGATCCATGAGCGTGAGGTGGCCTTTGTGCAAAGCGCCCATGGTGGGCACCAGCGCAACCGAACGCCCTTCGCGACGCCAGGCCTGCACGCGGCGGCGTAAGCTGTCCACATCGCGGACGGCAACCAAAGATCCTGAATAGGAATTCGACATGATCGGGACCGCGAAGACTACTTCTTGGTTTTAGATTTAGCGGGAGTAGCCGTGAAGCAATGTTCGGCTTGCGGGAACTTGCGCGCACGTACATCGGCGGCATAAGCCGCGACGGCTTTGTCCATGTCGCGGCCCATTTCGGCGTAGCGTTTGACAAACTTGGGCAGGAAGAGATCGAACATGCCTGTGAGGTCGTCGAGGACCAGCACCTGGCCGTCACACGCCGGTGACGCGCCGATGCCGATGGTCGGCACAGGCACGGCCTTGGTGATGGCGCGCGACAAAGGCTCCACGGTTTTTTCGATGACGAGCGCGAAGGCGCCAGCCTTGGCCACGGCCTTGGCGTCGTCCATGACCTTCTTGGCCTCGGCAGCGCTGCGGCCTTGCGTGCGGAAACCGCCAAAGGCGTTTACGGACTGCGGCGTCAGCCCGACGTGACCGACGACGGGAATGCCGCGTGTCACGAGGAATGCGATGGTTTCGGCCATTTCCACGCCACCCTCGAGTTTCACAGCGGCGCAGCCGGTTTCAGCCATGACGCGGGCTGCCGACGTGAAGGCCTGGGCGGGAGAAGCCTGGTAGGTGCCGAACGGCAAGTCGACGACGACGCAGGCGCGTTTCGAAGCGCGTACCACAGCGCTGCCGTGGGCGATCATCATGTCGAGCGTGACCCCAAGCGTGGATTCCATGCCGTAGAACGTCATGCCCATCGAATCGCCGACGAGAATGGCGTCCACATGAGGGTCCAGCGCGCGCGCGGTCGGCGCGGAGTACGCGGTCAACCACACCATCGGCACGCCGCCCTTGCGGGCCGCGAGATCACGAATGGTCAGACGCGAAGAATTGGGAGGAGCTGCGCTCACAAAAACCTCAAAGGAAAGTCGCTAAGGGTTTAGCCTATTTGGCGCGGTAATACCACATCACGGCGGCGATGGCCGCCACCAGCAAGATCGTGCCGAGGATTTCGGAAGCACCCAAGATCTAGTCCCTTAAAGAAGCCGCGCCGTCATAGCGGAAGCCGTACGACAAAGCACGTTCCATTTGGACCGGTGGAGTAAAGCGTGACGTCCCCGCCCTGGGCGCGCAGCAGTTCGCGCGCGATGGGCAAACCTAACCCGAACCCACCCGACCGCGTAGAGCCTGCGAAGGGCACGAACAGATTGTCGCGCGCCTTTTGTAAGAGGCCCGGACCATTGTCGGTCACACGAACGGTTTGATAACCGCCCTCTTCCGCGACAATCAACTCAACGGTTGTCGCGCCGGCTTCATCGGCGTTGCGCAAAAGATTTTCGAAAGCCCGCTGTAAGAGGTCGGCATCGCCTGAAAATGGTGCGTCCACGTTGTCGATGATCTTGATGGTCGCGCTTTTCAAAACCGGCTGCACCTGCGTTCTTATATCTTCCAGTAAGGCGGCTGTTTGCAGGGTTTGTTTATTGACCTGCGGCAGACCGTCTTTGGCGAACCTGAGCGTCGAGGCTGATAACTGTACTGCGCGATCCACCGCACGCACCATACCCGCGGTCAGGCGCTTTACTTCAGGATCCGGTAAAGCCTCGAGCCGTTCGGACTCAAGCATGGCCGTCGCCAGAATATTTTTGAGATCGTGGGAGATTTTGGTCACGGCGGTGCCGACACCCGCCAGGCGTTCTTTTTGCAAAAGCGCCGTGCGCAGTTCTTGTTGCATAGAGGCCAGCGTACGCTCGGCGATACCAACTTCGTCTGTGCGTGCGGAAGGCTTAATAACGCTGCGCGGATCTTCCGGCGCGTTCTGGAAGCCGGTCATGCTCAGCGTGAGACGCCGCAAAGGCCGCACCGCCAGCCATTGCACGGCGGCATAAACCAGCATCGCGGTCATCACGGAAATAAACAGGCTGATTAAAGAAATGCGCGCGGCGTAAGCACGCAATTCGCGGCGCAAGGGCCGCTCGTCGAACACCACATCCACCAGCACCGCCGGATTCGACGGACTGTACCCGGTCACCATGACGGCGTAACTGCGCCGGCGCATGGTCTTGACCACGTCGACGACCAAATCCCAATATGTGTCGCGGCGCAAATCGTAGGCATAGCGAATGCGCGACGGAATCGCTGGGCCGAAGGTGAGTTTGTGTAAACCGGGGCGCTGCGCCGACATGCCGAGGATGCGCCCTTGCGACAAAAGATTGTCGCGGAGCAGCGGATCAATGCGCCCGGTTTCATCGGCCGCGACGTCGAGGGCCGTCAGCACCAAGTGAGCCGTCGCGAGTTTGTCGTTGAAATAGACCCAGCGAAACCGCGCCATGGTCGGCACGAAGATCACCACTTCGGCCAGCAACACGAAGATGAGTGTGAGCAACAACAGCCGGCCCGAGAGGCTGACCGATCGCATGAAGCCTGGGGCGCGAGATTCACCCGGTGTCGGGCTAACGCCAGGACCACCCGCCGCGCTTGGGGGGTCCTGAAGGCTGGTATCGGCCTTAAAGGTGGAATCGGCACGGTTCAAACAGGCAGCCTCCAAAACGCGCCGAAGTGTAGCCCTCCCGCCCCACGCCGCCAAACCCCGGCCCCAGGGGCGGGCGCCCCCCGAATCGGATTCGGCCGTGGTTTGTCAGATACTTGCCGGAAGCGGGGTGGGTCATCCCTGCTAAGGGGCTGAAAAGGGTGGATTTTCGCCTGATACGCCGGGGCGGAGCATTGACTTTGCCCCCCCCCACCCGTATACACCGCCCCTCTACGAACCCACCCCGTCCGCGGGGCTGTGTTTTCCTTTTTCGAATGTACTGGAGTTGGTGACGTGAAACGCACCTATCAACCGAGCAAACTCGTCCGCGCCCGCCGCCACGGCTTCCGCGCCCGCATGGCGACCGTTGGTGGCCGCAAAGTGCTCGCGAACCGCCGCGCCAAAGGCCGTAAGCGCCTTTCAGCCTAATTGAAGCGATCACCACCTGTGCCGCCCACTTAACGGTTGGGGCATGGGCGACGCTCAAAAGGCCAACATCACCGCTGAGAGATGGAACGCCATGGCCGGGGACACGGAGCAAGTCTCGAACAAGCTTCGGCGTCCGGAACTACCTCGTGGCCGTATATGGGCGACGCTGCTCAAGCGCGCCGATTTCCTGCGTATTAGTGCGGCCGGCACGCGCCGCGTGACCCCCGGCTTCATCCTGCAAGTCGCCCCGCATATTGAAGATGCCAGCGCCGCTTTGCGCGTTGGCTTCACCGCCAGCCGTAAAGTCGGCAACGCCGTGGCCCGCAACCGCGCCAAACGCCGCCTGCGCGCCCTGGCCGACAAAGTTATGCCCGAGGCCGCCGACCCGGCGCTGGACTACGTTTTCATCGGCCGCACCGAAACCTTGAAGCGCGATTTCGCCGCCATGGAGCGGGATTTGCGCCACGCCCTTAAAAAAGCCGCGCCCAAGACGGTGACGCCATGATGCGAATCTTGGATGTCATCCTGGCCTTACCGGCGCTGACGTTACGGCTGATGATTCGCGTGTATCAGCTGGCGATCGCGCCCCTGTTGGGTCCGCGCTGCCGCTTTCTGCCCAGCTGCTCGGCCTATGCCGCCGAAGCCATCACCCGCCACGGCGCGGTCGGCGGGTCCTGGCTTGCGGCCAAGCGCCTCGCGCGCTGCCACCCCTGGTGCGACGGCGGTTTTGATCCGGTTCCAGATACTTTAATGCCCCTAAACTTGACGGACGCGAGCAAGCCCCATAGGTCTTGCTGCGAAATACACACCCCTCACCTTTAAACAGTAAGTTCCGAACCGTTTATGGACAATCGCAACACCGTTTTCGCTATCGCTCTCTCAATCGCCATTTTGATTGGATGGGAATTCTTCTTCGCGCCGAAGGATCCGCCGCCGAGCGATCAGCCGGCCGCGACCGCAGTCGCCACACCCGTCACACCGGGCAGCAGTGCCGATGCCACATTGCCGATGACACCGCCGGGCGTTACTGCGCCGGGCACGACGCCGAACGCTGAAGCGGCCCCTGTCGCCACCGCCGCACGCGTGAAGATCGTCACGCCGTTCCTGCTGGGTTCGATCTCGCTGACCGGTGCGCGTTTCGATGACATCACACTCGTCGGCTACCGCGAGACTATCGATCCCACCAGTCCGCCGATCACGCTGCTGGCCCCCGCCAGCGCTGCGCATCCTTATTATATCGAGTGGGGTTGGATCACATCTGACACGGGCGTGGCTTTGCCGACGCCGACGACAGAATGGACCGCCGCTAGTCCCGACGCTCAGTTGACCGACAGCACGCCTTTAGTGCTGACCTGGGACAACGGCCAAGGCTTGCTGTTCACGCGCACGATCCGCGCCGACAAAAAATATCTGTTCACCATTGATCAGACCGTCGCCAACACCGGCGAGCGCGCCGTGACGCTGTATCCTTACAGCCTGGTCGCGCGCCTGGATGCGCATGAAAGCAAAGGGGCGGGTTTCGGTTTTGAAGGCCCCATCGGCGCTTTCAACAATCAGTCGAAAGAAGTGAAATACGCCGATCTGAAAAAGAAACTCAGCGACGCTGCTGAATCTGTCGGCGGTTGGATCGGTTTCTCGGACAAATATTGGTTGTCGGCTGTGGCCTTCGATCCCTCGATTAAAATTGCAGGCTCCTACCGTTACGCCGATGCCGGCGGCCGCGACCGTTTTCAAACCGACTTGCGCGCTGATCCCATTGCCGTTGCCCCGGGCGAAACCAAAAGCATCAAGGGCTATGTCTTCGCCGGCGCGAAGGAACTGGAACTTCTGGATGATTATTCCAAAGACCCGGGCCTGCAGCGCTTCGATCTCGCCATCGATTTCGGCTGGTACTACTTCCTCACCAAGCCGTTCTTCCTAACCCTGCGTTGGCTGCACGGCCTCTTGGGCAACTTCGGCCTCGCGATTATCGCCTTCTCGACCATCGTGCGCTTGTTGATGTTCCCTATCGCCAACAAGCAGTTCAAGACCATGAACAACATGAAGCGCCTTCAGCCCGAAATGAAGCGCTTGCAGGAAAAACACGCCAACGACCGAACCAAGCTTAATCAGGAACTGATGGAGCTTTATAAGCGCGAGAAAGCCAATCCGTTGGCCGGTTGTTTGCCGATCTTGATTCAGATCCCGGTGTTCTATGCGCTTTATAAAGTGCTGTCGGTGACCATCGAAATGCGTCACGCGCCGTTCTACGGCTGGATTCACGATCTGTCAGCACCGGACCCGACGAGTGTGTTGAACCTGTTTGGCCTCTTGCCCTATCACATCCCAACGTTCCTGGCCTTCGCCAGCATCGGCGCGTGGCCCTTGATCATGGGCGTCACGATGTTCCTGCAGCAGAAGCTGAGCCCGCAACCGGCCGACCCCATGCAGGCGCGCATCATGATGCTGATGCCCATCATCATCACATTCGTTCTCGCACCTTACGCCGCGGGTCTGGTGATCTATTGGGCCTGGAGCAATACCTTCGGCATTTTGCAGCAGTGGGTCTTGCTCAAAAAGACGGAAGCTGCGGACGCCGCCAAGATTGATCAGTCCAAGTCCATCACGTAATGGCCGAGATCCAGCTCAATACCGTTTTCAAACCTGAAGTTCTGGAGCAAGGCCGCAAGCTGTTCACCCAGAACTGCGAGTTCATGCGCGGCGTGCTTAAGCTCGAGCAGATGCCCGACACTGACATCCCCGAGATCACCTTTGCCGGGCGTTCCAATGTCGGCAAGTCGAGCCTGATCAACGCGCTCACGGGCCGCAAAACCTTGGCGCGAACATCCGTGACGCCCGGGCGGACACAAGAGATCAACTTCTTCGATCTGGGCCACCGGCTGATTTTGTCTGACCTGCCGGGCTACGGTTTCGCCCAGGCTCCCAAAGACAAGGTCGCCGAATGGACGGATTTCATCAAAAAATACCTTCGGGGCCGCACCACGCTCCGCCGCGCCATGGTGCTGATCGACAGCCGCCACGGCCTGAAAGAGGTCGACCGCGACATCATGAAGCTGATGGACGACTCGGCCGTGAACTACCAGGTCATCATGACCAAGGCCGACAAAGTAAAGCCGGAAGCCCTGGCCGCCAGCCACGCTGCCATCACCAAAGAGCTGACCGAATACGTCGCCGCCTACCCTCACGTCCTGGTCACCAGCTCGGATGACGGTTTTGGCATTGCCGATGTGCGTGCCGCCTTGTCAGAACTGGCCCTGCCAGAGTAGGAAGTCCGGCCGGATCGTCATACCCGGCTCGTCCCTTAGGAGCGCCTTAGTCCATGACCGCAGATAACAGCAACGACCAAGACATTTGGCTTGAGAAAGCCGGTATTCTGGCCGATGCGCTGCCGTTCATGCGGGCGCACTCGGGCGAAACCATTTGCATTAAATACGGCGGCCACGCCATGGGCGACGACAAGGTCGCCGACAGCTTCGCCCGCGACATCGTGCTGCTCAAGCAAGTCGGCATCAATCCCATCGTCGTACACGGCGGCGGCCCGCAGATCGGCGCCATGCTCGACCGCCTCAAGATGAAAAGCGAATTCATCGACGGCTTGCGCGTCACCGACGCGGCCACCGTGGAAATCGTCGAGATGGTGCTGTCCGGCTCCATCAACAAGCAGATCGTCTCGGCCATCAACAAGGCCGGCGGTTTTGCGGTCGGCATGTCGGGCAAAGACGGCAACTTGATCAAAGCGCGCAAGTTGCGCCGCTCGAAGAAAGATCCAGGCTCGAACATCGAAAAAATCCTCGACCTTGGATTCGTCGGTGAGCCGGCGGAGATCAATCCGCACATCTTGGACACCTTTGAAGAGTCCGACATCATTCCCGTGATCGCGCCCATCGGCATCGGTCCGAACGGCGAGACGTTCAACATCAACGCCGACACTGTCGCGGGCGCTATCGCGGGTGCTGCCGGTGCAGCGCGCTTGCTTATGTTGACGGACGTCGCGGGCGTGCTGGATGATACCGGCCGCCTGATCAAGGAAATGACCGTCGAGCGTGCGAAGACTTTGATTCAGTCGGGCACAATTTCCGGCGGCATGATCCCGAAGGTCGAGACCTGCCTGGAAGCAGTCGAGCTTGGCGTCGAAGGCGCCGTCATCATCGACGGCCGCGTGCCCCATGCCGTGTTGCTTGAGCTGTTCACGCCGGGCGGCGCCGGCACGCTGATCCGTGCCCGATAAGCTTCAACATATCGACACCTGGGTCTTCGACCTCGATAACACGCTTTATCCGGCCTCGACCCACCTGTTCCCGCAGATCGACAAGCGCATGAAGGCGTTCATCTCAAACGCCTTGAAGATGTCGCTCGACGATGCCTTCAAACTGCAAAAGCAATATTACTGGACCTATGGCACTACGCTCCGGGGCCTGATGCTCAATCACAACATCGCGCCTGACGCGTTTATAGACTACGTGCACGATATCGATCATTCCGTGGTCGCCGCCGATCCGCGCTTGGATACTGTGCTTGCGAGACTTCCGGGACGGAAGCTCATCTACACCAACGGTTCGGAACGCCATGCGATCAATGTCATGGATCGCTTAGGCGTCACCCGGCACTTCGGCGACATCTTTGATATTCGCGCGAGCAGCTATATCCCGAAACCCGACCCGGCGGCCTACGCCGACCTCATCGCGCGCCATGGAATCGATCCCAAACGCGCCATCATGTTCGAAGACATTCACCGCAATTTAAAGCCAGCGTCGGATTTAGGCATGACGACGGTATGGGTGAAACACGCGGAAAATCCGGCCAAGCCCGATGAGGACTTGAGCCACTGTCATTTCATCACAGACGATATGATTGATTGGCTGGAAAAGGCCGCGACCTAAATCAGATGCGTGGGCTTGCCGTTCGCCATGTCTTTGAACATGTCGAGCTGCCATTCCAATTCGGCTTCGGTCGAGTCAAAGCCGCCGCCGGCGCGGGGCTTGATCACCGTATCGGGTGTGACGCGCGCGACCTTCAATTGCAGCTGTACGGCATCTTCAGCGCTGAAGTCCCCGGCCCAGGCTACGGCCAACATGCCTTTGGAGCTTGCGGTGCGCACGACTTCGGCAACAGCGGCCACCGGTAAATCAGCCAGACGCGCGAGGGCTGCAATAATCAAAGGCGTCACGCCTTCAGCCGACGCATTCATGATGTATTGCGGGGTGAGTTTTTTACTTGCGGCCAAAGCCTCGACTTGCCGTTCCGCGAGCTACAAAGACTCAGGATGCAAAATGGCGTCGCGGTCGTCGGGGGCAAGGCCGGCCTTGCCGTCGTCGCGGCGGAGTTTATCGCGCACCATTTTGCCGAGGGCCGTCAAGGTTTCGCCGTCGATATCGGTACGGGCCGCAAGCTTTTGAATCAGCGACTCGGCGACGAACTCCGCAATGCGCAAGGCCGCGTGTGAATTGAGGTTGGGGCGATGGACCAACGGCTCATGCCAGGTGCTTTGACGCGGCGCGGCCTCAATGATTGCATCCAACGTTTCTTCGCGGATCTGGGCGCTGGGGTTTTTCAAAAGATCGGTGATGGCATCGACGTTGCCGGTACCGACGATGGCGTTGGAAACTTCCTCGCCCACATTGATACGCCGCGAGATGGCCGCGAGCTGCGCGGTCATGGGACTGGCTTGAATTACCGCGTGCAGGTCTTCATCCGTCAACACCGGCGAGAATTGCAGAACCGGTGTAGCGACCGTGGCTTCGGTATCCATGGCCAGCGTAAAGACAATGTCGTGCGGCGCATCGGGTAGAGACTTTAGAGCTTCAGCCAACGCACGGCGTACGCGTGGCAGCTGATCGCGCGCGAGCAAATTGAGAACCTGATGAACGGTGCGCCACGCCTTGGCCTGTTGATCTTGCGTGAGGCCTGGCACCAAGCGGCCCACACGATCCGCAAGATCGGTGCGCACGTCTTCGTTTTCGTCGTTTGCCAGCACCATGGAGGCTTTAACGGGCGCGGCGGTATTGACAGCGATGGCGCGGCGGACAGCGATGTCAGGATTGCGGGCGAGGAAATAAAGAATTTCCGGCTCCAGGTCGTCGCGCGACGCCAGGGTCAAGCGCACAGCAGAATCAGGATGGTCCAACAACGCCCGCGCCTGCTCATAGGTCACCTTCTGGCCTGAAAGGCCCAGCATATGAACAAGGCGGTCTTTGGCTGGCGTCATGGAGTCCAGACCTGTCATGCTTTCGGCGCCGACGGCGGGTCGGCGATGGTGAAAGATCCTTTGCCGCCGCGCTTGGCCTGATACATGGCGGCATCGGCGCGTGCGAGCAGGCCGTCGAGTTCCTCGTGACCATGCGGGTCCCAGGCGGCGATGCCGATGGACATGCCCACCGGGCGGTCGGGACTGCCGGACAAATGCACCAGCGCCTTAATGCGGTCTAGGAATTGCGAGGCGCGGGTCTTGGCAATCGTGAGGTCGGCCCCGTTCAGCCACACGGCGAATTCGTCACCACCGAGGCGCGCGATGACATCGGTCGGGCGGGTTTGCTGCACGAGGATGTCGCGGATTTTCATCAGCATATCGTCGCCGGCCTGGTGGCCGCGGATATCGTTGACGGCCTTGAAGTTGTCGAGATCGACATACATCAACACAGCATTGCCGCCTTCGCGCTTCAGGCGCACGAGATAACGGCGCAGCGCATCCATGAATGCGCCGCGATTGAGAAGGCCCGTGAGCGCATCGGTGCGCGAGACTTTTAAAACATGTTCGTGGTGCGTGAACTGCTCGATAGTGATGCCGACCTGGTTCGCGATATCGCCGATCAGCAAGCGGTCGTCGTCGCTCCAGGCGCCGCGGTCTACAGGACGCCACAACACCACCGCGCCATTTGAATCGCTTTGATAGCGCGCGGGCGCGGCCAGAACCTGACGATCACCCAGCAACAGCTCCACAGCCCCAGCACCGCCGGCGATAGTGGCAAGAACCGGCGCGGCTTGTGCGGCATTGAGGTCGCCGTAGCGGGCGGCCAATTGGAAACCGGGCGTCGCGCCTGCGGTGGGTGCGTTGGCTTCGACGGGCATCGAGCGGAAGATGTGGCAATGTTCAGCGCCGAGACCCTTTGCGAGCGCCTCAGCAGCGACACTGAGCATCGCTTCAGGATTCACTTCATCGCGGAACGCACGCACAATGCGCGTCAACACGCGTTCGCGGTTGCGCACGCGGCTTAAAGTAGCCTCGCGGTCGCGGGTTTCTGTGACGTCACGGCAAACACCGCGCGCGCCGACCCAGGTACCGTCTTTGGCGATGAGCGGCATGGCCGACACCACGACGCAGGCCGAGCGACCGTCGCTGCGACGCAGCCAAGCTTCTTCATTCTCGATACGGCGACGCGTGAGGAACGGCACTTCGCCCGTGCCGGAGGACTCGCTCACCATTAATGCCTCAGGCTCCAGACCCATGAGCGCGTCGGCGGCGTAACCGAGCGCGCCACGCGGCGGCACAAAATTAAACCGCTGATCCGCGCCGGTTTCCCAGGCGAAGTCCGTCGAGATGTCGATGAAGTCTTTATAGCGGCGGCGGCTATCAACCAGCGCCAGGCGCAAACTGGTGTCGAGGGTCAAGTCGCGCACGAACATCAACGTTCCGCGGCCCGCATCGAGCGGCACCAGTGTCACTTGAAGGTTCTGCAATTTGTCGCCATTGCCCACGTCGACCATGTCGACCATGGCGCGGTTGGCGGTTTTAGATTTGTCGGCGGCGGCAGACAGGCGCGCGCTATCTTCGACCTACAACCGTGCAGCGAATTCCTGCGCGACAGGATTGGCCGGATCCATGCGGCCATCAAGCGTGACGCAAAACACCGCTTCTTCATAACGCTGCAAGGCCGCGGCGGACACGCCGAGCGGCTGGGTCGCCTGAGACGACCCGGATGCCGGCGCATGCGAGCCCGGCGATGAATCGGCGCGATCCAGCGCCATAATTATAGTCCCCCGCGATTAGTCACTGTCTTTCCCTTCTGGAAAACAGGGCGCCACCCACATGCTTTTCCCAACCTGGGCGCCGTGAAGAAGTTTCGAGTAAAACGAATGTTACTCCCTGGAGGCTTTTTTTGCCATGCGTTGCCTGCATAACACCGCGACCCGGTTGAAAAAAATGCGCCTCGCCGGACCACGGCCCGACAGATCGTTGACTCGCTCCCGGCAGCGGCTATGTTCGGGCCGGGGACGGCGCAATCCCAGTTGAATTTCTGGAAAATGTTATGCAAATCAATGAGTTGAAGTCCGCCATCGAAAGCGCCTGGGAGGCGCGCGATGGCGTGAACACGGGCACCACCGGCGCCGTAAGGGACGCGGTGAGCCAGACGCTGGATCTGCTCGACAAGGGCATCCTGCGCGTGGCCGAAAAGAAGGACGGCACGTGGACCGTCAATGCCTGGGCCAAGCAGGCCGTGCTGCTGTCCTTCCGCCTGAACGACAACGCCGTGATCCCCGGCCCAAATGGCGCCAATTGGTTCGACAAAGTGCCGCTGAAGTTTCAAGGCTGGGGCGAAAACCGCTTCCGTGAAGCTGGCTTTCGCGCCGTTCCCGGCAGCGTCGTCCGCCAATCTGCCTTTATCGCGCGCGGCGTCATCTTGATGCCGAGCTTCGTCAACCTCGGGGCCTACGTCGACTCCGGCACCATGGTCGACACGTGGGCGACGGTGGGCAGTTGCGCCCAGATCGGCAAGAACGTGCATCTGTCGGGCGGCGTGGGCATCGGCGGCGTGCTGGAACCGCTGCAGGCAGGTCCCGTCATCATCGAAGACAACTGTTTCATCGGCGCGCGTTCGGAAGTTGTCGAAGGGGTCATCGTTGAGGAAGGCGCTGTCCTGTCCATGGGCGTGTTCATCAGCGCTACCACCAAGGTCATCGACCGCAGCACCGGCGAAGTGTTCGTCGGCCGCGTGCCGGCCTATAGCGTCGTCGTGCCCGGTTCGCTGCCCGGCAAGAATTTGCCCGACGGCAGCCCTGGTCCCAGCCTCTCTTGCGCTGTCATCGTGAAACGCGTCGATGCACAGACGCGCTCCAAAACCAGCATCAACGATCTGTTACGCGATTGACCGACGTTCTTACCCTTGCTCGCGATCTGATTCGCAAACCTAGCATCACGCCCCGTGATGAAGGCGCGTTAGATGTACTGCAGGCGGCGTTGAGCAACCTCGGCTTTGTCTGCGAACGCATGAAGTTCGAAGGCGACGGTGGCGACCCGACCGATAATCTTTACGCCCGCCTCGGCACCGCTGCGCCGAACTTTTGCTTTGCCGGTCATACGGACGTTGTCCCGGTCGGCGACGGCTGGACGACGGAACCTTTCGCCGGTCAAGTGATCGAGGGGCAACTTTACGGACGCGGTGCTGCCGACATGAAAGGCGCCATCGCGGCCTTCGTCGCCGCCGCCGCGCGTTTTGTGAAAGACCAAGGTCAGCCTAAAGGCTCCATCAGCCTGCTTATCACCGGTGATGAAGAAGGCGATGCCATTAACGGCACCGTAAAGATGCTGCAAAAGCTAAAAGCCCGCGGCGAAAAGCTCGACGTCTGTGTGGTGGGTGAACCCACCAACCCGCAAAAGCTGGGCCAGATGATCAAGATCGGCCGGCGCGGCAGTTTGACCGCGAAGCTGACCGTGCACGGCACGCAAGGACATTCAGCGTACCCACATCTCTCGGACAATCCGATTCCGCGCCTGATGAAGATGTTGGCAGCCATTACCGACAAACCTTTGGACGAAGGCTCGGCGCATTTTCAGGCCTCGACCATCGCCATCACCACGGTCGATGTCGGCAATGCTGCGTCTAACGTCACGCCGGCGATGGCGAAGGCTGCATTCAATATCCGCTTCAATGACCTGCATTCGGGCGCGTCGCTGAAAGCGTGGCTGACAAAAACGTTCGATGCCCTTGCGCCGGGTCAATACGATTTGGCGGCGCGCATCTCGGGCGAATCTTTCATCACACCTCCGGGCGCTTTGAGCACGCTGGTCTCGGACGCAGTGAAGGCCGTCACGGGCCTTACGCCCGAGCTGTCCACCACGGGCGGCACGTCCGACGCGCGTTTCATTAAAGACGCCTGCCCGGTGTGTGAGTTCGGCATGATCGGCATCAGCATGCACAAAGCCGACGAACACTGCGCGGTCGCGGATCTCGAAAACCTGACCACGATCTATCACAAAATTCTCAGCGGATACTTCGGCGCGGCGGCTTCATGACGTGGACGCGGCGGGTTGCCGGCGCACTGCACGGCACCGGTCTTATCTATAGGTTTGATGAGCGCGCCTGGGCCTACTTTGACTTCAGCGCCCGCGGCTTCTGGAACGCCTATATCGTCGCCGTTATTCTGGCGCCCTTGCAACTCGGCCACCGGCTGCTGATTTTCGATCCTGAAAAAGACACGCTGGGATTTGTGCCCTATGCGATTGTCGAAGTGCTGTCTTACATCGTCACCTGGACGCTGTTCCCTTTTGTCATGCTCTACATCGGCCGTCTCTTAGGGCGCCTGCCGCGCTTTTTCTTTTATATGGTGCCTTATCTTTGGATGCAGCTGCCCATGGGGCTGGTGCTGTTCGGTGCGCAAATCCTGGTCGACTTCGGATTCTTGCCGGCCGAAATGATGGACCCTTTGAATCTCGGCATGATCGCGGCCTATGCCATTTACGGCACTTTTGTCGCAGGTATGGGACTGCAGATCGCGACCGGCACCGCGCTGGCACTCGTCGTACTCGACTACGTGCTCGGCATGCTGGCGTTTCAGATCATCTCGCAGATTTAAGGATATCTCACGTGCGTGAGATAAAGCCCATCCGGCGGTGATGTGGGCCCAGCGACAGCGCGATCACGCGCGTCCAACACGCGTTTAACATCCGCCGCCGTCCACTTGCCGTCGCCGACAAATCTCAACGTGCCGACAAAATTGCGTACCTGATGATGCAAGAACGAGCGGGCGCGAACTTTTAGGAAAACCATATCGCCCTCGCGCACGACCGAAATCTCATCGACTGTTTTGACCGGTGACTCCGCCTGACATTCCGCGGCGCGAAAACTGGAGAAATCGTGCCGGCCCACCAACACCTGCGCAGCATCGTGCATGGCCACAGCATCCAAAGGCGCTTTCACCCACCAGGCGTGATTGATCTCAAGCACGGCCGGCGCGCGGCGATTGACGATGCGGTAGCGATAGCCGCGCTCAACAGCGGAAAAGCGCGCGTGAAAATCGTCGCCGACTTTCTCGGCCTTCAGCACCGCGATGGGATGCGGCTTCAAGTGCGCGTTGAAAGCTTTGGCGACAACGTCCGGACGGTCATCGCGGGGCAAATCCACATGCGCCACCTGACCCAGGGCGTGCACACCGGCATCGGTGCGCCCGGCGCCATGCACCACGGCATCAACCTGGCAATAGCCGCGCACGGCAGCTTCCAGCACCGCTTGCACGGAAAGGCCGTTGTCCTGACGCTGCCAGCCGACAAAAGGCGAGCCGTCGTATTCGATTGTAAGCTTGAACCGGGGCATTGGTGGTTTCAGACCACCTGGCTGATGTGCTGGCCTGTCGGTGCGGGCGCTTCTTCGGCGTCGCCTTGCGCATGAGCACCCAGCCATTCTTCCGCACGCATGGCCCAGCGTTCGTGATCGCGCCAGACGCCACTGACTTTTAAGAACGCCGGTGAAAATCCTTCTCGGTGGAATCCCAAACGCTGTACGAGCGCGAGCGACGAAGCGTTGTCGGGCTGAACGTTGGCTTCCAAACGGTGAAGATCGAGCGTTGTGAAAGCTTGATCAAAAACCAGCGCAAGCCCTTCCGTCATGTGACCGCGCCCGCAATAGGGTGCGGCGGCATAATAACCGAGCGAGGCCGAGCGAAAGCCGCCCATGATCGGATCGTTGATGTTAATCACGCCTACCATGGTGTCGTCTTCACAGCGCGCGATGAAAAAACCGTGCGCGAAGCCATTCTCAAGACGATCCAGATAGGCGCGGAAATGTTTGGCATCTGTCGGCGGATAAACCCAGGGGCGGTGAAAGTTCAAGCTGCCGGTCGTGAGCGCGAGAAAGTCCTCGGCCGCATCTTTATTTGGCGAAAACAGATAGACCGTCTCGCCGCGTGCAATGGCTTTTCGCCGCCGTCCGAACATGCCGCTCCTCGATACCAAGCCTTCTTTGACAGTTTAGGCGAGCAGCGTTCCCTTGGGCAACGCATAGCCGCGCAAAAAGACATCTGCGGTCATGGGGCCTTTGCCCGCGCGCTGAACAGTCGACAACGTCACGGCCCCGGAGGCGCAGGCGACCGTGAGGCGGTCGTCGAGTGTATTGCCCGCCGCACCGTTGCCATCGCCGAGCTCGGCTTTAAGTACCTTAATGCGCTCAGGCCCATGCGCGAACCAAGCTCCCGGAAAGGGCGATAACCCATGGATATGACGCAAAACATCCTGGGCCGGACGGTTGAAATCGATACGGGCTTCGGCCTTATCGATCTTGGCGGCCATGAGCACACCGGCGGACGGCTGCGGGGTGGCTTTGAGCGTGCCCTTAGCCAATAAGTCCAGCGCCTCAACAATGAGATCGCCGCCGATTTTGGCCAGAGTGTCGTGCAGTTCGCCGGCGGTGGTCGCATCTGTAATCGGCGTTTCACCTTTGAGCAGCATGGCGCCAGTATCGAGGCCTGCATCCATTTGCATGATGGTGACGCCGGTGGCGCTATCGCCGGCCATGATGGCGCGTTGAATGGGCGCGGCCCCGCGCCAGCGCGGCAACAGCGAGGCATGAATATTGATGCAGCCGAATCGCGGCATATCGAGCACCGCCTGCGGCAGGATGAGGCCATAAGCTGCCACCACCGCAACATCAGCATTAAGTGCGGTGAATGCGGCTTGCACGTCTGCCGACTTCAAGCTTTTGGGTGAGCGAACAGGCAAGCCGTGCTTTTCCGAAAAGAGTTGCACGGGGCTGGGACGGTCTTGCTGGCCACGTCCCGCGGGCCGGGGCGGCTGGGTATAAACCGCGACGATGTCGTGATGCGGGCGCAAGCGTTCAAGGGCACTGACGGCAAAATCCGGCGTGCCCATGAACACCACACGCATATCAGGCCGTTTCGAGCGCGTGGCGTTTATTGGCTTGGCTGATTTTCTTCTGCTTGGTCAGGCGGCGCATGATCATGTTGCGCTTCAGGCCTGAGACATGATCGACGAACAGCGTGCCGTTCAGATGATCCATTTCGTGCTGGATGATAACCGACAGCAGACCATCGGCCTCGATGGTGCGGATTTCGTTGTGCTCATCGACATAGCGCACTTTGATTTTGTCGGGGCGCACAACCTCTTCGTATTCTTCGGGCAGCGACAGGCAACCCTCTTCGTGCGGTTTGGTTTCTTCCGACGCCCAGATGATTTCCGGGTTGGCCATCAGCATCGGAGCGGGCGGCGCATCTTCGCGGGCCGGGTCGACGACGATAATGCGCTTCAACACGCCCACCTGCGGCGCGGCCAAGCCTACGCCCGGTGCGTCGTACATGGTCGCCAGCATATCGGCCATTAGCTTGGCCGTTGCGCTGTCGACGCGCTCGACCGCCTCGGCCTTACGCTTCAGACGCGGATCGGGAGCAACGATGATTTCAAGAAGCGCCATAACGTGACCCAGGTTTGACTTTTATAGGCGTGGAATAAGGCCCTAAAGCCAACCGGTCAACGTCGAAGTCTAAGAAAGGCCTTAGAACGTCGACTTCACGTTGTATTCCAACACGGTTTGGCCTTTGGCCGGCACTTCCAGCACCCATTCCGTGCTGCTGGCCGTGGTCTCTTTATGGGCGAGGGATTCTTTGGTGATCTCCCATGACGCCGGCATCGGTTCGATCAGGCGCACTTTAATAGGACGCGCTTTGGCGTTCTTCACCGTAATGCGCCAGGCGCTGACCGTGATGGTGTCGGACGCACGCACGAAGGTGAGCTGTTCGCGCGAGGACGTGACATCGAAATCCTGGCCGAGACTCAGGCGCACATCGCTACCGGCCGCCTTATGGCCGATGTTGGACTCGCCGATGAACTGCGGCGCGCCCTTATCGTCCATGCCGTAAATGCGAAACGTGCCCGCGGGCAGTGCGACATTGAGTTTGGATTTGGCATCATTCCTGAAAGCCAGCTCAATGGTGGCTTTGCCGTCTTGCTGCGGCCCACGCAGAAGGTTGGAGTAGATATAAGGCTGACCGTTGCGGAAAATCAGTTCGCGGGTCACGGGCACAGCCTGGCCGGTCAGCAATGAAAGCTGTTTGGATTCTTTATCGGAAAGCGTGACCTGGTGGGCGATATTATAAATATGGCTGCCCTCAAGCTCGCCTTCGCTGACGCCGTCGGCCATGGGCGCTGCGGACGCCGCCATATTCATCGCGCGCATTTCTTTGGCCATGGGGCGCGGCGCATAAACGCGGGAAATGTCGCCCGCCACCAATTTGAGTTTAGCGTCTTTGAAATCGGTGCCGGTGGTGTTGACGATGGTCGCCCAGCCGGTCAAATCCATGCGGGCTGCGTCGGAATCGTAATTGACGACGTAGTCTGCGTGCCAGGTCAGGCCGCTGGTGAGATAGCTGAACTCGGCTTCTGAATCTTTACCGGCCGCGCCGGTCACATTCAGGACCAGCGTGGGCGTGGTGCGCATGCCTTCGGGTAGACCATCGAAAATAATGCGGCCCGCGAGACCTGTATGGATTTTGCCATCGATCTCAAACACCGGGCCGTCGGCCGACAGCACGCGCGCTTTGATGGGCGAACCCACGCCAACCGCATTGGGCAGAATGACCAGCACTTCTTTGCCCACAGCGCGCTCAAGCAAGGCTTGCTGATTGATGACGTTGAACTTGAAATTCTGTTCGGTGATCTTGATTGGATCACCCTTGATTACATCCAACAACGCCGTTTCGGGCTGCATCTGCCCGCTGACGCCGGTAAAGGCCAACTGCGCCGAGGCTGCGGGCAAATGAAAGCTGCGGTGTTCACGCACCAATGCGAGATCGCTGTTATAGACCGTGACATCGGCCCCGCCGGTGCTGCCGGGAACATCAACCTCAGCGGCGTTAGCGGCCGCACTTGTCAGAAGTCCGGCGGCGAAGAGAAACTGAAGGGTCTTTTGCATAGGGGCTCATCCAAGAATTCAGCGCCAACATTGGCGCTCGTTAGTCTTTTCATTTAGGCTGCAGATCATGGCAGGGTTTAGGCAGCGTTCAAGTTGCAACCCTGCCAACTTTGGGGCTTTGGCTGGGTTGTTAATATGAACGTCGGGGAATGGATTTTGATCGGCGCGGTCGTCGTATTGGCGATTGCCGTCATTATTTTGGCCCTTAAATCTTCCCGGCAAAATGCCGGCAGCGACGGCCTGACCCAGATCGCCGAAACGCAAAACCTGCTTACGGGACGTTTGAGCCAGATGGCCGATGGTCAGGTGGCTGCACAGGCGCGCATGGCCGAGCAGTTACAAAACCAGGAACGCAATGTCTCCAAGATGCTCGAAGAGCGCCTGGCGGACGTCACGCGCCGCATCGGCGAAAACCTGCAAAAGACCAGCGACAAAAATGCCGAAAGCATGGGCGAGCTGCAACAACGCCTGGCCGTTATCGACGCGGCTCAAAAGAATATCACCGAGCTGTCGGCCGAAGTTGTCAGCCTTCAGGATATTCTCTCCAACAAACAGGTGCGCGGCGCCATCGGTCAGACCCAGATGGAAGACCTGGTGCGCAATATGTTGCCGCCGGGGGCTTTTGACTTCCAGGTCACGCTCTCCAACGGCAAGCGCGCCGACTGCGTGATTCGCCTGCCCAATCCGCCAGGCGTTATCGCCGTGGACTCAAAATACCCGCACGAAGCCTTCATGCGCATGATCAGCGCTGCCGACGAACGCGAGCTGGCCTTGGCCGAAACGTCATTCCGTAGTGACGTGATCAAGCACATCAAGGATATCGCCGATAAATACATCATCCCCGGCGAGACCGCGGATTCGGCCATTATGTTCGTGCCGGCAGAATCAGTTTTTGCGGAACTGCACGACCGCTTCCCTATGATTGTCGAGGAAGGCTTCCGCCGCCGGGTTTATATCGTCTCGCCCACCACGCTGATGGCCACGCTGAATACAGTGCGCGCGATCCTGAAAGACGCCCGCATGCGCGAGCAAGCGCACGTTATCCAGACGGAAATCGGCAAGATGATGGAAGATGTGAAGCGGCTGGATAAGCGTGTCGAGCAACTCGGCACGCACTTCAATCAAACCGCAAAAGATGTCGAGGAAATCCGCACATCCACCGGCAAAATCATTAAGCGCGGCGTGACTATCGAGAACATTCAGCTGGAGACGCCCGCCGTCGAGCAGCCCGTTCTCAAGGGCCTGATCCCTGAGGACGAAACGCAACCGCCGCGACTTCAATAAAAGCCGCGGCGGTTTTTTTAGCTCAAAACTTACTTAGTAGCTGGAACGCGCGCTGGGACGCGTAACCTGCGGATCATTTTTTTCCACGTCGGCCGGCACTTCCACTGAAACGGTGCGCGTGCGACCCGACTGGCCCGGGAAGTCCTGGAACACGGCGTCCAGCATATAGGGCATCACAACTTCGATCTGGCTGTTAAGACCCAGGCTGACGGCGCGACCTTCGAACACACGGCTCTTCGGACCCGACACATAGGTCGAACCACGATACATGTTCAGCTGAATGCGGCGCGTGAACAGCTGACGCGTTTCGGTGTAGTTGAAGTTGTCGAAGAATGGGTCGTAGCCGATACCGTAACCGAACGGACGGCTCCAATGGCTATAGCCAAAGCCGAACGAGAAATTTCCGCCGCTGCCTTGCGTGCGCACATCGGGCGTCGGTCCGAGGACGTCATAGTCCAGGGTCACGACATAGTCGGCACCCGTGGGCGCGTTGCCCGAGAACTGCTTCAAGCCAAGCGTGCTGAGCCGTGCGTTGATCAAATCGCCGTACTGCTTGAAGGCGATACTTTGCTCTTGTTCAGGGCTCACAGCGACGATGGCAAAGGTCTGGCCGGAAGCCGGGCCGCTCATCATGTGGAAGCGTGTCACGTCGGACGTGACGTACTTCGGACTGGCGCAGGCCGAAAGCGCCATCAGCACGGCGGCCGCAGCCATAATACGTTTAAACATTTTATCCTCCGTAGGGATCGTGAGGCGCACCCGCATGGCGGGAGTTTCGCCGTTCCAAGTTATAACGTCCGAGGACGTGTTAGGTCGCTAAGCTAATGAGAAATTGTGGCATCGCAATGTCACAATCTGAGAATCTACACGGGCCGGCGGGCGCGTAAGGCCGCCGAAATCGTGCCGTCATCTAGGTAATCAAGTTCACCGCCAATGGGCATGCCATGGGCCAAACCCGAGACCACGGTGTCGGTGCCTTGCAGACGTTCGGCGATATAATGCGCTGTGGTCTGACCATCCACGGTGGCGCTCAAGGCCATGATGACCTCCCGAGTCTCGGGGGCTTTGGCCCGGGCGATCAAGCGTTCCAACTTCAGGTCTGTAGGCCCAATGCCGTCGAGCGGCGACAACAGGCCACCGGTGACATGATAGCGCCCGCGAAAAACCGCTGTGCGTTCCAAGGCCCAAAGGTCGGCCACATCCTCCACTACGCAAATGAGCGCGGCATCGCGGCGTTGATCGGCGCAAATGGAACAGGGGTCTTGGCTGTCGTAGTTGCCGCAGGTGGTGCAGATCTTCACAGCCTGAGCTGCCGCGCCCAAGGTTTGCACCAACGGATCGAGTAAAGTTTCACGGCGTTTGATAAGCGCCAAAGCAATGCGGCGCGCCGAACGTGGTCCCAGGCCCGGAAGCTTGGAGAGCTGGCGAATCAGCGCCTCGATTTCGATACCGGCCATAAAATCTAGAAGGGGAGCTTGAAGCCCGGCGGCAGCGGCAAGCCACCGGTGAGCTTGCTCATCTCGGATTCTTTATTCTGATCGGCTTTGGATTTGGCGTCATTGATGGCGGCAATGATCAGATCTTCCAGAACATCGCCTTCAGCAGGATTGATGAGAGAGGGGTCAATCTTGAGCGCCTTGACCTCGCCTTTACCACTCAACGTCGCTTTCACCATGCCACCACCGGCCGTGCCCACGACTTCCAAATCCGCGAGTTTGTCCTGCATGTCGGCCATACGGGCCTGCATGTCCTGAACTTGCTTCATCATCTGGCCAAGATTTTTCATCGACGGGCGTCCTATCTAATCAAAATTACTTGTCGTCTTCGGCGCGGCGCACGGCTTCGATGGTCGCACCGGGGAAGGCCTCAAGGATGGATTTAATCAGCGGATCGGCTTTGGCGTGATCCAGCTCCTGCTCATGGAGCGACGGCTGCCCCGCCGCGTTGACCACACCGACGACCCAACGCTGTCCGGTCCATTGGGTCAGAAGCTTGCCCACCTGACCCGCGACATCCTTCGGCACTTTCTGATCGGGATTAAATTCGATCACGCCGTTCTCAAAACGCACCAGGCGCACATTGCGCTTGAGGTGCGTGGCGAGAATGGCTTCGCGCTTTTGGGTGAACAACTCGACCACTTCCGCAAAGGTTTGCGGCTGCGGTATCGCGACCACGGCGGGCTGGGCGAGCATGGCGGTAGGCTGCGGTGCCTGTTCAGCCATGGCGCCACCGCGCGCGACGGCACGCGCACCGCCGCCACCCGAAGGGGGCGCGCTCGGTTGAGGACGCGAAACAGCAACGCCGCCGCCACTTTCTAGCGTCTTGATGGCATCGGCGGGTGTGGGCAATTCGGCCGCATAAGCCATGCGTACGAGCACCATTTCCACCGCTTGCAACGGCATGGGCGCAGCACGCGCTTCGCTTAAGCCCTTGAGCAACATCTGCCATGAGCGCGACAACACCGGCATGCCGAGCTTGCCCGCCATGGCGACACCGCGCGTGCGTTCGGTTTCAGCGAGCGCCGGATCGGTCGCACCATCGGGCGCGACTTTCATGCGCGTCAGCCAATGCACGAGTTCGAGCAAGTCTTGCAGGATTACGACAGGACTTGCGCCGGCGGCATATTGATCGGCCAAAAGGTCGAGGGCTTTTTTGACGTCGCCGCTCATGACGGATTCGAACAGGTCGAACACCAGCGCGCGGTCGGCCAGACCCAGCATGTCGCGCACAGCGCCTTCGGTGACTTGTTTACCGGCAGCCTGGGAAATTGCCTGATCTAAAATCGATAAGCCGTCGCGCGCGGAACCGTCGGCGGCGCGGGCGATCAAGGCCAGCGCGCCCTCTTCAACGGTTGCGCCTTCACGCGGGGCGATCGCAGCGAATAGTTTTTGCAAGTCCGCGCTTTCAATGCGGCGCAGATCGAAACGCTGGCAGCGGGAGAGAACCGTCACCGGCACTTTGCGGATTTCGGTGGTGGCGAAAATGAACTTCACATGTTCCGGCGGCTCTTCCAGCGTCTTCAACAGCGCGTTGAAGGCTTTCTCCGACAGCATGTGCACTTCGTCGACGATGTAGATCTTGTAGCGCGCCGAGGTGGGGCGATAGCGCACGCCGTCCAGCAACTCGCGGATGTCGTCGATGCCGGTGCGGCTGGCGGCATCCATTTCCAAAACATCGACATGCCGATCTTCAGCAATGGCTTTGCAGTGAATGCAGACACCGCAGGGTTCCGGCGTCGGGCCGCCTTTGCCATCGACGCCAATGCAATTAAGCGCGCGGGCGATGAGGCGGGCGGTGGTGGTTTTGCCGACACCGCGCACGCCGGTCAGCATGTAGCCTTGCGCGATGCGGCCGGAATTGATCGAGTTCGTGAGGGTGCGCACCAACGCGTCTTGGCCGATGAGCTGGCCGAAGGTGGTGGGGCGATATTTGCGGGCAAGAACCCGGTAGGCTTCAGCGCCTTCTGTCTCGGACCGATCAGCGGAAGGACGGTCGGTCACAGTAGGGGCACTTCCATGCGCTAAGGGTCTGACAGGGGTCGGGAAGGGTGAGAGACTGGACAGCGACCCGCACCGAAACTCGTTACGGCTGCTTCCTTCCGGACCTGACCGGGTTAGCGAGGGGTACGTCCACCGCCAGCCTCTCGAGGAGCACTATATCAGATGTTCGGGACGCTGGTGCAAGGCCTGAATGGCTGGTAGGTCCTGTCCCTAACACCTTAAAGGTGTTGATCTTTTTAAGGTTGCCAGCGACGGGCGAAGCGGTCAAAAAGCGAGCAGATTTGCGAAGCCCTACACCCTTGCGATTCCCTGCCATCCCGACACTATATGAATGACATGACCAATCCCGCCTCCCCCGCCCAAAACCGCCCCCGGCCTGTGGTGCTGTGCATCCTCGACGGTTGGGGTCACCGCGCCGAGCGCGAGGATAATGCCATCGCCCTGGCCCACCTGCCGACCTGGGACCGGTTTTTGGCCACGGCGCCCCACGCCCTTTTGGAAACCAGCGGACTCGATGTGGGCCTGCCGGATGGCCAGATGGGAAATTCCGAGGTGGGCCACATGAACATCGGCGGCGGCCGGGTCATGAGCCAGGATTTGCCGCGCATCGATATCGCCGTGGCTGACGGCAGCATCGGAAAGACTCCAGCCCTCATCCAATTCATCGCCAAGCTGAAAGCCAGCGGCGGCACTGCACACCTGTTGGGTCTGATCTCGACCGGTGGCGTGCACTCGCATCAGGATCACATTGCGGCATTAGCGCGCATCATCGACGGCGCTGGCGTGCCCGTGCGCATTCATGCGTTCCTCGACGGCCGCGATACACCGCCCAGTTCTGGGCTTGGTTTCATAGAAAAATTGCTGGCCGATATTGCAGGTCTCAAGAACACATCTGTTGCGACTGTCGGCGGGCGCTACTACGGCATGGACCGCGACAAGCGTTGGGAGCGTGTGGACAAAGCCTACACCGTCATCACCGATGCCAAAGGTGCGACAGCATCCGATGCTTTGACTGCCGTCAAAACCTCGTACGAAGCGAAAGTCACCGACGAGTTCATGATCCCCGCCGTTATAGGCGGCTACACCGGCATGAAAAACGGCGACGGCGTGCTCATGGGAAATTTTCGCGCTGACCGCGCACGCGAAATTCTGAGCGCGTTGCTGGACCCATCCTTCGACGGCTTCGTGCGTCCGCGCGCGATTGCCTTCGCCGCTGCTACGGGCCTTACGGAATATTCCTCTGCGCACAACGCCTTCATGTCGGTGATGTTTGAATCCGCGCAGGCCGACAACATGCTGGGCGAAATTGTCAGCAAAGCCGGCATGACGCAGCTGCGCATCGCCGAGACGGAAAAGTACGCGCACGTGACGTTCTTCTTCAACGGCGGTTTGGAAAAAGAATTCCCCGGCGAAAGTCGCATCATGGTGCCGAGCCCCAAGGTCGCGACCTATGACCTTCAGCCGGAAATGTCGGCCTCTATCGTCACCGACAATATTATCGATGCTATCGAGAACGACCGCTTCGATCTCATCGTCGTCAACTACGCCAATGGCGATATGGTGGGCCATACCGGCATTTTAGCCGCTGCCATCAAGGCTGCCGAAACCCTCGATACCTGCCTGAATCGCCTGGAAACAGCGGTTAAAAAGGCTGGCGGCGCGATGATCGTTTCCGCCGACCACGGCAATTTGGAAATGATGCGCGACGCTTCATCCAACGAGCCGCACACCCAGCACACCATTGGCGAAGTGCCGGTGGTGTTGGTCAACGGCCCGAAAGACGTCGTGCACTTGCGCAATGGTCGCCTCGCCGATCTGGCCCCCACGGTGCTCGAACTTTTGGGCTTGCCGCAGCCGGCACAGATGACGGGTCAGTCGTTGCTCAACCGCGATACGATTGCACATCGTGCCACGGCTTAAACCAAGCACATATTTCTTCGCGGCGCTGATGATGGCGCCAGCTGCGGTGTTCGCGGCAGACGCGCCCGATCAAGCCAAGCTAAAAGAGTTGGAACGCGCGCTTGAGCAGACGCAGGCCGAGCGCGACCGCTTGCAAACCCAGGCCGCAACGTCGGCGCGCGCGATTGAAACTGTGCGCAGCGACATGATCGCGACGGCAAAAGAGATTCAAGATCAGGAGCATTCCCTCACGCTGCTTGAAGCGCGCATTTCCGATCTTGAGGCCGACGGCCAGCGCATGACCAAAACGTTGGGCCGCCGTGATGTGCAGATGGTGGAAGCGCTACTCGCCATCGAGCGGCTGGCTTTGCGGCCCACCGATGCCTTGACGTTGAACCCGCTGTCGCCATCGGATGCGGTGCGGAGCGCCATCTTGTTGCGGGCAGCTTTGCCCAGCATCAAACAAAGCTCGGCGGCTTTGCAGGGCGAGCTCAAACAACTCTACAGCGTGCGCAGTGAAATCGTTGAACGCCGCGAACAAGCCGCCGGCGGCGCGGCGCAGCTTGTGGAAAAGCACAAACGTCTCGATGCGCTGGTGCGCGAGAAAGCCGACAAGCACGAAGTCCTACTCGCACGCGGTGAAGATGCCAGCCAGCGTGTGGCGAAAATGGCGCGCGAAGCTGATGACTTGCGCGCGCTATTCACGAAGTTGGCAGAAGAAAAAGCCATTCGCGATAAGGCCGAACAGGAAGCTGCTGCCGTAAGCCAAGCCACACGCGACAAAGAAAAGAAGCTCGCTGCCGAAAAGGTGGCGTCAGAAAAAGCCGCAGCGGAAGCAAAACCTGCCCAAAACGACTCCGCGCCCCGAGTCACCCTGAAAGCCCCGCCGGGTGTGGAGCCTGAAAAACAGCTCGCCGCCTTGCCTCCTGTAGCCCGAACCCCCAGCAGCGATGAAGAAGCTGTAACGCGGTCCTTTGCCAAGGCGCGGGGCACCATGCCCTACCCCGTCGCCGGCAGCCTTTCGGGCCGCTACGGCGCTACCGCACAAACAGCGGGAGATGCTGGTTTATTGGCAAAAGGCATCACCATCACCGCCCGGGCGGGCGCTCAGGTGGTGGCCCCTTTTGATGGGATTGTGGCCTTCTCAGGCCCATTCCGCGGTTACGGCCAACTCTTGATCATCGAACATAGCGAGGGATATCATACCCTTCTGGCCGGCATGGGACATATCGACGCTGTTGTTGGACAACGTGTTCTCGCTGGTGAACCGGTCGGCGTAATGGAGAACGAAGGCGCACCCGCGCTGTACGTTGAGTTGCGTCGAGACGGCCAACCCATAAATCCACTTCCCTGGCTCGCGGACCGCGCAGGAAAGAAAAGCGGATAAGATTTTGCGTGTCGCACATCCTTTTGGAAACGGTGTCATCCCTATGCGCCTTACGAACACAAAGCTGAAACTCCTCGCCGGCGTTGCGGCCATCGCTTTTAGTCTCAGCTTCACAGGTGGGATATCTCCCGCCGCGGCAGCCGATGCCAAAGCCATTCCCAAAACCACCGGTAAGTTCGGCGACGATACTTATAAGTATCTCGAACTGTTCGGCGATGTGTTCGAACGCGTGCGCAAAGACTACGTCGAAGAAGTCTCGGACCAAGAGCTTCTAGAAAACGCCATCAACGGCATGCTTACCGCCCTCGATCCGCACTCTGGCTACATGCCCGCCAAGGGCTTCCAGGATATGCAGGAGCAAACCCGCGGTGAGTTTGGCGGGCTGGGCATCGAAGTCACCATGGAAGGCGGCCTTGTAAAGGTTGTCTCGCCCATCGACGATACACCCGCCTCGAAAGCCGGCGTGCAGCCGGGCGACTTCATCATCGCCATCGACGGCAAGCCCGCGGTCGGCCTTTCGCTCAATGACGCCGTCGACAAGATGCGCGGCCCTATCGGCAGCTCGATCACCGTGACGCTGCGCCGTGTCGGCGTTGATCCCATCGACGTGACGTTGACCCGCGCCGTGATCAAAGTGCGCTCGGTCGTCAGCCGCGCTGAAGGCGACATCGGCTACATTCGCATTTCCGGCTTCACCGAACAGACCCAAGTCGGCCTCGACAAAGCCATCACCGATCTGAAAGGCAAAATCGGCGCCGACAAGATCAAAGGTTATGTCGTTGACCTGCGCAATAATCCGGGCGGCTTGCTCGATCAGGCCGTGTCGGTCTCTGACACTTTCCTTGATCGCGGCGAAATTGTTTCCACCCGTTCGCGCCACGCCGAAGAAACCCAGCGCTATAACGCCAAAGCCGGCGATGCCACCGATGGCAAGCCGATCGTGGTTCTGATCAATGAAGGTTCGGCCTCGGCGTCTGAAATCGTCGCGGGCGCGCTGCAAGATCACGGCCGCGCGATCATGTTGGGCACCAAGAGCTTCGGTAAGGGTTCGGTGCAGACCATCATCCCGCTCGCGCGTGGTGAAAGCGCTATGCGCCTGACCACGGCGCGTTACTTCACGCCGAGCGGCCGTTCGATCCAGGCCAAAGGCATCGTGCCGGATATCGAAGTGCAACCGGCCAAGGTCGAGCAGATCATGACGCGCAACTTCCGCGGCTTTGAAGGCGACCTGCCGGGTGCGTTGTCGAACCCGGATGCAAAAGACGCAAAACCCGATCCGGCCGCCAAGCCGGGTGCGGTTCCGGCCACGCCGCCGACGCCGGGCGCCAACGCCGATCCGAGCAAGAAGCCTGACGAAAAGGCCGCCGCGCTGGAGCAGGATTATCAGCTGCGCCGCGCCCTCGACCTTCTGCAGGGCATTGCCTTGTATCAGCGCGCTGCCGTTAACTAACGGCACCCCGCGACTATCCAATGAAGGCCGCCGCACACCACGGCGGCCTTTTTGGCATCTAGGGGTTGCCGGGCTAGGTTTTCCGCCCTTTTAAGGGGGTATTAACGGGTCCGCCCCTACAACACAGTCGGGGAATACTGCGACCCGCTTCCATGCGCTATACTCAGCGCTCGGCCTTTGCGGAAAATCAGGAGGATTGCATGGCGTTCTCGCCAGCCGCTCTACGTAACCTGTTCCGCCGCGACACGGTGCAAGACCCGTTCGGCGGCGACGATATGTATGACGGCGAGTCACGTTTCGCCGGCAAAGGTCCCAAGATCGCATTGGCCGCCAGCGGCCTCTTGTTCGTCGCGCTCATCGGCGGCGTCGTTGCCGTTGTGATGACCCAGGAAGAAACCGCACCGCCGGTTCTTGGCAGCTTGAGCGATCTGGAAGTTGTTGAAGATACGGAATCGGCTCCCACTGCCGCAGCACCTGAAGCGCACGGACCTGCCGTTGTTGCCGATTCAACCGCTGCCACCGACCGTTCTATCGAACGCCGCCCGTGGCTCGCCACCACACCGCAAGCCCCGGCCGCGCCCGCCGCGAAACCTGCTGCCGTAACGCCGCCGGCTCCGGCTGCCAAACCCGCCGTTGCCGCCGTCACACCGCCGCCTGCTCCGGCGGCACATGCGGAAGCAAAGCCGGCAGAAGTAAAACCTGCTGACGCGAAGCCCGCCGCTGTGGCTGCGGTCACACCGCCGCCGGCGCCTGCCGCTCACGCGGAAGCAAAACCTGCCGAAGCCGCTCATGCTCCGGCAGCTGCACCTGCTGCGAAGCCCGCAGCTGTCGCGGCCGTTACACCGCCTGCTGCAACCATGCCCGCCGCTGCGGCGCCTGCTGCAGGTCATGGTCCGGCCAACTTAGAACCCAAGCTGGTTTCAATTCCGCCCGCCGCCGCGACACCCGGCGCAGGCCCGAAATCAATTATGCCCGAACCGGCTGAAGCGCCGCTGGACCCTGCGCGCGACATCGCCGGCATTCCGGCATTGCGTGCTGCCGAAGAAGCGCCCGGTGCGCCGCGCCGTTTCGATGCGCCAGCAGGTGATGCTGGCCCCGCCGTCGCCGGTGGACGCCCGCGCCTTGTGGAACCGCCGCTGCCGCCGACGGATAAAATCGCCGTAGCCGCGCCGCCGCCGCGCTATGCCAATCTCACCGACATCAAAGCCGACGCTGTTGCTGCTGCGCCCGGCGCCAACGCGACGAAGGTTGCTTTCATCGTTGATGGTCTTGGTTTAAGTGCGACCGCCACCGACGCCGCCATCAATAAACTTCCGGCTGCCGTGACGCTGGCCTTCAGTCCTTATACCCGCGGCCTGAAGATGTGGGTCGATAAGGCCAAAGCCAAAGGTCACGAAGTGCTGATCGAAGTGCCGATGGAAAGCAAACAGTTCCCGGCTGAAGATCCAGGCCCGTTGGGTTTGCTCACGAGCTTGGAAGCCAAAGACAATCAGGAACGCCTGGACTCAATCTTGAAAGACGCGACCGGCGCCGTCGGCATTTACGACGACATGGGCAGCAAGTTCCGTGAGTCCAGCGAACACATCAACACCGTCTTCGCCAAGTTGAAGACTGCGAATCTGTTCTACGTGCAAGGCACGCAAGGCATGCGCACCGGTGAACCTGGCGTTCCGACGGCCACCGCCGATGTTGTTGTCGATGAGCGTCCGTTCCGCGCCGCTATCGACGCGCGTCTCGATTACACCGAGCGCCTGGCTAAGTACCAAGGCAGCGCCATCGCTGCTTTGAGTGCGAAGCCTGTCAGCTATGAGCGTTTGGTGTTGTGGCTCGCCCAGGCGCAAAAGAAGGGCATCGTTCTGACGCCCGTCTCTCAAGTCCTGATTAAGTAGACCGTCCCTTATGTCGAAGCCTTATCGCCAGGGCGTGGGCATCGTCCTCGTCAATGCGCGCGGACGCGTGTTCGTCGCTCAGCGTATCGATACCAAAGAGCCAGCGTGGCAAATGCCGCAAGGCGGTATCGATAAAGGCGAAACCCCGCGCGAAGCGGCCATCCGCGAACTTCAGGAAGAAATCGGCACGGACAAAGCACGCATTATTGGCGTGACCCGCAGCTGGCTGCGCTATGACCTGCCCGCCGATTTACAAAGCAAAGTCTGGAAGGGGAAATATCGCGGCCAGGAACAGAAGTGGTTCCTGATGCGCTTCACCGGTGAAGACGCCGACATCAATCTGGAAACTGAGCACCCGGAGTTTTCGACCTGGAAGTGGATGGCCTTTAGTCAGTTACCGCGCGCCATCGTTGGCTTTAAACGCGAGATTTACAAACAAGTGGTGGCGGCTTTCAAAGATAAGGTCGCCACACTGAATACGCCGCCAAAAAGCTCACGCAAGAAAAAGCGCGCATAACATTCGTCCGGGGGGACTCATGAAAACACGCCGCACAATAGCTGCGATGTTCGGTCTGATGTGGGCGGGCACAACCCACGCCGCCGATAATGTCGTCCCCGTTCCCTTTGGCATCACCCGCACGCCGCTCATGCGCAACGGCCTCATGGGAGTCCTCGCCCTAGGATGGCGTGAGAACACTGCCGCCCACGGCTTCAGCGTGCTGACGCTCTACGCGGAACGCACCACGTCCGAGGCTGATTCTCATGGATTTCTGGTCGTGCCGTTGTTCGATAAGGACAAGGGCAAAGACAAAGAAGTGTCAGAGATTGTGAGCAGCGGAACTGCCGACTGCATGCTGCATGACTTCAGGCTTGTGCGGACCGAGAACGAAGACGTTCAGATCATCCTCGCTGATCGTGATTTGGGAAAATCTGCCGACGAAGATGCGAAGGTGACCTTCAAATACTTCGATCTACAGGTGCCGACCGCCAGCGACTCTAACGAGCCGCCCTATTTCTTCAAGCTCGCAAAGACCGCGCCGGCCAAGCAGACCTATTGCGATGTTGGCGAAGCTTTCCAGAAAGAATTGGGCCTCGGGCCCTATCAGAAAGATTAGCGGCTTACGCGCGCGCGAGCTGCGGGCGGAATTTTCGTCCGCGGAACCAGATCACCGCCCACAGCACTTTTGTCAGCAGCTTCGCGGCAAATCCGTCGGGATTAAGCCCGGCAGCTTGCGCAAACATGTAGCCCGCACGGCGCACATGGCGCTGGTGATAAAATCCAAAAGCGCGCTCGCCGTAACCGGCGTTGGCCGCGCTGCGGCTGTAAGGACCGGTCACGGCATTGCCGGCGTGATAGGCCGAGGCGATTTCATCGTCATCGGCTTCTTTGAAGCGCGTGAAGGCCACGCGCAAACGATCCCACTTGGAAGCCTTGGTGTCTTGCGCGGCGTAGCGTTCCATATGGGTGTAGAACAACTTGAAATGCCGAAACTCATCGGCGGCGATGTTCTTGCAGATTTGCTTCAAGACCGGCTCATCGACAGCGTCGCGAATGGCGGAGTAGAACGAGCTGGTGCCGGTCTCCACCACACACCGCGCGCACAATTCGCCGAGGCGTGATCCACGCACCGAAGCCGTCGCATCCACCGGGATGCGGTACATGCTGGTGAACGCAGCAAAGCTTTTGTCGAAATCGAAATTGGGGTCGGCCAGGGCCGCCCAACGGCCGAGCGCCATGCCGTGCTGTTCTTCTTCCGTGGCCCAGCTATCGGCCAGCGCCCGAAATTCAGCGTCATCGTGAAAGACATTGCCGAGATAGCGCCCGTAATCGGCGCCGTTGCGCTCGACCATTGCCGCCGTCTTGATAACCTTCAAGACATCCGGCGACACTTTCGACGCATCGAAGCGCGCCCAATCAATGTCGTTAAGGGTCCAGGCGTGTTGCATGGGTCTGCTATAGCCGAATCCGCCCAGCAACAAAACTGTCATGTGCGTAAGGATTTAGGGCCTAAAAGGCCCAATCACTAGTGAACGGTGGTCGACGCCTGGCTCAAAAGCTCGGCTGCGGCGAAGCCAGCTTGGGCCTTGGCGCGTTCATCGTCGGTTGTGGCCTGATCGAGGCGCGCTTTGGCTTTGGCCAGACGCTCGGCTGTGTAAGCCGTCGTCAGGTTCGACTGCGGAATCGCTTCATCCACCAGCACGGTGCACGTGGTGGGTGTGACTTCCGCGAATCCGCCGGTGACAAAGAAACGCTCTTTCACCGCGCCGGCCTGATAGACCTCAACGAAGCCGGGCTTCAGGGTCGACAGCGTCGGGGCATGCTGCGGCAGCACGCCGAACACGCCTTCGGTTCCGGGCACGAGCACCATCTCCACCTGCTCAGAGAGCAAGAGACGTTCCGGTGAAACCAATTCCAGCTTGAGCGTGTCGGCCATCTTTAAGTCCTACTAGGCGGCAGCCGCCAGCTTCTTACCTTTTTCGATCGCCTGCTCGATGGTGCCGACCATGTAGAAGGCCTGCTCGGGCAGATGATCGTAGTCGCCGTTCACGATGCCTTTGAAGCCCTTGATGGTGTCGGCAAGCTGCACGAACACACCCGGGTTGCCGGTGAAGATTTCGGCGACGTGGAAGGGCTGCGACAGGAAGCGCTGGATCTTACGCGCGCGAGCGACGACGAGTTTGTCTTCTTCCGACAATTCATCCATGCCCAAGATCGCGATGATGTCTTGCAGCGACTTGTAGCTTTGCAGGATGCGCTGCACGTCGCGGGCAACCTTGTAGTGTTCTTCGCCAACGATCAGCGGATCAAGCGCGCGGCTGGTGGAGTCCAAGGGATCGACGGCCGGATAAATGCCCAGCTCGGCGATGGAACGCGACAGAACGGTGGTCGCATCCAAGTGCGCGAAGGACGCGGCAGGCGCCGGATCGGTCAAGTCGTCGGCGGGCACGTAAATGGCCTGCACGGACGTGATCGAACCCTTTTTGGTGGACGTGATGCGTTCCTGTAGCTGGCCCATGTCGGTGGCCAGTGTCGGCTGATAACCGACGGCCGAAGGAATACGGCCCAAGAGCGCCGACACTTCAGAACCGGCTTGCGTGAAGCGGAAAATGTTATCGACGAAGAACAGCACGTCTTTGCCTTCTTTGTCGCGGAAGTATTCGGCCTGTGTGAGACCCGAGAGTGCGACGCGGGCGCGGGCACCCGGCGGCTCGTTCATCTGACCGAACACGAGCGCCACTTTGCTGTCGGGGCCGTCCTTGTCGATGATCTTGGCTTCGAGGAACTCGTGATAAAGGTCGTTACCTTCGCGGGTACGTTCGCCCACGCCGGCGAACACCGAGTAACCGCCGTAGCCTTTGGCGATGTTGTTGATCAGTTCTTGAATCAGCACGGTCTTGCCGACGCCGGCGCCGCCGAACAAGCCGATCTTACCGCCCTTGAGGTACGGCTCGAGCAAATCGATGACCTTGATGCCCGTGGGAAGAATCTGCGCTTCCGTCGACTGCTCAACGAAGGACGGAGCAGCACGGTGAATGGGGGCGAATTCGGTGGTGTTGATCGGACCGCGTTCGTCGACCGGCTCGCCGATGACGTTCATGATACGGCCCAGCGTGCCGGGGCCAACGGGCATCATGATGGGCGAGCCTGAGTCTTTGGCTTCTTTGCCGCGCACCAGACCGTCGGTCGTGTCCATGGCGACGCAGCGTACGGTGGATTCACCGATGTGCTGGGCGACTTCCAGGATCAGGCGCTTGCCTTTGTGATCAATTTCCAGCGCGTTCAAGATCGCGGGCAAATCACCGTCGAACTTTACGTCCACGACGGCGCCCAAGATCTGGGTCACGACGCCTACGTTGTTCTTTGCCATTGTCAGCTCCTATCTTCGTTACAAGTCTGGGCGTGTCGTTGTTAAACGGCTTCGGCGCCCGAGATGATTTCAATGAGTTCTTTGGTAATCATGGCCTGGCGCTGGCGGTTGTAGCGCAGCGTCAGCTTATTGATCATTTCACCGGCATTTCTGGTCGCACTATCCATGGCCGCCATCTGCGAGCCGTAGAACGACGCGCCGTTTTCGAGCATGGCGCGGAACACCTGAATGGCGAGATTGCGCGGCAGAAGTTCAGCGAGAATTTCCTGATCCGACGGCTCATAGTCATAGACCATGGCGCTTTCGGAATTTTCATTCGCCGGCACGGGGAACGGAATGATCTGCTGGCGCGTCACGATCTGCGTGACCGCCGATTTGAAGCGCGCGTAGATCATGGTCGCGACATCGAATTCGCCGGCATTGAACATCGTGGTGATGCGTTCGGCGACTTCGCTGGCTTCGGCGAACACAACGGTCTTGCGGCCGAATTCGGTGAAAGAGTCGCCGACCAATTCGCGGAAATCACGGCGCAGGTTGTCGCGGCCCTTACGGCCCACGGCCAGAATCTTGACGGTCTTGCCCTTATCGAGCAGTTCCTTCACCAGGTTGCGCGCTGAACGGATGATGTTGGAGTTGAACCCGCCGCACAGACCGCGGTTTGCGGTCATGACGACAACCAAGTGCACATCATCTTTGCCGGTACCGGCCAGCATCGGCAGCGAGCCAGCGCGGCCCGCAGCAGCGGCTGCCAAATTACCCAACATGCGCTCCATGCGTTCGGCATAGGGACGCGCGGCTTCAGCGGCTTCCTGCGCACGGCGCAATTTCGACGCCGCCACCATTTTCATGGCGGAGGTGATCTTTTTCGTCGATTGCACCGAAGCGATGCGAACGCGGAACTCTTTTAAACTTGGCATAACACCAATTCCTGATTTCTAACCGCTACCCTTTAGGCGAAAGCAGCAGCAAAATCGTCGAGGAAGCTTTTCAGTTTTGCCGTGAGGGCGTCGGACAAAGCCTTCTCGGTACGGATAGCCGCGAGGATATCCGGCGCACGTTCACGCATGGCGCCGAGCATCGAGCTTTCGAAACGACCGACGTCACGTACGGCGACCTTATCGAGGTAACCCTTGGTGCCGGCGAAGATCACAACCACCTGCTCTTCGACGGGAACCGGCTTGTACTGCGGCTGCTTCAACAGTTCGGTCAACCGCTCGCCGCGCGCCAACAGACGCTGAGTTGCGGGATCGAGGTCGGAGGCGAACTGCGCGAAGGCTTTCATTTCGCGGTACTGGGCGAGTTCCAGCTTAATTGAGCCGGCGACTTGCTTCATGGCTTTGATCTGCGCGGCCGAGCCGACGCGGCTGACCGAGATGCCGACGTTCAGCGCGGGGCGAATGCCCTGATAGAAAAGGCTGGTTTCCAAGAAGATCTGGCCATCGGTGATCGAGATCACGTTGGTCGGAATGTAGGCCGACACGTCGTTGGCCTGCGTTTCGACGACGGGCAACGCGGTGAGCGAACCGGAGCCATTGGCTTCGTTCAACTTCGCAGCGCGTTCCAGCAAACGAGAGTGCAGATAGAACACGTCACCAGGATAAGCTTCGCGGCCCGGCGGACGGCGCAGGAGCAGCGACATCTGGCGGTACGCGACGGCCTGCTTGGACAAATCGTCATAGAAAATGACGGCGTGCATGCCGTTGTCGCGGAAGTATTCGCCCATGGCGCAACCGGTGTAGGGCGCCATGAACTGCATGGGCGCCGGATCGGAGGCGGTGGCGGCAACGATGATGGTGTATTCGAGCGCGCCGTAGTCGGCCAAGGTCTTCACAACCTGGGCAACGGTGGAGCGCTTCTGGCCGATGGCGACATAGATGCAGAACAGCTTGTCTTTGTCGCTGGTGGCGGCGTCGTTGATTTTCTTTTGATTGATGATGGTGTCGAGGATGACGGCGGTCTTGCCGGTCTGACGGTCACCGATGATCAACTCGCGCTGGCCGCGGCCGATCGGGATCAAGCTGTCGACAGCTTTCAAACCCGTCTGCACAGGCTCATGCACCGAGCGGCGCGGAATGATGCCGGGGGCCTTCAACTCAGCGAGGCGACGTTCGGTGGTGCCGAGATCGCCTTTGCCGTCGATGGCATTGCCAAGCCCGTCCATGACGCGGCCCAGCAGCGCCTTGCCGACGGGAACGTCAACGATGGTGCCGGTGCGCTTAACGGTGTCGCCTTCCTTAATCGTCGAGTCATCGCCGAAGATCACGATACCGACGTTGTCGGTTTCAAGATTGAGGGCCATGCCTTTGATGCCACCCGGGAACTCGACCATCTCGCCCGATTGGACGTTGTCGAGGCCATAGACGCGGGCGATGCCGTCACCGACGGCCAGCACTTGACCGACTTCGGCGGACTCAGCTTCCGTTCCGAAATTGGCGATCTGCTGCTTGAGGATTGCGGAGATTTCTGCGGCGCGGATTTCCATTTATCCGACCCCTTTCATGGCGAGCTTCAAACGTTGAAGTTTTGATTTCAGGGAACTGTCCACCATGCGCGAACCGACCTTAACGATCAGGCCGCCGAGAATGGACGGATCAACTTTGGAGACGATGGCGACCTTGCTGCGGCCGACAGACTTCTTAAGCGCTTCGATCAGCGACGTGGTTTGGCTTTCGGTCAGCGGCGCAGCCGATGTGACTTGCGCCGTCGCTTCACCGCGGCGATCCGCCAGAATGGCGCGAAAGCCGGCGATGACGCCCGGCAGGACAAACAGACGGCGGTTAGAGGCCAGAAGACCTAGGAATTTATGTGCGAGCGGCGAAAGCTGGGCCTTGTCGGCGACGGCGGCGATGGCTTTGCTTTGATCGGTGCGGCTGATGACCGGGCTTTTGAGGAAGCGCCGGAAATCGTCGCTGTCATCGACCATTTTTTGGAGGCTCGCGAGATCGCCGGCGACCGCGTCCAGCGCACCTTTTTCGTCGGCCAGATCGTACAGCGCCGAGGCATACCGGGCCGCCACGCCACTGACGTTTAGATTGTCCGCTGACACCTGAAGAACGCCCCTTTTGAACCCAACCTAACTTCCGTCCCGAACCCTTGTTTTGTAACCCTGGGTCTGCCGGGAGCGGTCAACCTAACCGGTTGATTTAACTATATATTTTTGCGCTGAATACTCTCAGAACGCGTCGCCGGCGGGTTGGTACCATACCGGTGTAGGCGTTGCAACAGACTCAGATCAGCACAGGCGTTTCAGTAGAAACTATAGGGGTCTACGTCGACCTGGATTCTGACCGATGAGGGGGTCTTAACCCGGTCCAGCCAGGCCTGGACCAGGGCTTGCGGCGGGGTATTCCGGCTGGTTTTAAGCAGCAGCCGGTGGCGGTGGTTTCCCCGGAGCAGGGCCATAAAGGCCGGGGCGGGGCCCAGAACCTCGATCCCCTCGCCTTGCGGGGCAGCGGCGGCGAGGCCCCGCCCGGCGGCAATCACGGCCCCTTCGTCGTGACTTGAGAGAATGAGCGCGGTCAAACGGCCAAAAGGCGGCATATCCAGGCTTTCCCGTGCTTCGATCTCGGAATCGATGAAACCGTCCTCGTCGCCGGAGACCAGGGCCTGGATCACAGGGTGAGCGGGATCGTGGGTTTGCAGGAACACCCGGCCCGGTTTGTCGGCACGGCCGGCGCGGCCCGCCACCTGATGCAAAAGCTGGTGGGTGCGTTCAGCGGCACGCAGGTCCCAGCCCGAAAGTCCCAAGTCCGCGTCCACCACGCCGACGAAGGTCAGGCCGGGGAAGTGGTGGCCTTTGGCGAGCACTTGCGTGCCCACAAGAATGTCGATGCGGCGTTTCAGAATGTCGTCGATTAATTCGGCGACGGCGGAAGGACGTTCAAGCACATCGCTGGATACCACGCGCACGCGCGCGTCGGGCCAGCGCGCCACAGCTTCTTCCGCGACACGCTCGATGCCGGGACCGCACGGCACAAAAGATTCCGCAGCGCTGCACGATGAACAGGTCTTCGGCAGCGGCGCATTGAAACCACAGTGGTGACATTGCAGGCGCTTTGTCAGGCGATGTTCCACCAGCCAGGCTGTGCAGCGCGGACAGTTCAAACGATGGCCGCAAGTACGGCACAGCGTCAGCGGCGCGTAACCACGGCGATTCAAAAACAACAGCGCTTGCTCACCCGAAGCCAGCGTTTGATCGACAGCTTTCACCAACGGCGGCGACAACCACGCGCGACCCCAGCGGCCTTTCTCGGGCGGATTGGTTTTCATATCGACCACACCGATGCGCGGCATAGACGCTGCACCATAACGCTCGGGCAAGCGCACCTCGCCGTAACGCTTGTTGCGCACATTGATGATGGTCTCGAGCGACGGCGTCGCCGAAGCAAGAACGATGGGAATGTTGCCTTGGCGCGCGCGCACCACGGCCATATCGCGCGCATGATAAATCACGCCGTCTTCCTGCTTGAAGGCGGACTCGTGCTCTTCGTCGACAACAATCAGGCCCAGATTGCTGAAAGGCAGAAACAGCGCCGAACGCGCGCCCACAACCACTTGCGCCGCACCTGTGGCCGCACCCAGCCAGGTTTCGCGGCGTGATTTATAGGTGAGATCCGAGTGCCATTCCGCCGGCTCGGCGCCGAAGCGTTTTTGAAAACGCGAAAGACTTTGCGCCGTGAGGGCAATTTCCGGGACGAGCACGAGTACCTGTTGCCCCGCTGCTAACGCCGTTGCCACGGCCTCTAAATAGACTTCGGTCTTTCCTGAACCCGTGACGCCATCGAGCAATGTGACCGAAAATCCTGCGCCGATTTTCTCGCGCAACGTGGCGGCGGCTTCGCTTTGCGCTGGTTCCAGCACAGGCTTTGAGAAATCCGGCTTGGATTGCGTGAAGGGCGATGTGGGATCGGCCTGCATCACTGCCAGTGCACCCGCTGTGATGAGATCGCGCACAATACTGGCACCCACACCCGACTCACGCGAGAGATGCGCTGCCGACTCAAACGCGCCGCCCTTGGCGGCAAAGGCCAGTAGCTTCTCGCGCGCTGGCGTGGACTTCACGCCTAATAGCGCCAACGATTTGCCCGCGGAAACAATCGCCGTCGGTACTTTCTGCTGCGGCCAGCGCCGCGCCGGATTCAGAGTCATGCGCAATACCGCGCCGGTGGGCTGCAACGTATAGCCCGCCACCCAATCGATGAATTTCCGCAAAACTTCGGGCAGCGCCGGCAAATCCAGCCTGTGGACAACTTCGCGCAGTTTGGTTGGCGCGATGTCACCCACGCCCGGACCCCAGACCACGCCAATCTCGAAACGCCTTGCCAGCGGCACTTCCACAATATCGCCTGGCGCAAGCTCAAGGCCTTCCGGCACGAGGTAATCGTAAGCGCTTGCAACCGGCAATGGCAGGAGAACCGCCACACGTGCGCCAGCTGGGAAAGTGGATTGAGACGAAGTCATGGTCTACACTCTTTCCTGAAGCACACAGCTCGCGCAATTCAAAACAGGACTGACCGTTCCATGAAATTCTTTATCGACACCGCCGACATCAACGAGATCAAAGACCTGGCCGCCACCGGCATGGTGGACGGCGTGACCACCAACCCGACGCTGGCAGCGAAGTCCGGCAAGAAATTCGTCGATCTGATCTCCGAGATTTGCGCGGTGGTGCCCGGCCCCGTCAGCGCCGAAGTCACGGCCCTTGATCACGCCACCATGATGAAGGAAGCGGCGGTCCTGACCAAAATCGCCAAGAACGTGACTATTAAAGTGCCGCTGACCCCGGACGGCCTCAAAACCTGCAAAGCGCTGTCTGACGCCGGCACCATGGTGAACGTCACCCTGTGTTTCTCACCCGCCCAGGCCCTGCTGGCTGCCAAAGCCGGCGCCAGCTTCATTTCGCCCTTCGTGGGCCGCCTGGACGACATCGGCTTCGACGGCATGGAACTGATCGACGATATTTGTACGATCTACAATAATTACGGGTTCGAAACCGAGGTATTGGTGGCTTCGATCCGCCACCCCATGCATGTAGTGGAAGCCGCCAAGATCGGCGCCCATGTCTGCACCATGCCCCCCTCCACCTTGCGCCAGCTGTTCAACCATCCGTTAACTGATAAGGGGTTAAAAGCCTTCATGGACGATTGGGCGAAGACCGGCCAATCGATCCTGTAAAAAAAGCTCAGGTGGACATCTTTGGCTCGGGTGGGTTCGAAGATGCGGGATAGGGGTAGATGGCTGACAACATGAAGGCCGGCGCGCCGAGCGCCGGTACGGGACCCAAGCAGGATTTGCGTGAGTCTGATGTCATCGCTTATTTGCGCCGCAACCCGCGTGTGCTTCTCAACAATCCCGACTTACTGACGTCGCTTGCGCCGGACACCCGGTTTGAGACCGACACCGTTGTTGTCGATATGCAGCGCTTTGTGGTTGATCGCTTGCGCCGCCAGGTCGATGACTTGAAAGCCTCTAGCGCCAGTCTCGTCACTACCACACGCTCGAACATGTCTTTGGTCGAGCGCACACTCGAATGCGCGCTCGCTCTGCTTTATGCCCGCGACTTCACCGAACTCGCGCAAGTGCTGCACGACGATCTGCCGGTGCACCTTGGCGTTGATGCGGTCGCGATTGCTTTTGAAACCTACGCCGTTCCGGCAGAAGCCGGTCACATCGTGCGCGCTTTGCCCTTCGGCAGCGTCGATGCGCTCATCGGCATGGGTGTGACGACACGTATTCGCACCGAGACCGAAGGCGAAACCGCGCTTTACGGTAGCGCTGCCGGCCTCGTGCGCTCCGACGCGCTGGTCGCGTTGCCTGACGGCGAAGGTTTGCCAGCTGGTATTTTTGCAGTGGGCTGCCGCAACCCCGGACACTTCGAAGAAGGCCAGGGCACGGAACTGATCGCTTTCCTGGGGCACATTGCACGTTACGCCGTAGGACGCTGGTGGACACTGGAACTGTAGGCCCCGCTCCGATCCACTTCGCGGCGCGCGGCGCGCTTGTCGCCGCCATTAATGACTGGCGCACATGGCTTAAAGCCGAACGCCGGGTTTCGCCCCACACCGCCGATGCTTATGGCCGCGACCTTGCGGCCTTTCTCGCGTTCCTCACGGATCACTTGGGCGGTGAAGCCGATACCAGCGATCTCGCGAATTTAAAGCCCGCCGACTTCCGCAGCTATCTCGCGCACCGCGCAAACGTTGGCATTGGCCGCAGTTCTATCGCGCGCGGGCTTTCGACCCTGCGCAATTTTTTTCGCTTTCTGGATCGCACCGACCGGGTTCACAACCCGGCCGTCAAAGCCATCAGGACGCCGCGTGTGCCTAAGACCGTGCCGAAAGCGCTGGATGAAAGCGATGCGATGGCGGCGATTACAACTGCCGGCGAATTGCATGACGAGCCGTGGTTGGCCGCACGCGATACGGCTTTGTTGATTCTGCTTTATGGGTGCGGTCTGCGTCTTGGTGAAGCGCTATCGCTTACCTGCGCCGACATTCCTGAAAGCGATACGCTGCGCGTGATTGGTAAAGGCCGCAAAGAACGCATTGTTCCAGTGTTGCCAGTGGTGCGTGAAGCTATCGCAGCCTATCGCAAGCTTTGTCCCTTCGCGCCCCTGCCGGAAGCAGCGCTGTTTATCGGCAAGCGCGGCAAGGCATTGAACCCGGGCGTCATGCAACGCCAAGTGCGGCGCTTACGTGCGCTATTGGGTTTGGCTGAAACCGCAACGCCACACGCATTGCGTCACAGCTTCGCCACGCATCTGCTGGCGCAAGGTGGTGATCTTCGCACCATTCAGGAACTGCTGGGCCACGCGTCGCTCTCGACCACACAGCGCTATACGATGGTTGATGCTGCGCGCTTGACCAAAGTTTACAACGCCGCTCACCCCCGCGCTCGGGTGACTTAGCTCCAAGGCCCGCGTGTAGTGCGTCCGCCAGCGTCGGGCACAGAGCCGCGCCGGTAAGGCCTGCGCTCCACCGCGAAGGCTTTGCTTTGCGGCGGAGACAAAACGCGCACGCCGCGTTGCTTGAACAAAAACACCAGCACCGCGCCGGCAACAAATCCGCCGATATGGGCCATGAACGCCACGCCGGGCGCGGATGGATCAGCGGCGGCTGAGCTTAGTAACTGCCCGCCAAACCACAGTCCCAGCACGATGAAAGCCGGCACATTGATCGTCGTAATGATGATCATGAAAACGAAGACTTTGATATTCGAGCGCGGGTGCAAAACCAGATACGCACCAAGAACGCCTGCGATGGCCCCGGACGCTCCGATCATCGGCACATCAGACGTGGGCGCGGACAAACATTGGGCCAGGGCCGCGGCGATACCGCACACAAGGTAGAACACCAGATAGCGTTTGTGGCCCAGCGACGCTTCGATATTGTCGCCGAAAATCCAGAGGTAGAGCATATTCCCCAGGAAATGCATCCAACCGCCATGGAGGAACATGGAGGTGAAAACCGTGAGGATGGCCGGTACCGTCGGCGACCCCATCTCCGGTGTAACAGTGCCGAAAAGCTGGCCGGGCGTAAGGCCGAACGTGGCCACAGCTGCATCGCCGCCCTCACCCAGCGACAATTGCCACAAAAACGCCGCGGCACAGGCGATAATCAGCCCATAATTCACGTAAGGTGTGAGGGTATGCGGATTGTCGTCGCGGATGGGCAGGAACATAGAAACTCTTTTTTGGGCGCGTGATTTTCGACCTTGATCTTCCGCTGGAGAGATTTTAGCAGAAACACCCTTGGGCGACGTCTAAAAGAGGGCGCCCCATAAAGAAAGTGGATACATGAGCCGGTTGCGCGTGATTGTTGGGTTAGGCCTTCTGGCGCTGGTCGCTATGCCTTTGAAGGCGGCTGAACTCCCGGCCTATCCCGATCCCGACACCGAGAAGGCTTGCGACTCGTCCGGCGAAAGCCCGGAGTGCGCGGCCAAGACTTTCATGGTGTGTTCAGAGAAATCCATCGCCGTCTGCAAAATCGTGGGCCTCAATGTGCAGGCCGACGGCACCCAGCATAAGAGCGACGGCACGGCTGAGGGCGAAGTCTGGACCAAGCCGTGGACGCTGAGCTGGAATCAGCTTCTGCATGTCACCCACCCGACCTACAGCGTTTGGCAGATCGAGGGTTTGCGCGAAGTGACGCCCGCGCGCCTGAAAGGCGTGCCGGGAAGCCGCCGCGGCCTGACCGGCACCTTTGAGCTGATGATCAAAATGGTCAATGCCGCCGGTAAAGAAGAACGCCAGAGCGTGTTTCTTGCCGAGAAAAAAGATGTGTGGACCGCGACAGGCTTCGCGCGCTGGAGCGACGACGGCAAGCTCATCAGCATCTGCGGCAAACGCAAGCTCGGTTCGTTGGCCTGTCGCTATGCCGTGCCGGGTGTAGCCGCCTGGTAAATCAGCCGCCGCGCAATTTTTCGACATGCGCGAGGCGCGCTAAGACAACCTTTTCCATCTGCGGCGTAATTCTGAAACCATCGTCTATGCCCTTACTTTGCCACTCGGCTTTGGCGTGTGCGAATTTCGCACGCTGGCGATCTAAGGCATTTCCGTCCGATACGAATTGCTCGCAAGTTTCAATGTTGATTTTCGTGTGGCGCACCAGATCGCGCAGACACTTGCGATACAAAGTGTCTTCGGTGCGATAGGCCCGGAAATCTTCCTCTTCGACGAAGCCTTGAATCATGTCGTGCCAAACCCGGCGCACACAGAAATTGATGGGGCAGCTTTCGTCCAAGGATGGCGGCCAATCTGCATGCATCGGCATATCGACCTTCATGCGCGTGAAGACATAGCCCAGCGAGTCATCCTCGGTCAGCGCCTTGAGGCATACGTGCAGGTGGTTCGGATAGAAAACATCGTCGGCATCGAGGAAGAATAAAAAGGTGCCGCGCGATTGGCGTACACCTTCGTTGCGTGAGAATCCCGGCCCGCGGTTTTGCGCGTTACGAATCAGCCTTACCGGACCTTTTGGAACCCAAGCCTCTACCAGGGCCGGCGTTTCATCGGTCGAGACATCGTCCACCACAATAATTTCCACATCCACCGCAAAGCCTTCGGCTGTAACACAATGACGCACGGAGGCGATTGCGCTCTCCAGCGTCCGGTCGATGGTTTTGGCGGCGTTATAGGCCGGGATGATGATGGCGGTTGAGATGGAACGAGAACGCATTCACAAATTCTCTGTCATCGCCCGGTTTAGCCGGGCGATCCATTGCGCAATGGGCGCCGGCGAGAGTTGAAGAATGGATGCCCCGGTCAAGCCGGGGCACGACAGAAAAAATTAGATGTGCAACGCGCGTTTGTCGGCAGCCAACGCCGCTTCCTTCACGGTTTCGCCCAGCTGCGGGTGCGCATGGCAGGTGCGTGCGATGTCTTCCGATGACGCGCCGAACTCCATGGCCACGGCCACTTCCATGATCAGATCGCCGGCGGAGGGTCCGATGATGTGGCAGCCCAGCACGCGGTCGGTCTTTTCGTCGGCGAGAATTTTCGCAAAGCCATCCGTGTCGCCGTTGGCGCGCGCGCGGCCGTTGGCGGTGAAGGGGAACTTGCCGACTTTGTAAGCGATGCCCGCATCTTTGAGCTGCTCTTCAGTCTTGCCGATGCCCGCCACTTCCGGCCAAGTGTAAACCACACCGGCGATAGCGTCGTAATTGATGTGGCCCGGCTGGCCCGCGAGAATTTCGGCGCAGGCGACGCCTTCGTCCTCGGCTTTATGCGCAAGCATCTGACCGCCGACGACGTCGCCGATGGCAAAGATGCCTTCGACGTTGGTTTGGTAATGCTGATCAATTTCGACAAAGCCGCGGTTGGAAACCTTCACGCCCACGGCATCCAGGCCCGCGCCGGCGATGAACGGTCGGCGGCCGATGGCCACCAGAACGACATCGGCTTTCAACATCTCGCCTGCGCCGCCTTTGGCGGGTTCAATGGTGACGTCAACGCCGTCTTTGCCGGGCTTCGCTGCTGTGACTTTATGGCCCAGCTTGAATTTCATGCCCTGCTTTTCAAGGATGCGCTGCATCTGCTTGCGGATTTCGGCATCCATGGGCGGCAAGATGAAGTCGAGGAATTCCACCACCGTGACGTCCGTGCCTAAGCGGCGCCAGACCGAACCCATTTCGAGGCCGATGACGCCTGCGCCAATCACGATCATGCTCTTTGGGATTTTGCTCAACACAAGCGCGCCGGTGGAGGACACGACCTGCTTTTCATCAATCGTCACGCCCGGTAGCGGGGTGACATCGGAGCCGGTGGCGATCACGACGTACTTAGTGGTGTAAGTAGTTTCCTTACCCGCATCGTCTTTGACGGCGACTTGATGCGCATTGCGTTCGGCCTTGGCGATACGGCCGTAACCCTTGAGATACGCCACTTTGTTCTTCTTCAGCAGAAATTCGATGCCCGAGGTGTTCTGCTTCACCACGTCGTCTTTGCGCGCCATCATGGTTGGGAGATCAATCTCAACCTTACCCACCTTGATGCCGTGGGCGGCGAAAGCATGATTGGCTTCATCGAACAAATGCGAGGACTGCAGCAACGCCTTCGACGGGATGCAGCCGACGTTGGTGCAGGTGCCGCCGAGCGCGCCGCGGCTTTCGATGACGGCGGCTTTCAGGCCCAGCTGCGCCGCGCGGATCGCGCAGACATAGCCGCCAGGACCACCACCGATGACAATAACGTCGAATGCATCTGACATATCAATTCCCCGCGTGGCGGCGTTAATTAGGCCGATTAATTCTGGGCCTGGGGCGCATCGCTGCGCGTTTGGCCGACGTAGATGAAGCTGCCCGGGGGCCGCTCCTGCAAAAACACTTTGTTGAAGTAGGGGGCCAGGCGATTGACCCACCACTCGGTCGATTCGAGAATCAAATGCGCGTTGCGCCCGTCGGCCAGCGTCTTGAGGGCAGGCCTGGTCGCAATCAGAAGGTACACGCAGCGCGGCGAAAGGCTAACCATGCTCTGCAGCACACCTTCCAGATAATCCGGCTCAATGTGCTCCATGACATCTAGCGCAGCGATGACATCAACTTGCCTCGTGGGCAACACGTCTTTGCCAGAGATCGCGGGGTCGTACTCAAGCACTTCTAGGGTGGGATCTATCGACGCAATCGCAGGCTTCAACGTACCTTTGCCGCAGCCGTAGTCGAGAATCACCTTAAGACCATTCTTGGTCGCGAGTTTGGCGACGTCCGTCGCGTCCTTGTAGGCCTTAGCCCCGTAGTCATCCCGCTCTTCGTGCAGCTGTCTGTTCAGCGCCGCGTATTCAGGTGAGATGAGCTGGGGCATCGCCGGCTGCCGTTAGGCCTCGATGAGAAGGCGGCTCGGATCTTCAATCGCTTCCTTCACACGCACCAGGAACGTGACGGCTTCGCGGCCGTCGACGATGCGGTGATCGTAGGACAAAGCTAAGTACATGATGGGGCGAGATACGATGCTGCCGTCGTCCAGCACCACAGCGCGCTGCTTAATATTGTGCATGCCCAGAATGCCCGACTGCGGCGTGTTCAATATGGGCGTTGAGAGCATGGAGCCGTAGATGCCGCCGTTGGTGATGGTGAAGCTGCCGCCGCTCATGTCTTCGATGGTCAACTTGCCGTCTTTGGCTTTGCGGCCCAGGCCGGAAATTTCGGCTTCGATCTCGGCGTAGGATTTTTCATCGGCGTTGCGCACGACCGGAACCACCAGGCCATTGGGCGTGCCCACAGCGACGCCGACGTCGTAGTAGTTCTTGTAAACCAAGTCATCGCCCTGAATTTCGGCGTTGATGGCAGGCAGTTCTTTGAGCGCATTGACGGCCGCTTTTACGAAGAAGGACATAAAGCCCATCTTCACGCCGTGTTTCTTTTCGAAAGATTCTTTGAACTTTGCGCGCAATGCCATGACGGCAGACATGTCGCATTCGTTGAAGGTCGTAAGCATCGCCGCGGTGTTCTGGGCTTCCTTCAGACGCTCCGCGATCTTTTTGCGCAGGCGCGTCATTTTGACGCGTTCTTCGCGGGGACCACGATCAGGCACGGTCGCTTTGGTCGCGCGTTCGCCGCCGCCGGCGATATAGATCAGTACATCCGACTTCACGAGGCGGCCGTTCTTGCCGGTGGCCGGAATCTTCTTCGGGTCGAGACCGTGTTCGTCCACCAGGTGGCGCACGGAGGGTGCCAGCGGATAATCGGAGGCCAGCGACACGGCGGGAGCCGCAGGTGCGGCGGCTTTCGGCGGCGCTGCGGCGGGAGCCGACGCTGCTTTCGGAGCTTCAACTTTGGGTGCCTCAGCTTTCGGAGCGGGCGCAGCCGCAGCTTTCGGAGCTTCGGCTTTTTTGGCGGGGGCAGCAGCGCCACCGGCGCCCAGCATGCCCAGCACCGCGCCAACTTTCACTTCAGCGCCGGCATCGGCGATGATCTCGCCCAAAGTGCCGGCCGATTCGGCGCGCACTTCGACGGTGACCTTATCGGTTTCCAATTCCACCAGCGGCTCGTCCATCGCGACGGCATCGCCGACTTTCTTGAACCACTTCGCGACCGTCGCTTCGCTGACGGATTCCCCAAGCGCGGGCACTTTGATTTCGGCCATGGCGTCCTCAATTCAAAAAAGCGTCCGTTTACCGGACATTGTTATCTGGCGGTCCCCCAGGACAGCCGTATTACTCAGCGGCCATTTTTCCAATCTTGGAAAGACGGCGGAACGGCTGCGGAATTTGATCGAGCGGCGTGTTCAAAGCCCATTCGCAAAGCTGGTTTTGCTCGCGCACATGGATCTTCATAAGGCCCGTCGCAGGCGAGGCTGCCGGCGGACGGCCCGCATAAACGGGGCGCTTGGCTTTGATATCGACGCCGTCGAGGGCGTATTCCAGGCGGCGGTCGACAAAGGTCCACGACCCCATGTTGGCCGGCTCTTCCTGGCACCACACCAGTTCGGCGTTTTTGTATTTGGCGAATTCGCGCGCCAAAGTTTCCTTGGGCCAGGGATAGATTTGCTCGACGCGCACGATGGCGACGTCATCGACGCCTTTATCTTCGCGCGCTTGCAGCAGATCGTAATAGACCTTGCCGGAACAACATACGATACGGCGCACTTTATCGGGCGAGGTCAATTTTTGCGTTTCGCCGTAGATACGTTGGAAGTGAGTCTGCGGGCCCATTTCGGCCAGCGTCGAAATGCAGCGCTTATGACGCAGCAAAGACTTCGGCGTCATGATCACAAGCGGCTTGCGGAAGTTGCGGCGCATCTGACGGCGCAGCGCGTGGAAGTAATTGGCGGGCGTGGTGAGATTGCAGACTTGCCAGTTGTCTTGCGCAGACAATTGTAGATAACGCTCCATGCGCGCCGATGAGTGCTCCGGCCCTTGGCCTTCGAAGCCGTGGGGCAGCAACATCACCAGACCGCAGAGGCGCAGCCACTTGCTTTCGCCCGAGTTGATGAACTGATCGATGATCATCTGCGCGCCGTTAGAGAAGTCGCCGAACTGCGCTTCCCAGAGCACGAGCGTATTGGGTTCGGCCAGGCTGTAGCCGTATTCGAAGCCCAAAATGGAAAGTTCCGACAGCGGGCTGTCGATGACCACAAAGGGCGCCTGCTTGCCGGGACGAATATTGTTGAGGAACACATGACGTTCTTCGGTGTTTTGATCGACCAGCACCGAATGGCGCTGCGAAAATGTGCCGCGTCCGCAATCCTGACCCGAGAGGCGCACAGCATTGCCTTCGACGGCGAGCGAGCCATAAGCCAAAGCTTCCGCCGTAGCCCAATCAATGTCTTTGCCGGTGTCGATGGATTCGCGTTTGGCTTTGAGCTGGCGCGTGATTTTAGGATTGATCGCCCAGCCTTCGGGCGTCCTGCAAATGGCCGCGCCGACTTCTTTCAGGATATCGAGCGGCGCGCCGCTTTCATCGTCGCGGTACTCTTCTTCCTCGCCCATCTGCGCGAGGCCCTTCCAGGCCCCTTCCAGCCAATCGGCTTTGTTGGGCTTGAAGCTGGAGGCAGATTCGAAATCGGCCTCCATCATGTGCATGAACTTCGCCATCATCAGGTCGGCTTCTTCTTGAGAATAGAGGCCTTCCTTGACCAGCTTTTGGGCGTACAGCGTGCGCACCGAGGGATGACCTTCGATGGCTTTGTACATCAGGGGCTGGGTGAATTTTGGTTCGTCGCCTTCGTTGTGGCCGAAGCGGCGATAGCAAACCATGTCCAGCACCACGTCGCCGCCGAATTCCTGGCGGAACTCCATGGCGAGACGCGCGCAATAGACCACGGCTTCCGGATCATCAGCGTTGACGTGGAAGATTGGCGCTTCGACCATCTTCGCGATGTCGGTGCAATAAAGGCCCGAACGGCTGTACTGCGGCGTGGTGGTGAAGCCGATCTGGTTATTGATCACGAAGTGCAGCGTGCCGCCGGTCGTATAGTCTTTGATCTGCGAGAAGCCGAAACATTCGGCAATGATGCCCTGGCCCGCGAACGCAGCGTCGCCGTGAATCAACAAGCCCATGACCTGCTTGCGGCCGGCATCGCCCAGCTGTTCCTGCTTCGCGCGCACTTTGCCCAGCACCACGGGATCGACGACTTCAAGGTGCGATGGGTTGGCGGTGAGCGAAAGGTGCACGACGTTGCCGTCGAACTCGCGGTCCGCTGACGTGCCCAAGTGATACTTCACGTCGCCGGAACCTTCGACAGATTCCGGGTTCGGCGAGTTGCCTTGGAATTCCGAGAACAGCGCGCTGAACGGCTTGTGCATGACGTTCACAAGTACATTGAGGCGGCCACGGTGCGCCATGCCGACGACGATCTGCTGCAGGCCCATCTGGCCGCCGCGTTTGATGATCTGTTCCAGCGCCGGGATCGCAGCTTCACCGCCGTCGAGACCGAAGCGCTTCGTACCGGTGTATTTGATGCCGAGGAATTTTTCGAAACCTTCGGCTTCGGTCAGGCGCTCTAAGATCGCCTTCTTGCCGTAGTCGGAGAACGACGGTTCCAAACGGTCTTTCTCGAAGCGGCGCACGAGCCAGTCGCGTTGCTTCGGCGACTGGATGTGATTGAACTCGACACCGATGGTGCCGCAATAGGTTTGACGACAGGCATCGAGAATTTGCTGCAGCGTCGCGCGTTCCATGCCCATGACGCCACCGAGGTGAACTTCGCGGCTCAAGTCGGCGTCGGTGAATCCGTGGCTGCGGTAATCCAGTTCGGGATGCGCGTCTTTCTTGGTGTTGGCGAGCGGATCAAGGTTGGCGATTTGGTGACCGCGCGCGCGGTACGCGCGGATAAGTTGCAGAGCGTGAATGGAGTCTTCGGTTTGCTTTAGAAGCGCTGCTTTATCGAAGCTTGCGCCGTCGCCTTTGCCGGCAGCTTTGCCGTCGCCCTTACCCGGCTTGCCTTTAGGCGCTGCGTCGGGATCGGCGACACCGATGACACCGGCGTCCGAGGGTGCCCAGCTCGCACCTTCAATGTCTTTGAGAAGCGAAGCTTCATCGTCGGCCAAGTCGCGGAAGAAGGCCTGCCAGCTTGGGTCTACCGCTGCAGGATTCTTGAGATAATTGGCGTAAAGCTCTGCGATGAAGGTGGCGTTTGCGCCGGTCAGGAAAGAGGCGTCCACGGGCGAAGTCCTTAAAGGTACCGAAATGAGGTCCCAAAACGGGCGCCCGGCGGACCCTGGGAGCGGGCCTTGCAGCACAGGCGGCCAATACGGCTTAGTAATAGACGAATAGTCTGTTGCCGACAACGACTTAGAGGGCAGAGCCGACATGCCAAAATGACAGAACCCTGACAGGGTCATGATGTACGGACAATTGGCCGCAACACCGGGGCGTCCCTACCAATTTCGGCAGTTTATATATTAAAATCTGGTAGTTATGAGAATTAATTGATGCCGTAAAAGGCCGGATCCGAAGGGTATCCGAACAGTTTGGCGTCGGTGGCCACCAGGGCGTGCACGATTTCGAAGGTCTCGCGCGTGTAAAGCTGGGTCCAAGTAGGGTGGTAACTCTGATTGAAATGATCGAGCTCGAGAGTCGCAATATTGAGCCGCGCCGCGACCGTCCCGAAATCCTGCGTGAGGGTTTCATAACGCCCGACAAAGCTCACGGCGACGGCGTCGGTCTCATCCACCAGAAATGGATACTGCAAACCGACCCAGCGCCGGGCTTCCGGTCCGGTGAGATGTTTGCGCACGTAGGCCTGAAAATTTCCCGCGGCCTCGGCTTCTTTGTGACCGGCGACCTGCGCATTGATCAAGCGGTAGTGAAACCACGACACCGCCACGTCCCACGGATTTCGCACAAAGCCGAAGGAATAATAATTTTTGTAATCGTCCGCACCCAACGCGGCGGCGAATTGCTTGGCTGTCGCGTGTTCGCCCAACTGCGCCGTCGCCGGCGAAAGGCCAGCAGACTCAGCGTGTTTCACCCGGGCGGCAGCGTTGCCGCTGCGCACCGGGAAAAATACATCGTGCATCGAAAGCGCGCTGTTGATGGACGTGCCCGCCGCCTTGGGCACATGCACGAAGATGAACCGCTTGTCTTTAGCGAGGATCAAGGTCCGTCGAAGGCGAACGTGTAGCTGGCCAGGATCGAATTCACGCCCGGGTTCTTCTTGTGAAAGTTGGCGTTGGAGATGTGATAGATGCCGATGCCGATACGGCCGCTGTCATTGATTGCATAGCTGGTTGCAATGGCGACGTGGAATTCAAAGTCGCCGCCCAAGTTGAGCTTGCTGCTGCCCGGGCGATAGTAACCCGGACCACCTTCCAGCACGACTTCCCAACGATCTTCGTGGCCGAACACAAGGGGCGCTGCCAGCGCGGCATAACCGAACTGCGAGCCGTTGGTTTGCGCAGCGAAGCCGATGATCGGCTTGAAACCGCGGAACACGCCGTTGGTCGCGAAGAGGCCTTTCGCGAAACGGTATTGAATGCGGCCTTCAGCATTCTTTGGTTCGCTCGCTACACCGAAGCCGAACACGCCGGCGCCGATCATCAGGCGTGAAGTATCTTGTGCCGAAGCGGGGACGGCGCAAACCGCCGCAGCCACAAACAAGAGGGCCGCAACAAGGAGTCGTTGAAACATTATAATCACCAGATTGAAGTAGGAAGGATGAAGGGCTGTTAGCCCTTCATCGCCTTGACCATCGTGGAGCCGAGCGAGGCCGGCGAATCCGCAATCAGGAATCCGGCGCTCTTCATGGCTTCGAACTTCGCGGCTGCCGTGCCTTTACCACCCGAGATGATGGCGCCGGCGTGGCCCATGCGGCGTCCCGGAGGTGCCGTGGCACCCGCGACGAAACCGACGATGGGCTTTTTCTTTTTCGCAGCTTTGTAGAACTCGGTCGCATCTTCTTCGGCCGTGCCGCCGATTTCACCGATCATGATGATGCCTTGCGTCTCATCGTCGTTCAGGAACAGCTCAAGGCAGTCGATGAAGTTGGTGCCGTTGACGGGATCGCCGCCGATACCAATACAGGTTGTCTGACCAAGGCCAGCCGCGGTGGTCTGCGCGACGGCTTCATAGGTCAGCGTGCCGGAACGCGACACGATGCCGATCTTGCCGCGGCGATGGATGTGGCCCGGCATGATGCCGATTTTGCATTCGCCCGGCGTGATGACGCCCGGGCAGTTCGGACCGATGAGGCGAGTCTTGGAGCCCTGAAGGGCGCGTTTGACTTTCACCATGTCGAGCACCGGAATACCTTCGGTGATGCAAACCGCGAGCGGGATTTCAGCGTCAATGGCTTCGAGGATCGCATCTGCCGCGAACGGCGGCGGAACATAGATCACGGTCGCATCGCAGCCCGTCGCCTTCTTGGCTTCGGCAACGGTATCGAACACCGGCAGGTCGAGATGCTTGGTGCCGCCTTTGCCCGGCGTAACACCGCCGACCATTTGCGTGCCGTAAGCTATCGCTTGCTCGGAGTGGAAAGTCCCTTGGCTGCCGGTGAAGCCCTGGCAGATGACTTTGGTGTTTTTATTAATAAGAACGGCCATTAGGCAGCTTCCTTCACGGCCTTGACCACCTTCTGGGCGGCGTCGGCAAGATTGTCAGCAGAGATGATGGGCAGGCCTGAATCGGCCATGATTTTCTTGCCCAATTCGACGTTGGTGCCTTCCAGGCGCACAACCAGCGGAACGTTCAGGCTGATTTCGCGCGCGGCAGAGACCACACCTTCGGCAATAACGTCGCAGCGCATGATGCCGCCGAAGATATTCACCAGGATGCCTTCAACGTTCGGATCCGAAAGAATGATCTTGAACGCGGTGGTGACGCGTTCTTTGGTAGCGCCACCGCCGACATCGAGGAAGTTGGCCGGAGCCGCGCCGTACAGCTGGATGATGTCCATGGTCGCCATGGCCAAACCGGCGCCGTTGACCATGCAACCGATCGAGCCATCGAGTTTGATGTAGTTGAGGTCGTGCTTCGAAGCTTCCAATTCCATCGGGTCTTCTTCGTCTTCGTCACGTAGCTCGACGATTTCGGGATGACGATAGAGCGCGTTGGTGTCGAAGTTCATCTTGGCGTCGAGCGGCAGAACATCGCCGTCGGTGGTCACGACCAGCGGATTGATTTCCAGCATGGACGCATCGGTTCCGATGAACGCGTTGTAGAGCGAGATCAAAAGCTTGGTGAAGGACTTTACTTGCGTGTCCTTCAAGCCCAGCGCGAAGGCGATCTTGCGGCAGTGGAAACCTTGGATGCCGGTGGCCGGATCGAAGCTTTGGAAAAAGATCTTTTCCGGGGTGTTGTGCGCAACGTCTTCGATGTTCACGCCACCTTCAGTGGAGGCCATGACGGTGACGCGGCTATTGGCACGGTCCACCAGCAGCGCGAGATAAAGTTCGCGTGCGATGTTGCAGCCGGATTCGATATAGACGCGCTTGACCTTTTTGCCTTCGGCGCCCGACTGAATTGTGACCAGCGTGTTGCCGAGCATCTGCTTCGCGTTTTCTTTGACGTCGGCGACGGATTTGACGACGCGTACGCCGCCCTTACCCCCGGCAGCAGCTTCCTTGAAGGTGCCCTTGCCGCGTCCGCCCGCGTGAATTTGCGATTTCACGACGAAGACGCTGGATTTCAGGCCTTGCGCGACTTTCTCAGCTTCTTCGGCAGTGTAAGCCACGCCGCCGTCGAGCACGGGGACGCCGTACTTTTTCAGCAGCTGCTTTGCTTGGTACTCATGAATGTTCATTGACGTTCCGTTCTCTACTTATGAATTTATTTGCCGAGGTTGGCGTCGATGCCTTTGCAAACGGTGACCAGACCGCGCACGGCGCTCACCGACTTGTCGAACATCGCTTTTTCTTCGCTGTTCAGCGTGATTTCGACGACACGTTCCACGCCGCCTGCACCGATCACAACCGGCACGCCGACATAAAGATCTTTCTCGCCGTACTGGCCGTTGATGTAGGCAGCGCACGGCAGCACGCGTTTTTCGTCGTGCAAGTATGCCTTCGCCATCGCAATGCCCGAAGCCGCCGGCGCGTAGAAGGCCGAGCCGGTCTTCAACAGACCAACGATTTCGGCGCCGCCGTCACGGGTACGCTGCACGATCTTGTCCAGCTTCTCCTGCGTGGTCCAACCCATCTTGATCAAGTCAGGGAGCGGGATGCCGGCAACGGTGGAATAGCGCACGAGCGGCACCATGGTGTCGCCGTGGCCGCCGAGCACGAAGGCGGTGACGTCTTCAACCGAGACTTTGAATTCTTCGGCGAGGAAGGTGCGGAAGCGCGCGCTATCCAGCACGCCGGCCATGCCGACCACCATGTTGTGCGGCAGGCCCGAGAACTCGCGAAGCGCCCAAACCATGGCGTCCAGCGGGTTGGTGATGCACACAACGAAGGCTTTCGGTGCGTATTGTTTGATACCGGCGCCGACCTGGCTCATCACTTTCAGGTTGATGCCGATGAGATCGTCACGGCTCATGCCTGGTTTACGCGGCACGCCCGCGGTGACGATGATGACATCGGAACCCGCGATGGCGGAGTAATCGTTGGCGCCGGAATAGTGAGCGTTAACGCCTTCAACCGGGGTGGACTGGAGGATATCGAGGGCTTTGCCCTGCGGCACGCCTTCAGCGATGTCGAACATGACGACGTCGCCCAGTTCCTTCAACCCAATGAGATGCGCGAGGGTGCCGCCGATGTTGCCAGAGCCGATCAGCGCGATTTTGTTACGTGCCATGTTGTCCCCATGATTTAAGAAATTCTGTCGATGACGGCCGGCGGTTCCCTGAAAAAGGGCCCCAGGCGAGAGTGTCGACGGCCGAATTGAGGTGCCGTGGTACCGCGAAACCCGCCCCCAGAGCAAGTATGGGAGCAGTGCAAAAAACCGTCCTAAACCGCTGGGGGAGAGGCTGCTTTCCTCGGGTTTAGGACTGAACTAAGCTTTTTGCGGGCGGGCGGCGTTTAGGGACGATAGGGACGGGTTGTCATGCGTGTGGCTAGCGGGCTGAAAGCCGCCATTACCGCCCTCTTTCTTGGGCTTTTTGCCGCTGGCAACGCGGCCGCGGCCGGCGTTTCCGACTCCAGTTTGTGGACTCGTCCGGCTGGCGATGCGGCCGAAAGTTCTGCGTCCGACCTGGCCCAGCCGTGCGGCGGGCCAGGTACAACGCCCCTTTGCGCGCTCAAAACCTATTTGGCCTGCGTGCTTTACGATGCGCCCCAGCTTTGCACACAGGTGGGTTTCGAGCACATCCCTGAGCGCTACCCCGGTCCGGATACTTTAGATACCGACGTTTTAAAAGAACCGTGGACGCTTCCCTTCGAGCGCCTGATGCCCGAGGCCTTCGCGCTACACATATATGATGGCGGGATGATTCCAGCCGCGCGGTTTCAGACCGTGCGTCCGCAAACCAGCGGCGCGCCGGCTTATGACCAGATTCCCGCCTACACCAGCGGCGCTTACGAATTGATTGTCGATATCCCCGAGCCTTACGTCAGCGGCTTGGTGTACCGGATGTCGGCGTTCTTTCGCGAAACGGCGGGCCAAGAAAAATCGGGTGGCTGGCACATCATCGCCTGGTCGTCGTCGCGTGCGGCGGCTTGCGAGCGCAAATTCCGTACGGCGGCCTGGGGACCCTGTCGCCTATTCGTGAAAAATCTGCGCGAACGCGATGTCTTCGCCAAGGACGTCAAACAGGTTTGGGCCTCGCCGCGCGAGCCGGGGCGCGACGACTACCCTCACCCGGGTCTCGAGATCATGATGGGCTTGCCCAATCAGCCTGTGGCCGCACCGTTTGCCGGCATGATCATCAGACGCAGCCTGAAATATCCCGACGTGCCGCTTTATGATTGGGTGGTGTTACAGGGCGAAGATCGCCAGTCCAACATGATGGCGAAGTTCGCACTCGTCGATCGCACCGGCGCAGTGGCCGGCCAACGCGTGGAGGCCGCGGTGACGCTCGGTAAACCGCAGTGGGTTGAAAGCGAGCATCCGGGCGCTGGGCGCTTTATACATCTTGAGTTGCTGCGGGACGGCAATCAGATCGATCCGCGCACCGTCATGCGCGAACGCCGGGCGCAGTAGAAGGGACACGTGAGCATGAAGCGCCGGTTGGCTGGTTTGGTTGTTGCGGCTCTGCTGACGTCTTGCGCCACGATGCCGTCCGGCAATGGGAGCGGCGCGTCGCTGCCTGATCTCACATCCTTTGTTTTGATTCGTACTGATGCTGGCGCCCACACGCCTCAGCGTGTGTCTGTCGGGAACGCCGCACAGATTCTCGCCGGTTATGACGTGATCTTTATCGGCGAAGCGCATCAGCATCCCGGCAATCATCTGGCAGAGATGGCGTTGTTCCGCGACATCCACGAACGCGCGCCGGCCTTGAGTTTATCTCTCGAGCAGTTCGAGCGCGATGTGCAGCCGACGCTTGATGATTATCTTGCCGGAAAAATCGGTGAAACGCCGTTCGCGAGCAAAGCCCGCGCTTGGGCCAACTACACCACGAGCTATCGGCCCTTGGTGGAATACGCCAAAGATCACAAGCTGCCGGTGATTGCCGCCAATGCGCCCGAAGACGTCGTGCGCTGTGTAGGCCGAGAAGGTGCGGGCATGCTCGCGCGCCTGAAGCCCGAACAACGCGCCTGGGCCGCAGCCGAGATCAATACGAACGATGGCGCTTATAAAGATAAGTTCCTAGGTTTCGCCGGCGGGGATGCCGGCCACGGCGGTGATGAGTCCAAAGAAAAACCTGTTGAGCGGAAGCCACCCAGCGACACGGCTTTGCGCAGCTTTGCTGCACAAGTGACGCGCGACGACACTATGGCGGAATCCATCGCGCTGCATTTACAGAAGAACCCCGGGCGCAAAGTCGTTCACCTTACCGGTTCGTTCCATGCCGAGTCATTTTTGGGAACCGTTGAGCGCCTGAAACTGCGCATGCCGAACTTGAAAATCGCGGTGGTAAACCCCGAGTTTCCAGATGATCTCAACCGTCTGGATGTCTCACCAAAGCTCGCTAAGACCGGCACGTTTATTTTGATGCTGCGCCCATTGCCGGACTTCTACGCCAGCGACGAGGAAATGAGCGCCGCGATCAAGAAGCAGATGGAAACCCGCGATCGGAATCAGTGCACGCTCTAAGCTTCTACGTGTCGCTGCTTGATGTAATCAGCAGCCTGCATTTCAATCAGGCGTGACGCCGTGCGGTTAAATTCGAAGCTGCCTTCGCGCCCGACGTAAAGCTGGTCGGGCAGAGCCGCCGCTGAACACACCAGCGCCGTGCGGTGTTCGTAAAGCGCATCAATCAAAGTCACAAAACGCCGCGCGGAATCTTTTTTGTCTTCGTTCATCTGCGGAATATCCTTGAGGATCACCGTCGAGAACTGCGCGGCGATGGCAAGATAATCGCTGGGCCCTAAAGGCTGCTCGCACAAATCGCTGAAGGTAAAGCGCGCCACTTGGTGGGCTGCCGCCGGCACAGCAATGCGCCGTCCGGGCATTTGCACATAGTCCGGTTTCAACGGCGCATCATCGGTCAGGCGCGCCCAAGCCGCATCGAGCGCGGTGTCTGCCGCAAGGCCCAATGGTGTGTAATAAACCGCCTGCCCCGCCAAGCGGCCCAAGCGATAATCCTGCGCAGCTTCCAGCGCCAGCACGTCGAGCTTTTCTTTGATGATGCCGATGAACGGCACAAAGCGGTCACGTTGCAGGCCGTGTTTATATAAATCATCGGGGTGACGATTAGAGGTCGTCACAACCACCACGCCGCGGTCGAAGAGTTTTTGAAACAGGCGCCCGACCACCATGGCGTCGGCGATGTCGCGCACTTCCAACTCATCGAGGCAGAGCAACGTCGTATTGTCGGCGATGCCGTCCGCCATGCCGGGAATGGGATCGCCCTCGTCCGCATACATCGGCATCTGGCGGCGGCGATGAATTTCCAGATGAATGTCACGCATGAAAGCGTGGAAGTGCACGCGCTCTTTGGCCGTAATCGGCGCGGTATCGAAGAACATATTCATGAGCATGGACTTGCCGCGCCCGACGCCGCCGTAAAGGTACAGGCCTTGCGGTGGGGGCGCTTCGTCGCGCGCCTTTAAGCCGAAGCGATCCATCCAGCCGCGCTTGCCGCTTTTGGGAGAATAGCCCTTCAGGGCATTGGCCAAGCTTGAAAGCTTTTCCGCCGCCAACTCTTGAGCCGGATCGCTTTTCAGCTCTCCGGCGGCGACCAGCGCGCGATAACGTTGTAGCGGCGTATCAGTCATGACGTTTTATAGAAAATGGGCTTCACAAACAAAAGTGCCGCCTCCAAAACCAGAGGCGGCACATCATTGCCCGACAAGGTATCGGCTTAGCCGTCCTTGTTGATCTTTTCGGTGATGTCTTTCAGCGTCTTTTCGGCGATGTCGTTGGGAACCTGACAGGTGCCCGCCGCCTGGTGACCGCCGCCGCCGTACTTCAAGCACAGCTCGCCGACATTGGTCTTGGAGGAGCGGTCGAAGATCGACTTGCCGATGGCAAACACAGTGTTCTGCTTCTTCAGGCCCCACATGACGTGGATCGAGATATTGGAGGCAGGATACAGCGCGTAAATCAGGAAGCGGTTACAAGCCCAGATGGTTTCTTCATCGCGCAAATCGAGAATCACGAGATTCTTGTGCACGGTGGTGCAACGCTTGATCTGGTCTTTGGCTTTGGTTTCGTGCTCGACGTAAAGGTCCACACGCTCGACCACATCGGGCAGCATCAGAATGTCTTCCACCGACATCTGCACGCACTTGTCGATGAGTTCCATCATGAGTTGGTAGTTGGAGATCGTGAATTCGCGGAAACGGCCAAGGCCGGTACGCGCGTCCATGATGAAGTTCATAAGGTCCCACCCTTGCGGGTTGAGTACTTCGTCTTTGTTAAACTGGGCGGCGTCGCCCTTGTCGACGGCTTCCATCAACGCATCGGAAATGCGCGGGATCTTCTTTTTGCCGCCGTAATAGTCATAGACCACACGGGCCGCCGAGGGCGCGTGCTTGTCGATGACGTGATTGTCTTTTTTGCCAACACGAATGGTTTCGCTTTCATGGTGGTCGAACGCAAGATGCACGCCTTCCACGAAAGGAAGGTTGGTCGTGATATCGCGGTTGGTGATTTCAATCACTCCGTCTTGCATGTCCTTCGGGTGGACGAACTTGATCTCATCGATCATGTTCAGTTCCTTAAGGATAGCCGCGCAAACAAGGCCATCAAAATCGCTGCGCGTAACGAGCCGGTATTTCCCTGAGGACATCGAAAAACTCCCCTCGACAAAAGTGCGTTCGGGCAAAAAGATAAACAGGACTTGGGGTTAAGACAACGCCCCATCGGTGGAAAGTGAATTCACCGGCTGGGATTCAACCCTGTGGATAACATCAAAGGACATGGTCAATGGTACGCTGCACAGGGCTTTTCGGGGTCAAAAGGGCACCCAAATGGGTGATTGGCGTGATCCTGGGGACAACAACCCTCCTGCTTGGCGCCTGCGGAAGCGCTGCGTACGTGGATAGTCGCCGTGAAGCCGGTCAAAACGAGCCGGTGGGCACATCTACCGCCGATATGGTGGCGATTTGCTATTCCAAGAGCCCGGCAACAACGGCTCAGGTGTTAAAGCTGGCCGAGTCGGAATGCGCTAAAACCGGCCGGGTTGCGCAATATCAGCGTGAGGAGCGGTGGACCTGTACGGCAGTAGCACCACGGCGCGTATTTTACAGTTGCGTGGCAAAACCATAACACCTCTCGCGCGTTCGCATGTTTACAGGTGTAAGGTGAAAACAGCGGACACGAGGGATTGCCCATGAAGAAGATGCGCTTGGGAGCCATGGCGGTGGCGATTGTCGCTGGCGTCGGGGCGTTTCTGGGTGCGCAACGGCTGGAATTGATCCCCGGTCCCTGGTCCAAGCCAGATGCTGGGGAAATGTATTTAAGTAGCGGTGTAGCCGCACTCGCTGCGGCTTCTGCCGCGATCGCCGCCGGGCCCGATGACTATATGACTTATTATCGCCGCGGCACGCAGTATCAGCTTCAAGGTCAATACGAACTGGCTCTAACCGACCTGAATCGGGCGGTAGAGCTGAGTCCCACGCCCCTCAGTTTAGAGGTGCTCGGTGTGCGTGCGTTGGATTCCGGCTCCCGGGATACGCATACGCTGGGCTTAGTCTTTCTATTGAGAAAAACCCGCGCCGAGACTCTTCAGCGTTTGAACCGGCCGACCGAAGCCATCGCCGATCTCGACGCCGCCATCAAACTCGATCCCCGTAAAACCGATCCCTTTTACAGCCGCGGACTCCTGCAGGCAAAAACCGGGCGCTATGACGCGGCCATCGCCGATTTCGATGCGCTTTTGCAGCGCCGGTCCGACGTGAATTGGTATTTCGGGCGCGGCCTCGCGAAATACTTCAAAGGCGAGTGGAACGGCGCGGCGGACGATTTCCAGCAAGCCGTCCGCCGCATGCCGGGCGACAACGCGTACCTTATATGGCTGGCCAAGGCGCACTTGCGCGCCGGCATGCCGTTGCAAGCCGAGCTTTTCGCGAACCTGGATCGTAATGGCAGCGCCTGGGCCGTCGTCGAGGCGTTGATGTCCGATGACGATCCGGCACAGTTTGTTTCGGGCGTACGCGCCGGCGCCGGCTACGCCGGTTCAAATGAACAAGATGCGCGCTGCAAAGCTACGGTGTTTCTCGGTGAATGGCTGACCATTCGCAAATCGGGCGTCGGCGCGCGTGAGATTTTTACCGAGGCTGAAAATGTCTGTCCGCCTCTAAGCCTGGAGAAAGCCGTCGCGTCGGCTGAACTGTTGCGTGTGCCTGCCGGTGCCGTCACGCCATAAAAAAAGGCCGCGCTCAGCACGCGGCCTTCTTTCGTTCGTGTGGAACTGCTTATCCCGCGCGCTCGACCATCTTCATCTTGATGTCGGCAATTGCTTTGGCCGGGTTCAAACCCTTCGGGCAGGTGTTGGTGCAGTTCATGATGGTGTGGCAGCGGTAGAGCTTGAACGGATCTTCGAGGTCGTCCAAGCGTTCGCCGGTGGCTTCGTCGCGGCTATCGTTGATCCAGCGCGCGGCCTGCAAAAGCACTGCGGGGCCAAGATAGCGGTCGCCATTCCACCAATAGCTTGGGCAGCTGGTGGTACAGCAGAAGCACAAAATGCATTCCCACAGCCCGTCGAGCTTTTCGCGCTCTTCCGGCGACTGTAGACGCTCGCCCGATGACGGCGGCGGCGTGTCATTTTTCATCCACGGCTCAATGGACGCGTACTGCGCGTAGATATGCGTGAGGTCCGGCACCAGGTCTTTGACCACCGGCATATGCGGCAGCGGATAAACCTTTACGGTGCCATTGCATTCATCGATGGGCTTCAAACACGCCAGCGTATTTCCGCCGTCGATGTTCATGGAGCACGAGCCGCAAATGCCTTCGCGGCACGAGCGTCGCAGCGTGAGGGTTTGATCGGTTTCGTCTTTGATCTTTAGAAGAGCGTCGAGGACCATGGGACCGCAGGTGTCCATATCAACGTCGTAGCTATCGATACGCGGATTGGCGCCGGAGTCGGGGTCATAACGGTAGATGTCAAAGCGCTTGACGTTCTTCGCACCTGCTGGCGCAGGATACGTCTTGCCTTTGGTGGGCTTGGAATTCTTAGGGAGTGAAAACTCGACCATGGGGAAATGCTCCTAGTAAACGCGCGCTTTGGGCGGGATGTACTTCACGTCGTTGGTCAGCGTGTAAGTGTGCACTGGGCGGTAATCCAGCTTCACTTTCCAATCGTCAGCGATCCAAGCCAGCGTGTGCTTCATCCAATTTTCGTCGTCGCGGTTCGGGAAATCTTCGTGAGCGTGAGCACCGCGGCTTTCGTGACGGGCTTCGCCGCCGACGATCGTGGCAAGTGCGCAAGCCATCAGGTTTTCCAGTTCCAGCGCTTCAATCAAGTCGGTGTTGAAGATCAGTGAACGATCCGAGACTTTAAGATCGCGCAAGGAGCCGGCGATCTGGCCCATTTTGTCCATGCCTTCTTTGAGCGTCTTGGACGTGCGGAACACGGCCGCGTCGTTCTGCATGGTGCGCTGCATGTTCTTACGGATCGCCGCCGTGGTCAGGGAACCGCTGGCATTGCGGATACGATCGAGGCGGCTGAGCGCCAAGTCGGCGGCGTTCTTGGACAACGGACGATGCGGCGTGCCCTTTTTGATCAGGTCCTTCGCACGCAACGCAGCGGCGCGGCCGAAGACAACGAGATCGAGCAGCGAGTTTGTGCCGAGGCGGTTCGCGCCGTGCACAGAGACTGACGCCGCTTCGCCAATGGCCATGAGGCCCGGAATGACATTGTCGGGCTTGCCCGGCAGCGGCGAAATAGCTTCGGCCATGTAGTTCGTCGGAATGCCGCCCATGTTGTAGTGCACGGTGGGCAAGACCGGGATCGGTTCCTTGGTCGCATCGACACCCGCAAACACTTTCGCGGTTTCGGTGATGCCCGGCAGGCGCTGGTGCAGAACTTCCGCGCCCAGATGTTCGAGGTGCAAAAGGATATGATCCTTCTCAGGCCCGATGCCTTGGCCGTCGCGAATTTCCATGGTCATGGCGCGGCTGACGACGTCGCGCGAGGCCAAGTCTTTGGCCGTCGGCGCATAGCGCTCCATGAAACGTTCGCCGTGGCTGTTGGTGAGATAGCCACCTTCGCCGCGCGCACCTTCGGTGATCAATACGCCCGCGCCGTAAACGCCGGTCGGATGGAACTGCACGAACTCCATGTCCTGAAGCGGCAGACCCGCGCGCGCGACCATGGCATTGCCGTCGCCGGTGCAGGTGTGCGCTGAGGTGCACGAAAAATACGAACGGCCGTAGCCGCCTGTCGCCATCACTGTTTGATGGCCTTTGAAACGGTGGATGGTGCCGGTCGCCATATCGAGTGCGACAACGCCGCGGCAGCCGCTTTCGTCCATCATCAGATCAAGCGCGAAGTATTCGACGAAAAATTCGGCCTTATGCTTCAGGCTCTGCTGATAGAGCGTGTGCAAGATCGCATGACCGGTGCGGTCGGCGGCAGCGCAAGCGCGTTGCACGGGCGCTTCACCGAAGTTGCGCATGTGTCCGCCGAAAGGCCGTTGATAGATTTTGCCTTCGGGTGTGCGCGAAAACGGTACGCCGTAGTGTTCAAGTTCGTGCACAGCGGGAATAGCTTCGCGGCACATATATTCGATGGCGTCTTGGTCGCCGAGCCAGTCGGCACCCTTGACGGTGTCGTACATGTGCCAGACCCAGTTGTCTTCGGCCATGTTGCCGAGCGCGGCACCTACGCCGCCTTGCGCGGCGACGGTGTGGCTGCGGGTCGGAAATACTTTGGTGATGCAGGCGGTTTTCAAACCGTGCTGAACCATGCCGAACGTCGCGCGCAGGCCTGCTCCGCCGGCGCCGACAACGACCACGTCGTATTCGTGATCAATGATGTTGTATGCAGCCATTGCGCTTAGCCCCCGAACGAAACGATCAGCGTGGAAACGATGCTAAGGACCGCGAGGCCGTAGCAGATGAATTTGACGACGATGATGCTGGCGTTGCGCCAGCCGTGGTCGCTGACGTAATCTTCCAGCACCACCTGCATGCCCGATTGTGCATGATGGAACGTGATGCCGAGGAACAGGATCATGGCGGCGGCCGTGCACGGCGCCGACAGCCACGTTGCGAATTCTTCATAACCGCTGCCGGCAAGACCGACGACGGAAGCAACAAACCAAACCGTGAGCGGGATCAAGGCGAGCGCCGTCAGGCGCTGCAGCCACCAATGATGAAGACCGTCTTTAGCCGAGCCGAGGCCGCGGGCGCGGCCCAAGGGCGTGCGAAGATTGTGAGATGCGAACATGTGCTTATGCCCCCCTTACGCCAGCGCCAAAAACCAGGCGAGCGCGGTCAGAACGACCGTGCCCACCAGCACCACGACGTTGCCGCGGTTGGTCGCTGCGATTTCGAAGTTTTTGCCGGCGTCCCAGAACAGGTGACGGATGCCGTTACACAGGTGATAAAACAGCGCCACCGAGAAGCCGAACAACACGAGATAGCCCAGCGGCGAGTCCAGATAGTCGGTGAAGGCGGCGTAAGCGTCAGGGCCGTAAGCCGCAGCGGTAATCCAGTAGGTCAGCAACAAAGTGCCGAGGGTCAGGCCGACGCCGGTGATGCGGTGCGTGATCGACAACCAGGCGGCCAGAGGCAGGCGATAAATTTGCAAATGCGGCGACAGCGGCCGGGCGGCGGGTTTCGCGGCTTGGGTCATGGCGGATCCGATGCGCTAGCTTAGCCGAAAGCGGGCTAAGGCCCCTCTTGGCTAAGACCAAGTGTTTACAACATATTTAGGTGCGGAGTCGCCTCCCCGGCGGCCCCCTCGCCAGTACTACTCACCCCCTGGGGTGAAGTCAATTAAGCCCTCCGGACGGCAGATATGCAAAACCGCCCCGGCTAGAAGCCGAGGCGGTTGGAAGCCCGAATTTCTTAAGATTAGACGGCCAAACGGAGATGGAGGCCGATCGAGGTGCTGTCTTGGCCCGATTGGAACAGCTGGGTTCCGACTTCGAGGCCGCCGGTGAGACGGCCGGAGCCAATGGCCAGGCCGCCGCCGACGTTGACGGCATCACGGCCGGTAAAGGCTGGGTCGGAGAGCAGGCGGTTATAAGTGGCAAAGCCATAGGGACGGAACATGCCCATCGGCATCAGGGTGAGGACGCCGCCGACTTTGGCATAGGTGTTGTCGCCGTCGGCTTTGGCATACGCGAAGCCGCGGCTGTCGGTATAGGCGTCGTCCTTCCAAGCGCCGTAGGTCACGCCGCCGATAACCGTAAAGGCCAGGCTTTGGGTGGACATGATCACGGCATTGGCCGTGAGCGAGCCGGTCCATTCGGTATGGCCGTAATCCGCCGTGACGTTTGTGCCGGCGAAGGTGCGCCTGAAATCAACGTTGGCATCCGTATATGCGGCCGATGCGGTCACCGAGAAGCGCTGCCCGAAGAGCTGCGTGAGATAACCGCCCACCAGCCAGCCGTCCGACGACAGATCGCCGTTAAGGCTTGTGAGATTTAGCTCCGTGGTGGTGTAGCCCACGTGTCCACCGATCAAGGTATTGCCCATGGTGTGATCGAGACCCACCGTGGCCAAATAGGTGTGGCCGCTTTTTTCAAAACCCGAGCGATTGTCATCAACGAAGCTGCCGCCGGCGAAAGCAAACGGTCCCAAATTCGAAGCACCGGCCGAGGCTTCGGCGCCGGTGGCGCGCGCGCCTACGCTAAAGCCGTTGCCGATCTGGCGTTGAAAGGTGTCGTCCAGAAGCTGCGTTGTCGTCATTGATTGGAGATTGGACGCAACAACCCGGCGCGCGGATACGATTTCGCGCTCAACGTTTGTGAGCGTGAGCGCGTTGAAAATTTGTCCGCAGGACGGCGAGCCGCTGATCTGCCCTGAGACCACATCGTAGCCGCAAGAGAAGGGCGTGCTGGTGCCGCCTTGCGCCAGCGTCCCTGTAAGCGTGCCTGCGCCCGCATTTGGCTGATAAGTCGCTACCCCGCCGTTATTCGGCAGCGTCACAACTTGCGCTTGAACCGAGGCAGGAGTCGCTAATACGGATAGCGCAGCGATAAACGCCGCGCCCGTAATTTGTGTTTTCATTTTTGAAGTCTCCCAGAGTTGCGGAACAAATCCTCCACGTCCCGAGTTTTATTAGCGGAGGAAGCGGAAGGGCTAACGGCCAACGCTGGAAAAAGTTGTGGTTCGTAAGAACTCAGCGTGGCTTTGGTGAAGTGCCTCCATAAAACCTAATTTCACACCCGTTTTTGACTTAATGGCGACGTTGAACATACGTCGGGAAAAACATCCTGGCAGGACGCGCTTAATACGAGGACTTGCGACTAGAAATTCGAGACGAGGAATTTAAGACGAAGAGTTCGCGGACGGGAAACACGCAGCTCAACACAACAACAAGGAGAGTTCTTATGATGAAAACATTATTGCTCACGACCACCCTGATGGTTGCTTTCGCTGCAGCGCCGGCCTCGGCCCAGCTTTTAGGCGGCGGCGGAGCCGTTGGCGGCGCTGTTGGCGCAGCCGGTTCGGCCACGGGTTCAATGGGCGGTGGTTCGCTCGGAGCCGGTGCGGCCGGTAACGCCAGCGGCAACGTCGGCGCCAATGCGAGCGGTGCCACAAGCGGCGCGCGCAGCACAGTAAATGGTACGGCGTCGGGTGCTAAAAACGCTGCCGCGTCCACAAGCGGCCGCGCTCAGGGTGCTGCGAACACCGCTGCGACTGCCGGCGCTAACGCGACTGCGGAAGCCAAAGCTAAAGCTGAAGCCGATGCGGCTGCTGCTGCCAACCGTGCGAGCGGTACGGTCAACGGCACAGCCAATCGCGCCAGCGGTACGGTCGGCGGCACGGTTGATCGCGCCAGCGCGACTTCTGTCTCCGGCGGCGCGAATGGCAGCGCCAGCGTTGGCAGTGCTGTGAGCGGCAGCACCAGCTCGACTGGTGTGTCGTCCTCGACGTCCGGCAGCGGCAACGCGTCCGGTTCGGCGAACGTCAACCGTAACGGTGCCAACATCGGTGCCGGTGGTTCGGGTTCGGCGACGACGTCGGGCAGCGTTAACCGTCAGTAATTGCTTCGTTAGGGAAACGGGCGCCGTCGGCAACGACGGCGCCTTTTTCTATGCTTCCAGCTGAGCAATGAGTGCGGCTTGTGCGAGCAGGCGCTCGGCTTGCACGACATGCAACACTTCCACCAAGCGCCCATCGAGCAGCGTTACGGCATGGCCGTGCGCTGCAGCCTCAGCATGCGCTGCAACCAAGCGCCGCGCATAATCGACTGCGTTGGCAGAAGGCGCGAAAGACGCATTGGCAACTTCGATCTGCTTGGGATGAATGAGCGACTTGCCGTCGAAGCCCATATCGCGGCCTTGCAGGCAAGCGGCCTCAAAACCTGCGGCGTCTTCAAGGTCCACATGCACACCGTCAACAATTGCAATGCCGTAAGCACGTGCCACCAGCACGCAGTGTTGCAACGCATAGATCATCGGCGCGCGGTCGGCGGGGTGAGCGCAATGCAGATCTTTGGAAAGGTCGGCGGTGCCCATCAGAAACCCCGCGAGACGCGGCGTCGATGCGGCCAGCGCTTCGGCGGCGAGAATGCCGCGCGGGGTTTCCATCATGGCCCATATTTTAAGATGATTTGGGGCACCCGCCGCGCTTAACACGGCATCAGCGCGGCGCAAGTCTTCAGGTCCATCAATCTTGGGCAGTACCACACCGTCGGCAGAAGACGTCGCGATGGCGGTGAGATCATCCTTGAACCACGCCGTCCCGATACCATTCGCGCGAATGAGGATTTCGCGCTGGCCGTACCCTCGGGAGTCGGCGGCGAAAACCGCGGCGGTGCGCGCGTCGGCTTTTGCATCCGGTGCGACGGCATCTTCCAAATCGAAAATGAGCGCATCGGCAGCGAGGGTCTTGGCTTTATCCAAAACACGCGCATTCGAAGCGGGCATATAGAGCATGCTGCGCCGGGGCCGTGCCAAATTAGCGCTCAAGGGCGATAACATGATGCCGTCCTTTTATCTCGCAACCGTTACACACTTATAGCGGGCGACGGGAAAGGTGGAAGCCTTGCGGTGGGCCTTCGAAACAGTGTACGAGGCCAGGGCATGTTTTTCGAGAACTTCACTCCCGCCTTTCTGGATTTTGCCTTTGTGCGCGGCTGCATAGTCGGCTTTGCCCTGGCCGCACCTATTGGGCCGGTGGCGGTGCTTTGTATTCGGCGCGCGCTGGCGCGGGGATGGACGCAAGCCGTCATCGCCGGCTTGGGCGCGGCCTTGGCCGACATGGCCTTTGGCGCGGTGGCGGGCTTGGGCATCACCGTCATCAGCGCCTTTGTGCTCGACTATCAGGTCGTCATCGGGCTCGTGGGCGGTCTATTGGTTCTGGCCCTTGGGATCACCACCTACTGCGCACCGGTGATGATGAACAATGGCACCGTTGCGGTGAAAAGCTTGCGGCGCGATTTTGTCGCCGCCTTCTCCATGGCCATCACAAACCCCGCCACGATGATTGCAGCGGCCGGCGTTTTTGCAGCCTTTGGTCCGATTGATTATGCAGCCCCGGTGACCGCCTTTTGGCTGGTGGCGGGCGTGTTCGCAGGCTCGGCGCTGTGGTGGATGATATTGGCGGGCGCTGTCACGATCATGCGCGGACGATTTGTCAAAAGCGGCCTGCCGTGGCTGAACCGCATTTCAGGCAGCATCATCGCCTTTTCAGGCGTGCTGGTGTTGGCAGCGACGGCGCTTAGCCTTTTAAAGCTAGAGCCCTAAGCGCTAACGCTTGCTGCTCAGGTATTCCTTCACCAGGACTTCGGCGATCTGTACGGCGTTGAGCGCGGCACCTTTGCGCAGGTTGTCGGAAACGCACCAGAACGACAGGCCGTTTTCGACCGAGAAGTCGCGGCGAATGCGCGAGATGAAAACCGCATCTTCACCGCCCACTTCGGCGGGCGTGACATAGCCGCCATCGATGCGGCGGTCGACCACACTGACGCCCGGCGCCTTGGACAAAATAGCGCGCGCGGCTTTATCCGTGATGGGCTTTTCGGTTTCGATATTGATGTATTCGGCGTGGCCGATAAACGACGGCACGCGCGCGCAATTCGCATGGACCTTGATGGCAGGGTCCAGAATTTTGCGCGTTTCAGCCACCATCTTCCATTCTTCTTTGGTGTCGCCGTCGTCGAGGAAGATGTCGATATGCGGAATGACGTTGAAGGCAATCTGCTTGGTGAACTGCGACTGGGTCTGGCCAACCGGCTGATTGGCGTAAATGCCCTTGGTCTGGTTGAAAAGCTCGTCCATAGCGGACTTACCTTTGCCCGACGTCGACTGATAGGTCGAGACCACAACGCGCTTGATCTTGAATTCGTCGTGCAGAGGTTTCAACGCCACGACCATCTGAATGGTCGAGCAGTTCGGATTGGCAATGATGCCTTTTTTCTTATAACGCGCGATGGCTTCGGGATTTACTTCCGGCACCACCAGCGGCACGTCGGGGTCCATGCGGAAGTGCGACGTGTTGTCGATGACAATGCAGCCGGCAGCGGCCGCGCGCGGGCTGTGTATGGCCGACACTTTCGCGCCCGGCGACGACAGCGCAAAATCCACGCCCTTGAAATCGAAAGTTTCGAGGTCCTGGATCTTTAGAATTTCATCTTCGCCGAACGAAACCTGCCGGCCGACGGAACGCTCAGAAGCCAGCGCGTAAACCTGCGACACCGGAAACTTACGGTCCCATAAAATATTCAGGATCTCGCGGCCGACGTTACCGGTCGCGCCGATCACCGCGACTTTATAGCCGTCGGGACGTGCGGGATTACGTGAGGTGTCGGGCATAGCCATCGTCCACTATTCTCTGCTGGGTTTTAGAATGTTCGGCTTATTTGTGCCGGACGACTAAACGCGTACTTACAAAACCGGCCTAGGCCGGACGCCAAGCGTTAGCGGCGCTTGGTGAAGTGACGCGGCGCGCCCGTTTGCGGCGGACGTTCGCTGGTGTCTTTGTGACGGAAAATCAGACGGCCCTTATCGAGATCGTAAGGCGTCACTTCAACGGTCACCCGGTCGCCAACCAGCGTGCGGATGCGGTTTTTCTTCATGCGTCCTGCTGTGTACGCGATGATCTCATGGTCGTTGGAAAGCTTTACGCGATAACGTGCTTCGGGAAGAACATCTGTGACGACGCCCTCAAACTCGAGCAGTTCTTCTTTAGCCATAAGCTACTCCCAACGGACCAGCGCTGAAGTTTTCAGCGCGGCAGACAAAAAAGTACGCGGGGTCAGCCCCGAAGCTGCCCCGCGACGTAGGTATTAGACGGCTTTCAGATTAGCGGCGGCCGACTTGCCACGCTCTTCCTGAATATCGAAGCTAATTTTTTGGCCTTCGTTCAAAGAACCGAGGTTCGAGCGTTCAACGGCCGAGATGTGCACGAACACATCTTTCGAGCCGTCTTCAGGCTGAATGAAACCAAAACCCTTCGTCGCGTTAAACCACTTTACGGTGCCGACCGGCATAGTATTTCTCCAAGAATAATGACCGCCTGCACATGCAGGCGGGCCGAACTTCTAAACGGGCGGGACCGGGACTAGCTCTCGAGGAGTGCAGAACGAGGTCGCCCCATAGCGAGCTGACGGGGCTTACATATGCTTGTGAGGGACTTTTTTCAATGCGGGATTGGGCCAACGCCCCGGATAAGGCGCGCCAGCACGCCCTGTAGGTTGTTGTTTTATCTCAGGTATTCCCGAGTCGCGCGGAGGCCCAGCGGTTTCAAAGAATCACAGGCGCTCGATTTTTATAACGATTCCAGGGTGTTACGCGGCAAGGCGGGCCAGCTCTTTAACGACCGCGTCACCCATAGCCTGGGTTGAGACGGGGTTCTGACCTTTTTCGGCAATATCAGGGGTACGGATGCCGGCGCGCAGCACGTTCTTCACGGCCGCGTCCAAAAGGTCGGCATTGGCCGCCATATCGAACGAATAGCGCAGCATCATGCCGTAGGAGAGAATCATGGCCAACGGATTCGCGACGCCTTTACCGGCGATGTCCGGCGCGGAACCGTGGATGGGTTCATAGAACGCGGGCTGACGGCCCGACGAATCGCGGGCGCCAAGGCTGGCCGACGGAAGCATGCCCAATGATCCGGGCAACATGGACGCGAGGTCCGACAGCAAATCACCGAACAGATTATCGCTGACGATGACGTCGAACTGTTTGGGATAGCGCACGAGCTGCATGGCGCAGTTGTCGGCATACATGTGCACGAGTTCCACGTCTTTATATTCGTCGTGGAGCTTGGTGACTTCCTCGCGCCACAACACGCCGCTTTCCATGACGTTGGCTTTTTCGACCGAGCAGACCTTTTTGCTCCGCTTGCGCGCGAGCTCAAAGGCGACGCGTGCGACACGTTGAATTTCTGACGTCGTGTAAACTTGCGTATTGATACCGCGGCGCTCGCCGTTCGGCAGCGTCTCGATGCCGCGCGGTTCGCCGAAGTACACACCGCCCAAAAGCTCGCGCACGATCATGATGTCGAGACCTTGAACAATCTCGGGCTTCAAGGGCGAGGCATTGGCGAGCACGTCGAACACTAGCGCCGGGCGCAGGTTCGCGAACACACCCAGACCTTTGCGCATAGCGAGCAGGCCGCGTTCAGGGCGATCTTTGAACGGCAGCGTTTCCCACTTCGGTCCGCCGACGGAGGCCATCAGCACGGCGTCGGCTTCTTGCGCGCGCTTCAGCGCAGCGTCGGTCAGGGGCGTGCCGTGTGTGTCGTAAGACACGCCGCCGATGAGATCTTCTGTGAAGACGAAGTTTGTGCGCTTGGTGTCGTTGAACCAGGCGAAGGTCTTGCGTGCGGCTGCGGTAATCTCGGGACCAATACCGTCGCCGGGCAAGAGCAGAATGTTTTTTGCAGACGTCATGAGTGCGCCTTTAGACTGAGATTTAAGCCGTAAGCCAGGGCTGTTCGCGCCGCTGCTTTTCTTCAAAGCTCGCGATCTTATCGACCTTTTGCAGCGTGAGACCAATGTCGTCGAGGCCTTGCAGCAGATTGGTGCGCTTGGTGCCGTCTAGCGTGAAACTGACCGTACCGCCGTCCGGCGCGGTGATGGTGAGGCTTTCCAGATCGACGGTGAACTCGCCGCCCGCTGTGTTGCCGCTGCTGGCTTTGGCCGCGAGCTTGTCGACATCGGCTTGCGGAAGCGTGATGCAGAGAATGCCATTCTTGAACGAATTACCGTAAAAGATGTCGGCGAAGCTGGGCGCGATGATGCAGCGCAGACCAAAGTCTGCGAGACTCCAGGGCGCATGTTCGCGCGACGAACCGCAGCCGAAGTTATCGCCAGCGATCAAAATCTTCGCGTGGCGATAGGGTTCGTTATTCAGCACAAAATCCGCACGCTCAGCGCCGCTTTCGTCGTAGCGCATGGCGTAGAACGCCGATTTGCCGAGGCCCGTGCGCTTGATGGTTTTCAAAAACCGTGCCGGAATGATCATGTCGGTGTCGACGTTGACCAAGGGCAACGACGCCGCGACGGCTTTCAGAACTTTGAATTTTTCCATGACTAGATCTTCCTCACGTCTGTGAGGTGACCGGTAATGGCCGCAGCCGCAGCCATGGCTGGGCTGACAAGATGCGTACGCCCGCCGATGCCTTGGCGGCCTTCAAAGTTGCGGTTGGATGTGGACGCGCAACGTTCGCCGGGTTTCAAAATGTCGGGGTTCATGCCGAGACACATGGAGCAGCCGGGTTCACGCCACTCTGCGCCGGCAGCGGTGAAAATTTCGTCGAGACCTTCTTCTTCGGCCTGATGTTTCACGAGGCCGGAGCCCGGAACGATCAACACGCCAACGCCGGGCGCAACCTTGCGGCCTTTGAGCACTTCGGCAGCGGCGCGCATGTCTTCGATACGGCCGTTGGTGCAGGAACCGATGAACACTTTATCGACCTTGATCTGATCCAAGGGCGTGCCAGCTTTGAGGTCCATGTATTCCAGCGAACGTTTGGCCGCGGCACCTTTAGCTGGATCGGCAAAGCTTTTGGGATCAGGCACGCGTGCCGTAATCGGCAGCGCGTCTTCGGGGCTGGTGCCCCAGGTGACGTAAGGCACTAACTCTTCCGCCGCCAGATGCACTTCTTTATCGAACGCCGCATCGGGATCGGATTTCAGCGTGCGCCAATACGCCACGGCCTGTTCCCACGCGACACCTTTGGGCGCGTAAGGACGGCCTTTCAAATACTCAAAAGTCTTGTCGTCGGGCGCGATGAGGCCAGCGCGGGCACCGCCTTCGATGGTCATGTTGCAGACCGTCATGCGGCCTTCCATGGAGAGGTCGGTGAAGGCCTGGCCGACGAATTCGATCACATGGCCCGTGCCGCCGGACGTGCCCATCTTACCGATGATCGCGAGCACCAAGTCTTTCGCCGTGACGCCGGGCGGCAATTTACCGTCCACCACCACGCGCATGTTCTTGGCTTTTTTCATGACGAGGGTTTGCGTCGCCAAAACATGTTCGACTTCGGATGTGCCGATGCCGAACGCCAGCGCGCCGAGTGCGCCGTGGGTCGAAGTATGTGAATCGCCGCAGACAATTGTCTTGCCGGGCTGCGTGAGACCTTGCTCTGGTCCGATGATGTGCACGATGCCCTGGCGGACATCGTTCATGGGGATATAGGGCACGCCGAAATCGCAGCAGTTGGATTCCAGCATCTCGAGCTGCAAGCGGCCTTCCGGGTCTTTGATGACTTGGAGGCGGTCGGCCGTGGTCGGCACGTTGTGATCAGGCACGGCGATGGTTTTCGCGGGCGCGTGAACTTTGCGCCCCGCCGTGCGCAAGCCTTCGAAAGCTTGCGGCGAGGTGACTTCGTGCACCAAGTGCAGATCGATATAGAGGACGGACGTGCCGCCTTCGTCAGTCGTGACGACGTGGCTGTTCCACAATTTATCGTAAAGCGTGGTGGGTTGAGTCATGACAAGTCCGGCACACGATAAGCCCCTCCCCCGTCCGGCCGGAGGCCGGCCTATCCAAATAGAGCGCGCGTTCCCCGCGCGCGTGGGGAGGGGTTGGGGTGGGGGAGTAAGGAAAGCGACACGCGCGCTACATACCCCCCACCCGGCTCGCTTTGCTCGCCGACCTCCCCACGAGGGGGAGGTTGAGTCAGTTAGGCCTTTTCGGCGGCGGCTTCTTCGCCGCTGCTGAGACCTTCTTCGGTGATGCGCGCGGCGCGGCCGCGGAGGTCACGAAGATAATAAAGCTTTGCACGGCGCACGCGGCCTTTGCGGACGATCTCGACCTTGTCGATGATCGGCGCGAACAGCGGGAACACGCGCTCGACGCCTTCGCCGAACGAAATTTTACGCACGGTGAACGAGGAGTTCACGCCGGCGTTCTTACGGGCGATGCACACGCCTTCGTAAGCCTGCGTACGTTCGCGCTGGCCTTCTTTGACCTTCACGTGAACGCGTACGGTATCACCCGGGGTGAATTCCGGCACAGCGCGCTTGGCCAGCAATTCGGCCATGTATTCTTTTTCGATTGTCTGCAGCGTATCCATTTTCGTCGTCCTTTTTTCGCTTTTGCCCTGCTTGAGCGGGGCGTCAGTTTGCTTTTGTCTTCGCGTAACGCGTCCACAGATCGGGACGCCTTTCGCGGGTAATTTCTTCCGCCTGTGCCTGCCGCCATGCCGCAACCTTGGCATGATGACCGGATCTCAAAACTTCCGGCACCTCGCGTCCCTGCCAAACATCGGGGCGGGTATAGTGCGGATACTCCAACAGGCCGGTCTCGAAACTCTCGTTCTCAAGCGACTCTGTTTTACCAACCACGCCCGGCAGCAATCTGACCACTGCATCAAGTAGTGTGATCGCCGCCGCTTCGCCACCCGAGAGGATAAAGTCGCCGAGACTTACCTCCTCTACCTCTTGCGCCTCCAGAAGGCGTTGATCGACACCTTCGTAGCGGCCGCAGATCAGAGTGACACCCGGTCCTGCCGCCAAGGCCCGCACACGCGTCTGATCCAAAATCTTTCCCCGAGGGGTCAGATAGATCAGCGGGGTGCCTTTGGGACGGGACGCTGCGATGGCGGCATCGAGCACATCCGCTCGCATCACCATACCGGCGCCGCCCCCGAAAGGACTGTCGTCGACGGTGCGGTGTTTATCGCTTGCGAACCCGCGAATGTCCACCGTTTCCAACGTCCAAACCCTGTCCTGCAAGGCCTTTCCAGCGAGTGACGCACCCAAGGGTCCCGGAAACATCTCCGGAAACAATGTGAGCGCCACGGCACGGAAGGGTGCCTCGGATGTCATTACCCCTCTTCCTTCAATCTCTCCTCCGCGTCCGAGTCGTTTGCAAACAACCCGGGCAGCGGATTCACAAAAATCTTTCCGCTCAACATATCGACCTTGGCGATGACCGCATCGCTGAACGGCAGTAGCTCAGTTCGTCCGTCCGCCAGCTTCACCTCGAGCATATCGCCGGCGCCGAAGTTGTAGACCGCCGTCACGACACCAAGCGCCTCGCCGCCTTCCAGCTCCGCCGCCAAGCCTACCAGGTCGGCGTGGTAGTAGATGCCATCGTCGGTCTTCGGCAGCGCTTGCCGCGCGACGTAGAACTTCACACCTCTCAAAGCCTCGGCCGCGTTCCGATCCGCAACACCTTTGATGCGTCCGACCAGAACACCTTGCGCCGCGCCCGTGACGGTGACGGTAAATTCGCGACCGTCGTCCGTCGTCACAGGCCCGTAAGCAGCGACATCAGCGGGCTTCTCCGTGAAGCTCTTGATCCGCACTTCGCCGCGCAAACCCTTGGCGCCAACAACGACGCCAAGGCAAACGCGCGCGTCGGGCGAAGCCAACGCTTAACCTTCAGCCGCTTTCGCCGCCGCTTCGGCTGCGTTCTTGGCAGCTTCTTCAGCAACGCGCAGACGTTCTTGGGTCTTCGCACGCGGCTTGTCTTGCTTGGTCTGGGCATGCACTTCCGGAGCGGAACCGATGCCGACCTTGGCCAGCAAACGTTGCACGCGGTCCGTGGGCAGCGCGCCCGTGCCGATCCAATGCTTGATGCGGTCTTCTTTCAGCACCAAACGTTCTTTGTGATCGTGCGGCACGCGCGGATTGTAGGTGCCCACCTTTTCGATGAAGCGACCATCACGCGGATAACGCGAGTCCGCAACAACGAGGCGGTAGTAAGGCTGGGCTTTCGCGCCGACGCGCGACAATCTGATTTTAAGCGACATCTTTAGTTACTCTCCTTGGTTATCTTTATTTACGTGTTTCGAAAAAACGTGGTCTCAACTCAAATCTATTTGCGTCCAAATGGCGGACCGCCGGGACGCGGCATACCGCCGCCCATCCCGCCCATCATGCCTGCAAGGCCACCGCCTGCGCCGCCCATCATGCCGGCGAGTGCACCGATGCCGCCCATCTTCTTCATGCGCTTCATCATGGTTTCCATCTGCTGATGTTGCTTCAGCAGCTTGTTGACTTCCGGCACCGAAGTGCCCGAGCCCACGGCAATACGTTGTTTGCGCGAGGCCTTGATCAGATCAGGCACGCGGCGTTCTTTCGGCGTCATCGATTGAATGATGGCTTCCAGGCGCTTGAAGGTCTTCGGATCCATCTGTGAATCCTTCACCTGCTTCAGCGCGTTGCCGATACCGGGGATGAGGCCCAGAAGGCCCTTCATGTCGCCCATGCGCTGAATCTGCTGCAGCTGAGAGAGCATGTCGTTCAAGTCGAACTTGCCCTCTTGCATGCGCGCGGCCAGCTTCTCGGCCTTCTCGTGATCGACGTTGGCGACGGCCTTCTCGACGAGGCCGACAACATCGCCCATGCCGAGGATGCGGCCGGCGATACGTTGCGGATGAAACACTTCAAGCGCATCGACCTTTTCGCCGACGCCAATCAACTTGATGGGGCGCCCCGTGATGGCGCGCATGGAGAGCGCAGCGCCGCCGCGGGCGTCGCCATCGACGCGCGTCAGCACGATGCCGGTGACGCCGACTTTTTCATTGAACGACTGTGCGGTGATGACGGCGTCTTGGCCGATCATGGCGTCGGTGACGAGCAGGGTTTCGTGCGGCTTCACCAAATCGCGCACAGCGGTGACTTCGGCCATCATGGCTTCGTCGATGGTGAGGCGGCCTGCGGTGTCGAACATCACGACATCGAACACGCCCGAACGCGCTTCGGCCAAACCGCGGCGCGCGATGTCGAGCGGCTGCTGGCCGGCGACGATGGGCAGCGTCATCACGCCGACCTGTTTGCCGAGGATCGCGAGCTGGTCTTGCGCGGCGGGGCGGTAGGTGTCGAGCGACACCATCAGCACGCGTTTCTTTTCTTTGGTCTGCAGGCGATGCGCGATCTTGGCGCTGGTGGTGGTTTTACCCGAACCTTGCAGACCGACCATGAGCACGGCGACGGGTGACGGCGCCTTGAGATCGATGCCGACGGAATCAAACTGCGCAGCGAAATCTTGGCTGTCCGGATCGCCGCCCAGCATCGTCACGAGTTCGTCGTGCACGATCTTGATGACCATCTGGCCAGGCGTGACCGACTTCACGACTTTTTCGCCGACGGCCTTTTCGCTGACCTTGGCGATGAAGTCTTTCACCACCGGCAGCGCGACGTCGGCTTCCAACAACGCCACGCGCACTTCGCGCATGGCTGTAGCCACATCGGCTTCGGTCAAGGCACCGCGCCGTGTGAGCTTCGCGAGGGCTGAGCCCAGCTTGTCGGTCAACGTATCGAACATCGGTCTTCCAAAACCCATTTAGCCAAAAGCGAAACACGCCCGTGTGCGTAATCGCAGACGGACGGCCCCCGAGAGGCAGCAAAAACCCAGAAATGTCAGGCTTAAGCGAGGGTTATGTACGGGAAGGCTTGGGGGAGAGTCAAGGCGGGCGGCATCTACCCGTTACAATTCGTTACATCGCAGCAAATAGAGTCTTTAACACCCCTACTTCTCAGGCTATTAGACCTTAAATGATAGCTAATCCGTCGATTTTACTCAATTTATGGTTGTTAAACCCCAAATGCAGACGACGCGTACCGTTAGCTTCAATTCCTTACGCGCCAGTGTTTTTCGGGCTATTGCCGGGCAGGACTATGAAAACGGGTTCATCCTTGATCTGTCGCCGCTCCCGACGCGAAAGCTGATCATTTCGGCGCCGATCGCCGCGGCCATTAGCAAGTTCCGCTGCGATTCGCCGAGCCTTGCCCACATCAATCCCCTGATCGCCGAAATCACGGGCGTCCCGCCGCGCGGCGGGGTGTTGTGCGCCATGTGGTACATCGTTAACGATCTGTTCGACGTGATGAGCGTCACAGGCGGTCAACCGCTGGACCATGTCTACGATATCGGGAGTGGTTTAGGCCTGCACGCGGCGCTTTTGAACAGCAAATGGGTTTCGCTGCACGAGGTAGCGAACGATCGAAACGCCACGGCGCGAACGCTTTTCAATGACAACGGGATCGAATCTTTTAGCATCAACGCGCCGCCCGAAGCGCCCGCTGACATCCTGTGCTCATTCTTAGCCTGCGGATATTTGTTTCCGCTCGCGGACTATCTGCCACACATGCGTTTGTCCAAGCGGGCCCTCTTGGATTTGAATAAACGTTACGCGGGTCCCAAAGCCGACGCCGTCATCAATACCTTCCCAAAGAAAACCGCGATGCGTGATGACGGCGTAGGGGTAAACATATTCACGCGAACACTGTTGTCACGTTAGGTTGGAAGTGAGACGAAAGGGTGTGATAAACATCCGCAACCGCGCGCTAAGACGGACGTCGGGGCGATGATTTGCTCTGGTAAGCAGTGACCGCTGGATAACATATGCAAACGACACAAACCGTTAGTTTTAATGCTTTGCGTGCAAGCGTTTTTCGCACGATTGCCGGCCAAGACTATCAGAACGGCTTTGTGCTGGATCTCTCGCCACTGCCCACGCGTAAGCTGATTATTTCACCCAGGGTCGTCTCGGCCATGGATGAGTTTGGCAGCGCGTCGCCGAGCCTTGCGCAGATCAATGCGCTGATCACAGGCATCATCGGCATTCCGCCGCGCGGCGCGGTGCTTTGCGCCATGTGGTACATCGTCAATGACATGTTCGATTTGATGAGCGTGACCGGCGGACAACCGCTGGAATACACTTACAATGTCGGCAGCGGCATGGGCTTGCACGCGGCTTTGCTCAACAGCAAGCATGTGTCGCTCCATGAGATAAACGAGACTCTGACCGAAATCGCGCGGACTGTGTTTAAGGACAACGGCATTGAGTCTTTCAGCATCAACGCCGCACCCGAAGCGCAGGCCGATCTGCTGTTTTCCTTTTTAGGCTGCGGATATTCGTTTCCGTTGAACCGCTACATACCCCACATCAATTTATCCAAGCGCGTGGTCCTGGATTTGAACGACCGGTTCATGACGGCTGAAGGCAACGCCGTCATCAGGTCCTTCCCGGCCAAAACCCCGATCCGCACGGACGGCGTGGGGGCGGACGCCTTCACGCGCACCCTATTATCGCGCTAATAAATAATAGTTGGCTATTATTGTGGGCCAGCTTTCCGGGTTCCGGCGCGTAAAATTATATAGCCGACTATTCCAGACACTAGCGAACCGGCTAAAACGCCGATTTTGACCTCGGCCAAGTTCTCGGCCGCCACAAAAGCCAAGTTGCCGATGAACAGGCTCATGGTGAAGCCCACCCCCGTCAAAAGCGTCGCGCCGTAATACTGAAGCGCCGAAACTCCCACGGGCAGGCTCACCCATCCCGTAGCCCGAGCGAAATATGTGGCCGCGAGGACACCCACCTGCTTGCCGACGAAAAGCCCGAAGACGATGCCGAGCGTAATGGGATGGAACAGCACATCGCGCGTGAGTTCGGCGACGGACACACCAGCGTTTGCAAAGGCAAAGAGCGGCAGAATAAAATAAACGACGGCAGGATGTAGAGCATGCTCGAGGGTCGCGAGCGGCCTACGGCCCTTTGAGTCCGCGTTCGCAGGAATTGCCATGGCCGTGATGACGCCGGCCATTGTGGGATGCACGCCGGATTTCAACACGGTCACCCACAACACTAAGCCCACCAGCATATAAACGCTGATGGATCGCACGTTCATGCGATTGAGAGCCCATAACACAGCGATACATAAGGCCGCGCCGCTCAAAGCAACCGTGGACACATCGGCGGTATAGAAAACCGCAATAATCGCGATGGCGCCCAGGTCGTCGATGATCGCGAGCGCCGTGAGAAAGACTTTCAAGGACGTCGGTACACGGCTGCCGAGCAGCGCCATGATGCCCAGCGCGAAGGCGATATCGGTGGCGGTCGGAATGGCCCAGCCGCGAAGGTACGCGGGCGACGCCCAGTTGATTGCGACATAGATGAGCGCTGGTCCCGCCATGCCGCCGGCGGCGGCCAGCACCGGGAGCGCGGCCTTGCGGCGCGTGGACAATTCGCCCGCCACGACTTCGCGTTTGATCTCGAGTCCCACCAGCAGAAAGAACACCGCCATGAGGCCGTCGTTGATCCAGTGCAGCAGAGTTTGCGAGAACACCGGGAACGCGATGAATGCGGCGTAAGTCTCCGCCAGGGGGGAGTTGGCGACGCCCAAAGCCAGGGCAGCGGCAGCCATCAGCAAAAGACCGGCCGTGGCCTCACCCTTCAAGAACGCCTCAATGGCCGAAAGTTGCTTTGAACTCAATGAACTAGCGCCTTTCAAACAGCACCATATATGAGGGGTGTCCCTGGACATGGACGAACCCCGCACCTATAAACCGCGTCATGGCAACAGCTAGCACATCTGAAGGACTGCTCTTCCGCAAAATGCACGGCCTCGGCAACGACGTCGTCGTGCTGGATGCGCGCAATGCCGACATCATGCTGACGCCGAAAACCGCGCGCGCGATCGCCAATCGCCGCACCGGTGTGGGCTGCGACCAGATCATGATCATCGAGCGCGCCCGGAACGGCGGCGACGCCTATATCGCCATCCGCAATTCCGACGGCGGTGTGGTGGAGAGCTGCGGCAACGGTTTTCGCTGCGTTGCGCGCCTGCTGCTGGATGAAACCAAGAAAGACAAACTCACGCTTGAGACACTGGCCGGGCCTGTGCTCGCCACACGCGCCGGCGAATTGATTTCAATCGACATGGGACCCGCCCGCACGGAGTGGAAAGAAATTCCACTGGCCGCGGAAACCGACACGCTGCACCTCGGCATCGGCGAAGCTGACCTTCAAGACCCTGTCGGCGTCAGCATGGGCAATCCACATGCGGTGTTTTTTGTGCCCGACGTGGAAACTGTCGACCTCGCAACCGTCGGGCCGAAGCTTGAGCATCATGCGCTGTTTCCGCAGCGCACCAACGTAGAAGCCGTGCAGGTCCTGGCCCGCAATCACTTGCGCATGCGGGTGTGGGAACGCGGTGCTGGAATCACATTGGCGTGCGGCACGGGCGCTTGCGCGACCGTCGTGGCGGCGGCACGGCGCGGCCTTGCCGACCGTAAAGCCACCGTGACGCTCGACGGCGGCGATCTTGAGATCGAATGGCGCGCCGACGGCCACGTCATCATGACGGGACCCGTAGCTGAATCCTTTGTCGGCACGCTGGACAAAGGCCTTCTCGCGTGACGGCGATGAAGCCCTCCGACAAAGCTCCCGAAGTGGTGAGCTTGGGCTGCCGTCTCAATACCTACGAATCTGAAGTCATGCGCGCGCACGCCCGTAACGCCGGGCTGATGAACGCCATCATCGTCAACACCTGCGCCGTCACCAAAGAAGCTGAACGCCAGGGCCTCCAAACTTTGCGACGTTTGCGCCGCGAGAACCCCGACGCGCATATCGTTGCGACGGGCTGCGCTGTGCAGCTGGACCCCGCGCGTTATGCAGCGATGCCCGAGGTCAACCGCGTGCTGGGCAACGAGCACAAGATGAAGGCGGAAAGTTTTCTGCCCAATACCAATGAAACGGTGCTGGTCACCGACATCATGGAGCTGCGTGAAACCGCAGAGCACCTGGTCGAAGGCTTCGACGGCCGGGCGCGGGCCTTTGTGCAAGTTCAGCAAGGCTGCGATCATCGCTGCACCTTCTGCATTATTCCTTTCGCGCGCGGCAATAACCGCAGCGTGCCCATGGGCCGCATCGTGCAGGAAGTACGCGGCCTGGTGGAGGCCGGCTTCAAGGAAATCGTCATCACCGGCGTCGATATCACAGGCTACGGCGGCGATTTGCCGGGACAACCTACGTTGGGCCAAATGGTGCGCCGTTTGCTGATAGCCGTGCCGGAATTGCCGCGCTTGCGGCTTTCGTCCATCGACCCCGCGGAAGCCGATGAAGATCTGTTCCAGTTGATCGCAGATGAGCCGCGCCTTATGCCGCACTTCCACATTTCGGCCCAGGCCGGCGACGATATGATCCTCAAGCGCATGAAACGCCGCCACACGCGCGCCGATATTATCGCCTTCTGTGATCGCGTGCGGAGCTTGCGGCCAGATGCTGTCTTCGGGGCCGACTTGATTGCGGGCTTTCCCACCGAAACCGGTGAGATGTTTGAAAACACCTGCGCGCTGGTGAGCGATGCGGGCCTCACATATCTGCACGTCTTCCCCTATTCGATCCGCCCCGGCACGCCGGCCGCTAAGATGCCCCAGATCGACAAGCCGACAATCAAGGCCCGCGCCGCACGCTTGCGGGAAATTGGACGCAATGCGCTCGCGCAAACGCTGCGCACGCATGTTGGCACCACAACTGACGTTCTCGTGGAGCAGGCTTTGGAAGGACGCAGCGCACATTATGCGCTGGTGCGCTTCACCGCGCCGCAAACCCCCGGCGACGTCGTCACGATCCGTATTACCTCAGCGGACAGTGATATGCTTCATGCCGCAAACACTCCTGTCCAGGCGACCGCCTAATGTTCGGCAACGACGATGCGCAGCAGCCCCAGAAAAGCGGCTGGCTCAACCGGCTTGTATCGGGCCTCAGCAAGTCCTCGACCAAACTTGTCACCGGCATCTCGGACATTTTCACCAAGAGTAAGCTGGACGACGCAGCACTTGCGGAACTCGAAGACGTTCTGATCGCCGCCGACTTAGGTACAGCCACTGCGGCTAAGCTGACCACTGCATTAGCCAAAAGCCGCTTCGGTAAAGACGTTTCATCGGAAGAAGTGCGAATTGCATTTGCCGCCGACATCACAAAGGTTCTAGAGCCGGTCGCCTTGCCGCTTTCCGTGGACCCGGCGCGCAAGCCCTTTGTGATTCTCATGGTCGGCGTCAACGGCGCGGGCAAAACCACAACCATCGGCAAGCTGGCGCAACAGTTTCGTCGCGACGGGCTCAACGTGACCATGGCTGCGGGCGATACCTTCCGCGCCGCCGCCGTAGAACAGCTTAAAGTCTGGGGCAGCCGCGTCGGCGCCCATGTCGTCGCGCGTGATACCGGCGCTGATGCTGCCAGCCTTGCGTTCGAAGCGCTTCAGGAAGCGCGCAAACGCGGCGACGATGTCTTGCTGGTCGATACCGCGGGGCGCTTGCAGAACAAAGACGTGTTGATGGCGGAGCTGCAAAAGATCTCGCGGTCCATCGCCAAGGCCGATCCCGGCGCGCCGCATGCGACGTTGTTGGTGCTTGATGCCACCGTTGGCCAGAACGCGCATTCACAGGTAGAGATTTTCAAGAACATCGTCGGCGTGACGGGCTTGGTCATGACCAAGCTGGACGGCACCGCCAAAGGTGGCGTCGTGGTGGCACTGGCTGAGAAGTTCAAATTGCCGGTGCACTACATCGGCGTTGGCGAAGGCGCAGACGACTTAAGGCCCTTCACGTCGCAAAGCTTTGCGCGCAGCCTGATGGGCTTAAGCCCGGAGCCTTAGAGCTTCAGGCTGTCCAACCATTCGGTAAACATCAGCTTGCCCTGGCGCTCTAATGCGGCGGCATAGCGTTGTGTGTCGGCGCGCAAAAACGGCACGTTGACGCCGGACGCGGCGGCAATTTCAACCGCATGACCGACAAACCATTTTTCAAGGTCACGCGCCCGCACCTCGGGATGGCATTGAAACGCGAGTGTGGAATCGCCCCAGCTATAAATCTGATGGGGACAAACATCCGTGCTGGCCAGCAGCGTCGCGTCTTGCGGCAGATCGAAGGTGTCGCCGTGCCAATGGAACATAAAGGTATGTTCGGCGGCGAGATGGCGCACGGGCGTCCCCTTGCCCGCATCCGTGAGCATCAAAGGTCTCCAGCCGATTTCTTTTTCCGGTCCGGGATAAACGCGCGCGTCTAAGGCGCGCGCGATCAGCTGCGCGCCTAGACAAATGCCCAGCGTGGGCTTGCCCGCCGCCAGGCGTTTTTTGATCGCGGCGATTTCCGATGTGAGGAACGGGTAGATAGTCTCTTCGTAGACGCCGATGGGTCCGCCGAGGACGACCAGCAGGTCTGCGGCCAAAGGGTCAAAAGCCTTCCAGTCCGCGACCGGCGCCTCGATGTAAGACACCGGCCAAGCCCGCGCCGCGAAAAGATCCTCGAGAATCCCGAGGTCTTCAAAAGCCACATGGCGGAGAGCCGTGACGGTGGTCATCTACGCTCCGAATTCAGCAGCTGTAGCGATTGAAGCTTAAGCGACTTCTTCGACCGCGCCGTGGCAATGCTTGAACTTCTTACCCGAACCGCAAGGGCAAGCTTCGTTGCGCGCAACTTTGCCCCAAGAGGTTGGGTCGTTCGGATTGCGGTGCTCGGGTGCGACGCGGCGCACGGCAGCTTCCGGCGCGCCACCATCGCCAATTTGGTTTCGCGGCGTTTCATGGACCGCCAACGCTTGACGCGCCTGCGGCTGAAGATCTTCCGGCGGCGGCTCGCTGCGCATTTCAATGCGTGAAAGGAACGTGGTCACGCGTTCACGCAAGCCGGCCATCAGCTCGTTGAACATATTGAAGGCTTCGCGCTGGTATTCCAGGATCGGCTGTTTTTGGCCGTACGCGCGCAAGTTGACGCCGTGGCGCAGCATGTCGAGCTGGGCCAGGTGATCGCGCCAACCCTGGTCGATCATTTGCAGAACAATGCTTTTCTCGACACGGCGCATGAGTTCAGGACCGATGGCGGTGACTTTTTCGGCCATCTTGGCATCCGAAGCCGCCTGGATGCGTTCGCGCATTTCTTCGTCGGCGATGCCTTCTTCCGCCGCCCACTCTGCCAACGGCAGATCGAGACTAAGAATACGCAAGGTTTCTTCGTGCAGGCCCGCGATATCCCACTGCTCGTGCATGGCACGCTCGGGAATGAACTTCGCGACCAGATCGTGAATGCTCTGGTAGCGCATGTCGTTGATCATTTCCGACAGGTCGTCGCTTTGCATCATTTCGCGGCGTTGTTCGAACACCACGCGGCGCTGTTCGTTCATGACGTCGTCGAACTGCAGCAGGTTCTTGCGCATATCGAAGTTGCGCGCTTCCACCTTCTGCTGGGCTTTTTCGATGGCCTTATTGATCCACGGGTGAATGATGGCTTCACCCTTTTCGAGGCCGAGGCGCTGCAACATACCGTCCATGCGCTCGGAGCCGAAGATGCGCATCAGATCGTCCTGCAAAGACAGGAAGAACTTCGAAGCGCCCGGGTCACCCTGACGGCCCGAACGGCCGCGCAATTGGTTATCAATGCGGCGGCTTTCGTGACGCTCGGTGCCGATGACGTACAAACCGCCTGCGGCTTGTGCGATCTCTTTCTTGCTTTGGATATCGGCCCGGATGGCGTCTTTTTCCGATTCCGATAGCGGACTGCCTTTGGTTTTTTCGTCGGCCTGAATGCGCGCTTCAGCGTTGCCGCCGAGCTGAATATCAGTACCGCGACCGGCCATATTGGTGGCGATAGTCACCGCACCCGGCACACCGGCCTGAGCGATGATGAAGGCTTCCTGCTCGTGGTACTTCGCGTTCAGGACCTGAGCCTGAATTTTGGTTTTACCCAAAAGTGCCGCCAGGGTTTCGGACTTTTCGATCGAGACCGTACCGACCAGAACCGGCTGCTGACGCGCGTGGCACTCTTCCACCAGCCTGATGATGGCTTCGTACTTTTCGTCGGCCGAACGGTAAACTTCGTCGTGCTCATCCTTGCGAATGCGCGTGACGTTCGGCGGCACATCCACGACGTCCAGGCCATAAATCTCGCCGAACTCTTCGGCTTCCGTCATGGCCGTACCGGTCATGCCCGAGAGCTTAGGGTACATGCGGAAATAGTTCTGGAACGTGATGGTGGCGAGCGTTTGGTTCTCGTTTTGAACCTCGACGCTTTCCTTGGCTTCAATGGCCTGGTGCAAACCTTCGGAAAGGCGGCGGCCTTCCATGATGCGGCCGGTAAATTCGTCGATCAGGTGAACCTTGCCGTCTTTGACGAGGTAGTCGACGTCGCGCTTGTACATGTGGTGTGCGCGCAAGGCCTGGTTTAAGTGGTGAACCAGCGACATGTTGTGAAGGTCGTAAAGTGCGCCTTCGGTCAGGATGCCCATATCGGCCAACAGCTGCTCGGCGTATTCGGTGCCGGCGTCGGTGAACGTAATGGAGCGCTGCTTTTCTTCTTTCTCGAAATGCTCGGGCTTCAGCTGCGGAATGAGTTTGTCGACCCGGTCATAGAGATCGGTGCGGTCTTGCGACGGACCTGAAATAATCAGCGGCGTACGCGCTTCGTCGATGAGGATCGAGTCAACTTCGTCGACAATGGCGTAATTGAAATCGCGATGGACCATCTCTTCCATCGTGTACTTCATGTTGTCGCGCAGATAGTCGAAGCCCAGTTCGTTATTGGTGCCGTAGGTGATGTCGGCGTGGTAAGCCGCGCGGCGCTCGGCATCGGTGAGGTTGTGCACAATGCAGCCGACGGTGAGGCCGAGGAAATTAAAGACCTGGCCCATCCAATTAGAGTCGCGGCTGGCGAGGTAATCGTTGACCGTCACGACGTGCACGCCGTTGCCCGAAAGCGCGTTGAGATAGACCGGCAGGGTCGAGACCAAGGTTTTGCCTTCGCCGGTGCCCATTTCGGCGATCATGCCGCGGTGCAGGATCATGCCGCCCATGATTTGGGTATCGAAGTGGCGCTGTTTCAGCGTGCGCTTGGCGGCTTCACGCACGGTGGCGAAAGCGTCGACCAAGATATCGTCCAGGCTTTCGCCGGCTTCGAGACGGCCTTTGAGCCAGGCGGTACGGGCGCGCACCCCTTCATCATCCAAAGCAGCAACTTCGGCTTCTTTGGCGTTGATCGCATCGACCGTGGGACGCAGCGACTTGATGAGACGGTCGTTTTGCGACCCGAAAATGCGTTTGGCGAGCGCGCCGAGCATAGCTACCTCAAAGATCGAGAAAGGGGGGCTGGCCGAACCCGCCCCCCAAAAGACTGATATAGGGACTGAACGTGAAAACCGTAGATGGTCGCGGAAACAGATAGAAGCTGGGTGCCCCGAAGTCAACGAGCCCGCCCCAAGATTCCGCGGATTTCCTTGATATTTTGAGGCCTTATGAGGCGAAAATTTCCGGCCGAAAAGGCTGGATTTAGCCGAATTAGCCCCGCGTTCGGCCACCAAGGCCCGCCCGTGGCGGGGCTTGGCGACGCCAAGCGCTTATGTCATTGAAGCGCAGCCCTTTTTACTCAATTTAGCCCGCCCGCGAGCACCGCCATGGCCCATCCGATTTCGCCGTTAGCGCCCCCCACCTTCCCGACCCTGCCGCCCGTAAAGGGCGTGCGGTTGGCCAGCGCTGCTGCGGGAATCCGTTACAAGGACCGGGTCGACGTCCTGGTGGCCGAGATGGTGCAAGGCACCACCGTCGGCGGCGTGGTGACCAAGTCGCTGACGGCCGCCGCACCCGTCGATCTTTGCAAAGCCAACATGAAGGGCGGGAAAGCCCGCGTGCTGGTGGTCAACGCCGGCAACGCCAATGCTTTCACCGGGCAGAAGGGCATTTCGGCCGTCGAAGCCACGGTCAGCGCCGCTGCGAGAATTTTTAACTGTAAACGGAATGAAGTGTTCGTTTCATCCACGGGCACCATCGGCGTGCCTTTGCCCGCTGAAAAAATCACCGACGTCATGCCCGCGATTAATGCCGCGCTAAAGGAAGACGATTGGACCAATGCCGCCAAGGCGATCATGACGACGGACACCTTTGCAAAAGCTGCAACGCGGACCGCGACCATCGACGGCGTGCCGGTGACCATCAACGGCATCTGCAAAGGCTCGGGCATGGTCGCGCCCGATATGGCGACGATGCTGGCCTACGTGTTCACCGACGCGGCGTTAGAGGCTGGCGCTGTGCAGACCTTGATCACCGCCGGCGCAAATAAAAGTTTCAACTGCGTCACCGTGGACGGCGACACCTCGACCTCGGACACGTTGTTGATGTTCGCGACCTGCCAGGCCAAGCACCGCTTTGTGTCGAGCGCCGTCGATCCGCGGCTGACAGAATTTCGCGCGAAGCTCGACGACCTTCTGATCGATCTCGCCAAACAAGTGGCGCGCGACGGCGAAGGGGCGACGAAGTTTGTCGAGATCAGATTGACCGGCGCCGACAACGACATCGCAGCCCGGCGCATCGCCATGTCGATTGCCAATTCGCCGCTGGTGAAAACCGCCATCGCCGGTGAAGACGCAAACTGGGGCCGCATCGTGATGGCCGTTGGTAAAGCCGGCGAGAAAGCCAATCGCGACCGGCTTGCGATCACTATTGGCGGCGTGCAAGTTGCGCTCGCAGGCGAAGCCGTGCCGGGTTACGACGAAACGCCCGTGACCGCGCACATGAAGGGCAAAGAGATTTTGATCGAGGTCGATGTCGGCATCGGCCGCGGTGCGGCGATTGTGTGGACCTGCGATCTGACCCACGGATACATCGATATCAATGGCTCTTACAGGACTTAAGGGTGGCAGAACCTAACGTAGGCAACCCTTTAGACAGCGAAGACGGGTGCTTCAACCCGAACATCGCGCCGCCGAAGGCTGGCTTGCGTACGGTGAATGTGGTTGCGGTCGCGTTGCTCGATGCCGATGGCCGCATTCTGCTGGCGCAGCGTCCGCCCGGCAAAACGCTTGCCGGTCTTTGGGAATTCCCCGGAGGCAAGATCGAAGAAGGCGAAACGCCTGAAGCGGCCTTGATCCGCGAACTGCACGAAGAACTAGGTGTTGATATACGTGCAAGTTGCCTCGCGCCCCTCACCTTCGTTTCGCATTCCTACGAGACCTTTTATTTGCTGATGCCCTTGTACGTTTGCCGCCAATGGCGCGGCAAAGTGACCGGCAAGGAAGGCCAACAACTGGCCTGGGTTAGGGCCGAGCGTTTGCGCGATTACCCCATGCCGCCCGCCGACGAACCCTTGATTCCGTTCTTGCAGGATTGGCTTTAGACCGGCGACACTGGGCGCATGAGCGAAGCCCCCACAGCCTGCCTCTTGATCATCGGCGACGAGATTCTCTCGGGCCGCACGCAGGATGCCAATCTGAAATTCCTCGGCGAGCGCTGCGCGCAGCTTGGTATTCGCCTGAAGGAAGCGCGCGTCATTCCCGACGTACCGGCGGTGATTGTTGAAACGCTGAACACCTGCCGCGCGCTTTATACTTACGTGTTCACGACCGGCGGCATCGGCCCCACCCACGACGACATCACCACGGCCTGCGTGGCGGAAGCTTTCGGCCGCAAGGTCATTCGCCATCCGGAAGCGGTGCGGCGTTTGGTGGCCTACTACGGCCATGAGCCCAATGCCGCGCGGCTGAAAATGGCCGAGACACCTGATGGGCCCGACGTGGAATTGGTCGATAATCAGGTCAGCATCGCGCCGGGGTTTCGCATCGGCAACGTTTACGTCATGGCGGGCATTCCTAAAATCGCCCAGGCCATGTTCGAAGCCATCGCGCCGACGTTACGCGGCGGCGATCCGGTGTTCTCAAACTTTGTTGAATCGGATGTGAAGGAAGGCGACATCGCCGCCGAGCTGACCGATATGCAGGCGCGCTATCGGCATGTGAGCATCGGCAGTTATCCCTTCATGCGCGATGGGCGTCACTGCACCAGCATCGTCGCGCGCTCTACCGACAAGGCCGCCATCGCCAGCGTGATGAACGAAGTGGCTACAGTGATGCGCGCCAAAGGCTGCACGCCCACCATGGGCACCTCACCCTGACTTCTTGCCGTCGTCTTTTTCGATAAATCCGCAAGCCGCCAAATCATCGCGCATGTGGTTCGGGATGGGCGCACGCACGCGGATCGGATCGCGCTTTTTGTGAAGCGGGATGGTGATGGCGCGGGCGTGAAGCATGAGGGGTTCTGCCGGCGGCATGCGGCCGTAGACCTTATCGCCCACAACGGGACAGCCCAGCTCGGCCACATGCACGCGGATCTGATGCGTGCGGCCAGTGTGCGGATGCAGCTCTAGCCAGGCGCGCGGGCCGCGCGGCGTCTCGCACACACCACGCACTTTGTAATCGGTGATGGCGGGCTGGCCCTTGGGATCGGCTTTCATCTTCCAGCCGGGGCCGTCGCCAACTTTGCTCATGGCGAGCTTGATGCGGCCTTCGGTATTTTTCGGAATACCGTCGACGACGGCCCAGTAGGTTTTGCGCACATCACCGTTCGCGAACATCTCGCCCACTTCACGCAGGGCTTTGGTGTGACGCCCGAGCACGAGACAGCCCGAGGTATCGCGGTCCAGCCGGTGCGCCAGCGACGGCGGCTTCGGCAAACCAAAGGTCAGATGCACGAAGGACTCTTCCAGATTGGGTCCGCCACCGAAACCGGCGTGCACGGGCATGCCCGCCGGCTTATTGATGACCAGCACCATGCCGTCGCGGTACAGCACGCGGGCAAGAATCTCTTCGGCGGTTATGGCTGTGGCGGCTGGATTGGGCATGGTGAGCATCTCGTGCCCTATCCCGCTTCCAATATCAAGCCGGCGTAATTAATGTGCCGCTTATGACCGAAAGATTAGACCGCACCACCCGCCGCCAGATCTTGAAAGAAGATCAACCGTTCATCGGCAAGGTGTTGGATGTGGGCGGCGACTTACGAGGTGTAAAGGCCAACACCCGTCACCTCGCTTTGATGCTCATGGATACCAAGATGAAGTATCGCGCCAGCCGCGCAGCCGCTTTCGCGTCGCAGCTGCTCGACAGCACCATGAATAAGAAAGTCACCGCGCCGGCGGCCTGTTCGAAGGGCTGTTACTACTGCTGCAAAACCTACGTCAGCGTGACGATTCCAGAAATCTTGCGCCTCGCCAAAAGTGTGCGCGGGAAATCTGAAAAGGTGGCCCGCGTGACAAAGGCCGCGGCTGACTCAAGCGCCGTCCCGCAAGCACAACGCGAGATCGATCGCGTCGTGTGTCCAATTCTGGAAGACAAAGTCTGCTCGGAGTATGAACCGCGACCACTGGTCTGCCGCGCTGTGCTTTCAAGTTCCCTCCCAACATGCTTACGGATTTTCGAAGAAAATACCGGCGAGCCGTTTCCCTTTTTGGAAGACACCACGGACATCCGGGTTTCGGTCGTTGTCATGATGCAGGCGGCGCTCATTCTCAGCGGTTTGCCGCATGTGCATTTTGAAATGAACCAAGCCCTGGCCGTGGCTTTGCAACATGAGGATGCCGAGGAGTGCTGGCTTAAGGGTGAGCCGATTTTTGCAGACGTGCCCATGGACGCAGCTGATTTGCGCCCTTCGGGTTTGTCCGCCATGATGCATTCATTGGTCGATCACATAAGGCCGACACTCTAGGAATGGATTGAGTGATGGAGCGTGTCGACGCAGGCGTTCGCGAGCAGCTTCTCAAAGACGATCAACAGATTGTCGGCAAAGCCTTCGATATTGCCGGCAACAATGCCCGCGTTATCCAGGCCAACACCCGGCACATGGCCTTGCTGCTGATGAACCCCGCGATTCCCGACCGGGCCAGCCGCATGGCGGCCTTCGCCGAAGAACTGATCGACGCCAACATCACGCAACACATTAAAGAGCCCGTCGCCTGCGCGCGCGGCTGCTCGCACTGCTGCACAACGTATGTCAGCACGACGTTGCCGGAGGTGTTTTGCCTGGCTCAAGCGGTGCGCGGCAAAAAGGAAAAACATGCGCGGGTAATCGTGGCCGCGGCGCGCTCGAAATCCATGCCGCAGTTAGAGCGCGAAGTGAACCGCGTGATCTGCCCGATCCTCGACAATCACGCCTGCACCGAATATCTGCATCGGCCCGTCGTCTGTCGCGCGGTTTTGTCCACGTCCCTGCCAAGCTGCGAGCGGATTTTTCTGGGCGGCATCTCTGAACCTTTCGCCGCACCGCCAAGTCTTGGGGGCTTGCGGTCGTACGTCGTCATTATGATGCGCGCAGCCTTGCAGGTGGCGGGGCTTGCCTACCGCAATTATGAGCTGACCCATGCGCTAGAGATCGCGCTGGCCAGTGAAGATTCCGAACAGCGCTGGCTGGCGGGCGAGCCGATTTTCGACGCCGTCGCCATCGACCGCCTGGATCAGGGGGAAACGCCCTTGACCAAGATCGTCGACGGCCTCGCCAACGCCATCCGTCCGACCATATAGATTGCTTCACGGCCGCCGCGATAACGCCGTAGATTTGCCACAGCGGCAGTTGAAGATGTGTGCCTCAACAGCGTAAAGGGGCATCGATCATGGATAAGTATTCGAAAACTGTCCTCAATGTTATCTCCGTGTGCCTGGTGATTGATCTTGTATCGACGCAGCTGTCAAAGCCCGCGCGGGCCGACGGCCCGATCAGCGTCAAAATTGTCGATTTCGACATGGATTATTATGCCAAGGGGAATCTGCAAAGGGCGCTGCCACGCATGACAATCAAATGCGATTTGAACAATGGCCCTGAGTGCGCTTTGAAATGGGTTGACAGCCGGTAACGCGCCACAGCCGTTGCCCTTCCGCCGCCCTGCCGTTAGGGTGTGCCCGCGCTACCCAGATGACTTCCTCGTGTGCCCGCTTGGCGAAATTGGTAGACGCAACGGACTTAAAATCCGTAGCCGCTTCATCGTGGCGTCCCGGTTCAAGTCCGGGAGCGGGCACCAACTTTAATGAAAAAAGCGTCGTGACGATTCTCCTTCGCGCCTTAGCCCCGACAGATTCTGTGGCCGAGCTGACCGCGCTTCTGCACGCGGCTTATGCGGCGCTTGATAAGCTGGGGCTTAACTACACCGCCGTCGACCACTCTGAAGACGTCACGCGTGAGCGGATTGCGAGCGGGGAATGTTATGTGGCGATGGATGGCGCACAGATCGTGGGCACGATCCTGGTGCGCAGACATCCGACAGGCTGTTTTTGGTACGATCAGGATTTTGTGGCGGGTCTTGGGCAATTCTGTGTTTTACCCGCAGTGCAGCGCGGGGGAATCGGCGGCCGCTTAATGGAATTGGCGGAAAATCGCGCTTTGGCTTTGGGCGCCCGGGAGCTGGCCCTGGATACTTCTGAGAGCGCCCTTCATCTGGTTCAGTGGTATAGTCGACGAGGATATAGGCCGGTCGATAGCGTTCAATGGGACGGCAAAACCTATCGCAGCCTGATATTGAGCAAAACGTTGCAGATCTAATGGGAGGATACCGTGAGTAAATATTTTGTATCGCGCCGGTTTGTACTAACGATCGCCGCAGGACTGATGCTGGCCATTGGCGCGCGCGGTGTCGCCGCCGCTGCTGAAGTGACCGTCATGATTTCGGGCGCGTTCACGCCCGTCTATGACAAGGTCAAAGAAGATTTCGAAAAGCAGACGGGTCACAAACTCGTTTACGTCAGCGGCCCTTCCATGGGCGCGACGCCGCAAGCGATTCCGAACCGTTTGAGCCGCGGCGAAACCGCCGATGTGGTGATCATGGCGCGCAGCGCGCTCGACTCATTGGTTGAGAAGAAGCTGGCGGTTGCCGGCAGCCAGACTGATCTGGTGCATTCCTATATCGCGATGGCCGTGAAGCAGGGCGCGCCGAAACCCGACATCTCGTCGATGGACGCCTTCAAGAAGACTCTGCTGAATGCAAAATCCATCGGCTACTCGGATAGCTCCAGCGGCGTATACATCTCGACCACCATGTTCAAAAAAATGGGCATCGAGGCGGAAATGGCTACTAAGGCTCACAAAGTAGAAGCCACGCCCGTTGGCGAAAGTGTCGCCGAAGGCACAAACCAGATCGGCTTCCAGCAGCTGAGCGAACTGAAGGCGGTGCATGGCATCGACATCGTCGGCCTGATTCCTGAACAGGTGCAGCTGTTGACGGTGTTCTCGGCGGGCATTTCGGCAAACTCGAAATCGCCCGACGCCGGCAAAGCGCTGATCGCCTATCTGGCATCGCCCAAGGCATATAAGGCCATTGAAGCGAGCGGCCTGAAGCCTGCTTCGAAAGACTAGATATTTCTAACGCGGGGCGGCGGCGATATTGCCGCCGTCGACGGTGAGAATGGCGCCGGTGGTTTTGTCCGCCAGCGCCATATTCACAAAGGCTTGGGCCACATCGTCGGCCGTGACTTCGCGGGCCAACAAATTTCCACCCATATAATCCTGCTCGGTCAGACCGCGCGCCTTTGAGCGCTCGGCGATCATGCTGTCCGTGAGCAGACCTGAGCGAATGCGGTCGGCATTGACTGCGTTGGCGCGAATGCCTTCAGCGCCGTGATCGATGGCGTACTGGCGCATGAGTGCGAGGGCTGCGGCTTTCGGCAAGCCGTAGGGTCCGAAGTTGGGACCGGGGTTGAGCGCCTGCTTAGAGACGTTGAACAACAGCACGCCGCCGAAGCCTTGCTTGCTCATGACCTCAACGGCCGCCTGCGCCACGCGCTGATGGCCGTAGAAATTAAGCTCGAAGCTATCGCGAATGGTTTGCTCGTCGACTGTGCCGATCTTGCCCTGCCAGGCTTTGCCAGCATTGGAGACAACGATGTCCACGCCGCCGAACGTCTCGGCGACTTTGGCGAACGCGGTTTTCACAGCAGCCGCGTCGGTCACATCGCAAGGTACAGCGGCGCACTTCAGCAGTTTTGCTGCGGCGGTAAGTGCATCGCCCGCGAGATCGAGGATAGCGACTTCAGCGCCTTTGCGTTTGAACGCTTGCGCCGTGGCCTGGCCGATGCCGCCGGCCCCGCCGGTGACGACGACAACGTGCCGCGCGAGCTTGGCTTCTTTGCCTTTGCCGAGTTTGGCCTGCTCGAGCGACCAATATTCCATATCGAACAGATCGCCTTCACTCAGGCATTCATAGCAGCCGATGGCTTCAGCGTCGGTGATGGTCTGAATGGTATTCTCGGCGATGTCGGACGCGATCTTCGCCGCAGACTTGCTGGCGCCCACGCCGAATAAACCAACACCCGGCACAAGAATGACGCGCGGCACCGCATCCAGTTCCACCTTCTTGGGGTCCTGGTGCGCATTGTTGCGGCGGAAATAATCGTGATAGCGCGCTGTGAATTCTGCAAACGCCTTAGCTGCACCATCGCGGAAGGCCGCGATATTTTCGGCATCAGGTGCCGGCACGATCAGCGGCGTGTTCTTCGTGCGGATGGTGTGATCGGGCGTGACCACGCCGACCTGGGCATAGCGCGCGAGGTCTTTGCCGTTTACGTAATTGAGAATCGCGGGGTTGCTGCGGAAATCAAACACCATGCGATGCAGCTTCTTGCCATCGCAGTGCGCCGCGAGACCGCGCAAGATGGGTGCAATAGCCGAAGCGAGCGCAAGGGTCTTTGGCAACGCCGCGGGCGCAAACACGGCCTTACGGCCTTTCTGCAAACGATCTTCGGCCAGCGTGACCTTGTCGATCATGCGCTCGTAAGCTTGTTTGGCCGTGTCGCCGAAGGTGAAAATGCCGTGCTTTTCGAGGATCAGGCCTTCGACGGAGGGATCTTCCTCAAACACTTCGGCAGCGCGTTTGGCGAGCAGGAAGCCCGGCATGATGTACGGCACGTGGCCCATGCGCTTGCCATAAACCTCGCGGCACAACGCATCGCCGTCCGGCTGATCGCTGACCGCCAGCACTGCGGTGGAGTGCGTGTGATCAATAAATTTATGCGGCAAGAACGCGTGCAACAAAGTTTCGACGGAGGGATTCGGCGCGGCTGAATCCAATAGATTGACGCGCTGAAGATTGACCATGTCTTCGTCGGATAATTTGGCGAGGGCGCGCAACTCAACAATCGGCTCCAAACGCACGGCGGGCAAGCCAGCCGGCTCGATCTCGGCCATGTCCCAGCCGGAGCCCTTTACGCACAACACGTTGGTCGGACGGCCCAGATGATCAGGTACGCTTGTTTTGACCGAGGTGTTACCGCCGCCATGCAAGACCAGTGCGGGATCACGGCCTAAAAGCTGCGAGGTATAAACCCGGAGGGCGATATCGGCGTTCACGCCCTGCTGGGCATAGCGCGCGATGGTGCGGTTAGCGTCTTCGTCGGACCACTTGCTTTTCATGAAGCGTTGATACGCCGACTTGCCGGTTTAGGGCAACAGGCTGTTACGGCATAACCGGCGGATGGTAATTCAACGTCATACCGAGCAGCCATAAAAGCACGAGCACAACCGGCAGGTTGACCATGAGTTGTACAAAGGTGAAGCCAATCAGCTCACGGGCTTTTAAGCCCAGGATGCCCAGGACCGGCAGCATCCAAAAGGCATTGATCAGGTTCGGCAGCGCTTCGGCGGCGTTATAAATCTGTACCGTCCAACCCAGGTGGTACTGCATTTCATTGGCGGCCTGCATGACGTAGGGCGCTTCGATCACCCACTTGCCGCCGCCCGACGGCACCAGGAGACCCAGGAAAGCCGAATAAATTCCCACCACAAATGCGAAGGCCGGGCCGGCTGCATATTCGCTGAACAGGCGCGCGAGCACACCGGCCACGGTTTCGCCTTCGGCGTTCTTTGCGCCGGTCATCATCATCGAGATCGCGCCCAACATAGGAAACTGAATCAAGACACCGGCAACGCTGCTCATGCTGCGCGCGGCGGAATCCAAAAAGCGGCGCGGTCGCCAATGGAGGGCCAAGCCCGTCATCAAGAAAATGAAGTTGTAGTTGTTGAGGCTGGAGATCGTGAGCATCACGCCGTTGCGCGCGATTTGATCGATCAACCACACCACGGCCATGGCGAGGACGAAGATCGTCAGCAACGGGCTGAACTCCAGCCACTCGCCGGGGCGCGTACGGACCAGAGGTGCGCGCAGTTGTTGATGCACATCCACGCCCATGTCCTGCGCGGTGCGCGTATGTGCTGCGTCTGGCGCGGTCGACCACGTGGTCCAGGTGGACGCGACGATTACAACAGCGGCCAACACCATCGACTGCCACAGGAAAATTGTTTCGCTGAAGGGGATCACGCCTGTCACCGCAAGCATGTTGGGCGGCATGCTGGCGGGATTGGCCTGCAGCTGAGCAGCGGAAGACGACAAACCTAAAGCCCAGACCGATCCATTGCCGAGATAGGCCGCCGCACCGGCCGCGCGGTAATCCATTTTGAGATCGCTGCGCTGCGCAAGCGTGCGCGCAAGCAAGCTCGCGACCACCAGGCACAGCCCCCAGTGAATGAGCGCCAGCGCCATGCTTGAAACCGCTACTAACACAATCGCGCCACGCGGTGTTTTGGGAATCGCCGCGACGCGCTGGATGAGCTTTGCCACCGGCGGCGAGTCGGCTGTTACATACCCGCCGATGATGATGAAGGTCATCTGCATCGTGAAGGGGATCAGGCTCCAGAAACCATCCCCGAAACTTTTGGCGACCGTTACAGGGCCAGCGCCCAGCGCCAGCGCACCGGCAGCGACGGCAGCGACCACCAGAACCACCACGGTATAGGCGTCAGGCACCCAGCGTTCGCACCAGGCGCAGCTGCGCACAGCGATGCGCGCGATGAAAGAATCACCAGTCGCAGGATATTTCATGAACCCCCCCATGCCCGCTTTACCGGCGGGCCGTCCCCTGGGGATCATCTTAGGGCTTCGCAAAAACGAAGTCCCGCGCCGTTACACGGGCGCGGGACTTAAGGATTGCCGTAAAGCCGCGAAAAGTTAGGGTGCGGTTTTTGTCGTCGTTGTGGTCGTGGAGGCGGAGTCGGGCGTTACAGTGCGCTCAACGGTGGTTGAGCTCGAACTCACGCTGTGGGGACCGCCGACGAAACCGCCGAAATAGAGAACCAAGCCCAAAACTACCACGGCCAAGCCGCCTACGACAAAATACAGACCGCCGCCGCCGCCGTTTACATTGTCACTCATGATGGAGCCTCCGCTGATCGGGTTATAGAACTGTCGGGGGATAAACGCTGTGTCCTGGAAATTGTTCGCACCTGCGGTGGTGTTTTGCGGACATTGTGTCTTGGCGCGCGGGGGCGCAAAATCAGCGCCCTATCAGGAAGGGAAAAAACCATGCAACGCACATTTGCGGCTGCCGTCGCGGCGGCTCTGTTTCTTTCGGGTTCGGCCTTTGCGCAGACCGCCCCCGACTATTCTCAGGTCGAGATCAAGGCCACGGACCTAGGTCACAAGACCTATATGCTGACCGGCCAGGGCGGCAACATCACGGCTGCCATCGGCGACGACGGCATCATTCTCGTCGATACGCAGTTCGCGCTCCTGCACGACAAAATCAAAGCTGCGCTGGCGGCCTTATCGCCGCAGCCGGTGAAGTTTGTGGTCAACACGCACTATCACGGCGACCATACCGGCGGGAACGAAGCCTTCGCCAAAGAAGGTGCGGCGCTCGTGTCCCATCCCAACGTGGCCAAACGCCTGACCGAAGGAACGACCAACGCGCTGACAGGTGCGAAGACTGCGCCGGCTGCACCCGGTGGTGTTCCCAAGCAGGTCTACACATCGCCGTCCACGGTGCTCATCGTGAAAGGCCGTAGCGCGCAAGTGATCCACGAGAAGAACGCTCACACCGACGGCGACAGCGCGGTCTTTTTTGCCGACGCCAACGTGCTCGCCACAGGCGACATCGTCAGCTTAGGCGGGCGCTATCCCAATATCGACGTGGCCGTGAACGGCAACATCAAAGGCATCATTGCCGCCGTGGACAGCTATCTCAAACTCAGTAACGCCGACACCAAGATCGTCCCAGGACATGGGCCGCTGTTGAACAAAGCCCAGGTGCAGGACTACCGCGACATGCTCGCCACGGCGCGCGACCGTGTCGCCAAGCTGATTGCCGAAGGCAAGACGGAAGACGAAGCCGTCGCCGCCAAAGCTATTCAGGATCTGGAACAGAAAGCCGGCGCCAACGAACAGGCCACGACAAACTTCGTGCGCCTCGTTTATCGTTCATTGAAAGCTTAAAAAAAAGAACCGCGCCCACGTCCTGAGATGGTGGGGCTTCCGGGAGGAGGTCCATCTGAAAAGGACGCGGGGCGCGGGGAGACTGAAAGACAGTGGGAAGCGGCGGTGAAAATCCGCCGCTTCCCTTTTGTTATTTACGCAGCCACTTATTAAGCAGCGTGCGCGAGCGTTGTTTGCTCTTTCGTGGCGGTAATTGCGACTTTACGCGGCTTCAAGGCTTCCGGCACTTCGCGCTTAAGGTCGATGTGCAAAAGGCCCTTTTCAATACGCGCGCCGCTGACTTGGATATGGTTCGCGAGTTCGAACTTACGCTCGAAGGAACGTCCGGCAATGCCGCGATAAAGATACGCAGTGTCTTCGCCTTCCGGCGCGACTTTGCCGCGCACAGTGAGCGTGTTGTTTTCAACATTAACGTCGAGTTCGTTCTCGCCGAAGCCCGCGACGGCAAAGGTGATGCGATATGCATCTTCACCGGCTTTCGCGATGTTGTACGGCGGATATGAAAAATGAGAGTCGTCCAGGCGGGTCGCGGCGTCAAAGACGCGGGCGAGGTTATCGAAACCGACGGACGCACGGAAAAGCGGGGAAAGGTCAAAGCTACGCATAGTGATATCCTCCAATGAGCAATACCGAGGGCGCATTTAGCTGAAGAACCACCTCGGTCCTTCAACACCGGCTGCGCCGTGAGGCCGCAACTCAACGGACCCGATAGGCATCCGTTGCCCAACCCATTTGGGAAGGGCCCTCATATTTTCAAGGGCCGAATTTAAAATATTATGGAAAAATTTTGCGCGAAATTTCAGGTATTTAAGGGCGGTGTTGCTGGCGATATGGCCGCGTCCAAGGTTGCCGGCCGGGTCACGCGCCAAGCGAGAATCCCTGCGATCACCACTAATCCCGCCGCAACAAGAAACGGTGCGCCCGGCGTGTAGGCGCTATCGCTGCGCTCAGGTGAAATGAAGTGCGCGAAGGTCAGCGTGAAAACGCCCGGCCCAACCATGCCGGTAATTCCCATGATGCTGCTGAGTGCGCCCTGCAGCTGGCCTTGCTCGGATGGGCTGACGCGGTGACTCATAAGACCTTGCGACGCAGGGCCATAAAGGCCGCACAACGCCATGACCGGAATCGCGATCCACAACATAGCGCCACTGGACGCAGCGCCGTACATCACGAAGCCTAGAACAGCGCAGCAGAGGCCCGTCATGATCGCCATACGCTCTCCGAAGCGCGCGACAAAAGGCTTCACCAGGAAACCTTGCACGAGGATGCTGGCAAGGCCGTAAGCCGCGATGACCAGTCCGGTGGTGCGTTCCTCCCAGCCGTAACGGTAAACCGCGTAAAGCACAAAAACGCTGGGGAACACGTTGTGCGCCAGGGTGTAGAGAAAGTGCACCATGGACAGGCCCGAGAGTTCCGGATGACAGCGCAGGAGAATGAGTGAACCCACCGGATTAGCGCGACGCCACAAAAAGCTTTGGCGGCGCTCGGGCGTGAGGGATTCCGGCAGCACGAACAAACCATAGACCGCGTTGGCAAAGCTCAATCCCGCGGCGGTCCAAAACGGCAATCGCAAATCGACCGCGCCCAGCACACCGCCTAAAGCGGGGCCCAGTACGAAGCCAAGGCCAAAGGCAACGCCGATCAAACCGAAGGAGCTCGCGCGTTTTTCCGGTGTCACAACATCGGCGATATAGGCGGTCGCCGCTGAGATGCTGCTGGCCGTGATGCCCGCGATGATGCGGCCTACAAACAGCCAGACAAGGTTGGGAGCCAACGCCATCAGCACGTAGCTGAGGCCAAGCCCGAAGTTTGAAATCAACACCACCGGGCGGCGGCCGAAGCGATCAGACAAAGCGCCTGCGAGCGGCGAGAACAGAAATTGCATCGCCGCCCAGGCGATGCCGAAGATGCCGTAAATCGCGGCGGCGGCGGGCGTGTCGCCCGCCATAAATTGCACGACCATCGCCGGCAGCACGGGGATTATCAGCCCCATGGCTACAACGTCGAGCAAAACTGTCAGCAAGATAAAAGCCACGGCAGCGCGACGCGGCATCAAAGCCCCCCAAACCAGCCGGGCATATCCGCGAACGGACTCTCCACCTGCCCTGCTGCGGTACAGACTACGCTAAAGAACGCGGGTTTTGAACGATCCTTGTGATTCCGGCAGCGTTGCACGCGCGTTTGTGAACGCCCGGTATCGGGACTAAAATGAAACCATCATGCTGACAATTCGCCCCGCGGAACGCGACGATGCCGCCGCCATCGCTCAGGTGCACGTAGACACGTGGAGGTCGAGTTACGGCGGTATTATCCCCAAGGCCTATCTTGATTCCATGACGGTGCAAAACCGGACTGTCGTTTGGCTTCGTCTTTTGGAACGCAAAGATCCAGGGTTCACGGTGCTGGTCAGCGAAGACCACGACGAGCGCATTATCGGCTTCGTCTCGGCCTGTCCGTTGCGCCACCAGGACGACCGCTATCAGGCCGAGATTTCATCCCTCTATGTCTTGCGCACCCATCAGCGGGCGAACCATGGCCGGCGGCTGTTCATGGCTGCGTCGCACAGGCTGGCGCAAAGCGGGCTTAACGGTCTTTTTGTGTGGGTTCTGGCCGAAAGCCCGTACCGGCGTTTTTACGCCAAGCTGGGCGGTGAACCGGTCGCGGAGATGGTGCAAAACTTCGCGGGCGTGCCGCTGAAGGAAGTAGGCTACGGCTGGCAGCAAACGCCGACTTACGATTAGCCTACTGCGGCAAGTCAGCTTCGGACGGATTGGCGTCGTCGCGTTTGTCTTCTTCTTTGTGCAAAGCCGCCACACGCCGCAGGTCTTTGATCACGACTTCCAGGTTTTTGAGTTTCCCCGTCATGTCGGCGGTGAAGGCCGGCGGCAGATCGGGTTGCAGAAACTTGGCGATGACATCGGACTGACGGCTCAGCATATTCGAGGCATCGGCCAGGCTGCGCGATTTGGGCATATAATTCTCATGCGCGCCGCGCAGGTTGTTCATCAGCATGTTGATGATGGCGCGCATGAACGGATCGGCCTTGCGCAGCTTGTCCAGCATGATGCGGTAGGGCACCACCATGATGGCGCAATCTTCCAGCGCGAACGCTGTTGCCATTCTTGGGCTGTCGTCGATCACGGCCATCTCGCCGAAAAGCTCGCCGCGCCGCACGGTGGTAAGAGGTACTTTGCGCCCTTGCGCTTCGCGGTACATGCCGACGGCGCCGGAATTAACGATATAGGCCGCGTCGCTCTTGTCGCCCTGTTTGAACAGGACTTTCCCTTTGGGGAAATTGAGTACCTCGATTGTTTCTTCGACGTTCGTAGGCATACGCCACCTTGTCCCCACGCCGTAAGTTCACCGGCGCGTCCCGGAGCGCTAAGGCCCTAAGACTGGCGTTAGTTTTCGATATTTTTACACGTAAAGTCAAAGGTTTCCGGGCTGGCCACGCGGAAACGGCCCGGAAGGTTTGGGCGGTTTAAGTGTAAAACAGATTACCGAAGATTTGGCGTCAGGTGACCGACCAGGTGTTTCCGGTGCGCATCAACTTGTCCAGATCGCCCGGGCCCTTGAGCTTGGCTTGGGCTTCCTGGGCCTTCACCGCGGCTTCATAAGACATGGGCGCGGGATCGCAATAGATCACGCCCAGCACTTCCGGGAAGCTTGGCGGACGCAAAGCCACGAGAAGGCCTGCGAGCACGCGATTGGTTTCGTCGTGAACCAGGATGTCTTTTTCTTCGACGCCGTTCTGGCCGATGACGACGATTTCCAGCTTCAAGGTCTGCGTATTCAGACGCAGGCCCTTGTTGCGCTCTTTGCCGAATAACATGGGCTGGCCGTGTTTGACGTGCAGCTGCATGTCGGCGGCCACGTCTTTGTCGGTGAAGGCGGAGAAGGTTGCGTCGTTATAGACGATGCAGTTCTGGATGATTTCAACGAACGACGCACCCTTGTGTTCGCGGGCGCGTTTGAACAGCACGTCGAGTTCTTTGGCCTGCACGTCGATGCCGCGCGCGATGAAACGCGCACCGCAACCCAGCGCAAAGGTGCAAGCTTCGATGGGGCTGTCGATGCTGCCCATGGGTGTGGACGGCGAACGCTGACCGACGCGCGAGGTCGGCGAGGCTTGGCCTTTGGTAAGACCATAGATCTCGTTGTTGAACAGCAAGATGTTCAGATCGACGTTACGGCGCAGCGCATGGAACAGATGGTTGCCGCCGATGGACAAGGCGTCGCCGTCGCCGGTGACAACCCAAACGTCCAGTTCAGGACGCGCGAGCTTCAGGCCCGTCGCAACCGCCGGCGCGCGACCGTGGATCGTGTGAAAGCCGTAGGTCGCCATGTAATAAGGAAAACGCGACGAGCAGCCGATGCCGGAAATGAACACGGTGTTTTCCGGGCGGGCGCCCATGTCGGCCAGCGACTTGTGCATGGCTTTCAGGATGGCGTAGTCGCCGCAGCCGGGGCACCAACGCACTTCCTGATCCGAAGCGAAATCTTTGGCGGTAAGTTTGTCGGGTTGAACGGTGATGTTCATGGCTAGTTGCTCCCCAGCAAGCTGCGGATGGCGCTGCTGACTTCTTCGATCTTGAGAGGCTGGCCGGAAACCTTGAGCAGGCTTTTGGCATCGACGAGATACTGGCTTTTGAGCAGCGTCACCATCTGGCCGTTGTTCATTTCGGCAATCAGCACTTTTTCGTAGCTTTTCAAAAGCTGGCCGAGATTGCGCGGCAACGGCCAGATATGGCGGATGTGGATGTGCGAAACGTCCAGGCCCTGATCGCGCATATTGCTGACGGCGCGGTTGATGGGACCGAAGGTCGAACCCCAACCGACGACCGCAAGCTTGCCTTTGGCTTCGCCGAGCGCAACGGTCTGCTCGGGAATATCATTCGCAATATTGTCGATCTTGGCAGCGCGCGTATCCGTCATCTTTTGGTGGTTGGCCGGATCGTAGGAAATGTTGCCGGAGTTGTAGTCCTTCTCGATGCCGCCGATGCGGTGCATCAAACCGGGTGTGCCGGGCACGGCCCAAACGCGCGCGAGCGTGAATGGATCGCGGATAAAGGGATGGAAGTCTTCGGTCTTGGTGTGGAATTCCACCTTGAAGGGCTTGTAGTCCTTCATGGAAGGAATCAACCAAGGCTCGGCGGCATTGGCGATGTAGCCGTCGGACAGGATCATCACCGGCGTCATGTACTTGGTGGCCAAGCGCACGGCTTCAATGGCGACATCGAAGCAATCGCCGGGCGAGCTGGACGCGATGACCGGAATCGGCGCATCGGCGTTGCGACCCCACACAGCGATATACAAGTCAGACTGCTCGGTCTTGGTCGGCAAGCCCGTGGACGGACCGCCGCGCTGGGTGTTGACGATCACCAGCGGCAGTTCTGTCGAAATTGCTAAACCAATCGCTTCGGTCTTGAGCGCGATGCCGGGACCGGACGACGCCGTGACGCCAAGCTTGCCGCCGTAAGACGCGCCGATGGCAGCGCAGCAGGCGGCGATTTCGTCTTCGGCCTGGAAGGTCGTGATACCGAACTGTTTCAGCTTCGCGAGAATGTGCAGGATCGGCGACGACGGGGTGATGGGATAAGAGGCCAGCACCAATTCAAGGCTCGCAAGCTGCGCGCCCGCAACCAAACCCCAGGCCAGCGACTCAGCGCCCGAGACCAGGCGATAGGTGCCCGGTTCCGCCTTCACGCTCGGCATGGAAACCGGCGCGATGTCGCCGGCAAGTTCGTGAGTCTCGCCGTAGGCATGACCCGCCTTCAGCGCCGCGATATTGGCGTCGCGCACCGTGTCTTCCGCCGCGAACTTGCGCGTGACGTAGTCCATGGTGGAAACCATTTCGCGGTCGTACATCCACGACACGAGGCCCAAGGTCCACAGGTTCTTGGTGCGCAGCGCTTCCTTCTGCGAAACACCAAAAGGCTTGGCGACTTCGAGGGCTTGCGCCGAGATATCGATTTCGAGAACGCGGAATTCCTTCAGCGTGCCGTCCAGGCGCGGATCAATGGCGAAGCCTGCGCGCTTGATGTCTTTTTCTTTGAAGGCGCCGGAATCGAGAATCACCAGGCCGCCTTTACGCAGGCCTTTGTAATTCACCATCAGGGCGGCGGGGTTCAGCGCGACGAGAACGTCGGGCTGGTCGCCGGCGGTCTTGATGAGGCGCGAACCGAAATTGATCTGGAAGGCCGACACGCCGTAGGTCGTCCCCGTAGGCGCGCGAATTTCGGCGGGAAAGTCTGGAAAGGTTGCGAGCGAATTGCCGGCCAGCGCGGTTTCTTGTGAAAACTGCGCGCCCAGAAGCTGCACACCGTCGCCGGAGTCACCGGCAAAGCGCACAACAACGGAATCGAGCTCGGACTTATTCACTGACCCGTCGCCGGGCGCGCCCTTGCGGGCGTCGGTTTGTAAATTCATGGGTCTCAAAATCTCCCGGCGGGTGCGGCGACTCTTGCGCGCAACCGCGTTCAACAACGATCCCTCACCCGAGAAACACTTTAGCCCATAAGGGGCTATGATTTAACCGAAAAGCGCCTTCGAAATCGGCATAACAGCGCCGCCAAGGGCTTTCTTCTCTAGGGATGGGCTGCAGGGGTTAAACAATCTTGCGCGAGGCTGCAAGACCTATCCGGACCCGGGGACCGAGGATGGCAGGACCTTAACCGAGGGCCTTCCGGAAGCGGGCGAAGCCCTTCTCCAGGTCCTCAATCAGATCGTCCGCATCCTCAAGCCCGATATGGAGGCGGATGCCGGGCAAAGGTGCGGTCCAGGGCTTAGCGGTCCGGGTGACGGCGGCGGCGCTGACCGGGGCAATCAGGCTTTCAAAGCCGCCCCAGGAGAACCCCAAGGGAAACAACTCCAGGCCTTCAATAAAGGCTTCGACCGCGGCCTGAGAGGTGCGCGCGAAGACCACGCCGAGCAGACCGCAGGCCCCCGTAAAGTCGCGTTTCCACAGGGCATGGCCGGGGTCGTCCGGCAGCGGCGGGTAGAGCACGCGGTCGACTTCGGCGCGGGTCTGCAGCCACTTGGCGACCTTCAGCGCGCTCTTCTCATGTTGATGCAAACGCACCGACAGGGTGCGCAGACCGCGTGTCGCGAGATAGACGTCGTCAGGCGAGACCGCGATGCCGAGCGCGCCGCTGGCTTTCTGCACGCCTTTGATGGCCTCGGCCGTACCGGTGATGGTGCCGATCAGTGCATCGGAGTGACCGACGATATATTTTGTGCCGGCCTCGATCGAAAGATCAGCGCCAAGCTCTAACGGTTTAGAGAACAGCGGTGTGCCCCAGGTGTTATCGACGGCAACCTTGGCGCCGTGTTTATGGGCGGCAGCGGAAATCGCCGGAAGGTCCTGCACCTCGAAGGTGAGCGAGCCGGGCGATTCACAAAACACCAAAGTCGTGTTGCTTTTGAAAAGGGCGGCGATGCCGCCGGCGATCAGCGGGTCGTAGTAGGTAACCTCGACGCCGAGGTTTTTCAGAAAGCCGTCGAAGAAAGAACGTGTCGGTCCATAAACGGAATCTGTCACCAGCACATGATCGCCGGTTTTTACGCATCCCAGCACCGCAAGCGTGCAGGCGCCAAGGCCTGAAGGCGCAAGCACCGTATCGGCGCCGCCTGCGAGATCGGTGATGGCTTCCTGCAAGGTCCAATGCGTGGGTGTTCCGCGACGCCCGTAATACAGGACTTTCTCGTTCTTTTTCAGCACACGCTCGTCGGCGTCGCGCATAGCGGCGAGAGTTTCGAAAACGACGGTGGAGGCGCGCACCACGGGCGTATTCACAACACCGGCGTTGCGCTTCTTGTTAAGTCCCGCCCGAATGACCTTCGTGTCTTTCTTCATGGGCGTAGATATAAGCTATTCTGAGGAACGGCGCGAGATGGCCAAAGGCGAACGGGACCGTTCGCCGACGACAAAATCCTAGGCCTTGTAGACCTTAAGGAACATATCGACGGCGGCATCGATGCGCCGGTCGATATCTTCGGGCGTAGAGGGCGGCAACACGCCGCAGGCGTTGCGCAATTTGGTGTCGCTGCACACCAATCCCCGAAACAGTTCCACCGCCATGGCGATGTCGGAAATCTTGAGGTGCCCTGCGGTGACTTCCGACTTCAGATAAGCCGCGACGATATGCCGCGAGGCGTCGGGGCCCTTGGCGAACAGTGTACGCACGAGTTCGGGATACTTGGTGCCTTCGGCCAGCATCAGGCGCAGCGCGCCCGCTGAATCGCGCGAGCGCTCGACCGCATCGAGCCTGAGCGCAAATTCTTTCAAGACCGTGCGCGGATCGCCGTGATGGATGATGCCGTCTTGCAACGGCTCGGTAACCATATCGGTGACTTTCGCCACCAACGCTGCCCACAGGCCCTGCTTGTTGCCGAACAGCTGATAGACGGTGGAGAGTGAGCCGCCGGAGATAGCAACAATTTCTTCTAAGCTGGTGGCCGCGTAACCTTTGGAGAGAAACAGATCCTTGGCAGCCAGCATGATGGCGTCGCGCCGCGCATCAGGCGTGAGGCGTTTGTCGCGCGTCGCTTTGCGCGGTTTTCCGGCCGAGGACTGATTTTCGCCCTCGAAGATTTGTGCTTCCGTCATGAGCGATTTCCCCCTCGCCATGCGTGTATTCCAGGGGTCACTACAACCAAGTAACCCAGCTACATCAGGCTAAAGTAATCTATTCGCCGATACATGCAACAGTCCCTCAAGGGCTGAGCAACGGATTTCCTGCGGCATCGATAAGGCCGCGCTGCTGGAGCTTTTCCAGATATGTGGTGAAGTGCCGCTGCGTGTGCGGTCGGTCGTAGCATTCCAACCAATTCTGTTCGGCGAAGGCCAGCACGGCTGGCTCATCGTGGGCGGTCTCCCACAAAATGCCGAGCAGTGACGCGAGGTTTTCTTCCTCTTCTTGTATTGCGAAGTCCACGCGACAAACGTCATTCGCTTCCGCGATGCGTCCGCTTTCAGGCCCTGCGCCCAAACCAAAATCATACAGCGCGCGGCGGGCCGGCGGCGCGATCTGCCAGTGGGCGATTTCATGAAACACCACGCTGGTTTCCGAGCGCGTGCGGATGATGTAGCCATCCCAGGAAAACGCCACGGCGGGATCTTCGTCCAGTGTCACAATACCCATGCGCGCGGCGAGATCGACGGCTTTTTGACGCCCCGCATGAAGATCGGCTTTGAAACCGGGACAAAATTCGCGCGTCGCGGCAATACGCCTAAACACAGCTTGGGCCATAGGCTGATCGTTGAGACCGGCGTCAAAGACCTCAAGCGCACGGGGAAATTCTTCTGGGGCGAGAGGCGTGAGAATCACGGCACAAGTTCGATCTGTTCGGGGTGCGTGATGTCGATCACCGGACCGTTGTAGTTCCTGAGATAGCCGCGCACGCGCAACGTTTTGCCTTTGAAAGACAAAGGATCGGTTTTGGCTTTGGTGAAAAAACTCACCGCTTCCGGCACGATGGTCGCCGTGAAGTCGGTTTTATAATCGCTTCCGAAGTTGAGATAAACGCGGCCCTGAACTTTCGCGGCGCTCATCACGCGGCCTTCGACGATTTGAAATGTACCGGCATCTTTCGAGAGCGCTTCTGGTTCTACGGCGCGTACGGCATAAAACGTATCGGCCCAGACACCGCGCTTCGCCGCACGGGCTTCGCTTTCGGCCGCGAATAATTCTGCGGCGAGCTGGCGATTATCGGGGAAAGTATAAACGCGCGCCCAGCCCAGACGCAGCATTTCATGCTGAATCCAAAGGCCATCATCCCGCATGATATGGGCGATTATCCGGCCATTGCGGTCTTGCGCGGTTTCGCCGAGGCGTAAAACAACCTCGTGCCCTTTGAGCATTTCAACCAGCGCCGTGCGCGCTTCATCGGCCAAAGGCCACTTGGCAAAGCCTTTGCGGCCCAGCGGTAACTTGGGTCCCTGAATGCCAACCAGGCGCACATCGGCCTTGCCGTCTTTAAGGCGCACCGTGTCCGCGTCAATCACCGTCGCAACAGGACCGTGACCGCCATCGCGCAAGGTATCAGGCGAGGCTGCAAACGCCGCGCTTGCGAACAGGACGAAAAATAATACGGTTAGAAATTTCATGCGGTGTCCAAAAGCAAACGGCCCCGAGCTGATGCACCGAGGCCGTTTTATTTTCTCGCTCCGAAAGCTTTAGGCTGCGTTGAGCAGCTTTTCCAGCTTGGCGGTGGCCGCTTCGGGTTTGATCTTCTCAACGGCCGCGACTTCGTGCGCAAGGCGCTCAAGCGCTTGTTCGTAAATCTGGCGCTCGCTGTAGCTTTGCTCCGGCTGCGATGCGCCGCGGTGCAAATCGCGCACCACTTCGGCGATCGACACCGGATCACCTGAATTGATCTTGGCTTCGTATTCCTGAGCGCGACGGCTCCACATGGCGCGCTTCACGCGAGCGCGGCCCTTCAGAGTCGTCAAAGCCGCTTCCATGACTTTGCGGGTCGAAAGCTTACGTAGACCCGAGTTCTCGACCTTGCGGACGGGAACGCGCAGGGTCATGCGGTCGCGCTCAAAGCTGATGACAAAGAGTTCGACTTTCTGGCCGGCGATGGTCTGAGCTTCAACGCTGGTTACTTTGCCGACGCCGTGCGCCGGATAAACCACGAAGTCGCCCGCAGAAAAGGGCAACGGGGCTTTAACTTCTTTTACTTTTGTTGTTGCTGTCTTGGGCATGTTCGGTCTCTCACTCCATACCAGGGTTACTTAGGTCATCCGTGAGGCCTGATCCCCCAACGGCCGGTTCCGCTGCCTGCGGTCCGGCTCTTCCACTCTAAGATTCAGGCTGACCTATCCTCACAGATGGTGTGAGAACGGGCCGAATGCTCCTAATCTCCGCCGTTCGCCATAAAAATCACGGTTTTACAAAGACTTACCGTAAAAGGCTGACACAGGACGTCGGAGAAAAAATAATCCGCCGGTTCCCCGACGGATTGGTTTTAACCTATCACAAAAGAGGGTCCAAAAACAGATGAAAGCCACCTGTGTGGATTAAAGAACGTTCTTAAAGCCCTAGATGAAGCTTAGGCGTTGCTTCCGGGATTGGCGCTAAGTAGTTCTTTTTTATTGGGTTTATCCTTCCACTCGTCCGCATCTGGCGGGGTGGGGCCCTTGGCCGTGATATTCGGCCACTTTTCCGCGTAATCCTTGTTGATGTCTTGCCAGGCGGCGGCAGATTCGTCCGAATCGGGCACAATGGCCTCGGCCGGGCACTCGGGTTCGCATACGCCGCAGTCGATACACTCGTCAGGGTGGATGACCAGCATGTTCTCACCCTCGTAGAAACAGTCGACCGGACATACCTCGACGCAGTCCATATACTTGCACTTAATGCAATTTTCGGTGACGACGTAGGTCATGTCCTTAGAACTCCTGTCCATCTGCCCGCAACGGTGGGGCACTGCCGATGACAAGCTCTGGGTATTCGATTTAGACGCACTGCGTCAAGTCGCCGATGCCCAAACCCCCGAATACCATGAGTGATTCCATGACGGTTGCGAACGGTTTGCAAGTGCCGCCTGCCGCAGAGCGCAACGCCGAACCCATCCTGGGGGTTTTAAGGCGCGTGCTGTCACCGCCACTCTTTATGGGGCGCAGTGTGCTCGAGATTGCTGCAGGCTCTGGCTACCACGCTGCAACATTCGCAAGGGCCCTGCCCCATCTGTTGTGGCAACCGAGCGACCCGGATGCTGCGGCCCGCCAATATATTGCAGCCCATGTGCAGCATGCGAACCTGCCGAACCTCGCGCCACCCGTGGCGCTGGATGTCTCGCAACCGGTTTGGCCGGTGGCAGAGATTGATGCGGTGGTTTGCATCAACATGATTCACATCTCGCCCTGGACCGCGACCTTGGACCTGTTTCGCGGCGCGCAAGCTTTGGGGGCGAAGACCATCGTCACCTATGGACCCTATTCCATAGCGGGCGATTTTCTGGCCGACAGCAACATCGCATTCGATCAATCGCTGAAACAGCGCAACCCGGCCTGGGGTATCCGCGATGTGAACGACGTCGTGCAGGCAGCAGCAGAGCGTGGCTTCCGCCATGAAGAGACCGTGCACATGCCAGCCAATAACTTGACGCTGATTTTTAGGGCTTAGCTCTCCCCTCTTAATCGTCAGAGTCCCAGCCAAGTTCTTTGGCGAGCGCGCGGCGATCTTTCTTGGTGGGACGGCCTGCGCCCTTCTCGCGAATCAGCATCGGCTTATAGAGCGGCAAGGCGGCGTGTTCCGAATTGAGCTTTTCCTTGGACGCGGGTTCATCATAAAGCAGCTTGGCTTCGTCGGCAGGACCGCGCCGCTCGGCGAGACCCAAGATCGTGACGCTGCGTTTCACTGTGCCCAGCACCACGACGATCTTGTCGCCGACGCGCACACTGGCGCTGACCTTTTTCACCTTCGCACCATTGAGCGTGACTTGGCCGCGCTCAACGAGCTTCTGCGCAATGGCGCGGGTTTTCCCGAAGCGGGCGAACCACAACCATTTGTCGATACGCTCGGCCGCAGGTTTCTCGGTGCTCATGAGGAGATGAGGACTTTGAGCTTCGCGAAAGGAGAGTCGGAAATTGCCGACGGCGCAGTCAGGCTTTGCGCTTTGATATGGAGCGGTGTGCGGCGGCGCAGACTGAACACAAGACCAGCCTCCGTAAGCCTCGCTTTGAAGCCCAAGGTCTTCAGCACTGTTACGCCCACTTCCACGGTGACGCCGAGCAAAGATAACAGCGCCGGCGGAAACACGGGGGTTTTTGCACGCGCGAGTTTGCGGGCCTCGCCGGCAAAGCGTTCCAGCATATCGATGCGATAGCCTGTGGTGTCGATGGGGCGATAACCGCAAGCGACATAGAAAGTGTCGGGTACATTCTTCACCAGCGGCACGGAGACGCGCCCCACAGCCGGTAAAGACGGCGGCGCATCGGTGCCCCGGTGGGCTGCGATCCACAACAATCCACGCAAGCGCATGGGTGCGGCCTTCAGCAATGCCGGGAAGAATACGTGATCTAAACCGAACCGAATACCGAGGCGCGCCAAAGTTTTGCGCTCGTCGTCCTTTAAAAGTGCGAGCTGCGATTCAACTTCCGTGCGGCGGATGACGCCGAGATTTTCAGCCAGCTGAAAGACAATGCCCCGCACGGGTGCGGTAACCGTTGCCGCGCGCGCATTTACTAAAGGCGCACAAACTCTCGCGATGTGGGCTGCCAGCCATTCACGCAGCCGCGCTTCCACACGTACACGCGCATGAGCTTCAACACGTTCGTCAGTCGGCACTGAAATCTGCGGCTTCAGACTTTCAATTCCGGCCGTGAGCGAAGCCACCGGCTCACCGCGCCAAACAATATTGGCTGCGTCATCGAGCGTGAGGTCTTCGTCGGCGGATGCAGCGATGGCGTCGATACGCGCGGCGATCACAGGACGCAACGCCGCGTTGGCCGCGCCCAGCACCGCGCGATCGGCGGTACGCAAGCCGGTACGTTCGGCCCTGAAGCGTAAGCCTTCGAGATGGCCCAGGTGATGACCATCCACAGCGACAGCGCCGTCTTCGGCCACATCGGCAGACATCAGATCATCGCCACGCAAACGCTTGACCAGATGTGACGTGCGGCTGTCGACAAACTGCTTGGTGAGTTTTTCGTGGAGCGCGTCCGAAAGCCGGTCTTCGACCTCGCGCGTACGATCCTGCCAGGCGAGGCCTTCTTCCATCCAATCGCCGCGATGGGCGAGATAGGTCCAGGTGCGAATGGCGGCGATGCGGTCCATAATCGCATGCATGTCGCCGTCGGTGCGGTCGATACGCTCTACCTGCCCCGCCACCCAATCTTCGGGCAATGTATAGGTGCCTTGCGTCAGGTGTTGAAACACCTGGGCCATGAAGCGGGCGTGCATCTCGGGTTTAACTTTGCGGAAGTCGGGCACCTGCGCCACATCCCACAACAAGCGCAGACGATCCGGCCCTTCGGTGCGCGATCTGACGTCGGGCTCTTTGGTCATGGCTTCCAGAACCAGTTGATCATCGGCTGGCGGTGGGCGGATCAAAGACGGCGACGGCGGCATTTGCCGCAAGGAACCAATCAGTGCTTCGAGAGACGTGAACCGCAGCTCAGCATTGCGCCAGAACAACGCTTTCAGCGGCGGAAACTCGTGGGTCTCGACGCGCGTGACGATATCGGGATCGATGTCGGGGATGTCGGCGGTGACGCCGAAAGTGCCTTCGTTCATATGCCGCCCGGCGCGGCCGGCGATTTGGGCCACTTCCGATGCCGCCAGCGGGCGCGGCGCGCGGCCATCGAATTTTGACATGGACGCGAAGGCTACATGGTCCACGTCCATGTTGAGGCCCATGCCAATCGCATCAGTCGCCACCATGTAGTCCACATCGCCGCTTTGATAGAGCGCCACTTGAGCATTGCGCGTACGCGGGCTGAGCGCACCCATGACCACCGCCGCCCCGCCGCGGTGCCGTCGAATGAGTTCCGCAATGCCGTAAACTTCGGACGCCGAGAAGGCCACAACCGCTGAGCGGCGCGGAAGGCGCGTGAGTTTCTTAGCACCGGTATAGAGCAGCTTGGAAAACCGCGGGCGCGTGACGAACTGCACGCCGGGCACGAGTTTCCGGATCAATGGCTTTACCGTCTCGGCCCCGAGAAACATGGTCTCGACTAGACCTCGCGCATGCAGCAGACGATGGGTGAAGACGTGGCCACGGTCGGCATCAGCGGCCAACTGAATTTCATCAATGGCGAGAAATGCCACTTGCCGGTCAAGCGGCATGCTTTCGACCGTGCAGATGAAATAACGCGGATTGGGCGGGATGATCTTTTCTTCGCCGGTGATCAGGGCGACAGCGCCGTGGCCGCGCAGCTTTACGATCCGGTCGTAATTTTCCCGCGCCAAAAGCCGCAGCGGAAATCCCATCATGCCCGAGGCATGACCCAGCATTCTATCCATGGCGAGATAGGTTTTGCCGGTGTTGGTGGGACCCAACACGGCGGTGATGCCGGGTCCGCCGCCATGAGGCGGCGGACCGGGCTTAAAGCGAGAGGCAGCGGTCATAACCGCCGTTCATAGTTAGAGGATGTGGGTGTCGGCTAGACCTAAATTATCTCACTTAGATCATTTCGGGAGCAGGGTCGGCGTTATGGCGTGCTTTGCGCCACTTGCGATCGACATATTCCTTTAAGCGCCGCTGCATTGCGGCGAACGCATCGCGCACGGCGATGTTGACGTCCTGATGATCCTTCAAAGCTTCGTGGCTTTTGGGGTCGCGCTTCACAACCAGCTCTTCGCCCGGCACTTCCACAACAATAGAGACGTGGAAGGGCTGGTCCTTGGTGACGAGATTGCTGCGGCTGCTGTGGTGTTTTTCCACCACGACGCGGCAACCGGTGATGCGATCGAAGAATTGTTCGAGCTTGGCGACTTTCTCGCGGATACGGGTTTCAACCGCATCCGATTTATCGATGCCGTGAAAGCTGATTTGGACGGGGACTTGCATATGTAAAGGCTCCGCTGAAGTTGAACGGGCGCCCGGCGAAGAAGAGCGATTCTAAACAGTGATCACTCGTCGTCGGGATCTAATCATGGGCCTATTCGGGCTGTGAGAGCAACTCCTACAAATGAAAAATATTTGGGCTTAATGGAACGCAAGCGGGAACATGCGCGGGGTGCGGCGCTTAGCCCCTTGCCAGAAGCCGCTCTACATCTCATATCTGGCCCCGTCGGCGGTCCTGCAAGGGCCTTCCGTATCAAATAAAATGCCAAGAATCGGAACATTAGGTCAGTCGTCATGACAAAAAATACATCTGCGGAAAATGCCAAGCCAGAGACTCGCGAATTCCAGGCAGAGGTCGCGAAGCTTTTGGACCTTGTCGTGCACTCGCTTTACTCAAATCGCGAGATTTTCCTGCGGGAGCTGATTTCCAATGCTTCGGATGCTTGTGACAAGCTGCGTTACGCGGCCCTCACCGACTCGAAGCTTCTGGAAGACGGCGGCAACGCTTTTGCGATTCACCTGACGGTCGACAAAGATGCGAAGACGCTGACCATCAACGACAACGGCATCGGCATGAACCATGACGAGCTGATCGCCAACCTCGGCACCATCGCCAAATCCGGCACGGCGGAGTTCCTGAAGTCCGTCGGCGATGCCAAAAAAGACACGAACCTCATCGGCCAGTTCGGCGTGGGCTTTTACTCCGCCTTCATGGTGGCCGACAAAGTTGAAGTGATCTCACGCAAGGCCGGCGACGCACAAGGCTGGATCTGGGCCAGCGACGGCAAAGGCGCTTTCACGGTCGCAGAACAGGCCGACGCCCGGCGCGGCGCGAAGATCACGCTGCATTTGAAAGCTGACGCCGAAGATTTTTTGGATCCGATCCGCCTGCGCCAGATCGTGAAGACCTATTCCGACCACATCGCCTTGCCGGTGATCCTCGATCCGATCGAGGCCGATAAAGACACAGCGGAGACTTTGAACAGCGCCTCAGCTTTGTGGATGCGTAGCAAAAACGAAGTCGCGCCCGAGCAATACAAAGAATTTTATCACCACGTCGCTCACGCTTTTGATGAGCCATGGCACACGCTGCATTACCGCGCCGAGGGCGCTATCGAATACACGGCGCTGTTGTTCATCCCGACGCAAAAGCCTTTCGATCTGTTCAATCCCGACCGCAAAGGTCAGGTGAAACTCTACGTCAACCGCGTGTTCATCTCGGACCAGCTTGAAGGTCTCATCCCGCGCTTTCTGCGCTTTGTGCGGGGCGTGGTGGATTCACCGGACTTGCCGCTTAACGTCAGCCGCGAAATTCTCCAGAACAATCCGCTGTTGCGCAAAATCCAAAGCGGCATCGTCAAACGCCTTTTGAAAGACCTGAAAGACCGCGCCGAGAAGCCAGAAGAATACAACGTGTTCTGGGACGCCTTCGGGCCGGTGTTCAAAGAAGGCTTGTATGAAGACTATGAACGCCGCGACGACTTGCTGGAACTCGCGCGCTTCAAGTCCACGGCCGTGGAAGGGCTCACCAGCCTCAAGGACTACGCGAGCCGCATGAAGGAAGGCCAAGAGGCGATTTATTACATCACGGGCGATAACGCCGCGGTCTTAAAGAACAGCCCGCAGGTGGAAGGTTTCCTCGCCAAGGGCATTGAAGTACTGCTGTTCACGGACGCCATCGACGAATTCTGGGTCCCCACCGTCGGCACCTATGAAAAGAAATCCTTCAAGTCCGTCGCCGAAGCCGGCACCGACTTAGATGCAATCAAGAGCGAAGATAAAAAGGATGACGCCAAAGAAGAGCCGTCCGATGACATCAAAGCGCTGGTTGAGAAAATCAAAGCAAGCTTAGGCGAAGCCGTGGCCGACGTACGCGTATCCACGCGTCTCACCGGCAGCCCTGTGTGCCTGGTGGCCGACACCGGCGGCATGAGCCTGCATCTCGCCCGCATGCTGAAACAGCACGGCGAAAATGCTGCGCCGATCCGTAAAGTGCTGGAGATCAATCCCAAGCACACCCTGATCAAGCGCCTGAACGGTGTGGAAGGCGCGGACCTTAACGACGCGGCGCATCTGCTGTTAGATCAGGCGCGCATTGTGGAAGGCGAGGCTGTGCCCGATCCGGCGGCCTTCGCCAAACGCATGTCCATGTTCCTGGAAAAGGGCCTCTAAGCCGATTCAATTACAAAGAGGTCAGGAGGCCGCGGACCAATCTGCGATATGGTCCTGCCACCTTGAAGCTTACGGGACCGGATGATGAGCCTGCCAAAATCCTTGCTGCGTGAAGTTGGCGCCGTCGCGACGGCGCTGCTGTTCGCCCTCGTCATCCGCACGGTGGCCGCCGAACCGTTCAATGTGCCCAGCGCTTCGATGATCCCGACGCTGATGGTGGGCGATACACTGATCGCCGGGAAATACACCTATGGCTTTAGCAAATACTCCGCGCCCTTTAATCTGATGCCCAACTTCGAAGGCCGCATTTTGGATAAGCCGCCCCAACGCGGCGATATCGTCGTCTTCAAGCTGCCGCGCGACACATCAATCAATTATGTGAAACGGCTGATCGGCATGCCCGGCGACAAAATCCAGATGCGCGAAGGCCGGCTTTATATCAACGGCGAGATCGTGCCGCGCACCCTGACTGAAACCACAGAGTTCGATCTGCGCGGGCGCAATGTGACGCGCTACGCAGAAACCCTTCCGAACGGTGTGACACACGCCATTTACGAGCAGTCCGACGACGCGCTTTATGACTCCACGCGCGAGTTCACTGTCCCCGATGATAGTTACTTCATGATGGGCGATAACCGCGACGACTCACTGGATAGCCGCGCCTCGGCCGAAAGCGGTGGCGTGGGCTTCGTCGCGTCGGAATATCTGTTGGGCCGCGTCGACCGCGTGATGTACTCGCGCGATGTCGATGTGGGCGTGTGGCCCCTCGATGCGTTGGTCGAATCTTTCCGGCCTGAGCGGTTTTTTGCGAGCGTGCATTAGTAACGACCCCTCCCTAACCCTCCCCTTACAGGGGAGAGAATAAAGGACGGGGCGTCTTTGTTTTTCCTCCCCCTGAAAGGGGGAGGTCAGGTGGGGGTCGTTTTGTCAGACAAACAAAAAGCCCCGCACCTTCCGGTACGGGGCTTCTTATTGGATACGGGCGATTAGGCCGCGAGGCTGCGCAGCACGAAGTGCAGGACGCCGCCGTTTTTGTAGTAATCGAGCTCGCCGCCGTTATCGATGCGGCACATGACCGTGATCATTTCCGATTTGCCGTTCGTGCGGTTGATGACGACTTCGACGTCGCCGAGCGGCTTCAGGGTGGTCAGGTTTTTGATGTCAAAAGTCTCGGTACCATCGAGGTTCAAGGTCTTGCGCGTCATGTCGCCTTTGAACTGCAACGGCAGCACGCCCATGCCGACCAGGTTCGAACGGTGGATACGCTCGAAGCTTTCAACGATCACGGCTTTCACGCCGAGCAAGGCCGTGCCCTTGGCCGCCCAATCGCGCGACGAACCGGTGCCGTATTCTTTGCCGGCGACAACCACGAGGGCAGCGCCTTCTTTCTGGTACTTCATGGCGGCGTCATAGATCGGCATGACTTCGCCGGACGGGTGATGCTTGGTGATGCCACCTTCAACGCCCGGCACCATTTCGTTCTTGATGCGGATGTTGGCGAAGGTGCCGCGCATCATAACTTCGTGGTGACCACGGCGCGCGCCGTAGGAGTTGAAGTCCGCCTGAGCGACGCCGTGTTCGAGCAGATACTTGCCCGCGGGGCTGTCCTTCTTGATGGAGCCGGCCGGTGAGATGTGATCGGTCGTGACCGAATCACCCAGGATCGCCATGGGACTCGCGCCGATGATATCGGTGACGGCCTTCGGCTTCGCGGTCATGCCGACGAAGTACGGCGGATTGGCGACGTAGGTCGACGCCTTATCCCACGCGTAGGTCTCAGACTTCGTGGCGCTGACAGCCTGCCAAGGCGCTGGGCCTTTGAACACATCGGAGTAACGCGTGGCGAACATTTCGCGCGTCAGAAACTTTTCAATAAACTCCGCGACTTCCTTGGCGGTGGGCCAGATGTCTTTCAAGTACACGGGCTTGCCATCGGAGCCGTTGCCCAAAGGCTCGGTCATGATGTCTTTGCGCATGGTGCCGAGCAACGCGTAGGCGACCACCAGCGGCGGTGAAGCCAGGTAGTTGGCTTTGATATGCGGGCTGATGCGGCCTTCGAAGTTGCGGTTGCCGGAGAGAACGGCGGTGACAACCAGATCACCGGTCTCGATGGATTTGGTGATGTTGTCGTCGAGCGGGCCGGAGTTACCGATACAGGTGGTGCAGCCGTAGCCCACGGTGTTGAAGCCGAGCGCGTTGAGATCGGCCGAGAGACCGGCTTTATCGAGATAGTCGGTAACTACCTGGCTACCGGGAGCCAGCGACGTTTTCACCCACGGTTTCCGGGTCAAGCCCTTGGCACGGGCTTTCCGAGCAAGGAGGCCGGCGGCGAACAGCACCGACGGGTTCGAAGTGTTGGTGCAGGACGTGATCGCGGCAATGGCAACGTCGCCGTCTTCCAGCGTGGCTTTTGCGCCAGCGCCGGTCAGGCCCGCAACCGGTGAACTTGCCGGGGTGGCGTGCGCGAAGCCTTCCTTCAAAGCTTTGTCGAATTCTTTGCTGGCCACCGAAAGCGGTACGCGGTCTTGCGGACGCTTCGGTCCGGCGAGCGACGGCTCGACCGTGGTCAGATCCAATTCGAGGGTGTCGGTGAACACCGGGTCCGGCGTGCTTTCGTCGTGCCACATGCCTTGCGCTTTGGCATAGGCTTCGACGAGCGCAACGCGCTGCGGATCGCGGCCCGTGAACGTGAGATAGCGGATGACTTCCTTATCGATGGGGAAGAAGCCGCAGGTCGCGCCATATTCCGGCGCCATGTTGGCGATGGTGGCGCGGTCGGTGAGCGAAAGATCGCTGAGACCAGGTCCGTAGAATTCCACGAACTTGTTGACCACGCCCTTCTTGCGCAGCATCTGCGTGACCGTGAGCACCAGATCGGTGGCGGTCATGCCTTCCTTCAGTTTGCCTTTGAGCTTGAAGCCGATGACTTCGGGAATCAGCATCGGCGTCGGCTGGCCGAGCATGGCCGCTTCGGCTTCGATGCCGCCCACGCCCCAACCCAGAACGGCGAGGCCGTTGACCATGGTGGTGTGCGAGTCCGTGCCGACCAGTGTGTCGGGATAAGCCAACGTCTTGCAGTTCTCTTCGCCGGTCCAAACGACCTGGGCGAGATATTCGACGTTCACCTGGTGACAGATACCGGTGCCCGGCGGCACAACGCGGAAGTTGTTGAAGCCAACCTGGCCCCAACGCAGGAACTTGTAGCGCTCGCCGTTGCGTTCGAACTCGAGGTCGATGTTCTTCTGCAAGGAAGCCGGGTCGCCGTAAGCATCGACCATCACCGAGTGATCGATGACGAGATCGACCGGCGAGAGCGGATTGATCTTCTGCGGATCACCGCCGAGGGCTTTGATGGCATCGCGCATGGCCGCGAGATCGACAACGGCGGGAACGCCGGTGAAGTCCTGCATCAACACGCGCGCGGGGCGGTAAGCGATTTCGGCGTCGGATTTTTTGGCCTTGAGCCAGGCCGCCAATGCTTTGACGTCATCGACCGTGACGGAACGTCCGTCTTCGTAGCGCAGCAGGTTTTCCAGAAGCACCTTCAACGAGAAGGGCAGCCGTGAAATGTCGCCGAGCGTTTCAGCCGCAACGGGCAGACTGAAATAATCATAGCTCTTGGCGCCGACTGACAGAGTGCGGCGGGCTTTCAGGGTGTCATGACCACTGAGCGGCATGGAGGCTCCTTCACGAACTGGCGTTACATCTAAGGGCCGGAGACGGTTGGGGGATGTGTGGCCAGGAAATGGCTTTAAGTGTAGCGGCCCCTGACGTGCACGCGGATCGTCCCCCACCCGCGACCGGTTGATCCGGTTTCGAGGTGAATCAGCCACATCCGCCGGCCAAAGTCCAGGGGGTTGCATCGCAAACGATTCGCACAAGCCCTTGTATGGCTTAAATATTTAGACGCTTATACACAGCGTCTCGCGGGCGGCAGCCTTTTCGGGGCCCGCAAAAAATTCCCAGCGAAATCAACAGCGCGCCCCGCTATGGTCCGCCTCATGGTCGAGAAAACCTTCACAGCGCAGACCTTTTCGGGCGCCAACTTGAGCTGCCGCCGCGGCGGACGCTTGGTGTTCGCAGGGCTTCATTTCGCGGTGCCGCCGGGCGGTGCGCTGATTCTGCGCGGTCATAACGGCAGTGGCAAAACCACTTTGCTGCGGTTGATGGCGGGGCTGACGCCCTCTTCCGCCGGACATTTGGCCTGGGACGGACAGGCCATCGACGATCCCGACGCCCATGCGGCGCGGCTCAGGTTTGTCACCCACCTGGACGCCGTGAAACCCGCCCTTACGGTCGCCGAAAACCTGTCGTTTTGGATGTCGCTCTGGGCCGGGAAAACCAACGAATCCGCGCTCCAAAAATCATTACAAGCCTTTGATTTGAAAAGGTTTGAGACCTTTCCGGCGCGCTTGCTTTCGGCTGGCCAACGCCACCGCTTAGCGCTGTCTCGTCTACTGGTGGCCCCTGCCCCATTGTGGCTGCTGGATGAGCCCGGCAATGCCCTCGACGACGCCTCGCTCGCCGCCCTCGCCCGCGCCATCGCCGATCACCGCGCCAGCGGCGGCCAAGTGGTGATTGCCAGTCACGGTTCGGCCTTTGTCGATGATGGCATGACGCTAGATGTCGGTGCGTTCACGCCCACGACGGCGGCGCACTGGAGTGAAGAAGAATGAGCGTCTTCACGACCGTTCTCGCGCGCGATTTGCGTCTCGCACTTCGTCAGAGCGCCGACAGCCTGACCGTGATTGCGTTCTTCGCCATCGCCACCGTGTTGTTTCCTTTCGGCATCGGACCCGAGGCCAACATCCTCGCGCGCATCGCGCCGGGCGTGGTGTGGGTGACGGCGTTGCTCGCGGCCCTATTGTCATTAGACCGCATTTTTACAGTCGATTTTGAAGATGGCACGCTCGACCAACTCATCTTGAGCGGCGCGCCGTTACCCGTTGTTGTGCTCGCAAAAGTCACCGCGCATTGGCTGACGACGGGCGTACCGCTCATCATCATGTCACCCGTTCTGGCCGTGACATTGCATCTGCCGGCGGAAGGCTACGTGCCTTTGATGTTGGCGTTGTTGCTCGGAACACCGACGGTGAGTTTGGTGGGCGCAGTTGGTGCGGCGCTGGTGTTGGGGACACGGCGCGGCGGCGTGTTGTTGTCGCTGCTGGTGCTGCCGCTTTACATCCCGGTTTTGATCTTCGGCACGGCGGTGATTGAAGGCGCCATCACAGGCGTGCCGGTGACACCGCTGATCCTCGCCGGCTTCGCCATTTTGGCGCTCACATTGTGCCCCTGGGCGGCCTCTGCTGCACTGCGGCAAGCGGCCGAGTAACAGCTCGAATTTCCGGCTGAAGCCAAGGTTACAAACTGTATACGATTCAAAACCTTGAAGACGCTCGGAATCGCCTGCAAAGGGCCTATATTTAAGACTGCTATTAACTGTGGCGGCTCTAGACCGCCTGCGATAAACCAACGGCACTTTTTAAGTAGGCTGGCCGAGGAAAATCCGTGCACAGGTTCGCCAACCCGACGCAGTTCATGCGCATCGCCAACGCCATCTTTCCATGGGTGGCGGGGCTCGCGGTGATTCTGTTTGTGATCGGCTTGCCGATCGCGTTGGTCACCTCGCCGCCCGACTACCAGCAGGGCGAGACCGTGCGCATCATGTACATCCACGTGCCATCGGCGTGGCTCGCCTTGATGGTCTACGGCACCATGGCCGGCGGCAGCGCGGCCTTTCTGATCTGGCGTCATCCCATAGCGAATTTGACCGCCAAAGCCGCAGCGCCCATGGGCGCGGTATTCACAGGCCTTGCGCTGGTCACCGGCATGCTCTGGGGCCAACCCATGTGGGGCACGTTCTGGGTCTGGGATGCGCGCCTGACCTCTTTCCTGATTTTGTTTTTCCTTTATCTCGGCTATCTCGCGCTGGGTGATGCCTTTGAGGATTCCGAGCGCGGCGATAAAGCCGCTGCCATCTTGTGCCTGGTCGGTTCGATCAACATCCCGATCATCCACTTCTCGGTGACGTGGTGGAACACATTGCACCAGCCGTCGATCATGAAGCTGGGCGGTGACGGCGTTAAATCATCCGTCGACGGATCGATCTTGCTGCCGCTGTTCGTCATGCTCGGCGCCTTCACGATGTATTTCTTCGCGGTTCTGATCTTGCGCCTGCGCAGCGAATTGCTGGCGGCGAAAATCCGGAACGCGCGCTTGAGCCAAGCCGCCGTCGGTGACGCGCTTGGTCAGGCAGCGGAGTAACCCTATGGCCGAATATTTCAACATGGGCGGATACGCGGCTTGGATTTGGCCCTGCTATGGCTTGGTGACCCTTGGCCTCGTCGGCGTTCTTGTCACGACATTGCGCGGCTTAAACGCGCGCACGCGCGAGTTCGAAGCCCTTAAATCTGCTAGACGCGGAGATGGCGCATGACCCGTAAAAAACGTCGCCTTTATTTTGTGATCCTGGGTCTCTTGGGTCTCGGCGTTGGTACGGCTTTGGTGCTAACCGCGTTCCAAGACAACATCGTTTTCTTCCGCAGCCCCACCGACGTTGCTGAAGGCAAAATCAATCCGACGCAGCGCTTCCGTGTTGGTGGCTTGGTGGAAGAAGGCAGCGTGGTGAAGGACGGCGAGAATGTTTCCTTCGCCGTCACCGACATGACGAATACGCTGCACATCAAATACGTTGGCCTGTTGCCCGATCTGTTCCGCGAAGGCCAAGGCATCATCGCCGAAGGCAAGATTGAAAACGACGGCACCTTTGTTGCGAGCGAAGTGCTTGCGAAGCACGACGAAAAATACATGCCGCGCGAAGTGGCTGACGCCTTGAAGAAAAGCGGGCGCTGGCAAGAAGGCACGGGAAAAGACGGCGCGCCGGTCGCGCAAGGCGTGAAGCCGGTCTCGACCGCGCCCACGTCAGAATAGACCGCAAGAATAGACCGCAGGAATAAAAGTATGATCATCGAGCTTGGGCATTTTTCGCTCGTCCTCGCCCTCGTCGTGGCCTTGGTGCAATCGATTGTGCCGATGGTCGGCGCGGCCCGCGGCAGCGCGGCTCTGATGGGCGTGGCGAAGCCTGCAGCGCTGCTGCAATTAGTGTTAGTGCTCACCGCCTTCTTCACGCTGATGTATGCGTTCGTGACGTCTGACTTCTCCGTCGTCGCGGTCTATCAGAACTCTCATACGACCAAACCGCTGATCTATAAAATCAGTGGCGTCTGGGGCAATCACGAAGGTTCGCTGGTGATGTGGGTCAGCATCCTGGCGATTTACGGCGCGAGTGTCGCGGCCTTTGGCGGCAATCTGCCGCCGACCTTGAAAGCCCGCGCCCTGGCCGTGCAAGGCATGATCAGCGTCGGCTTCATCGCGTTCATTCTGTTCACCTCGAACCCCTTCCTGCGCATTTTCCCCGTGCCCGAAAACGGCATGGGCTTGAACCCGCAGCTGCAAGACCCCGGCTTGGCTATTCATCCGCCCATGCTCTACCTGGGCTATGTCGGCTTCTCGATGGCCTTCTCCTTCGCCGTCGCCGCGCTGATCGAAGGCCGCGTCGATGCTGCCTGGGCGCGCTGGGTGCGCCCGTGGACTTTGGCGGCATGGTTATTTCTGACCTTCGGCATCGGCCTTGGTAGCTGGTGGGCCTATTACACGCTGGGCTGGGGCGGCTATTGGTTCTGGGACCCGGTCGAGAACGCCTCGTTCATTCCGTGGCTGACCGGCACAGCGCTGCTGCATTCGGCCATCGTGGTCGAAAAGCGCGAAGCTTTGAAAAGCTGGACCATCTTGCTGGCCATCATCACCTTCTCGCTCTCGATGCTGGGTACCTTCATCGTGCGTTCGGGCGTGATCACGTCCGTGCACGCCTTCGCCGCCGACCCGACACGCGGCGTGTTCATTCTCACACTGCTCGCCATCGCCATCGGCGGGTCGTTGACGCTGTACGCCATCCGCGCGCCGCGTCTGCAAGTGGGCGGCTTGTTCGCACCCATCAGCCGCGAAGGCGGCTTGCTGATCAACAACCTGCTGCTGGCTACCGGCGCGGCGACAGTGCTGTTGGGCACGTTGTATCCGCTGGTGTTCGAAGTGCTGACGGACAACAAAATTTCCGTAGGCGCACCGTACTTCAACGGCGTGTTCATTCCGTTGATGGTGCCCTTGGTGTTGCTCTTGGGCTTTGGTCCGCGCCTCGCCTGGAAGCGCGGTGATCTCGCCGGCGCTCTCGCCCGCGTGAAAGTCGCAGCCGGCGGTGCTGTGGCTATGGTGGCGCTCTCACTGCTCATCAATGGCGCGGCTAGCGTCGCCGACGTTGGCGGCGCGATTGGCCTCGGCACAGCGATGTGGCTTGGCCTTGCGACCTTGAGCGAATGGGCCGACCGCGTGAAGCTGACAAAGTCCGGAGCCTTTGCGCGCATCGGTAATCTGCCGCGTGCTGCCCACGGCATGACCCTGGCTCACTTTGGCATGGCGTTGCTGATTGCTGGCGTCAGCGGATCTTGTGCTTGGAAACAAGAACGCATTCAGACGATGTCGGCTGGTCAAAGCGTCGAGATCGGCGGTTTCACGATCACCTTTGAAGGCGTGAAAATGGTGCAAGGCCCCAACTACGAAGCGGGCCAAGCGACGATGCTGGTAGCGAAGAACGGCAAGACCGTCACCACCATGCATCCGGAACTGCGCATGTACAGCGATCCGCCGCAGCAATTGTCCTATACCAACGTGCACACCACGTTCGGCGCTGACCTGCACGCTGTCTTGGGCGAAGCCCAAGGTGCTACGGAGTCCTTCACCACACGCTTCTACTATGAGCCTATGACGCCCTTCCTGTGGTACGGCGTGTTGCTGATGGCGTTGGGCGGCCTGGTGTCGCTCACCGACCGCAGACACCGCGTCGGCGCGCCGCAGCGCGCGGCCATAAGCACCGGCGCTGCCTTGCCGGCGGCAGCGGAATAATCATGGCTGAGACGCCCGCCACAGCGCCCGCGCCAAAACGCTGGCCCTACGTCATCCCCTTGGTCGCGATCCTGGCCTTGGGCGGCGTGTTCGTGAAGCGCCTGCTCGACATCGAAACCGGCGCGGTCGATCCGAAGCTTTTACCTACCGTGCTGATCTCAACGCCCATCCCCGATTTCGATCTGCAGGCTTTGCCCGGTCGTGGCCAGGCCTTAAGCCGCAATGATCTGAACGGCGAAGTCAGCCTGATCAACGTCTGGGGATCATGGTGCGTCGCCTGCGCCTACGAACACCCGGTGCTGATGGAAATCGCTGCGACCGGCGAAGTGCCTATTCACGGCATCGCCTGGCGCGACGAGCCGGCCAAGAGCCTCGGCTGGCTCGCAAAGAACGGCGACCCCTACACCCGCGTTGGCCAAGACCCCGCCAGCAAGGCTGCGATTGCCCTCGGCGTCGTGGCGGCACCCGAGACCTTCCTGGTCGATAAACAAGGCGTGATCCGCTACAAGCAAAACGGCGTCATCACGCGCGCCGATTGGGAACACAAGATTCGCCCGCTGATCGCGCAGTTGAAAAAATGAAGCGTCTCGCCCTCTTAGCCGCCACACTATTCCTCTCGACCGCCGCGCTGGCCGTCGAACCGCAGGAAATGCTGAAGGACCCTGCGCTGGAAGCCCGTGCGCGCGACGTCAGCAAGGGCATTCGCTGCGTACAGTGTCAAAACGAGACCATCGACGAATCCCATGCTGAGATCGCGCGCGATATGCGCATCCTGGTGCGCGAGCGCATCACGGCTGGAGATTCCAATCAGCAGATCCTCGATTACATGGTCAGCCGTTACGGCGATTACGTGCTGTTGAAGCCGCGCTTCATGGCCAGCACATTGATTTTATGGTTCGGGCCTTTGCTCGTGTTCGTCATCGGCGGTTTTGTGGTGGCCTCGCGGCTGCAGTTGCGCGGCCAAGCCGTCGCGCCTTTGACGCCCGAGGAAGAACAGGCCCTTGCTTCCCTAGCTGAGGCATCCCTTTCCGATTCTGGAGATAAAGCATCATGATCTGGTTCATCATTGCGCTGGTCGCGCTGGCGGCCATTGCCATCTTGTCATGGCCGTTGTTGAAAAAACCCGTCGCTGCGCCCGACCGCGCGACCTATGACCTCACGGTCTTCCAGGATCAGCTGAAGGAAGTCGACCGCGACGTTGAGCGCGGCGTTCTCACGGAAGAAGAAGCCGGTTCTGCGCGCCTTGAAATTCAGCGCCGCATTCTGGCCGTCGAAAAAGCGCCAACAGCAAATGAAACACCCACGACAGATTCGCGTTGGCGCCGTGTTGCGATCATCGGACTTTTGATCGTCGCTGTTCCGGCGCTGGCCGCCGGTATCTATCTGAAGGTCGGCACGCCCAACATTCAAACGGCTGAAAAGCAGGGCGAAGAAGCCGAGATGAACCAGATGTTGGAACAGCTGGCCGCGCGCGTTGCGCAAGCGCCGGACGACATCGAAGCCGCGACGTTGCTCGCGCGCAGCTACGCCATGGTGGGGCGCTTCACCGATTCTGTGAACGTATTTAAGAAAGTTGTCGAGCTGGACCCCAACGCTGAAAACTACGCCGGTTTCGGTGAAGCCACAGTGTTTGCCGCAGACGGCAAGGTTGGCAAGGACGGCCACGACGCCTTTGTACGCGCCCTGACAATCGATCGCGGCGAACCGCGGGCGCAGTTTTACCTCGGCATTGAACAGAATGATCTCGGCAAACCTCAGAACGCCATCGCCATCTGGCGCGAGCTGACCGACGGCGCGCCGGCCGAAGCGCAGTGGGCCACCATGGTGAAAGAGAAAATGGCCGAGGTCGCCACGACGGCGAACCTGCCGCCGATGACGGTCGTGCCGCAGCACGCGCTGGACTTCATTCCCCGCGAAGAAGTGGCCCTGGCCCGCGTCATGACCGCTGGCCCCATGGCGCCGCGTCGTGCACCGCCGGCAGCGGCGGCTTCCACCGAAATGACGCCCGAGACCAAAGCCAAGGTCGAGCAGATGGTCGCGGGCCTTGCCACGCGCCTGGAAGCTTCGCCCGATGATTACAACGGCTGGATGATGCTGGGCCGCTCTTACGTCGTGCTCAAGAATTTCGACGGCGCGAAGACCGCCTATGGCAAAGCCGTCGCCCTGAAGCCCACGGATCTTGAGCCGCGCATGCAGTACCTCGCGTCCCTCATGACCACGGTTGACGTGGCCGGTGAAGGCGCTCTGCCCCAATACGTGACCGATGCCACCGCAAGCATTCTGCAGCTGGACCCCAAGCAACCTGACGCGCTCTACGTCTCTGGTTTGGCGAAGGTGCGCACCGGCGACAAAGAAGGTGCCCGCGCGGCATGGACCCAGGCGCTGGCGACGATGCCGGCCGACTCGCCGCTGAAGGCCTATGTGGAGCGCGGCATTCAGTCGCTCGAGTAACACCACATGATCGCCAAACGTATTGCCGTTGCGGTTGCCCTCCTAGGCGCGATGGCGCTGATCCTGACGCTGTATCTGCCGGGCGTGCGTCCGCAGCCGCAGGTCGTGACCGGAACAGGCACGGTCGCTATCGGCGGGCCCTTCTTGCTGATGGATGCCAAAGGCAACGCTGTGACCGAGGCGAGCCTGCAAGGCCACTACAGCCTGGTGTTCTTTGGCTTCACCCATTGCCCTGACATCTGCCCCCTGACACTGCAGATCATCACCCACGCGCTGGAAGAAGCCGGTCCGGCTGCTGAGAATGTGCAGCCAGTGTTCATCACGCTCGATCCCGAACGCGATACGCCGGAGGCCATGGCGGCTTATGTGGCCGCCTTTCATCCGCGTTTCGTCGCGCTGACGGGAACGCCCGAACAGGTGAAGACCGCCACGCAAAGCTACAAGGTCTACGCGGCCAAAGTGCCGGTGAAAGACGGCGACGGCAAAGACACCGGCGACTACACCGTGAGCCACACAGGTTACGTCTACCTGATGGATCGCGACGGCAAATATCTCGCGCACTTTGACAAAGATGCGACGGCGCAAGACATCGCCGCCCGCCTGCGGCAGCTTAGCGCCTCGTGAGCCCTGCTCGAGCTTTCTGGCGCGAAAAATCCCTCGAGCAAATGAGTCAGGCCGAATGGGAAAGCCTGTGCGACGGCTGCGGCAAATGCTGTTTGCATAAAATCCGTGAAAAGAACGGCTCGCTGACTCCCACGAATGTTGCGTGCCGCTTGTTGGATACGACGAGCTGCCGCTGCGGGAATTACGCGCGGCGCAAAGCCCTGGTGCCGGACTGCGTCGTGCTGACCCCCGCCTCGCTCAAGACGATCGATTGGCTGCCGCACACCTGCGCTTACCGGCTTCTCAAAGAAGGCAAGGACTTGGCGGCTTGGCATCCGTTGATCAGCGGTGATGCCACCAGCGTGCATACGGCCGGCATTTCAATGCAAGGCCGCTGCATCTCGGAACGCGATGCGGGGCCTTTGCATGAGCACACGACATCGCGCATTCTCTAAGTCATGACCGCACTGCTTCTTAGCCACACCGGACTTGCCAAAGCTCTGGATACCGCGCTCGCGGATCGTGTTGTGGTGGACGTCAATTCACGCGCGCGGCGCATGAGCTTGCGTGTGGACCCCATCAACGGCTGCGTCGTGCTGGTGCGCCCACCACGGGCCAGTGACAAGCTGCTCATGACGTTTCTCGCGAGTAAAACAGATTGGATCGCCAAGCACCTGGAGAGGCTGCCGCCGCGCATCGCGTTTGCGGATGGCCTGAGCGTTCCCTTTCGCGGCGTGGATCATGTGATTCGCTTAAAGCCCGAAGCTAAAGGCGGCGTCTGGCGCGAAGGCCCTGAGATTTTCGTGACCGGCCGCACCGAGCATACGGCGCGGCGTTTGCGCGATTGGCTGAAGGTTGAAGCCCGCGAGGCTTTAACGCCCGCCGTTCACGACTTTGCCAAAGCCTTAGGCGTGACCATCACACGCGTCACCGTGCGCGATACGCGCTCGCGCTGGGGCAGTTGTACGCGCGACGGCAAACTTTCATTTTCGTGGCGGCTGATCTTGGCGCCACCGAACGTGCTGACTTACGTGGCGGCCCACGAAGTCGCGCACCTTAAGCACATGAACCATAGCCCGTTGTTCTGGGACACGGTTGAGACGCTTCTGGCAGAAAAGGTGGATTGGCCCTTAGCGCGCGAATGGCTGCGTCGGAGCGGGGCCGCTTTGCACCGCTACGGGTGACACAGTATCCGCCGCCGAAGCATAGGTCTGGGCCTTGGCGCGCTGCGCCTTGCTGCCGACGTATTCGGCAAACGCATTCATGCGATAGATAAACGGTTTGCGCGCCGCGGGCGCTTTGGTGCGCTCGGTGTCCGGCTCACGATAAAACACGTGCGTGCCGATGATGGTGGTGGATTCGTATTCCGCCGCCCACGACGGGTTCGTGAAATCGGCGTGATACCAAAGTGCTCCGCCCGTAGGATCGGGGATGCTTGAATCCACCTGCAACACGGCCGTCGCGATCTTTAAGGACGTGCGCCATTGGTCGGCCTCGTAGGGCACGTCGTTCCGCGCATCGCAGTACCAGGAGAACTGGCAGCGGTGGGCAACGCCCTGCATTTTGCTCTGCTTGACCACGTCACAGAGGTTGGACGGGAAGCGCGGGTCCATGGCGCGGTTCAAAACAACGCGCGCGACCGCGATGCGGCCAGCCATGGTTTCACTGCGGGCTTCGAAATAGTCGTTCAAGGCCAGACACACCAATTCGTCCTTAGAGACGACGATGCTGGCGAAATCGATGTGGAAGTCAGCCGGGATATCGATGGCCCGGGCGGGGGAGACTTGGGTAGCCACGAATACGGCGCCCAGAAGCACGGACGCCACGATACGGGAGACCCGCACGCGGATGGACGATGGGATCAAAGTCATTTCCTCGTTTCCTTGGCCACAACTTACGCGCAGCGCCACCCACCAGGTAAAACGCCTGGCTTAAAATAGTGTTCCCTGTGCGCAGTGCCGGAAGTCTTGCCGTTTCTGTCCGGTTTTTTTATGGCCGGAAAAAGTCGTTTCCCGGTCATTGGACGATATCCTTCGCCCGCGGTGGACCGCCGTTTCCCCAATCGGCCCTTATGGCGGGGCGGATCATTGGGGGACCGGTCCAGAGTGGCAACAAAAATTAAGTTGCGCGATTCTGCCGATACACGGTCAGATTATTGCGAAGATTTTGCCAATTGGCTTATGATCACTCGCGACCCTGTTCAATTGGTAGGCACTCGCACCCGTCTACGCCCCTATCGGTAGGAATTTCGGGTGGTTTTTCAGTTTCTTATTTAGACACATAGAGAGTGTGGCTATTTAGGCCCCAAAACGGGCCTGGCGTAAAAAATAAGAAACAATATTCCAAAAAACTGCTTATTTTTATACCGTTGGTAGTTAATAGCAGCGCTCACGCACTACATTCACGCGCATTAAGAGCTTCGGAGGGGCATGAAAACGATTCGGGGGCGGCTCAGTTGCCCGTGAGCGCCTGCCAAAACCGGCTGATGAGATCTTCCGGCGGCGCTTCAACCGTCGTGCCGGGCAAGTCCCGCGGCATGTGCCCGACGTGGGCGGCGATCATGACGGCGCGCCAGACTTGCGCGGGCAAACCACCGCCGGTGACCTTCTTCATATAAGCGCCTGAGTCATTGCCGACCCAAACCCCGGTCACATAGTCGGCCGTAAAGCCCATAAACCAGGCGTCGCGGAAGTCTGAGCTGGTGCCGGTCTTGCCGCCCGCAGGATAACCAAAGGCCGCCGCCGTGCCGGTGCCCCGCGCAATCACCTGGGTCATCATATGGTTCATGACAGCCAAAGGCTCGGGCGCAATCACCTGGCCCAGGCCGCCGCCAGCGCGCACATAAAGCTGTTTGCCGTCACGATCGGTAATGGACTCAATGGCATAGGGCAGTACGGCCTGGCCGCCGTTGGCAAACGGCGTGTAAGCCCCGGCCAATTCCAAGAGCGTTACTTCGCCCGAGCCCAGCGACAACGACAAATCCGGCTGAAGCTTCTCCGCAATGCCCAAACGGTGGGCCACGTTGATCACCGCATTGATGCCAACGTGCTGGGCGACGCGCACCGCAGCCGTATTGAGGGATTTGGCGAAGGCCGTCTCATAGGTGACGGGCCCCTCATAAGTGTTGGTGAAATTCTGCGGTTTCCATTTGCCGATCTTCAAGGGCGCGTCGGTGATCATGTCGTCAGCCCGGTAGCCGGCTTCGACACCCGCCAAATAGACGAAGGGTTTGAAGGCCGAACCCGGTTGCCGCAAAGCCTGGGTCGCACGGTTGAACTGGCTGTCACCGTAGTCACGGCCACCGACCATGGCGCGGACAGCGCCGTCGGTGCCGAGCACCACGACCGCGCCTTGGCCCACGTTCAGTTTCTCGCCTGAAGCATCCAGGTGTTTCGCGAGAACGGTTTCAGCCTGGGCCTGGAGGCGGCCATCGAGGGTGGTTTTGACAATCACGTCGCGATCGACGGCGCCGATGTAGGAATCGACCTGCGACAGCACCCAATCAGCAAAGTAACGCCCGGTGCTGGTGGGATTGGCCACGGCCTTCAGCGCGTGATCGGCGCTGTTCAAGGCCGCGGTGGACTGCTCGGGCGTAATGGCCTGGGTTTCGACCATGGTTTTCAGCACAACGCGCGCGCGTTCTTTAGCCCGGTCGGGTTCGCGCACCGGATTGTAATGGGACGGCGCTTTCAACAGGCCCGCCAGCACCGCCGACTGAAAGATCGTCAGATCCTTGGCAGGGCGGTTGAAGAAGCGTTCCGAGGCGGCTTCGAAGCCGTAAATGCCGTTCCCGAAATAAACCCGGTTCATATAAAGCGAAAGAATCTCGTCCTTGGTGAACATGCGCTCAAGCTTCACGGCCAGAAGCGCTTCTTTGACTTTGCGGGCGATGGTGCGGTCGGGCGTGAGGAACAGGTTCTTGGCGACCTGCTGCGTAATGGTGGACCCACCCTGAACACGCGCACCGGCTTTGATGTCTTGCACAAAGGCGCGGGCTAGTCCGCGGATGTCGACACCGGGATGGCTATAAAAACGCCGGTCTTCCACCGACACCACGGCCGCCGGTACATAAGAGGGCAGAGTCTTTAAATTGACGGACGCGCCGTAAATGTCGCCGAAGTTGGCGATTTCCCAGCCGGTGGCGTCGAACAAGCGGATATTGGGCCGGCGTGTGAGCACGGCTTCATCGACGGTCGGCAGATCGAGGGCAAAGAACGCCAGCGGGACGCCGGCGATGATCATGCACCACACCAGAACCGCCAGGAGATTGTAAACTACGGTCGATGCACGAAAACGACGCGGTGACTTGCGGCTCTTCTTGGAACCGCCTTCATCCTTCGGCGTCTCGTCGTCTGGTGTGTGTCGCTTCGCTTTAGCCATGGCAGTGATACTGTGGCATGAATTCGTGAAGCCCCTTATGGTGGCTTATGCAAAATAAATGCGGCGGTTTAAGGGCGTGTAAACGCGCGGCCGCGATTTTCAATTAGGGAGCTTTCCATGGCTAAAAAGAAGAAGAAAACGGCGAAAAAGCCGGCCGCTAAAAAGACCGTCAAAAAGTCTGTCAAAAAGCTCGTCAAAAAGAGCGTGAAGAAGGCTGCAAAAAAGGTCGCAAAAAAGACCGTGAAGCGGGCTGCGCCCAAGGCAAAAGCGCCCCAGAGAAAAGCGGTTCAGAAAAAAGCCGCCCCCACGATGACGGCTGCCGAGAAGCAGTTTTTGGCCAGGATGTCGGAACCTGGCTTCTTGAGCGTTCACGTTGCGGCGGCTCTGGAAGATCGGCTGATCGACTTGGCCATGCGTATGGCGAAGCCTTTGGATCAGGTCTTGGCGCAGGCATTAGCTGAGTTTGCTGAGACCTGGGAAGACCACATGAGCACGGTCAATACGTTGAACGAAAACGACGACCGCATGCAGCTCGTGGCCCCCACAGAACCGGTTCCTGAGCCGGCGCCAGAATCGGTCAAAGAATAACCGCTACATCACCAGCACAAAGTCTGCGCCGTCCATCACCTTGCCGTTGATGACGATCTCGATCCTATGACCGCCCGGATAGTAAACTCGGGTGGTGATGGGACGTAGGGCGTGGCGGCGCTCCAGCTTCAAAGATTGCTTTGGCTGGAGCAGCAGCGTTTTCCATTTGAAGACCTTGGGCGTCGTGCCGCCGTTTTTCTTGCGGTGGTGCACGACGTAATCGAGCGCGAGCTTCTGCGGCGTGGGCGATGTGCTGCGCAGTTCGAGCGCAAAGGCCGCATGTGTGCCGAACTTTACTTTGGGCGTACTCAAAGTGAATCCTTTGAGCTTGATGCGCGGTGCGGCGTCAAAGCCTAAAGCCTTTAGCGTTTTGCCGTGGCCGGCTTTGATGAGCGTGCGGCACGCATGACGGATCAGGCGTTCGCGGGCCGGCGAGGCCTTCTTCAGCCACTGCGCCGCGATGGCGGCCACAAGGTCGGGGTGATCCTTGGCAATGTCGTTGAGACTATTGGCGACGGAGCGGCGCACGTAGTCCGAAGGATCATCGCGCAGTATTTCCAAAAGCGGCAGCAGCGGCGCGGGGTCGTCGACAAAAGCTTTTAGCCGCAAACCCCAGGGCAGGCGGGGCCGCGACCCTTCTGAAACCAGACGCCGTACGTGATGATTGGAATCCTTCGTCCAGGATTTGAAAGCCGCCATGATCTTCTTGGGGTGTTTCACGACGAAGGGCCGGATCGCAAATTCGGCGGTGCTGCGGATGGTGAGTTCACGCAAAGCAGCGAGCGATTCATCCGGATGATCGAGACCGGCGCGCGCGATATATTCGCCCATGGGCCAGATCACCATGCCCGCAAGTCCTGCATCGGCGTCGTTTGTTGGTTCACCCGTTTTGTCCAAAGGACGCAGCGTGGAAACGAGGAGCTTTAAGGCCGTCGGAACGTGCGGCGGCAGATAAACACCGAGCGCCGCGGCGATTTGATTCGCCCGCGCCTTTAATTCGAGGGTCTTGAAGTCTTTTACGGCCGCAGCTGCAAAGCCTTTGTCGTCGAAGTCGCGGCAACGCCGCTTCACATGGCGCGCGAGGTCATTCACCAGCGCAGCGTTAAATAGTTCCTTGAAAGGCTCAGGCGTACGATCCGCTGGGGGCACTTAGACGTCGAGGTTCTGCACGTCGAGGGCGCGGCTTTGGATGAAGTCGCGGCGATGCTCGACGATGTCGCCCATGAGGGTCGAGAACACCTCATTGGCTTCGTCGGCGTGGTTGACCTTCACCTGGAGCAGCGTGCGCACGTTGGGATCAAGCGTGGTTTCCCAAAGCTGGCCGGGGTTCATTTCGCCCAGACCTTTATAGCGCTGCAGTGAAACGCCCTTTTTGCCGTGCGCCATGATGGCGGCGAGCAACGGTACAGGCCCGGAGATTTTGATGTCTTCGTCCTTATAGCGCAGCACCGCATCGCGCGTGTAGGTGGCTTGCAGTTCCGAAGCCAAGCTGTCCAGGTGACGCGCTTCGGCCGAATGCAAGGTGCGGCTATCGAGTACAAAAGTCTCAGTCACGCCGCGCACGGTGCGCGCAAATTTGAGACCGCCGCCGGAAGCGGCTTCGCCGGCCCAGCCTTTTTCGTATTCGGTCTCTAAGTGATCGAGACGGCGCGCCACGTAACTTGCGGCTTCGCGGGCGAGGGTTTCGTCTGACAACGCTTCGGGATTGAAGGCCCCGGCAATGGCGCTTTGTTCGACAATGCGCGATGGTAACGTGCGCGAAAGCAGCTCAAGGCTCTTTTTGATGTCGCGCGCTTTATAAACCAGATGTTTCAAATCTTCGCCGGCCACCTGACCGCCGCCGTGCGTGAGCAAAGTCGCGCCGTTAAGGCCGGCGTTGATGAGGTAATCCTCCATGGCCGCGTCGTTCTTTAAGTAGACTTCCGAATTGCCCTTCTTGGCCTTGTACAACGGCGGCTGCGCGATCAGGAGATAGCCGTTCTCGATGATCTGCGGCATCTGACGATAGAAGAACGTCAGCAACAGGGTTCGGATATGGCTGCCGTCCACGTCGGCGTCCGTCATGATGATGATCTTGTGGTAGCGCAACTTGGCGATATTGAATTCTTCGGCGCCGATGCCGGTGCCAAGTGCGGTCACCAGTGTGCCGATTTCGGCTGAGCCCAACATCTTGTCGAAGCGAGCGCGCTCGACGTTCAGGATTTTACCACGCAAAGGCAAAATAGCTTGGAAGCCGCGGTCGCGGCCTTGCTTGGCCGAACCACCGGCCGAGTCACCTTCGACGATGAACAGTTCTGCGGCGGCGGGGTCGCGGTTTTGACAGTCGGCAAGCTTGCCGGGCAGGGAGGCAAAATCAAGCGCACCTTTGCGGCGCGTGAGATCGCGGGCCTTGCGGGCGGCTTCGCGGGCCAGCGCCGCTTCCACCACTTTGCCAATGATCTTGCGGGCTTCAGAAGGGTGTTCTTCAAACCATTCGCCGAGCTTTTCCGAGACCACGCTTTCGACAATCGGGCGCACTTCCGAGGACACGAGCTTGTCTTTGGTCTGCGAGGAGAATTTCGGATCAGGCACTTTCACCGACAACACGCAGGTCAAACCTTCACGCATATCGTCGCCGGTGAGCGGGATTTTATCTTTTTTGCTCATGCCCTTTTCGTTGGCGTACTGATTGATCGTACGCGTCAACGCCGCGCGGAAGCCGGCCAAGTGGGTGCCGCCGTCGCGCTGGGGAATGTTGTTGGTAAAGCACAGTGTATTTTCGTGATAGCTGTCGTTCCACTCCATCGCGAGCTCGACGGTGATGTTGTCTTTCTCAGCCGTCATGGCCACAGGAGGCTCATGCAGCGCCAGTTTAGTGCGATCCAGGTATTTCACAAAGGCTTCAATACCGCCCTGGTAATGCAAGTCGACCGACTTGTTCTCGCTGTGACGGGCATCGGTGAGGTTGAGGAACACGCCGGAGTTCAGGAAGGCGAGTTCGCGCAGGCGATGCTCAAGCGTGCCGTAATCGAATTCGGTTTTGGTGAAGGTTTCCTTGGACGGCAGGAAACGCACTTCGGTGCCGGTCTTGAATTGGCCGTCGCGATTGCCTCCGGCGATCTTGGGTGCGTTGCCGGTGACGGCCAGGGGCTTTTCCGCAACGCCGTGGCGGAAGCGCATGTAATATTCTTTGCCGTTGCGCCAGATGCGCAAGTCCAGCCACTCGGACAGCGCGTTGACGACGGAGACGCCGACGCCGTGCAAACCGCCGGAGACTTTGTACGAGTTCTGGTCGAATTTTCCGCCGGCATGCAGCTGGGTCATGATGACTTCCGCCGCCGATACGCCTTCTTCTTTGTGAATATCGACTGGAATGCCGCGGCCGTTGTCGTAGACGGTGCAGCTGCCGTCGCCGTGCAGAACCACTTCAACGCGGTCGCAGTGGCCGGCGAGAGATTCGTCGATGGCGTTATCGACCACTTCGTAAACCATGTGGTGCAAGCCAGAGCCGTCATCGGTATCGCCGATATACATGCCCGGGCGCTTGCGCACCGCATCGAGGCCCTTCAGGACTTTGATGGATTCCGCGTCATAAGCTTTGTCGGCTTGCACGGCGGGTTCTGCGGGAGGATTCATGGGCAATTCTCGATGATTAAAAGTGATCGGTATTATATAGGTTCGAAGGCAGAATTTCGCTCAGTTTTAGCTCAAAAAGCCGCTCAAAAAATGGGTGGCGAACGGCGCGAAACGGTACCGTTTTCGACACCGTAAAACTGCGCTGATTCACCAAATTCGTGAAACAGGCTCGCGTCGGTTCCGGTCATCCAGGCCTGCGCGCCGAGGCGAAGTATTTCGGCGAACAACGCCGCGCGGCGGTTCTCGTCCAGGTGGGCGGCCACTTCATCCAGCAATAACAAGGGCGCATGGCCGCGTTTGGCGCGTTGCAGACGCGCCTGGGCCAGCAAGATGGAAATCAGCAGGGCCTTTTGCTCGCCGGTGGAGCACAAAGCGGCGGGCTGGCCGTGAGAGGCGTGGCCCAAAGCGGTCATCGCGACGCCAAGATCCGAGCGGTGTGGACCGGCGCCGGCCCCCATCACGCCCCGGCGTTCATCCCAAAGGCTGCGGCGCATGGCGTCTTCGGCATCGACTGCGGGCATTTCGTTGAGCCAGGCATCGACCGTACCGACGAGGGCCAAAGTGGCCGTTGGGAATGGTCCGGTGCAGGCCGCGAGATCGCGGTTGAGGCGCGCCACCAGATCATGACGCGCGGCGGCCAGCGCCATGCCGTGGCGGGCCATAGTGTCTTCAAGCGCTGCAAACCACGCCGCATCGCCATTGCCATCGCGCATCAAACGCAGGCGCTGGCGATAAGCATGATCATAAGCGGCGATACGGCCGGCATGATCGGCATCGAAAGCCACCTCAAGACGGTCAAGAAATTTACGACGCGACGACGGACCATCCTGAAACAAACGATCCATAGAAGGCGTCAGCCAAAGCGTTCCGACGTGACGCGCCATAGCGCCGGCACCTTTGGCAGGTTGACCATTGATATGCACGCTTCTGGTCTGACGGCGTTCGGATGCCGTCAATCCGGTACCCATTTCAATGGGGCCATCGGGCGTGGTGAGTGTCACGGCGGTAGCCCAAGGTGTTCCGCCATCGCGCGCGGGCTTCATCTGGCGGCCGATTTGATCGAGACGCACGCCGCGCAAACCCCGGCCGGGAGCCAAGAACGACAACGCTTCAAGCAGATTGGTTTTGCCGGCCCCGTTCGCGCCCGTCAGCACCACGGGCCTGCGGTCGACGTCCATGCGCAGACCCGCGTAGCAGCGAAAATCGGTAAGCGTGAGCCGTGTGACGGCGACAGGTATTGAGGCAACGGTTGGGAAAGCCGCCACTGCATAAACAGCGGCTGCGGACCCTTGCGCCGTTGATGCGGCGACGTTTTTTTCGCGGAGGGCGCTCACACCCGCATCGGCATAAGCACATACATGGCCGAGGCATCAGCCACGTCACGAATCACGGTGGGCGAGGCGGCATCGGCCATGGTGAAGCGGGCAGCTTCGCCTTCAATCTGGCCCAAGATTTCGAGCAGATAGCGCGAATTAAAGCCGATTTCCAAATGACCGGCGGAATACCGGGCTTCGACTTCTTCCACAGCGCTACCGGCTTCAGGGCTGGAGGCGGAGAGCGTGATCAGGCCTTTTTCGCAGTTCATTTTGATCGAGCGCGACTTTTCCGAACTGATGGCCGAGACGCGGTCGACAGCATCGAACAGCGGCTTACGCTCAGCTTCCAGCACTTTGTCGTTGCCGGTCGGGATGACGCGTTCGTAATCGGGGAACGTGCCGTCGATGAGCTTCGAGGTCAGCGTGACGTTGTCGAAGCCGAAACGGATTTTCGAATCCGACATCGAGATCGAGATATCGCCTTCGGTTTCTTCGATCAGCTTGCGCACTTCGATGACGGCTTTGCGCGGCACGATCACGCCCGGCATGCCGGCAGCCCCTTCGGGCAGCGGCAATTCGACGCGCGCGAGGCGATGACCATCGGTGGCGACAGCACGCAACACCGCGACCTTGTCGCTTTTGGCGGCGTGCAGATAAATGCCGTTCAGGTAATAACGGGTTTCTTCCGTCGAGATCGCAAAGCGCGTGCGATCAATCAAACCGCGCAAATCAGCGGCGGCGAGCTTGAAGGTATGACCCAAGTCGCCGTCGGACATGGCCGGGAAATCGGCCACGGGCAGGCTGGCGAGATTGAAGCGCGAACGGCCTGCGGCCAGCGCGATTTGGCCGCCGTCGCCGCTGGAGGTGACTTCGACCTGCGCGCCGTCAGGCAGCTTGCGCACGATGTCATAGAGCGTATGGGCGGGAACGGTGGTTGCGCCGCTCTTCGTGACTTCGGCCGCCGTGCTTTCGGCGATCTCGATGTCCATGTCGGTGGCGTTGAGCGACAAATGCCCTTTGGACGCATCCAAACGCACGTTCGAGAGAATGGGGATGGTATTGCGGCGCTCCACCACACTTTGCACGTGGCCTAGGGATTTGAGGAGGGCAGCGCGCTCGATGATGAGTTTCATATGTGAAATGAGTTCGTTTTTAAGCTTCGGACAGCGCCGGACTTCAGTCCCAGATCTGGCCCCCCAGGCCGGCGAAAAAGGGTTCTAAGTATAACCAGAGAGCGCGCGCGAAACCTAGGGGAAATCACCCCGCCGCCCCGGCGGACGGGCGCGGTCCAAGGCCGTGGAATCCTTGAATTTCGGGAAGGTTGGGCGCGAGAACCGAAAGCCGATTTCGGAGGCTCAAAAAGCCCCCAAAATTGCCTTAGCTTTCCAGCATCCGGGTGAGCAGTTCCACGTCTTCGGCAAAGGCCGTGTCCAGCTTCACCAGTTCCTCGACTTTGCGGACGGCATGCATGACCGTGGTGTGGTCGCGGCCGCCAAAAGCCCGGCCGATTTCCGGCAGAGACCGCGAGGTCAGCTGCTTGGAAAGGTACATAGCCACTTGGCGGGGCCGCGCAACGGCCCGGCTGCGACGCGCCGAGCTCATATCCGAAACGCGGATTTTGAAGTGTTCGGCCACCCGTTTTTGGATCTCTTCCATGGTCAGGCGGCGGTCGTGGGCGCGCAGGAGGTCCTGTAACAGGTCTTGCGCGGTTTCCAGGGTCAAGGCGCCGCCCACCAGCTGAGCGTGGGCAACCAAGCGGGTCAAAGCGCCTTCAAGTTCGCGCACATTGGACGTGATCTTGTGGGCGAGGAATTCTTTCACCTTCTGCGGGACGACGACGCCCAGCTGTTCGGCTTTCGCATCGAGGATGCCGAGACGGAGTTCGAAGGTGGTGGGATGCAGATCGGCGACGAGACCCGACTGCAGGCGCGAACGCAAACGGTCGCCGATTTCTTCAAGATTCGAAGGCGATTTATCGGCGGACAGAACGATCTGACGGCCCTGATCAACGAGCGCATTGAACGTGTGGAAGAATTCTTCCTGCGTCGAATCTTTGCCTGAGATGAATTGCACGTCGTCGATCATGAGCACATCGACGGAGCGGAACTGCTCCTTGAACGACACCATGTCCTGGTTTCTGAGGGCGCGCACGAAGCTGTACATGAACTTTTCGGCGGACAGATAAACCACTTTACGATGCGGCGCGCGGTTACGGATTTCGTGGGCGATGGCATGCATCAAATGCGTTTTGCCGAGGCCGACGCCGCCATAAAGAAACAGCGGATTGAAACTGACCTGATCGGATTCGGCGACGCGCTTGGCAGCGGCGTATGCAAACTCGTTGGGCTTGCCGACGACAAAGTTTTTGAACACGTAACGCGGATCGAGCGGAGCCGAGAGATCGGCGCCCAAAGGAGATGAAGCGTGAGGCGCTGCGAATTGCGCGGGCGCCGGCACAGCGCGGGCCGAAGTCACGGAACGTGCGCCGGGAACGGTCATGCGGTTAGACGCGGGCGCTTGAACAGCGGCTTTTTCGCGAGCGGCAGCGTCGGCCTTGGCGGCATTGCGCGCAGCCTCAACCTTCAAAGTAACCTTGCGAACACTGGGGTTTTCGCCATTCCACAACGCGCGAATCCGTTCGGCGTAATGCGTGGAAATCCAATCTTTCATGAAGCGCGTCGGCACAGCCAATTCGACTTCGCCGTTACGAAACGCAGTCGCGGTGATGGGTGTGACCCAGCTTTTGAACGCCGACTCGCCGAACTCCTGTTTGAGGCGCGTTTTGACGCGATCCCATTCAGCCTGATCGACGGCCGCTTCGTCAGAAATTTTCACGCTACGCTATCCCCTCGAGAACAACCGTTCATCTCGCTTTCAAGAAGCGACAGACAACGGCTTAAGACGATGCCCCTTTAGACTTTCAGAAAACGTTCTGCGGCGCTTTTAGTTGCAGCCTTCAACAACGCTTCTGACTCGGAATTCTTCCACCCCAGAATCAAACAATCATAATCACTCAGTAACACGCACGCGATAACTGCTCACATGAATTGGCCGGTTGAGCTGAACGGAAATCGAAGCAGCCCTTACGTGTTTTGATCCTGATCATGTTGAACTCCGAAGTCGCTCTCAGCGCGTTTTGCGCGGGCCGATGTCGCTTCGGATGAAGATCAATTTAGCGAGCGATGCTTATGAGACAAGCCCAAAGATGTGTTGACAGATTTTTTTTCAGAGTTTGCGCGCAGCACGTTTACGATCGAAACAATAAGCGTGAAACATGCCGTTGATTCGCAACGACTTGAGAGAAGAAGAGCGTGATACGTGCAGACTCGGGACTGGCAATGATGTGCGCACATAAGCGCAATGTTCGTGCGTATGTTGCGCCAGCACCATGCGAACGGACGAGAGACTCCGCCCCCGTGCCATGCGCATAGGAAAGACTCCGCGATGAGCAGCCGCGGACGTAACGCGTCTTACGAAAATGAAAGGCTAGAGAAAGGAGATTAGGCCGCGATCTTTTTGACGCGGGCGGTGAGGCGCGAGATTTTGCGCGAAACCGTCTTCTTATGAACGACACCTTTGGAAGCGCCGCGCATCAGCTCGGGCATAACCAATTTCAAAGCAGCCAGAGCGGCGGTTTTGTCGCCGGAGGCGATGGCTGTCTCAACAGCTTTCACATGGTTGCGAATCCGGCTGAGGCGTGAATGGTTCACACCTTCTGCGCGGGCGTTGCGACGAATACGTTTTTTCGCTGATTTATGCTGAGCCATTGGATCCGATGGAGGTCTGTCGAAATGAAGCGCGGCTTATAGGAGATGCGCCGGGTGTAGTCAACGGGCAGCGATTCCGGGCTACTTCAAGGCTTTCAGCCGCCTTAACGCCCAAGACTGGTTTTATAGAGGGGATTAAGCGCGACTCGTCGGGTGAATTTTAGGTCTGGCGGTAGGGACAAAAGAAGGTCGAGCGCCCACCTTGCACGATGCGTTTTACTTTGTGATCGACGGGGGCTTTGTTGCTGCCGCAGCCACACGATTCGCCTTCACGGCCATAAACTTTCCAGGCGTTCTGAAAGTAACCCAGTTCCCCGGAGGGTTGCACATGGTCGCGGAGTGACGAGCCGCCTGCCGCAATGGCCTCCGCCAGGACCTGTTTAATGGCCGGCACCAGGGCCTCGGCACGCGGACCTGCCACGCTGCCGGCTTTGCGCTTGGGTGATATCCCAGCGCGGAACAGGCTTTCGCAGGCATAGATATTGCCGACGCCGACAACGATGCGCTGATCGAGCAGCGCCACCTTGATCGAGGTCTTGCGGCCTTTGAGGGCTGCGGAAAGCATTGCAGGCGAGAAAACATCGCCAACGGCATCGGCACCCAAGTGGCGAAAGAGCTTGTGCTGGTCGAGCTCCGCCGCCGCCGCCAGGGTCATGAGGCCAAAGCGCCGGGGATCGTTGAAGCGAATCTCGGTGCCCTTATCGGTCGTGAAAATGACGTGGTCATGAGCCCCGGGCGAGCTCGCGTCTTTAACAATGACCATGCGCCCAGACATGCCGAGATGGATGATGAGCACCTGGCCGTCATCCAGAGCCATCATGATGTACTTGGCCCGGCGATAGATGCGCTCCACCCGCCGGCCCGTCAGCGCCGCCGCGAGGCCTTTGGGAAAGGGAATCCGCAAGTCCTTGCGCCGCAGTTCGACCTTGGCGAAGCGGCGGCCTTTTAAAACGCCGATCAGGCCGCGGCAGACGGTTTCAACTTCGGGAAGCTCGGGCATGTGACCTCAAGGGATAGAAGCAGATACTAGCCTAGGCCCTAGTTGGTGACGATTCATGGTTTTTGAAGGGACCTTCGATTATGGTCCGGCCATGAGCAGCCCACATCCACAAGAGCCTGCAGACGGCGAAACCCATTTCGGCTTCCGGGCGGTGCCCGAATCCGAGAAGGCCGGCATGGTGCGCAGCGTATTCGACGCCGTGGCGCCCAAATACGACCTCATGAACGATCTGATGAGCGCCGGCATCCACCGCCTGTGGAAAGCCGCCATGGTCGATTGGCTGGCGCCCCGCGCGGGCCAGGCCATCATTGATGTGGCGGGCGGCACCGGCGACATCGCTTTCCGTATGCTCGAGCGTATGGAAACCAACACCGCCGCAAAAGTTTTGCCGGTGACGGTTTGCGACATCAACGCCGAGATGCTGAGCGTGGGCCGCGGCCGCGCCGTCGACCGCGGGCGGTTGAACGACGTGGAATGGATTTGCGGCAACGCCGAAGCCCTGCCGTTTCCCGATATGAGTTTCGATGCCTATACGATTGCTTTTGGTTTGCGGAACGTAACGCATATCGATAAGGCGCTGGCCGAAGGCCGGCGTGTCTTGAAGCCGGGCGGGCGTTTGCTGTGTCTTGAGTTCAGCAAAGTCCTGGTGCCGGTGTTGGACAAGATTTACGACGCCTATTCATTCCAGGTTTTGCCGTGGCTCGGTGGCTTTGTCGCCGGCGACCGCGAAGCCTACCGCTATCTCGCCGAAAGTATCCGCCGCTTTCCTGATCAAGACGCATTGGCTGCACGCATGAGCGCTGTCGGATTCGATCAAGTGAAAGTGCGCAACTTGAGTGGCGGCATTGCGGCCATGCATTCGGGCTGGCGGATCTAGCACGCATGTTCCGCACGTCTCGCAATCTTGGGCGTTTATGGGTGATCGCGCGCAGTTTTGCGCAGTACGACGCCTTATTCCTTTTAGAGATTCATCCCGCGGGCGCCGCGGCGGCCCGCGCCGCCCGTATCGTTTGGCGCAAGCGCAAAGATGTGAAGGGCCTGCGCCCCGGTCAGCGTTTGGCGCTGGCATTGACAGCGCTCGGCCCCACCTTCATCAAATTCGGTCAGGCCTTATCGACGCGCGCCGATTTACTTGGCGAGCAAACCGCGGCTGATTTGTCTGGCCTGCAAGATCGCCTGCCGCCGTTCCCCTTCGTCGAGGCTAAAGCCACGATTGAAGCTGATATGGCGGTGCCGCTCAGCAGCCTTTATGCGAGCTTCAATGAGCAAGCCGTGGCCGCAGCCTCTATCGCGCAAGTTCATTTTGCCGTTGATACGCAAGGCCGCGAAGTCGCGGTCAAAGTCTTGCGCCCCGGCGTGAAGGCCGCTTTCGCGCGGGATATCGACGTCTTGTTGTGGATCGCTGAGTTGGCTGAACGCCACGCGCCGAGCCTCACGCGCCTCAAGCCCATCGAAGTGGTACGCACCTTCGCCGAATCCGTGCGCATCGAAATGGATTTGCGCTTTGAAGCCGCCGCCGCGCAGGAAATGGCCGAGAACTTCGCGGGCGATCCCACTTTCAAAGTTCCCGCCGTGGACTGGCAACGCACCGCCGAACGCGTGCTGACTTTGGAACGTGTCTCGGGCGTACGCGTGGACGATCAAGCCGGCGTCGCCGCCACAGGCATCGATGCAGTGGCAGTTGTGAAGACCGCCGCCGAAGTGTTCTTCAAAATGGTTTTCAAACACGGCTTCTTTCACGCCGACATGCACCCCGGCAATTTGTTCATCGCTAAAGACGGCACGCTGATCGGCATGGACTTCGGCATCATGGGCCGCGTCGATGGCGAGACGCAAAAAAACCTCGGCGAAATGCTGCTAGGGTTTTTGACGCGCGACTACAAACGCGTGGCGGAAGTACACGTGCGCGCAGGCTATGTGCCCGCCGATAAATCCGTCGATGCTTTCGCGCAAGCGGCGCGCTCCATCGCCGAGCCGATCTTGGGCAAACCCATTTCCGACATTTCGATAGCGCGTTTGCTGGGGCAGTTATTTCAGGTCACTGAAACCTTTGAGATGCAGACGCAGCCGCAGTTATTGCTGTTACAAAAAAGCATGCTGTTGGCTGAAGGCGTGGGCCGCACGCTGGCTCCGCAAGTCAACATGTGGGAACTGGCGCAGCCTTTGATCGAAGGCTGGATGCGCGAGCGCCTAGGCCCCGAAGGCAAAATCGCTGACGTAGTCAGTACGACACTCGAGACCCTGGAAAAACTGCCGCGCATCATCGACCGGGTCGATGCTGTCACCGCCGATATGGCCCGTGACGGTTTGCGACTCCATCCCGACACTGCCCGCGCCTTGCGCGGCGAGGAGCAAGGCAAGCCCCGCACCGCGCGTTGGTTCTTGTGGGCGCCGTGGTTAGCCGCTGCGGCTCTGTTGGCCGCGCTCATGTTCCGATAGGAAATGCATGACGACGCCACTGACGGTTTACGGCGATTCTGGCTCCGGCAACTGCTTGAAGGTGAAGTTCGTCGCGGACCGTTTCGGCATTCCGCTTAAGTGGATTGAGATTGACGTCGTCAACGCTCAGACGCGCACGCCCGAATTCTTAGCCATCAATCCTGCCGGCCAAGTCCCTACTGTCGTATTTGGTGACGGCCGCATTCTTGCGCAGTCCAACGCCATTATATTGCATTTGGCGGCGGGCACCGATTTGGTTCCTACGGACGCTTTCGACCGCGCGCTAATGTTTCAATGGATGTTTTGGGAACAATACAGCCATGAAACTGCGATTGCCGTGCGCCGCTATTACAAGAAGTTCGTGAAAAAGTCCGATGACGAGATCGATCCGGCTCTAATGCCAAAGTGCGAACGCGCGCTCGCGGTCATGAATGGTCACCTGGATAGTCGCCACTATTTTGTGGGCGAGCGGTTGACCCTGGCCGACATCGCGCTGGTGGCCTATACGCGATTCTCTCATGAAGCCGGCTTGGATCTGGCCCGTTGGCCCTCTGTCCGGGCCTGGGTCTTAAGAGTTGAGCAGGACTTGGGCCTCACATCGGCTTTACCTGCGGCCTAGAATTCCTGTTGGGAGCGCTTATCTTACGTTAAGTTTCGGGCGTTAAAGTCCAAGCTTCCGTTATCAGCCCTTGGAATCAGCACGTGCTTGAAAATCGGCGCATCCTTTTGATCGTCTCGGGCGGCATTGCTGCTGTGAAGGCGCCTGACTTGATCCGGCGTTTGCGGGAACGGGGTGCGCACGTGCGCTGCATCTTGACCAAAGGCGGCGCGCACTTCGTGACGCCACTGACCCTCGCGGCCCTTTCGGGCGACAAATGTTACCAGGAGCTGTTCGACCTTAAAGACGAAGCCGAGATGGGTCACATCCGCCTCTCGCGTGAAGCCGACATTATTCTGGTCGCCCCCGCCACCGCCGACATCATGGCCAAGATGGTGACGGGTCAGGCCGACGATCTTGCGACCACCGCGCTGCTCGCCACCGACAAGCCGGTGATGATCGCACCCAGCATGAACGTGATGATGTGGACCCACCCGGCCACTCAGTCCAATTTGCAAATCCTGAAAGACCGCGCCGTCAAAGTTGTCGGCCCAAGCGCTGGTGATCTGGCTTGCGGCGAAGTCGGCAACGGTCGCATGGCCGAAGTGTCTGAGATTATCGCAGCCCTCACACGCTTTTTCCAAAAGAGCGACGGCCAAGGACCGCTCACGGGTTTGCGGGCGCTGGTGACCAGCGGCCCGACGCATGAGCCTATCGACCCCGTGCGCTATATCGCCAACCGGTCGTCGGGCAAACAGGGTCATGCTGTTGCTGCGGCGCTCGCGGAGCTCGGCGCGCAAGTTACGCTCGTCGCCGGTCCCACAGCGGAGCCCGATCCCGACGGCGTCAAAGTCACGCATGTGGAAACCGCCAAGCAAATGATGAAAGCTTGCACGGAGGCTTTGCCCGCTGAGATCGTGGTCTGTGCTGCTGCCGTAGCCGATTGGTCGCCGCAGAACGCCGATCAGAAAATCAAAAAGGGCGCGGACAAAACACCCGAACTTAAATTTGCAGAGAATCCCGACATCCTTGCCACGCTGGCGCAGGCGGGCCCCACGCGCCCCAAGCTGGTGATCGGCTTTGCCGCCGAGACCGAGAATTTGATCGAAGCCGCCAAAACAAAACGCGCCAAGAAAAACGTCGATTGGATTTTAGCCAATGACGTTTCGCCCGGCAGCGGCACCTTTGGCGGCGACAGCAACACCGTGCATCTGGTCACCGCCGAGGGCGTAGAAAGCTGGCCCACCTTGCGCAAACGCGCGGTTGCGGAAAGACTGGCCGAACGCATCGCTACTTTTGTCGAACGCAATTTGTGAGGTTTTAAGTGCCCGTCGTCACATCCGTCTCCATCAAGCGCCTGCCCAACGGTCACGATCTGCCGCTGCCGTCCTATCAAACTGAACTTTCCGCCGGCATGGATTTAAGCGCGGCTGTAGACGCCGATGTGGTGCTGGCCCCCGGCGCGCACGCGATTATTCCGACGGGCTTTGCTATCGCGCTCCCCGCTGGCTTTGAAGCCCAAGTGCGCCCGCGTTCGGGCCTTGCGGCTAAGAACGCTGTCACCGTGCTCAACAGCCCCGGCACCATTGATGCCGATTATCGCGGCGAAGTGGGCGTAATCCTGATCAACCACGGCAAAGCCGCTTTCACGATCACGCGCGGGCTTCGCATCGCGCAGATGGTTGTCGCCCCTGTGCGCACCATCATGTGGGAAGAGAAAGAAGACCTGGCCGACACCGCACGCGGTGCAGGTGGCTTTGGTTCCACGGGCGTTGCTCACAAGAGCTGATGGACTTCACGGAAGACCAGATCCAGCGTTACGCCCGCCACATCCTGCTGCAGGAAGTAGGCGGCATCGGCCAAGAAAAATTGCTGAAGGCCAAAGTGCTGGTGATAGGCGCGGGTGGTTTGGGCTCGCCGTTGATCCTCTATCTCGCGGCTGCGGGTGTCGGCACCATCGGCGTTGTCGATGACGACAAAGTCGATCTTTCAAACTTGCAGCGCCAGATCGCGCACACGACGGACCGCATTGGCGTTTCAAAAACACGCAGCGCGAAAGAGGCGGTCGCTGCCATCAATCCCGATGTGACTCTCGTCGAGCACACCATGCGCTTGACCGTCGATAACGCGACGACGCTCATCGGCGGATACGACATCGTCGCCGACGGCAGCGATAATTTCCCGACGCGCTTTCTGGTCAACGATGCTTGCTTCTTCGCCAAGAAGACTTTGGTCTCGGCAGCGGTGTTGCGATTCGATGGTCAGCTTTCCACGTTCAAACCGCATGCTGGTGGTCCCTGCTACCGCTGCATCTACCCGGAAGCGCCCCCGGCAGGGCAAATCCCCTCCTGCGACGAAGCCGGCGTCTTGGGAGCTGTGGCCGGTGTGCTGGGCACGCTGCAGGCCACCGAAGTCTTGAAAGAGATTCTGGGCATCGGCGACAGCATGGCCGGGCGCTTGCTGATTTACGACGCCCTGGGGGCCGTCATGCGCCAGGTGAAGGTCAATCCAGACCCCGATTGCGCGCTCTGTGGACCCGCACCCCGCATCAAAGATTTGTCGGCGCACCGCCAATCATAACCCATTGATATATTTATCTATTTATATCGGCCTGGGGATAACTCTTGCCGCCGGAGCCATTGTGCCTTAGGTGCGGGTTTATGGCCCCTGACTCAGCCCGCCCCGAGACCGCGCACGCCACGGACAGCCGCACCAATCTGGTGGGCTTAAGCCGCGAAGCTTTGGCCGCGACCATGGCGAAATTTGGCGAGAAGCCCTTCCGCGCCAAGCAGCTGTGGCACTGGATTTATCACCGCGGTGCCACCGACTTCGCCGATATGACCGATCTCTCCAAAGCTCTTCGCACCAAGATGGTGGACCACTTTGTGGTGGCGCGTCCCAAGATCGCCCGCGAGCAGACCTCCACCGACAGCACGCGCAAATGGCTGATGGAATTCGACGACGGCCAAAAGGCCGAGACGGTTTTCATCCCCGACGATGACCGCGGCGCGGTGTGTGTGTCGTCACAAGTGGGCTGCACGCTCACCTGCCGCTTCTGTCACACGGGCACACAGCGCCTGGTGCGCAACCTGACGCCGGCGGAAATCGTCGGGCAGTTCATGGTGGCACGCGACAGCTACGGCGAATGGCCGACGCCGACCGATGAAGGGCGTTTGCTCTCCAACATCGTCATGATGGGCATGGGTGAGCCGCTTTATAATTTCGAAAATGTCGCCACGGCCTTGAAGATCATCATGGACGGCGAAGGCATCGCGGTCGGCAAACGCCGCATCACTTTGTCGACTTCGGGTGTCGTGCCGGAAATTCATCGCTGCGGCGCTGAACTGGGTGTGAACCTGGCCATTTCATTGCACGCACCCGACGACGATACGCGCTCGGTCATCATGCCGATCAACAAGAAGTATCCGTTGAAAGAACTGATGCAGGCCTGCCGCGATTATCCCGGCGCCAGCAACGCGCGGCGCATTACGTTTGAATACGTGATGCTGAAGGGCATGAACGATACGCCCGCCCATGCCCGCGCGTTGATCAAGCTGACCAAAGATATCCCCTGCAAGTTCAACCTGATCCCGTTCAATCCCTGGCCCGGCACGCCTTACGAATGTTCCGATGCCGCGACGGTTGAGACTTTCGCGCAAGTTCTGTGGGACGCCGGTTTCAGCGCCCCCGTGCGCACACCGCGCGGCCGCGATATCCTGGCCGCCTGCGGTCAGCTCAAAACCGACAGCGAGCGCCTCTCGGCCAAAGAACAGCGCCTGAAAGACGCCGCCGAAGCCGAGGCCGCGAAACAAATGTGGGCAGAAAAAGAAGCGGGGATTTAGAAGCATGCCGCAAATCAACTCACCCCATAAAGGCGCCTGCCATTGCGGCAGTGTGCAGTTTGAAGTGCAGCTTGTGGACGGTCTCAATACCGCAAGACGTTGCACCTGTTCCATGTGCCGCATGCGTGGGGCCGTCGCGGTCTCGGCCAAGACCGGCGATCTGAAGGTCACCAAGGGCGAAGACAAGCTGACGCTGTATCAATTCAATACGCGCACGGCGAAGCACTATTTCTGCTCGGCCTGCGGCATCTATACGCACCACCAGCGCCGCTCGAACCCTGAGCAGTTGGGCGTGAACGTGGCCTGCCTGGAAGGCGTCAGCCCCTTCGACCTGGAAGAGGTTACGGTGCTGGACGGCGTCAACCACGTGAAAGACGGCGGCGGCGGACAGGGCCCCAATCGCCTGGGCGTTTTGAAGTTCATCAAGAGCTAGTCAGCCTTAATCCTTCACTTGCTCCCATAGCCTGCCTGCCTATACTGCGCGCCACTTTGTCCCGTTTTCTCAGCTGTTAGAGGCGTTTTATGGCGAAACCCAAAAAGGTCGTGCTGGCGTATTCCGGCGGTCTCGACACCTCCATCATCCTGCGCTGGCTGCAGGTCGAAAAGCAGTGCGAGGTTGTGACCTTCACCGCCGACATCGGCCAGGGCGAAGAGCTGGAGCCGGCGCGCAAGAAGGCCGAGCTGATGGGGATCAAACAGATCTACATCGACGACTTGAAGGAAGAATTCGTCCGCGACTTCGTATTCCCGATGTTCCGCGCCAACGCGTTGTATGAAGGCGTGTACCTGCTGGGCACGTCTATCGCCCGCCCGCTCATCGCCAAACGCCTGATCGAGATCGCCATCGAAACCGGTGCGGACGCCATCGCCCACGGCGCCACCGGCAAAGGCAACGACCAAGTGCGGTTTGAGCTGACAGCTTACGCGCTGAAGCCCGACATCAAAGTCATCGCGCCGTGGCGCGAGTGGAGCCTGACCAGCCGCGCGAGCCTGATCGACTACGCCGAGAAGCATCAGATTCCGATCCCGAAAGACAAGCGCGGCGAAGCGCCCTATTCCACCGACGCGAACCTTCTGCACATTTCCTATGAAGGCAAAGTGCTGGAAGATCCGTGGACCGAACCCCACGACGATATGTTCAAGCTGACCGTGTCGCCCGAGAAGGCGCCCGACCAGGCTGAATACGTCGAGATCGAATTCGCGAAGGGCGATGCGATTGCCGTGAATGGCAAAAAACTTTCACCCGCCAACCTGCTGGCCGAACTTAATCGCCTCGGCGGCAAACACGGCGTGGGTCGTTTGGACCTTGTTGAAAACCGTTACGTGGGCATGAAGAGCCGCGGCGTGTATGAGACGCCGGGCGGCACGTTGCTGCATGTGGCCCACCGGGCGATGGAGTCGATCACGCTCGACCGCGAAGCCATGCATCTCAAAGACGAGCTGATGCCGCGCTATGCCAAGATGATCTACACCGGCTATTGGTTCGCGCCCGAGCGCGAAATGCTGCAGGCCGCCATCGACCAGACGCAGGAATGGGTCAACGGCGTGGTGCGTTTGAAGCTGTTCAAAGGCAGCGCCAGTGTCGCGGGCCGCAAGTCGCCCAATTCGCTGTACCGCATGGACTACGTGACCTTCGAAGAAGACTCGGTTTACAACCAGTTCGACGCCGAAGGCTTCATTAAGCTCAATGCGCTGCGCCTGCGACTGGGTGCGATGGCCCACGGCAAGAAGTAAGCCGGATGTCCTTGGACGCCGTCATCTTCGATTGCGACGGCGTCCTGGTGAATAGCGAAGAGATTTACCAGCGCATCGAGCGGCAATGTCTGGCCGAGATCGGCTTGGTCTATGACCCGCATGAATACGCCGAGAAATATTTAGGCGTTACGTTTGCGCACTATGCGGCCGGCCTCAATCAGGATCATGAACGCCAGCATGGTCAGCCATTACCGGAACACTTCATGCCGCGTCTGCAGCAGCTCACGGCGGACGAAGTCGACCGCTCGCTTGTTGCTTGTGACGGCGCGCTGGCAGCCGTAGCGGCCATATCACTGCCCAAAGCTGTGGCGTCATCATCGGGCGCCATGCGCCTTGCTGTGAAGCTTCGCAAAGTCGGCTTGATCGACTTTTTTACGCCCCACGTTTATTCCGCCGAGGCCGTGAAACGGGGCAAACCTGCACCGGACGTCTATTTGTATGCCGCCGAGGGACTTGGCGTTTCACCGCAGCGCTGCATTGCGGTGGAAGACAGCGTCAACGGCGTAGTGTCTGCTGTTGGGGCGGGTATGAAGGTGATTGGATTTGTAGGTGGCGGCCATTGTTCGTCACAACAAAAGACGCGGCTTAAAGCAGCCGGCGCGGTAAAAGTAATCGATCATATGGATCAATTGTCGTCGGCACTTGAGGGGGTCTCATGAGTGGTCACGTTGTCACAGACATAACCAGCGGCATTCTCACGCTGCGCTTCAATCGCGCCGACAAGAAGAACGCGCTGACCACGGCCATGTACGCCGAAGCGGCGACGGCCTTCAAAGCCGCCGAGACCGACAACAACGTGCGCGTGGTTGTCATCACCGGCAGCGGCGATAGTTTCAGCGCCGGCAACGACCTTGGCGACTTTATGGAAAATCCGCCGACGGATAACGATGCACCGGTATTCCGCTTCATGCACGCCCTTGCGAGCTTCCCGAAGCCCGTCATCGCCGCCGTGAACGGCATTGCGGTGGGCATCGGCACGACCGTGCTGCTGCACTGTGATTTTGCCTACGCCGTGCCGACGGCGAAGTTCCAACTGCCTTTTGTGAATTTGGCCCTGGTGCCGGAGTTCGCCTCGAGCCTGTTGCTGGCGCGGCACTTGGGCACGCGCAAAGCCACTGAGCTTCTGATGCTGGCGGAAAAGTTTGATGCTGAGACCGCCGCAAGCTTCGGCCTGATCAACGCCGTCGTGCCCGCCGATCAGCTGGAAGCCATCGTTCAGGAAAAGGCGAAAGTTCTGGCGGCGAAACCACCGGCCGCATTGCGCGCGACCAAGGCTTTGCTGAAAGCCGACGGAAACGAAGTGGCGGGGCGCATCGGCCTTGAGGCCAAAATCTTCGGCGAGCGCTTGCAGTCCGGCGAGCTGCGCGAAGCCATCACCGCCTTCTTTGAAAAACGCGCGCCGGATTTTTCGAAGTTCTAACGACCCCTCCCTAGCCCTCCCCTTTCAGGGGAGGGAATAAAAAAGGAAGCGCGCATCTCGGTTTCCTCCCCCTGAAAGGGGGAGGATCAAGGAGGGGGTCGTTTTACTTCCGCGGCGGCAAGCGCATCGGCACGACAACATTCGTAATGCCGTTCTGCGTCACGCAAGCCTTCAGCGTATTTACCATCAGGCACGCCACGGTCATGAGACCAACGCCGCCAGGCACGGGCGTGATGAACTTCGCGACTTGCGACGCTTCGGCGAAATGCACATCGCCGAAGAGTTTGTTTTTGCCGTCGGCTTGCGTTTCGCGGTTGATGCCAACGTCGATGACCGTGGCGCCCGGCTTAATCCAATCGCCGCGAATCATTTCTTTGCGGCCTACAGCCGCGACCAGAATGTCGGCCGTACGGCATACCGCGGCCAGATCCTTGGTACGCGAGTGCGCGATGGTGACGGTGCAGTTTTCGTTCAGTAACAAAGACGCCACGGGCTTGCCGACAAGATTTGAGCGCCCGACAACCACGGCATGAAGGCCAGAGAGATCGCCCAGCACATCCTTCGCCATCATCACGCAGCCCATGGGTGTGCAGGGGACTAGCGCTTCGCCGCCCGCCACCAAGCGCCCGGCGCTTTCGGGATGTAGGCCGTCGACGTCTTTGGAAGGCGACGTCGTGGTAATGACCTTGAAGCTGTCGATGTGCTTTGGCACCGGCAACTGCACGAGAATGCCGTGCACGTCCGGATCGGCGTTGAGCTTTTGAATGAGCGCGAGCACGTCGGCTTCGGGCGCATCAGCCGGCAGCGTAATTTGGCGCGAGTTCATGCCCAGTGCGTGAGCCGTCTTGTTCTTGCTGGCTACATAAACCTGGCTAGCCGGATCTTCACCCACCAGCACGGTCGCAAGGCCGGGCACGATGTTGTGCTTTGCTTTGAGGTCCGCCACGGCCGCCGCCACGGCGTCTTTCAACCGGGCTGAAGCTTCTTTGCCATCGATGATTTGGGCGATAAGAGTTGCGCTCATGTTACGACGCGAGGTTGACGATCAGGCGGCCGATGACGAGCTGGATCAAAAGGATGATCAGGAACAAGACCACCGCTGAAATATCCATGGTGCCGAACACAGGCACGTAGCGGCGAATACGGCGCAAGGCCGGCTCGACAATATTATCGAGGGCGCGACCAATGGTGCTGACGAATTGATTGCGGCTGTTGACGACGTTGAAGGCCACCAGCCAGCTCAAGACCACCCAGATGATCACCGCCCATTTGTAGAGGTCCAACGCGACGCTCAAGACCTGCAGCAGCGGGATCAGAATGGTATCCATGGTTTGCGTTCACCCAAGCTTAGAGAAATTTGGCCTTTGAAACCTTCAGGCATGGATACCCTACTGACCGGAAGGACCCTGCGCAAGGGACGCGGAAAGGCCGAAAACGGACGCAATTACAGGCCTCTAAGTCGCTAGTAGAGCGTTACAGGCCGCCTTGACTTCGCGCGGCTTTGGCACCATTCTCCGCCCGCTTTTGGTAGCGGGACTTTCCGTCCGGGCTTCCAAATTTCCGGTGTTGGTGCGGGGCTGTAGCTCAGTTGGGAGAGCGCGTCGTTCGCAATGACGAGGTCAGCGGTTCGATCCCGCTCAGCTCCACCAATCCGGGCTTTCCCCGCAAATAGAAATTGGACCGTCTCGGCGCGCGCGTCTCAACGCGGATTTGTTTTTTGCCGTTTCGCCAAGGTCGTGCAAAATAGCAGCACGGTGAAAAGTTACGCGGAGGCATTCTGAATATGCAGATACCAGCTGACAGCACGGAGTTTGACGTTTCGTCCGTCGAGCAGGTCGAACCCTTTGTGCGGAAGTTCGGCTTGGCGATTTGGCGGGGTCTGATTCCGCGAGAGACCACGGATCGCATTATCTCCTATGCCGCCGATAATTATAGCGATTCAAAAGCGTACATTAGCGTGACCAACGGCGTGATGAGCGATGTGGTCCTTCCGGATGAACTCAAAAGAACGCAGCTTTCCCCGACAATCACAGAAGTGTTCAACAGCGTCCTGAAGGACGAGCTGGTCTTCAACGATCTTGATAACACTCTGTTTTGGACGCGGCCCAACTTTACGCCCTACGGCTGGCATCAAGATGCCCCAGCCATGCCCACCGGAAAGGGCGCGCCGCAGTATTGCATTATAGCTTGGATTCCGTTGACCGAGTGCAGCATCACCGCGCCCGGGCTTACCTTTGCGCTCGAGAATCCGGGGAAATGGATTCTTTCGCCACATTGGCTTGGCGATAGAAAGATTTATGAGGACAACGCCGAACGCATCATTAAGGAAGCGGGATTTCGAACGATCGATTTGATTTTGAAGCCCGGCGACGTTCTCTTTTTTGATACATATTCCATGCATAGAACGACCGTCTCGCCTCATCTCACCGCCACGCGGTTAGCACTGAGACTGAGCGCCTACGGAAAATCGTCCGCTGTCGATGTGGACACCTTCAACTTATTGCGAGAGATCGTTCCCGTTGACAACAAATCCGTCTTAGCGCCCTCAAGAATGTAACTCTCTTAAGCTGTCGCTTCGCGTGCGAGGCGCGGTTCGCGGATGGGAAGATTGATGAGTGCGGCGGCGGCGGCCAAGGTCGCATCGGCGTACCACATCCAATCGTAGTTTCCGAAACGCGTGACGGCGAGACCGCCAAGCCAGGCGCCAAAAAATCCGCCGATTTGATGCGAGAGTAACGTGAGGCCAAACAGCGTTGAGAGATAACGCTGACCGAAGAGCTTGCCTACAACCGTCGCTGTAGGCGGTACCGTCGCAAGCCACGTCACACCCAAACCCGCTGCAAACAGATAGAACGTAAGCGCGGTTTTGGGCGCGGCGAGATAAATCAAAATCAACACGGCACGCGAAGCATACATGCCGGTCAGAATGTTTTTGCTGAGATAACGCCCCGAGCCCCAACCCGCGGCGAGGCTGCCCATGACATTGGCCAGACCAATAATCGCAAGCGACCAGCTGGCGACGCCGGGCGATAGTCCGCAGAGCGCGATTTCGCCCGGAAGATGCGTGACCAGAAACGCAATGTGAAAGCCGCAGGTGAAGAACCCCGCGTGCAGCAGAAGATAGCTCGGATTCTTAAGCGCGCCCTTCACGGCGTCACCCAAATTTCCCCCGACTTTTGCAGCCCCGGTACTATCGGCGGGACGGCGCAGGACGCGCGCGAGCGGTAAAGCCGCGATCATGACAGCCGCCATGAACCACATGGCACTCATCCAACCGAACAACGCGATGAGGTTTTGCAAAATCCGTGCGAAGACAAACTGGCCGAACGATCCGCCGGCATTGATGACACCGGCCGCGAAGCTGCGCTTTTCAGGCGGTAGCAATCTACCTGCAGCGCCGACAAGCACCGAGAAGCTGGCTGAGCCCGCCCCCGCCGCCGACAGCACACCGATAGTGAGAATGAGGCCGGTAGAGGTGGTGGCGAAAGGCGTAAGGATGTTGCCGAGGCAAAGCACTAGAAGACCGGTGAGGATCACACGGCCCGGGCCATAGCGATCAGCCGCCGCACCGGCGATGGGCTGCACCGCGCCCCAGGTGAACTGGGCGATGGCCATGGCGAAGCTGATGCTTGCAATACCGAGCCCGGTGGAAATCCCGATGGGTGCCAGGAACAAGCCCATGGATTGGCGGGACCCCATGGTGATCATGAGCGCGCCGGCGGCGGCGAGCACGATCCACTCCCAATTGGTTTTCTTCTGTTCCGTCATGACCGCACCGCTTTCGAGGGTGGCGGAAGATAGGCCGCAGGCCTTAAGTGCGCCCCCGCAAATCGCGCAATCCAGCTATGCATTCACTTAAGTTTAGGATTAAGCGCGTCGCGCAGCCAATCGCCCAGCATATTCACGGCAAGCGCTAAAATCACGAGGGTCAGGGATGGGAACAGCGTGATCCACCATTCGCCAGAGAACAGGAAGTTGTTGCCGATGCGGATCAAGGTGCCGAGCGACGGTGCGGTCGGCGGCATGCCAACGCCCAGGAAGCTCAAGGTCGCTTCGGAAATGATCGCGAGCGCCAAGCCCAGCGTCGCCAACACCATAACGGACGTCAGCACATTGGGCAGGATGTGTTTGAACACAATCACGGGCGCGGGCACGCCCATGACGCGGGCCGCCGACACGTAGCCCAAGGTTTTCTGCACGGCCGTTGCGGCGCGCACGATGCGCGCATACTGCGGCCAATCGGCGATGCCGATGCTGAAGATCAGCACGTAAATGGCGGCGGCTTCGTGAACCGCGGGCTGTAGCGTTGCGCGCGCGAGGCCGTCGACCATTAACGCAATAAGAATAGCCGGGATGGTCAGCTGCACGTCGGCAAGACGCATCGCGAGGGTATCGATCCAGCCGCCAGCGTAGCCTGCGATGAGGCCAACGGCGACGCCCATGACCGCCGCGAACAGCACAGAGGCCACGCCGACCAGCAATGAAATGCGGCTGCCGTATAAAAGTGCCGAGAGCATGTCGCGGCCTTGATCGTCGGAGCCGAGGAGGAACCGCGCATCGCCGCCTTCAAGCCACGCCGGCTTGAAAAGTCCGTTGGATAAATCGAGGGCTGCAGGATCAAACGGATTTTGTGATGCCAGCAACGGGGCCAGCAGCGCGCCGCCGACAATGAGAAGCGTTACGGCCGCGGCCGTCATGGCCAGAGGCGACCGCCGGAAGCGCGTCCAGAGGTAGCCCGGCTTGGCAACGGGTGTCAGCGCGTCACTCATGCCGCACGCCCACGCAGGCGCGGATCAAGTGCCACATACAGCAAGTCCACCGCCAAGTTTATGAGCACAAACACCAAGGCCACCATGAACAGGTAGGCCGCCATGATAGGAATGTCGGCGAAGGATACGGCTTGGATGAACAGCAATCCCATGCCCGGCCATTGGAAGACGGTTTCCGTGACAATGGAAAAGGCGATCAACTCGCCCAATTTCAAGCCAATGATCGTGATGACCGGCAGCCCAGCATTCTTCAGCGCGTATTTCGTGTTGATCATACGCTCGGTGAGACCCATGGCGCGGGCGGTGCGGATGAAGTCTGCGCTCAAGACCTCCAGCATCTCGGCGCGCACAAGGCGCAGAATGAAAGTCATCTGAAAAAGGCCGAGCGTGACGGCGGGGAGAAGGAGCGCCTTCAAACCCGACGCCGTGAGCAAGCCCGTGCTCCACCAGCCGAGCTGCACCACATCGCCGCGCCCGAAGGACGGGAGCCATCCCAACGTCACGGCGAAAAGATAGATCAGCCCGATGCCGATGACGAAGGTGGGTAAAGACACGCCCACCAGCGACACAGCTAAGATTGTGCGGCTGATCCATGACTCGCGTCTGATGGCGGTGAAGATGCCGAGCGACACACCCAGCGCCACGGCGAAGATGGCAGACGCAAAGACCAGCTCGATGGTTGCGGGCAAGCGTTCAGCCAAAAGATCGGCCACGGGTCGTTGCAAACGGTAAGAGATTCCAAAGTCGCCTTGCACAGCCTTGCCGGCGAAGCGCGCGAACTGCACGACGAAAGGATCGTTGAGGCCAAGGCGCTCGCGCAAGCCTTCGCGATCTTCGCGGCTGGCTTCCTGGCCCAGCATGTTACTGACCGGATCGCCCACATAATTGAACAACAAAAACGCCACCAACGTCGCCAGCGCCATAACAGCGACGGCTTGCAGCGCGCGGCGGAGGAAGTGTTGAATCATGCGCCTATATTAGGCCCGGCGTGGGTTAGGTCTAGGGCGCGAAAAGCTAAGGTGCAAAGCGGGCAAACTGAAAATGGGGCAAGTTATCGAGGGTGATCGGGATGTTCAGGCCTTTGCGCGTGGCCCAGGCGATGATCGGGTGATAGAGCGGCACATAACTGTAGGCATCGCGCAGGCGGACCGAGGCTTCTTTGATCATCGCGTCGCGCTTGGCCACGTCGATCTCGGTCGCCATGGCGTTGACGAGTTCAAACAGCTTGGGGTCGCTGTATTCGGTGGCGTTCGTGGTCGATGTAGGCAGGCTTAGGAAGCTTAAGTGGTTGTGGGCGTCTGTCGTGTCCGTGCCCCAGCCGTACATATAAAAGTCCGTCTGCTTGGTCTGGACCTTGGGGAAGTGCAGCGTGCGCGGTTTCAAATCAAGCGCCGCCTTCACACCGATACGTGCCAGCATGCCGACGATGGCCTGGCAGGTCGGCTCGTCGTTCAAGTAGCGGTCATTGGGACAATCAAGCCGCACATCAAAGCCGGTGGGATAACCCGCTTCGGCGAGAAGTTTTTTTGCACCTTCGGCGTCGAAAGCCAAATGCGTGTCGAGGCTTTTGTCGTAACCATATACACCGGGCGGCACGAGGCTGCCTGCGGGCTGACCGAAGCCGCGCATGATACGCGTGGTGATGCCGTTCACATCCACGGCCATGTTGACGGCTTTGCGCACGCGGATGTCGGCGAAAGGATTCTTGCCTTTGACCGATGACGAAGTCAGTTCCTTGCGGCCGCTGTTCATGCCGAGAAAGATTGTCCAAGGCGAGACGGCCTTCTGAATCGCAAACATTCCAGACGCTTCGATGCGTGCAATGTCCTGCACGGGCGGATCTAAAAGAAAATCAAGCTCGCCCGAGAGCAGTGCCGCGATGCGCGTCGCCGGATTACGGATGGGCGTATAGATAATGCGGTCGACGTTGTGGGGATTGTCTTTAAGGCCCCACCAATCGGCATTCTTCACCATCACGGTGCGCACGTCAGGCTCGCGCAGTTCCAGCTTGAAAGGACCGGTGCCGTTCTTGTGGCGTACCGCGTAGGTTTCTTCGCCGCCGTTATAGTTCTGAGGGACGGCGACCTTATGCTCCTCAGACCAACCTTTGGACATGATGAAGATGTTGGTGATCTCATCAAGCAAAATGGGGTCGGGGCCCTTGGTGGTGATGTGCACTGTTAAAGGATCGACCTTGACCACGTCGGCCACTGTGGTGATGAGATCCTTCAAGTCGGACGTCGGCATCTGCGCGCGCTTGAAGGAGAACACAACGTCGTCGGCGCTAAAGGCGCGGCCGTCGTGAAACTTCACGCCTGCGCGCAGTTTGAATTCCCAGGTGGTTGGATTGATCAGCTTCCACGAGACCGCTAGGCCGGGCTCTTTGGTGAGATCGGGTTTGCGGTTGATCAGCGCGTCTTCCACTTGCTGCGCGAAGGTGCGGGTTTGGCCCTCGTTCTGCGCATGAGAGTCCATGGTCATGGCGTCGCCCTGGCTGGACCAGCGCAGGACATTCTCAGCGTGCGCGACACTCGCAAACAGTGCGCTGGTGGCCAGAAGAATGAGGAAGGGGCGAATGATCATGTTCATTCCTAAAGCTATCACGGAGCGGCTTCGATGGTCATGGCGTCGATGGTAAACGAACCATCTGCTTCCAGTTCAAAGTAATCGGCCACATCGCGCGGCATGGTGGATTGTAACGCGCGAATGGCTTTGATGTTCACCTCGGGCGTCGCCATACGGGTCACCCAGCTTGCGAACTCCATACGAATGCGGCGCAGCTTTGGCGCGCCGGGCTTGAAGCCGGCCGCTTTCAGGAACTCGACCCACTCGCTTGGCGCGTAGTCGCGTACATGAGATGAGTCGCGCAGCAATTCGATGGCCTGCAAATGTGTATCCAGCAGCGGAACCTCGGGCGCCACGGCATCGGCGAAAATCGCGATGCCGTTCGGCGTCAGCACACGTCGCGCTTCAGAAAGCCCGGCCGCGATGTTGTGCCAATGATGCGCGCTATAACGGCTGGCGACGAAGTCATAACGAGCATCGTCTGAATCGATACGCTCAACACTGCCGCGCCGCGTGATGATGTTGTTGAGGCGGCGTTTGACGGCTTCGGCCTTCACCGCACTCAGCATGCCCGCTGAGAGGTCATAGGCCGTTACTTCGCCGGCAAAGGGCGCCACATGAAAACTCACATGCCCGCCGCCGCAGCCCAGATCGAGGGCGCGTTGCGGTTTGCGTTGTTCGGCCAGGACCGCAATCTCGGTGAGATCTTCGCCGGAGGCATGAACCGCGCTGGTCACATAAGACGCCGCGCGCGGACCGAACTGCGATGTAACGTGAAGATCATGCGTGGGTTTAAGGGTCATGGTTTCATTGCAACTGTGAATGCTTTGCGACTGCACGAGACACAGCCGAGAATAAGTCTTAATGCGCTGATTTCCATATCTTTCTTCGCATGAAAGAGTTGACCGCAGCGCGTCAAAGCCTCAACAATGCGCCACAAAATAGTATACGCCAGTTTCGAAAGGACTTCCCATGAAAGGCGACAAACAAGTCATCGCGTTCTTGAACCAAGTGCTCAAGAATGAACTGACCGCCATCAACCAATACTTTCTGCATGCGCGCATGTTGCGCCAATGGGGCCTCACGAAACTTGGCGAATATGAATACAAAGAATCCATCGATGAAATGAAGCATGCCGATAAGCTGATCGAGCGCGTGCTGTTTCTCGACGGCCTTCCCAACTTGCAAGACCTGGGCAAGCTGATGATCGGCGAAGGCGTGCAGGAACTTCTGCAATGCGACCTGAAGCTGGAATTGGATGCGCTGCCCGCCCTTAAGGACGGCATCACCCACTGCGAAAAGGTCAGCGACTACATCACCCGCGAACTGTTCGAAGACATTTTGGAATCCGAGGAAGAGCACATCGACTTCATCGAGACCCAGCTGGACCTGATCAACCGCATGGGCCTGCAGAATTACGTGCAGCTGCAGAGCAAATCGGCGGAAGGCTAAGAGGGACTACGAAGCCGCCGAGCTACTCGGCGGCTTGCATCATGTAGGCGGGCTCAGCCGCATTGATGATGTCCTGCGCCATGCATTTGCACTGGCCGCAGTTAATTTCCACACCGAGGACCGCATAGGCTTCCTGAACAGTGCGCGCGCCGCGGCGTGAAGCCTCGGCGATTTCGCTATCGGTCAGAGCGTTGCAGATACAAACGTACATGCGGTCTTTCTTTGCCGGTCTTCGACCGGACGTGCCCAGTGGGTATTGCGAAGCAGTCGCAATGATGTAGGGCCTTTGCGAATGATTTGCAAGAGCGTGTCTAAGTATCTGATAAGTATGTGATTTTAGCCGTTGCGCTGCAACAAAGCGCCGTAGAATCCGTCCAATCCGCCCCGTTCGGGCCACTGACTCGGCAGGGTGCGGAGCTCGCCCTTGTGGTCCACAAACTGCGATTCGCCCACCACGGCTTCCTTGGGAATTTTGACCCGCGCGAGGTTAGCGTTCGCATCCAGCACGGCCTCGACCACCGGCCGGCGTTCTTCAGCCTGCAGCGAGCAGACGCTGTAAAAAATCAGCCCGCCCGGTCTCACCATCTCGGCGGCGGCCGTGAGCAGCTTGGTCTGCAAACTGACGAAGGCCGCGATGTCATCGGGGCGCTTGAGATAGGGCAGATCGGGATGACGGCGAATGGTGCCGGTGGCAGAGCAAGGTGCATCAAGCAGCACGGCATCGACCAACTGACGCGGCCGCCATTTCGTCGCGTCGGCATCGACAACATCAGCCTGCAAGTTCAGGCGTTTCAAATTGGCGCGCAGCAGCCCCAGACGTTCGGTGGATGAATCCACCGCCGTCACGCTGCATCCCGCCGCAGCAAGTTGCGCTGTCTTGCCGCCAGGTGCGGCACACAGGTCGATGACAGTTTTACCTGCCTTATCGCCCAAAACATGCAGCAGCATGTTGGCGGGCAAGGCCGCTGCCGCATCTTGAATCCACCAGGCGCCATCTGCAAAACCGGGCAGATCTTGAATGCGCCCACCGGCGACGCGGCGCAGACTTCCTGTCGGCAACACGCTCGCCTCAAGACGCTCGGCCCATAGGTCGCGCGTGGCGCGGTCTTTGACGGTGATATCGAGCAGAGGCTCACTCAAATGCGCTTCCGCGGTCGCGCGCGCGGCGGGTTCGCCGTAGGCCGCGATCCACGATTTCCAAAGCCATAGCGGCGTATTCAAGCTGGCAGGATCTTGCGCGGCGATAAGACCAGCGCCTTTTTCAGACACCCGCCGCAGCACAGCGTTGACCAAGCCCGCGTGACGTTCGTGACCTTGTTTCACCAAGGCAACCGATGTGGCGACGGCAGCGTGGGGCGGCGTGGCAATGAAAAGCAATTGAGCCGCACCGAGGCGCAGCACATTGATCACGCGGTCGGGCGGGCGGCGTTCGACGAAGTTGCCGAGGACCAGATCGATCTGGCCCAAGCGGCGCAGCACGGTCGCGACCAACAGCCGTACGAAGGCGCGGTCGCGCGGCTCTAACTTCGCGACGGCCGATTCAAATTGGTCATCGGTGGATTTTGCACGTGTAAATACGCCTTCCAGCATAGAGAGGGCCGCAGCGCGGGCGGCAATATCTGAGCTAGGCGAAGCACTTGGCGGGGTCTGGTCTGACATGGGCGCCACATGCCTCCACAGCCGCCCTAAAGTCAATTCCCGCCTCATCCCAGGACCTAAAACCCTCTTGGAATCTGAAAGCGTTTTGGATATTTAGCTGAATGGGGATCCGGGGATTCTTATGACCAGCAACCTTCAAGCCAAAATCTCCGAGATACCTTTTTGGTATCACCGCATCACGCTGCCGGGCGGCGTGACCACACCCGGCTGGGCGCCGAAGCAGCCCGATAAATACGGCGTGGCCGCCGACCTCACGGGCTTGCGCGTGCTCGATGTGGGCGCCTGGGATGGGTACTGGACATTCGAGGCCCTGCGCCGAGGTGCCCGCGAAGTTGTCGCCATCGACGATTTTTCAGACAGCGCCGGCATCGATGCTAAGCGCGTGGAGTGGGAGACCTTCGATCTCTGCCGCATGGCGCTTGGCCATAGCGAAGACCGCTGCAAGCGTATCGAGATGAGCGTTTACGACGTGAGCCCTGAGAGACTTGGCATGTTCGACGTCGTGTTTTTCTTCGGCACGATTTATCACCTGCGCCATCCGCTGCTGGCCTTGGATAAATTATCTGCCGTGTGCACCAGTACCATTCATGTGGAAAGCGCGGTCAGCGATGACTACAGCCCCTATCGCGATTTGGGCTTGGGTCACGGCGGACATCTGGTGATGGAGTTTTATCCAGACGCGCAATACGGCGATAACCCGACCAACTGGTGGGCCCCCACAAGCACGTGCTTGGCTCATATGGTGCGCGCGGCGGGCTTCCAGAATACCAGCTTCTGGAAAGCCATCGATGCGCCGACGCGCGTGCCGGAATGCCGCGGCTTCGTTAAAGGCACAAAATAATTAGCCCCACGGATTTTAACCCCACGGTCCGGGACGACGCGGTGGCTTAGGCGGTGCCTTTCTAACTTCCGTTGCCGGACCCCACGGCCCTTCATCGCTTTCTGATTTACGCGGCGGCGCTTTGCCGCCCGCCATCTGCTGCAACTTTGCGATGCGGTTCGCCATGGCCGGGTGCGTTGAGAACAAGTTATCCGCACCGCGTCCACTCAAAGGGTTGACGATGAACATGTGCGCCGTGGCCGGATTGGCTTCGGCGTCGTTGTTGGGCACCACGCGCGCGCCGTGTTCAAGCTTCGCGAGCGCCGATGCAAGCGCCAGCGGATCGCCGCTGATGGCGGCACCGCCTTCATCGGCGCCGTACTCGCGCGTGCGCGAAATCGCCATCTGCACCAGCATGGCGGCGAGAGGTGCGAGAAGCATTACAAGGATGCCGCCAATCGCGCCCAGCGGACTGTTGCGGTTGCGACCACCCATGAACATGGCGAAGTTCGCGAGCATGCCGACAGCGCCAGCCAGCGTCGCCGTGATGGTCATCACGAGCGTGTCGCGATTTTTGACGTGCGCGAGTTCGTGCGCCATGACGCCGGCCAGCTCGCGCTCATCCAACAAATTGAGTAGGCCGGTGGTGGCGGCCACGGCAGCGTGTTCGGGATCGCGGCCCGTGGCGAAAGCGTTCGGTTGCGGATTCTCGATCACGAAGACGCGCGGCATGGGCAGTTGCGCACGCTGGGCCAGACGCTCGACGAGGTTATAAAAACGCGGGGCAGAATTCCGGTCCACGAGCTTCGCGCCATACATGGACAACACCATCTTGTCGGAGTTCCAGTAGGCGAAGACATTCATGCCAAGCGCCAAGACAAAGGCGATGATCATGCCCTGCTGAGCACCGATGAGATAACCCACCGCCATAAACAAGCCGGTCATGGCCGCCAGCAACAAACCTACGCGCATTGTGCTCATAGCTATGGCTTCTCCTTGAGGACCTGGACCTTAAATATGTTTTTTGATGGGATTCTCAAGTGGTGAGGTATCCTGAACCTCATGAGCAAAACGCTGCCCTTACCGCTTTCGCCCATCGCTGCCGCGCTGAAGCCCAAAATTCAGCCCGACACCCAGGCGGGGAAAAGCCCCACTCCCCAAGAGGAAATCGGCGGGCCCAAGGGACCCGAGCCAACCCGTTTCGGCGACTGGGAACGCAAAGGCCGCTGCTCGGACTTCTAGCGGGCCGATTCTCAACAGAATTTTAAACTGCCCTTGCTAAGGGATTGATTCCGGCTCGTGCTTTGGCACGGGGTTAGGATGAATGTCTCGACGCCTTCTTGGGAAATGTAACAGTTACGGTATTCGGCCCGTTTCTGGACCTGTTACGGCGCGGCACGGCAAAATGGCCCGCCAAAGAACATGCCGCCCCCGACCACGAGGTCGATCCCTTCGCGTTGGATGAACCGGAAGACGTCCTTTACGGCATCGAACCCTTACGCATTTTGATCAGCCCCCTGGCCGGCGATACCGAAGGCTTGGCGGCGCGCCACATCCACGACCGTTTGTCGGGCCGCATGGGCGTTTCGATCACCGTCGCCGACCGTGCGTTGTCGGCCCCCGGTGCCGATCATCGTAATCCGCTGTTCGTCTCCATGGCTGTCGAGCTGGGCCGCAAGTGGCTGCAGCGTGAAAGTGCCGACCTGTTGATCTGGGGCGAGAGCGTGCCCACACAGCGCGGCGCATCGTGGTGCCTTCGCTTCCTCAGCCGTTCCACACCTTTGCATCCCCATAGCGCGACGATGTCAGCGCTTGAGCGCCTGGAGGTTCCGGCGCTGTTCGACGACGCCACCGGCGATCTGGTTTTCGGGACCGCGCTATCTGCCGTTAACGTTGAGTCCGCCGACGGTATCCGCGCCCGCGCGACCTTGTTCCGACCCGTGCTGCGCGCCGCCACCCGCTTTGCCGAAGGAGACTTCATCGGCACCGTGGCCGAATGCGCGACAGCGCAAGCCTGTTATGCCGCGCTTCTATTGCTGGAAGGGGCCCGCACCGGCGACATCAAAACATTAGAGCGCGCTGTGTCGGTGTACCAAGGCGCGTTGATCCTGGGCGAAGACGCTTTCCCCATGCACGAGCGAGCCATGATCGGCACGCACATTGCTGATGCGCTCGCGTTGATCAGCGCCCAGACTGAACGTCCGAAGTTAGCCGACAAGACCGTGGAATATTACCGCGCCGCACTGACCATGGTGCGCAAAGAGGTTTTCGCAGACGACTACGCGGCTTTGAAAACGCGGCTTGGACTCGCGCTGCACAACCTCGCTCAAGCCACTGGCGAGCCGGTGCATTTAAAAGACGCCGCCGAAGCTTTCTCGGCCGCCACCGGCATTTGGACCATTACGGATTCGCCAGAGCGTTGGGCCGATATTCAGAATTCACTCGGCAGCCTACTCATCACCATGGGTCGCCTGACCTCACAGCCCGGCCTGTTCGACAAAGCCGTGGCCGTGTTTTTGAAGATCGCGCAGACGCGCAGCCGCACCACAGCCCCGCTGGTATGGGCGACGGCGCTCGCCAACATCGGCGCCGCGCTGAAAGAAAAAGGCATGGCCGCCCGCAATCTCGATTGCCTGAAGCAAGCCGCCGAAGCTTTCGAGCAAGCTGGTCAGGTTTTCACCGAGCTGAACTTAGAGAGCAACGTGAAGGTCATGGAAACCCAGCGCGACCACGTGCTGCTGATGATGGCGGCGCAAGAGGGGCGTTAAGGTCCGCGACGCCTGATGTTTTCGTAAGGGCTGCCATCACGGTGCGTATAGATGGCGGGCTTGCCTCCCGCCGGGCACACCATATCAATATCGGGATAATAACAGTTATCGTCGGGAGCTCGCGTTCCGATTTCAAGTACGAGCGCGTCGGCGTTGGAGTGATTTTGTAGGCAATGGCCATTGTTATCGTCGGCCTTAAAGCCCGAAGCATCACCTGTACGCAATATTTCCTCGCCGCTATCGGTTACAAGCACAACTTCACCTGATAGCACATAAACAAACTCATCTGACCGCGTATGCCAGTGGCGCTGGCTCGACCACGCGCCAGGGGGCAAACGAAGAAGATTGACGCCGAACTGCGTAAGTCCTGCCTCATCACCAAGTTTCTGTCTGACTCGTGTGCGACATGGCAGATCGTACGGATCTGGATAGAGAGTACCGACTATCGAAGAGACTTTAGAAGCATCGATGCGCTTGGTCATTTAATCCCCCAGTGCGATTCTTCAGAAATTTGAGGGTGTTATTTCCCCGCCCTGTTCTTCACCAGATCATCCACCACCGACGGATCGGCGAGGGTTGTTGTGTCGCCCAGATTGCTTACGTCGTTCTCGGCGATCTTGCGCAGGATGCGGCGCATGATTTTTCCCGAGCGCGTCTTTGGCAGGCCCGGCGCCCATTGCAGCACGTCGGGTTTGGCGATGGGGCCAATGTCGGAGCCGACCCACTTGATCAATTCGTCGTGTAGTTCCTTTGTCGGCGCGATGCCGGCCTTCAGCGTGACGTAGGCGTAAATGCCTTGGCCTTTGATGTCGTGGGGATAGCCGACCACGGCGGCTTCGGCGACATTCAGATTGCCGACCAGCGAGCTTTCGATTTCGGCTGTTCCCAGGCGATGGCCGGAGACATTGATGACGTCATCGACGCGGCCTGTGATCCAGTAGTAGCCGTCTTCATCGCGGCGGCAGCCGTCGCCGGTGAAATACATGCCGGGATAGGTTGAAAAATACGTATCGATGAAACGCTGGTGGTCGCCGTAGATGGTGCGCGATTGGCCGGGCCAGGAGGTTTTGATACAGAGGTTGCCGGTGTAAGCCCCCTCGCGTTCTTTGCCGTCTGCATCGACGATGACGGGTTCAATGCCAAAGAACGGTTTAGTAGCGGAGCCGGGTTTCAACGGTACAGCGCCCGGCAGGGGCGCGATTAAAATGCCGCCGGTTTCCGTCTGCCACCAGGTATCGACGATCGGGCAACGACCATCGCCGACGACGCGGTGATACCACAGCCAGGCTTCGGGATTGATCGGCTCGCCGACGCTGCCAAGAACGCGTAGCGTCGCGCGTGAAGTGCGCTTCACCGGCGCGTCGCCATCGCGCATCAGCGCACGGATGGCGGTAGGCGCGGTGTAGAAAATATTCACGCCGTGTTTGTCGATCACCTGCCAAAAGCGGGATGTGTCGGGATAGTTGGGGATGCCTTCAAACATCAGCGTGGTCGCGCCGTTGGCGAGCGGGCCATAGACGATATAGCTGTGACCCGTGACCCAACCCACATCGGCCGTGCACCAGTAAATGTCGCCGTCGTGGTAATCGAAAATGTATTCGTGAGTCATCGCCACGAACATGAGATAGCCGCCCGTGGTGTGCACCACGCCTTTGGGTTTTCCGGTGGAGCCGGACGTATACAGAATGAACAGCGGATCTTCGGCGTTCATTTCGACCGGGTCGCAGACCTTGTGCGCTTTCTCGGTCATCAGGTGATACCAGACATCGCGCGGCGTGGTCATGGTGACCGGACCGCCGGTGTGCTTGACCACGATTACATTGCGTATGGTGGTGGTTTTCTTGAGGGCTTCATCGACGTTGGCTTTCAAGGGCACGGTCTTCCCGCCGCGCCGGCCTTCGTCGGCGGTGATCACAATCTTTGCGCCGCTATCGTTGATGCGGTCGGCGACAGAGGTCGGTGAGAACCCGCCGAACACCACGGAATGCACCGCGCCGATGCGCGCACATGCCAGCATGGCTACGGCCGCTTCGATGATCATCGGCAGATAAATGCAAACCCGGTCGCCTTTGCTGACGCCCAAGGTCTTCATCGTGTTGGCGAGACGGCAGGTCATCTCATGCAGTTCGGCATAGGTGACGTGCTTGGCCTGCTTCGGGTCGTCGCCTTCCCAGATGATGGCGGTTTGCGTAGCGCGGGTTTTCAGGTGGCGATCGAGGCAGTTGAAACTTGCGTTGAGGGTGCCGTCGTAATACCAGCGGATGTGCAGGTCCTTCTTGTCGAAGGACACATCCTTGAGACGCGTATAAGGCGTGATCCAATCCAGGCGCTTTCCCTGCTCGCGCCAAAAGGAAAGCGGGTCGCGCGTCGATTCCTCGACCAGTTCTTTATAACGCTGCGCGTTGATCAGGCTGTTGCGCGCGAAATTCTCTGGGACATCGATCACAGTGTCGTCGGTCATAACATTCTCCTCGTCTATGCCCGATGATAGTCAAGGCGCGGCAAAAATTACATCGCCTTCGATACGAATAGGAAATGGCGTCAGGCTTTGGCCCTTGCACGGCCCGCGCATGCATCTACCGCTGACGGCGTCGAAATGCGCGCCGTGGTTGGCGCAGAACAAATAAGTGCCGCTGACATCGAAGAAGCTGTCTTCTTTAAAATTGAGCGGCAGGCGGGCATGGGGGCAGGAATTGACGTAGCCCAGAATGCGCTCGCCGAACTTCAACACAAACACCGGAAGCCGCGCGCCGTCTCGGTCCAGCACGATTTCCTTGGCGCCGGTGGCGTCCAGGTCTTCGCGGCGGCAAAGGACTTGGGATGTCATTTATCGGCCGGGAAGACTTTGCGTGTGGGGTGAACGGAGACCGTTTCGAACAGGCCGGCCAACGCGTAAGGATCGGATTTAGCAAACGTGCGTGCCGCGTCTAGGCTGTCGAACTCACCGACGAACAGTGAGCCTCGCGGTGTCTGGCCGTCATCGGCCAGGAGCGGGCCGACATATGTAAATGTCACGCCGCTGCCTTCGATCCACTTCAAGTGTGTGGGTCGGGTCGCCATGCGCAGATCGAGGCTGCCCGGTTTGTCGTAACAGATGATCGTGCAGAGCATGGGGGACCCTCATGAAATAAACTCGAATGACTATACCTCCCCCTAAAAGGGGGAGGCTAGGAGGGGGTCGTTAGCTAAGCGCTTTATTTTCTGCAGCCAGAACGACCCCTCCCTGACCCTCCCCTTGCAGGGGAGGGGAAAAGCTTACCGCCGCTTGCGCGGCTTCGTTGGTGATTTGGGTGGTGTCTTTTTGGGTGCGGCTTTGCGGGTGTTGACCTTCGTGGACGGACGCACGACACGGCGGCGCACACGGCGGCCCCGAGGACCGGTATGCGCGGCGGCGGGATTGGCTTTGCGCCGGATCTTGCGCGCGGACTTCTTCAGCGCGGCCTTTTTCTTCGATGCCTTAGGCTTCGTGATGGGGCGCTTGGGCGCATTTTCGCTGCGGCCGTAATCGTCGGCGATGCGCACAATGTCGTCTTCGCCTACATATTCACCCGACTGCACTTCGATCATGTGCAGCTCGACGTGGCCGGGATTGGCGAGGCGGTGCGTCGTACCGGCCGCGATATAAGTCGATTCATTTTCGCGCAAGGTGAAATCTTCGGTGCCGCGCGTGACCAAAGCGGTGCCGGTCACGACAACCCAATGCTCGCTGCGATGCCAGTGCTTTTGCAACGAGAGTTTTGCGCCCGGCTTCACACACAAACGCTTCACCTTGAAGCGGTGGCCTTCGTCCATGGTCTGGAACCAACCCCAAGGCCGATGCGTGCGTGCTTGCGCCGTGGCTTCAGAGCGTCCTGCAGCCTTCAGACGTTCGACGATCTGCTTGACCTGTTGATCGTGTTTTTTGTCGGCCACCAGCACGGCGTCGGCAGTGACGACGACGATTGCATCGTTCAATCCGATGACGGCCGTCAGCTGCTTTTCAGTGCGCACATACGTATTGCGCGTGTCGATGGCGAGCACGTCGCCCAGCATGGTGTTGCCGGCTTCGTCGTGCTGCGCTTCTTCGTGCAATGCGCTCCACGATCCGACATCGGACCAGCCCATATCGACGGGCACCACGGCGGCCTTATCGGTGCGCTCCATGACACCATAGTCGATAGACTGCGCAGGGACCTTTGCAAATTCCGTCGCGTCGAGGCGGAAGAAGAACAAATCGTTTTGGCCTTGCGTGAGCGCTTCGCGGCACGCCGGTGTGATCAACGGTTCGTTGCGCGCGAGTTCGCTTAAATAAAGCGCTACGGGCCATAAGAAGATGCCGCCGTTCCAGTAATAGCCGCCTTCGTTCAAGAACGCGGCGGCTTTAGCAGCATCGGGCTTTTCGACAAAGCGTTCGACTGCGTGAGCCGAGTCCGACAACGCTTTACCTTGCTTGATATAGCCGTAAGCGGTTGCGGCTGCCGTGGGTTGAATACCGAAGGTCACGAGGTGTCCGCTTTGCGCAACGGCCGCGGCCTTAACAACAGCATCGCGGAAGGCTTCGGGATTACGCACCAGATGATCGGACGGCATCACCAGCATCAACGCGTCGGGTTCATTCTCGATCAGCAGCGCGGCTACGCAAGCGGCGGGGGCTGTGTTGCGTCCCTGCGGCTCGATGATAATGGCTTTGGGTTCGATGCCCACAGCCCGCAGCTGCTCGGCCACCACAAAACGATGCGCGTCGTTGCAGACGATGATCGGCGCTTCAACGTGAAATTTCTTGGTGCCCGCATCACCGAGGCGCAGCGCGGTTTCCTGCAGCAGACTGCGTTCAGATGTCAGCGGCTGAAGCTGCTTGGGAAATTCTTCGCGCGACAAGGGCCACAACCGCGAGCCGCTGCCGCCGGAAAGGATCACAGGGTAAAGGCGGATCGTTTTGCTCACGCGTTATTCTTCCGCTTGATGGCCGCGTCGACTTCATCGCGCAAGGGGCGCTCTAAAAGGCCGCGCAGCATGTCGTCGATGGCGGCACCATGATTGAGTACACGGTCGATAGCGGCGCAGATGGGCATATCGACTTTCAATTTGGCGGCGAGGGTGACCACGGCTTCGGCGGTCGTGACACCTTCCGTCACCGAGCGCCGCGCGCCCAACACTTCGTCGAGGGTTTGACCCTTGCCTAAGGCTACACCGAGCGAATAGTTGCGCGATTGAAGCGATGTGGCGGTCAGCACCAAGTCGCCGAGACCCGAAAGACCCATGAGCGTTTCAGGCTGGCCGCCGCGGGCCACGGCCAGGCGCACGATCTCGGCCAGGCCCCGCGTCAGCAACGCCGCGCGCGCATTGGCGCCGAGACCTTTGCCGTCGGCCATGCCGCAGCCGATGGCGAGCACGTTTTTAACCGCGCCGCCCACTTCGGCCCCGATCACGTCTTCGGAGAGATACGGCCGGAAGGTCGGCGAACTGATGGCTTCGGCCACTTTGCGGCCCAAGGTTTGATCCGCTGCGCCCAAAGTGATGGCGGTTGGCAGGCCCATCGCCACTTCGCGGGCGAAAGTGGGGCCGGACAGCACCATCATGGCGGCGTGGGGCAGAACTTCGGCCACAACATCGGTCATCAGGGCCGAGCTGCCGCGCTCAATACCCTTGGCGCAGATCACAACCGGCGTGCCGGCTTTAATATGAGGCGCCAGCGTGCGGCATACGCCGCGCAGGTGCTGGGCGGGAGCGACCAACAGAATAGCGTCGGACTTGGCGACCGAAATCATATCGCCGGTGGCGGTGATGGCCGGGTCCAGCGGAACATCGGGCAGGTAAGGCGGGTTGCGGTGCTGGCTGTTAACGGCCGTGACCACCTCGGACTCCAAGGCCCACAGCGTCACATCGCGGCCGGCCCGGCGCGCGACCACGGCCAAAGCCGTACCCCAGGCGCCGCCCCCTATGATTCCCACGCTTTGCATAGCGTCTGTCTTGGCATGGGCCTTGGGCCCCTGTCGAGCCCATGGTCGCGGGGAGTATATCCGCGACAAAAGGCGCCGAACCCCGTTGCTATGTCTCAGAAAATAGGCCTAGACCATCTCATGACCATTCTTCTCACAGGCGCTGCGGGTTTTATCGGATCGCACGTTGCGGCGCGGCTTCTCGACGACGGCCGGCGGGTGCATGGCCTGGACGGTTTCACGTCCTATTACGATGTGAAGCTGAAGGAAGCCCGTTGGGCGCGCCTGGAAGGTCGCAAAGGTTTTACCGGCCACCGCCTTAACCTGACCGACAAAGCCGCCGTGCTGGCTTTGGTCGATGAGATCGCGCCAACGCACATCGTGCACTTGGCCGCTCAGCCCGGCGTGCGCTACGGCATCGACAATCCGCAGGCTTATATAGACTCCAACCTCACCGGCTTCATGAATGTGCTGGAGGCGGCCCGCGCCGCAGACGTGAAGCACATGGTCTTTGCCTCGACCAGTTCGGTTTATGGCGCCAACAGGGCCATGCCCTTCGCCGAGCATCACAGCGCGGCGCATCCTTTAAGTCTTTATGCCGCGACCAAACGCGCCAATGAATTGCTGGCGCATTCCTACGCGCATATTTTCAAAATCCCCATGACGGGTTTGCGCTTCTTCACGGTTTACGGCCCCTGGGGCCGCCCCGATATGGCGCCGCAAAAATTCACCGCGCGGATTTGTGCGGGTGATCCGATCGAAGTTTACAACGACGGCAAGATGATGCGCGATTTCACGTTCGTCGATGACATCGTCGAAGGCGTCGTGCGCCTGACCGATCATGTGCCGGTGGCCGATGAGTCGTGGGATGCAATGTCGCCCACACCTGATGGCAGCGGTGTTGCGCCGTTTCGTATTTTCAACATCGGGCGCGGTGCGCCGGTGGACCTGATGGACTTCATCGCCACCTTGGAAAAACATATCGGCAAAAAAGCCGTCATCAACTTCATGCCCATTCAAGCGGGCGATGTCGAAGGTACGTGGTGCGATGTGAGCGCGCTGAACCGCGCGGTGGGGTATCAGCCCCAAGTATCGTTGGATGAAGGCCTCGGCAAAACGGTCGCCTGGTTCCGCGACTATTATAAAGTTTAGGCTTTTACGCCTGCGCCGGTGGCCTTTGGCGCATCAGGATCCAGCGGCCAGCGTGGCCGGGCTTTAAAATCAAGCGCGTCAGTAAGGCCCAATTTTAAACGCTCAATGCCAGCCCACGCGATCATGACGGCGTTGTCCGTGCACAACGCCTGCGGCGGTACCGCGAGTGACAGACCCGCTTTCGTCGCGGTCTTCATCAGCACATCGCGCAAGGCCGTGTTGGCAGCGACACCGCCGGCGACCACCAAAGATTTTCCGTTTGGATATGCTTTCCGAAAAATATCCGTCGCGCGCGCGACGCGATCAGCGATGGAGTCTACCAACGCTGTTTGAAAAGATGCTGCGAGATCGGCGACATCTTTTTCGGTGAAGGCCCCTTCCGGCAGCGCTTCAGCAGCAAGGCGCACAGCGGTCTTCAAACCCGAGAATGAAAAATCGCAGCCGGGTTTGCCTTTGAGTGGGCGCGGAAAAGCAAAGCGGGTTTTATCGCCGCTCGATGCTGCGCGCTCGATCGCCGGACCGCCGGGATAACCGAGGCCCAACATCTTCGCGACTTTATCGAAGGCCTCGCCGGCGGCGTCATCGACCGTGGTGCCAAGGCGTCGATAGCGCCCCACACCTTCCACCGCCAGAAGCTGACAGTGCCCGCCGGAGACCAGCAGCAACAAGTAGGGGAACTCAACGTTGTCCGTGAAGCGCGCGGTCAGCGCATGGCCTTCGAGATGGTTGACCGCCATCAGCGGAATATCATGAACGGCGGCGATGGCCTTGGCGGTCATGAGACCGACGATGACGCCGCCGATCAATCCGGGACCTGCCGTCGCAGCGACGCCCGCGAGATCAGCATAAGAAACCTTCGCCTCATCCATGGCCTTGGTGATTAACCGGTCCAAATGCGCGAGATGCGCACGCGCGGCGATTTCGGGCACGATTCCGCCGTAGGGAACGTGTTCGGCGATCTGGCTTAAAACCGCATGAGAAAGCACGCGACCGTCACCGTCCACGACGGCGGCGGCGGTTTCATCACAGCTGGTCTCGATACCCAGTACGATCATAGGAACCATATGTTTTCACATAGATTTTACGGGCGATAATAGCCCCGTAAAATGCTTTTCAGTGGTGAAAGCAGCCTCTACAACACTTGAGACGCTATTGCCAGGGAGAGACCCGGTTAGACCATGCGGGTTCTGATCACACAATCGGCTGAGGATGCAAAGGCTGCGGTCGCGGCGCTGAAAGCGCGCGGCCACGAAGCAGTTGTTGCGCCCTTGTTGACGGTTGAACGCGAGCCACACCCCAAGGTCAACCTCGCCAACGCGCAAGGCTTCCTGGTGACGGGCTCCGACGGTGCGCGAGCCTTGGCCGACGCCGTGGGCGTGCGCACCTTTCCGGTGTTCGCCGACAGCGAAGTGACGGCGGCCACCTTGCGCACGCTCGGCTTCAAGCAAGTGCATGCGGCGAAAGATGACTCTGCCGACCTCGCGCGGCTGGTGGAGCGCGAACTCAAACCTGCCAACGGCGCGCTGGTCTACGCCTGCAGCACGGCAGCGCCCGTCAATCTTCCGGCCATGTTGAGCAACATGGGCTTCGCGGTGCGCCCCTTGCCGCTTTACACCCTAAAGCGCGCCGACGAGATGCCCGAGGTTTTGCGCGCGGCTTTGCAGAACCGCTCCATCGACAAAGCGCTGTTCCTCGGCGCCGACGAAGCGCGCGCCTTTGTCGCTCTCGTGCAACGTCATGAGATGGAAGCTTTGGTGCGCGAGCTGCCCTGTGTCGCCGCATCGCCTGTTGTGGCCGCGCCTCTGCGCGCGTTGAAGCTGGGCGGTGTGGGCGTGCCGGGGGCATCCGACCTCGACACGGTATTCGCCGCGGTTGACACGAAGCTTGTCGACAAGGTCGAAGAGGAACGTGCGGCACGCGAGACCCGCGCCCGCGAAGAATCTGAGCGCGTCCGCGCCGAAGAAGACCGCAAAGCACGCGAGAAGGCGGAGCGCGAACGGTTGGCGCAAGAGCAAGCCGCGCGCGAAAAAGCGGCCGCCGAAAAAGCCGAACAGGACCGGATCGCCAAGGAAGCGGCTGCGCGCGAAGAAGCTGCCCATAAACAACGCGAAAAAGAAGAGCGCGCACGGCTAGCCATCGAGAAGGCCGCCGCTGAAAAAGCCGAGCGCGAGCGCCTTGCTAAAGAGCGCGCCGAGCAAGAACGTCTTGAGCGTGAACGTTTGGCGGCTGAGAAGGCCGAACGAGATCGCGTTGCGGCTGAGAAAGCTGCAGCTGAAAAAGTTGAACGCGAGCGCCTTGCCAAAGAACGCGCTGAGCAAGAACGCATCGAACGTGAACGCTTGGCAGCCGAGAAAGCCGAACGGGATCGCATTGCCGCTGAGAAAGCCGCCGCCGAGAAAATCGAGCGTGAGCGTTTAGCTAAGGAGCGCGCGGAGCAAGAGCGCATTGAACGTGAACGGATGGCCGCCGAGAAGGCCGAGCGTGATCGCATCGCCGCCGAAAAAATAGCGGCCGCCAAAAGCGAGCAAGAGCGTCTTGCCCTTGAGCAAGCGGAGATCAAACGGCAGGAGCTGGAACGCCAACTTATTGAGAAGGCTGAACGCGACCGTGTCGCCCGCGAAAAAGCGGAAGCCGAACGTCTTGAGCGCGAGCGCATAGCCCAAGAGCGCGCTGAAGCAGAACGCGTTGAACGTGAGAAGCGCGCTGCTGAAAAGGCGGAGCAGGATCGGATCGCGCGCGATAAGGCGGAAGCTGAACGTCTTGAGCGTGAACGCCTTGCGCAGGAGCGTGCCGAGGTCGAGCGTGTTGAGCGCGAAAAGCGTGCGGCCGAAAAAGCTGAACGAGACCGTATCGCCCGCGAAAAGGCCGAAGCCGAACGTCTTGAGCAGGAACGCGTCGCGCAGGAGCGCGCCGAAGCTGAGCGTGTTGAGCGCGAAAAGCGCGCTGCTGAAAAAGCTGAACACGACCGCATCGCCCGCGAGAAAGCGGACGCGGAGCGCCTTGAACGGGAACGCATCGCGCGCGAACAGGCGGAGCAGAACCGCATCGCGGGTGAACGTCTGGCGGCGGAGCGGGCTGAGCGCGAGCGCATAGCACGAGAGCGGGCTGAAGCTGAAAAAGCCGCAAAAGCCGCCGAGAAGGCACAGCTTGCTCAGGAACGCGAAGAACAGCGCCAGGCCGAAAAAGCCAGCGCCGCAGCCGAAAAAGCCGAACGCCAGCAGAAGGCCGAGGAAGAAAAAGCGCGCCACCGCGCTGAACGGGCCGCCTTACCCGCAGGCCCTAGCTGGACGACACGCTTTAAAGGCTTGTTTGGCGGACCTAAGACGGCCGAGGACATCCCCCCCGCCAACCCCATCTGGGCCATGGCGGAGAGCGCAGCTGAAAGCGCACCCCCTGAAAGTCCACCAAGCGTGGCGGAACCGCCGCCTTCGGCTACAATAGAGGCGCCGATTGCGGCGTCTGTCTTGGAGCCTGATCCACACATCGCTGAACCCGAAGCCAAGACGTCGATACCGCAAGCGAAGGAAGCAGAGACCGTGTCAGACAATTCCGCGCCAGATCCAGTCCCCGAGGCCGCTGCGCCCACGCCGCCGCCGTCGGACAGCAAGCCGGCTTCGCGCAGCGGTGGGCGTGCCGCACGTCTGCTCGCCGAAGACGCCGCCGATTTGCGGGCGAAAGATCAGCGCTTCAAGTATCTGGGCCACAGCGAAACACCTCAACCCGAACCTGAGCCCATTGAGCGCCCCGCGGCAGCGGCGCCATCAGCGCCGCGCGAAAACCGCCAAAGCCGCAGCGGCGCAGGACGCGTGCTGGCGCTTTTTGTGGTGTTGGCAGCAGTGGCTGCGGCCGTCATGGGCAGTGCGTCGTGGTGGGTGCCGCGCGTGACGTCCATGGTCCAGGGCACACCCGGCCATACACCAGCGGACGCCGGCTCATCACTACAAGTCGACATCAATGCGTTGAAAGCGCGCGTGGGCGTGCTTGAGCAAGAAGCCGTCAACACCGTCACGCCGGAAACTCTCAACACGGCCAAGCAAGACATCAACAAACGCCTCGCCGCCTTGGAAGCGCGCAGTGGCGCGGGCGAAGACGGCGGTGCGGTCACGTCGCTCGGCGATAGTTTGTCGAGCCAGGCTAAACAGCTCACGGCCGTCAGCGCACGGCTTGCGACCTTGGAAGCCGCCATCGGTAATTCGGCGCGGCTGGAAGATTTGAGCAAACGTCTCAACATGCTGGAAGGCCGCAGCGCCGAAGCCAACAGCGTGCTCGCCTTGAGCGACCGCGTGACGACACTGGAAACCGTTGGTCGGCGCACGATGGTCGAGCAAAGTGCGAGCATCGCTTTGCTGATGGCCGTGGCGCAGTGGCGCGAAGCTATCCTCTCAGGTCATCCGTTCAAACTAGAGCTTGAAACCGCCAAGGCACTCGCAGCGCGCTCGGGCAGCGTCACGATTGACGACACGGGTTTCGCTGCGGCCGCCGAGAAAGGCTTGCCGACGCTGCAAGAGTTGCAACGCCGCTTTACGCCCACAGCGGGTGCGGTGATGCGGGCGAGCATTATCCCGAACGACACCGCCGCCTGGTATCGGCGCATTTTGGACCGCGTGTTCTTGATCATCACGGTACGCCGCTTAGACGGTGATGCCGCCGGCACGAGTGTTTCAGCTGTGCTCGCGCGTGCGCAAGCGCGTTTGACAGAAGGTGATCTCGCGGCCGCCGTGATGGAAATGAACGGCCTTTCCGGCAGCGCTGCGACCGCCGCAGCATCTTGGCTCGACGTCGCCAAGGCGCGCGTCGCAGCCGAACGCGCTGCCAACGAAGCAACCACCAAGACCGTCGCGGCCTTGGCTGCTGTCGGCACCGGCGATCAGCCCGCGCGTCCTTCCTCAAGCAACGGTCAGTGACGCAATGCCGCGCCTCATTTTATTTGTGATCGCCGTCGCGACCCTGGTAGCCGGCGCGGTGTGGCTGGCCAACGATCCCGGCGCCGTCAGCATGACCTGGCGCGGCTGGCAGATCGAAACCTCTGTCGGCATTCTTGTGACCGCCATCATCGTCGCGGTGATCGTAATTCTTCTGATCGTGAAAGTGATCGCTTTGATCGGCGGCACGGTGCAGGCTTTTGCAGCTGCGCGGCGCGAACGGCGCTTCAAGCGCGGCCTTACTAGCTTGGGCGACGGTTTTGCCGCCGTGCAAGCGGGCCAAGCGCAAGTCGCGAAGAGACTCGCACGCCAAGCGGGTACATTGCTCAACGACAATCCAGCTGTGCTGGTCTTGCGTATGGATGCGGCTGAACTTTCGGGTGACGCAGGCGAGATGCAAGCTGCCGCCGCGGCCTTGTTGAACCGCCCTGAAACCGAATTGGCGGGTCTTCGGACCTTGGCCGGAAAGGCCGTGCGCGACGGCGATATGGCCGGAGCCCTGACGCATGCGCGCCGCGCGCTGGCACGCAAAGATGCGCCGGGTTGGGCTTTGCAGACGGTGCTGGAATCAGAAATCAGCCTGGAACGGTGGTCGGGCGCACTCACCGCCTTGGACGACAAGCTCGCGCGCGAAGCTTTTTCACCCACCGAACTGAAGCGTTTGAAGTCGCGGCTGCTCACGTTGCAGTCACACACCACCTTGGCCGGCGGCGATGCTTCGACTGCGGCGAACGCTGCCAAGAAGGCGATGGACGTGGACGACACCAATCAAGCCGCGGTCGTTGCCTATGCCAAAGCGATGACAGCGCAAGGCCGCGGCCGCAAAGCTGCGGGCGCTGTCGAGCGCGCCTGGGCCGTGAAGCCGGGCTTAGAGTTGCTTGCGGCGTACCGCATTCTTGTGCCGGGTGAGTCGTCGCTGGATTGGGCGCGGCGCATTGATGGCCTTGCGAAAGCGGCGCCCGATCATCCCGAAAGCCGTTTGGCTGTGGCCTCGGCGTCTTTGGATGCCGAACTGTGGGGACAAACGCGCAATCGTCTGTCGGGCCTTACAGGAGCTGACGCCGCGCCGACGATCCGTGCACGCGCAGCGCAACTGCTGGCTGATGTCGAACGCCGTGAACGCGGCGACACCGACAAAGCCGCAGAGTGGTTGGGTCTTGCTTTGGAAATCGAACGCGGTCCGGCACGCGCCATGCGCAAACCTAAATCCATCGCCGAAATTCTGGCTCAGGCCTAGCTGCTCTTTTTAGGAAGCGGGTGGCATCATCGAAACAGGCAGCGCCTTATCGCTCAGCACTTCATATCGGCCGCGTGGGCTGAACAGCTGATAGTGCCACCACTCGTTGCGATAAAAATCCCACCCTGCCGCCGTCATGATGCCGAGCAAAAGTGCTCGGTTGCGTTGCGCTTCGGCGGGAATGTCGAGCACGCCGTGGTGCGAACGCGGCGTGAAAGCATCGAAGGCCGTACCCATATCAAGCTCGCGGCCTTCGCCGTCGATGAGTGTCAGATCCACGGCAGCGCCCATGGAATGCGGTGAGCCGCGTTTGGGGTCCGCGAGGAATTCAGGGTCCGGCGTGTGGTTCCACAGCACCCACTGCGCTTCCGACGGACGGAAGGCATCGAAAACTTTGAAGCGCAGACCTAGAGGCCGCGCAAGATCGATAGCACGCGTGAGGCAAGCGGCCGCATCAGCATGCAGATAGCAGGCAGGGCGGCCATAGACGGGCTTGCCGGTAAAATTCTGTGACGTCGCATAGGCGATGAAAATATCGACATCAAAGGCGGGCGGCGCGATTTCAACCAGGGTCATGACTTTACTATAAGCGTCTGTGGCGGTTGTGTGTGATAGCGAATATCCTGTTGGCCGCTTCCAAGTTCAATATGAATTGATCGCCTTATGCTCATTCTCGCTTTCGACACCTCCGTTGCCGCTTGTTCCGTCGCCCTGTGGCGCGACGGACACGTGCTGGCTGCGGCGCGCGAGGTCATGGAGCAGGGGCAAGCCGAAGCCCTGATGCCTTTGATCGAAAGCGTCATGAACCAGGGCAGTGTAAAATACGCAGACTTGGACCGCGTCGCCGTGACCGTGGGACCGGGGTCATTCACCGGTGTGCGTGTCGGTTTGGCCGCCGCACGAGGATTGGGTTTGGCCACGGGCAAGCCCGTCATCGGCATCATGACGACGGAAGTTTTGGCGGCCGCGGTTCCCGAAGCTGAACGCCTCGAAGGCGCGCACGTGCTTGCCGCCATCGATACCAAACGTGGCGATCTCTATGTGCAGAAGTTTGATAACCGTCTGCAGGAGATTGAGACGGTACGTGTTCTTGCGCCGACAAATCTTGCGGACTGGAACCAGGGCCATCCGGTTTTGGTCGTAGGAGATGCAGCCGTCCTTGCGGTGGCCGCACTTGGTCCACGCGCAACGTTATCGTCGGCTGATGCTTTTCCCGAAGCGGCTGTGATCGCGCGCATCGCTTCACAACGCGAACCCGCAAGCGGCGGACCGTTGCCGGTTTATGTGCGCGCACCCGACGCCGTGATGCCGCAACACGGCGGGCGCTTGCGGCCGTGACGCCGGCGATTTTACAAGCGGCGCAAGATCACGCTTCCGTACTGGAAGCGTTGCACGCCACAAGCTTTCCAACGCCATGGCAAGCAAACGAATTCGCCACACTTTTGAATCAGCCGGGCGTGGCGGGGTGGATCGCGGCCGACCGCGATGAGCCGCTGGGTTTTATCCTCGTACGCGCCGTTGCCGATGAGGCCGAAATCCTGACAATCGCGGTCGACCCAGCACATCGCCGCAAAGGCATCGCGGCTCAACTCATGCACGTCGCCACCGAAACGCTGCGCAGCGGAAAGACACAGCACCTGTTCCTGGAAGTCGCCGCCGACAACGCTGCGGCCTTGGCGCTTTATAAAAACCACGGCTTTGAGGACTGCGGTCGACGGCCTGACTATTACGGCGGGATTTCTCAGCCGCGCGTCGACGCCATTGTCATGCGCCGCACCCTCTAGCGTTTTTTCACAATCAAAATGTGCGGCAGACGCGGGTCGGCGGCGGCGGACGCCTCCCCACCTTCGACGGTCAGCGAAATCACCTCATGACCATGAGCGCGGACCGAGCGCGGCACATTATCCAGGGGCTGCGCACCCTTTAGCCGAACGGTGGCCAAAGCCCCTGCCGGCATCTTCTCAAGCAACAACTTGGTCTTGACGAAGGTCAGCGGGCACACGTCTGCGGTGATATCGATGAAATAGCTTTTTGCGTCCATCGGGAATTATTCAGCCTGATTCGAGGGGGCGCACACGTCTTACCTGCCCAAAATAGCGCATATGAACGTGATTATTAATGGCATCTACGGTCCCGGAAAGGGCTCTGGCTGCCCTTTTCAAGAGCGCGCCAGAACCACTATGATATATGAAGGGACGAATCGCCGGCGATTTTCCCCTGCGATTTTTCCCCTAAAATGGTATGGCCGAACGACATGGCGCACGCAGTTTCCCATATTGAGCAAATCTGCACCGAAAAGGGCATGAAAATGACCGAGCAGCGCCGGATCATTGCCCGGGTGCTGTCGGACTCTCACGATCATCCCGACGTCGAAGAAGTGCACCGCCGCTCAGTGGCTGAGGACAACCGCATTTCCATAGCGACCGTCTATCGTACGATGCGTTTGTTCGAAGATGCCGGCATCGTGAAACGCCATGAATTCGGCGACGGCCGCGCCCGCTATGAAGAAACGCCCAGCACTCACCACGACCACTTGATCGACATGCGCTCAGGCAAAGTGACGGAATTCCGCAACGACGATATCGAGCGCCTGCAACACGAGATCGCCCAGGCCCATGGTTACAAACTTGTAGGACATCGCCTGGAGCTGTTTGTTGTGCCCATAGAGTCCGAAAAAGAAACAGAACGATAACACGACATATTGTGGCATCGCGGATACAGTCTTCCGATAAGTAGAACGGAAGGCCTAGGCTTTCTGTCATAAATACGCAACAATAGCGCAATGGAGTGGTTGTGGGGCTTCCTGTGATGGTCCGCGACCTGACAAGATCGACACTTCGCTCGACGGTGTTGCTGACCCGCAAAACCGGCGCGACGTTAAAGTCGACACTTCGAACGACCTTGCAGTTTCTGGGACGACGCAAGAACGACCCCCGCAACAGACATGGACGCGGATTTCACATGACGGCTCTATTCCCCCAGGCTGCCAATCAAAAAATCCTCGCTGGCGCATCCCTTCCCGGGACAGCGGGCGAGTTCACGCGCGATACCACGCGCGGCTTCGAGCCGGTTGTCGCCGGCAACCAGATCATCCGCCTCGCCACATCGGCCAAGGAATTGGATGCGGCGCAGGCTTTGCGCTACCGGGTGTTCTATGACGAGATGGGCGCCCATCCGCTGCCCGAGATGAAAGTCACGCGCCGCGATTTCGACCGCTATGACACCGTCTGCGATCACCTGATCGTGGTGGACCAGGAGCGTCCGCGCGAAACCCAGGTGGTCGGCACCTATCGCATCATGCGCCGCGAACATGCGCGCGCCGCCGGCGGATTTTATTCAGGTTCGGAATACGACATCGCGAAGCTGACCAGCTATCCGGGCACCGTCATGGAGCTGGGCCGCAGTTGCGTGGATGCCGATTACCGCGACCGCGCGACGCTTAATCTGCTGTGGCGCGGCATCGCCGAATACCTGAACACACATAGCATCGATTTGATGTTCGGCTGCGCCAGTTTGCCCGGAACGGACCCTGAGAAACTCGCGGTGCAACTGTCGTACCTTTATCACTATCACTTGGCGCCGGAAGCCATTCGCACCCGCGCCCTGCCTGAACGCTTCACCAATATGAATCTCTTGCCTAAAGAGTCCATCGATCCGAAGCGCGCGCTGGCCAGCTTGCCCCCGCTGCTGAAGGGTTATTTGCGCGTCGGGGCTTATATCGGCGACGGCGCGGTGATTGACCATCAGTTCAACACCACCGACGTTTGTATCATCGTCAAAACTGAAATGATCGCCGACCGCTATACGCGCCACTACGATCTCGACGAACGTCACGGGTCCAAGTCATTCAAACGCGCGTCTTAATCCCGGAGCCGTCCTTACCGACAGCAGGCATCGGCACGGCGGTTGCGTCGCTGCGCTTGGCGGGCTTTCTCACCGCATCGCTCTTGGCCACCCTCATCGCCGGAACACTCAACGGCCTGCGCATAAACTCCGCGCCCTTTCGGTGCTGGTACTATCGCATTCTCAAACGCATCGTCGGCATACGCGTTGTGGTGCACGGCCAACCGACCAAAGCCAAACCTCATCTGGTGGTGAGTAACCACATCTCATATTTCGATATCGTAGCCCTCGGTTCGTTGATCGCCGGCGATTTCATCGCCAAGGCCGATATCGCCAAATGGCCCGTGTTCGGCATCATGGCGAAGGCTGGGCGCAGCGTGTTCATCGACCGCAAGCGCAGCGCCACCAGCAATGCACGCGACCAGATTCAAGAACGCCTGGATGACGGCGATACCTTGATCATGTTTCCGGAATCCACCTCCGGCGACGGCACGCACATGAAGCCGTTTAAGAGCGCTTTGTTCACGGTGGCCGAGCGCCATGTCACGGACCGGAGCGGCGTTAAGGGCAGCATTGTCGTCCAGCCGGTTTCGATCGCTTATACCCGCCTCAATGGTTTGCCGATCGGCGTCGGCTGGCGTCCCTTTGTCGCCTGGTACGGCGATATGGAAATGGTGGCGCACCTTTGGCACATCTCGAAGCTGGGCACGCTGACGGTGGAAATCATGTTTCACCCGCCGGTCACCCTTGCCCAATTTGCCAACCGCAAAGCCCTCGCGGCCCATTGCGACCGGGTTGTACGCCAGGGCATGGCCGGGCTTTTGGCCGGACGGGTCGCGGCGTAACAAAAAGCGGCTTCCCGCCCTTTGCCATTCAGGCCGTCTATAGAGTATGAGAAACCGGCAAACGGAACGGGACCTAAAGCCCGGGCTGAAGCATTCTATTCTCGACGTGATTCAAAAAAGGCGTTTAAAAACAACGTAATGGAAGACCCTACCAAGCTCGTTCCCCGAAAGAAACTGTTCATCAAGACCTACGGCTGTCAGATGAACGTCTACGACTCCGGGCGTATGGCCGACGTGCTGGCCCCCTTGGGCTATGCGCCGACTGACCAGCCCGACGACGCCGACATGGTGATTCTGAACACCTGCCATATCCGTGAAAAAGCCGCCGAGAAGGTGTTTTCCGACCTGGGCCGCTTACGCCCCCTGAAGGCCGCCAAGGAGGGCATGATCATCGCCGTCGCCGGTTGCGTGGCCCAAGCCGAAGGCGCCGAGATCACCGCCCGGGCACCCTTTGTCGATATCGTTTTGGGACCTCAGACCTACCACCGCCTGCCCGAGATGGTCGCGCGTGCGACGCGGGGCGGCAAAGGCGTGTTGGATACCGAATTTCCCGCCGAGCCTAAGTTTGATTTCTTACCTGCACCCCGCGCCGAAGGGCCGACGGCGTTTCTGTCGATCCAGGAAGGCTGCGACAAATTCTGCACCTTCTGTGTGGTGCCCTATACGCGCGGCGCTGAATACTCACGGCCCGCAGCAGATATTTTACGCGAAGCGCGCGGCCTGGTGGCCGGCGGCGCGCGCGAGATCACCCTGCTCGGCCAGAACGTCAACGCCTATCACGGCGACGATCCGGCGCGCAGTGGTGCCAGCTGGACTCTCGCGCGCCTGATCCGCGATTTAGCCGAGATCGATGGCCTCGCGCGGATTCGCTACACCACATCCCATCCGCGCGACATGGGTGATGATCTGATTGCCGCCCACGGCGATGTGCCGCAGTTGATGCCGTTCCTGCATCTTCCGGTGCAATCGGGGTCGGATAAAATCCTAGCAGCGATGAATCGCGGCCATACCGCGAAAGACTATTTGAACATCATCGATAAGCTGCGCGCGGCGCGGAGCGATATGACGCTGTCATCGGATTTCATCACCGGCTATCCCGGAGAGACCGACGCAGACTTCGATGCGACGATGGAGCTGATCAACACCGTCGGCTTCATTCAGTCGTTCTCGTTCAAATACAGTCCCCGCCCCGGCACGCCGGCCGCCGGCATAAAAGCGCAAGTGCCCGATGATCTGAAAACCGAGCGGCTGCATTTGCTGCAGCAAGTGTTGGATGCGCAGCTGCGCACCTTTAACACCAACTGCGTCGGCAAAACCTTCGACATTCTTTTGACCAACAGCGGGCGCTATCCCGGACAGGTGGTGGGCCGCAGCCCCTATTTGCAACCCGTGCATGTGATGGCCGATCCCAAGCACATCGGCTCCATCGTTCCGGTGAAGATCGTATCGGTCGAGGCTTATAGCCTGGGCGCTGTGTGGGCCGACGCTTTAGAACCAGCTGCATCGGCATGAGCGGAGCAGCGCTTTTAACCTGCGAGTTTTCCGACAATGGCCTGGTACGCCAGTTGGTTGGACCCCTCAACGAGAATCTCACGCGGCTCGAACAGCGCTTGGACGTTGTGCTGCATAGTCGCGGCAACACCATCACGATTGAAGGCCCGCCGGCGCGGGCATTGAAAGCCGAAGCGGCGTTGAAGCAGCTCTATAAACGTCTGACGGAAGGACATGCGATCGAAATGGGCGACGTAGACGGGAGTGCGCGGTTGGCACAAGACAGCAGCACGAGTGACATCGGTGATCTTTCAATCCGTACACGCAAGCGCCACATCACGGCGCGCACGCCGGGACAGGCGGGATATCTGCAGGCCTTGCAGGATTTCGAATTGGTTTTTGCTCTTGGCCCGGCGGGCACAGGTAAAACCTACATGGCCGTTGCGAAAGCCGTCGCGCTAAAGCTGGCCGGAACCGTTGATCGTATCATTCTGTCGCGCCCCGCCGTTGAAGCCGGCGAGCGCCTAGGCTTTCTGCCGGGCGATATGCGCGAAAAGATCGATCCCTATTTGCGTCCGCTTTACGACGCCCTTTACGACATGCTGCCGGGCGATTACGTCGCAAAACTTTTGCTGTCAGGCGAAATTGAAGTGGCCCCGCTCGCCTTCATGCGCGGCCGCACGCTCACCAGCTGCTTTATTATTCTCGACGAAGCTCAGAACACCACGCCCGTGCAAATGAAGATGGCGCTGACGCGCATGGGTGAAAATTCGCGCATGGTGGTCACGGGCGATTTGAGCCAAGTAGACTTGCCGCGCGGCACTAAGTCCGGGCTGCAAGACGCGCTCGAGACCTTGGACGGCGTTACGGGCGTAGGCCGGGTCTCTTTCACCCACCGCGACGTCGTGCGCCACGATCTGGTCGCGCGTATTGTCGATGCCTACGACAAACGCGATGCCGCCCGCAAGAAAGCGTCCGACGCGGAATGAAACCCTCCACGCTTGATATCATCATCGACTCGCCCGCCTGGACGAAGGCTTCCCGCAACGTGCGCGCCATCTGCCGACGCGCCGCCACAGCCGCGCTCACGGGGGCTAAATCTAAGGGCCCAGTGGAAGTGAACGTGTTGCTGACCAGCGACAATGTTATGCGTAAACTCAACGCGACCTTTCGGGGGAAGGATAAGCCGACGAATGTTTTGTCTTTCCCGGCTGAAAACCCGCCCGGCGCGAAACCGCGCGTCCTCGGCGACATCGCCATTGCTTACGGTGTGACCGCCCGCGAAGCGAAGGCCGAAAACAAGACCTTAAGCGCCCATCTATCTCACCTGGTGGTGCATGGCGTTCTGCATCTTTTGAGCTATGATCACGAAGACGACAAAGATGCGCTGATGATGGAAACACTGGAGACTAAGATTCTCGCCCAGCTCGGCATCGCCGATCCCTATGCCGTACCGGCCCCAAAACGGCGCGCTAAGCTATGAGTGAAGCCTCGCGCCAACTCCCCGTTGATGACGGCGAAGACAAGGGCGGTATTCTAAAAACCCTGCGCCGTTGGATTTCGCCGCACAGCGCCGAGGCGGCCGAAACCGTGCGCGACGTCATCGAAGAGTTGATCGAAGAGCGCGACGAAGAAAGCCCGTCCGACGGGCCGGTGATTGATCCCAACGAACGCCTGTTGCTCGCCAACGTTTTGAATATGCGCGCCGTGACCGCGGTCGACATCATGGTGCCGCGCCCGGATATTGTCGCTGTCGAGGTCGAGACCAAAATGCCCGACGTGCTGGGCCTCTTGATGAAAGAGCGCCACTCGCGCCTGCCGGTTTATCGCGACACGCTCGATGACGTTATCGGCATGGTGCACATCAAAGACGTCGCTGTGATGGTGGCGGCACCCGATATCGAACATCCGCCGCTTTCAAAAATCGTGCGCCCGCTGTTGTTCGTTTCCCCGGCTGTACGTGTTCTGGATTTACTGCTGGAGATGCGCCTGAAGCGCACGCACATGGCGCTGGTCGTGGACGAATACGGCGGCATCGACGGGCTCCTGACAATTGAAGACGTGGTCGAGCAAATCGTCGGCAAGATCGATGACGAGCATGACGGCGAAGAAGCGGTGACCATTATCGAGAAGGCCGACGGCAGCATTTCCGCCGACGCGCGCGTGACGCTGGAAGAATTCGAAAAACGTTTTGGCGATGTCTTCACCGCCGAAGAGTACGCGGCCACCGATACTTTGGGCGGGCTTGTGATCAGCCTGGCCGGCCATGTGCCGGGACGCGGCGAACTCATCAAACATCCGTCCGGCATCGAGTTTGAAATCATAGACGGCGATCCGCGCCGTGTGCGCCATTTGCGTGTGCGCGGGCTGCCCGCGCCCGCACTGCCGGAAAATAGCGGTTGATCGCGTCACTTGCGAAAAAGCTCGGCCGCCTCACCGGCTGGCGGCGCTTAAGCATTGCGTTCCTCGCAGGCGCTATCGCGATCTTTGCCTTTGCACCCTTTTCATTTGTGCCCGTCCTCTGGATCTCTTTCCCCGTATTGCTGTGGCTCTTAGACGGCTGCAAAACCTGGCGCGCAGCATGCGCGACCGGCTGGGCCTTTGGCTTCGGTCACTACGTGACCAGCTTCTGGTGGATCACCAACGCCTTCTTTGTCGATAGCGAAGCCTTCGGCGCGATTGCTTATCCCGCCGTGACGGCCCTCTGTGCAGCTATCGGGCTATTCATCGCGATTGTCGCAGCCCTCACGCACCTGATTCCGCCGCCACGCGATGAAGACATGCCCAACGATCACGTCGCGATCATGACCTTGCGCACCTTGTTGTTCGCCGGCGTATGGACGTTGATTGAATGGGTGCGCAGTTGGATCTTCACGGGCTTCGCTTGGAACCCCACCGGCGCGGTCTGGTCGGTAAATTCATTTGTCGGCCTCGCGGTCATTCAGGTCACGACACTCATCGGCACTTATGGCTTGACCTTGCTGACGGTGATCGCGGCCCTGGCGCCTGCGGTTCTCGCTAAGCCACCGCGGTTTACGCGCGCTTGGATCACAGCGGCAACGCCGGTGGTTCTGTTTGTGATCATCGGTGTCGGCGGCGCATTGCGGTTGTCGGCGACGGAAACGGAATTTGTGCCGGGCGTGAAGTTCCGCCTGGTGCAAGCCGCCATCTCACAAAAAGACCGTGCGCGCCCGAGCCAGTGGGAATCACAGCTTCAAGATTACATCACGCTCAGCGCGACGGATCGGCCAGCCGATGTCACCCATGTGATCTGGGGCGAGTCCGCTATTCCGTTCATGCTCAATGCCGATGAGCGCCACCGCTTGGCCGTCGCGGCCGCCGCGCCCTCAAACGGGTTGCTGATCACCGGCGCCGACCGGGGCTTGAATGACGGCGTGAAGTGGACGGCGATTTACAATTCGCTCTATGCCGTGACGCCAGACGGCGCCATCGCTGCCACCTACGACAAGACTCACCTTGTGCCTTTCGGCGAGTACATGCCGATGCGCTGGCTGATTCCCTACGACAAGATCGCCAGCGGCTACGGTGACTTTTCGGCCGGCACTGGCCTTACGACCTGGAGCCTCGCAGGGGTGCCCGGGTTCACGCCGTTGATTTGCTACGAGGTGATCTTCTCGGGGCAAGTGACCCCCAACCATTTCAGCAATAGCGACGCGCGGCCGCGCTGGCTGTTAAACCTGACCAACGATGCCTGGTTCGGCGTGAGCACCGGTCCCTATCAGCACTACGCCATGGCCCGGCTGCGGGCTGTAGAGGAAGGGCTACCCTTGGTGCGGGTTGCCAACACCGGGATTTCGGGCGTCATCGATGGCTATGGCCGGACCGTCGCGGAACTGGGTTTGGGTCGCCGGGGGGTAGTGGACGTCGGACTACCGGTTGCAACGGCTGGGGTTACACCCTTCGGCTTTACCGGGAATTTGGTCCCCATCCTTTTCGCAACCATTGCTGCGGGCTTTGCGTTGCTAAACTGGCGCCGCAGAACAGCGCGGCCTATATAACCGACATAACCGAACCGAGGGGGCCACAAATCGGCCTTAACAGTGTGCCAAAAAGCATACCAATGCTCAGGTATGGGAATTTGATCTGAGCGAGCTTTTGTGTCAAAAAGTGGTGCTGGTTGTGGGGTCATTCAACGATCAGTAGCTGTCCACACCGCGATTTATGACAGATTTGTGTAGTTTTTGGCCTAAACCGCCTTTTGTTAGTAGGGTCACCATGGGTTTACCGCAGGAACAAGACGACTTGGAAGACAACGGAACGGCACGCTCCACGCGTGGCCGGATGCCGTCGGGCAAGCCGAACCCGGTAGACGTCCATGTGGGCAGCCGCGTGCGTTTGCGCCGTACCCTTTTGGGCATGAGCCAGGAAAAGCTGGGTGAGGCTATTGGCCTGACCTTCCAGCAAGTGCAGAAATATGAGCGTGGCGCTAACCGTATCGGGGCCAGCCGTCTGTGGGATTTAAGCCGGGTTCTCGATTGCCCGATGTCCTTCTTCTTTGAAGAAATGGACGAAGCCACGGCCCAGGCCAGCCCGCGCAACCTCAGCGTGGAAACGCCGGATGTTGAACCGCGCGAAAACGACCCCAAGACCAAGCGTGAAACCTTGGAGTTGGTGCGCGCCTACTACCGCATCAAGGATTATCACGTACGCCGTCGTATCTACGAGCTGGCCAAGTCTTTGGCTTCGCCCGAAGAGCCGGTTGAAGAATAAGCATTAGGGCCATTGCCCTGACGTCTAACGCCGCCGCGAACACCTTCGCGGCGGCGTTTTGATTCCCGGCAAGTTCTCCCGAGTCGCCAGACTCTTGCAAAAACCGGGGCTTTCCTTTACGCCGGGCGAACGTTTTTAGCCCCAATTCCTCACCATCCCCCGCACCCAGGAGACCGCCTTGTCCAAGACTGACTATGTGTTCACGAGTGAATCCGTCTCGGAAGGCCATCCCGACAAAGTCAGCGATCGGATTTCGGATTCGATCGTCGACTTGTGCCTGAAAGCCGACCCGCAGTCGCGCATCGCGGTGGAAACCTTGTGCACGACAAACCTGGTGGTTCTCGCTGGTGAAGTGCGCGTTCCGGCTTCCGTGACCCACGAAGCCATGATCGCCGCCGCCCGCGACGCCGTGAAGGACATCGGCTACGAGCAAGACGGCTTCCATTGGAAGAACGCCAAGATCGAATGTCACGTTCATGCCCAATCCGCCGACATTGCTGTCGGTGTCGATTCTGCCGGCAATAAAGACGAAGGCGCTGGTGACCAGGGCATCATGTTCGGTTACGCCGTCAACGAAACCAAAGAATTCATGCCGGCGCCGATTCAATATTCGCACGCCATCCTGCAATCCCTCGCCGAAGCCCGTCACGATAAAGACGTGGATTTCCTCGGTCCCGATGCAAAGAGCCAGCTGTCGCTGCAATATGTGGGCGGTAAGCCCGTGCGTTGCACCTCGGTCGTGGTCTCGACGCAGCACGCCGAAAAAGCCAGCCAGGAAGAAATCCGCGAATACGTGCGCAAGCATGTACTCAACGTCCTGCCCAAGGGCTGGATGTGCGACGACGCCAACTTCTATGTGAACCCCACGGGCCGCTTCGTCATCGGTGGACCGGACGGCGACACGGGCCTCACGGGTCGTAAAATCATCGTCGACACTTACGGCGGTGCCGCGCCCCACGGCGGCGGCGCGTTCTCCGGCAAAGACCCGACCAAGGTCGATCGCTCGGCGGCTTATGCTGCACGTTATCTTGCGAAGAACGTGGTGGCCGCCGGCCTCGCCCACAAATGTTTGATCCAGCTTTCCTATGCCATCGGCGTCGCGAAGCCCTTGTCGGTTTACGTCGACACGCAAGGCACCGGCGAAGTGGACGAAGACAAGCTGTCGACCGTGCTGCAGGAGCTGATGAACCTCTCGCCCCGCGGTATCCGCGAGCATTTGAAGCTCAACCGTCCGATCTATGCCCGCACGGCTGCCTACGGGCACTTCGGCCGCGAGCCCGATGGTTCGGGTGGCTTCAGCTGGGAACGCCTGGACTTGGTGGAACAGCTTGAATCAGCGTTCGGCGGTTAATCCCGACCCGGATAGGCTTCAGTTTTACGGCCGGCGTAAGGGGAAAGCCCTTAAAGCCGGCCGTATTTCTTTGCTGGAAAGCCTTCTGCCACGCCTACGTATTGCGCTGCCAGAATCCACACAACATATTGATCCCGCTTCATTTTTCGATTCAAAATTTGACGAGATCCGGCTTGAGATCGGCTTTGGCAGCGGCGAGCATATTGCAGCCCAAGCTGCAGCAAATCCCGGCGTCGGTTTCATCGGCTGCGAGGTTTTCGTCAACGGCGTCGCATCTTTGCTGCGCTATGTCGAAGACTACAAACTCCAGAACTTACGGATCTACGACAACGACGTGCGCTACCTGCTGCCCCGCCTGAAAACGGGTGGTTTAGCGCGGATTTGCCTGCCGTTTCCCGATCCCTGGCCCAAGGTCCGCCACGCCAAACGGCGCTTTATCAGCCCAGAGAATCTCGACGAACTCGCGCGCCTTTTACCCGAAGGCGGTGAGTTCAGGGTCGCCAGCGACCACCCGGTTTATGTTGCATGGACGCTGCAGCATGTACTGCAGCATCCGGCCTTCCATTGGACCGCCCAGGAGCCTGATGATTGGCGCATACGGCCCGCCGACTCCACTGCCTCGCGCTACGAAGAAAAGGCCATCGCCGCCGGCCGCATTCCCACATTTATGAATTTTGTGCGGACTCCGCGCGTCTAGGCCTTACGTCTAAGGCTTTGGGAAAAGCCTTGAATTCCGCGGAAATTGGGCATATATCAGCGCCATCTTCACCGAATTTGATACCTTGGGAAGTGGGCCGATTGCCCACTTTTTTTATTGCCCGCTTCCCGAAACCCGGACGAGGGCATTGGAACGTTTGCCGCAACTAGAAGAGCGCGTAGAGCCGACCCTGGAAGCCATGGGCTTTGAGGTTGTGCGTATTGCGCTGACCGGAAGTGATGGTCGCCGCACGCTGCAGGTCATGGCTGACCGGCGCGACGGCAGCCAGATCTCGGTCGAGGACTGCGAAGCCATCAGCCACGCGCTTTCGGCGATCTTTGATGTCGAAGACCCGGTGCCCGGAACCTACGACTTGGAAGTCAGCTCGGCGGGCATCGACCGGCCGCTGACCCGGCCCAAGGATTTTACGACCTACGCCGGCTTTCTGGTGAAGGTCGAAAGCAAGATCGCGGTGAACGGTCGCAAACGCTTTCGCGGACGGCTCGAGGGCCTGAGCGACGGCAAAGTGACGATACGCATGGACGACGTCGATTACGCCGTCGCCCTTGAGAACATCAGCGCTGCCAAGCTGGTGCTGACGGATGAACTGATTGCCGCATCGGCTAAACGCGCGGCGAATTCGAACAACGAACAATAACCTACGCAACAAAGTTGGAGTAACGACGATGGCTCAGAGCATTGGCATGGCGCGCCCCGAATTGGTGCAGGTTGCCGACACGGTCGCCCGCGATAAGGGCATCGACCGGGAAGAAGTCTTTCAGGCCATGGAACAGGCCATTCAGAAAGCCGGCCGCTCCAAGTACGGCCATGAAAACGACATCCGCGCCGCCATCGATCGCAAGACCGGTGAAATCCGCCTGGCGCGTTACATCACGGTCGTCGAAACCGTCGAAGACGAAAACACCCAGACCACGTTGGCCAAGGCCAAGAAGAAAGACGCCACCATCGAAGTCGGCGGCGTGATCGTTGATCCCTTGCCGCCGATCGATTTCGGCCGCATCGCTGCGCAGACCGCCAAGCAGGTGATCGTGCAGAAAGTGCGCGACGCCGAGCGTGCGCGCCAGTTCACAGAATACAAAGACCGCGTCGGCGAAATCGTCAACGGCCTGGTCAAGCGCGTCGAATTCGGCAACGTCATTGTCGACTTGGGCCGTGCAGAAGGCCTGCTCCGCCGCGACGAATTGATCCCGCGCGAGCATTTCAAGAACGGTGACCGCGTGCGCGCGTTCATCATGGACGTGCGCGAAGAGCCGCGCGGCCCGCAGATTTTCCTCTCACGCACCGCTGGCGAATTCATGGGCGCGTTGTTCGCTCAGGAAGTCCCGGAAATCTATGACGGCATTATTGAAATCAAAGCTGTTGCCCGCGATCCCGGCAGCCGCGCGAAGATTGCCGTGATTTCAAACGATAACTCGATTGATCCCGTCGGCGCTTGCGTTGGTATGCGCGGCAGCCGCGTGCAGGCGGTTGTGGCCGAACTGCAGGGCGAAAAGATCGACATCATTCAGTGGAACCAGGACCCGGCGACGTTTGTCGTGAACGCCCTCGCGCCCGCCGAAGTCACCAAGGTCGTGCTCGATGAAGACTCGGGCCGTATCGAAGTTGTGGTGCCGGACGAGCAGCTGTCGCTCGCCATTGGCCGCCGTGGCCAGAACGTGCGCCTCGCGTCCCAGCTCACCAGCTGGACCATCGACATCCTGACCGAAGGCGAAGAGTCCGAGCGCCGTCAGGAAGAATTCCGTTCGCGTTCGAAAATGTTCATCGACGCCCTGGACGTGGACGACGTGCTCGCCCATCTGCTCGTCACCGAAGGCTTCTCGTCAGTGGACGAACTCGCGTTCGTGCCGCTCGAAGAGCTGACTGACATCGAAGGCTTTGACGAAGACATCGCTTCGGAACTGAAAGCCCGCGCGACCGGCTACCTCGAAGAAGAGAACAAGAAGGTCATGGCGCGCCTGGAAGAGCTTGGCGTGGCTGAAGATCTGTCCGGCGCTGAAATCGAAGGACTCGACTCCAAGAAAATCATCGTTCTCGCTGAAAAGGGCGTGAAGACCTTGGACGACCTGGCCGATTTGGCCGCCGACGAACTGGTGGAAATGCTGGGTGCCGACGTCCTGAAGGAAGATGCTGCCAACGCCATCATCATGGCCGCGCGCGCGCATTGGTTCCCCGAAGGTTCCGAAGGCACGCCGGCCTAGGGTCAAAACGGGTATCTGTGGCGAACAACAACCTTGGCCACGGTAACCATGACTGAGAATGAACCTGAACCGCCGGCCCTTTCGCTAGCGGCTTTGGACGACGACGACGCCGAAAACGAGCGCGGTCCCAACCGTCGCTGCATTGCGAGCGGCGAGTCGCTGCCGATTGAAAGGCTGGTCCGGTTTGTAGTGGGTCCGGGCGATGTTTTGGTCCCCGATGTGGTGGGCCGGCTGCCAGGGCGGGGTTTGTGGTTAAGCGCCGAGCGCGCTATGATAGAGACAGCGACATCCAAACGGATGTTCGCCAAGGCCGCGCGAAGGAACGTTTCCGTTGCCGCGGATTTGGCCGATGTCGTCGCGGAATTACTGAAACGCCGCTGTCTCAATCAACTCGGTCTGGCGCGTCGTGCCGGACTGGTGGCCGCCGGTGCTGAAAAGGTACGCGCCCAGATCAATACGGGGCGGACCGCGGCTTTGTTCGAGGCGGCAGACGGATCGCCCCAGGAGCGTCGCAAGTTTGTTGCACTGGTGCCGCACGTGCCGCTGGTTGACCTGTTCACCAGCGCCGAGCTGGGAGCGGCCTTAGGACGTGATGTCGCTGTGCACGTGGCGCTTCTGCCCGGTCGTTTGACGACTGCGCTGCTGGAAGACGCCGCGCGATATAGCGGTGTGCGAAGCACACGGGAAGAAAACGTGCGAAAGCACGCTGAGTAAGTTTGAAGTGATTTTTAGAAGGTACGGTTAGGAAGCATGCCGAGCGACACCAAGACGACCAAACGCCCCTTGTCCTTGAGCGGGGGTAAGCTGGAACTAAAGAAGACAGTGGAAACCGGTCAGGTTCGCCAAAGCTTCAGTCATGGCCGCTCCAAAGTCGTTCAGGTCGAACGCAAGCGTAAGCGCCAGTTCGAGATGGGCGCCGACGGTAAGGTGCAGGAAGTCAAAGCCGCGCCCGTCAGCTTAAAGGAAAAAGCCACCGCCGAATTGTTCGCCAAAGAGAGCATTCAGCACGGCACGCTGACCAACGACGAGAAGGCCCACCGTCTGAAGGCGTTGCAAGACGCCATCAAAGCCGACGAAGAAAACCGCAAGCAGGCCGAAGAAGACGCAAAGGCGCAGGCCGAAATCGATGCCTTGCGCGCCGAAGAAGAAAAGCTGCGCGCTGAACTTGAGCCGAAAGTCGTTGCACCGGCTGCCGAACCGGCAGCCGCACGCGCCGCCGACACGGCCCCCGCTGCTGCGCCCGGCACAGAAGCGCGCACTGAATTGACGCCCGCTGTCCGCCGCGATGTGGTGGAAGAGGAAGACGACGAAGACGCCAAGCGCCGTAAAAACAAAACCGGCCACAAGCCGCCGATGGTCAAGCGCACCGAGCCGCGCCGCCGCGCCGGCAAACTCTCCATCGGCGCCGCCCTTGAAGGCGACGATGCCGTCGAGCGCAGCCGTTCGATCGCTTCCATGCGCCGCGCGGTCGAGAAAGAACGCCGCAAGGCCCAGCTGAAGCAGCCCATGAACACCGACAAGGTTGTTCGTGAAGTCATCATCCCCGAAACCATCACCGTGCAGGAACTTTCCAACCGCATGGCGGAACGGGCCGTCAACGTTATCAAGTCGCTCATGAAGCTTGGCATCATGGCGACCATCAATGAAGTCATCGACGCGGACACCGCGGACCTGGTCGTTCAGGAATTCGGCCATCGGGTCAAACGCGTAACGGAGTCCGCAGTGGAAGAGAACTTGAAGACCGGTCCCGACGACGACGCGCTGTTAAAGCCGCGTCCGCCGGTCGTGACGGTCATGGGTCACGTCGACCATGGCAAAACCTCCCTCCTCGACGCTTTACGCTCGGCCAATGTGGCCAGCGGCGAAGCCGGCGGCATTACCCAGCATATCGGCGCCTATCAGGTGCGCACGTCTAAGGGCCAAAAGATTACGTTTATCGATACGCCCGGCCACGAAGCCTTTACCGCCATGCGCGCCCGCGGCGCGAAAGTCACAGATATCGTGATCCTGGTGGTGGCCGCCGACGACGGCATCATGCCGCAGACCATCGAAGCCATTAAGCACGCGAAGGCCGCAGGCGTTCCGATCATCGTTGCCATCAACAAGATGGATAAGCCCGGCGCCAACGCGCAACGCGTTAAAACCGACTTGCTGCAGCATGAAGTGCTTTTGGAAGAAGTCGGCGGTGAAACGCTGGCGGTCGAAGTTTCGGCCACCAAGAAGACCAATCTCGATAAACTCGAAGAAGCCATTCTGCTGCAAGCCGAAGTGCTCGACCTGAAAGCCAACCCGGAACGCACCGCGGAAGGCACGATCATCGAAGCCAAGATGGAAAAGGGCGTCGGTTCTGTCGGCACCGTTCTCGTGCAACGCGGCACTCTGCATATCGGCGATATCTTTGTCGCCGGCGCCGAGTGGGGCCGCGTACGCGCGCTCGTCAACGAACACGGCAAGCAAGTGAAGTCGGCGATGCCTTCGGCCCCGGTCGAAGTTGTTGGCTTTGCCGGCACGCCGGCTGCAGGCGATGACTTTGTGGTTGTCACCGACGAAGCCAAAGCCCGCGAAGTGGCCGAGTTCCGCCGCCGCAAAATCCGTGATAAGGAACATGTGGCCTCGGTCGGCGGCTCGACCATGGAACAGATGTTCGCCAAGATTAAAGCCGGTCTCGCCAAGGAACTGGCTGTCGTCGTGAAGGGTGATGTGCAAGGTTCCGTCGAAGCCCTCACCGGCACGCTGACCAAGCTCAGCACCGACGAAGTGAAACTCAATGTCATTCACGGCGCGGTCGGCCCCATCAGCGAAGCCGACGTAACGCTCGCCAAAGCCTCTGGCGCGATCATCATAGGCTTTAACGTGCGCGCCAACGCGCAAGCCCGTGAAATCTCGAAGCGCGACGGCATCGACATCCGTTATTACTCGATCATCTACGACGTCTCCGACGACATGAAGAAGTTGCTGACGGGCATGCTGGCCCCGACGTTCAAAGAAAACTTCATCGGCTACGCCAACATCCGCGAAGTCTTCAACGTCACCAAGGTCGGCAAGGTCGCCGGCTGCATGGTCACCGAAGGCGTCATCAAGCGCGGCTGCAAAGTCCGCCTGCTCCGCGACAACGTGGTCATCCACGAAGGCGATCTGTCGCAGCTCAAGCGCTTTAAGGACGACGTTAAAGACGTGCGCGAAGGCTACGAATGCGGCATCGCGCTCGCCAACTATCAGGACATCCAAAAAGGCGACGTCATCGAGTGCTTCGAGATGGAGCGCTTCGCAGGGGTCCTCTAGAGCGCAGCATGACTTCCGGTCCGGCATAAATGCCGGACCGATTTCTGCTGCAAGGAATCGTCCCAAGGAAATTCCATGCCGAGACAACGTCCCAAAGCCCCAGGCCAGCGGCAATTGCGGATCGGCGAAGAGATTCGCCACATTCTCGCGGCCATTTTTGAGCGCGAAACATTCCGCGATCCGGCGCTGGTCGACGTGCGCCTGACCGTGACCGAAGTGCGCCCCAGCCCTGACCTGCGCCATGCCCGCGTTTATGTGGTGCCACTGGGCGGCGGCGACACGAGCAAGATCCTGGAAGGCCTCAAGCGCGTGAAGCCGTTCCTGCGGCGCGAGGTGGCCTCCCGCGTGTCGTTCAAATTCATCCCCGATCTGATCTTTTCCGCCGACACCACCTTCGACGAGGCCGAACATATTTCGCGCCTGTTGCACAAACCCGAGGTCGCCCGCGATATCTGGCCGGGAGATGAGTCTGAGGGCCAAGCCCCTGCGGGCCGGGACGAGGAAGAATAGGTGGCTGGAAAAGCCCCGCGAAAACCAAAAGGCCAGCCAATTCATGGATGGATTGCGGTCGATAAACCCTCTGGAATGACTGCCGCGACCGTCGTCGCGCGTGTAAAAAGGGCTTTGGATGCTGCAAAAGCCGGCCACGGGGGTACTTTGGACCCTTTAGCCACCGGAATTCTGCCCTTATGCCTGGGCGAGGCGACGAAAACCGTCAATTTCGCCATGGATAGCGCCAAAACCTATGAGTTTGAGGTGATTTGGGGCGTGGCGACAGATACGGACGATAGCGATGGCACGGCCATCGACACCTCCGGCGTTCGCCCCACCGCTGACGCCATCCGCGCGGCCTTGCCCACTTTTACCGGCGTGATTCAGCAGATTCCCCCGGATTATTCTGCCATTAAGGTGGCCGGACGGCGGGCCTACGACATGGCCCGCAAGAAAGAGGTGATTGAGCTGGCCGCCCGCCCCGTCCATGTCCGCAGTTTCACATTGTTGGAGTCCCCGGATCCTGATCACGCCCGGTTCCGGGTCGATTGCGGCAAAGGCACCTATATCCGGGCCCTGGTGCGGGACTTAGGACGAGCCCTGGGGACCTTGGGCCATATCTCGGTTTTACGGCGCACCCGCTGCGGGGTTTTCGCGGAAAACCGGGCGATTTCCCTGGAAAACCTGGAGGCTTTGGGCCATAAAGCCGCCGCTTCTGAGTATCTTCTCCCGGTTGGGACCGTGCTGGACGACATCCCGGCTTTGGCCCTGACGGAAGAAGAAGCTCGCCGCATGACCCTCGGCCAATCGATTGCACTTTGGCCGGTGGTAAAGCGAAACCCCATCGAAGGACTTGCCGACGGATCGCCCGTCCAAGCGCTTTGCGGGGAAAAGCTGATTGCGGTGGCCGAGGTCGGGAACGGCATGGTCCGTCCCGTCCGCGTTATGAACCTCTGACATTTAAGGAGTACCCGATGTCGATTTCAGCAGAGCGCAAACAAGCGCTCATCCAAGAGTATGCCACCAAGAAGGATGACACCGGTTCGCCGGAAGTTCAGGTGGCCGTTCTCAGCGAACGCATCAAAAACCTGACCGAGCACTTGAAGGGCCACAACAAGGACAACCACTCGCGCCGTGGTCTCCTGGTCATGGTCGGCCAACGTCGCCGCATGCTTGATTATCTCAAGGTGACGAACGAAGGCCGCTACGACAGTTTGATCAGCCGTCTCGGCCTGCGTCGCTAAGCACGCAATGTTTCAGACACTGGTGGAGAACGTCGAACGTCCTTGTCTTTAGACAACGGGCGCGTTCGGCGCTTCTGCGAACAGCAACGGTGTTTGATTAAGAGATTCGTTGTTATCACGCCAGGCGCGAGGTCGCGCCAAAGCGTGCGTTACGAATGGGCCGCAGGTGCGGCACGTTTATTCTTTGAGGAGCGTCGGGTCTTTGACCGGGCGCGGGGATCGAAATCCCGGCTCGCTAGCCTCTGACCGTATGCGCCGCCCTGGAAAAGAAATGGCGGCATCCAACGGTGAGCCGGGCGCACAATTTGGTGCCGGTCCATGGGGTAGGAAAAGGAAGAACACATATGTCTATGTTCAAAGTCACACGCAAAGAAATCGAATGGGGCGGCCGTAAGCTGATCCTGGAAACCGGCAAGATCGCGCGTCAGGCTGATGGCGCGGTGCTGGCCACCTACGGCGAAACCACGGTGCTGTGCACCGCTGTCGGCGCCAAGTCGCCGAAGCCGGGCATCGATTTCTTCCCGCTGACTGTCAACTATCAGGAAAAGACTTTTGCAGCCGGCAAAATTCCCGGCGGCTTCTTCAAGCGTGAAGGCCGCCCGACGGAAAAGGAAGTGCTGACGTCGCGCCTGATCGATCGTCCGATCCGTCCGCTGTTCCACGCCGGTTACCGCAACGAAACGCAAGTTGTCTGCACCGTGCTCTCGCACGATCTGAAGAACGATCCCGACGTCATTGCCATGATCGGCGCTTCTGCGGCGCTGACGATTTCCGGCATCCCGTTCCTGGGTCCCATCGGTGCGGCGCGCGTCGGCTACGTCGACGGCCAATACGTACTGAACCCCAAGATGGACGAAACCGATAAAACCTCGCTCGACCTCGTGCTCGCCGCCACACGCGAAGGCGTGCTGATGGTTGAATCCGAAGCCAAGGAATTGTCGGAAGACATCATGCTCGGCGCCGTGAAGTACGGCCACGAACAGATGATGCCCGTCATCCAGATGATCATCGACCTCGCGCGCTCGTGCGCGAAGGACGCGCGCGAAATTCCGGTGGAAGCGCCCGAAATCGCCACGGTTAAAAGCAAGCTTGCGTCTTTCGCGGGCGACCTGTCGACCGCATACAAGAACCAGGTGAAGCAGGATCGTTACGCCGCCGTCGGCGACGTAAAGAAGAAAGCTATCGCCAGCCTGGGTGACAATGCCGCGGAAGTGGCTGTTGCCGGCGGAATCTTCAAGCACATGGAAGCCGACGTCGTGCGCGGCAACATCTTGAAGACCGGCGTGCGTATCGATGGCCGCGACACCAAGACCGTGCGCCAGATTGAAATCGAAGTCGGCGTTCTGCCGCGTACCCATGGCTCAGCCCTGTTCACCCGCGGTGAAACCCAGGCGCTGGTCACCACCACGCTCGGCACCGGTCAGGACGAACAGATCATCGACGCCCTGGAAGGCGAATACCGCCAGAACTTCATGCTGCACTACAACTTCCCCCCCTATTCAGTGGGTGAAGCTGGCCGCATGGGCAGCCCGGGCCGCCGCGAAATCGGCCACGGCAAGCTCGCCTGGCGCGCGCTGCATCCCTTGATCCCCGGCAAAGACGCGTTTCCCTACACGCTGCGCCTGGTTTCAGAAATCACCGAATCCAACGGCTCGTCGTCGATGGCCACCGTTTGCGGCGGCTCATTGGCGCTGATGGATGCCGGCGTCCCGCTCATTCGTCCCGTCGCCGGTATCGCCATGGGTCTGATCAAAGAAGGCAACGACTTCGCCGTTCTGTCGGACATCCTGGGTGATGAAGATCACTTGGGCGACATGGACTTCAAAGTGGCCGGCACCGAAGCCGGCGTGACCTCGCTGCAGATGGACATCAAAATCACGTCCATCACCTCCGAGATCATGGAGATCGCCCTGCGCCAAGCGCGCGACGGCCGCCTGCATATCCTCGGCGAAATGGCCAAAGCCATGACGGGCGCCCGTGATTCCGTCGCGCAGCACGCGCCGCGCATCACCACCCTGAACGTGCCGAAAGACAAGATCCGCGAAATCATCGGCACCGGCGGCAAAGTCATCCGCGAACTGCAAGAGTCCACCGGCACCAAGATCGACATCGAAGACGACGGCACCGTGCGCGTCGCCTCAGCCGATCAGGAAATGATGGAAGAAGCCGTGCGCCGTATCCGTGACATCGTCGCGGAACCGGAACTGGGCGTGATCTACAAAGGCACCGTGGTGAAAATCATGGACTTCGGCGCTTTCGTGAACTTCCTCGGCAAGCGCGACGGTCTTGTGCACATCTCGGAACTCGCGTCGAAGCGCGTCGCCCAAGTTGGCGATGTCGTGAAGGAAGGCGAGACCGTATATGTGAAGTGCCTGGGCGTCGACGATCGCGGCAAGGTTAAGCTGTCGATGAAGCGCGTCGATCAGACCACCGGTAAAGAAGTTGAGTCCACCGAAGCGCCTGCCACATAATCTGGCACGCTAACGTGGTTACGTTTCCACGCATTATTGCTCACCGTGGCAGCCCACGGGCGGCGCCAGAGAATACTCTGGCGTCGTTCCGTCAGGCGGCCACGGAGGGTGCAAAATGGGTAGAGTTCGATGCGGCCTTGACGGCCGACAATCGGGTCGTGATTTTCCACGATGACGATCTGGACCGCACTAGCGACGGGAGCGGTCCGTTAGCAGAAACATTATTCGAAACGACGCAGGCGCTCGACGCGGGCGGTTGGTTCGCGCCCGCTTTTCGCGGCGAGATGATTCCCACCTTGGAAGAGGCGCTCGAGTTGTTTGTGGCGCTTGGACTTTCTTTCAACATGGAACTCAAAACCGATCCGGGCCGCGAAGTGGCGCTTGCCGAGATCGCCTTGCCCATCGCCGCCGCGTGCTGGCCCGCTGATTTGCCGCCGCCGGTGATTTCAAGTTTCTCGCGCCAGGCCGTGGCGGCTGCGAAAGAGATTTTGCCCGCCTGGCCGCGCGCCATGTTGTTCGACCACCTACCAGAAGATTGGGACGAGCTTGGAAAATCCCTGGGCGCGATGAGCCTCAACGCCAATCAAAAACACCTGACCCGAGAGCAGGTGATGGAAGTGCGTGGGGCGGGTTATGCGGTGATGGCTTATACGGTCAACGAGGCCGCGCGGGCCGAAACGTTGTTCGGCTGGGGCGTTGACGCGATTTTTACCGACATTCCCGGTGAGATGTTAAAGATTTTTGATAGAAAATAGAGTAATATCAGAGCGTTATTGGTAAATTTGGTGCCGGTTGCCCGAGTTTGCTTGGTTCAGACACATACGCCCCCTATATTGCGGGCGCGACACGCCGGGGGCTTGGTTTTCTGAGCCTTAGCTCCTACATCGAAGGCACAGTGTTGAAAGCGCTTAACCCCATCGTTATTGCCGGCCAGGAAGTGTTGCCCATCGTCGAGGGCGGCAAAGGCGTTGCCGTTTCCAACGGCCTATCGTCGGGATCGTGGGCCGCAGCCGGTGGGATCGGAACGTTCTCCGGCGTCAACGCCGACTCTTACGACAGCGCTGGAAATGTCATCCCGCAAATCTATCGCGGCCGTACGCGTCTTGAGCGCCACGAAGAATTGGTGAAGTACGCCATCGAAGGCGGCATCACCCAGGCACGTATCGCCCATGAGACCCGCGGCAACCAAGGCCGCCTGCACATCAATATCCTTTGGGAGATGGGCGGCGCCGAGCGTGTGCTCGAAGGCGTGATGGATAAATGCAAAGGCATCATCCAGGGCGTCACCTGCGGCGCGGGCATGCCCTATAAGTTGGCCGAGATCGCGGCGCACTACCGCATTCACTATTACCCGATCATTTCCTCGGGCCGCGCTTTCCGCGCGCTGTGGAAACGCGCTTATCACAAGTTCGCCGATCTTCTGGGCGGCGTGGTTTATGAAGATCCCTGGCTCGCCGGCGGTCACAACGGCCTTTCGAATTCCGAAGATCCACGCAAACCGGAAGATCCGTATCCCCGCGTCGTCGCTTTGCGTCAGGTGATGAACGAAGCCGGCTTGAACAACACCCCTATCATCATGGCGGGCGGTGTGTGGTGGCTGTCCGAGTGGGAGCATTGGCTCGACAATCCCGAAATCGGACCCGTGGCCTTCCAGTTCGGCACGCGTCCGCTACTGACCAAAGAAAGCCCCATTTCATCGGCTTGGAAAACACGGCTGGTGGATTTGCAGCCGGGCGATGTGAATTTGCAGCGCTTTAGCCCGACGGGCTTTTATTCATCGGCGGTGCGCAATGCGTTTCTCGAAAACCTTGAGCATCGCAGCGAGCGCCAAATTCCTTTCACACCGGAACCCGTCGTGGGTGCGCACGAAACTGCGCTCAACATTGGCGCGCGCAAGCGCGAAGTTTATGTTAACGCCGCCGACAAATTCCGCGCGCAAAGCTGGATGGATCACGGCTTCACTGAAAACCTGAAGACGCCGGACTCGACGCTGATTTTCGTGACGCCCGCGGAAGCCGAAGAAATTCGCACCGACCAGATCGCCTGCATGGGCTGCCTGTCGGCCTGCGCCTTCTCGAACTGGTCGCAGAACGAAGAAGGCTCGACGGGGCGCAAGGCCGATCCGCGCAGCTTCTGCATTCAGAAGACCCTGCAAAACATTGCCCATGACGGCAGCATTGATTCGGAACTGATGTTCGCCGGGCACAATGCGTACCGCTTCAGCCAGGACCCCTGGTACAAAAACGGCTTCGTGCCGAGCGTGAAGCAGCTGGTCGAGCGCATCACCACAGGCTGGTAAAGCTTAGGCTTTTTTCACCACTTTGATCTTGGCGTATTCCTGATCGAGGATGCCGTAGATCAACGTGCTCCACCATTTGCCGCGCGCGAAGTGTATATCGCGCAAAAGCCCTTCGCGGGCCATGCCGAGTTTTTGCATGATGCGGATAGAGCCTTTGTTATCGGGCGCACAGAGTGCGGCGACCCGGTGCAGCTTGAAATGCTGGAAGCCGGCCTCAAGCACCGCCGTGGCGATTTCATTGCCGTAACCCTGCTTCCAATATTTGGCGGCGACACCAAAGCCGATCTCGCCCTGACGCTCTGCGGGATTGACGACCTTGAGCACGCCTTCACCAATGATCTCGCCGGTGTCTTTGCGTGTGGCCGCGAGATAGTAGGTCACGCGGGGCGCGATGGATTGCTCCTGCACCACCCACTGCATCAGCGTTTCGATTTGCCCTGCGGTCGGCGCTTCGGCGCGTTGATGCTGCCAGTAGGCGGGATCTTGCGTGTAAGCCAGCACCGCAGCGGCATCGGTCGCGGCGTAGTCGCGAATGATCAACCGCCGCGTAGTGAGCGGCAGCGCCAGTGGATTGAGGTTTACGAGTGTCGACATGACCCCGAATCTAACACCGGCTGCGAGACGAAGGTGTTAACGCGCGAGGAATTTCTGAACGAAAGCGTCGATCTCGGTGTCGGCCAAGCCCTTGTCCTTCAGGTCGGCGCGGATCGCACGTACATCGACGTTGGCGTAATTGTGCGCGCTGGCGGGGCGGTTGGCCTTGGTATCGACAATGCGGAAATCGAATTCGCGCGCGGGGCTTTTGAAGACCTCGTAATACAGCACTTGGTCGATTTCGTTCATGGGCGTGAACGTGAGGATGCGAGGCTTCAGCGCGTAAAGTTCGGGCGGCGTGATATCGGCGGACGCAGCAATGATCAACTCGTCGCCCACCTGACAGGTGCGCGAAGCCGCGCCGTTCAAGATGCAGCAGCGCGAGCCGGGCGCGCCGTAAATGATGTAAGTGGAAAGCCGCGCGCCGGAATTCTTATTCCAGATGTCGACAAATTCCGTCGGGTACAGGCCCGCCGCTTCGGCGTGATCGGGATCGAGGGTGATGGAGCCGTGGTAATGCAGATCGGCGCCAGTGACCCTTAGCCCGTGGAGCTTTGCCCGGATGACTTTGACCACGTGTGACCCTTGAATATCCCTCACGAAAAGCGCGCCACCATACTGCGTTCAGCGGAAAAATAAAGCCGGAACAAGCCTTTGCATACCTGTCTTGCACCGGATGACGGACGGGTATTAGAGTGAGGTGGAGGGGAACATACGATGAACATGTTTAATTCCGATCCACCTTTCAAGCGGGCATTTACGCCCCCCTTCACCACCCCAAAGTCCCGCCGGGCCGCCCAAGTGCGCGCGGTCCCCGCAGCCGTTACGGCGGCCGTCACCCGCGGGGTTGGCCGTTGGTTCGAGGATCAGGGATTCGCGAGCCTGACCGAGTTCAAGCTGGGCAACGGCCGACGCGCCGATGTCGTGGCTCTCAATACCGCCGGCACCATTCTGATGGTCGAAGTCAAAAGCACGCCCGATGATTTTCGGGGCGATGCCAAGTGGCTGGAGTACGTGCCCTATTGCGATGGCTTTTCCTTCGCCGTGCCGCCGCATTTTCCGTGGGAGATCTTGCCTGTAACCTGCGGCGTGATCATGGCCGACGCCCATGCCGCGACAGTGTTACGCGAAGCCCCCCATCATCCGCTGCACGCCGCGCGGCGCAAAGCCATGACCTTGCGGTTTGCGCTCGCCGCCGGGCAGCGTCTGAATGCGGTGATTGATCCGAGACTTTAGATTTTTAGCCGCAGTAAAGGCCGATGATACGGGCGCGTTGATCAAGCTCTACGCTTAAGCGCTGCGGACTCTGTTCCATGCTGACGCGCGCGCCGTAGGGAATGACGCGGTAGGGCGGCGTCAAACGCTCTTCACGTATAAACTGGCCTTGCGACGGTGGTTCTTTCCCACGTTCGACAAGCCGCATCCCGAGCGCCGGAACCAAAACATGGCCGCGGCAGCCCACCAGCATTTCCGGTAACACCGGCAAGCGGATTTTTGCGGGGCGTTCCTGCATGGCTTCGTCAATGCGGCCGCCGACGCTTTCGCTGAGGCTATCAAGCATCGGCACTTTGCCGGTGAATTGGAAATTCGGGAACGTTTTTTCGTTGTGCTCACACCCCGCGAGCACGAGCACTAAACCGAGAGCAAGATGATGAAGTCGCGTCATGTTTTCCCGCCTCGCCCTGTTCCGTCTTAGCTTTTGCGCGCCGTTTTCATGGCGGCAATGGTCGCCGTCGTTGACTGCGACGCCACCAGATCAGCTAATACCACACGCCCGCCGTAACTTTCGACCAGATCGCCACCGACGACTTGCGTGCGCGCGTAGTCAGCGCCTTTGACCAGCACGTCGGGGCGCAAAGCCTCGATCAACGCCAGAGGCGTATCTTCGCCGAAAATGACAATTAAATCGACTGGCGACAGCGACGCCATGACGGCCGCGCGCGCATTTTCGTTTTGCACGGGCCGCTCATCGCCCTTGAGGCGTTTCACCGACGCATCGCTATTGAGACCCACGACCAAGCGGTCGCAGGCCCCGCGCGCTTGGCGCAGGAGCGATACGTGGCCGGGATGTAAGAGGTCGAAGCAACCGTTCGTGAAGCCGACCTTAAGGCCCTGGCGGCGCCATTCCATGACGCGGCCCACAGCCTCCGTACGGTCGACCAGTTTCTGATCGGCATTTGCAAAACCAGATTGACGCAAGGTAGCGAGAATATCGGCGGGCGAGGCCACGGCTGTGCCATGACGGCTCACGACAATGCCGGCGGCGATGTTGGCGAGGTGCGCGGAAACCAATGGCGTGGCCCCGCATGCCAGCGCGAGCGTGAGCGCCGCAACCACCGTATCGCCAGCACCGGTGACGTCGGCCACTTCGCGGGTTTGGGCCGGCAAGTGATGCGCTTCATCGGCGGTGACCAGCGTCATGCCTTCGCCGGAGCGGGTCACGAGAACCGCGAAAACATCGATGGTGGAACGTAAAGCTTTGGCGGCCGCGATAATTGCGTCGTCGCCGTCTACCGGCATGTTTGTCGCTTCGGCCAGCTCGGTGCGGTTCGGCGTAATGATCGTAGCGCCTTTATAACGCGCATAATCGTTGCCCTTAGGATCAACGATCACGGGCTTGCCGGCTTTACGCGCGGCGGCTATCACGACCTGCGCGAAGCCATCGTTCAGAACGCCTTTGCCGTAATCGGAGAGGATCACCGCATCGCTGTCTTTCATTTGCGCCGCAATCGAGTGAGAGAGGTCGGCGACGCCTTCCGCCGACAGAGACAGAATTGTTTCACGGTCGGCACGCAAGAGGTGGTGGCCGTCATTGCTGAAGAACCGGGTCTTCACTGTGGTTTCACGGCGGCGGGATACACGCAAGTACGGCTCGACGCTGGTGAGGCGCGCCAGCATGTTGACGACTTCGCGGCCGGCGCGATCATCACCAACAGCCGTCACGAAAGCGCAGCGCGCGCCTAATGCGGCGATGTTACGCACCACGTTGCCCGCACCGCCCAGCTCGCCGCTCTCACGCGCCACGCGCACGATGGGTACCGGGGCTTCAGGAGAAATGCGTTTAACCTCGCCATAGATCGAGCGATCGACCATGACGTCGCCGACGCAAAGGATTCTCCGCCCGGCAAATCCGCCGAGCAGCGTAGCCAGAGCGGTCATATCGTCGGCGGCGAGGTTACTCATAAGATTGGTTTTTACGCCTTCAACAGCGTGCGGAAGTAATGGATCGTACGCGTCAGGCCGTCTTCCAACACCGTCTTCGGTTCCCACTTCAAGTTGTCGCGGGCGTTGGAAATGTCAGGCCGGCGGCGCGTCGGATCATCCTGCGGCAACGGCTTATAGACGATTTTGGACGACGATTTGGACAAACGAATGATCTGTTCGGCCAATTCCAGAATGGTGTTTTCCACCGGATTGCCGAGGTTCACCGGCCCGGTGATGCTATCGGGCGCGGCCATCAGCTTCAGAAAGCCTTCCAGCAGATCGTCAACATAACAGAACGAGCGTGTCTGATCGCCTTTGCCGTAGATGGTGATGTCGTGACCTTGCAGCGCCTGCACGATGAAGTTCGACACCACGCGGCCGTCGTTGGGCAGCATACGCGGACCATAGGTGTTGAAAATACGCGCCACGCGGATGCGGGTTTTGTGCTGGCGGTAGTAATCGAAGAACAACGTTTCGGCGCAGCGCTTGCCTTCGTCGTAACAGGCGCGCGGGCCGATGGGATTGACGTTGCCCCAGTAGCTTTCCACTTGAGGATGAACGGCAGGGTCGCCGTAAACTTCGCTGGTGGACGCCTGAAGGATCTTCGCGCGCGTGCGCTTGGCCAGACCCAGCATGTTGATCGCGCCGTGCACGGATGTTTTGGTGGTCTGCACAGGATCGAATTGGTAATGCACCGGCGAGGCCGGGCAGGCGAGATTATAAATCTCGTCGGTTTCCACATAGAGCGGGAAGGTGACGTCGTGGCGCATCAGCTCGAACGACGGGTTGGCCAGGAGGGAGGCCACGTTCGCGCGGCGTCCGGTAAAAAAGTTATCGACGCAGAGGACTTCGTTGCGCTCGGTCAGAAGCCGTTCGCAGAGGTGCGAACCGATAAATCCGCCCCCCCCGGTCACAAGTATGCGTTTCACTAAAAGTCCCCCGCTTTGCGTGGTTAGGCCGGTGTGGTGGTTTGCCGCCGGAAGTGCCCAGCCGCCCGGGAAGCCCCGGCAATTCAGTCTCGCGTGACAAAATTAGTTTATTTATTAATCTTTTCCAAATAGTTACCGTGCAGGATAGCGGACGGTGAAATATACTCTGGTGGTGACGGGCTTTAGGGCCTCATGTCACTAATAGAGAACCATGGCTTGTGACCGATTTTTTGGTTAGTGGGCCTCTCTTAATGGTTGTGTAGCTACCTGCATGTATAATCAAGGCGCAAAAGGATATCAGGAGACGCTGCTGGTCGACACGCTCGACCGCATGCGGCGCAATCCTGAAGGCCGCAAGGTGGTTCACCTCCACCTGTCGCTGCTTTTGCCTGCCAACCGCACACCCGTCCGCATCAAGATCGTGACGCGCATGTTCCGCACGCTGGAAAGCGGTCGCCAGGCGCAGATCTTCAGCTTGAGCAACGACGATCTGGTGATGATCTTAAATTCCGGCGCGCAGCGCGACATCAACAATATCCTGCACCGCATCCGCAAGCTCTACGAAGGCGATCCGGTGACCATGGAAGATGAAAGCGGCGACCGCTTCGTCACCTGGTACGACCTTTCGCTCGACGCCGCCATGGCGCTGCATGCCGCGCAGCAGATGCGCACCGAAGCACAAGCCGCACCGCCCAAGGCCGCCACCGCCGCCATGCCGTCACTGACCCCGGCCATGCTGGACGAGGTCCAAAAGAAAATCGCTTTCCTCAACGTCGCGCCTTTCATTCGCGACCAGGTAGCTTTGCGTATCAATCCCGAAACCAAAGAAGCGTCTATCGAGTTCTACGAATTCTTCCTGTCGGTGATGGATTTGCAGCGCACCGTTGCGCCCAATATCAACATTCTCGGCGACCGCTCGCTGTTCCAGGATTTGAGCCGCACCATGGATTTGCGGATGCTGGAAACAGTCGTGCGCGCGCCGCAGATTCGCGGCACCCCGGCGGTCAGCCTCAACCTCAATCTGGAGACGGTGCTGACAACCGTGTTCAGCACGTTCCTGCAGCGGTTGGAACAAGGTCAGCGCGTTATTGTCGAAGTCCAGGCCGTCGACGTGTTGACCAACATCAACATGTACATCGATATCCGTAACGTCCTGAACACCATGGGGCACGCCATCCTGATCGACGGCTTGTCGACCACGACCTTGCAGATGCTGGATGTCACGGCCATGAAGCCCGACTACGCCAAGATCATTTGGGCGCCTGAATTACTCGACATGATGGATCCGAACAGCAACCGCAACGCCGGTCACATGGTTCAGGAAATCGGCACTGATAAAGTTGTTCTGTCCCGTTGTGATTCCGCCAACGCCCTGTCGTGGGGCTTGAAGTCGGGCATCAGCCTGTTCCAGGGACACTTCCTGGATGCCTTCAGCAAAGCCCGCAAAAAGCCGCCTGCGGCGCCCGTGCGTGCAAGCGTGAGGGGTTAGCCGTGTCCGAAGACAAAGTTCTCCCCCAGGGATCTGCAACTAACCCGCTTGGTGAAAGCCAGGAAGCGCGGTTCCTCGATGACTTGAAGTCCATGGATGTGGCCGGACGCAATAAGTGCGTGATCCGCCTGCATCTGTCGCGACTTTTGCCGGAACATCGCGACAAACAACATCTGCGTAACGCCGAAACCGTGTTCGATGAACTGACGCGCACAAGCTCGGCCTGGCTTTACCGCCTGCGCAACTCCGATCTCATGGTGGTGTATGAACGCCACGAAGGCGATGCCGCCGAACGCGCCGTCTTGAAACTGCTCAAGCTGTGGGAACGCGACCCCTTGATGCAGAAGTCCAAGATGGACGCGCGCAAGAATCGCCTGTCGAGCTGGTTCGACATGGTCGAGGACTACGACAAGCTTTTGACCTTCGCCATGCGTCAAGCGGCGACGACGGAAAAGTCCGTGCGCAAAAGCCTGCCGGAACTGATCGCCGAACGCGAACTGCATCGCGGCAATTCCGAACGCGGCACGCCGCTGACGCCGACAGAACTGGGCCGCGCCGAGGCGTCGCTAGAACGCGTTGACCTCTCCAGCTTTACGCGCCGCCAGCCCGTGTGCGCCTTTGTGGAAGACGGCAAACCTGAAATCGTTTTCACGGAAGTGTTTGTTTCGATCGCCGACTTGCGCGAGACCTTGATGCCGCGCACGGATTTGACGGTGAACCCGTGGCTGTTCCAACACCTGACGCAAACCCTTGATCGCCGCGTCATGGCGCAGATCGCGCGCCGCGAAGACCGCACATTGCTGCGCGACGGCTTTTCCATCAACGTCAACGTCTCCACTGTTCTGTCGGAAGAATTCCTGACCTTCGACGACGACTTTGCGCCGTCGAGCCAGGACGTGGTTCTGGAAATGCGCATTGAGGATATCTTCGCCGACATCGGCAGCTTTGCTTTCGCGCGCGATTTCGTCATGGAACGCGGCTACCGCATTTGTATCGACGGCTTGAGCCTCAACACCTTCCCGTATGCCGACACAAATCGCTTAGGCGTAGCCTACGCCAAGCTGATGTGGACGCCGGATCTAGCAGCCTTTATCGGCACCTCGCAGGGTCAAGAGCTGAAGCAGATGATCCGCGATCGCAAAAAGGGTCGCACTATTCTCGCGCGCTGCGATTCTGATTCAGCCGTTAAAGTCGGCCAGCAGCTTGGCATCACCCTGTTCCAGGGCCGTTACGTGGACGGCGTTTCGCGCGGGCGTTAGTTAACGTTATTCCCAGGTGGTAACACCACTGGCGCGAATTAACGCAAGAGTCCCTTCAAAGCCGGGCTGGATCGTCTAAGATCGCCATACTTCAGACGCACTTCATGGGCAGCCTCGCTGCTTATTCCTTCGCGGCCCTCAACATGGGAGACGAGCAATGACTTCGTCCATTTCACGCAGAACGTTCGCAACTGGTGTCCTTATGGTCTCGGCCATGGCCCTGTGCGGACCGGCGCTGGCCGACGATGTTTTGGATGCGCGCCATGCCATGGATGAAGCCGCCATCACCGTCGAGCGCGTGCGCGCGGAATTGAGAACCAACATCGAAGGTCCCCTGAGCAATGCCAAAGGCGTGCTGGTGATCCCGTCTTACTACAAAGCCGGCTTCATCGTCGGCGGCGCTTACGGCGACGGCATGCTGCTCACCCGCCAGCCCGACGGCGGCTTCGGCGATCCGGCGTTTTACCGCATGACCTCAGGCTCCATCGGCCTACAGATCGGCATGCAATCGGCAGCGATTATTTTTATGATCATGACCGAGAAGGGCTTAAGCGCCGTTCTGAATGACGAGTTCAAACTTGGCGCCAACGTCGGCATGACCCTCGGCACCTTGGGCGTCGGCGCGGAAGCCGCGACGACCACCAATGTCGGTAAAGACATTCTCGCTTATTCTACGGCCACGGGCCTGTTCGCGGGCGGTGCCTTTGAAGGCGCTGCGATTAAGCCGCGCAAGGATTGGAATGCGGCGGTCTACGGTGTCGGCAACGACAACCCGTCGGCCATCGTGCAGCGCAGCCAGCTGCGCACGTCCGAGACTTTAAAAGACAGCCTCAAATCCAACTAAGATTTGTTAGAACTGCGCGCCTTCAAACGTAGTCGGCGCCGGCTGCGCCGTGGTGGCGCTTTGACGCGTCACTTGCATGATCGCGAAGCCGCGTTCTGAAAATCCATTCGGCAGGAAGCGGAAGATGCCGTCGACACCGGCAAAGCCGGTGTTGGCGGTGATGGAATCTGCCGAGAACGCATTCGTTCCAACGCTGCGCGCGAGAACCGCAGCGAGCGCCACAGCATCGTATCCATGCGTCGCGATCGTCGGCGGCGCTTGGCCGTAGAAGTCGCGGTAACGGCCGAAGAACTGGCGTGTGGTTTCAGGCGGGGGTGCGGGGAATACGCCGCCGATCATCACCGGCTCGCGGCCAAGGCCGGGCGTGTTCCACAGGAGCGTGCCCAACAATTGCACGCGGCCTGGATCAATATCGAAAAACGGCAACAACGTCGCGGCCTGGGTGAGGCGCGTGCCCTGGTCGGGCAACAGGATGGTGTCGAAATCCACTTCGCCAACAGTCTCGAGACGCTCGAGGCGCTTGAGCGCCAGCTGCGAAATCTCGTCTTCCTTGCCGGCCAGCTCAGCGCGCTGCTGAGCCAGAGCCTGCTTGCGCGCATCGTATGACGCGAGACGTTTCACGACGTCATTCAGGTCTTTGCCGTCGGCTTGATAGAAGGCGATCTGGCTCATTTGGCCGCCGTGCTTGGGCACAATGTCCTTCATGGCCTCAACGACCGACTGGCCGTAAGGCGAATCAGGTGCGAGGACCGCAAAGCGTTTCAGGCCTTGGCCGTTGGCGTAGGCCACGATTTGGCGCACTTGTTCTTGCACCAGGAAGCCCATGACAAACACATGCGGGCTAGCGATGGCGGGATCTGTCGAGAACACCACCATGTTGACGCCGGCGGCGGCGGCTTGGGGTGCTACGGCTGCCACTTCAGCCGAGAACAGCGGGCCCAACAACAGCTGCGCGCCGTGATTCAAAGCTAAGGTCGCGGCCTCGGTCGCACCTTCCGGTGTGCCTTTGGTGTCGTAAGCCTGCAGCACAAAACGTTCGTCGCCCACATCGAACAGGGCCATTTGCGCAGCATTCAGAAGTGCGCGGCCCACCGGAGCAGACTGTCCGCTCAAAGGGACCAGCATCGCGACGCGGACCAGGCCCGACGCATCGGGGGTCGGGCGCTGCGGAAAGCCGGCGGAGCCGGGCTGAATGACCATCGGGGCTGCGTTATTGGCGAGGCCCGGGATCAGCTGATTAGGGGCGAGCACGCCCTGCCGGCCTTGGGGTGCAGCCTGAAGCGTTGAGGTTGGTGCGCTGGAGGCCGGTTTAGCGGCTTGCGCCTGTTGGCCGCTCGGTTTGGATGCTAAGTCTGGCTTTGAGGCGCAGGCGGTCAGGGCCAACAGTCCAACGATCGCAGCCCAGCGCTTAACTGCGGAACCCATCAATGCCACGTTCGATCTCCAAAAAAGCCCAAAAACATAACCAAGCGCCAGGTCGGCTTAACGTGGGTCAACCTAACGGCGGCACCAATGTAAGTAAATCCGCAGCCGGTCCTAAATTGAACGCTGCAAAGGGCATTTTGCCCCCCGGGCTTTACATTGTGGCAACGCCGATTGGGAACTTGGGCGATATGACCCAGCGCGCCATCGAGACCTTGCGCGGCGCTGATGTCATCGCCTGTGAAGATACGCGGGTGACCGGGGTTTTGTTGCAGCGGTTCGCCATCGCCACACCCATGACGCCCTATCACGATCACAATGCCGACCACGTGCGGCCGCAAATCCTGGCAAGGCTGCAAGCCGGCGAGGCCGTGGCCTTGGTCAGCGACGCCGGAACACCGCTCATTTCAGACCCCGGCTATAAACTGGTGCGCGCCTGTGCCGAGGCCGGGATCAAAGCCATCCCTCTGCCGGGACCCTCGGCATTACTGGCGGCCCTGGCGGTTGCTGCTCTGCCGACCAACCGCGTGCTGTTTGCAGGCTTCCTGCCGTCGAAGTCGGGTGCCCGCTGCGAGGACCTAATGGCCCTCAAATCCCTGCAAGCGACCCTGGTGTTTTATGAATCGCCGCAGCGGCTGGCCGATAGTCTTGCGGATATGGCGACCGTCTTAGGCCAGCGTAATGCCGCCGTCTGCCGCGAGTTGACCAAGTTGTATGAAGAAGTGCGCCGCGATTCGCTTGCCAACCTCGCGCAAGCTTACGCCGATGAGCCAACACCCAAAGGCGAAGTCGTCGTCGTGGTAGCCGGCGCTGCGCCGGATCAGGAAAAGACCGAAGCCATCGATATCGATCAGGCGCTTCAGGATGCTTTCAAAACCATGAGTGTGCGCGATGCCGCCGCGGCCGTTGCCGAAGCGATGAACCAACCGCGCCGCACGGTCTATGCGCGCGCCTTGGCCTTAGCAAAGAAATGACGGCGGTGCATGCAGCTGCCGAGAAGCGCGGCCGCGTCGCCGAAGCGCTATGCGTTTTAGTCTTGCGTGTGACCGGCTGGCGGATTGTCGCGCAGCGCCTGAAAGCAAAACGTGGCTCAGGGCTGGGCGAGGTGGACATCGTGGCCCGGCGCGGGCGTACGCTGTCCTTTATCGAGGTCAAGGCGCGCGCAACTGTTGAACAGGCCGCCGAATCCGTCACGCCGGCCCAGCGTGCGCGAATCGCCCGCAGCGCCGAGGTCTATCTGCAACATCATCCTGACCTGGTTCACTATAATGTGAGGTTCGACGTGATGGTTTTAGGCGGTGGCTTCATCCCGCGCCGCATTGTGGACGCTTGGCGTCCCTAGTGAGTCTGGCGTACACCTTTAAGCTACGGTTCGACGGCGTAACCCCTACAGGGACAAAGGTTCTTTGGTTTCTGAGAACACCATAAAAGCGGCGCTTGCCCGCATCGCGGCCCAGGCCGACGACGCCATCGATGTGGCGGAGACGTCGCTGCTGCTGGCGTCCTTTGATCATCCGGCGTCGGACTTGCAGATTTACCGCGAGCATTTGAAAGCCATTGCCGAGGCTGTGCACGATGCCGCCGCCCTTGCGGGCTTCGACACCGAAAACCCCGCGCCGGAAGATATGGCCGCGACGCTCAATAAAGTTTTGGTGGAAGAGTTCCGCTATTGCGGCGACGAAGACACCTACGACGATTTAGACAACGCCAACATGATGCGCGTGATCGAGCGCCGCCGCGGCCTACCGGTGTCCTTGGGCATACTTTATATATTCGCGGCGCGTGCGCAGGGCTGGGCCGCAGCCGGATTGAATTTTCCCGGACACTTTCTGATCCGCCTTGAAAGCCGCGACGGACGGCGGATCATTATCGATCCTTTCCACGGCGGCCGCTTGATGGAAACGCAGGCTTTACGCGAACTGCTGAAGTTGGTGCGCCAGGACGTGGGTGCGGAATTGGAATCCGCGCACTACAAGCCGGTCTCGAACCGCAAAGTGCTGATCCGCCTGCAGAACAACGTCAAAACCCGGCGTATGGAAATGAACGAGATCGACGGCGCTTTGGAAGCCGTGGCCAGCATGCAAGTGCTGGACCCAGAGAACGCGACCTTATGGCGGGAAGCCGGCGTGATGCACATGCGTTTGGGCCGTATTAAACACGCGGTGGAATCCTTTGAGGGCTTTGTCGCCCGCGCGCCGGAAGGCCCGGATCGCCGCAAGATCGGCCAGGTCGTAGAGGAACTGCGCGAGCGCTTGCACTAAGCCGCATTCCAGCGCACATCTTATTTGGGGACGGGAAGAACCGCCGATGACATTGCAAGTCGCCATCCAGATGGACCCGATTGAGTCCGTCAACATCAATGCCGATTCTACTTTTGTGCTCGCGCTGGAAGCTCAAAAGCGCGGCTATACGCTGTATCACTATCTGCCGCGCAAACTCTCGTTCCGCGAAGGCCGCGTGATTGCGCGGGCGCGGGCGCTCAAAGTCCGCCGCGAGCAGGGCAATCATTTCGACCTGGGACCGGAGCAGGAACTGGATCTGCGCAAGATGGATGTGGTTCTGATGCGCCAGGACCCGCCGTTCGATATGGCCTATATCACCGCCACGCATATCCTTGAGCACATTCATCCGAAGACTTTGGTGGTCAACGATCCAGTACATGTGCGCAACGCGCCGGAGAAGTTGTTCGTCACGCATTTCGAAGGCATCATGCCGCCGACCTTGATCAGCGCCGATGTGGAAGAAATCAGAGCATTCCGCAAAGAACACGCCGACATCATCATCAAGCCCCTATACGGCAATGGCGGCGCAGGTGTGTTTCACGTCCGCCCCGACGATGAGAACATGGGCGCTTTACTTGAGATGTTCACCACCACCTGGCGCGAGCCGGTGATCGTGCAGCGTTACGTGCCCGAAGTGCGCAAAGGCGATAAACGCATCATCCTGGTGGACGGCAAGGCCGTGGGCGCTATCAACCGCGTTCCGGCGGCGGGCGAAGCGCGGTCCAACATGCATGTGGGTGGTCGTCCGGAAAAAACCGTGCTGACCAAACGCGAGCAGGAGATCTGCGACATCATCGGCCCGGCTTTGAAAGAGCGCGGCCTGATTTTTACCGGCATCGACGTCATCGGCGATTACCTGACCGAGATCAACGTCACATCGCCTACGGGCATTCAGGAAATCAACCGCTTCAACGGCACGACATTAGAGGCTGATGTCTGGGATGCTATCGAACGCCGGCTTCCCGGAAAGTAGCTATGGAAGACCTCACCACACTTGAAAAAATTGCCCTGAACCCGGCGCTTCAGCCTGGAAGTAGGAATCTCCTACACCGCCGATATCGAACAGGCCATGGAAGTGATCGACGGCATCATCGCCGATGATCCCCGCATTCAGCGCGAGCCTGCGCCGTTGGTGGGCGTTTCAAAGTTGGGCGAAACCGCTGTGATGCTGGTGGTGGAAGCCTGGGTCATGAATGAACATCTGGCCAATACAAGGTACGACCTCAACAAGCGCATTAAAGAAGCTTTCGACCGCAAATGCATCGCCGGTGCGGTGGCAAGCCAGCATATTTATGTAGCGACCCCGCGTGCAGGAAGCCCGTCCAATCCTTAAGGTCAACAGCAGTCTGCGTTTACGGGGGAAGTAGAACAGGCGATGACAGTGAGATGGGCAAAATTGGCGCTGGTTATTTTGTTCGCTGTCTACAGCATGAGCCATTCTCGTAGTTTCAGCACAGACTGGAACATTCTCGACGATACCAACATCGGCATCCATGAAACCGGACACCAGGTGTTCAGCATGCTCGGCCGGTTCATAACTATTGCCGGCGGCAGCCTCTTCCAGCTTCTCGTGCCCTTGTTGATTTTTGGCTATTTCTGGACTCGCGGACAAAAGTTTTCCGCCGCCGCCGTATTGATATGGCTGTCTGTTAATTTCTTTTACGTTGCCTGGTACGCGGCCGATGCGCAAACGATGGCGCTGCAGCTCTTCGGCGGCGAGGGCGTTACCCATGACTGGAACGAACTGCTGGATAAAACGGGTCTTCTGCCTTACACCGCAGTCGTCTCTAATTTTATTTACATGCTGGGATGCATAAGCATTGCCGCGGGCCTTTATGTTGCGGGGCGCGCTTGCGTACATAAGCCGGAAGATATTGAGTCCGCCGACACGGTGTTGCGGCGTTAGAGTGGGGGAGCTGCGTTAGAATGGTCGCGCAAATCAACACCGTCGCTTTTGCCGGCATCGATGTGCTGCCTATCGAGGTGCAGGTCGCGATTTCGGGTGGGCTTCCCACCTTCACCATCGTTGGTCTACCGGATAAAGCCGTTGGCGAATCGCGCGAGCGTGTGCGTGCGGCGTTGAATGCCATTGGCCTTGCGTTGCCCGCGCGGCGTATCACCGTCAATCTGGCTCCTGCCGACGTGCAGAAAGAAGGCAGTCACTTCGATCTGCCCATCGCATTGGGTCTGCTGGTCGCCATGGGCGTCGTGCCTATGGAGGACATGGCGCAGTACACCGCCTTGGGCGAGTTGGGGCTTGATGGATCGATTGCCTCTGTCGCCGGCGTTTTGCCCGCGGCCATTGCCGCCAATGCGGCAAGTCGCGGCTTGATTTGCCCCGGCGCACAAGGCGGCGAGGCGGCCTGGGCGGGCAGCGCCGATGTGTTGGCGCCGCGCTCGCTGCTGGAGCTTATCAACCACTTCAAAGGTGTCAGCGTACTTGCGTCGCCGCAGCCGGCGGAGCCGAAGAGCGCGTCCTCGTTTTTAGATTTGAAAGACATCAAAGGCCAAGAGAGCGCCAAGCGCTGCGCGGAAATTGCCGCAGCCGGCGGGCATAACCTTTTGATGATCGGCCCGCCCGGTTCGGGCAAATCCATGCTCGCAAGCCGTCTTCCCGGTCTGCTGCCGCCCTTGAGCGCCGCCGAAGCCCTGGAAGTCAGCATGATTCATTCCGTGGCCGGAGAATTGGCTGATGGCCGCATCGTGCGCCAGCGCCCGTTCCGCGATCCACATCACTCGGCCTCGACGCCGGCGCTGGTCGGCGGTGGTCTGCGCGTGAAGCCCGGCGAGATTTCCTTGGCCCATCGCGGCGTGTTGTTTTTAGACGAGCTGCCCGAATTCTCGCGCCAAGCCTTAGAGTCATTGCGCCAACCGTTGGAGACCGGCCGCGTGATCATCGCACGCGCCAATAACCATGTGAGTTACCCCGCGCGGTTTCAGTTGGTCGCGGCCATGAACCCGTGCCGTTGCGGCTATCTCGAAGACCCGCAGCTCGCCTGCGGTAAGGCGCCCAAATGCGCTGTCGATTATCAGAACCGCATTTCGGGACCCTTGTTCGATCGCATCGATTTGCATGTGGATGTGCCCGCAGTCGATCCCTTGGATCTGGCGGCCCCACCGCCGAAGGAAGATTCAGCTACGGTCGCCGCGCGTGTCGCGCGGGCGCGTCAGATTCAAACCGCGCGCTACAGCGACACTCCCATCGCCTGCAATGCGGAAGCTGATGGCGAAGCCTTGGAAGCCGCAGCAACCCCGGATCAAGATGGGCGTGCATTGTTAACGTTGGCCGCCGAGAAGATGAGGCTTTCGGCGCGCGGTTATCACCGCATCTTACGTGTCTCGCGGACCATCGCCGATCTTGACGGGAGCGACGGTGTAAAACGGTCGCACATCGCTGAAGCGCTATCCTATCGCCGCACAATCCCTGGTCGTTCGCTCGCCGCCGATTAAGCGTAATTTTCGCCACCTCTCACTGCATTTCGAATACGTGCCTAGGTGTGCGTGATAGTGGACGACTTTCCATAATCGAATCAGAAACAATCGCGTGAAAGGAGTCGTTGGCCTTCATGTTCGACACTTACGTCAATGGAGGTTCCTATGATGAAAAGCGTAATTGCGATTTCGTGTGTCATTCTTTCGCTGTCGGCCTGCGGCTATAACCGCGGCGAGCGTGCTTTGTCTGGCGCTGCGATTGGTGCTGGGGCTGGTGCATTGGGCGCCGCTGTGTTGGGTGCTGACCCTGCGACCGGAGCGATCATCGGCGGCGGTGTTGGCGCTGCTACCGGAGCGTTTACAGACCCGGATGATGTCAATTTAGATAGACGCCGCCGGTAAAACGGCTGCGTTGAGCGCCGCTCTGGTCGCCGGCCTCCGGGTGTCTGATGCCATCCCGAAGCCGGATAAGATTGGAAAAGCGTGCGCGCCCTGCCCCGGACAGTCGTCTCTGGAGTTTCCTCGTCCAGCACGGCGTCCGGGACAGGAGCGGGCGCTTTAGAAGGCGAAAAACAGCGCCTTAGAAGTGCCCTTGTTGGGAAGCACCATCTTTGCGAAAATGGTGTTCGTGAATACAAATCAAAAACTTTTGTGCGCGACCGTGATGGTGCTTTTCACTGGTACTTCCGTGGCGGCTGCGGAAGAAAAACTTTCAATGCCCCAATTCCCCGCCGAATGGACGGAAGCCTTCGCCCGTCCAGGTGAACAAGAGTTAGCGGAGTATGTTCCGCCCGGGCAAACCGCTGACAAGTGGGACCGCAAGATCACCGTCGAAGTTTATCGGTCCTTTAAAAACCTGCCGCTCGACACGTTGCAGCGCCGCGCCGCGGCGCAGAACCGCGATGCGTGCACGGCCGTACGCGAAGGCAAATTCCAGTCAGGTGTGAATAACGGCCATCCTTCGGCCTTTTGGACCTTGGGCTGTGAACGCAGCAAAACTTCGGGCCAAGGCGAAACCCGCTACACCAAAGCCATTCAAGGCAACGAGGGTCTTTATCTTTTGACGCAGATTTGGCGCACGCCGGCGTTCAGTAAAACCGCGCCCAATATTCCGCCCCAGGAGATCGAAGGCGCCATGGCCTTCCTCGCATCATCGGTGGTCTGCGATTCCACCGCCGCGCATCCTTGTCCCGCTAACTAGTTATTTCGACGTCAACATCGATCCCAGCGCACGTCCGCCGAAGATGTGGATGTGAAGGTGCGGCACTTCCTGGTGCGCGTTGACGCCGGCATTGGCCAGGATGCGGTAGCCTGACTCATGCACGCCTTTGAGTTCCGCGACTTTGCCGACAGCCCGCAGCAGCGCTGCGAGTTCAGTGTCTGAAGCCCGCGTCGTGAAGTCTTTCATCGAAACGTATTTTCCCTTGGGAATGACCAAGGTGTGGATCGGCGCTTGCGGATTGATGTCGTCGAAGGCCAGCGTGTGAGTGTCTTCGTAAACTTTCTTGCACGGAATTTCGCCGCGCAGGATTCTCGCGAAGATATTGTCGTCGTCGTACACGTCAGCCATGAATGCGTCTGCTCCTTACGATTTTTTGCGGGCTTCTTTGACGGCGACGCCGGAGGTGCCGAAGCGGCGGTCGAGTTCTTCCCACACATCTTCAGGGGCGATGCCTTTGGCGCTCCAGAGCACGAGCAAATGATAAAGCAGATCGGCGCTTTCGCGCACCAGGCGGTCATTGCTTTCAGACACGGCGGCGATGGCGGTCTCGACCGCCTCTTCGCCTAGCTTCTGGGCGATCTTGTTGATGCCCTTCGCGTAGAGGCGCGCGGTGTAAGAGGTTTCCGGATCCGCAAGTTTGCGTTCCTTCAGAACCTCGAACAGTTTCAGGAGAATTCTTTCGTCCATTTTTTCTGGGGTGCTCATGATGCCCTCTGCCGCGTTAGTCGAGACGAACCGGAATGCCGGCCGCCTGCATATGTTCTTTGGCCTGACGCAGGGTGTAATTGCCGAAGTGGAAAATCGAGGCCGCCAACACCGCCGAGGCGTGACCCTGACGTACACCGTCCACCATGTGTTCAAGCGTCCCGACGCCACCCGAAGCGATAATCGGTACATTGACGGCGTCGGCCACGGCGCGGGTCAGCGGAATGTTGTAACCCTCGCGCGTACCGTCGCGGTCCATGGAGGTGAGAAGAATTTCACCGGCGCCGTACATGGTCATACGCTTGGCCCAGGCGACGGCGTCGATGCCGGTCGCATTGCGGCCGCCGTGGGTGAAGATTTCATACCTGCCAGGCAAGACTTGCTTGGCATCAAGCGCCACGACAATGCATTGGCTGCCAAATTTCTCAGACGCCTCACGCACGAACTCGGGTGTTTTCACAGCAGCTGTGTTGATCGAGACCTTGTCGGCCCCGGCCAGCAAAAGTTTGCGGATGTCTTCCACCGTGCGCACGCCGCCGCCGACCGTGAGCGGCATGAAACACTGCTCGGCCGTACGCGACACCACGTCATAGAGCGTGTCGCGGTTTTCGTGGCTGGCGGTGATATCGAGGAAGCACAGCTCATCCGCGCCCGCTGCGTCATAGACACGCGCTTGCTCGACCGGGTCACCCGCGTCCTTGAGGTCAACAAAGTTGACGCCCTTTACGACGCGGCCGTCCTTCACATCTAAGCAGGGGATAATGCGGATTTTCAGCATGTGCCCTATATGGCGCAGATGCTTTAGCGGTTCAACTGCGGAGGAGGTCTACCGCCTCGCGGAGGTCGATCCGGCCATCATAAATGGCGCGGCCCGAGATCACCCCGGCGATGCCAGAGGCGGCCTCGGCCTTCACGGCCTTAAGGTCATCAAGCGAGGCGACGCCGCCCGAGACTATGACCGGAATGGGCACGGCCCGCGCGAGTTCGGCGGAAGCGGCCACGTTGGGGCCGGCCAGAATGCCGTCGCGGTCGATATCAGTATGAATGATGGCGGCCACGCCGGCATCGACAAAGCGCTTGGCGAGTTCGAGGGCGGTGAGTTCAAGGGTGTCGGCCCAGCCCTCGGTCGCGACTTTGCCGCCGCGCGCATCGATACCCACGGCCACGCGGCCTGGGAAAGTTTTGCAAGCTTCACGCACCAGCGCGGGATTTTTGACCGCCGCCGTGCCCAATACAACACGGGCCACGCCGGCCTCTAACCAGGCCATGACGGTCGCGAGGTCGCGAATGCCACCGCCCAATTGTACGGGAACGGACACATGCGCAAGGATCGACTTCACAGCCGCAGCATTGACCGGCGCGCCCGCAAAGGCGCCGTTGAGATCGACCACATGAATCCACTGACATCCTGCTTCGGCAAATTGGCGCGCCTGATCGGCGGGCGAATCATTGAACACTGTTGCTTGCGCCATGTCGCCTTTGATCAGGCGCACACAAGCTCCGTCTTTCAAATCAATGGCTGGAAAAAAGATCACGGCTTCCAGCTCAAGAAGTTCGAGATGAAGCGCAAACCCAAGGCCTGGCTTTTTTCCGGATGAAATTGTGTGCCGATCATGTTGTCGCGCCCGACAATAGCGGTGGCGACTTGGCCATAACCAACCGTCGCCAGGACATGACCGGGGTTGTGGCATTGCATGTGATAGCTGTGCACGAAATAAGCGTGACCACCGCCGGCAATCCCCGTGAGCACGGGGTGAGCGGCATTGATATTGAGTTCGTTCCAGCCCATGTGCGGCACACGAAAGCCTATGCCTGCGGGGCTTTCATCACCTTCCGGCGTGAGGGCAACAACATTGCCCTGCAGCCAACCGAGCCCTTTGGTCTCGCCGTGTTCAAGACCGCGTTCGGCCATCAATTGCATGCCGACGCAGATTCCTAAGAACGGCCGGCCTTTTTTGATGACGGAGTCCGTGAGCGCATCGACCATGCCGGGCACGGCATCGAGGCCGCGGCGGCAATCAGCAAACGCGCCGACGCCGGGCAGAACAACACGATCGGCGGACGCCACGCGGGCCGCATCGTTGGTCACAATGATTTCGCCGGTCGCCCCGGACTCACGGGCGGCGCGCTCAAAAGCCTTCGCGGCGGACCGTAAATTACCCGAACCGTAATCGATGATTGCGACGGTCATACCAAAACGTACTCGATATTCTTAGAGGCTGCCGCCCAACACACCTTTGGTGGACGGCACGGCATCGGCCTTGCGGGTGTCGATCTCGGCGGCCTGACGCAGCGCGCGGGCCAGACCTTTGTAGCAAGATTCGACGATGTGATGGTTGTTCTCGCCGTACTTATTCCAGACGTGCAAGGTGGCCCCGGCCGCTTGCGCAAAAGCCTGGAACCATTCTTTGAACAGCTCGGTGTCCATCTCGCCCAACTTGGGTTTCGTGAAGGCCACTTTCCAAATCAGGTAAGGACGATTGGACAGGTCAATCGCCACTTCGGTCAGGGTTTCATCCATGGGGATGCTGGCCGAGCCGTAACGGCTGATGCCCTTACGGTCGCCCAAGGCCTTGGCCACGGCTTCGCCGATACAAATCGCCACGTCTTCGGTGGTGTGGTGAAAATCGATATGGATGTCGCCGGTGGCCTCGACCTTCAGGTCCATGAGGCTGTGGCGCGAAAGCTGTTCGAGCATGTGGTCGAGGAAACCAATCCCGGTGGTCACGGCATATTGGCCGCTGCCGTCTAAATTGACGGTAACCTTGATGCTGGTTTCTTTCGTTTTGCGCTCAACGCTGGCCTGACGCATGGCTGCCGCTCCATCCGGCTATGGCCCAAGTCCGGGGCCGTCGGTGAGGTCTTAAATCATTGGGATATCAGCCCCAAATTCGCGGCCCTTCTAGCAGTTCAATTCCGGCGAAGCCACCGGGGATTGAGATTGCGGCAGCGCGAATGCTTCCGGTTAACAACCCGCAGAGTCTTGTATATCACGATTGTAGCGACACTATATGAACCACTTTGCCGAGGGACAGGGTGGCAAATTAGGTTTAAAATTGCCTTAGTTGCCATCGTGAGCAACATAAATCGCGGTCCCGGCGTTATTACTGGCGCTTAGACAATTACAGCTTGCGATTAACACCAGCAAAAAGAGATGTGTTATGGAGTCGACAGTCATCCCAATGAAATCCCGCGGTAGAGGCCGGCAGCCCGGTACCAGAGGCGGCGGTCCAGATCCCATTGATATCCACGTCGGTAAGCGCATCAAATTGCGCCGCACCTTGCTGCATATCAGCCAGGAACAGCTCGCCGGCGACATCGGCGTTACCTTCCAACAGGTGCAGAAGTACGAAAGCGGCCACAACCGCGTCAGTGCCAGCCGCCTGTTCGATATCTCACGCGTCCTGAATTGCCCGATCGCGTACTTCTTTGAAGATATCGGCCCTGAAACCACAGGCGTCAGAACCACCCCTGCCGCCCGCAGCCCGGATGATGTCGCTGAAGAAGCGACCGATATCGACGCCGATCCGATGCAGCGTACGGAAACCCTGGAACTGGTGCGCGCCTACTGGCGCCTGCACAATGCGGACCTGCGCCGCAACGTTCTGGAGTTGCTGAGCAACATCTCTAAACGCGAATAGTTTCGCGCTCCTGACACATCTCGCCCGGTCGCGGCTTTAAGTCGCGGCCGGGTGGTCAGGAAGCCTAAGGATTTAGGCGATACCCGCCCGGTTCGGTGACAAGCAGCTTCGCTTCCGAAGGTTCGGGTTCAATTTTCTGCCGCAGCCGATAAATATGCGTCTCGAGCGTGTGCGTGGTCACAGCGGCGTTATAGCCCCAGACCTCACCGAGCAGCGTCTCACGCGTCACGGTTTTATTCCCGACACGATAAAGATACTTCAGAATCGCGGTTTCTTTCTCCGTAAGGCGGATTTTCCGTTGACCGTCGCCAACCACAAGCATCTTGGCTGCCGGCTGAAATTTGTACGGCCCCACTGAAAAAATCGCATCGTCCGACTGATTATGCTGACGTAAGTGGGCGCGTACGCGTGCCAGCAACACCGCCATACGGAAGGGCTTAGTGACGTAGTCGTTGGCGCCGGCATTGAGGCCGGTGATGGTGTCATCCTCGGTGTCTGCAGCCGTCAGCATGATGATGGGCGAGCGCACACCGGCTTCGCGCATTTTCAGGCATACATCGCGGCCGTCCATATCCGGCAAACCGATATCGAGAAGAATGATGTCGAAGACCGTGCCCTTGGCGACGGCAATTCCGGCGGCACCCGTGGCGGCCTCTTCAATGACGGCGAACTCGCCTTGCGCGGCCAGCTGCTCCTTGAGCGCATGGCGCAGGAGTTCGTCATCCTCGACAATCAGCAAGGTGCGCGCGCCGGACACTGGTTAAGTCCTCCCTCGGACCTCCCTTTGTCCCCCAAAGCTATGATATTGGCAACACTGATGAATTTTAGGGATTACGGGGCCTTCTACCCTTAAAGCCAGGCGAGGACTATATAAGGGCCATGACCGTGCGGGCTAAATCCGAAGAGAACCCGGCAAGCGCTGAGGCCGCTATCAGCTTGGAAGCTGTGGAACGCGCCGTGGCCGAGCTGCGCCGTGGCGGTGCCGTGGTCGTGACTTCGAACGATGGAGCCGTGCTGGTCCGTGCGGCGGAAACAGTCGATACCTGGCCCTTACCGTTTTTCAGCGCGCGTGGTGTTGGCGCTCTGGCCCTTGGCGTCACCGGACGGCGCGCCAGCATCTTAGGCTTGAGCCAACCCGACGTGCGCGCAGTACGTCTGCAAAGCACAAAGTCCTTCACGCCGGATTTCATTCGCGCGCTGATCGACCCGCAAGTCGAAGACCTTCACATTCCCCCTGCGGGCGTGACCGCAACAAATCTGCCGCTGCACAGCGCGAGCGATGCGGCGATTCTTCTCACCAAAATCGCGCGGCTTCTGCCCGCGGCAATGGTCGCACCCTTGACAGAAAGCCCCGCAGAATGGGCACAAAGTCACGAACGCCTGGTAGTGGCCGCAGCAGCCATCGAAGCCTATGACCGCGATCAGGCCAACGATTTGCGGCCCATCAGCGAGGCGCGCGTGCCTTTGGCCGGCAGCGAAGACACGCGCATTATTTCGTTCCGCCCGCGCGACGGCGGCGGCGAACATTTGGCAATCGTCATCGGTACGCCCGATCCGTCGAAGCCGGTGCTGACCCGTTTGCATTCGGAATGCTTCACCGGCGATCTTTTAGAATCCTTGCGCTGCGATTGCGGCGATCAGCTGCGCGGCGCGGTAGCAACCATCGCCAAAAACGGCGGCGGCGTTCTGCTCTATCTCGCGCAGGAGGGACGCGGCATCGGCCTGGTCAACAAACTGCGCGCCTATACTTTGCAGGATCGCGGCTTCGATACCGTCGATGCCAATGAACAGCTGGGCTTTGACGACGACGAGCGGGTTTACCTGCCGGCCGTGCGCATGCTGCGGCATTTGGGCTTCACACGCGTGAGGCTCCTGACCAACAACCCGGCCAAAGTGGGCGCCCTGGCCCGCCACGGCATCGACGTGACGGAACGCGTGGCCCACGCTTTTCCGTCAAATGCCCATAACCAGGCCTACCTGCAGACCAAGGCCAAGCGCTCCGGTCACCTGTTTTAGGCGGCAAATACCGCTCCAGACCCCGGAAGAAACTGCCTGCCACGGCCGGTTTCTCGTCCCGTCTCCCATCATAAACTATTGATATATATATATTTCTCTGGCACCGATCTTGCGTAGAGAGGGGCAAACAACAAAAGAGAACGGCCATGGACACCCAAGATTCCGCAGCGTCTGCGCTTTCATCTTCGCAGATCCCCCTGCCGCCTTTGCCCGCGCGCGGTACGGGCGCAGCCCTGCCCAGCCGCGATGACTTCAAACGCCTGCTCGCGACCCAGGGCATCGATGCCCCTGAGTCGGGAACACCGAACGACACCCAAGCCAGAATCATGGCCGCGCAGATCGCCGGGAAAGCCAACGTCAATGCCGGCGTCAAACGCCAGCCCGTCGTTGCCGGTATGAATACGACGCCAGCGCCCATTGCAGCACCCCAACGTTTCATGCCCTTGCGCCAAGGCCCCGGTGCCGCCCGCACGTTCTCGGCTTCGGAAAACGGCAGCGCCAACACGGTTGAAGCTTTACGCGCCACCAGCAAATTCGCGCCCGGTCCCGTGACCACCACCGTGCAATCCGCGCCGGTCGTCGCCCAGGCGATTAAACGCGCCCAAGAAAACGGCGAAGTTCAACAAACGACCACTGCGGTTTCAGCTGTCAAAGCCACCGAGGCTTACAGCTTCGGCCTGCGCGCGGCTTCGCAAAGCCAGGCAGAGAAAGCGGCCGCCGGCGATGTGCCGCCCTGGTTCAGCAACGCCATGGAAAGCGCGATCGACAAATACAGCGCTATGAAAGCCGCGCAGTAACCATAGCGTCTCTCATTCTGAGAGTTAGAATGGGCGCATGCGTTCTCAGACGTTGATTGTCACAGCTGATCCGAAAAACTCGCAACGCGGAACGTTGCGATGGGACGCGCACAGCTTTGCCTGCGTCTTGGGCCGCTCAGGTATTCGCACCGACAAGCATGAAGGCGACGGCGCCACGCCCACGGGTGCGTTTCTTTTGCGGCGCGTTCTCTATCGCGCCGACCGCGTGCCCCACATCAAAACTGAATTGCCCAGCGCCGTCATCGCCCGCGACGACGGTTGGTGCGATGCCTCGGGTGAAACGCGTTATAATCAGCCCGTAAAACTGCCCTATCCGGCCAGCGCCGAGAACATGTGGCGCGATGACGGACTTTACGACGTTGTGGTGGTGTTAGGTCACAACGACGATCCGGTGATTGCCGATGCCGGCAGTGCGATCTTCATGCATGTGGCGCCGGAGAATGGTGGACCCACAGCTGGGTGCATAGCGCTGGCCCGCGAAGATCTTCTGAAGGTTCTGGAAATCGCCAAGCCCGGAGCAACCATCGAGATTCAGGTTTAGGCGCGCGCACCGAAAATAGCGCTGCCGACGCGGACATGCGTCGCGCCAAAAGCCAACGCCGTTTCGAAATCGTCACTCATGCCCATGCTGAGTTGAGTGAGACCGTTGCGCTTGGCGATCTCGCGCAGGAACGCAAAATGCGGGGCCGGTTGATCGGCGACCGGCGGAATACACATTAGACCCGCGATATCGAGCTTCCAGGTGGTGCGGCAGCTTTCAATGAAAGCATCGGCCTCAGCAGGATCGACACCGGCTTTTTGCGCTTCGCGGCCGGTGTTGACCTGAATGAAGCAGGGAATTTTGCGCGCCTGTTTCACCATTTCTTCAGCCAGTTTTTCAGCAAGCTTCGGGCGGTCGAGTGTGTGAATAACATCAAACAGCGTCACAGCCTCGGTGACTTTGTTGGTCTGCAAAGGACCAATCAGGTGAAGACAGAGGCCGGGCGTTTTGGCGCGCAGTTCGGGCCATTTTGCCTCGGCTTCCTGAACGCGGTTTTCGCCGAAGTGGCGCTGGCCCGTAGATAAGGCCGCCTCAATTGACTCCGCGCCGTGAGTCTTTGAAACCGCAATCAGCGTTACTGTCGCGGGGTCGCGCCCTACAGCTTTGCACTTTGCAGAGATGCGCGCCCTCACCTCGCCAAGCGCAGAGGGGATGCCAGAGGAAACTGTTTCGCCGGGACCGGACATGATCGTCTTCGCTTGCTAAGATACGGGTTATGAACCCGATGCTAACAAAGGCCGCCGCCAATCTCAAACGCCGTGCTGCGAAGCCTGAGCGTCGTAAGGCCTTGCCTTCGCTTTGGCTGCTGACTGATGAGAAACGTCTGCCTGACCCCGCGGCCGTGGTTGCATCCCTCCCACGCGGCGCGGCTTTGGTCTTACGCCATTACGGAGTGGCCAATCGCGACACCTTGGCGCTGCGTTTAGCGGCCCTCTGCCGACGGCGCGGCGTCGCGCTGATCATCGCCGGCGATTGGCAGCTCGCAGCAAAAGTCGGTGCGGCAGGTGTGCATCTGCCTGAACATGCGGCGCGGCGGGGTTTGCCACCGGGCGGGCGGTTGTGGCTGCGCAGTTCCAAGGGGCTGCTCACGATGGCCGCCCACAGCGCTGCCGGCTTACGCCGCGCGCAGTATATGAAGGCAACGGCGGCGATGTTGGCGCCGATCTTTGCGACAGCAAGTCACCCGGGGCGGGCGGCTTTGGGCGCGGTCCGCACCGCCGCCCTCGTGCGGGCTGTGCGCCTACCGGTGATCGCCTTGGGCGGTATCACACCGGCCACGATCACGGCTTTGCGTGATAGCGGTTGCGCGGGCGTTGCCGGGATCGGCTTCGCCTTCGTTCCGTAGCTTCAAGCCTGGGATTTAGAAGCGCAGTTCGACGCCAACGCGCGCACCGGTACCCGGCGGCGCGTTCAAGGGCGAGGCGGCAACCGGGGCCGCGTTCTTAGGTTCGACGCCATAGAAGGCATCGGCATTCAGGCGAATGCGCGAGGTGATTTGATAAATACCGCCAATGGACCACTGCTGACTGTCCATTTCGCGCTCGGCCGGCGAGAGGCCTAAGCCAATACGCTGCGAGGTCAGGTAGGTCATGCGCAGATCAAGCGCGCCAATTTCATAACCAAAACCAGCCTGCACACCTTGGGTGCCGACAAGTGGACCAATGGGTGCTGCTTCATTGACGCCGCCGCGGAGATAAAAGCCCGCATAACCGACAGACGCGCCGAAATTCCACGACGTCGTCGGCGAAAGCGCCAAAGCCGAGGGGCGTTCCTCATACCCGCCGAAGACACCGACCCGGCCAATGGACATGAGGTCGCTGCTGAGGCTGCGCGCCATCAACTGGCCGCTAGGGGAAACGTTGAGTGTGACTTCGCCGTAGGCGGGCGTGAGATATCCGATCGTCATCCCACCGGGAAAAGCCGATACCGGTGAAAAGAGCGACGGACGACCCAGACGCAGGCCTTCAGCAGCCGAGGCGGGTTGAGCAGCGAACGCAATGAGACCAACGGCTGCAGCCGCTGTCCAAAACTTAGAAAATTTGCGTGTCGGGCACATGTTTTGTGCGCTTTTCATTGGTGCTTTCGGGCAACTTTGCACCGGAGGTAGAGCCGGTCAATACGCCTAAAAGCTTATATGGTGAATCCGCCCAATTGTGGCAAGGAGTCCACACTCGGGGCCGGTTTTGGGTCGCGACTGTTGTAAAAAAGCCAGCTCTTGAAGGTTCTTGGGAAGTTTTTGCCCAGTGCGGGGCCGTAACACCTCGCATCTACTCAACGCAGCGTGAGCACAAAACGACTCGGGCGTGTAGTTTTAGCCTTCGCCTTTGGTCTTGGTCTTATTCGGCGCGGCGTTTTTCTCGAGGAACTCGATGATCATGCCGGCGATGTCCTTGCCGGTAGCGGTCTCGATACCTTCGAGGCCCGGCGTCGAATTGACTTCCATTACCACCGGCCCGTGATTCGAGCGCAGCATGTCGACGCCGCAGACATTGAGACCCAGAATCTTGGCGGCGCGCACGGCCGTCGAACGCTCTTCAGGCGTGATCTTGATGGATTGCGCATGGCCGCCGCGGTGAAGGTTCGAGCGGAAGTCGCCCGGAGCCCCTTTGCGCTGCATGGCGGCGACGACTTTGCCACCGATGACAAAAGCGCGTACGTCGGTGCTGTTCGCTTCTTTGATGAATTCCTGAACCATGATGTTGGCTTCTACGCCGCCGAAGGCTTCGATCATGCTTTTGGCTGAGGTGCGGGTTTCAGCCAGCACAACACCGATGCCTTGTGTGCCTTCGAGCAACTTGATGATCAACGGCGTGCCGCCGACCATGTCGATCAGATCATCAGCCTGGCTGGTGACATGCGCGAAGGCCGTCACGGGCAAGCCGATGCCTTTGCGCGACAACAACTGCAGCCCGCGCAATTTGTCGCGGCTGCGGCCGATGGCGACGGATTCATTGAGCGGATAAACGCCCATCATCTCGAACTGACGCAAGACCGCGAGGCCGTAGAATGTGATCGACGCACCGATACGCGGGATGACGGCGTCGAAGCCTTCGAGGCTACGGCCCTTGTAACGCACTTCGGGCCGATGCGAGGCGATGTTCATATAGCACTTGAGCGTGTCGACGATTTCGATCTCGTGGCCGCGCGCGCGCGCCGCCGTGACCAAGCGTTTGTGCGAGTAGAGTCCCGCATTGCGCGCGAGCATCGCCAGTTTCAAGAAGCGCTCCTCAAGTGATTAAAATTGGGGTGGGGGTGATAGCTTATCCGCTCGCTGTGATGAGGCAAACCGAGATTCGCCACCTTGCCGATTTTCACAGCACCTTCATGAAGGTTGGACTTCAACGCAGCACAACGTATTTGTGTTCCAGGGTGTGGGCGAACTTTTACGCGCACCACAGATAGGGGGTACGCGCGTTCATACCCCTACGTTCCAGAAATACTTATGTCGCCTTTGGCTTCTTCTTCTTGCGCGCAAGAAAAGACCGGCCGGTATCGACAAGGTAGCGCCGTCGCAAAGCTTGTCGGCCGACCAGCATACGAAAGCCCATTTGGTCGCGGTCCGTGAGTGTCAATTCAATAGGCCACCGTGATGTGCCTAGCTTTAATGACGTGCGGATGACGTAGCGCATTTCCGCGCGCCCGCCGGAATCCGTGACACGGCGATGATCGATCACCACGGCGACGCAGGTGATTTCGGGATAGCGCTGACGCTGCAAAGGATGCACGACGAAGCGCACGTAAGACGCGCCGTCTTTTGTGAAGGGCGTGATCTTGAAAGCATGCAGCGCCGATGTGCGGGCCCCCGAATCGATCTTAGCTTTAACGCGGCCCACATCTAGTTCCGGCAGACGCACCCACTCGCGCCAGCCGATGGTTTTCTTCTTGGGCTTTTTGAGCGCGGCTTTCGCCGTGGCTTTGCGTTTTACAACCATGTCGACCTGAGAGGTTTCATGGCACGTGCGGACTAGAACTCAATCTTGATGCCGCTTAAGACGCCGCCGCCATCAAAGCCCGCGCCGGTCGATGTGGTCTGGTCGGCATAGAAGCCGGCAAGACCAACCGTAATTCCCGGACCAAGTTTGTAAGCGGTTTGCAGCGTCGCGCGTTCTACATGTTCTTTGAATACGCCAGCAGGCAAGCTCGCGAACGGCAACGGTCTGCGGTGCGCCGAGCGATAATCGGCAGAGACCAGGAACGGGCCGATGCCATAAAGCGCGCCCACGGTCCAAGCATGTTCATCAAGACCATTGGCAGGCTGACTGCTGATATAAGCCGCCGCCATTTCAAGGCCGCCGTAGGTCGCACCCGCAGAAATATTCCAAGCCTGGCCGCCGTCGTTGCCGAAGGCGCTGGAGGCCATGCGGAAATATCCACCTGCGATGCGGTAGGTTCCGCCCTGGAAATCACCGTTGTAGCCGGCAGTCACATCAATCGCATCGTGCGGCGTGATCCGTCCGTCGATGGTGCCGACGGCCGAGGTGTTGGTGGGATGATAAGCCACGCCCACTTTGAAGCCGTAGACTTCGGGCGACTGGTAAGAAACGCCCAAGGCATTTCCCGTGAAGCGCTTAAAAGTGAAGCCATCGCGGAGCGTGATGCCCGTGCGCGGCTTCATGGCGTCGGCGATGATTTCTTCGTCGACGCTGAGAAACGCCTGCGGCACCGGATCGCCGATGGTCGTTGTATTGAGACCGGCCTTCTCGCCCATACGCAAGCGGCCGAAGCTGCTGATGATATCGATGTAGGCTTCGTCGATATCACGGGTATCGCGCGCAACCGCGTTGAAGCGCACGAAGCTGCGCACCGTGATGCCGTTATCGAGCACCGTGCGGCCTTCGACAGAAATACGCGTATCGTTGAACATGCCGGTGGAGTTCAGGTTCTCAGCCGGCGCTTGAGCCTGACTGGCGACAAAGAAAAATTCTTTGATGCGTCCGCCGAGCGTTAGCGTGATGGCGTCGGCAGCACGAACCTGACCCGGCGCAATCGCCGCGATCAGTCCCATATAAAGCAGATGCCTCGCCTTAAGCCGCATGCGGCTCATCTCCCCGAATGATGGGCGATACCTTATGCGAGATTGCAGGCGTGAGAGAACAGCTAATATAGACAGCCTTAGAACATGGCCTGGAAGCGCGCGACCACGGCGTCGAGTTTGAGGCCGGCCCCTGTCGGAATAGCGCCGGCCGTCGCAATCGGATTGGCTTTATCGATGTTGGTGTGGATGTAATCGAGCTTCACCAGCATGTTCGAGTTCCAAAACCAGTTCAGGGCCGCGGTGTAGTTGGTTTGGCGGCCGCCGTTGACCATGTTGGGCTGCGCTAACGCCGGCAGGCTCGAATTATAATGGTCCACCAGATCGACGTAGCTGATGCGCGCCCCGAATTCGAACGCGCCCATGCCGCCGGTCTTGGGCGAGAACGGCGTGATGGGATTGATACCCGAGTAAGCGCCGGTCGCGGGCGTGTAGATGCGACGTCCGCCGATGGTGTAGCTGATCTGCGCATAGGCGCCATCGAACTGCGCTTTGGGTTTGCCGCGCCGGTCAACGACGTAGTGGAAGTATTCACCCTGGTAAAACAGGCTGCCATAGGCCGCTGCCGTTTCAAAATCGTAGACCTGCACGCCGGTCACAGGATTGGCGACCGTGCCAAGCGGGCCCGTGTTGAGCAGTGATGTGCCGTCGATGCGATTTTCGGGGCGGTCGTTCATGGTGAAGCTGGCGGCGGTGCCGGGGCCGGTGTTGGGAATCTCGAACACCTGCGCACTGCTGACACCGACGTGCAACGACGTGAGCTCAGTCTGGAAAGGTTGATACGTGAACCGTTCATAGGCCCCGAAGCCGCGATTGGTCAGGCTGTGGGTGACGTTGGGCGCGGAGCTTGTGAGATAGGCGCCAAACCACCAGTTATTCTCCCAGGTGCGGAAGCCCACCGCGCCGCGTGGATCGCCGGAATTGAAGTTGGTCGCCAGCGTCGTAGGGCTACTACGCTCGAGGAACATGATGTCGTTGGAGCTGGTGGCTTCTTCCAACGTGAAGTACTGCGAGCCGTATCCGATTTCGATGACGGTGTTACGGATGCCGGTATAGCCAAAGCGGGTTTCGTTGATGGTGGCGGCTCCGTCGCCGCTGCCACCGCCGGCATCGAGGATCAGCGTATAGGTGAAATCATTCATGGCTTTGCCGGTGATGCCGAGACGCGCGCGGCGGGCGTTGATACCGCTGGAGAGTTTGCCGCCCGCGGCCGTGCCGGGTCCGGTGGTGCCTTCGGCGTCCTGTCTCACGAATCCGCCCACATCGAAATGAATGCGGCCCGTGGGTGCGATGCTCCAGGTGCCGTCGGCGCTGGTCATGGCAAAGCGGTGTGTGGCGGACTCTGCCGTTTTGGGATTGGCCGGCGGAACCATTTTCACGGTGCCGTTTTCAAAGACGTTCTGGCCGCCGGAGGCCAAATTAGCGTCGCGTTCGGCTTTGACGGCCGCTTCGCGGGTCGCGGTTTCTTGAGCGAGGGCTTCGCGATTTGCCGCGTCGCTGGCTTTCAGCGCATCCAATTGCTGTTGCATGGTGCGCAGTTGCTCCTGCAGGGCCTGGATTTGGCGGGCCATATCGGCGCCGGTGTCGGCAGCCAGGGCCGGGCCGGCCATCAATGCGAGCGCCAGAGCCGAGGTCGTGTAAAGAAACCGTCTCATTTTATGTCCTTGGTTATGGCTCAATTGCATCGTTAGGAGTGCTTTTCAGAGCGCTGTTACAGGCCATATTGCAAATTATATCCAATGAATACAATGATTTAGTATCATGTGCATGGTTTGAAGGATAGGCAAGCTTAGGGGCTTCTATTGTGAAGCATATTTGAAGGTTTTATGAAAGCCGTGCGTACGCACGGTTCCGGCTTTGGCCGATGGCCGGCGTTGAATTTCAAAACGGTCATCTAAAAAAGGCACGCATCACACTGGTTTACCGGGACTTCGCAACGGCTAGCAGGTTGGCTATAAACGGCCCCTCGTTTAGTTCATGTGTTTGATTCACGACACATACATTCATACTGCCGGTGCATCCTGCCAAGGGCACCGGAGTTATTAGGAGCTAGGATTATGGTTCGCATACCCCACCAGACTTTCGGCCACCGGACTGTGGGGTTGAGGGCTGTTGCGGCCTTGATTCTGATGGCGACCGTTGCGGGCTGCGGCGGCTCTAACTATCAGGCGTCGCCTGACCGTGATCCTTCTTCCGGCAATCGCGGCAGTTTGTTTGCGCCGGCCAAAACCGGAACCGCCGTGTTCAGCAAGGAAAACGTCGGTGAAGCCGGCATCTCGGTCAACGCCTTCTTGTGGCGCGCGTCGCTCGACACCATCGCCTTCATGCCCTTGGCCTCGGCCGATCCCTTTGGCGGCGTGATCATCACCGATTGGTATTCACCGCCGGAAACACCCGACGAGCGTTTCAAGGTCAACGTCTACATTCTTGGTCGCATGTTGCGCGCCGACGGTTTGAAGATCTCGGTCTTCCGCCAGCAGCGCAACGCCTCTGGTCAATGGAACGACGCCAACGTTGGACCGGAAGTGCCGGGCGAATTCGAGAACGCCGTGTTGAGCCAAGCGCGCGAACTTCGACTTCGTGCGACCGCTCAAGATAAATAATCATTTCAAGTCCGCGTTGAGGCCCAGCAGCAAGGCCGTCGGCGTCTGACGACCTAGGGACCGCTATGGCATTACCTGACGATCGTTATAATTTCCGCGAAACCGAAGCCAAGTGGCAGACCACCTGGGCGGCGAAGAATTCTTTCACGATCGAAGAGCCATCCTCGAAACCCAAGTACTATGTGCTCGAGATGTTTCCCTATCCGTCGGGACGTCTGCACATGGGCCATGTGCGCAACTACACCCTGGGCGATGTGGTCGCGCGCTACAAGAAAGCCAAAGGCTTTAACGTCATGCATCCCATGGGCTGGGATGCCTTTGGTTTGCCGGCCGAGAACGCGGCGCTGGAACGCGGCGTGCATCCGGGTAAGTGGACACTGCAGAACATCGCCGTCATGCGTGAACAGTTTCAGCCGCTGGGTCTGTCTTTGGACTGGAGCCGCGAAATCACCAGCTGCGATCCCGCCTATTACAAACACGAACAGAAGATGTTTCTCGACTTCCTGAAGGCGGGCCTCGCTTACCGCAAGGAGTCATGGGTCAACTGGGATCCGGTTGAACATACGGTGCTCGCCAACGAACAGGTCATCGACGGCAAGGGCTGGCGTTCGGGTGCGGACGTGGAACAACGCAAGTTGAACCAATGGTTCCTGAAGATCACGCACTTCGCCGAAGATTTGCTGCAAGCCATTGAGGGCTTGGATCGCTGGCCCGACAAAGTGCGCCTGATGCAGCACAACTGGATCGGCCGTTCCGAAGGGGCCCGCGTGTTATGGCCGCTGGTGAGCAAAGACGGCAAAGATACGGGCGAAACCCTGGAAGTTTTCACGACACGCCCCGACACCTTGTTCGGCGCATCGTTCTGCGCGATTTCGTCGCAACATCCTTTGGCGGTGAAAGCTGCTGAAGGCGATGCGGCGCTGGCGGACTTCATCGCCGACTGTAATCGCAGCGGCACGTCGACCGCGGCCATCGAGACCGCGGAGAAAAAGGGCTATGACACCGGCCTGAAAGCACGTCATCCGTTCGACCCGACGAAAACCGTTCCGGTTTACGTCGCTAACTTCGTGCTGATGGCTTACGGCTCGGGCGCGATCTTTGGCTGCCCGGGTCACGACGAACGCGATATGGAATTCGCGCGGAAATACTTCCTGCCGGTGCGCTGCGTTGTGGCACCCGTGGGCGAAGATGCCGTGGCTTTTGCCGCTAAGCTGGAAGCCGGCAACGTGGCTTTCTCCGACGACGGCGTTGCGATCAATTCGGACTTCCTCAACGGCTTGAAGGTAGACGCCGCCAAACGCGCCGCCATCGACAAGTTGGAATCTTTGAAGCTCGGCAAAGGCACCGTTCAATACCGCCTGCGCGACTGGGGCGTTTCGCGTCAGCGCTATTGGGGTTGCCCGATCCCGATCATCCACTGCGACTCCTGCGGCGCGGTACCGGTGCCGGATAAAGACCTACCGGTGACGCTGCCGGAAGATGTCACCTTCGATGTGCCGGGCAATCCGCTTGAGCGTCATCCGACCTGGAAGAACGTGAATTGCCCGACCTGCGGTAAGGCTGCGCGCCGCGAGACGGATACGTTTGATACTTTCTTTGAGTCGTCCTGGTACTTCGCACGCTTCTGCTCGCCCAATCTGACCGACCGTCCCTTCAGCGAAACCGCCGCCATGAAGTGGCTGCCGGTGGACCAATACATCGGTGGCGTCGAGCACGCCGTGCTTCACTTGCTTTATTCGCGCTTTTTTACGCGCGCGATGTCGGCCTGCGGTTATTTGAATCTGCAAGAACCCTTCGACGGCATGTTCACCCAAGGCATGGTCTGTCACGAAACCTACCGCGGCGCTGACGGCGCGTGGCTAGAGCCGGGGTCAGTGAACAAGACCGGGGACAGTGCGAGCTATAACGGCCAGCCCGTCACGGTCGGCCGCTCCGAGAAGATGTCGAAGTCCAAGAAGAACACCGTGGACCCACAGCGCATTCTCGACACCTACGGCGCCGATTCCGCGCGGCTGTTCATGCTGTCGGACTCACCGCCCGACCGTGACCTGGAATGGACCGACGCCGGCATCGAAGGGGCTTGGCGCTATCTGAACCGTTTGTGGCGCCTGGCCGTGAACGCGGCTGAAATTCCCGATGGTCCTTTGCCGTTGGTGCTGGACCCGGCACCCGCCGGCGTACAGCGCCAGATCCATCGCACCATCTCGGCGGTCAGCGATGATTTGGAGAAGTTCCGCTTCAATTCAGCCGTGGCGCGCATCCGCGAACTGAGCAATGCCCTGGCCGATATGGACCGCAGCGTTGTCGGTGGTAATGCGGTTTACCGCTTTGGCGTGGCGACTGTCGCCCAACTGATCAACCCGCTGGCGCCCCACATCTCGGAAGAGATTTGGCAGATGCTGGGTACCACGTCGATTCTGACGGAAACCAAATGGCCGGCCTTCGATCCCGCCCTGTTGGAAGATGACACCGTTACTATTGCCGTGCAAGTGAACGGCAAGTTGCGCGGCACGATCACGGTTGCGAAGGCTGCCGACAAAGCCGCCCTGGAAACTGCCGCGCTCGCTATCCCCGCGGTACAGAAACAATTAGACGGCAAGCCCCCGCGAAAAGTGATTATAGTGCCGGGCAAGATCGTCAACATCGTTGCGGCTTAAAGCATGAACCGTTTAACGCGTCCCTTTCGCACACAGAGCTTCGCCTGGCTGATGGTGGTCGCTGCGGGTTTCGCCTTGAGCGGTTGCGGTTTCACGCCGCTTTACGGTGAAAGCAGCACGGCCGCTGCGCCCGACGTTGTCGACGAGATGGCGCAAGTGGCGATCCACTCTTTGCCTAACCGCGAAGGCATGAAACTGCATCAGGTTCTGCGGGAAGGTCTGCAGCCCAAGGGCACGACCAAGATTGCTTACGAACTCGATGTCAATCTTGCGACGCGCATCGAAGAACTGGGTATCCGGCCCGACGCCACCAGCAGCCGCGCCAATCTGATTCTTCTGGCGACCTTCAGACTTACCGAAGGCGGCGCGCAAGTGTACGGCGACCGCGTTCAATCCATCGTCAGCTACAACATTCTCGACGATCAATATGCGACCGTCGCCTCTCAGGCCGATGCCGAGAACCGCGGCATCAAACAGGTCGGCCAGGAAATCAAAACCCGCATTGCGGTTTATTTCCACGACCGTTTGAAGTCCGCCAAACTCGCGCAAGCCAAACCCTAGTTTCTCCTCATGAAGATCACTGGTCGCGCTGACGCCTTCGCCGCAAAGCCTGACCCGAAAATCAGGGCTGTGCTGTTGTACGGCCCCGACAGCGGTTTGATCCGCGAACGCTTGAACGTCATGACCAAAGCCGTCGCCGGCGGCGTGGATGATCCGTTTCGTGTGAGCGAGTTTAGCGCCGATGTTCTCAACGACGATCCCGCGCGCCTTGGCGACGAAGCCTCGGCGCTCGCTTTCACAGGCGGTCGGCGTGTTGTACGTATTCGTGACGCTGGCGATACAGTGGCGGGTGTTTTTGAATCTTTCCTCACGGAGAACGTCGGCGATTCACTTGTGATCGTGACGGCCGGTGAACTTACGCCGCGCTCTAAGCTGCGTGTGGCTTTTGAAGAGTCCGACAACGGCGCAGCGCTAGCCTGCTATGCCGATGACTCGGAAGCGTTGGATGCCGTGGTCCGCAGCACGTTAAAAGCTGCTGGCCTGCAGATCACGCCCGATGCTTTGGGCTGGCTCGCGGACCGCTTGGGCGGCGACCGTGAACTGAGCCGCCGCGAGCTTGAGAAACTCATTCTCTATATGGGCGCCGATACCAAAAAATCCGGCGGCACTGTTTCGGAAGAAGATGTGCTGGCCTGTATCGGCGACACCGCCGCACTCAGTCTCGATGATCTGACTTATGCTTTAGGGGACGGCGATCAAGCGACCTTGCAGCGCGTGTTCGGGCGGCTCACCGCCGAAGGAACGTCGCCTGTGAGTATTCTCACCGCGGTCGCCCGTCATTTCATGCGGCTGCATGAAACACGCGGACGTATGAACGAAGGCAAAAGCGCCGATGCCGCCGCCGCCATGTTGCGTCCACCGGTGTTCTTCAAATTGAAGTCGCGCTTCAATGCGCAGGCCAACCGTTGGAACGAAGCACTGCTCACGCGTAGCCTCGATATTCTGATGGAAGCCGAGATGGCGGCGAAGTCCACGGACATTCCCACCGAGGCCGCCGTGGAACGTGCGTTGCTGCAGCTTGCCCAAGTTGGCCGCAGCGCAGGACGCCGTTAAGGCGCTTCACCAATCGCTAACGACGGACCGTCGGGTGCTGCGAGCAATTTCACGCTCCAGAATTTTTCAGACGGCTTAGGCGGCTCGAGTTTGAACAGCGCGCAGTTGGGCACGCGGGTGCCGAACACGATCAAACCGTAGCGCTCCAAGGCCCAGAAGTTTCCGCCGTGACCGATGGCCAGCACCGGACCCGGCTGAGCGAGGGCCACGGCAAAACCACGCATCACCCGGTCGATATATTCCTGAAAAGTTTCGCCGCCGGGCATGGGGCCGCCGTTTTCCCAGGGTTTACGCCAATCGCCGTTGCTGGGTTGGCCTTCGATCTCGCCCAATTTGCACTCGCGCAGCTCCGGCACCATGACGACCGGCTTTTTTATGCTGCAGTTGACGATTTCCATGCTGCGCTTCGCCCGCAGCAAAGTGCTGCAGCAAATTGTCGCGATGGGCAGGGCTTCGACCGCCGCTTTCACCGCCTCGGCCTGAGCTATGCCGGCGGCGCTCAGGTCCGTATCGGTCCAGCCTTGAATGATGCGCCGGTGATTCCAGTCGGTCTCGCCGTGGCGCAAAAAGTAAAAGGGGGTGGCGGGAAGCATAGGATTTCCTCCGCTATGATGCATATGCATCACAAGCGGCATTTCGTTCTAATATATTGATATTGCAGACTTAAGACGCTTGCTGAAGATCCACGTCGTCGTCACCGCGATCCCGCACGCGTCCGGCGGATGATAGACGGCGCACGATATCGTCGAGCTGCTCGAGGCTGGTATAGGCGATGCTGACTGTCCCGCCTTTACCGTCAAACGCGATATTGACCTTATAGCCCGTCGCTTGACCCAGGCTTTGCTCAAGAGCGGCGGTGTCGGTGTCTTTCGCAACAAGCGCGAGACGGCGTTTGCGGCCAAAGCCCTTCGCAAAGCGCTCGGCCTGGCGGGCGCTCATGCCGCGTTTCACGATCAATTTTGCTGCAGCTTCGGCGTCGGCAAGGCCGATCAGGGGCCGAGCCTGACCAATGGTCATTTGGCCGTTGTCGAGCAGGTCTTGAACGGCGCGGGGGAGCGAGAGCAGGCGCAAAATATTGGCCACGTGAGCGCGGCTTTTGCCGACCACTTCGGCCACGCGCTCCTGGGTATGACCGAAGTCATCCACTAAGCGCTTGTAACCACGCGCTTCTTCGACGGCGGTGAGATCCTGGCGCTGCAGGTTCTCGATCAAGGCGACTTCGAGCGTCTCGGCGTCGTTGAGGTTGGTCACATGGACCGGAACCTCATGGACCTGGGCGCGCTGCGCGGCGCGCCAACGGCGTTCGCCGGCAATAATCTCGTATTTTCCAGCGTTTTGCGGGTCAGGACGGACCAAAAGCGGCTGCAAAACACCTTTTTCGGCGATAGAAGCCGAAAGTTCGTTCAAAGCCGTTTCATCGAAATGCCGGCGCGGCTGCAAAGCCGAAGGCGCCAACAGATCGAGCGCCAAGCGGGTCACGGGCAGGTTTGAGGCCGCGGCAACTACGGCCACCGGCGCCTGAGCGACGACGGTCGGGGTTTCGGATTCATCCTGTTCGCCGAAAAGGGCGCTTAAGCCGCGGCCCAGGTTTTTGCGCTTGAGGTCCTGCGTCATGCCGCTACTCCGTGATTAAGGTTTTGCTCGCGCTTCAAGACTTCGCCGGCCAGGTCGAGGTAGGCCCGGCTGCCCTTGGACTGCAGGTCATATATAAGGACGGGCTTCCCGTGAGACGGCGCTTCCGAAATACGGACGTTCCGGGGAATGGTCGTCGTGTAGACCTTGGCGCCGAAAAACTCGCGCACGTCGCTTTCGACCATTTCCGAAAGATTATTGCGCTTATCGACCATGGTCAGGACGATGCCCTGGATCTCCAGGGTCGGGTTGAAGCTTTTACGGACCCGCTCGATTGTTTTGACGAGATGGCTGATGCCTTCCAGGGCCAGGAACTCGGCCTGAAGGGGCACCATGACCGCATCGGCTGCGACCAAGGCGTTTAGGGTCAAAAGACCCAGCGATGGCGGACAATCGATGAGAATAAAATCCCATCCAAGTCCTTGATTTATAAGAGCTTCTTTGAGTCGCGCCTGACGGTTTTCAAGGTCGATCAGCTCAATCTCGGCTGCGGCCAGGTCGACGCCCGACGAAATGATGCTGAGGTTGGGGATGGACGTCGGCGTGATGGCGGCATCCAGGGACGCTTCGCCGGTCAGCACATGATAGATGTTAACCGCGCGATGCTTCTGGTCGATACCGAGTGAGGTCGAGGCATTGCCCTGGGGGTCCATGTCGATGACCAGCACGCGCTTGTTCACCGCGGCCATAGCCGTCGCCAGATTCACCGTCGTGGTCGTTTTGCCGACGCCGCCCTTCTGATTGGAAATGGCCAACACGCGCGGGCGCGTCGTTGAGCCAGAAATTTCAGGGGTTGCTGGATGGTTCGGGTTGGACACGACGGACCTCATTTATACAAACGATAGAGCCACGGGGATCTGTGCGACTGGGTCGCTGATCTGCCGTGATTGTCCACCTTTTGTATGTCTCAGTCAATTCAACCTCTACATTTTGTCCCTTGAGGAAAAAACAGCGGCTGTTTTGGCCGAGAAATCGCTCGCTCCAATCTAACAATTGATCGATCGGCGCCAGCGCCCGGGCTGTCACAACGTCGACTTTTTGCGACTCCAGGTCTTCGATTCGTTTTGCATGGACCAGGACGGAGGCCTTTGCCACGCGCGCCGCCTCCCGGAGGAAGGCGCATTTCCGCTGATCTGACTCCACCATCTGGACCCCCGGAACCCCCATGATGGCCAGGACCAGACCGGGGAAACCGGCTCCGGAACCGAGGTCCAAGAGGCTCTTGGTTTCAGGGGGAATGAGGGGGAAAAGCTGAGCGGAGTCCAACATATGGCGTGTCCAGAGCTCAGCCTCTGTTGAGCGCCCTACTAGATTTATTTTCTTATTCCAGGTGGAGAGGAGCTCGGCATAGGCCGTGAGCCGGTCCAATGTTTCACGTGAAACACCGGTGTCCTTCTGAAAGGCTTCCGGTCCGTAGGCGGGATTTTGTTTCACGTGAAACAGTCCTACCCAGCCTTAGCTTGGGCTTTGTCCCGATTGACGTACTTCAGGAGGGCGGTTAGAGCCGCTGGCGTCACGCCGGGGATTCGGGCGGCAGCGCCAAGGGTTACGGGCTGAGCTGCGCTCAGCTTTAGACGGACTTCGGTAGATAGTCCGCCAATCTCGGCGTAGTCCAGGCTGGCTGGCAGACGCAGCGCTTCGTCTTTGCGGAAGGCCCGGATGTCAGCTTCCTGGCGGCCCACGTAGCCGGCATAACGGCTGTCGATCTCCAGCTGCTCTTCCACGTCTTTGCGGAAGGCGGGGATTTCGGGCCAAAGGCTGCGCAGACGCACCCAGTTCATATCCGACATGGCTAGTACATCGAGGGCGCTCCGACGTACGCCATCGCGGTTGGTCGTAACCCCGCGATTGGTCAATTCTGAAGGCGTAAACTGCAACGATTTAAGGGTCTTACGGGCTTCTTCCAGAGCGGCCTTTTTGGCCTCAAAGTGAGCCTGGCGACGGCTTCCAACGCAACCGGCCGCGATGCCCTTTTCAGTCAGGCGCAGGTCGGCGTTGTCGGCCCGCAGGACCAGACGATATTCGGCGCGGGACGTGAACATGCGGTAGGGCTCGATGGTGCCCAGGGTCGTGAGATCATCGACCATGACGCCAAGATAGCCCTCGGCCCGATCGACCGTGAAGGCGTCGCTGCCGCCAACCTGGCGGGCGGCGTTCAAACCGGCCAACAGACCTTGGGCTCCGGCTTCTTCATAACCGGTAGTGCCGTTGATCTGCCCGGCGAAATAAAGCCCTGCGACCTTGCGCGTTTCCAGGCTTGGCTGGAGTTCGCGCGGGTCCACATAGTCGTATTCGATGGCGTAGCCGGCCTGCAGCATGACGGCCTTTTCCAAGCCGGGAATGGTCTTCAACAAAGCCAGCTGCACATCTTCGGGCAGGGAGGTCGAGATACCGTTGGGATAGACGGTATCGTCGTCAAGTCCTTCTGGTTCCAGGAAAATTTGGTGCCGCTCACGTTCCGCGAAGCGCACAACTTTGTCTTCGATCGACGGGCAATAGCGCGGGCCGACGCCCTGGATCTGGCCGTTATAAATGGGAGCCCGGCTCTTATTGGCCAGGATCAGGGCATGGCTTTCGGGCGTCGTATAGGTAATGCCGCACTGGACCTGCGGCGTCTCGATACGCTCGGTCAGGAACGAAAACGGCTCCGGCGGATCATCGCCGGGCTGCATTTCCAAGCTCGCCCAGTCGATGGTCTTGCCATCAAGACGCGGCGGCGTGCCGGTCTTCAAGCGCCCGACGGCAAATCCCAATGATTTCAGGGTATTAGAGAGACCCAAAGCCGGGGCTTCGCCGATGCGCCCAGCCGGGATGCGCGCTTCACCGCGATGGATCAAACCATTGAGGAACGTGCCCGTGGTCAGCACCACGGCGCCGGCAAAAACCTTTTCGCCAGCACCGGTTACGACCCCGGTGATGCGCGTGCGCGTCTCGTCCAACAGCAGGTCTTCAATGCCGCCGGCGCGGAGTTCAAGATTGGCCTGTTCGGCCAGAAGGTCCTGAACCGCTTGCCGATAGAGTTTGCGGTCGGCTTGCGCCCGAGGTCCGCGCACGGCAGGACCCTTGGACCGGTTCAACATGCGGAACTGGATACCGCCCTTATCGATGGCCCGGCCCATGATGCCGTCGAGCGCATCGATCTCGCGGACCAAATGACCCTTGGCCAATCCGCCGATGGCAGGATTGCAGGACATTTGGCCGATGGTCTCGACTTTATGGGTGATCAGCAGAGTGCGCGCACCCGTACGCGCCGCCGCAGCGGCCGCCTCGGTCCCGGCATGTCCGCCGCCGACAACGATCACATCATAAGCGTGAGGAAGCCCATTCATGGGCGCACTTATATATCGGGCGGGGAATGAGGGCCAATCGGGATTCGGACGCTTCCAGAAAACGCGGTGATTCCACGATCTAGCAATAGATTCTGGGATCAATCATCTGGCTGCCTGTGGCGTTCTAAATGAATCTTGGCAACTCTCGCTGCCAAATCCAGCTGTCCTTCACGGATATAGGGCGCGATTATCATGAGATATTGATAGCAGGGGCCGCTGAAAGTCTTGATATCAGAAGCAAGCCGATATCCCGGTGAAAACGGTGTCGGTATATCGAGTCGCGCTAATTTATTGGATATCGAAGACAGTTCATTGAACCCTTCAAACGTAACCGAATCACTCATGGCATCACGAAGAAGTATTGGCTTAATGCGCTCTATTTGATTGTAGAGGCTTTCCAACTGCTTGGGATCCGGTGGTGAAACTGGCGTTTGGTTTACAGGACGCTCTCTACGCACAAACCAGGCATCCGCCCAAAAACCAGCTGTGAAGGCAAAAATTACGCCGGCACCAACAGTCATCCACGTTGGATTGAAAAATGAACCACTAATCCATGCGCTTATGGCCGCTAACGTGTTCAGAAATTTGGCGATCGCGCCTTCTGCCGTTTCTTTGGGATTGTCGTACCATCCCATCTGTCGTGCCAGTTCAATGAACCATTCACCCAACGGCCCAATGACAAACGACGCCACTGTCGTTCCAGTCAGCCAAAGCAATATTTTGCGAATACGCCGCCGCCCCATCATAGGCCCATAGCAGGACGCGACGACCAAAGTCCAGTTATGTAAGTGCCGCCTACTTACCGATACAGAAATCCCGAAACACGACATCGAGGATCTCTTCAACATCGACCCGGCCCGTGAGGCGGCCCAAGGCGCGGGCGGCGAGGCGTAAGTCTTCGGCGGCCAACTCTGGCAAGTGTGCGGCTTTGGCGCGTTTGAGCGACTCGACGCATTCTTCCAACGCTTTGCGGTGGCGGGCGCGGGTCAAGGGCATCGCAGCACCCGTATCGGATTTCGCAGCAATGCGCGCTTGAAGCGTCGCAAAAAAATCTTCGATGCCTTCGCCGGTTTTGACCGAAATCAGCTGCGTATCTTTGGGAAGACGCGGCCGTCCTAACAGATCGCCTTTGTTGATGACCACAAGCGTATCGTCATCGATCAGCGCTTCGGTCGCTTCGTCGCGCACGGGGAAGGTTGCGCCGTCGAACACAACGATCTTGAGATCGGCGTCGGCCGCACGGCGTTTTGCGCGGCGAATGCCTTCGTCTTCGATCACATCACCTGCCTCACGTAAACCGGCCGTGTCGGCCAGCGTCACAGCGTAGCCGTCGAGATTCATGTGAACCTCAATGATATCGCGCGTGGTTCCGGGAATGGCCGAGACAATCGCCGCTTCGCGCCGCGCCAAAAGATTCAGGAGGCTTGATTTACCAGCGTTGGGCGGGCCGATGATCGCCACCATCAACCCTTCGCGGATACGTTCGCCGCGGCCGCCGTCGTCGAGATGCTGCGCAATAGAGTCGCGCAAGTCATCGACTTCGCCCCACACTTTATCGGCCACCGCCGGCGGCAGGTCTTCGTCAGGGAAATCGATCACCGCTTCTAAGTGCGCCAGGGCTTGAACCAAACGATGACGCCAATCGTCATAGATTTCTTTGAGCGCGCCGCCCATCTGGCGCAGCGCTTGCCGTTGTTGCGCGCGGGTTTCGGCGTCCACCAAATCGGCGAGCGCTTCGGCTTGTGTGATATCCATCTTGTCGTGCGCAAAAGCGCGGCGCGTGAATTCGCCAGGCTCCGCAACGCGCAAGCCAGCCACGTTGCTCAAAACATCCAAGATGCTTTCAACAACCGCGCGGCCGCCGTGCACATGCAGCTCGGCCACATCTTCGCCGGTGAAACTGTTGGGGGCTGGAAACCACAGCAGCAGGCCATCGTCGAGAACATCGCCGGTGGCGGGTTCTCTAAAAAGCGCGCGCGTGGCTTTGCGCGGCTGCGGCATAGCGCAGCCCAGCTCCGTAATCGCCTGTCTGGTGTGTGGTCCCGAAAGGCGGATCACGGCGATGCCAGCGCGCCCAGCCGCCGAGGCCAGCGCGAAGATCGTCTCCGCCGATGTCATTATTTGTCGGTCTTACCCATGCTGGCCATGTTGTTCATGTTCGACATGAATTGGCCCCAGAAGGTTTTCTGCAATTCGCCGAAGCCTTCGGTGTTCATGGGAAACAATGTCTTGAAGATGGTCTCGGGCTCTAGCGCGGCCGCCGTCTTCTGCATCTGATTTTTCATCTGATCCATCATGGCGAGCTGCAATGGCGCCACGTCGGGCAATCCTAAGAACGCCCGCGCTTCTTCAGGTGTGCATTCGACGTTGACGTTGACTTTCATGGCTTCACCTTCAGATATGCGCTTTTCGGGAAATCGTTTCGAGCCGCCTATGATAAGGTTAAGCACTGAAACCGGCCCTGTCCATGCCAGCCTTGTCCTTGTGTGAGCGCTCCCCATGCCGCAACTCTCCCTTCATTCGCCGGTGGGCGATCTCAGTCTCAGTCAGGATGAGGACGCGATCGTCGCCCTGGATTGGGGCTGGGGCCGCGACCAAACACCAACACCCCTCCTGAAAGAAGCGGTCAAACAGCTGAACGCCTATTTCGACGGCAAGTTGACGGGCTTTGATCTGCCATTGGCACCCTTCGGCACCGCCTTCCAAAAGCGCGTCTGGCAACAGATGTGCAAAATTCCCTACGGCAAGACGCGCACCTACGGCGAGGTGGCAGAGAAACTGAAATCCGGCGCCCGGCCCGTGGGCACCGCTTGCGGACGAAACCCAATACCGATCATTATTCCCTGTCACCGTATTCTCGGCACGGCCACGCTGGGCGGCTATTCCGGGGCCGGTGGCTTAGAGACAAAAGTCGCACTGCTGAGGCTTGAAGGGGTGGAGATCTAGGAATGGTCAAAGCAATTGTCGTGCGCGAGACTGGCGGCCCGGAAGTTCTGCAATACGTCGACATCGAAGTCGGAAAACCCGGCCCGGACGAAATCCGCCTGCGCCAAACCGCCATCGGCGTGAACTTCATCGATACCTATCACCGCACTGGCCTTTACCCCGCCAAACGCAACGACGCCGGCTATTTCATTCCCGGCATGGAAGGCGTGGGCCGTGTTGAAGCCGTCGGTGCCGGCGTAACCAACGTGAAGGTTGGCGACCGGGTTTGCTACGGCAACGGTCCCATGGGGTCTTACGCCGAAGAACGTTTAATCCCGGCCGCCAAGGTCGTGAAATGCCCGCCTAACATCGAAGACGAAAAAGCCGCCGGCATGATGCTACGCGGGCTGACCGTCTGGTATCTCGTGCGCGCCTTGCACAAACTGAAGCCCGGGGAGACCGTGTTGATGCACGCGGCCGCCGGCGGCATCGGGCTCATCTTCTGCCAATGGGCGCGGCACATCGGCGCGACGGTAATCGGCACCGTGGGATCCGAAGAGAAAGCTAAAATCGCGCGCGCGGCCGGCTGCACGCATACCATTCTCTACAAAACCGAGAACTGGGCCGCCAAGGTGCGCGAGCTTACGGGCGGCAACGGCGTGCCTGTGGTGTACGACAGCGTCGGCAAAGACACGTTCTTAGGTTCGCTCGATTGCCTCGCGCGGCGTGGACTGTTGGTTAGCTTCGGCAATGCGTCAGGCCCGCCGCCGGCGATTGAGCCGGATCAATTGGCCAACAAAGGTTCGGCTTTCCTCACGCGGCCGCGTCTCGGTGATTATGTCGATACGCCCGAAGAACTGGCGGCGGGTTGCACCGAGCTGTTCGACTTGGTGAGCAGGGGCATTATCAAAATCGATGTCGGCAATTCTTACGGCCTTGCGCAAGCCGCCCACGCGCACACGGATCTTGAATCCCGCGCGACAACAGGATCAACCATCCTGGTGGTGTAAAAGAAAAAGGCCCGGAGTTTTTCCGGGCCTTTTGTCTTACTTATTCATGCGGTCAAAGAAGTCGTTGTTGTTCTTGGACTCGCGGAGTTTCTCGAGCAAAAACTCCATGCCGTCCTGAACGCCCATGGGGTCCAGAATGCGGCGCAGGATCCACATCTTCGAAAGCGTGCCCTGGTTGACCAGCAGTTCTTCCTTACGGGTACCGGACTTGGTGATGTCGATCGAAGGGAACACGCGCTTGTCGGAGAGCTTGCGGTCGAGCACGATTTCCGAGTTGCCGGTGCCTTTGAACTCTTCAAAGATCACTTCGTCCATGCGGCTGCCGGTATCGATCAAGGCCGTCGCGATAATCGTGAGCGAGCCGCCTTCTTCGATATTACGCGCGGCGCCGAAGAAGCGCTTCGGACGTTGCAATGCGTTGGCGTCGACACCGCCGGTCAACACTTTGCCCGAGGACGGCACAACCGTGTTGTAGGCGCGCGCGAGGCGGGTGATAGAGTCGAGCAAGATCACAACGTCGCGCTTGTGTTCCACCAGGCGTTTGGCTTTCTCGATGACCATTTCGGCCACCTGCACGTGACGCGAGGCCGGCTCATCAAATGTCGAGCTGACGACTTCGCCTTTCACGGTGCGGTCCATGTCGGTGACTTCTTCCGGGCGTTCATCGATCAGAAGCACGATCAGATAAACTTCCGGGTGGTTAGCCGCGATAGCGGCTGCAATGTTCTGCAGCATGATGGTCTTGCCGGTGCGCGGCGGCGCCACGATCACGGCGCGTTGACCCTTACCAATCGGGCAGACCAGTTCGATCACACGCTGGGTGATGTCTCTAACCTTGGTATCCTTCTGCTCAATCTCCATCTTGAGCTTCTCGTCAGGATAGAGCGGCGTCAGGTTGTCAAAGTTAATGCGGTGGCGGACGTTGTCCGGGTCTTCGAAATTGATGGTGTTGACCTTGAGCAGCGCGAAATAGCGCTCGCCGTCTTTGGGCCCGCGGATTTGACCTTCCACGGTATCACCGGTGCGCAGGCCAAAGCGGCGGACCTGGCTGGGACTCACGTAGATGTCATCGGGGCCGGGCAGATAGCTCGCCTCGGGCGAGCGCAGAAAGCCGAAGCCGTCCTGCAGAATTTCCAGCACGCCGTCGCCATCAATGACGGTGTCTTTGTCCGCCATGATCTTGAGGATGCCGAACATCAAATCCTGACGGCGCAGGTTGGAAGCGTTTTCGATGCCGTATTCTTCTGCAAAAGCCAGCAGTTCTGCCGGGGTTTTACGCTTCAATTCCTGAAGATGCATGTGACTTGAGACTTCTGTTGACGGGGAGGGATTAAACGGGAGTTTGGACTGGGGGGGTCAGCGAATAAGCGCTGCGGGGCAACAAACTACGAATGAGGTGGAGTGAGGTCGCCGGGAGATAAGGTAAAACAGAAAAGCCGCGGGCGAACGCCCTGTTCTGATGATCCCAGCGATACCCGAGCATGGTTTTCAAGTCAACGGTCTTGTTTTGCCAGGGGATGGTCACCGAACTAACGTTTTCCCAATCAATATAAAAAGAATCTTTCTTGGTAATGGAGGTAGTAAGGCCTGTGAGTCAGAAGGATTACCGCTAGGAAGAAAGTTGTCCCGGATACGGCGAGCTAAATGCACACACCATCACGCTTGTGTGTGAATGTGTGCAAAACCTGCTGTGAGTGTGAGAGACAGCGGCTATTAGCGCAGTGCGAAAAGCGTGAATAATGAGGTAATGTTACAGAACCCGTATGTCATGCAGGGGATTCACGAAGTGAACGCGGTCTTATCCACATCTTGTCAACTCTGGGATGAAGATGGGGTCTGAGAGGGTGAAACGGATCACCCTGTGCAAAAGTTCCATTTCATCCCCATCATGCTTTTTTACCCCACAGCCCTCTAAACACATTTTCAAACGCGATCATGACCAACGACGCCGTCTATAATCTGCATCTGGTTTCCGACTCGTCCGGCGAGACCGTGACCAACATCGCGCGCGCCTGTCTGGTGCAGTATGAGAACGTCGAAGTCACCGAACACTTCTGGTGGCTGGTGCGCACCACCGGGCAAATGAACCGCGTCATCGAAGGCATTCGTCACGCGCCGGGTCTCGTGGTGTTCACGCTGCTCGATAAAGGTGTGCGTGATCTGCTTGAGCAAGCTTGCCGCGATATGCGCATTCCTTACGTCTCGGCCATAGATCCGGTGATGCAGGCCTTCTCGCGTTTCTTTGAACGCCAGGCCTTGTCGGAAATAGGCAAGCAGCACGTACTCGACGACGATTATTTCCGCCGCATCGATGCCATGCATTTCGCCGTCCGCCACGACGACGGCCAATCGCTGGAAACAGTGGGCGATGCCGATATGATTCTGGTGGGTGTGTCGCGCACCTCTAAAACACCAACGTGCATGTATCTCGCCAACCGCGGATTCAAAGTGGCGAACATTCCGCTCGTGCCGGGCTTTGTTCTGCCAGACGAGATTGCCACGGCCAGCAATCCGTTGTTTGTGGGCCTCACGCGCGAACCCAAAAGCCTCAGCGATATCCGCCAAAGCCGCTTGCGCATCATGAACGAAGAGCGTGACACGAGTTACGCCGACCTCGACGTGGTGCGTGAAGAAATCGCCGAAGCGCGCCGGCTGTTCGTGAAGTACAATTGGCCAGTGATCGATGTCACGCGCCGTTCCATCGAAGAAACCGCCGCCACCATCATTCAACTTTATAATCAGCGTCACAGCACATCATGACGGCCCGCCAGATCATCCTCGCCTCTGCCAGTAAAAGCCGCGCTAATCTGTTGCGCGCAGCGGGCGTGAACGTCGAAATCATCCCGGCGCATACCGACGAGGATTCCGTAAAAGCCTCGATGAAGGCCGAAGGTGCGACCGCGGCCCAATGCGCCGAGATGCTGGCGGAATTGAAAGCGGTGCAAGTCTCGCAGCGCTATCCCGAAACTTTGGTCATCGGCGCCGACCAGATGCTGGAATGCGACGGCGATTGGTTCGATAAGCCGGTTGATATGGCCGGCGCCCGCCAGCACCTCTTAAAGCTGCGCGGGAAAATGCACGTGCTTCCGACAGCGGTCGCGGTGGCTTTGAACGGAGCGCGCATCTGGCACCACGTCGCCATGCCGCATTTGACCGTGCGGCCCTATTCGGATGCCTTCATCGACAGCTACCTCGCGCAAGCCGGCACGGCCGTGCTGTCGTCGGTGGGTGCTTACCAGCTCGAAGGTCCCGGTGCGCAATTGTTCAGCCGCATCGAAGGCGACTTCTTCACTATCCTGGGCTTGCCGCTTTTAGAACTGCTCGCCTTTTTGCGCGAACACGAGGCTGTGCCGCGATGAGTGCGAAGCTGAAAGCCGCTGTTGTTGGCTGGCCCGTGGCGCATTCGCGCTCGCCGGCCCTGCACGGCTATTGGCTGAAGACCTACGGCATCGACGGCAGCTACGAACGTGTGCCGGTCAAGCCCGAAGACTTGGAAACGTTTTTGCGCGGTCTAGCGGCTAGTGGTTATGCGGGCGTCAATCTCACCGTGCCTCACAAAGAGGCCGCCCTGAAACTCGTCGATGAAATCTCGCCGGAAGGCCAGCGCATCGGCGCAGTGAATACGATCTTCGTCGAAAAGGGACGCCTCAAAGCGACCAACACCGACGGCTATGGCTTTATCACCAGCCTCAAAGCCGGCGCGCCTAAGTTCAACCCTGCAGCTGGTCCCGCGGTGGTTCTAGGGGCCGGCGGCGCTGCACGCGCCATTTGTATAGCTCTGCAAGATGCCGGTGTGCCGGATATCGTTTTGATAAATCGCACAGCCGACCGTGCGGGGGCACTTGCGAAAGCGCTTGGTGGAAAGATCACGGTCGCTTCCTGGAACGACCGCACCACGGCCCTAAAAGCGGCCAACCTCCTGGTCAACACCACGACGCTGGGTATGACGGGTCAAGATCCGCTCGACATCGATCTCAAGCACCTGCCGCCAGAAGCCACCGTCAACGACATTGTTTATGTGCCGCTCGAAACGCCGTTGCTGGCAGCTGCCCGCGCGCGTGGGAATACAGTGGTTGATGGCCTCGGTATGCTGCTCTATCAGGCCCAACCCGGCTTCGAAGGTTGGTTCGGTAAAAGACCTGAAGTGACACCCGAACTCAGGAAAGCTGTTCTTGCGGCGGGTTAAACTCAAGACAGTGCGTCGTCGTCCGCGCCGCGCGCAGCGCCGGGCTTTTCGCCTAATTGGCCTCACCGGTTCCGTCGCCATGGGCAAATCCACGGCGGCAGCTCTTCTCAAAGAGCTCGGCATTCCGGTATTCGACGCCGACGCTTCTGTGCACAAACTTCTTGGCGCGAAAGGCAAAGCCGTCAAAGCTGTCGCCGCGCGCTTTCCCGGCACCGGCGGACCAAAGGGCATCGACCGCAAAGCCGTGGGCGCGAAAGTCTTCACCGACGCCAAAGCCTTAAAAGAGCTCGAGGCGATTTTGCATCCTCTGGTGCGCGAAGAACGCGAACTGTTTTTGCGCCGTGCCGCGTTCGGACGCCGCGCAGTTGTTGCGCTCGATATCCCGTTACTGTTCGAGGGCAACTCGCAAGATATGTTCGACGCCGTGGTCGTCATCACCGCACCACCGTTTTTGCAGCGTCAACGGGCCCTCGCGCGCCCCGGCATGACAGCGGCGCGGCTTAAAGGCATTCTCGCGCGCCAATGGCCCGACGCCCGCAAACGTGCCGCGGCCGATGCAGTGATCCCGTCTAGCCTTGGCAAACGAGAAACCTTGCGTCGACTCAAACAAGTGATCACATTAGTGTCGGGACGTTAGGGGCCAATCATGCGTGAAATTGTTTTGGATACGGAAACGACCGGCTTTGATCCGCTGACGGGTCACCGCGTCGTGGAAATCGGCTGCCTAGAACTTTTCAACCACATGGCGACGGGTAAAGAATTCCACGCTTACCTGAACCCCGAGCGCGACATGCCGTCGGAAGCTGAAGCCGTCCATGGGCTGTCGATCACATTTCTCGCCACCAAACCGCTGTTCGCGGCTATTGCCGATGCGATGCTGGAATTCATCGGCGATTCACCGATCGTGGCTCATAACGCGAGCTTCGATATGAATTTCATCAATGCCGAGCTTAAACGCGTTGGTAAACCCACGCTGCCGGCCGACCGCGCTATCGATACGGTGACATTGGCGCGGCGCAAATTTCCCGGCGCGCAAGCCAGCCTGGATGCACTGTGCCGCCGGTTTCAGATCGACACCTCGGCCCGCGACAAACACGGCGCGCTGCTCGATGCGAAGTTGCTGTCGAAAGTGTATCTGGAACTCATTGGCGGCCGCGAACCGGGCCTGGCGTTGATCGCGTCCGAAACCAACGCGACATTGGAAGTCTCGGTCGAGCGGACCGTACGCGAACCCCGTCCCCACGCCGCGACGGAAGACGAACTGGCAGCTCACGCCACCTTCGTCACCACCATCAAGAACGCAATCTGGGTTCGCGTCCCCGCTTAGGGATTAATGAACAGCCGGGGCTTCGGCCGGCATCTGACCGCCGTTGTTGGCGGCGAACTTCCGGCGATAGAGATCGGCGAAATCCACCATCTGCATCATCAAGGGCGGGAAGCCGCCGGTGCCGGTGACATCGGCCACGATCTGGCGGACGAAGGGGTACATATGGCGCGGCGCTTCGATCATCAGAAGCGAATGGGCATATTCCTGCGGCACCAGCTGCGGATTGACCTCGGCCACACAGCCGTAGACCAGCTCCAGAATGAAGGCGGTCTTTTCTCCAGTCTTGGCGTCGATCGAGACCGAAATGGTGACTTCAAACACCGGACCTTCGAGCTGGCGCACGCCGGCATCGACGGTAACCTCGATATCGGGTGACTGTTGACGCAGAATATTGAAAATATCCGGCGCTAAGGGCGCTTCGAAGGACAAATCCTTGATGTATTGCCCCAAAAACCTGAGCGGCGGGGTGCCTGCGGCGGTATCGGGCCCGTTTTCGGGTGCCGGCGGGGCTGGATCTTGGGTCGCATCGCTCATTTTGGTCTCCGTCCGAAGGCTATGGCTGCCCAAAGCGGCTTCACAATTTCGAAGCAGCGGCTGTGCGCAAAAAGCCGTGCGAACTAACATGCTTCGCCGCCCCAGACAAGCGCTGCTCCAAAGGCTTACGGCGCTTTAGACCACATGACAAAAGCGCCACCCTCGCTTGCCCTTTGGATGTTATGGGCCTATTTTGCCTGTGAAGCGTTTTACCTCGGCCCAAGCAGTGATTATTGGGGCTTCGGGCGGTCTTTTTGGCCCCAAACAGCCACTCATAAAGCGGATACATGATGGAAAGCTTCCAGTTCATCGACATCATCATCCTGGCCATGGCCGCGGGCTTTATCATCCTGCGCCTGCGCAGTGTGTTGGGACGCCGGACCGGCCACGAACCCACCGCCGAACCCCGCGCGGACGAAACCTTTCCCCGGTCGCCCGACAATGTCGTGCAAATGCCCGTGCCGCCCAGCCGGCGCACCCGCGAAAGCGTGATGCAGGACATTGAGCCGGCCTATCAAGGCACGCCGCTCGAAGCCGGCTTGGTGCAGATCAAAATGGTCGATCCCAGTTTCTCGGCCAGCGGCTTCCTGGAAGGTGCCGCAAAAGCTTTTGAAATGATTGTCGCGGCCTATGCCAAGAACGATACCGATGCCTTGAAGCCGTTGCTCAGCGCCGACGTCTATGCGCGCTTTGCCGCCGCCATTAAGGAACGCGAAGAGCGCGGCGAGACCATGGAAACCGAACTGGTGGTTTTGAAGCCGCCAAAGCTTGAAGGTGTTGAAGTGCGCGACAACCGCGCCACCGTCGATGTGCGCTTCCAAAGCGAGCAGGTCAATGTGGTCAAAGACAAGACCGGCACGGTGATCGAAGGCGACCGCGAACATGTGGACAGCGTCACCGACGTCTGGACCTTCGCGCGCGATCTTGCCACCAACGATCCCAATTGGGCTTTGGTCGCGACCCGCAGCATCGAATCATAAGCCCGGCCTTGCGTTCGGCCCGCAGCTTCTCCTTCTCTGACCTATGAGTCCGCTCGCGCGCTTTTTGCTGGTTGTACTGGTGTCGACGCTTGTGGGCGCAGGGCTTGGCGCGGCTTACGTCCGGCGCATGCAGCCTGTGCCAAACGCGAATCCCACGACACCACAACAACCCACCAAGATCGATCCCGTCGCGGTTTATACGCCCGTCGACGTGAGCGCCCTGCCCGGCTGGACGGAAGACTCCGTCTCGCAAAGTTTGCCGGCCTTGAAACGGTCTTGCGAAAAGTTTGCGGGACTGACGCCCGAGACTGTGATTGGGCGCGATGTTCTCGCACGGTCTGCGCTGACCTGGCAGACGGCTTGCGGCGCGCTGGCAAGCGTGACCGACGGCGACGCTGCGCTGCGCGCACTCTTAGCGCGTGATTTCACGGCCTATAGTGTTGCGCTGACGCAAGGCGAAGGCAGCGAGATCATCGACCGCGGAACCTTCACCGGATATTACGAAACCGATCTGAAAGGATCACTGACACGCGGCGGCACCTACCAAACGCCGATCTACGGCAAGCCCCGCAATCTCGTCACGTTGAACCTCAAGGATTTTCTCCCGGCCTCCGTCCAATTACCGAACGGCGTCCCAGGTAGCCTGGTGGGCCGCGTGCTCGAGAACGGTCAGCTCAAACCCTATTTCACGCGCGAAGAAATCGATGCCGCCGGCGCCATCGCCGAAGACGCCGATGTGCTGCTGTGGGCCGACGATCCCGTCGCCGTACACATTCTGCATATCCAAGGCTCGGGCCGCGTCACGCTTCCTGATGGGCAAGTGATGCGCATCGGTTTTGCCGGACACAACGGCCGGGTCTTCCGCGGGATCGGGAGTATTTTGCTCGAAGCCGGCGAATTGAAACCGGGTGGCGCCTCCATGATCGCAGTACGCGAATGGCTCGCACTTCACCCAACCGAAGCGGCAGACTATATGAACCGCAATACGCGCTACATTTTCTTCCGCCGCCTCGATCCGTCCGAGACCGAAGATGGGCCGGTGGGCGCGCAAGGCGTCTCGCTCACGCCCTTAAGATCCATGGCCGTGGACCCCCGCTTTGTGCCGCTGGGTGTGCCTATGTGGCTCAATACAGTCGATCCTGACGGCGTTCCCCTGCAGCGGCTTATGGTCGCGCAAGACGTCGGCGCGGCGATTACGGGTGCTGTGCGCGGCGATATCTTCTGGGGCCACGGCGAAGATGCCTTCGCAAAGGCGGGGCGCATGAAAAGCGCAGGCAATTACTACGTCTTCGTGCCGAAAGCCGAAATCCCGGTGCCAGCGCCCGCGTCAGAGGACAGGCCCCCTGAAAACCCCGAAGATTCCGCCAAATAACTTTCAAGACTCTGGTTGTTTAGAATCGGGTAAACATTCTCAACTACGGTTGAAGATGGAGCGGCGCGCGACTCAAAAATGAGCGGCGCCAACGAGGGATGAGATGAACCAAGCGGCCCCCCAAAAGTCCGGCGAGAAAAAACGCGACCGCGCGCTGTATGCCCGTTTGGTGGAATCCTACCAGGCCGACCGCGTCAGCATTTTTGTCGACTTCGACCGCCTCAATCATCCGCGCTCGCCGGTATGGAGCCCTTGGGAAAACATTGGCCCGCTCCTGATCATTCTGGTCGGCTCGATGCTCCTGATGTTTCTGGTCCACCTTATCCTCGGTACCGCCGCCATGGTGCTGGGTGTGTTGTTCTATCTTTTTGTGATGCGGCCGTGGGTCGCGCAGCGCGTCTATCGCCGCTCCATCGAAGCCGCCACTGAAAATCTGCATAACTGGAATCTGTTGTGGAAGATGGGCGGTCTGGTCATCACGCTCAACTACATGAACAAGACCCGCTGCGTGGCGCCCGACGGCGACTGGCGCGCCTTCGTCACGCGCTATCTGCCGGAGATGGAGTTGGAAGGCGTCGAAGCCTACAACAACTTCAAGCGCATGGATAAGCCCGCGCAAGAGGACAAAGAAGCCGCGCGTCTCCAAGACCTGAATATGTAGGCGATGAGCCGCAACCGCCTTGATCTCAATTCTGAAGACCTGAAGACCTGGCGGTTTGTGACGCGCAGCGTCACGCCGTACAACGCACGCCATCCTAGCGAAGATGCGGCCGACGATGTCTCCGACGAACCCGCGCCGCGCGCAAAACCAGCGCATACACCTGCTCCCGAACCCAAATCTGCTCCGCGTCCCGCACCGCCGCTCGCCGTCGGCGTGACTGCCGATATGGACCGGCGTACCGCGCAGCGTTTCACACGCGGCGACATGGCGATAGACGGGCGCATCGATCTGCATGGCCTGACACTTGATCAAGCGCACAGCGCGCTCGCGGGTTTTTTACGCGGTGCTTCAGCGCGGGGTGCCCGCTGTGTTGTTGTCGTCACCGGCAAAGGCAAAGATCAAAGTGTGGGTAAAATACGCCGCGAAGTGCCGCATTGGCTCAATCAAGCATCGCTGCGACCACTGATCCTTGCGGTCTCCGAAGCGCGGCCGCGTCAGGGCGGCACGGGCGCGCTCTACGTGCTGCTCAAACGCAAACGCGCGTGAGTCTATTCTCCAGCACTTAGTTTTAGAATCACCGGCACGTGATCCGACGGCGGCGTCCAGTGGCGGATGTCGGTGAGCACCTCCACACCCGCGATGCGCGCCTTCAAAGGCTGGGTGACCCAAATGTGATCGAGCCTGCGGCCTTTATTGGCGGCTTGCCAATCGCTCGCACGATAACTCCACCACGTGAACACAGGGTCGTTCTCGGGCACCACTTCGCGCAAGGCATCGATGAATTGCAGCGAGCGCTTCATGCGTTCCAAGGCCGCGATCTCGATAGGTGTGTGCGTGACGATGCGCGACAGCTTCACGTGATCCCAGACATCGGCTGGCAGCGGCGCCACATTGAAATCGCCGGCGACGACAATGGCGTCGCGGTAGCCGTGATTGCCGGCAAAGTGATCGGCCACGGCGTCGACGAATTTCAGCTTGTGGGCAAATTTTGGATTGCGCTCGACACAGGCCAGATCACCGCCGGCGGGGATGTAAAGACTGTGCACGCTGATATCGGCAACCGTCGCACTGATGTGGCGGGCATCGTTGCGGTCGCAGTGGGGATACCGATTGATCTCGGTCAGCGGCAGCTTTGAGAGAATCGCCATACCGTTGTAGCTGCCGAATCCCGACACCGCCTGATGCGGGTAACCCATGGCCGCTATCTCGGCGGTCGGGAAAGCCTCTACGTTGGCTTTGGTCTCCTGCAGGCAAATGATGTCGGCGTTGGTCTCTTCCGCCAGACGCTCAAGCTGGGCGATGCGCTTGCGCACCGAGTTGATGTTCCAGGAGGCGATGACCAAGGGTGCAGCATTCATGCAGCATGACCTGCAGCAAAATGGGCCGCAAAAAAACGGCGCCCGGTGTGGGGGGACACCGGGCGCCTAGCAGTTGCCTTGGAATGGCAGGGGAAACCATCTCCAGGCAGCGTCTGATCGTCATTGCGACGTCGACGCTTCGTGGGATCGATATAAGACCGGTTTTGGCTTTCGCAAAGGTGCGCGACCGCATAGCCGCTATGCACGCTGTGCAAAACACAATTGTTGCGGATAAATCGAATATTATCAATGTGATATAAAGCAAACACGAACACGTGATCGGCGCCAAAAGCTGTGAAATTTGAGATGGGGACCGCCTGGAAAAGCGTCAAGAACCCCCTCAAAAGCCGACTCGCCCTATGAGGGAGTGAATGTAACGTACGCCACCGCACGCTGTTACAGGCTACTCGCGGTCGCCGCTGCGCCGGGTGTCGTAGCGGAACAGGTTTTTATCCAGCGGCACGCCCGGCTTGGCGTCGAACAGGGTGACCGAGACTGCTTTGTTCTGGGCATCAATCACCCGCCACTGCCGCAGCTCGAAGGGCGCATCACTGAACACCAGCGTCAGTTTGCCGGCCGAGGGGTCCTTGGTCATCGAAGCCGTAATCTCGACGGTGCCCGGTCCCAGTTTCACGCCGCCCAGCTTTACGCCCGGGTCGGTGAACGAGAGGTTCTCTTTGAGCAGCAGTCCTGCGGGCGTGTCGTCCAGGCCCACATGGCTCGCGTCCTTCATTTCGGTATCGACGTAAATCAGGAAGCTGCCGTCGGCCACCATCAACATAGGCGTCGGCGGATCATAGACTAGGCGCATACGCCCGGGACGCGACACATAAACGTCACCCTCGACGCTTTTGCCGTCGGGATTCACCTGCAGGAAGCGCGCTTTCAGCGTCTTGATGGCGTTGAGATAGTCCTCGGCCTTTTTGACCGCGGCAGTTTCTTCGGGCGTCAGCGCAAAAGCGTGCGATGTCGCGAGAGAGGCGAAGACCGCTAAAGACAGAAGAATTTTGCGCAGCATAAAAGTACCCGAGACGCCAAAAAGAGCCGTAAATCTGGCCGCACACTATGGCGGGGGTATGGCCAAGTCCACTCTCAACAAGGGACTTGGCTCACCATTTGTTCCAGTAAGCGCTACATATCGCCGTGTTGTGGCAGCAGGATCTCGCGTTTGCCGACATGGTTGGCCTTGCTGATCATGCCCTGCTGTTCCATGTCTTCGATGATCTTGGCGGCGCGGTTGTAACCAATCGACAGATGACGCTGGATGAAGCTGGTGGACGCTTTGCGCTCGCGCGCGACAATCGCGACCGCCTGATCGAACAGGCCATCGCCGGTCGACGTATTGCCGCCGCCCTGACCGCCGAAGCCGGGCACGTCGTCCAGATCGTTCTCTTCGGTAACTTCCTCGACGTAATCGGGCGACGATTGATCGCGCAGGTGCGCGGTGACTTGCTCGACTTCTTTGTCGCTCACAAACGGACCATGCACGCGCGTGATGCGCCCGCCCGCGGCCATATAAAGCATATCGCCCTGGCCCAGCAGCTGCTCGGCACCTTGCTCGCCCAAGATGGTGCGGCTGTCGATCTTGCTGGTGACCTGGAAGCTGATGCGGGTCGGGAAGTTGGCTTTGATCGTGCCCGTGATGACGTCAACGGATGGACGCTGTGTCGCCATGATGACGTGGATGCCGGCGGCGCGGGCCATCTGGGCCAAGCGCTGCACGGCAGCTTCAACGTCTTTGCCCGCGACCAACATCAGGTCGGCCATTTCGTCGATGATGACGACGATGTAGGGCAGCGGCGTCAGGTCCAGATCCTGCTCTTCGTAAATCGGCTTGCCTGTGGTGGGCTCAAAGCCGGTCTGAACCGTGCGCTTGATCACAGCGCCTTTCTTAGAGGCTTCCTGCAGGCGCTGGTTATAACCGGCGATGTTACGGACGGAGAGTTGGCTCATGGCGCGGTAACGGTTTTCCATTTCGCGCACCACCCACTTCAAAGCCATGACAGCTTTGCCGGGTTCAGTGACGACAGGCGCCAGCAAATGCGGGATGCCGTCGTATACCGACAGTTCCAGCATCTTCGGATCGATCATGATCAGGCGCACATCGGCAGGCGTGTTGCGATAGAGCAGCGACATGATCATGGTGTTGATGGCAACCGACTTGCCCGAACCGGTGGTGCCGGCCACCAACAAGTGCGGCATACGCGCAAGATCGGCGAACACTGGCATACCGCCAATGTCTTTGCCGAGCGCCATGATGAGTTTGCCGTCGGTCTTCTCAAATTCATCAGCCGACAACATTTCGCGCAAGAACACGGTCTCACGTGTTGCGTTGGGCAGTTCGATCCCGATAACGCTGCGGCCCGGCACAACGGCGATACGCACGGCTACAGCACTCATAGAGCGGGCGATGTCGTCGGCTAAAGAAACGACGCGGCTGGTCTTCGTGCCGGGGGCCGGCTCCAACTCATAAAGGGTGACGACCGGACCCGGGCGGACTTTTGTAATCGCGCCTTTGATGCCGAAATCATCCAGCACCGATTCCAAAACGCGCGCGTTGTTTTCCAGCGCTTCACGGCTCACGACTTTGCAGACGCGGTCTGTCGGTGGCGGCGTCAGAATTTCCAGAGGCGGCAAGTCGAAGCCTTTGTTGGATTTGGGCAGCAGGCTGCCTTGACGTGCTTCCATCTCGCGCTTCGACGGCTTGGCAGCTTTGCTGCGCGGCTCGACCACCGACGCTTCAGTTTTCGCAGGCATATCGATTTCAAAAGCCGCTGCCGAAATGTCATTGTCGTCGTCTTCGGCCACAAACTCCGATTTGGGTTCGGTGTCGATAATCGGCTGAACCTCTTTGCGCATGCGTTTCGCCGGCGCTTTATCGACGGCGACGGCTTCGCGGTTAAAGGCGGTTTGCGCGACGTTGGCAAAGGCTTGCGTCACACCAGCTGTGAATCCCCAAACCCAAGCGCCCGCATGGCCCAACGCTTCCCCGGCGGTGGCGGCTTTCAAGGTCATGGCCCACAGCGTTGTGAAAACGCCGGCCACAGCCGCCGCAACACCCAACGCAAAGCGCAAGCCATCAGCCGCCAACGGATCAAGGCTGCGCAACAGGAAATCATGACGCGTGACGAGATCGAGCAACACTTGGCCCGCCGAGCCACCGAAGCCGGCCGTCACCGGCCAAACATCGGGGGCCGGAATCACTTCAAGGCCCATGGCGAGAAGCAGCGCGCCGGCAATCATCGCGACAGTGCGCAGCCACAACCAACCCACGACCTCGGCGCGCATCAGGCGCATGCCCCACGAGACAATCACGAAGACAAAAGTCATGGCGGCCAAGCCCGCCGCTTGCAGCATGGCGTCAGCAACGATCGCACCCGGAAGGCCCAGCGCGTTATCGGGCGTGGCGCCGGTCGCGGTGTTGAGCGAAGGGTCCGTCGGCGCATAACTCGCGAGCGCCAGAACAAGGGCAAAGCCGAACAACATCACGGCCAAACCGCTTGCGAACAAAGCGCTGCGTTTCAGCATGGCGGCCCAAGCCGGCGGAAGGAAAGGAACGTTCTGGGCGCGGACGGCGGTGTTCATGGACTCAGGTTCCCTATTTGGAAAGGCTGTCGAGCGTGTGTTTCATACGAACAAGTGCGGCTTTGGTACGGTCGCGGTCATGCACAAGGGCGACGCGGATGTAAGCGCTGCCGGGATTGTCGTTTGCAGTGGTGCCGCGGGCGAGATAGCCGCCCGGCAAAACTTTGACGCCGGCTTCACGCCAGAGTTTTTTTGTGGCGGCTTCACCGTCGCCGACATTGAGCCACAGAAAAAATCCGCCGGCGGGACGATAGAAGTCGAATGAGCTGCCGAAGATCGCAGCCGCATCATCGGCCTTAGCGCGATAGAGACGGCGATTGTCTTCCACATGCGCTTCGTCGCGCCATAAGGCAGCGGCAGCGCTCAGCACAGGCAAAGGCGCAACGGCACCGCCGTGAGCGCGCAGCTTCTGGAACTTGGCAATGAGAGTGGCGTCGCCGGCGACAAAACCCACACGCAATCCCGGAACGCTCGAGCGTTTCGAAAGCGAATTAAACACCAGCACATTCGAAAGGCCTTCGCCCAACGCAGCGCAGGCTTCGAGCGCGCCGGCGGGCGGCGTATGGGCGTAAATTTCCGAATAGCATTCGTCGGACACCAGCACGAAGTCGTGTTTGCGGGCGAGGCGGATCATGTCTTTGAGAAGGTCCAGGCTCGCGACCGTGCCTTGCGGATTGGCCGGCGTGCAAAGGTAAGCCATAGCGGCGCGATCAAGATCGCTAGCAGCCACGCTCATATAATCAGGCATGAACTGCGTCGCTTTGGTCGCGGGCACGAAGACGGGATCAGCGCCGGCCATCACCGCCGCGCCGAAATAAACTTGGTAGAACGGATTGGGCATCAACACCGTCGGCGTCTTGCCGTGCTTTTGCGGCGGCACACACAGCTGCGCGGCCATGAACAAGCCTTCGCGGCTGCCGGCGACGGGCAGCACATGTTTCTCGGGGTCGAGGAATCCAGCAGGCAGGCGGTACCGAGTCGCGCACCAGGCGGCGACGGCGGCACGGTAATCGGGGCTTCCCGGCGTGGGCGGATATTTGCCCCAGTCGGCGGGGTTCAAAGCCAGGGTCTTATGGAGCAAGTCGGGCGGAGCGTGCTGGGGCTCGCCGATGGACATGACGATAGACTCGCTGGGCGGCTCAATGCCTGCCAGCAGCGCCGTCAGACGCTGAAACGGATACTCCGTCAGCCCATCCAAACGGGTGTTGTACATACTATCCCTGCGCCCAGCCCAACCGTGTCCCGATCCTGGGGCAGCAAGGTATACGAAACGTAAACAAAAGGCAAAAAATGTCTAAGTTTCAGTGTTCTCGGGCTGAGTCTTGAGTCTTTACCTAAGACCTGTGGATAGTGTGCAGAACCACACCTAACTATATAATATCGCTATATATTTCGAACTTTAAGAACTAGGCCAGCAATTCCCGCAAGACCGCGTTGAGGGTCAGCCTACCCTTGGGGGTCGCCGTCAATCGGGCCGGCGTATCGGTCAGATATCCGTCGGCGATCAGCGTGGTCACGGCTTCCAGGTCGATGACCCGGTCCAGGGTCTGGCCGGTCAGACGGGCGAATCGCGCCTTATCTAGCCCTTCAGCCAAGCGTAGTCCCACCATCACGAGCTCCTGAGCGCGTGTTTCGACAGTCAGGGTCTCTTCTTCCTGTGTGCCATGACCCTCGGCGGCCACGCGCTTCAGCCACAGGGCGGGCGCTTTGATCTGGCGCGTGGCGCGCGGCGTTCCATTGAGTGTGAGTCGTCCGTGGGCTCCTGGACCGACACCCACATAATCACCGCCGCGCCAGTAGGTGAGGTTGTGGCGGCACTGCGCGCCGTCTTTCGCGTGATTGGAAATCTCGTAGGCCGGAAAACCCGCGGCCTCGCAAATGTCCTGCGTGATGTCGTAAAGCGTTGCACTCGCATCTTCGTCGGGCAAGGTGAAGTCGCCGCGCGTGTGGGCATCGAACATGGCCGTGCCCTGTTCCATGGTCAGCTGATAGAGCGACAGATGCGTGATGCCGTGATCGCTCACTTCGCGCAAGGCTTCGGTCAATTCACCGCGCCACGCATCTTCGGTCTGACCGGGTCGCGCATAAATCAAATCGAAGGACACACGCGGAAAAATTTTTGACGCGGCGCGCCACGCCTTGCGCGCTTCATCGACATTATGACGCCGTCCTAGAAACGTGAGATCGTTTTCGTTCAAGGCCTGCACGCCCATCGACAGGCGATCAACGCCCGCCGCGCGAATAGCTTTAAAGCGATCGGCATCCACGGTGCCGGGATTGGCCTCAAGCGTGATTTCTAAATCATTGGCCGTGCGCCAATGACGCCGCGCGGCTTCGATGATGTCGGCGGTGGTGGCGGGATCCATAAGCGAAGGCGTGCCGCCGCCGAAAAAAATACTCGTCAGCACACGGTCAGGCGTACGCGCGGCTGTTGTGGCCAGTTCGCGCAGCAAGGCTTCGCGCCATACGTTCTGATCAATACGTTCGGCGACGTGACTATTGAAATCGCAGTAGGGACATTTGGACAGGCAGAAAGGCCAGTGCACATAAAGCCCAAAGCCTTCATCGCCTTGCGCGATATCGTTCATGCGAAACAGGCGGCGACCAGCTGGCGGAACGCCAACGCCCGATGACTCATGGCGTGTTTTTCGTCCGCCGAGATTTCGCCGAAGGTGCGGGTCTCGCCTTCGGGAATGAAAATAGGGTCGTAACCAAAGCCCTTTGTACCACGTGGCGGAAACACCAACTGCCCCTGCAGCGTGCCTTCAAAGCTTTCGCAATGGCCATCGGGCCAGCACAACGTCAGCGCACAGTTGAATTGCGCACCGCGATTTGGATTGCCGCCCAGCTCGGTTTCAACGCGCTTCATGGCAAAAGCAAAGTCTTTGTCGGGACCAGCCCAACGCGCGGAATAAATTCCGGGTGCGCCGTTCAAACCGTCAACGCTCATGCCGGAATCATCGGCCAGGGCGACAAGGCCAGACGTCGTCGCAGCGGCGCGTGCTTTTAATTCTGCATTGGCGATAAACGTCAGGCCGGTTTCTTCCGGCCCGGGAAGATTCAAATCGGCAGCCGAGATAACTTCTACCGGATACGGGGCAAGCAGTTCGCGGATCTCGCGCGCCTTGCCGGCGTTGTGGCTTGCCACAACAAGTTTGCCGCCGGCGAAACGTCGCGCCACCGTTAGAGTCCTGCTTTGGCCAGCGCGGCGCGCTGCAAGTCTACCAATTCCGCGACGCCCTTCTTAGCGAGCGCCATCAAGTTTAAGAATTCAGCTTCTTCGAACGGATGATCCTCGGCCGTGCCTTGGATCTCGACAATTTTACCGGACGCCGTCAGCACGAAGTTGGCGTCGGCTTGTGCGCCCGAATCTTCTTCGTAATCCAAATCCAAAACCGCATTGCCTTTCACGAGGCCGCAGCTGATGGCGGCGACTGGTTCGCGCAACGGAATTTTATTGATGGCGCCCATGCGCTTCATGGTGGCGAAGGCTTGATAGAGGGCGAGGTATCCGCCGGTGATGCTGGCGGTGCGTGTGCCACCGTCGGCTTGAATCACGTCGCAGTCGACGCGCACTTGAATTTCGCCAAAGCCGCGGATGTCGACGACGGCGCGTAAGGCCCGCCCGACCAACCTTTGAATTTCCTGGGTGCGGCCCGACTGAGCGCCCTTAGCCGCTTCGCGCGGCATGCGGGTATTGGTCGCGCGCGGCAACATGCCGTATTCCGCTGTCACCCAACCTTTGCCCGTGTTCTTCAGCCAACCCGGAACCGACTCTTCCACCGAGGCGAGGCACAGCACATGGGTGTCACCGAATTTGACGAGGCACGAGCCTTCGGCGTGTTTGTTGACGCCGAGCTCAAAACTCACGGGGCGCAAGGCATCGGCGGCACGGCCGGACAGGCGTTTGACAGGGCTAGACGTCATAAGGGCACACCGATTCTAAAGACAAGAAATTGAAGGGCTTCGTCTAACATGGGCGCATTGACGCATCCAGTGTCCCAGCTTACATAGCGGGCACCCTTTTAGCACCGGTTCAAAGCCTCATGATCGCTGCCGACGCCCATAGTGTCGTTGCGTTAAACGAGCGGTCGCGGGAGATCTTCCGTCACATTGTCGATGCTTATGTGGAAACGGGAGAGCCCGTCGGCTCGCGTACCATTGCGCGTAAGCTAAACGGCTCGTTGTCCCCGGCCACCATCCGCAACGTCATGGCGGATTTGGAATATGCCGGCCTTCTGTTCGCGCCCCACACCTCCGCCGGCCGTTTGCCGACCGAGGCGGGTCTGCGCATGTTTGTGAGCGGGCTCTTGCAGGTCGGCGGCCTCGACGCCGAAGAACGCAAAACCATTGATGCCCATTGCCAAGCGGCGGGGCGATCACCGGAAGATGTGCTGGCCCAGGCCACGGGAACTCTGGCGGGTCTCGCGCAGTGCGCAGGCCTCGTCATGGCGCCTAAGGTCGAAGCGCCGTTGAAGCATATCGAGTTTGTGCACCTCAAACCCGGCAGCGCGCTGGTGGTGATGGTCAACGAAAGCGGCGTGGTCGAAAATCGCCTGATTGAAGTGCCGGCCGATCTTCCGCCGTCGGCCCTCGTCCAGGCCGGAAATTTCCTGGTCGCGCATCTCACCGGTAAAACCCTGGCTGAAGCCAAGACAGATATCCTCGCCGATCTCGATTCACGCCGCGCTGAGCTGGATGAATTGACAGCGAAGGTCGTCAAAGCCGGCCTCGCCACCTGGGGCGGTGCCAGCGCCTCGAACGTGCGCGATGCGGCGCTGATCATCAAAGGTCAGTCTAATCTTTTGAACAACGTCACAGCGCTGGAAGATTTGGAAAGCATCCGCCATTTGTTCACAGTGCTGGAAGCTCGCGAAGAAATGCTGCGCGTGCTCGATCTGGTGGGCCGCGGCGACGGTGTGCAGATTTTCATCGGCGCGCAGAATGAACTTTTTGGAATGGCTGGCTGTTCGATGGTCGTCGCACCCTTCCAGAACGCGCGCGAACAGATCGTGGGTGCGATCGGCGTCATTGGCCCCACCCGCCTCAACTACGCCCGCATTATTCCTATGGTCGACTACACGGCAAAGCTTGTCGGCCGCATGCTTGAAAAATAAGATTTGAGAAATAAGTTACTCCCTCACCTTAGGTAAAAGATTTACGCACCATGACAAACGCAGACCAAACGACGCCCTCAGACAATCCCGAAGCGCCCTTCGAGCAAGCGCCTGCTGCCGCGCCGTCCTATGAGGATCTTCAAAGACGCCTCATTGAAGTGGAGGCGCTGGTCGATATCTTGAAGGCTGAGCGCCTCACCGCGCTTGCCGAAGCCGAGAACGCCGGCAAGCGCGCTGACAAGCGCATCGCCGATAACGCCAAGTACTCTGTTACAAACGTCGCCAAGGCGCTGTTACAAGTCGCCGACAATCTGGGCCGCGCGTTACTTGCCGCGCCGCCAGAGTCTCGCGCCGCCAACGAAACCTTGCGTAATCTCGCAACCGGCGTGGAACTCACGGAAAAAGAACTCGGCACGGTTCTGGAAAACCAGGGCGTGCGCAAACTCAATGTCCTGAACCAGCCCTTCGACGCCAACTTCCACAATGCCATTCAGGAAGTCGATAACCCGGGCGTGCCCAGTGGTACGGTCGTGCAGGTTTTCCAAGACGCGTATATGATCCATGATCGTTTGCTGCGCCCCGCCATGGTGGTTGTCTCCAAAGGCGGACCGAAGCGCGAAGCCGCGCCCAGCAGCACAAACGGCACGGGCGGAGTGAACGCCACGGTTTAAATAAAATAGGGAGAGCGCGATGAGATTACGTTCGGCTTTAGTGGCAACCGTTTTCCTCTCCCTCGCAACGACAGCCTTTGCTGCCGATCCTTCACAAAAGCCCGGAACGCGCATCAAGATCGATGTGAAGACCTTGGCTGAGCCGGGTGCCACGCCCAGCAAATCCAACGGCTCGCGCACTATTCCGAAACCTGCCAAGGCAACGCTCAGCGTTCCGGCGGGCTTCACCGTGAATGTTTTTGCCGAAGGCCTCACCAACGCCCGCAACATGATCGTCGCAAGCAACGGCGATGTGCTGCTGGCTGAACAAAATACTGGAAAGATTACGTTGCTGCGGGATGCCGACGGCGACGGCAAAGCCGAGCTTGTCACCACCTTCGCCGGCGGCTTCAGCATCGCTTATGGTCTCGCCATCGGCAAAGACGCGCTCTATGTCGGCGACAGCGAAGGGGCTTGGCGCATTCCCTATAAGGCCGGCGATACCAAAGCCACCGCGCCGCAAGTGATGATCACACCGGCGGGTGCTTTTGGATCGGCCGGTGGTCATTCCACGCGCACACTTACGCTTAGCCCTGATGGCACGAAGCTGATGGTCTCCATCGGCTCGCGCGGCAACCTCGCGGAAGAACCGCTGCCGCGTGCGACCATTCAAGAATTCACGCTCGATGCGGCCGGAACCAAAGCCAGCAATCAACGCACCTTCGCAAGCGGCCTGCGCAATGCGGTGGGCACAGCATATTATCCCGGAACCAGCGATCTCTACACGGTGGTTAACGAACGCGACACTTTGGGTGACGAGTTGGTGCCCGACTACATGACCAAGGTCGCCGACAATGGATTTTACGGCTGGCCTTACAGCTATATCGGACAACATCCGCAACCGGGCTTTGCCGACAAACGCCCCGACCTTGTGAAAAAAGCTATCGTGCCGGACGTGCCGTTCCGTTCGCATTCAGCGCCGCTCGGCATCGCGTTCTACACCGCCACGCAATTCCCGAAGGAATATCAGGGTGGAGCGTTCGTCGCTTTGCACGGCTCATGGAACGCAGCGATCCCGCGTGCTTACAACGTGGTCTATGTACCCTTTGAAAACAAAAAGCCTGTTTGCGATTACATCGTGTTCGCAAGCGGCTTCTGGGCCGGCGGCGATAACCAAGCTGATGTCTGGGGCCGTCCCGCAGGCATCGCTGTTGCCAAAGACGGCAGCCTCCTCATCGCCGACGACGAATCCCAAACCGTTTGGCGGGTCTCGTATAAAAACTAGCTAGAGCACTTTTCGGAAATACTCGACGCGCTCGGTTTCCGCGAAGCCGAGCGCTTTGTGCATCTGGTGACTCGCGGCATTTTCAAGCAGGGCGTCCGACGCAAACTCCGCGCAGCCTTGCGCCCGGCTCCAGTCTTCAACGGCTTTAATAAGCGCCCGTGCCACGCCGGTCTTGCGGTGGGCGGGTACCACGTAAATGCCCTCGAGGAATCCCACCGGCGACGTTTCACAACCGTTGACGTAATCGCGGCGCAAGGCGGCCTCGGCAAAGCCGATCGCCTCGCCGGTCTCAGCCAGCGCGATCAAATTCAAAAGCTGCGGGTCGCGCAGCAGGCCGGGCAGATCGTCGGCCAGATTGGCCACGTCCTCCGGCCACAAAGCGATGCGGAGTTTCAACCAGGCCCCTAGAAGCGACTCCTCCGCGCGCACGATTTTCATTCAAAGCGCCTTTCGGAAGGTCAGGCTGTAGCGCCCGGCAATGTCCGGCAAAGGACTCGTGCCGGGATAGATTTTGCGAATCCCGTGAAAGCGCATGCGGCTCGCGCCCCCCATCACGAGCACGTCACCGCTCCGCACGACCAAGTTTTGCGCTTTATCGCTCCGGGCAAAGCCGCCCCCCAGAAAGTCGGCGGCGTCGCCCAGGCAGATAGTGATGATGGGCTGGGTGAAGTCCCGCTCGTCTTTGTCCTGGTGCAGACCCATCTTCGCGCCCGGGCCATAGAAGTTGACCAGGCAGGCATCGGGTGCGAAATCCGGCCAAGGACTTTTCGCCGTAACCCTTTGTACTATTTCAATAAATGCATCCGGAAACTGCGGCCAAGGCTGGCCGGTGGCGGGGTTCGCCGTGACGTAGCGATAGCCTTTGGGATCGCTCCACCAGCCGGCTTGCCCGCAGTTGGTCATGGCCGCCGACGTCATGCCGCCGCCCTTGGTGCGGTTTTGGGCCGGGGGTGCCGCGTCCAAAACCTGCTGCAACGCTCCCCAAACCCGCTTTTGCGCGGCCAGGTCCAACGCCTGCTTTTGCCAAAAGAGGCCCTCCGGCAGGTCTGGGGCCGGGGCGGTATCCTCTAAGGCAAGGCTGAGGTTGCGCATAAAAGGTACTTAAGGACAGGTTTGGCCTGCCGAAACCCCTGAAAAACATCGTAGAAAGAGTCGCTTGGCCCGTTGCAGCCCTGAAGGCCTCCCCTTATATACCGCCCCAGACGAGATCGGCTTGGGGAAGTAAGCCTGTCTCGGAAGAGGCATCTCTAACGTCATGATGCGTATTTAATTTTGGGGACATCCGGAACGCCAATCTGGGTTCTCGATGTCTGCCGCTGAAAGAAGGAACAAAGCGTATGGGTAAAGTTATCGGTATCGATCTTGGTACAACCAATTCTTGCGTTGCGGTGATGGACGGGAAAAGCCCTCGCGTCATTGAAAACGCCGAAGGCGCGCGCACCACTCCGTCGCAAGTCGCCTTTGCCGAAGGCGGCGAACGCCTCGTCGGCCAACCTGCCAAGCGCCAGGCCGTAACCAATCCTGAAGCCACCCTGTTCGCGATCAAGCGCCTCATCGGCCGCCGCAGCGACGACCCGATGGTCGAAAAAGATAAAAAGCTAGTGCCGTACAAAATCACCAAAGGTGAAAACGGCGACGCCTGGGTTGAAGCGCGCGGCGAAAAATATTCGCCCTCGGAAGTTTCCGCCTTCATCCTGCAAAAAATGAAAGAGACCGCCGAATCCTATCTCGGCGAAAAAGTCACCGACGCGGTCATCACCGTTCCGGCCTACTTCAACGATAGCCAACGCCAAGCCACCAAAGACGCCGGCAAGATCGCCGGCCTCAATGTGCTGCGCATCATCAACGAACCGACGGCGGCTGCCCTTGCCTACGGCATGGACAAGAAAAGCTCCGGCATCATCGCGGTCTACGATTTGGGCGGCGGCACCTTCGACGTTTCGGTTCTGGAAATCGGCGACGGCGTATTCGAAGTGAAATCCACCAACGGCGATACCTTCCTCGGCGGTGAAGACTTCGACGCGCGCATCATCGACCACTTGGCCGACGAGTTCAAAAAAGAAGCCGGCATCGATCTGCGCAAAGACAAGCTCGCCCTGCAGCGCCTGAAAGAAGCCGCTGAAAAAGCCAAGATCGAGCTTTCCAGCGCCACGCAGACCGACGTCAACCTGCCGTTCATCACGGCCGATGCCTCGGGTCCTAAGCATCTGAACGTGAAACTCACGCGCGCGAAGTTGGAAGCGCTGGTGGAAGATTTGATTCAGCGCACCGTCGAGCCGTGCAAAAAGGCTTTGAAGGATGCGGGCCTGAAAGCCAGCGACATTCAAGAAGTCATCCTGGTCGGCGGCATGACCCGCATGCCTAAGGTGCAGGAAGTCGTTAAAGCATTCTTTGGCCGCGAACCGCATAAGGGTGTGAACCCCGATGAAGTGGTCGCACTCGGCGCTGCCATTCAGGGCGGCGTGTTGAAGGGCGACGTGAAAGACGTTCTGCTGCTCGACGTGACGCCGCTCTCGCTCGGTATCGAAACCCTGGGCGGCGTGTTCACGCGCCTCATTGAACGCAACACCACGATCCCGACGCGCAAAAGCCAAGTATTCTCGACCGCTGAAGACAGCCAGACCGCCGTGACCATCCGCGTGTTCCAAGGCGAACGCGAAATGGCCGCCGACAATAAAATGCTCGGCCAGTTCGATCTCGTTGGTATTCCGCCGGCACCCCGTGGTGTGCCGCAGGTGGAAGTCACCTTCGACATCGACGCCAACGGCATCGTCAACGTCTCGGCCAAAGACAAAGCCACCGGCAAGGAACAGCAGATCCGCATCCAAGCCTCGGGCGGTTTGTCGGACGCCGATATTCAGCAGATGGTCAAAGACGCCGAAGCTCATGCGGAAGAAGACAAAGCCCGCCGTGCGGCTGTAGACGCGCGCAACCATGCAGATGGCCTGGTGCATTCGACCGAAAAGAGCTTGAAGGAAAACGGCGACAAGATTCCGGCCGGCGATAAGGCCGAGATCGAAGCCAAACTGGCTGAAGTTAAAGCGGTGCTCGATTCAGGCAACGCCGAAAAGATCAAAGCGGCCACCGATGCCTTGATGCAGGCCTCCATGAAAATGGGCGAAGCCATGTACAAGCAGGATCCGGGTGAAGCCGCCGGCGGCGGCGATGCCGGTGAAGGTGGCGCCAAAGACGACGACGTTGTCGACGCCGACTTCGAAGAAGTCGACAAGAACAAGAAGTAGGACGAGCTGCCTATACAGGGGGGACCTGGTGGGCTTTGAGGTAACGATGCTCGCTGCGCCCGGAGAATAAATTCTCCGGGCCGCATGCGAACATGGAGATCAGCTAAGCAATGGCCGCGGTAAAGCAGTGCTATTACGAGATTCTGGGCGTCGCCAAAACGGCGTCGGGTGACGATCTCAAAAAATCCTATCGCAAACTGGCGATGGATTTTCACCCCGACCGTAATCCCGGCAACAAAGAAGCCGAGCACAAATTCAAAGTTCTGAGTGAAGCCTACGACATCCTGCGCGATGAACAAAAGCGCGCGGCTTACGATCGCTATGGCCATGCGGCCTTCGAGCAAGGCAACGGCGGCGGTGCGGGTGGCTTTGGTTTCGATTTCGGCGCGGGCTTTGCCGACATCTTCGACGAAATGTTCGGCGACATGATGGGCCGGCGCGGCGGTGGTGGTCGGGGCGGTCCGGCGCGCGGCCAAGACTTGCGCTACAACATGGAAATCACGCTGGAAGAAGCCTTCAACGGCAAGAAAGCTTCGGTCACGATTCCATCATCGGTCGCCTGCGAAAAGTGCAAAGGCTCCGGCGCGAAAGACGGCGCGGCGCCCTCCACCTGTCCGGGCTGTAAAGGTGCGGGCAAAATTCGCAGCCAGCAGGGCTTCTTCACCGTCGAGCGCGTTTGCCCCACCTGCCACGGCGGCGGCAAAGTCATCACCGATCCCTGTCCGAAGTGCAGCGGTGCAGGCCGCACGCGCAAAGAAAAAAGCCTCGACGTCACCATTCCGCCGGGCGTCGAAGAAGGCACACGCATCCGCCTCGCCGGCGAAGGCGAAGCCGGCATGCACGGCGCACCTGCGGGCGATCTCTACATTTTCTTGGCCATCACGCCGCACCGCATGTTCCAGCGCGACGGCGCTAACCTCTTCATGCGCATGCCCATCTCCATGACCGCGGCCGTGCTGGGCGCGGAAGTGGAAATGCCGGTCATCGACGGCAGCAAAGTCAAAGTTCAAATTCCCAAAGGCTGCCAGAACGGCCACCGCTTCCGCCTGAAGAGCAAGGGCATGAGCGTGCTGCGCTCCACAGCACGCGGCGACATGTTCCTGGAAGCGGCAATCGAAGTGCCCGTGAACCTCACCGACAAACAGCGCAAGCTGATGGAAGAGTTCGAGAAGGACGGCGAAGCCGCCACCTACAGCCCTGAATGCTCTAGCTTCTTGGGCAAGGTGAAGGAATTCATTGCTGGAGCGGCTAGGGCAGAAAAATAGATTTGCGAGGGTGGGGAACGATGCGCACGCTAGTCGAGACATTAAAACTACGCGGCAATCCGTTCGAACATTATACGGCCGAAACCGAGCCAAATATTGTCAGTTACGCAGTCCGCCCGCCATATCTTCAGGCAATATCAGACAGAGTTAGGGGTCTAACTTCCTTCATTCTCTTTGGCGATCGGGGTGCAGGAAAAAGCGCTACGCGCTTAACGGTTTACGGAGAGGTTTGGAAAAACATTGCCGGTGCTGCGTTTGGCGGACCTCATCCGTTTGCAATTAATCTGACTGACTATTCTTCAATCCAAACAGCATTTAAAACGGGCAAACTTACCGAGCGAGAATTGGTAGGTATTGTCGCATTCTGTGTTGTGGAACAAATTTTAGTTTGGCTTTCCTCTCTAGAGGAGGGTGACCGAAATATCTTCATTGAGGGACTGGACGAAGGAGAGCGAACACTCGCGTTGGCGCTTGTGAAGGGCTTTTACTTAACGGTCCCTGAAATGGATCGTGAAATTTCAACGACCGATGCCTTACGTCTCCTTAACAGCGCGTGGATGACAAAAAGCGCTATTTGGGCCGGCAAGCGATGGGATGCGTTGAGCAAGATTTTGGCTGGCGTTGTCGCTGCGCTGTCTAAAAAGACCCTTAACGACTCCGTTGATATTTCGGGACCTGCCGAAGCATTACTGAAATCTCTTACAGGGGATGCGCCAAATGCGCCTCGCGCAATTCTCAGTAAGCTCGTCGAATTTGTGAAATCTTTTGGATTCTCAGGAGTTGCGGTTCTCGTAGACAAGGTAGATGAAACACCCGCCACTTCTAACTCTTCAGAGGCAACCACAAAACTTATTCATCCCCTGCTGTCTCATGTTCAGCTTTTAGAGATACCCAACTTTAGTTGGGTGTTATTCTTGTGGAGCAAGGTGTGGACCACTTTCAGTCTGACAAATATGCCGTACGCCTTGATAAGCTCGCGCACGCCAACATCACTTGGAATGGCGAGGGGTTGAGACAGATGTTGGATGCGCGTCTTCAATATTTTTCGGAAGGCCGGGTGTCTTTCAAGGATATATTTGCGGATGGCGTAGATGCCGATGCAGCCTTTAAATCTTTTATATCTATTGCGACAAACTCTCCTCGCGAACTTATAAAACTAATGGACACTGTTATTAGGGAACATGATGCCCGCGGTAACTCCGCGCCCGACCTCCTCGATGCGGAATCGGTTGAACTGGGACAAGACAAGTATGTGGTGGAAACAATTGGAGGCTTTTTTCCAGATAAGTTGCTCCAACAAGTTTACCGCCTTGGATGCGATGCCTTCGTCAACAAAGATGTTCAGGGCGCTTTCAAAATCGGCGATCAGAGCGCGCGAGTAAAAATCAAAAACTGGGAAGATGCTGGACTCGTAAAACAAAGCGGAACCTTGGCGCCAAATAGCGAACTAGGAGGGCAGCCGGCATATCGGTTCATAATTGCTGACCCGCGAGTGGAAAGAATAATAGAGCGTCAGCTCATCGGAGATGTTGGCGACGATCCCGCCGCTGATCTTGACGAGTGACGGTGAGGGCCTAAAGTGCGTTCACGTTGAATGCTACGCCGACTACGAATGCTATCGAAGGTGGCTTATGAAAATCGGAATTGTTGGATGTGCGGGCCGTATGGGCCGCATGCTCATCCAGGAAGTGCTGGCCACCGCCGGCGCTGAGCTGGCGGGTGGCGTTGAGCCGACCGGCCCCGCCGTAGGCCAGGACCTGGGCACGCTGGTCGGCGCGAAGCCGGTGCGCATTACTGTGGGTACTGATTCCCGCGCGCTGTTTGCAGCCAGCGATGCCATCATCGATTTCACCGTACCCGCCGCGACCAAAGCGCATGCGGAGCTCGCCGCTTCCATGGGCAAGGCGCTCATCGTCGGCACCACCGGCATTGGCGATGATGTGCGCGCTGCGCTCGCAGCCGCCGCCAAAAAAACCGTGATCGTGCAGGCGCCCAATATGAGCGTCGGCGTCAATGTGCTTTTGGCGCTCACCGAAAAAATCGCCGCCACTTTGGGCAACGACTACGACATCGAGATTGTCGAGATGCATCATCGTCACAAGGTGGACTCACCCTCTGGCACCGCGCTGGGTTTGGGTGAAGCAGCTGCCAAAGGCCGCAAAGTGAATTTGAACGATGTGGCTCGCCGCACTCGCGACGGCCAGGTCGGCGCGCGTCCGGCTGGCGAGATCGGCTTCGCGACTCTACGCGGTGGCGATGTGGTCGGCGATCACATCGTTGTCTTCGCCGCCGACGGCGAACGCATCGAAATCACACACAAAGCCTCGTCACGCGAGATCTTCGCGCGAGGCGCAGTGCGTGCCGCTCTCTGGGCCAAAGGCAAAGCGCCGGGTCTTTACTCTATGCGCGATGTGTTGGGCCTGGGCTGAAACAGCACGGGCACAGCGGAAATTGGGGTCAGACACCTAGCTTTTCTTGGTGAGCAAAGCGAACTTAGAAAAGCTGGTGCCCGGCGAAGCCGGGGTAAACAATTAGAAGCGAATTCCGCCGGCACATGAAACCCGAAAAAGTCACCGAGTTCTATCGCCGCCTACGCGATCTTGAGCCTGTTCCCAAAACCGAACTCAAATACATCAACGCCTATACGCTGCTGGTAGCCGTGGTGCTGTCAGCGCAAGCCACCGACGTCGGCGTGAACAAAGCCACAGGGCCGTTGTTCAAGATCATCGATACGCCGGAAAAGATGGTGAAGCTGGGCGAGAAGGGCTTAAAGGATTACATCAAGACGATTGGCCTGTTTAACGCCAAGGCCGCCAACGTCATCGCGCTCTCAAAAATTCTCGTCGAGAAACATAAAAGCCAAGTGCCCGCCACGCGCGAGGAACTGGAAGCTCTGCCGGGCGTCGGCCGCAAGACCGCCAACGTCGTGCTCAATGTGGCGTTCGGCCAGCACACCATCGCCGTGGACACGCACATCTTTCGGGTCGGCAACCGGACCAAAATCGCGCCAGGCAAGAATCCGCTCGAAGTCGAGCAGAAGCTTGAAAAGGTCACGCCGGCTGAGTTCAAACAGCATGCGCATCACTGGCTGATCTTGCACGGACGCTACGTCTGCAAAGCGCGTGTGCCGGAATGTTGGCGCTGTGTGGTTGCGGACTTGTGTCCCTACACACCCAAAACGCCCGCGCCCGAAAGCGCGGAGGCGCAAAAAGCAAAAGCGGCTAAGAAAAGAGCGAAGCCGGGAAAAAAGAAATAATTTCTGTCATCACCCGCCGAGCACTTGGCGAGTGCGGGTGATCCATTCATCAATGTGTTCGATGTTCTATGGATTGCCCGGACAAGCCGGGCAATGACAGCGAGGAGCTAACCCTCAATGGTCTCGATGGACCCGAGCAGCTTACCGCCGTTGGCGACGGCGATGGTCCTATAACTTACGCCGCCCTTCACCACGCCTGAGGCGGCAATCTCAAGGTGACCGTTCACTTTCAAGCTGCCTTCATAAGTGCCGGCGATCACGGCATTTTCCACTTCGGCGTTGCCCTTGAAGGTCCCGTTGGCGGTCACTTCAATGGATTTCACTTCACTGATAGAGGCTTCAACCGTGCCTTCAACCACCAACTTCTCGCAGCCGGCGATTTCGCCGCTCATGCGAACCTGTTTGCCGATGACCAGACGCTTGCCTTCAAGGTCGGCTTCGGGTGAGCGCACCGCCGTCAGGTTTGGGATGTCCGCCACGCGCTTTTGAACTTGCGGCGTAAAGGCGGCCATACGGTCCGTGTTGAATCTGTCCGACATGGAAGCTCCCCTGCTCTTTGAAATTTTTGGCTCGGAAATTTTAGGTTCAGAAATTTTTGGCTCTGAATTTTTTAGCTGTGACGCAACTTGGAAGAACGGATTGACCTGCGATTTACGCTTGGCGCTGAACGGCCTTAGAGGCGGACGAATATCGCCCCGGCGCGCACTTTGCGAAAAATCGATGCGCGGCGAATCAGCGCCGCTCCCGCTTTCGGTTTTCTGGATGTCTGGCTTGTCGGAGTCCAAACCCGTCTTATCCCCTCGAAGGTGGGCTCATTTATGCCCGATTTTGCGGGTTATCTTATACTGAGATTATCTCCGCACAGTTAATATTTGGCCCTTCCACCGTCCGGCTTGTGCCCCGCTTGTGGGCGCGAAATCAACAGCTATACTCCGCATCCCAAAGCTTGGCCTAAATGTGGGGACTATATGACTGAAGCCCGTTTCGATGTTCTGGGGATTGGTTCGGCGATTGTCGACATTCTCGCCCGTACCGACGATGCCTTCCTGACCGCCAATGGCATGGTCAAAGGCACTATGGCCCTCACCACAGCCGAACAATCTAAAAAGATTTACGGGCTTATGAGTTCCGCCGTTGAAATCTCCGGCGGCTCGGTCGGTAACACGCTGGCCGGCGTCGCCTCGCTTGGTGGCCGCGGCTGTTTCATCGGCAAGGTCGGCGCGGACAAGCTGGGCGAAACCTACGCCAAGGAGATCAGGGCTGTGGGTGTGGAATTCCACGGCGGCGAAAACCGCCCCACGAAACTGCCGACAGCCACCTGCATGATTCTTGTTACGCCGGATGGTCAGCGCACCATGAACACGTTCCTGGGGGCTTGCACCGAACTTGGCCCCGCTGACATCGACGAAAAAATCGTCGCTGATTCAAGCATTCTCTATATCGAAGGCTATCAGTGGGACACGCCGCAGGCCAAAGAAGCCATCCGCAAAGCCTGCCAAGCCTCGAAAGGCGCTAAGCGTAAAGTCGCGCTGTCGCTGTCTGATCCGTTTGTCGTTGATCGCCACCGCGCTGATCTGTTGGCGCTCATTCGCGACGACGTCGACATTCTGTTCGGCAATGAGGACGAGATCTTCAGCCTCTACCAAGCCGCCGATATGGAAGGCGCCATTGCGCGCATCCGTGAAGCCCGCGTGCTGGCCTGCATGACGCGCAGCGCTAAAGGCGTGATCGTGTTCGACGGCCAGACGACGCTTGCCGTCGAAGCCGCCCCCGTCGCCAAGGTCGTGGATACAACGGGCGCCGGCGATCTGTTCGCCGCCGGCTTCCTCTTTGGCTACACCCACGGCCGCGACCTGACCAACTGCGCCAAGATCGGCGCCATCGCGGCGGGCGAAGTCATCAGCCACATGGGTGCCCGGCCCGAAGTGTCACTGCGCGATCTTTTGGTGAAAAACGGGCTTTAATCGCGGGGTGCCCCCCGCGAATCATTGAAAAACAGCGGTTTTCGGCCAACTTGCGCCGAATTCACTGCAGCGCACCTTGAACGTCGACCCTTTTTCAGTATATAGAGCGCGCGTCGAAGGGAGCCGGACGCTGACCGCGTCCGGCTTTTGCTTATAACGCCAATTTATAAGCCCCAAGTGACCGCCCGCGTGCGGCGGATGCACGCTAAGACGTTGGAATCGCGTCATATTTTTGGAAGGTTGGGCTGCGGCCCAAACGTTAGTTTATGGAATTGCGGAATATCGCGATCATCGCGCACGTCGATCATGGCAAAACCACGCTGGTCGACGCCTTCCTGAAACAGTCCGGCGCGGTGCGCGCCAATGCGCGCATGGACGAATGCGCCATGGACTCGAACGATCAGGAGCGCGAACGCGGCATCACCATTCTCGCCAAGTGCACGGCGGTTGAGTGGGGCGGTTACAAGATCAACATCGTCGATACCCCCGGCCACGCGGACTTCGGCGGCGAAGTCGAACGCATTCTCTCGATGGTCGATGGCGTGTGTCTGCTGGTCGACGCCTCGGAAGGCCCGCTGCCGCAAACCAAATTTGTGCTCTCCAAGGCCCTTGGCCTTGGTCTTCGTCCGATCGTCATCGTCAACAAGATCGATCGCCACGACGCCCGTCCCGATGAAGTGCACACGGAAATTTTCGACCTTTTCGCCAACCTCGGCGCCACCGATGAACAGCTCGACTTCCCGACGCTGTTCGCCGTCGGCCGCGAAGGCTGGGCTGTGCGCAACCTCGAAGGTGAGGAGCGCAAAGACCTGACACCGCTGTTTGAAACCATCGTCAAACATGTGCCGGCCCCTAAGCGCGATCTCGATGCGCCGTTCACCATGCTGGCGACGACGCTGGAATTCGACAACTTCCTCGGCCGCATTCTGACCGGCCGTATTGAAACCGGCATCGCCCGCGTCAACATGCCGCTGAAGGTTCTGAATCGCGAAGGCAAGGTGCTTGAAACCGGCCGCGCGACTAAGCTTCTGACGTTCCGCGGTCTTGACCGCGTGCCCGTGGAAAGCGCTGAAGCCGGCGACATCATCGCCCTCGCAGGCATGACCGCGGCCAACGTCGCCGACACGTTCTGCGCACCGGAAGTCACCGAGCCCTTGAAAGCCCGCCCCATTGATCCGCCGACGCTGGCCATGACCTTCTCGGTCAATGACTCGCCGTTCGCCGGTCTCGAAGGCGACAAACTCACCACCCGCGTCATCGCTGCCCGCTTGCACAAAGAAGCCGAAGGCAACGTCGCCATCAAGATTTCCGAATCCAACCAGAAAGACGCCTTCGAAGTCGCCGGCCGCGGCGAATTGCAGCTGGGCGTGCTGATTGAAAACATGCGCCGCGAAGGCTTCGAGCTTTCGATCTCGCGCCCGCGCGTGCTTTTCCAGACCGATGAACAGGGCAACCGCCTCGAGCCGATCGAAGAAGTAGTCATCGACGTTGATGAGCAACACTCCGGCGTCGTGGTCGAAAAGATGTCCATGCGCAAAGGCGAACTGCAGGAATTGAAGCCCGCCGGCGGCGGCAAGACCCGCATGGTGTTCTTGGCCCCTTCACGCGGCCTCATCGGCTATCACGGCGAATTCCTCACCGATACGCGCGGCACCGGCGTCATGAACCGCCTGTTCCATTCGTTTGGTCCTTACAAAGGTCCGGTGGCCTCGCGCCGTCAGGGCGTGCTGATCGCCACGGAAACCGGCGAAGCCAACCAGTACGGCTTGTTCCACCTCATCGATCGTGGCCCGCAGTTCGTGCAGGCCGGCACCAAGATTTACATGGGCATGATCGTCGGCGAACACACCCGCGACAACGACCTGGAAGTGAACCCCTTGAAGTCCAAGGCGCTCACCAACTTCCGCACGGTCATGAAGGACGACAAACAAGACCTTCCGCCGCCGCGCGTCATGACCCTCGAGCAGGCCATCGCTTACATCCAGGACGACGAACTGGTGGAAGTGACGCCGAAAGCCATCCGCCTGCGCAAACGTTACCTCGACCAGAACGAGCGCAAGCGCATGTCCAAGACCGCGGCTGCCGGCTAGTCATCCCGCGAGGGATTCACTTTCTAAGGCACCTGTGCGACAACAGCCGCTATGGCTGATGGCGCTCCCGCACGCTCATGGCGCGATTCCTTTGCGGCGTATTTCGAACGCCGCTCGGTGGTCATGCTTGGCCTCGGCTTTGCGTCGGGGCTGCCGTTCTGGCTGATTTTCGATACGCTCTCCGCCTGGCTTCGCACGGTGGGCCTGTCCCTCAACGTCATCGCCTTCTTCAGCCTTGCGACGCTCGCTTACGCTTTCAAGTTTCTGTGGGCACCGCTGGTGGACCGCTCAAGCATTCCCGGCCTTACGCGCTGGCTGGGACATCGCCGCTCGTGGATGTTGGCCGCGCAAGGTCTCATCGTCGTGGGCTTGGTGCTGATCGCGGTCATGGACCCGGTCGCGCACTTATCTGTCACCGCAGCCCTCGCAGTGCTCACCGGCTTCAGCGGTGCGACCCAAGACATCGTCATGGATGCCTGGCGCATCGAAGTGGCCGAAGAACGCGAGCAGGGCGTCATGCTGGCCTCGTACCAATGGGGCCACCGCCTGGCGTACATCATGGCAGGTGCCGGACCATTGTTCCTGGCCGACGCTTTCAATTGGTCGGTATCTTATTTCGCCATGGCCGCACTTATGGGCATCGGCATCGCGGCCGTGCTTATGGCGCCGCGCGAGCGAGCGCATAACGTAAGACCCATCCCCCGCCTTCCCGGCGAAGCCAACCCTTGGCTCGAACGTCTAGAATGGGCGGTGCGCCTGATCATTCTCATCGTCGGCGCGCTGATTATGGGTTCAGGCCTGTCAGCGCAGGTGGCGCTGATCGCGTCCTTCCTCCCGCCAGAGATGTCCGAGAGTTTACGCGCGGCCTGGGCCGCCCGCCCCGCCGGGATTTTCTATCAATTCACCGCCGTCATCGTCGGCTTGGCCCTCATCGTGATCTGCGCCTGGCCAATTCCCGGTAAGCAAACGCAGCCGGGGTATTTTCTCTCGCATGTGTTCGGCGAACCGATTGGCGATTTCTTCCAGCGCTTTGGGCGCACGGCAGGACTCATCCTGGGTGTGATCTGTCTCTACCGTTTGTCTGAATTCGTGCTCAACATCATGAATCCGTTTTATCTCGATATCGGGTTCTCGCTCACCCAGGTCGCCGAAGTGCGCAAAGTCTTCCAAGTTGCGACATCGCTGTTCGGCATTTTCATGGGCGGTTACGCCGTGGCGAAATGGGGCGTCATGCGGGCACTTCTCATCGGCGCCATCATTGCGCCGGTCAGCAATCTCATGTTTGCTTGGCTCGCAACCCAAGGCCCAGACGTATCCGCGCTCATGCTGACGCTCGGTGTAAATAGCATCTGCCAAACCTTCGCAGGCACATGTTTGCTCGCTTATATGTCTAGCCTGACCAGCATCGGATTTACGGCGACACAGTATGCGTTGTTCTCATCGCTTTACGCGCTGCCCGATAAACTGATCGCCACCCAGTCGGGCCGTATTGTCGATGCGGTGGCGCAATCAGCTGCAAGCGGCGGGTTGATGGCGCCGTTCCAGGCGATCTTCAGTTCGCTCAACAATGGAACGCTGGTGGTAGGTGCCGCGCGCACCGGCGTCGCCGTAGAAGCGCTAGGTGCGGGCTATTTCGTATTCTTTGTTTATACCGCTGTCATCGGGCTGGCATCGTTGCCGCTGGTGCTCATCGTCATGCGCCGGCAAACCAAGCCGGTGACTTAGGTCGCGACTGCCGGCAGATAGACCGTGAACGTCGCACCCTTACCAACATCGCTATCGACCACCAGCGCGCCGCGATGGCGGTTGGTGATGTGTTTTACAATCGCGAGGCCCAGGCCCGTCCCGCCCAACTCGCGTGAACGCGCGTTATCGACGCGGTAGAACCGCTCCGTCAGGCGCGGGATATGTTCACGCGCAATGCCTTCGCCGTAATCGCGTACAGAGATTTTCAAACACGGACCCCGGCCCGGCATAGACGGTGGGCGCGTGTCGGACATCTCAGCCGTCACATCCACACGGCCTTGTTCGCCGCCGTATTTAACGGCGTTAATGATCAGGTTGTGAAACACCTGGCTCAATTCGTTGGCGTCGCCCAGCACGGCCGGCAAACCAGACGCCACGTTGTAAGCCAGCGTCACGCGGCGCTCTTTGATCTGACGATCCAGAAGCTCGACGGTGTTTTGCAGCAAGCCGCCCATATCGACGGCTTCCGTGGGGCGTGTGTGCTCGCGCAGTTCAATGCGTGATAAAGAAAGCAGATCGTCGATCAACCGCGTCATGCGGTTGGCTTGCTTCAACATAATTTCCAGGAATTTCTCGCGCGCTTCGGCGTCGTCTTTGGCGGGGCCTTGCAAGGTCTCGATGAAACCCAACACGCTGGCCAAAGGTGTACGCAGTTCATGGCTTGCATTGGCGACAAAGTCCGCGCGCATGCGGTCCATTTTCAGGCGCTCGGTCTGGTCGTGCAGCGCGACGATCAAAGCCGTACCGTCCTGAGCGGTAGCGCTTAAAGGTACGATTAACGCACCGAAGGTGTGCTCGACGGGTGCGGGCAGTGTGAACTGAGCTTCGGTCTTGCGGTTCTGGGCCAAGGCAACATCTGCGGCTTCCAACACTTTGGGATCACGGATGACGCCGGCCAAATCGCGGCCCGTGAGGCCCCGTTCCAGTTCGAACAAAGCGCGCGCGGCCGCATTGGCGCTGACCACGCGGCGGCGGCGATCCAACAGGAAAAAGGGATCAGGCAAGCTATCGAGGATGTCCTGACGGGATTTGGCGAGCGCATCGGCTTCGTCGCGGCGGTCGGCCCACAGTTTGCGCAAGGCCGTGAGGCCACTCAGTAACCTCTGGGCCGTCGCCGACGTATGCAACAAGGGTGAAGGCGCGTCGGGATTGGCCAGCAGTTCTTCGGCATAGCGGATGATGCGGTCGAAGTCGGCGAGGCGCGTCAGCACCAGCACCGCCATCAACACAAAAACAATGGCGCAGCAAACAAGCGCGGTGATCCAACCAAGGCGGTCGACGAGCGCCAGCCCGAGCAGTACAGCCCAGGCCGGCAGGCACGGTCCCACCGCCCAAGCAGCCAACCGGCGCAGGGAAGCGGGCGAGAGCTGTGCCATTGATCTCCGTTACAGTAGTTTTGGTGAGCTGGCGTGAGCTGCCATCAAGGCCATCTGTACAAGGTCCGACACGCTCGCGTCCATGCTGACAATCTGCACCGGTTTCACCAGGCCCATCAGCATCGGCCCGATGGTGGTGGCAGCACCGAAACGCTGCACCAGCCGGGTCGAAATGTTGGCGGCATGCAGGCCCGGCATCACCAGAACGTTGGCGGGGCCGGTCAGCTTGCAGAACGGATAAATCGTGCGGTCTGCATCAAGCGCCACATCGACGCCCATTTCGCCGTCGAATTCAAAGTCGATGACGTTATCGCTGGCGGCGACGTCCAAAAGTCGTTTGGCTTCGCGCATCACGCCGGCCACGATGCCCGGCGGGTTACCGAAGTTGGAATAGGACAACAGCGCGACCTTCGGCTCATAGCCCAAGCGGCGCACGGCGGCGGCGCTGGCAATGGCGATTTGAGCTACTTCTTCGGGCGAGGGGCGTTCGTGTACGGCCGTATCGGCGATGAACAGCGTACGGCCGCGCACAACCACCATGGTCAGGCCGAAGATGACTTCTTTGGTCTGCTTATCGATCACGCGGCGCACATCGGTCAGGGCCGAGTGATAGTTGCGCGTCAGGCCTGTGACCATCGTATCAGCGTGACCGTGGGCGACCATGCACGCCGCAAATACGTTGCGGTCCTGGCTCACCATGCGCTCGCAATCGCGTTGCAGATGGCCCTGACGTTGCAGGCGCTTGTAGAGATAGTCAGCATAGGTCTCGAGTTCGGCCGCTTCCCGCGCGTTGGTGACGGTGATGCCTTCCAAGTCTTCGGGGCGGATATTCAATTCCACCAGCATCTGCTCGACCTTGCGGCGGCGTGCGACCAGCACGGCTTTGCCGTAACCGGAATTGCGATAGGCGATGGCAGCGCGGATCGAGCGTTCTTCTTCGCCTTCCGCAAACACCACGGTCTTGGGCGAGCGCGACACTTCGGCAGCGATAGACTGCAAGGTGGCAACCGTCGGATCGCGGCGTGCGGCCAGCTGACGGCGATAGGCGCCCATGTCGGTGATGGGCTTGCGGGCAACGCCTGAGTCCATGGCAGCCTGGGCAACGGCCGGCGGCACAGTTGAAATCAGGCGCGGATCGAAAGGCACCGGAATGATGTATTCGCGGCCATAGCGCAGGCGGCGGCCGGCATAGGCGGCGGCCACTTCATCAGGCACGTTTTCACGGGCGAGGTTCGCAAGCGCCCGTGCGGCGGCCAGCTTCATCTCTTCGTTGATGGTGCGTGCGCGCACATCAAGCGCCCCGCGGAAGATGAAGGGGAAACCCAGCACGTTGTTGACTTGGTTCGGATAGTCGGACCGACCCGTTGCCATAATGGCGTCGTCGCGAACTTCGGCCACTTCCTCCGGGGTGATTTCCGGGTCCGGATTGGCCATGGCGAAAATGATCGGGTTCTTGGCCATGCCTTTGACCATCGCAGGCGTCACAGCGCCTTTGACAGACAGGCCCAGGAAAGCATCGGCGCCTTCAAGCGCCTCGGCCAAAGTGCGCGCCTTGGTCTCAACGGCGTGCGCCGACTTCCACTGGTTCATGCCTTCGGTACGGCCGCGGTAAATCACGCCCTTTGAATCGGCCATGATCACGTTCTCAGACCGCACGCCCAAAGCCTTGGCCAACTCAACGCAGGAAATGGCCGCAGCGCCCGCGCCGTTCAGCACGACTTTGAGATCGGACATTTTACGGCCCGTGAGGTCGCAGGCATTGATCAGGCCGGCAGCGCAAATAATGGCCGTGCCGTGCTGATCGTCGTGGAACACCGGAATGTCCATCATCTCGCGCAAGCGGCTTTCGATGACAAAGCACTCAGGCGCCTTGATGTCTTCCAGGTTGATGCCGCCGAAGCTGGGGCCCAGGAATCTCACGGCATTGATGAATTCTTCGACGTCCTTGGTGTCGACTTCCAGATCGATACTGTCGACATCGGCAAAGCGCTTGAACAGAACGGCTTTGCCTTCCATGACCGGCTTGCTGGCCAAAGCGCCCAGGTCGCCCAAACCCAGAACGGCGGTGCCGTTCGAGATCACGGCCACGAGGTTGCCTTTGCTGGTGTAGTCGTAGGCCGTGTCGGGATCGCGCGCGATCTCAAGGCAGGGGGCGGCCACGCCCGGCGAATAGGCCAGCGACAGGTCGTGCTGGGTGGTCAGCGGCTTGGTCGGGGTAATCTCGATTTTCCCCGGGCGGCCTTGCGAATGGAACAGCAGCGCTTCCTGGTCGAAATTCCGGCGCGCCGCGGGGCGCGCACCCTTTTTGCCGTCGGCCTTGGAATCGGCGTTCTTAGATTCCGGCTTACCGTTTTCGATCTTATTCATGATACCTGCCTAACTCCCCCTAACGCGCCCGGCCAAATCTGGCGAGGCGGCCTCGGCATTACAGAAAGACAATGCGCGCAACTCCCATTATGCAGCATTGTCCGGCCGACTGCATAGCACTCGGCCACTGAAATTACTGAACTTTCACAAGCTTTTCCACAACTCTACCGCGGACGGGGGATCGCTCCGTCTCCCCCTCCCTCCGGAAGCGCGGGTGGTATAGTCTGCGGACGATTTTGACCTCACCGGAAGTAAATTTTCGTGCCTGACGAAACGACAGATAGCCGGGCCGAGACCCCCGCATTGACCTCTGATGCTGCACTGCACCCAAGCGCACCTTTAAGCGCTGCGGGTGAGGGTGCAACACCCATGATGACGCAATATCTGGCGGTCAAATCCGGCTATCCGGACGCCCTGTTGTTTTACCGCATGGGCGACTTTTACGAGCTGTTCTTCGACGATGCCGTCAAGGCCTCCCAGGCCCTCGACATCGCGCTGACCAAACGCGGCAAACATCAGGGCGACGACATCCCCATGTGCGGCGTGCCGGTGCACAGCCACGAGAATTATCTCTCGCGCCTGATTCGGCGCGGCTTCAAGGTCGCCGTCTGCGAGCAGATGGAAGACCCAGCCGAAGCCAAGAAGCGCGGCTCCAAGTCCGTCGTCAAACGCGATGTGGTGCGGCTGATCACGCCGGGCACGCTGACCGAAGATGCGCTGCTCGACGCGCGCACCCACAATTATCTCGCCGCCCTCGCGCAGGTGAAAAACGATTCCCAAAACGAATTCGGTCTCGCGTGGCTTGATGTCTCGACAGGCGATTTCCAAGTGCAGCCCGTCAACCGCAACGGCCTGTCCGCTGCCATTGCACGCCTCAATCCCGGTGAGATGCTGATCCCCGAGCGGCTTCTGCAAGACGAAGCCTTCGCGGATATTTTATTCCCCTGGAAAAATATTTTGAGTCCGCTGGCCGCCCCGCGGTTTGATTCCGATAATGCCCGCAAACGGCTCGAACGGCTTTATAGCGTCGGCACACTCGATGCCTTCGGTGCGTTTAGTCGGGCTGAAACCGCCGCTGCCGGCGCGCTGGTCGATTACGTCGAGCTGACCCAGAAAGGCAAACTCCCGCGCCTCGGAACACCGCAGCGTCTTGCACAAGGCGCTGTGATGGAAATCGACGCCGCCACATGGCGCAACCTGGAACTCACGCAAACCCTGAACGGCGAAAAACGCGGCAGCTTGCTCAGCGTCATGGATCGCACCGTTACCGGTGCCGGCGCACGTCTCCTGGCCGCGCGGTTGTCTGCGCCGCTGACGGATGCGGCCGTCATCAACGCGCGCTTCGATGCGGTGGCGTTTTTTGTGAACGCAACACCCGCGCGCGAACGCTTGCGCGATGCGTTACATGCCTGCCCGGATGTTGAGCGGGCTCTCTCGCGCATCACGCTGGGGCGCTGCGGTCCGCGCGATATAGCGTCTGTGCGTGATGGGCTTAAACAAGGGCCGGTGTTGCGCAGCGGCGTGATGGAGCTGGCAAAAGGCCTATTACCGCCACCTGCTGCCATCGCCAAAGACCTCGCAAATCTCGGCTATCACGAAGCCTTGGTCGATCGCCTGACGCGCGCTTTGTCGCAGGATTTACCGCTGCTCGCGCGCGACGGCGGATTTATTGCTGCCGGCTATGATGCAGCTCTCGACGAACTTAAAAACCTGCGCGATGAAAGCCGCAAACTGATCGCGGGCCTGCAGACAAAATATTGCGACATCAGCGGCGTTGCCGCGCTGAAAATTCGCCACAACAACGTGCTCGGCTATTACATCGAAACTGCCGCCAAGCCCGGCGAAAAATTGATGGAAGAGGCACGCGCGGGTGGTGCGGCTAGTATTTTCATCCATCGTCAAAGCATGGCCAACGCCATGCGCTTTTCGACCGTAGAACTTTCCGAGCTTGAAGATCGTATCCGCTCGGCGGCTGACAAAGCGCTGGCGCTTGAACTCAATCTCTTCGCCGATCTCATCGCTGAAGTTTTGGCCCATGTGACCGAAATTGCTTTGGCCGCCGCGGCCATGGCCTCGCTCGATGTTGTCGCAAGCCTCGCGCATCTTGCGGTCGATTGCGATTACGTGCGCCCGCTGGTGGATGACAGCAGCGCGTTTGAAATCACAGCCGGACGTCACCCGGTGGTGGAACAGGTTCTCAAAGCTGCCGGGCAATCCTTCATCGCCAATGGCTGCAATCTCAATGCCGATGCTAAAGCCGCAGCACATGGTCGCTTGTGGTTGATCACCGGCCCCAACATGGCCGGCAAAAGCACCTTCCTGCGTCAGAACGCGCTGATCGCACTGATGGCGCAAACGGGATGCTTCGTGCCCGCGCAGTCCGCCCATATCGGCGTCATCGACCGGCTGTTCAGCCGCGTGGGTGCGGCCGACGATCTCGCGCGCGGGCGGTCTACTTTCATGGTCGAGATGGTCGAGACCGCCGCCATCCTCAATCAGGCCACAGCGCGCTCGTTTGTGATCCTGGATGAAATCGGGCGCGGCACGGCGACCTTCGATGGTCTGTCCATCGCCTGGGCCAGCTTGGAATACCTGCACGACATCAACGGCTGCCGGGCCCTGTTCGCGACGCACTATCACGAGCTGACCGGCCTTACCGCGCGTCTCGCCCAGCTCAAGCCCCATACGATGCGGGTGAAGGAATGGCAGGACGATGTGATCTTCCTGCACGAAGTCGCACCCGGGGCGGCCGACCGCTCCTATGGCATCCATGTGGGTAGGCTCGCAGGCCTGCCCGGCGCGGTGATCGCGCGGGCCGAACAGGTGTTGGGAATCCTCGAGAAGGGCGACCAGGCCAGTGCCGCCACCAAGCTCGCCGATGATCTGCCGCTGTTCGCTGCCCAAAGCCGGCCTAAGTCCGGCGTCTCGACAAAGGGGCCATCCCCCATTGAGACCGCCCTCAAGGACGTGGCCCCCGATGCCCTCACCCCCCGCGAAGCGCTTGAAACCCTGTACCGGCTCAAAGCCTTACTGGCCGAGTAGAGCGCCGGCGATAAGTCCCGGTAAAGTCTCACGAAAATCTGCTATACTGCGCGATAGCGGTGGGAGCGCATGGGCCTTATGTGGGCCGGAGGAGAATCCGCATGTTCGAGATCGATCCCGACAAACCCAACATCCCGGCGCTCGCCCGTATTCTCTCGGGCATGGGGATATTGTGCCTTATCGGCAGCGTGGTCTTCTTGATGCTCGCCTTCTCGGACTACGAGTGGCTCAACGAAACCTATGCCATGGCCGGCGCGGTCGCGGCGTTCTTGGTGGCTTTGATTTTCGCCGGCCAGGCCAAAATTCTGGAACTGCTGGCGGTCGTCAGCGCGCGGGTTAAATCGCGCTTCGCTATTGAGAACCTTGCCAAAGCCAATATGCAGACTTCGGCCTCGATCCCGCAGCCACCCCTTGATAAAAAACCCGGCGTTATCACCCAGCCTGTGAAAGAACGCGTCATCCACGTTCCCGATGATCAAGCTCGGGAACAGGGTTTTAAAGTTCGTTAGGACCATTTCGTTTGAACGCCATTTTCCAGCCTCGTCAAATTATCGACCGCCGCCAGATCGCTGCGGCGCTGGACGCGCTCAACATCGAAGACCAGGCCGACTCCGATAAACGCAATCACCTGCTGGAAGGCATCAAGGGCGCTTACAAGGCGGGCTTTGCCGTCATCCAGGAACGTTTTGAAAATGGCCGCGCCAGCGGCGACGATACGGTCAGCGCCCATAGTTATTTGATGGATCAAGTGATCCGCATTCTATTCGACGCCGCCACAGCACACTTTGTGCGCCGTGGCGTACCGACCACAGGCGAGCGCGTCAGCATCGTGGCCATCGGTGGCTACGGCCGCGGCGAACTGGCGCCGCTGTCAGATGTCGATCTGCTGTTTTTGCTACCCTACAAGCCGACGCCGTTCTCGGAACAGCTGGTAGAGTTCATGCTCTACATGCTGTGGGATTTGGGCATCAAAGTCGGCCACGCTGTGCGTTCGGTGAACGAGAATATCACCCACGCCAAAAACGATATGACCATCCGCACGACGTTGCTTGATGCGCGCTGGATCTGGGGCGATCAGGAGCTGGCGGCGGAGCTGATCACGCGCTTCAAAAAAGAAATCGTCAAAGGCACGGCGACGCAATTTGTGCAGGCCAAGCTCACCGAGCGCGATGACCGTCATTCCAAGCTCGGTGATTCTCGTTATCGCCTCGAGCCCAACGTCAAAGAAGACAAAGGCGGCTTGCGCGACCTGCATACATTATTTTGGATCGCCAAATATCTTTACGGCGTCTCGGACGTGCGCAAGCTGGCCGATCAAGGCGTGATCGACGACGAAGCCGCCGCCCGCTTCATCAAAGCTCACGACTTTTTGTGCACGGTGCGTTGTCACATCCATTACATCACAGGCCGCGTCGACAACCGTTTGACCTTTGATTTACAGCGCCAAATCGCACCGCGCCTGGGCTATGTGGACCGCGCGGGCGCTACGGCCGTTGAACGTTTTATGAAGCACTACTTCCTGGTGGCGCGCGATGTGGGCGATCTCACGCGCATCTTCTGCACGCTGCTGGAAGAAAGCGGCACCGAGAAAAAGAAATCCATCTTCCGCATGCCGGTGCGCCGCAAAGTGATCGACGGCTTCCTTGTTGAAGGCGGGCGTATTGGCGTGAAAGACGGCGGCGTTTTCATCCGCGAGCCGGTGAAACTCCTCAGCATCTTCCTGACGGCGCTCACCCACGGTCTCGACTTTCAGCCGACAGCCTTGCGCATCATTTCGCGCCATGCGCGGCGCGTCTCGACCCTGCGGCGCGATCCGGAAGCCAATAGCGTGTTTATGGATATTCTCACCTCGACCAAGGGGCCCGAAGCAACGCTACGGCTCATGAGCGAGTGCGGTGTGTTCGGGCGCTTCATGCCGGACTTCGGGCGTGTCGTCGCGCAGATGCAGTACGACATGTACCACGTCTATACCACCGACGAGCACACCATCCGGGCCATCGGCATCTTGCATCGCATCGAACAGGGCAAGCTCAAGGAAGAGCTGCCGGTGGCCTCAGAAGTCGTCGAAAAAGTTCAATCGCGCCGCGCGTTGTATGTATCGGTATTGCTGCACGACATCGCCAAAGGCCGTGGCGGCGATCATTCGAACCTCGGCGCCGATGTGGCGACTGAGCTGTGTCCGCGCCTGGGTCTGACCGCCGAGGAAACCGAAACCGTGAGCTGGCTGGTGCGCCATCACCTGTTGATGAGCAACACGGCTTTCAAGCGCGATCTCGACGATCCCCAGACCATCAACAAGTTCTGCGAAGTCGTGCAGTCGCCGGAGCGGCTGAAGCTCTTGTTGATTCTGACCTGCGCCGATATTCGCGCTGTAGGTCCGGCCGTCTGGAACAACTGGAAAGCGACGTTGCTGCGCGATCTTTATCACCGCACCGACCACTTTATCCGGGGCGGCCAAGCCGCCGCCGGCATCGACAAGCGCATCAATGCCTCAAAAGCGGCCCTGGCCGAACGCTTGGGCGGCTGGCCCGAGAAAATGCGCGAGAATATTTTGGGCCTCGCTTCACCGGCCTTCTGGCTTTCCAACGATACCGACACCCACGAACGCCTGGCGCACTTCATGCGGGCGGCGGAGGAAGTCGGCGAACATATCGCCGTCGATTTCACCATCGACAGCTACCGCGACGTCACGCACATGGTGATCTATACGCCCGACCATCCCGGCTTGTTCGCCAAGATCACAGGCGCACTGGCGTTGGCCGGCGTATCGGTGGTCGACGCCAACATCCTTACGCTCTCCAACAGCATGGCGCTTGATACCTTCTCGCTCCAGGATTTCGAAGGCCACGCCATCTCGGACAACCGCTTCGCCCGGATCAAGACGCGCATTGTCGCGGCTCTCGAAGGGCGCTTGCGCCTGAACCAGGAACTGCCCAAAGCCGGCTCGCGGTTGCCGACCCGCGTCAGCGCCTTGGAAGTGCCGCCCCGCGTCATCATCGACAACAGCGCGTCCAAAGTCTGCAGCGTCGTCGAAGTCAACGGCCACGACCGGCCTGGTTTCCTGTCCGACGTCACCAAAGCCATCACCGATTTGGGGCTTCAGATCTTCTCGGCTCATATCTCGACCTACGGCGAGCGCGTGGTGGACGTGTTCTACGTCAAAGATGTCTTCGGCATGAAAATCGAAAATGAGACTAAGATCCGCCAAATCCGCGACGGTCTCGGCAAGGCTATTGGCGTGAAGGTCGACACCGTAGAAGTCACCCGCGGCGAGCGGCGCAAAAAACCCCGCTCCAGCGCAGCAGAATAAGCCTTATAACAATATCCATGCCGCAGGCTCCGCACCCCGCGCCGTCTTTATTCCGCGCTGTCACAACAGTGGGCGGCTATACGCTATTAAGCCGCGTGACCGGCTTTGCGCGCGACGTGTTGCAGGCAACCTTCATTGGCGCGGGCGCCACCGCGGACGCTTTCGTCATCGCATTCTCGTTCCCCAACCTGTTCCGCAGTTTGTTCGCCGAAGGCGCGTTCTCGGCAGCCTTTGTGCCGATCTTCGCCCAGATCCTGGAACGCGAAGGCCAAAGCAAAGCCAAACAATTCGCCGACGACGCCTTTGCGGTGCTGGGTGTCGTGCTGCTCTTCTTCAGCATTGTGATGATCATTGCCATGCCGCTAGTGATCTATGTCATGGCGCCCGGCTACGCCGACCAGCCCGAGCAGCTTGCGGATATCACCGAACTCGCCCGTATCGCTTTTCCATACTTGCTGTTTGTCTCGCTGACCTCGCTACAATCGGGCGTGCTCAATGCCATGAACCGTTTCGCCGTGGCGGCCGCAGCACCCATCCTTTTGAATCTCACATTAATTGCAGCGTTACTGGCCGGCGTTGGCGCGTCCGAAACCGAACAAGGCCGCGCGGTGTTTCTCGCATGGGGCGTGTTCCTCGCCGGAATATTGCAGTTCATTTGGCTCGCCATTGATTGCCGACGTATCGGCATGCGCTTCAAGCTGGTGAAGCCGCATCTCACGCCTGAAGTAAAGCAGCTGATGTTGCGCATGGTCCCCGTGGCCTTTGGCGCGGGCGTCTATCAGCTGAACGTTGTCATCAACCGCAGCATCGCGTCCCTGGTGGAAGAGGGCGCGGTGTCGTGGCTTTACTATGCCGACCGCGTGAACCTGTTGCCTGTTGGTGTGATCGGCGTTGCCGTGGGCGTGGCCTTGCTGCCGCTGCTCACCCGCCAGATTCAGTCGGGCAACGAAGAGGCCGCCATGGCCAATCAGAACCGCGCTATCGAGATAAGTCTTCTTCTAACAATCCCAGCCGCGGCCGGCATCGCCGCTTTAGCTGGCCCCATCACCGCAACGCTCTTTGAACGCGGCGCGTTTACACCGTCCGACCGTGAAGCCGTGGCGGCGGCGTTGTTCGCGTTCTCGTTAGGCTTGCCGGCTTATGTCCTCAACAAAACCCTGACGCCGGGTTTCTTCGGCCGTCACGATACTAAAACCCCCGTCAAAGCTTCGGCTTTCGCACTGGTGATCAACATCATCCTCAATCTCGCGCTGATGGATCGCTTCGGCCATGTGGGCATTGCGCTCGGCACCGCGATTTCTTCCTGGATCAATGTCGGCATCCTCGCCGTCATCCTGCATAAGCGCGGTCACTTAAGGGCCGACGCGCGCCTCAAGCGCCGCCTGCCGCGCACAGTGCTCGCAGCGGCATTGATGATCGCCGTTCTGGTGGGGGCGGTCGCCCTCGCGACAACTTATCTCGGACCCGTCTTCGGCACGCACGACGCGCCCGCCGGCCACGAACTCTTGCGCGCTCTAACACTCGCCGGAATCATTGGCGCTGGCGGCCTCACGTTCTTCATCGCGGCATTAGTCTTGGGTGCAGCCCAAGTCAGCGATCTCGACTCGGTCCGTCGCAAGCGCGCTTGACCTCCACTAAGGCCGGGAGTATCCCCGTCGCGTCGGTTCAAAGGGGACCGGCTACGGCTGATTCCAATCACGCCGTTCAACACATATAGGGATTATCCCCCATGACCAGCGGGTCCACTCCGCAGGCGTCCGCTAAAGGACGTATTCTTTCCGGTATCCAACCCACCGGTAATCTTCACCTTGGAAATTATCTCGGCGCGATCCGCAATTGGGTCGCCTTGCAGCAGGATTTTGAATGCCTGTTCTGCATCGTCGATCTGCACGCGATCACAGTCTGGCAGGACCCGGCAGAACTCACCTGTAGTACACGCGAAGTCGCTGCCGGCATGATTGCCGCCGGCATCGATCCGGCCGCCAATGCCCTCTTCGTGCAAAGCCACGTGCCGGCGCACGCGCAACTCGCCTGGGTGTTCAATTGCGTCGCCCGCCTCGGTTGGCTCAACCGCATGACCCAGTTCAAGGACAAGGCCGGCAAGAATCGCGAGGCTGCCTCGGCTGGCCTCTACGTCTATCCGAACCTCATGGCCGCCGACATTCTGGTCTACAAAGCGACCCATGTGCCCGTGGGCGAAGACCAGAAGCAGCACTTGGAGCTGGCCCGCGACATCGCCCAGAAGTTTAACAGCGACTTCGGCGTCGAGCTTTTCCCGCTACCCGAGCCCGTCATCCGCGGCCCCGGCATGCGCGTGATGTCCTTGCGCGACGGCACCAAGAAGATGTCGAAGTCGGACCCGTCCGAGTTCTCACGCCTCAACATGACCGATGACGCCGACACCATCGCCGGCAAGGTGCGCAAAGCCACGACCGATCCCAACCCGCTGCCCGAGTCGGTAGAAGGGCTGGAGGGCCGTGCCGAAGCGGCCAACCTTCTCAATATCTATGCGGCCCTCACGGACCAGTCTCTGGAGCAGGCGGTGACTGAGCAGGCCGGCCAGCAGTTCACCCAGTTCAAGGCGAAGCTCACGGAAACCGCGGTCTCGGTCCTCGGGCCCATCAACGCCGAGATGAAGCGCCTGATGAGCGACCCGGTCGAAATCGACAAAGTGCTTAAGCGCGGCGCCGATAAAGCCAACGCTATCGCCGAACCGGTGTTGGCCGAGGTCTATAAGACCATCGGCTTCCTGCCAGCCTCACGCTAAGTATTTGCAATTGCTAATTTTGCTGCAGGGATTGCTGCAGCATAAAGTGCAGCAAAAACAAATTGGGGTCAGAGTAAAATTAGATAATTTACTCTGACCCCAATTATCAATTATCTTAAGGCCCAGAAGCCGGCCCCTTTACCGTAGGGCATGGCAAACAGATCGGCCCCGCCTTTAAAGGCGTCGCTGTCGGAGGAGTTTTCCTCCAACGTTCGGCGAATAATGGGCTCAGCGGAATCAGGCCAGCTCCGGTCGTTTGCGCGCCGAATACCTTCCACCGACCTATAAATGTCGGCGAGAAGCCCGCGGCGGTCTTCGATCCGCTTTAGACCTGCGACGACGTCATCTAGCCAAATCATCTCATCTGAGGGAGCCGCGGTTGTTGAAGCGCGGCGCGCCACGGCGGCGGGGTTTCGCAAAGTCGCTATCTGCTGACGGCGTCCGTCCGCATCCAGAAAGAACCAGGACACCCAGGCATTCTCGGATCCTGCCCCGACGCCGCGGCTCAGCGCATTGAGGCTGCCGTAGCGCTCACCCGCGCAAACCCAAGTGCTCGCGGTTGCTCTGGCTCTGACGTCTTGTCCTTTGAGCTTTCGAAAGATCTCGAAGCCTTCAGGGAAAACGACGTCATGGCGCAGGTCACGGAAGCCCTGTACGGCTTCGGAACCACTATAATTCTCTAGTTTCTGGACTCTGCCCTCTTCAAGAAGGCGGGTCAGGATGGCGTTCTCGGTTTCTTCGCCCGGCTGGCGTAAAGCCCATATTTTGGCGAATAACTCTAAGGAAACCGCGATTTGGCGCATTCTATAATTCCCTATATAAAACTACTATATAGGGAAAATGCAAAAGTAATAGAGAAAATTAGAGTATTTGGCATGCTTGTTCGAAAGACAAGCGCGGCCCGCGCGGGTGGATCTTCGCATCGTCGCCGTAGCCGATGTTGAAGATGAAGTTGGCTTTGATGCGGCCGTCGGGCCAAAAGGCGGCTTCGAGCTTGGCCTTATCGAATCCGCTCATGGGTCCGCAATCGAGTCCCAAAGACCGGGCGGCCATCATCAGGTACGCCCCTTGAAGGCTGCTGTTGCGAAACCCACTCTCCTCGATCAACGCTGGCTTGCCGACAAACCACGCGCGGGCGTCGGCATGGGGAAACAGCGTCGGCAGGTGTTCGTAGAATTCTGAGTCGTAACCCACCAGCACCGTCACCGGCGCGGCCATGGTCTTTTCCAGGTTCCCGGCACTCAACGCCGGCTTGAGCTTCTCTTTAGCTGCGGGCGACACCACGAACACAAACCGGGCGGGTGTGCCGTTAGCAGCCGTCGGGCCCAACTTGGCCAGATCGTACATCTGCCGCAGCACAGCTTCGGCGACGGCTTCGGGCTTCCAGCTGTTTCGCGTACGCGCGTTACGGAAAAGCAGATCCAGATCCGCGCCGCTGGCTTCGCTGCGTCCGGGCATGACTAGGCGATGGCTTCGACTTGAAGCACTTCGGGAACGTAGTGTTTCAGCATGTTTTCAATGCCCATCTTCAATGTGGCCGAGGAACTGGGGCATCCAGCGCAAGATCCGCGCAGGTTCAAGTAAACCGTGCCGTTCTTAAAACCCTTGTAGACGATATCGCCGCCGTCTTGGGCCACAGCCGGGCGCACGCGGGTCTCAATGAGTTCTTTGATCTGCGCGACGATCTCGCCGTCGGCGCCATCATCGTTCATTTCCTCTTCGGTTCCGGTCTCGCCGTCTTCCATGACCGGAGCGCCCGAGGTGAAGTGGTCCATCACCGCACCCAGCACCATGGGCTTCAAAACCTGCCACGTTTTGTCGCCGCTCTTTGTGACGGTGACGAAATCGCTGCCCAGGAACACACACGCCACGCCGTCGATTTCGAACAACAGGCGCGCCAGCGGCGAACGCTGCGCCGCATCGCGGCTAGTGAAATCTGCCACACCGCTGTCCAAAACCGCCCGGCCCGGCAGGAATTTGAGGGCGGCAGGATTCGGGGTGTCTTCGGTCTGAATGAACATATGGGAAGGCTCCAGAAGCTTTGAAATGTGGGCTTTAAATAGGACCAAAGCGGTCCGCGATCAAGGCTGCGGGCACTATATATGAAGGACGCTTAGGTCAGGGCGTCGATGCGCTCGTTATCGAGGTCGCCCGGCACAATAGTCACCGGAATATCCAGCTTTCCGGCCAGCTTGCCCGATACGGCGGTGACGATGGGTCCCGGACCCTCCGCGCCGACTCCAGCGCCCAGAACCAGCATGGAAATTTGCGGATTCTCCACGATGACTTTTTGCAGCTCGGGCAAGGTATCGCCCTGGCGCAGGAACAGGTCGGGGAATTTCCCGGTCTGGCGATGCACGTCGGCGGCGATCTGCTGCAGCAAGCGCTCGGCCTCGGTTTTGGCCTCGTGGTCCATCAACTCGCCGATGCTCGAGAAGTGCTGAAACTCGATCTGCGGCACGGCGTGAAACAGCGCCACCGTGCCGCCGCTGTTGACCACACGCCGGCAGGCGAAACGCAAAGCCGCCCGCAGCTCTTCCGATTTATCGACGACCACCAGAAATGTGCGGCTGGCTTCCGTGCCGTCAGAGTCCAGCGCGACATCGCTCATTGTCTACACCCGCCGGAACACAGCGCCCGCCGTCCAGCCTGCGCTGGCGGCAAGCAGGACCGAGAGCACGCCGTAGAGAAGGGCGAGAGGGCCATGCGCGAAATCATAAACCTCCGCGCCGACGCCGATTTTGGAAATCGTCAGCGGCACGATCTCGGCGCTCGTTACCTGCCCATCGCGGAACAGATAAACCTCGACCATGTAAGTGCCGGTGGGAACGTTGGCGGGGAAATGCAGCTCGGTACGGAACAGGCGGTTGGACATCAACTGCACGTCGCCCACACCTTGATCGTAGAGGTTTTCTTCGCTCTTCAAGCGCATGAGGGCTTTGCGGAACTCGGTTACGTCTTCCGCCGGTGTCGACTCATCGGCGTTCATCAAGCGCAAACTGTCGAGACCAATTTGATGGCGCGACAGCAAACCCTCAGCGCCAAATTCAGTGAGTGGCCGGCTGGAAGCTACGCGGTAATAGGACGGCACGTCGCGGAAGGTTACGGAATCGGCATTGGCCCAAATGGGCCCATAGCGACCTTTGCGGCGCACGACTTCTTCTTTGGCAGGCCCGCGTACGACGACGGCAATATCGCCGGTACCGTTGGTCGCGCCGAACAACAGCACGTCCGTGCCTGTAAAACCGGTCGTGATGGCGACGAGATGGTTCGAGAGATCGGCCACCAGCGGCACGTCCTGGGCCCGCGCCACGTTCGCAAAAAGCAAAAGGCATGCGAAAAGAATGCACCTCATGACGCATCTCCGCTGCCGAGCGAAAATAAGTCCGACGGCGTCAGCACCAAATCGAGCGCCAGGCGAATGGCGACAGCCAGCACGATCAGCGCCAGCATAATGCGCAAGTGTTCGCCTTTGACCTTGGGCGAAAGCCGTGCGCCGATTTGCGCGCCGATGACGCCCGTAACTAGCAGCAACAGCGCCAGCACGATGTCGACCGATTGATTGACGGTGGCTTGCAGCAAAGCTGTGCCGGCAGTAACAAATGTAATTTGAAACAGCGATGTGCCGATCACCACTTGCGTCGGCATGCCGAGCAGATAGATCATCGCCGGCACCATCAGGAAGCCGCCGCCGACCCCCATCATCGCGACGAGCAGGCCCACGAGCCAACCGATCGCCAAAGGCAGCAAGGCCGAGACGTAAAGCTTCGAGCGCCGGAAACGCATTTTGAAGGGCAGGCCGTGCATCCATAGATGGCGGCCGGGTCCGCGCGCGGCCAAGGCCAATGCGACAGGGCGCTTGTTCAAAACGCCCGGCAAACTTTCCGCTAGCATGAAACCGCCGACAACGCCGAGGAACGTCACATAGCCCAAAGAAATCGTGAGATCGATGTGGCCGGCATTTTTCAAAACATTGAACAGCCACACGCCCATGGCCGAGCCGACAAAGCCGCCGGCGGTGAGAACGCCGCCCATCATGAAGTCGACGTTGCCACGGCGCATATGCGCCATAACGCCTGATACAGACGAGGCCACAGTCTGCGCAGCTTGCGTGCCCACCGCCACGGACGGCGGAACGCCGATGAAGATCAAAAGCGGTGTCATCAGGAACCCGCCGCCGACCCCGAACAGGCCCGACAACAGGCCCACCGCACCGCCCAGTCCGAGGACCAGGAAGATGTTCACCGACATCTCGGCTATGGGCAGATAGATCTGCATGGGGCGGAATGACCTAAAGGGAAGAACCCTAAGGTTTTGTAGAAGCAGCCCCGCTGGTGTTCAAGGACTCACTTCAAAAGGGGGGCTTCATTCAAGCCGCGTTTTTGAGATACCACGCGTAGGCTGCGGCGATGCCCGGCTTTAAGGCCATGGCCGGCTTCCAGCCCATGGCATTCAGCTTCGCGCTGTCCAAAAGCTTCTTAGGCATACCGTCCGGTTTCGTCGCGTCGTAGCTGAGCGTGCCTTTGAACCCCACAACCTCGGCCACGGTCTCGGCCAGCTCGCGGATGGTGACATCATCGCCATAGCCCACATTGACGTGCTGCTCGTCCGAATAGGTCTTCATCAGGAACACGCAAGCGTCGGCCAGATCGTCCACATAGAGAAACTCGCGGCGCGGTTGACCCGAACCCCACAGGGTCATGGAGGTGTCGCCGGCCAGTTTGGCCTTGTGCGCTTTAACCAACAGTGCGGGCAGCACGTGGCTCGACATCAGGTCAAAGTTGTCGCCGGGACCATAAAGGTTGGTCGGCATGGCGCTGATAAAATCGCGGCCATACTGCCGGCGGTAAGCCTGGCACTGCATGATGCCGGAGATTTTAGCGATGGCGTACCACTGGTTGGTGGGCTCCAGCGGCCCGGTTAGAAGCGCGCTTTCAGGCATCGGCTGGGCGGCGAGGCGCGGATAGATGCAAGAGGAGCCTAAGAACATCAGCTTCTCAACATCGATCGTGTGCGCGGTCGAGATGATGTTGTTTTGGATGGCGAGGTTGTCGGTGAGGAAATCCACCGGACGCGTGTCGTTAGCAAGAATGCCACCCACTTCCGCAGCAGCAATGAAAACCACCTGCGGTTTTTTTGCCGCCATCCAGGTTTCCACAGCGGCCTGACGTGTAAGATCAAGCTCCGCGCGCGTCGCCGTCAGAACGTCGCAATTCTCCGCGGCCAGGCGGCGCACAATGGCGCTGCCCACCATGCCGCGATGACCCGCGACCCAAACGCGCTTTCCGGCCAGAGCAAACGCCTTCATATCAGCCTTCGCGATCGAGACGTTGCGACACTTTTTTCACGGCGGCGAAATCGTAAGCGACCATTTCCTTCACCATGTCGCGGAAACTGGTCTTGTGTTTCCACTTCAGAATCTTGTGGGCCTTGGTCGGATCACCCAGCAACAACTCCACTTCCGTCGGGCGGAAATAGCGCGGGTCTACTTCGACTAAAACCTTTCCGGTTTTGGCATCGATGCCTTTTTCGTCGACGCCCTTGCCCTTCCATTTAATCTTGTGACCCATCTCGGCGAACGAGAGTTCAACAAACTCCCGCACTTCGTGCGTCTCGCCCGTGGCCAGTACAAAATCGTCAGCCTTTTTCTGCTGCACGATTTTCCACATGCCTTCGACGTAATCGCGGGCATGGCCCCAATCGCGCTTGGCGTCGAGATTGCCGAGATAAATCTTTTCTTGCAGGCCAAGTTCGATCGCCGCAACAGCGCGCGTGATCTTGCGCGTGACGAAAGTCTCGCCGCGCAACGGACTTTCATGATTGAACAGAATGCCGTTCGACGCGTGATAACCGTAAGCCTCACGGTAGTTCACCGTGATCCAATAGGCGTAAAGTTTGGCGGCTGCGTAAGGCGAGCGCGGATAGAACGGCGTTTTTTCCGACTGCGGAATTTCCTGAACCTTGCCGTAAAGCTCGGAGGTCGAGGCTTGATAGAAGCGCGTCTTCTTTTCCAACCCCAGAATGCGGATGGCTTCCAGAAGACGCAGCGTGCCCATGCCGTCGGAATTGGCGGTGTACTCCGGCGTCTCGAAACTCACCTGCACGTGGCTTTGGGCGGCGAGGTTATAAATTTCGTCCGGCTGCACTTCCTGAACCAGGCGGATCAGGTTGGTGGCGTCCGTCAGATCGCCGTAATGCAGGAAGAACTTCACGCCGGTCTTGTGGGTGTCCTGGTACAGGTGATCGATGCGCCCGGTGTTGAAGGACGACGAGCGCCGCTTCACGCCGTGAACGATGTAGCCCTTCTTGAGAAGGAACTCGGCGAGGTAGGCGCCGTCCTGGCCGGTAACGCCGGTGATGAGGGCAACCTTGGGGGCGGCTTTTTTAGACATCAGGGGCCTTTATAAGAATAAGGGTCGCGCGGTGGGGGTATGAAACGGTTATAGCATACTGAATCGCGGGGGTAAGTCCTTGGCCGGGCTTCACGAATTGTCTCCCCAATTTTCATCGATCAGGTATATTTCGGCGTTCCAATAGAGCGAGGCCTTTTGGCATTCTTTTCACCCGATAGATTCTCCCGTGCGGGCATCCTCCACCGGCTGCAACAGCCGCGCAATCTGGTGGTCTATGCCCACGACACGGCCATGGCCTTCGTCGCATTCCTGACGGCGTTCTTCCTGCGCCTCGGTCCCGACTTCCTCGATAGCCGTCCAGACATTATCCAAATGGCCGCGACCTTCGCCGCCGTGGCGGCAGTGACCTATCTGTTCACCGGGCTTTACCGCCACGTCTGGGAATATGTGTCGGCCAAAGACGCCGTCAACATCCTGCGCACCGCCACCATCATCGTGCTCGTGTTCCTGCCGGCCTGGTTCACGCTGGCGCGTTTGGAAGCGCTCCCGCGCTCGCTGCCGTTCATCAGCTGGTTCCTGCTGGTGATGTTGCTCGCAGGTCCCCGGTTGTTCTACCGCGTCCTCAAAGACCGCCATGGCCGCGGGTCGATGGTATCGCCCGACGCCACGCCCATTCTCCTGATTGGCGCCGGACCTGAAGCCGAACACTTCATCCGCAAACCTTCGCCCGCCTATCGCATTGTCGGTATGGTCACCGCGCGCGGTGACCGCGTCGGTCAAGTCATCCAAGGCGTCGAAGTCCTGGGTCTCAACGAAGACTTGGTGAAGGTCATCGCGACGCTGGATGCCAAAGGCCTGCGCCCTGAAAAACTTATTCTCGTCGGCCGCGACATTCCCGGAACGACCGTGCGTCAGATGTTGAGCCTCGCCAGCGAGACCGGCTTGCCGCTGGAACGCGTGCGCGCCGGCGACGACAACGACCTGAAGCCGCAGCCCATCGCCATCGCCGATTTGTTGGGCCGTCCGCAAAGTAATCTCGATCGCGCGTCTATGGCCGAGATGGTGCGCCGGCGCAGAATTTTGGTGACGGGGGCAGGTGGCTCTATCGGCAGTGAACTCGTGCGCCAGATTTCTGCCTTAGGCCCCGCGCATTTAACCCTTGTCGATAATGGCGAATTCAATCTTTACTCCATCGATATGGATGTGCGGCGTTGGTCGGGAAACATCTCGTGCAACGCCATCCTGGCCGATGTGCGCGACGGCGAACGCATTAAAGACGTCATCGCCCGCGAACAGCCCGATGTGGTTTTCCATGCGGCCGCTTTGAAACATGTGCCGCTGGTGGAATTAAATCCGCTGGAAGGCTTGCTCACGAATGCTGTCGGCACGCGCAACGTGGCCGATGCTTCCGTGGCGGCCAATGTGAAGGCTGTGGTCATCATCTCCACCGACAAGGCAGTCAATCCCTCGAACGTCATGGGCGCCAGCAAACGCGTGGCCGAGATTTATTGCCAGGCCATGGATTTGCGCCACGTCGGCACCCGCTTCATCACCGTGCGCTTCGGCAACGTGCTCGGTTCCGCCGGTTCCGTAGTGCCGCTGTTCCAAAAGCAGTTGGAAGCCGGTGGTCCCATCACCATCACCCATCCCGACATCACGCGCTTTTTCATGACCGTGCACGAAGCGGTGGAGTTGGTGTTGCAGGCGGCAGCCTTGGGTCCGCAGCGCAACGACGAAGGCGCGCTCTATGTGCTCGACATGGGGTCGCCGGTGAAAATCATCGATCTCGCGCGCCAGATGATCCGCCTTGCCGGCAAAACACCGGAAGTCGACGTCTCGATTCAGGTCACAGGCTTGCGCCCCGGCGAGAAGCTGTCCGAAGAACTTTTCCATGGCGAGGAATCCACGCTTCCCACCGGCATGGCGGGTGTATTGATCGCCCGACCGCGTACGGTGGACCACGCCGTCATCGCCGCCAAACTCTCGAGCCTGGAGGAGGCCTGCCGCCGCCGCGACGAAGTCGCTGCTTTGGCTTTGGTCGCTGACTTGGTGCCGGAGTTACGGCGCAGTGTCGCAGCGCCTGCGAAGCCGCACCTCAAGATCGTTAAGTAGAAATCGTCAATATAATCAGGCCTTTGTGGGTGATTGCCGCGAGTCACCGCGCAAGCTATAAGAACGGCGCTGCGTGACTGGCGCATAGATGGATGACCATCGGGAAGCGCAGCTGAGATAACCGCCGCGCGCCTGGGCACCAACTTTAACGAGGGTGCCTCCATGTCCACAGCCATTCGCCGCGCACTGCTGTCTGTTTCCGACAAATCTGGGCTCATCGACTTCGCCAAATTCCTGCATGAGTCCAAAGTCGAACTTCTGTCCACGGGCGGAACGGCCAAGGCCATCAAGGACGCAGGCATCCCCGTCAAAGAAGTTTCCGAACACACCGGCTTTCCCGAAATGCTCGATGGGCGTGTGAAGACGCTCCATCCCACCATCCACGGCGGCATCCTCGGCATTCGCGGCAATGCTGAACATGAAAAGACCATGGCCGACCACAAGATCGGTCCCATCGATCTCATCGTCGTGAACCTCTATCCCTTTGAGCAGACCGTCGCCGCCGGCGGCGACTTCGCCGATTGCATCGAGAATATCGACATCGGCGGTCCCGCCATGATCCGCTCGGCCGCCAAGAACCACGCCGGTGTTGCGGTGGTGGTGGACCCTGTGGACTACGCAGTGGTTATCGCCGACATGAAAACCAACAAGAACGCCGTGACCGAAACCACCCGCCGCCAGCTGGCCGCGCGCGCTTTCGCGCGCACCGCTTCTTATGACGCCGCTATCTCCATGTGGTTCGCGGGTCAGCTCAACGACGAATATCCGCGCTGGCTCAGCTTCGGTGGCAAGTTGAAGCAGACCTTGCGCTACGGCGAAAACCCGCACCAGACGGCCGCACTTTACGTCACCGGCGAAAAGCGCGCGGGCGTGGCCTCGGCGTTGCAAGTGCAAGGCAAAGAGCTGAGCTATAACAACATCAACGACACCGACGCAGCTTACGAGCTGGTGGCGGAATTCTCCGGCCCTGCCTGCGCTATCATCAAACACGCGAACCCTTGCGGCGTGGCGCTGGGCACCGATTGTCTCGATGCTTACACCAAGGCGCTGGTCTGCGATCCGGTGTCGGCCTTCGGCGGCATTATCGCGCTCAACCGTCCTATCGACGGGCGTACGGCCGCCAAGATCACCGAGCTGTTTACCGAAGTCGTGATCGCGCCTGGCGCCGACGACGAAGCCAAAGCCTTTTTCGCCAAGAAAAAGAATCTGCGCCTGCTCAGCACCGATGGTCTGCCCGACCCTGCGACTGTTGGTCGTACTGTGCGCAATGTCGCGGGTGGTTATCTCGTGCAAGGCCGCGACAACGGCCGCATCACCAAGGCTGATCTGAAAGTTGTGAGCAAGGTTCAGCCCACGGCGCAACAGATGGACGACTTGCTACTGGCCTTCACCATCTGCAAACACGTCAAATCCAACGCCATCGTTTATGTGAAAAACGGCGCGACGGTTGGCGTTGGTGCAGGCCAAATGAGCCGCATCGATTCCGCGCGCATTGCCCATAGCAAAGCGAAAGACGCAGCCAAGGCGCTGGGCCAAACCGAAGCCCTGACGATTGGCTCCGTCGTGGCGTCGGACGCCTTCTTCCCGTTCCCCGATGGTCTATTGGTGACCGCCGAAGCCGGCGCGGTCGCGGTGATTCAGCCGGGCGGATCGATCAAAGACGAAGACGTCATCAAGGCCGCCGACGACAAAGGCCTCGCCATGGTGTTCACCGGGATGCGTCATTTCCGTCACTGATTTTCTCCCTCCCCTAAAAGGGGAGGGTCAGGGAGGGGTCGTTATTTTGTTTCTGCTCAGACAGAAACAACCCCCTCCTATCCTCCCCCTTTCAGGGGGAGGGACTTAAATCTTGGTTCTCCTTTACGCCGCGTAAAAGAAGCAGTCCGACCACCAGAAAAATCAACACGGTCGACATGCCGAGGCGGTAGCTGCCGGTCGCCAGCGTCACCCATCCCACCACTGCAGGGCCGGCGAAGGCCGTGACTTTGCCTGACAGTGCGAACAGGCCGAACATCTCGCCGCGCATGGCGGGCGGTGACAGCCGCGCCAATAAGGTGCGGCTCGCGGCCTGGACCGGCCCGAAGAACGTGCTCATAGCAAGTGCGGCAATCCAAAATGTGTTTTTGTCGGGCGCGGCCATAACGACGGCACTGGTGACGATCAACGCGAGCAAGCTGATGACGATGGTGGGCTTCGAGCCCAGGCGATCATCGACCCAGCCGAATATAAAAGCGCCCAGGCCTGCCGTGACGTTGAGGCTGATACCCAACATAATGATCTCTTCGGTTTTCATACCGAAAGTCACGCCGGCGTAAACACCGCCCAGCGCAAACACCGTGTGCACGCCGTCTGAATAAATCATTGCCGCGATCAGATATCGGAAAACGTTGGCGTGATTCCGAATATTGCGAAGCGAGACGACAAGCTGTTTCAGGCCCTGGCGCACAGCAAGGCCCGCGGGGATTCCCGCCGCATCGGGTTCTTTGATGAACAGGAACAGCGGCACAGCGAAAATCGCAAACCATCCTGCCACGAGTAACGACGTCGCGCGCACATGTTCGGCTTGTGTTTTATCGAGACCGAAAGGCGCGGGATCGGCCTGCACCAGCACGAAAAGCGCGATGGCCAGCGAGATCAAACCGCCCGCATAACCCAATCCCCAGGCCCAGCCGGAAATGCGGCCCATGGTGGCGGGGGTCGCGACCGTGGGCAGAAGCGCGTTGTAAAACAACATGCCCATCTCAAAGCCTATGGTGGCGATGATCGCGAAGGTCAAAGCCCATGGCACATCACCCGGTGTTGGCTTCGCGTACCACAGCATAGCCGTGGCCACGACGCAGATCACCGACACCGCAAAGATCCACGGCTTGCGCCGGCCGGTCTGGTCGGCGATCGCGCCGAAGATGGGACTCAAGATTGCAATCACCAGGCCCGCAATGGCCATGGCGAAACTCCACTGCGCGCCGCCTGTGGTGGGATCGGCCGCGATGCCGTTCGCGAAGTACGTCGCGAAAACAAAGGTGATGACGATAGTGGTGAAGGCAGAGTTGGCGAAGTCGAACAGGCAGAACGCGATGACCGGTTTACGGTCGGACGCTGGGGTGTTCGTATCGCTCACGCGGCGTTCTCGCTCGCGAGGCCCAAAGCCGCTTCAATGCGCCAGGCAAGCTTCATGACTTCCAAGGCCTGCTCACCCGTCACGTCGGGCAAACGACTGTTACGGATGCAAGCCAGGAAGTGGTTCAATTCCGCGCCCAACGCATCACCGGTAAGAGTTTCGGTTGCTTCAGCGGTGACGAGGGTCTTAGCGATGTAGTCGAGATTGTAAGCAGCATCGCGCGTGACGACATGCAGATCGCGCACGCGCGCGGCCGATGAGCGGCTGGCAGTAAGTGACGCCGTTGTGCCGTCAACAAAGGTCAACTGGGCTTCGGCATGATCACGGGTGCCGTGGGCTTCTACACGTGTGACGGCCATAGGCTTCAAGGCCAGCACGATATCCAGATCATGCACCATCAAATCCACCACCACGCTGACATCGGTGATGCGCGCACTTGCTGGTCCCATGCGCCGGGCAGTGATGGACGTGATCGCCGCTGGATCAAGGTTTTTTGCCCTAAGCGCGACAATCGCCGGATTAAAGCGCTCGATATGACCAACTTGCAGCACGGCGCGGTTAATGGCCGCTGCCTCAATAAGTGCGCGGCATTCGGCTTCGGTGGCAGCAAAGGGCTTTTCCACCAGGCAATGCACGCCGCGTTTCAAAAACGCAGCTGCTGTAGACGCATGCACACCCGTGGGCACGGCGATGACGGCCGCTGTGATATCCGGGTCGTTGAGATTGCTCATAATGCGGCAGCCGTATTCGGCGGCGGCACTCTGCGCGTGATCAGCGTTGATGTCGTAGATGGCGGTAATCTCAATGCCGGCAGCCTTGGCGGCGCGCAAATAATTGCGGCCCATGACGCCGACGCCGATAACGGCAAGTTTAAGGGTCACGCTACGCCAGTGCAGCGCGTACGGCGGCAATGACGCGGGCTTGCGCCTCCGCCGTAAGATAAGGATGCATCGGCAGGCTGATAACTTCTTGCGACAGACGCTCTGTCACCGGCAAGCCGCCAGGTGTCACCGGGAAGCCTCGGTAAGGCGGCTGGCCATGGATCGGCTTCAAATAGTGAATCGCCGTCGGAATGTTTTGCGCCTGCAAGGTTGCGGCAATGCGGTCGCGGCGCGGCGAGACGACGGTGTACTGCGCCCACACCGAGGTGCAGTCGCGTCTCACGTTCGGCGTCGTCACGACGTCTTTGAGGCCCGCTGTATAACGCGCCGCAATGGCGTTCCGCGCATTGCATTCGTCGTCGAAGATCGCGAGCTTTTCCAGAAGCACCGCAGCCTGGATCGAATCAAAGCGCCCCGTCAAACCAATGCGCACGTTTTCATTGCGGTCGTGCCCTTGGCCGTGAATGCGCACTTGGCGCAAGCGCTTGGCGGTTTCATCGTCATCGGTGAACAGCGCGCCGCCGTCGCCGTAGCAACCCAAAGGCTTGGACGGATAAAAACTGGTGGCCGTGACATCGGCGCAGGTGCCGAGTGCCCAGCCTTTATAATAAGCGCCGAAGCTTTGCGCGGCGTCGCCCAGCGTCCAAATGCCGTGCTGCTTGGCGATGGCATCGATGGCGTCGTAGTCGGCAGGCTGACCGAACAAGTCCACCGGCATCACGCAGGCGGGACGAAGACCGGTCTGTTTGGCGACAGTAATGGCGCGCTCAAAACTGGCGGGATCAAGATCGAACGTATCTGGCAGCACATCGACGAAGATCGGTGTCGCGCCCAGAATCGCCGGTGCTTCCGCCGTGGCGGTGAAGGTGAACGACGGCAGGAACACCGCGTCACCCCGACCCACATCGCGGGCCATCAAGGCCATGACGATGGCGGTGGTGCCGCTGGAGCAACTGATGACGTGTTTCGCACCCGAACGCTGGGTCAGCTTGCGCTCAACCTCGGCCACTTCCGGCCCCATGATGAAGCCGCCGTGGGCCAGCACGCGGGCGATAGCCGCATCCATGCGCGCACCAATCCGCGCCCGTTGAGCCGCGAGGTCGATAAACGCGATGGCAGAGACATCGATCGGGGCCGTCGCAGAATCACGCATGTAGGGGAAGGTCCTGGTTGCCGGAACGGGGCATGTGGGCAGGGGTGATAAACGGTCCGTTTGCCGGTTTAAAGTGCGTTCTGAAATTAAACCCTGACAACAACGCATGCAAATGGAATGGGTTGGCGCACCCCCGCCTGGACAACCCCTTGGTCGCGGCGTTAAGTGTCTGATTACATGACTCCGCCCTCATCTTCTTTCACCCCGGCCGAAGCCTCCCGTCTAGCGGGAAGCGCACCGCTTTCGACCGGTGGACTCTATAAGCGGCTGTTACGGGAAGCGGTCGCGCCCTACGCCGGGCGGTTCTTTCTGGCCGGGCTGTGCATGGTGATGGTGGCTTTATCCACAGCCGCTTTGGCGTGGCTGATGGACCCTGTTGTGAATCGGGTCTTTGTCGAGCGCCGCGCCGACCTGTTATGGCCCGTGGGCCTCGCGGTCTTCGCAAGCTTCGCCTTTAAGGGCATCGGGGCCTACGGTCAGGCTTTGATCATGACCAAGGTCGGCCAGACCGTCCTGACGGATCTTCAGAACCGGCTCTTCCGCCATCTTCTTAATATGGACCTCGCGTTCTTCGCCGCCCACCGCACCGGTACGCTGATCTCGCGCCTCACCACCGACATCGCCGCCATGCGCATGGCAGTGTCCACGGCGCTGACGGGCCTTGGCCGCGAAGTGCTCTCCATCGTCTTCCTGGTGGCCGTGATGTTTTATCAGGATTGGTTGTTGGCCACCGTGGCCTTCGTGGCCTTTCCCGCGACCGTCATTCCCATCGCCACGCTGGGCCGGCGCTTGCGCAAAGTCACCGCCAACACCCAGGCTCAGACCGGCACCTTCATGACGCTGGTCGAGCAAAGCTTGTCCGGCATCCGCCTCGTCAAAGCCTACCGCATGGAAGCCTACGAAGGCGAGCGGGCCCAACGGTTAACGACCACCATCCGCGATCTCGTGATCAAGGCCGAACGCGTGAAGGCCCTCGCCAGCCCGCTCATGGAAACCTTGGGCGGTGTGGCCGTGACCATCGTGATCGTCTACGGCGGTTGGCGCGTCATCAAAGGTGAAACAACGCCGGGCGCGTTCTTCTCATTCATCACCGCGCTGCTCACGGCTTATCGGCCCATGAAGGCGCTTGCGAATGCCAACGCCTCGGTCAACGAAGGCTTAGCCGGTGCGGCGCGATTGTTCGCGGTGCTCGATACGCCGCCCGCCATTCAAGAAAAGCCCGGCGCAACTGCCTTAAATGTCACCCGCGGCGAAGTGCGGTTTGAGAACGTGACCTTCACCTATGGCGGCGACGCGGCAGCGTTGAACGGCATTACCTTCACCGCAGCTGCCGGCAAAACCACGGCGCTTGTGGGTCCGTCGGGTGCTGGCAAGACCACGCTCCTCAATCTGCTGCCGCGGTTTTACGAACCCACCAGCGGTGCGATCCTCATCGACGGCCATGATGTCTCGAGCGTGACGCTGGCCTCCTTGCGCGACTCAATCGCGCTCGTCAGCCAGGACGTCGTGCTGTTCGACGACAGCATCCGCGCCAATATCCGCTTTGGCCGTCCCGATGCTGGTGACAGCGACATCGAAACCGCCGCCCGCGATGCCGGCGCGCACGACTTCATCACGGCGCTTCCCGAAGGCTACGAGACGCTCGTGGGCGAACGCGGCCAGACTCTGTCCGGCGGTCAGCGCCAACGCATCGCCATCGCCCGCGCATTATTGAAGAACGCGCCCATTCTGCTGTTGGACGAAGCCACCAGCGCCCTCGACACCGAAACCGAGCGCCAGGTTCAAACCGCCCTCGACCGCCTGAAGCAGGGGCGGACAACGTTAGTCATCGCCCATCGCCTCTCGACCATCGCCAGCGCCGACCAGATTTGTGTCATCGAACGCGGTGCGGTGGTCGAGACCGGCGATCACACCGCGCTTTTAGCCAAGAGCGGACTTTATGCGCGGCTGCACACACTGCAGTTTGCGTCTGGTGTCGCGGCGGATTAAAAGACTGCATGCGTTTCGAGCAAGCTATCGCGTCTTATGAATCCGGAGACCGGCCCGCCGCCAAGGTGGCCGCCAACGGTATCCTGAAATCCGTGCCCGGCAACGGCGATGCGCTGCATCTTTTGGCCGTGATCGCCCAGGACGAAGGCTTGCAGGCTGAAGCAGAAACCCTTGTGCGCAAGGCTCTTTCGGCATCACCCACCAATCCGCTTTACCTTAATACGCTTGGGAACGGTTTGCTGGCCCAGGGGCGCAGCGGCGAAGCCGTGGTGGTGTTGCGCAAGGCCCATCAAGCCGCGCCGGAACAGGCCGACATCTTGTTCAACTTGGGCAACGCCGAGCGTCAGGCCGGCGCGTTCGATTCCGCCATGGACAGCTTTAAACGCACGGTTGAACTGCGGCCCGGCCATGTCGGCGCTTACAACAACATGGCCTTGATCCTGAAATCCGTGGGCGATGCCGAAAGTGCCGCCGCCATTCTGATCGAAGCCATCGGCCAAGCCCCCAAGTCGGCCGAGTTGCGTTTCAACCTCGGCAATATCATGCATGCGGCCGGACGCCTGCCCACGGCCGAAGCCGCCTACACCAAAGCCATCGAGCTGAACCCGCGTCACGCCGACGCCCATGTGAACCTGGGCGTGGTGCTGGCCGAAGCCGGGTTCAAGGAAAAGGCCGAAGCCAATTTCCGCCGCGCCATCGCCCTCAATCCTAATCTGGCACCCGCTTACGTCGGCCTTGCCGATCTGGTGGACGACGGCACCATGGATGCAGTTGCGCACCGTCGCGCGGTGTTGGCGCTGAAGCCAGATCTTGCGGCCATTCGCTCCAGCCTTCTCATGTGCCTGCATTATGTCCCGGATATCTCGCGCGAAGAGATGTTCAAGCTGCACAAAGAATTCGGCGCGTTGCATAAGGATACGAACGCCCCGGCTTTCAATCCCAAACACGACTTTGCGCCTGAGCGTAAGTTAAAGATCGGCTTCGTCTCCGGCGATTTGCGTTTCCACGCCATGCTGTTCTTCGTGCTGCCCGTGCTGGAAGCGCGCGATAAATCGCAATTCGAAATCTTCTGCTATTCCACGACCGCCAAGATCGATCCTTACACGCAAGATTTCCGGACCGCGTCTGACCAATGGCGCGATGTACGCGGGTTGTCGAAATCCGATCTCGCGCAATTGGTGGTGCACGATAAGATCGATATCCTGATCGATCTCTCCGGCCACGCACCTCACAATCGCCTGCCCGCCTTCGCGGCCAAGCCAGCGCCATTGCAAGTGGCCTGGGGTGACTATGTGGATACGCGCGGCCTTGAAACCATCGACCTGCTGTTGGGCGACGCCATCCACACGCCCGAGGCCGAAGACAAATTTTACACCGAACGCGTGGTGCGCTTTGCGCCCGATTACATCTGCTACCGCGCGCCAGCTTACGCGCCGCCCGTAGCGCCCGCGCCGGTCCTCGCCAAAGGCTTTGTGACCTTCGGCACCTTCAGCGAAGTCACCAAGATCGGGCCGGCCTCCATCAAGCTTTGGGCGAAAGTTTTGAAGGCCGTGCCGACCGCGAAATTCCTGCTGAACGGCTATCTCCTGGCCGACACTTCACGCCAAGGGCGCATCATCAGCGCTTTTATGGACGAAGGCATTTCGACGGACCGCCTGATTTTCAAGAACGGCGGATTGCACGCGGCCTTCCTCGCGCAATACGCAGACGTGGATATCATTCTTGATACCGCGCCTTACTCAGGCGGGCTGACAACTTGCGAAGCTCTGCTCATGGGCGTGCCGGTTCTGACGCTGCCGGGCGATAGATTCTGCAGCCGTCACGCGACGGCACACCTCACGAACGGTAATTATCCAGAAGGTGTCGCAACATCCGAAAGCGATCTCGTTGCGAAGGCCACGGCCTTGGCGAATGATCCGGCCGCGCTGAAGACGTTGCGCAACACCTTGCGCGAACGATTCCTGACGTCTCGCGTCTGCGACGTGAAAACCTTCACCGCGGACTTTTACGGCGCTCTCCGCGCCGCGTGGGTTACACGCTGCGCCGCCAAGAAAACGAAGAAATAGTATCCCTCCCCCTGCAAGGGGGAGGCTAGGAGGGGGTCGGTTGATTTGCCCAAACCGGCAACGACCCCTCCCTAACCCTCCCCTTTCAGGGGAGGGAAAAATATCAAGCCGTCATGGCGCTGAGTTGGCGGTTCGCCACGGTCAGCATCGAGAGGCTGAGCGAGTCAGCCGCCTTCACCTCGGCAAACACCTGGTCATAGCGGTCGATGCGGGCTTTGTTGCTCGCAACCCAGGCTTCCACGGCTTTCTCGGGCGTTAGCTTGCCTTTCGAAGCCGCGGTGATGCGCTGGGCAAGACCGCGCTGATGCGCAAACAATTCCTCGATGGCTGCGGAAACGGCCAGCTTGTCCCAGTGGCTGATGGTCGCGAAGCCTTCGGTGCGGGCGCGCAAGGAACCCAATCCAAAACGCTCGCCCACCAGATAGTATAAACGTGCCGCTTCCGGCACCGTTTGCCTGGTGGTCTGGGCGATGGTGGTGATGTCGTTGGCCGCGGCTAGGCGATAGAGCGATGCCACTTCCATGGCCAGCTTCGCCGGCACACCTTTCTTTTGATAGATCTCGGATTGGCGGTTGATATAAGCCGCTACTTCGTCGGACCACACGGTCGGCAAGGCCTTGCGCAAAGCATCGACGCCGGGCTTCAAAATGCCGATCTGCTTGGTCATATCCATAGGCGCCGGAATGTGACGCAGCATCCACTGCACGCTGCGCTCCAGCATGCGGGCGACTTCCAGCAGCATCTCCATCTGCACAGCCGCCGGCACCTTGTTGTCCAAGGCTTCGATGGCGGTCCAGATGTCACGCAAGCTATAGGCAGCTTCCGTCACCGTATAGGCGCGCGCCACATCGACCGGACCCAAACCCGTACGCTCCATCAAGGTCGTCAGGAACGAAGGCCCAACGCGGTTGATGAAGTTATTGGTGACCACGGTGCCGACAATTTCACGGCGCAGTTTGTGGCGTGTAATGGCCTCGGCGAATTTCTTCTGCAAAGGCTTCGGGAAATATTCCTGCAGATCGTCCTCATTGATCGGATCGTCCGGCAGGTCGCTGTTGATGATCTTGTCGTAGAGCCACATCTTGCCGTAGGGCAGGAACACGGCCAGTTCGGGACGCGTCAGGCCCTGGCTCGCCGCCATGCGTTCCTGAATCTCCTCGTCATTGGGCAGGAACTCGATCTCGCGGTTGAGCAGGCCTTCGCGCTCGAACAGCTTGATGGTGCGCTGTTGGGCGTCCAGCAACTGCGGCCCACGTTGCTGCAGCATGCTGATGGTCTGGCTCTGCTGGTAATTGTCGCGCAACACCAGATGGCCCACTTCCTCGGTCATTTCCGCCAGCAATTTGTTGCGGTTGGGCAGGCTGATCTTGCCCATGCCCATCTGCACGTTCAGCAGAATCTTGATATTGACCTCGTGATCCGAACAATCCACGCCGGCCGAGTTGTCGATGGCATCGGTGTTAAGACGCACGCCGCTCTTGGCGGCTTCAATGCGGCCCAGCTGGGTCATGCCGAGGTTTGCACCTTCGCCCACGACCTTGGCGCGGACCTGCGCGCCGTTGACGCGAATGGCGTCATTGGCTTTGTCCGAAGCGTCGGCGTTGGATTGGGCAGCACTTTTCACGTAAGTGCCGATACCCCCAAAGAACAGCAGGTCCACTTGCGCCTTCAAGATAGCGTTCATGATTTCCTGCGGTGTAGCTTCGGCCTTGTTGATCTCCAGCAGCGTCTTCATTTCCGGGGACAACTTGATGGTCTTGGCGCTGCGTTCGAAAATCCCGCCGCCCTTTGAAATCAGCTTGGCGTTGTAATCGGTCCAATTCGAGCGCGGCAGTTTGAACATGCGCTCGCGTTCGGCGAAGTTCTTCTCGGTATCCGTGGGGTTCGGATCGATGAAGATATGCAGGTGGTTGAAGGCCGCCAGCAACTTGGTCTTCTTCGACATCAGCATGCCGTTGCCGAACACGTCGCCCGACATATCGCCGACGCCGACGCAGGTGAAGTCTTGCGTCTGGGTATCGATGCCCATTTCGCGGAAATGGCGTTTCACGCACTCCCAAGCGCCGCGGGCCGTGATGCCCATGACTTTGTGATCGTAGCCGACCGAACCGCCCGAAGCATAAGCGTCGCCGAGCCAGAAATTGTATTCAGCCGAGACGCCGTTCGCGATGTCGGAGAAGGTGGCCGTGCCTTTATCGGCGGCGACAACGAGATAGGGATCGTCCTCGTCCTTACGCACCACGTCTTTCGGCGGCACCAGCTTGTCGTTGACGATGTTGTCGGTGATGTCGAGCAAGCCGCGTTGCAGCGTTTTATAGCACTCGATGCCTTCGGCCAGGAACGCTTCGCGCCCACCAGTAGCCGGCGGGCGTTTAACGACGAAGCCACCCTTAGAGCCTGTCGGCACGATGACGGCGTTTTTGACCATCTGTGCTTTAACGAGGCCCAGCACTTCCGAGCGGAAATCTTCGCGCCGGTCCGACCAGCGGATACCGCCGCGGGCGACTTTACCGCCGCGCAAGTGAATGGCTTCCACGCGCGGCGCGTAAACGAACACTTCCACGTTCATGCGCGGCAGCGGCAATTCTTCAATGGTGCGGCTGTTGAGCTTGAACGAGATGTAGGACTTCGGTTTGCCCTCGGCGTCTTTTTGGAAGTAGTTGGTGCGCAGGGTCGAATCCACCAGGTTCAGATAGCGGCGCAGGATGCGGTCTTCATCGGCATTGGTCACGCCGTCGAGAGCCGTCAGAATTTCAGTGCGCAATTTCTCAACAGCTGTCGCGGACGCTTTGGCCTTGGCGGATGTATTCAAGGCCGGATCAAAGTTGGTCAGGAACAGCTGCACAAACAGGCGCGCCATAGCGGGATGCGCGGCCAGCGCGTTTTCGATGTAAGCCTGCGAGAACGGGAACGTGGCCTGGCGCAGATACTTGGCATAGGCGCGCAGGATCGAAACTTCGCGCCAGCCCAGGTCAGCGAGGGCGACCAGCTTATTGAAGCCGTCGCTTTCCATCTCGCCGCACCAGACGCGGCGGAAGGCTTCTTCAATCTCATCGCGCGACTTGATGATATCGATCGGCACATTGGTAGCCACGATCATGCTGAAGTTCTGCAGCCATACCGGCCCACTTCCGCCACTTCCCAGCGGTGAGACCTGGAAGGGCTCTTCGCCCATGACCTTGAAGCCCATGTTCTCGAGGACGGGCATGACGTCCGACAAGGGCAGCGGCGCGCCGGCGTTATAAATCTTGATACAGACCGTGCCGCCCACAGCGCCGGGCGGCTGATACACGTGAATGCCGACAAGCTTGGTATCTAAGGCGGTCGTGATGCGACCCATGTCGTTTACGGCGGTATCGGCATCGAAACGTTCGCGGTAAGCCGCCGGGAAGGCGTGCTGGAACACATCGCCCTGGCGGGCGCCGTCGCGCTCGCCCATTTTTTTCACCAGCGCAGCGCGCAGGTCGTCGGACCAGGCGCGCGCGGCTTTGGTAACTTGGGCCTCAATCGCCTTCTCGTTGATCTTCGGCACTTGGCCGGGGCGCGTGGCGATAATGTAGTGAATGCGCGCAAGCGCGCTGTCGGTCACCTGGGTGTAAAAAGAAGACAAGCGGCCATCCAAGGCCTTGGTCAGGATTTCGCCGATGGTCACACGCAGGGCGGTGTCGAAACGGTCGCGCGGCACGTAAACCAGAACCGACGCAAAGCGTTCGAACTGATCCTGGCGGATGAACACGGCCGTACGCGGGCGTTGCTGCAAATGCAGAACGCCGAGCGCGGTCTGAATCAGCTGGCCGTCCGAGGTTTCAAACAGCTCGTCACGCGGCAGATTCTCCATGATGTTCTGGAGGATCTTGTCGTCGTGGCTGTGTTTACGGAAGCCGACGCGTTCGCGGATGCGGTCCAACTTGTTGCGCAAAACCGGCACGAAGTTGGGGCTATTGGTATATACATCGGCGGTGAACAGACCCACCAGCAGGTGTAGGCCGGTGACGTTGCCTTTGTCGTCGATGATCTTCACGGCCACCACGTCGAAGTGCACGCGGCGGTGCACGGTAGAGCGTTGATTGGCTTTCAGGATCAAAAGCAGGTTGCGGCTGTCGAGGAAATCCGCGAACTGTGCCGGCACGGGCTCGCCGTCGCTGACCCCTTCAAAAATCATCAGGCGCGATTTTGTCAGCACGCCCAGGCTGTGCTGGTTCTCGATCTCGAATTTACGGCTCTTGCCCGTGCCTTTGAGATTGAGGCGGCGATAGCCAAGAAACGTGAAGTGGTCGTCGTTCAGCCAGTGCAGGAAGTCCGAGACTTCTTTGGTACGCGCGGGCTTGATGTTGGGGATCGGGCCGTCGAAATCGGCGGCGAAGTGTCCCGTGACGCGGCGCATAGACGGCCAATCGCGCACGGCCACGCGTACATCGCTCAACACGGCTTTGATGTTGTCGTGCAGGCGGCTGCCCATATCGGCTTCGCTATAGCCGGCAATCTCGATGTGCATCACCGATTCCGCGGTGTCGCCTTTTTTGGCGCCGGTGCCGCCATCGTCGGAGGTGGCGCGCAGCGCCGTCAGGTTGCCGTCGATGTCGCGTTGAACCGTGAGCACAGGATGGATGACCAAGAGCGGTCCCATATCCATGCGCTCGAGTTCGCACGAAGTTGAGCTGACCAGGAAGGGCATGTCGTCGTTGACGATCTGAATGACAGCGCGGTCACCGGCGCTGGTCACGGTAATTTTGGGCGTGCCGTTCTTGCGGTTTTGCATGAGCGACCAGACGCCGGCGGCAGCATCGACGAGCGAGTCCGGTGTACGGCCGCTCAACTCGTCCGGCGGGCTGCTGGAATAAAACTGGCGCACAAAGCGCACAAACAGTTCGGCGTTCTCAGGGGGCTTTTTGGAGGCCACGCGCTTTTCGGCGACGGCCACGACGGCAGTAATGATTTCGGCAAGGCCACGGCTAGCCGTGACGGCGGTGTTCGCAGGCATTTGGTTTCTCCCCCAAGGACGCGGGTGTGATCGCGTCGGCCTTGCGGGCGTTCGGCCCGCCAAGGCCTTCATAGACCTAGCATATCCGGCTCGGATGGGGATACCAATGCGCGCCCTGGACTGTGTCCAAAACGACTCGCGGATTCTTGACGGGAATAGCAAAAGGGGCGGCAATTTTGCCGCCCCTTTTTATAAATCCATCATAAAAGACGGGTTAGCCGCCCAAGAAGTCCTTCTTGCCGACCTCAACACCGCAGTGCCGCAGGATCGCGTAGGCCATGCTGATATGGAAAAACAGGTTCGGCAGCACGAATCCGGTCAAGTAATCCTCACCATTGAACTTGTGTTCGACCGGGCCGAACTTCAGCGTGATGTCCTTGCCTTCGCTACCGTCGATCTGCGCGGCCGAAAAGCTCTTGAGGTGCGCGACGGTCTTAGCGATGCGCGCCTTCAGGTCGTCGAAGCTGGCTTCGGTATCGGTGTAGCTGGGCACTTCGGCGCCGGCCAGGCGCGAAGCGCCGCCTTTAACAATGTCGGTGGCAATCTGGATCTGGCGCGAAAACGGCAGCATGTCCGGCGACAGGCGGAAGTTGATGATGACGGAGGGGTCGATCTTGCGCGCGGCGCAGTGGGCCGCGGCTTTATCAAGAATGGCGGAAAGGTTGTTGAGATAGCGAACAATCACCGGAATCCCGGCCGAATACATCGATATGGACATAAGTCTCTCCCAAAGAATTTAAACAAGCAGGCTGCTGAAGGCAGGCTGATACGCATCAACCGCGTCAATATTCACGAAAATTGCGATGAATTTCGCCGTCCCCAACGCTCAATCCCACTTCTCACGAAGCATGTGGGTTTCACAACTTAAAAAAGCGAGGGCCCGCGGAGATTAAGGGGAAGATAAAGGCGAGATAAAGTCGAGCGGCTAATGTTTGCGCGGCTCATGGGCCGGCGGGTCTTCGGCTTCAAAAGGATAGGCCGAGAAAACTTCCTGCCCGTTTTTAAACAGGCACGAGCGCCGGGTCGTGCCGATGCTGTCATTATAAATGCAGACCACCGGGTATTCCGCGCCCGAGGAATAGATCTGCGCCACATTCCGGGCCGACCGCACATCTTGGCAAGATGCAATCCAGCTCAGTCGCCCGTCTTCCTGCTCGTAATAAAGAATAAACATGTCGCGAAACCATACCTAGCTCGTACCCAATCATTATCCAACGGCGTCCCCCGAGACCGGGTTCCCTCCCGATATCACTTATTTTCCCCATTTCGCACAAGGGTTTAGCCCCGGAACAAACTGCAAGTAGCGCGCGTTATTTTGGCCTGAATAACCCCAAATCCCATTGCCCGGGCGCGCGCGACATGGCCGAAGAAACGATAGAAACCCCAGTAGAGCTTGAACGCTCGCTGTCTCCGGACAAGCCCGAAGTGGGGGCTCACCCGGCCCAATGTCCGGTGGTCGGTCTCGGGGCGTCGGCCGGCGGATTGGAAGCCTTTCAGAATTTTCTGATGGCGACCCCGGTGGACTCAGGCCACGCCTATGTCCTGGTTCAGCACCTGGACCCCAATCACGAAAGCATGCTGGCCGAACTCCTCGGCCGGCGCACCGATATGCCCGTGCGTCAGGTCGTCGACGGCATGGATATCGAACCCAACAACGTCTACCTGATCCCGCCCAACGCCAGCCTGGTGATCGAGAAGGCCAAGCTGCGGCTGTCCGAGTTCGCCGAACCGCGCGGCTTCCGCCGTCCCATCGATGTGTTCTTCCGCAGCCTCGCCGTGGACCAAGGCACCAACGCGGCGTGCGTGGTGCTATCGGGCACGGGCGGTGACGGCACGGAAGGTTTGCGCGCCGTCAAAGAAGCCGGCGGCCTCACGCTTGTGCAGGAACCTGACACCGCTAAGTACGACGGCATGCCCAACAGCGCCGTGGGCACAGGCCTAGTCGACAAGGTGCTGGACGTTGCTGCCATGCCCGGCGCAATCCGCGATTACTTCGACCGCGTGCAGTCCGGCGCGCTCCACATGCCGGACGTCACCGACTTCCTGCTCAAGGTCTGCGAGGAAATCCGGTATCGGCTCGGTCACGACTTCAGCCAGTACAAGCGCACGACCATGATGCGCCGCGTGCAGCGCCGCATGCAGGTGCTGGGCACCGCGACTGGCGAAGAATATCTGGACCGGCTGCGGGATAACCCGGTCGAAGCCGATCTCTTATTCCGCGATCTCTTGATCAACGTGACCTGTTTCTTCCGCGACTCCGAAGTGTTCAATACGCTCCGGCGCGACGTGATTCCCGAACTGATCAAAGACAAAGGTGCCGGCGATACCATCCGCATTTGGGCGCCCGGATGTTCGAGCGGCGAAGAAGCGTACAGCCTTGCGATTCTGATGGCGGAAGCGCTGTCGCGTACACGCGCCCGCCCGACCGTACAGATTTTTGCAACCGACATCGATGAAGCAATGCTGCAAAAGGCGCGCATGGCCGCCTATCCACATTCGGCGGTCAAAGACGTGCCGCTTGAATTACTAGATCGCTATTTCTTCGCGCAGGAAGATGACTACGTGCTGATGCAGCCCATTCGCGACATGGTGCGTGTTTCCAATCATAATCTCATTAAAGATGCGCCATTCAGCCGTGTCGATATGATCGTCTGTCGCAATCTTCTGATTTATCTCGACGTGCCGCTCCAGCAGCGTTTGATCCCTGTGTTTCACTATGCGCTGCGTGTGCGCGGTTGGCTGGTGCTTGGTTCGGCCGAAAACATCGCCAGCCGCATCGAGCTTTTCGACACGGTCGATGCCGCAGCGCGAATCTTCCAACGTCGGGGCGCGCAACGCCAATCCGTTGCCATGCCGCTGCTGGTGCAGTCGCTCGCGCACAGCAGTGCGGACTACGGCGCGCGGGATCGCAATCCGCCTGCGGTCGAGCGCCCAGATACAACAGTGCGCCGTGTTATGGAGCGCTATGCGCCGCCGCATGTGGTGGTCAATGTGGCCAACGACATCATTCGCGCGTCCAACCGTACCGGAAAATATATTGAACTCGCTGAAGGCCGGCCGTCGACAAAAGTGACAGATCTCGCCAAGCGCGGCCTAAGAACCGCCGTGCGCTCGGTTTTGGAGTCTGCGCGTCGCAGCGGCAAGCGCAGCATCAAGCGCGATGTGCGCATGGACGTTGATGATGAGTCCGTGTTGGTCGACATCATCGCCGACCCGATGTCCGAGGGCGAAACACTGCTGGTGTTCCAAGATGCGGCGATTGCCAAACTGGACGAGGACGCCGACGTCGATGTCGCGTTCGATTCTAGCGACGATCGTATAAAACTCTTGGAAGACGAGCTCGACGAAACGCGCACTAAACTGCGCACCACGGTCGAGGAGCTTGAAACTTCTAACGAAGAGCTCAAGAGTTCCAACGAAGAAATGATGTCGATGAACGAAGAGCTTCAGTCGACTAACGAGGAGCTTGCGACCGTCAATGAAGAGCTTAAGAACAAAGTTGATCAGTTGGGCCGGTCCAACAGTGATCTTGAAAACTTCATCGAAAGCACGGAAGTGCCGACGATCTTCCTCGATAAGCGGATGCGGATTAGAAGCTTTACGCCCGCCACCAAAGCCCTGTTCCGGTTTCAGGAGCAGGACAAGGGCCGCCCGCTGTCCGACCTGGTCTCGCGCGCCGACCGCAGCCAACTCGAGGCGCTGGGGCGCAAGGTCTTGGAAGCCGGCGAGCCGATTGAGCAGGAACTGCTGATCGACGAGGGCAAGGAAAGCTACGTCCTGCGCGTGCTACCGTACCGCGACCTCAACGAAGCCATCGACGGCGTTGTCCTGGTGTTCTCGGATGTCACCAAAATCCGCCAGACCCAGGCCGATCTCGCGCGCAACGAAGATATAGCCCGCCAGCGCAGCAATGAGATTGAAACGCTATATCGTACCGCGCCCGTGGGCATGGCGCTCGTGGACCGCAACCGCCGCTGCATCAAGATCAACCAGCACTTCGCCGACATCGCCGGCCAAGACATTGATGCGCTGTCCGGCCGCGCCTTACGCGAAGTTGTGCCCGGCTTACTGGAGCGCATTGATCGCGCGATCAGCGAAGTCTTTGAACGTAGCGAAGACATTCTGAATCTGGAAGTCACGCTACGCGTCAATGGCAAACCAGCCCAGGATTTCTTGATTGATATCTATCCCTATGAACAAGAAGACCGCGTGACGGCGGTCGGCTTAGTGATCAAAGAAGTCACCGAACTCCGCCATCTTGAAAAAGAACTCCGCCGCCTGATGGACGAGCTGCAGCACCGCGTGAAGAACACGCTGGCGACTGTGGCGTCTATCGTTAATCAGACGGTCAGCACGAAGAGCGATCGCACCGAATTGGTCGACACCTTGAAAAAGCGCTTGGGTGCGCTCGCGGCCACGCACGACCTTCTGACCTTGCACGATTGGCAGGGGGCTTCCTTACGCCAAATTCTGGAAACCGAGCTTCGGCCCTTCGATCACCGCGACCGCATCCAACTCAACGGCCCGGTGGTCGATCTGCCGCCGAAGCACGCGCTCTCTCTCACGCTCACGCTGCATGAGCTGGCCACCAACGCTGCCAAATACGGCGCGCTGTCGCAAGCCGGCGGCATGCTGACGATCGATTGGGCCGTGAACGTCGATGCGACCGGACGGCGCTTAATCGTGCACTGGATCGAGTCCAGCGTGGATGGCGTCTCGGCCACAGGAAATACAGAAAGCTTCGGCACGCGTCTCATCAAGAACGCGGTGGTTCACGATCTGCAAGGTCATTGCGATCACAGGCTGGCGCCGGGCGGTTTGAATTGCACGATCACAGTTCCATTCTAAGGGCGCGCGTATATGAAAAGTATTGATGGTTTGGCGCTGCTCTTGGTGGAGGATGAATACCTCATAGCGCTCGACGCCGAAGAAATGCTGCGCGAGTTGGGCGCGAAGACCATCGAAGTTGTCGGCACGTTCGAAGACGCGCAAACGCGCACCTCGGAGGGCACCTACGACCTCGCGGTTCTGGACGTGAATATCAACGGTAAGTTCAGCTATCCGTTAGCGGCCAATCTCAAAAGCCGCGGGATACCTTTTGTGTTCGCGACCGGTTACGGGCGGCACGATCATACCTTGGGTGAATTTCAGGGCACGGTCTGCGTCAGCAAGCCCTATACCATCGACCGCCTCGAAAAGGCCCTTCGCGCGGCCCTCAGCGAATCCGCTACGGCTTAAAGCTATAAAGCGGGACGAGTAGCCCGTGCTGCCAAAGGATCACGAGTTCCTGTTCAAGCGCCGCAGATGCGGCTCCCGCTGCGTTTGACAACCTCGGCCAATCGCAACCGCCTTGTGCGAGCAAATCCAGGGTGGTCTCGGTGACGGCATCGGGCGTCATGGTCAAACCAAGTTTTTCATCACGGAAAACCGCACCAGCGCCAGGCTTTGCCGGTAAACGCCGCAACCGGCTATGCCACTGTACGTTGGCGGCGCGCACGCTTACGGGCGTCGAAGCCGGCGACTTCGCGAAGGCCGCGTAGTGATAGCCGCCGCTGGCAAGGTCAAGGCTATCGGCAGCCAGTGCGCGCTCGCGCGGAGCGGCGATGGCGCCAAAGGGACCCGGCATGATCATCCAATTGAGAAAGTGCACGCCGTGCGCGCCAAGCTCTGCTTCCAGCGATGACGTCGATAGCGCTTCGAAATGCGCGTTGAGCGTCTCGTGAAAAAAGATCACATCGGGCCGCGCCTGCAACTGTTCTAAAAGCGAGACCAGGGCGCGGCGGTCGCCGCCTTGGCGCGCGAGCATGCCCGCCATGTCTTGAAGCCGCGCGCGTGCAGCCTTCACTTTCGCCTGCGGTGAATCGCTTGGATCGATCACGGCTTTCAGCATCTGATGCAAACCGCCCATGATCAACGCGGTGCTGCCGAAGTAGTGGCTGATGACGGCGACGCCACCCGGCTTCAGGCACGCGGCGATTAGCGCCAGGATGCGGCGCTGAACCTCCGGCGGCGTCACATAGAGCACGCCGATATGATAAATGAGATCGAACTGCCCTAAACTCGCCGCATCCAAATCAAGAAAATCGGCGCAGGTCACAGTGCAGCGCGCGCCGTACTTTGCGACACGAGCTGCTGCTTGATCGCAAGCCGAACGCGACAGGTCGATGCCGACAACACGGCCCGTAGTTTGGCCGGCCACCTGCTCAAGCTGACTGCCAGTGCCGCAGCCCAAGTCCAGGATATCGAAATCCGATTTGGCGGTAACATCGCCATGCAACGCGGCCAAGCCGAACACCCGCGGTGGATCGATGGCCGGAACAGCCGGCGGGTCATAAGGCATGCGGTCATAGCTCTCTGCGATATCCGCATTGAGCCCGCGCAAGTCCGATTGTTTGAGGTCACCCGTCATCCCGTCAGACTATCTGGACCCGACAAGGATTCGAACCCCCGCGGCCGTTAGGCCGCAGAGATTATGAATCGAGGGTTCGCTGACGAGAAGAAATTGGAGCGGGCGAGACCTAGTTTTCCTTGAGTGAGCGTCAGCGAACCTAGGAAAACTGGTCCCCGAAGGGAGGGATTCGAACCCCCGCGGCCGTTAGGCCGCAGAGATTATGAATCGAGGGTTCGCTGACGAGAAGAAATTGGAGCGGGCGAAGGGATTCGAACCCTCGACCCCAACCTTGGCAAGGTTGTGCTCTACCACTGAGCTACGCCCGCTCACGGCGTGGCCGGTGAGGCTTTAGGCCACCCCGGCGCAGGAAGGGCGGGACTATAGCGTTTTAGCGTCCCATTGCAAGGGCCGGAGCGCTGGCTCCCGCGTTTCCCAGGAACCGGCTTCAAGCCTGTCTTTGCAAGGCCTTGGCGGTTAGGGCAAACTCGCCACCGACGGCTGAAACGCCTTGCTTTCAGCACCTCCAAGCCACATCTAACCAGCTTACGAACGCCAAAACAGGACACATCGGCATGTTGATTGGACAAAGCGGCGCAGCAGAAGGTCAGGTCGTCCCCGGCGACCTTATTAAGGACACCGACGCCGCAAGCTTTATGGCCGACGTGATCGAGGCCTCTCAAACCACCCCGGTGGTCGTGGATTTTTGGGCGCCCTGGTGCGGCCCGTGTAAACAGCTGACGCCGATCATCGAGCGCCTGGTCAAGCAGTACGCCGGCAAGGTCAAGCTGGTGAAAATCAACGTCGATGAAAATCAGCCCCTGGCGCAACAGTTCCAAGTGCAATCGATTCCCGCGGTCTATGGATTCAAGGGCGGCCGCCCGGTCGATGGTTTCATGGGCGCGGTGCCGGAAAGTCAGATCAAGCAGTTCATCGAGCGCCTGACCGGCGGCGGTGGTTCACCGATCGACGAGGCCTTGGCCGATGCCGATGGTTTTCTGAAAGAAGGCCAGAACGACGAAGCCCTCGAAATCTATAAAGAGATTTTGGCGCAAGACCCGGCCCATGTGAAAGCGCTCGCGGGCGCATTGCGGGCTTATATTGCGTTGGGTCAGGAAGACCTCGCGCGCGATCTCATCGCAAAACTTCCGGCGCAGATCAAGAACACACCCGACATTCAGGGCGTGCAAGCGGCCCTCGATTTAAAAGCCGCCACCGCCAATACCAACACCGCTGAACTCGATACGCTGGTAGCGAAGGTTGCGGCTGATCCGAAGGACATGCAGTCGCGTTTGGATTTGGCGATGGCGCGCTTTGGCGCGGGCGACCGTGAAAAGGCCGTCGAAGATCTGCTCGCCATGGTCAAAGCCGACCGGGCGTGGAACGAACAAGCCGCGCGCAAACAGCTGGTGAAGTTCTTCGAAGCCTTCGGCCCGACCGATCCTTTAACCAGCTCTGGCCGCCGCCGCTTATCGGCGATTCTATTTTCCTAAGTGCGCAGCCCCGTACAGACCCGCTTCGAGGATCTGCCGCAAGAGTTGGCGGTATTTCCTTTAAGCGGCGCGCTGCTGCTGCCCTGGGGCCGACTGCCCCTCAATATTTTTGAGCCACGCTATCTCAACATGACGCTCGATGCCCTGAAGTCAGGCCGCATCTTCGGCATGATCCAGCCCGACTACGACAAGACGCCGAAAGCTGCGCCGCCGTCCGAAAAAATTCAGGAAGAAATCGAACCTGCGATTTATGACGTCGGTTGCGTGGGGCGCATCGCCTCGTTCGAAGAAACCGAAGACGGCCGCTTGCTGATTTTGCTGAAAGGCCTCACGCGCTTTCGCGTGCTGAAAGAAATCGAAGGGCGCGGCGGTTACCGCCGTGTGCTGGTGTCCTACGACGACTTCAGATCCGATATGGATCCGCAGCCCAAGTTAACCGTGGACCGCGAAAAGCTGTTCAAACAGGTGAAGCCTTATATCGAAGCCCACGCCATGCCGGTCAACACCGATGTGTTGAAGGGCTTAACCGACGCGACGCTGGTCACGTCCCTCTGCATGATCTGCCCCTTCGATCCGCGCGAAAAACAGGTTCTGTTGGAAGCCGCGACCCTCGATGAACGCGCACAGGCGCTTGTGAAACTGCTGCAAATGGGCGTATTCGATACAGGCGGCGCGCCCGATGGGCCGCGTCAGTAGGAGAGCGGCATATGTCCAACACCGGCGGCGAAATCGACCCGAAGCTTCTCGAGATTTTGGTGTGTCCCATGACCAAGGGCGCGCTGGAATACGACCGCGCGGCCGGCGAATTGATCAGCCGTAAAGCGGGCCTCGCTTATCCGGTGCGCGACGGTATTCCGATCATGTTGCCCGACGAAGCGCGGCAACTCGCTGAATGACCGACGCTTGGCCCACCGCGATCGATTACGATCCGGGCACAAAAATTCTTCATGTGACGTTTGAGAACGGCGAACGCTTCGATCTGCCGGCGGAATATTTGCGCGTGGAAAGCCCCTCGGCGGAAGTGCAGGGGCATAACCCGTCGGAAAAGCAAATCGTGCCGGGCCGCAGCAAAGTGGGCATCATGAACATCGAGCCGGTGGGCAACTACGCCGTGCGCTTGATCTTCGACGATCTGCACGACACCGGCATTTATTCCTGGCGCTATTTGTTCGAGCTAGGCCGCGACTACGCCACACGCTGGGAGACTTATATTAAGGCGCTGATGTCGCGCGGGCTAAAGCGCGACCCTTAGCGCATCAAACGCGGCAGATCGCCCACTGTGCCCATGGCATGGCGCATCAACAATTTCTTCAGCGGCGGAATGCGGTTGACGATGCCAAGGCCAACGTCACGGGCCAGGCGCACCGGGGCGATGTCGTTGGAAAACAGACGGTTCAAAACATCCGTCACGCCGGCCATCACTAAATTATCTGTGCGCCGCCAGCGCTGATAACGCGCAAGACCTTCCGGGTGCGCAAGGTCTAAACCAAGCTGCCTTGCATCAATGATGATTTCCGTCAGCGCCGCCACATCACGGAAGCCCAAGTTCAAACCTTGTCCGGCGATGGGGTGAATGCCGTGGGCCGCGTCGCCCACCAGCACCAAACGCCCCGCGCTGTACTGCGCGGCGAATTGCAAACCGAGCGGATGACTAAAGCGTGGGCCGATGAGGGACAGCGCCCCTAAAAATCCACCGACCCGTTCGCCGATCTCACTCAAGAATTCTGCGTCGGGCAAAGCGAGATAGCTCGCGGCCGTATCCGCGCGTTCGGTCCACACCAGCGATGAGCGGTGCACGCCGTTATCATCGGGCAGCGGCAGAATCGCAAAAGGCCCAGCCGGCAAAAATCGCTCATGCGCGATGCCATCGTGAGAACGCTCATGGCCGATGGTCGCAACGATGGCCACCTGCGGATAGGTCCATCCCGTTACTTTAATTCCGGCCAGATCGCGCAAAGCCGCGTTACGTCCCTCCGCACTCACCGCCAAAGCTGCCGTCACCGTGCGGCCGTCTTCCAACGTCAGCGTGATGGTGTCTGCAGTTTGCGCAAGGCTCGCCACGCTGGCCGGCGTGATGACCGTCAGCGTGTCACCAAGGTCCCGCATCTTCGCGGCAATCGCACCGCGCAGGTGACGGTTCTCAGCCATAGAACCCAGCGGATCGCTGCCGATCTCACTGTGGTCGTAATGCAGGAAGAAGGGCGAAGCGCCGTCCGAAACCCTGATCTCGCGAATCGGCTCCGACGCCGCCACATGCTCCCACAACCCAATGGCGTTCAGAAACCGCCGCGCACTTAAGGCGATGGCCGACGCACGCCCGTCGAAGGTGGGCGCGCTCATGGTCGTGGGATCAAGGCGGTCGATCAGCACGGTTTTGATGCCGTGCCCGGCCAGCGCGCAGGCCAGGGTCCCGCCCACGAGTCCTGCGCCGACAATGGCGACCTCGGCGCGGGGGGCCTGTGTGTCAGCAGGATGGGTAAGGGCTGCGGTTTTGCTCATATAAGCCAATGATATGGCACCCGCATGAGACTTTTGCACCTAATCTTGCGCAATCTTGCGCTCTGGGCCTGAACCGCCTATGTTCCGCGCCGATTCAAGGCCCACTTCAGGCTTTCAAGGGCCGACGTAGCTCAGGGGTAGAGCAACTGATTCGTAATCAGTAGGTCCGCGGTTCAATTCCGCGCGTCGGCACCATTCCTCCCCACTGACACTTTCAATTGAACCGCGGATCCATCTTTTGCGGCCTTCGGCCGCGGGGGTTCATTTCCGCACGTCGACGTTGTCTTCATTAAAGAAAAACCCGGGCCTCTCAGCCCGGGTTTCTTATTTCAGCGCCGTGACTCAGATCAGGCTTCGTACTGCAGCTGCAATTTGCCGTACGGGTTGGTGCCGTCATACTGCGAGACCACGCCCTTCGGGATGTTCTCGAAGCCTTTGACCACGTAGTTGATCGGCTTCAGCTTCTTGGTATTCACCAGCTGCGAGAGCTTGTTCTCGGCTTCGATGCGGTCTTGCGCCCACACCGCCTGGTTCCAAGCTTCGAGTTTGATGTGGCGTTCTTTAATGATGTTCGCAACCGCCTGCGACATGCCGAACATGCCCGCACTTTTTTCCGCGCTGGCGGTGTAGTCAGGCTGCAGGTCGGCATAGATGCCCGCCGAGCTGCCGTACGAGAAGTAACGGCTGTCTTGGTTCATCAGCTTTGCAATGGATTCTGTCAGAGGGCCGCCAACGCCGTCGCAATAAACGTCGATGCCGTTCGGGAACGCGGCCTTCAGCTGCGCATCCAAATCCTTCGCGCGGTAATCGAGCGCCTTGTCGATGCCGAGGGTGTCCGTGACCCACTTCGCACGCTCTGCGCCGCCGCCGAAGCCGACGACATAGGCGCCCTTGGCTTTGCAAATCTGCGCCGCCATGGCGCCGACCGAACCGGTCGTTCCCGCCACAGCGATACGATCTTTTGGCGTGATCGGGCCGCATTCGCGCATGCCGTAATACGCCGTCAGACCCGACGTGCCGAACACATCCATCAGCACGTCCGGTGTGTACTGGCGCACCATCACGGGGCGGAAAACATAATCGGTGCGCGACAGGCTGCCGTTCAATTCGTCTACCAGCGCGAATTCGCGCGGGCTACCTTCCTGCGGCCAATCGCTGCTGGTGACTTGATACGTGTTCCAGCCGGCTTGTAAGGCGATCAGATCACCCTCTCTGTATGTCTTGTCGCGGCTTTGCATCACGCGCGCGCAAGCGTAGTTGGTCTTATCGGTTTCGCCGACCTTGGTCGACTTGCCGGGGCGCATCAGGTTGCGTGTGCTCGCATGGATGTTGCACAGGACAACCTTCACCAAAGCCTCGCCTTGCTTGGGCGTAGGCATCGGCTCTTCGACCAGCTTGAAGTGCTCAGGCGTGAGCTTCAAATCTTCGCCGACGTTCTTCGCCAGCACCCACTTCTTCACGGTCTTCGGCGTTTCAGCAGCCCAAGCAACGCCGCCGAGGCTGCGGAACGGCTGGGTGATGCCGCCGGCGATTCCCGCGACAACGGTGGCTTTGCCGGTGTTACTCAAAAGGCCACGGCGAGAAACGAACGTGCTATCGGCAGTCATGGTGGAATCCTCCCAGATTCAAATGTGAACGTTGATGTGTGCGTTAGTCGGCGAACTGAAGCTGCAGTTTGCCGTAAGGGTTGCTGCCGTCGTACTGCGACATGATTCCCTTCGGCGCGTTTTCGATGCCGCGGACCACAGTGTTCACGGCCTTCAGCTTCTTGGTGTTCATCAACTGCGACAGATTGTTTTCGGCTTCGATACGGTCTTGCGCCCACACCGCCTGGTTCCAGGCTTCGAGTTTGATGTTGCGGTCCTGCACGATTTTGTAGACCGAGTCCGTCATGCCGAACTCACGCGCGCTGTCGCGCGTTGCACTTGAGGCCGTTGCTTTGGCGTTGGGCTGCAAGTCGGCATAAATGTCGGCCGCTTCACCGTAAGAGAAATAGCGGCCATCCTGGTTCATCTGCTTGGCGACAGACTCCGCCAAGGGTCCGCCGACGCCGTCGATATAAACGTCGATGCCTTTGGGGAACGCGGCCTTCAGCTGGGCGTCCAAGTCTTTAGCGCGGTAGTCGAGGGCCGGAATGCCGAAGTTATCCGTGACCCACTTCGCGCGCTCGAGTCCGCCGCCGAAGCCGACGACATGCGCACCTTTAGCTTTGCAAATCTGCGCCGCCATGGAACCGACCGATCCGGTCGTACCCGACACGGCAATCCAGTCGCGCGGCATGATGGGTCCGCATTCACGCACGCCGTAGTAAGCGGTCAGGCCCGACGTGCCGAACACATCGAGCAACACATCCGGCTTGAACTGCTTCAGCATCACAGGACGGAACACATAGCTGGTGCGCGACTTGGTGCCGTTCAGCTCTTCAACCAGCGCAAACTCGCCGGCGCCGCCGCGGGTGCGCTCGCTCGTCGTGGTCTGATGCGTGTTCCAGCCGGCTTGGCAGGCGATGATGTCGCCTTCGCGGTAGGTCTTGTCGCGGCTTTGCAGCACGCGCGCGATGGCGTAATTGGAATCGTCAGTTTCGCCGACTTTGGTCCCGCCCTTGGCCTTCATGCGGTTGCGCGTGCCGGAATGGATGTTGACCATCATCACCTGAACCAGCGCCTCGCCTTGCGCAGGCACCGGCATGGGTTGTTCGACCAGTTTGAAGTGCTCCATGGTCAGCTTGTTGTCATCGCCGACGTTCTTCGCGAGAACCCATTTCTTCAGAGTCTTCGGCGTCTCAGCGGCCCAGGCGACGCCGCCCAAACTGCGGAAGGGTGCTGTGATACCGCCGGCGATGCCCGCGACGACAGTGGCTTTACCGGCAGCGCCAAACAGGCCGCGGCGTGAAACGGACGAACGATCAGCAGTCATGTGAAATCCTCCCCAGGATGTAGCTATGCCAGATACGGCTATGGATGCGCGAAACCGGCCGCAGAATAGCATTCGGCGCGCATCCCAGGTAGTGCGATGCCTAAGCTTTGGCTCAGATTGAATGAGCCACAAAACCTTCACTTTAAATGCAAATTTAATAACGGCCGGTGGTGTGCACTGCGGTGCGTTTGCTTCGCGCAGAAGTAGTCGGCCTTACACTTCGCGCGCCACTAAATTGGTTGCGAAGCCCTTATATGGCCCGTAGAATTTGGCACTGAGGGAGTGCGCGGGGGCGAGGCCTCAGCGCCGTTATGCGACTATAACAAATTCCATGTAATTCCGATGCTCACACCTGTCATCCCGGGGAGGATTCCACATGACTACCGATAATAACTCCGTTTCACGCCGCGGCCTGTTTGGCGCTGCTGGCAAAGCCACTGTCGTCGCGGGCATCGCCGGCGGCATCACCGCGCCGTTCCGCAGCTTGGGCGGCGTCGCCTGGGCGGCGACCGCGCCGAAGACCGTGAAGAAGTGGATTCTCACCAAGAACGTCGGCGACGACAACAAGCTGACCGCCGATCATTTCAAGCTGATCGAAGAGCCGATGCCCCAGATCAAAAAGGGCGAAGCCTTGGTGAAGGTGCTGCTGTGTAACATTCACGCCAACACCCGCAACCTGATGAAGAAGGGCGGCTCGACCAAGGTCGGCGAAACCGACAAAACCAATTACTCCATCGCTCAAGTCATCCAGAGCATGGATAAGACCTTCAAAGAAGGCGACACCATCACCTGTGCCGGCGGCTGGAACACCTATCAGACCACCAGCAGCGATCTGTCGCGTGAAGATGTAGGCGCCGGTCACGGCGCGCCGCGCGAATTCGCGCTGGTCGAAGAACTTAACGGCAGCAACTCGCGTACGGCTTACGTGTTCCGCCCCGTCATGCTGAAGCAATACACACCGGACGTTCTGATGGATGTGTTCGGCACCTCGGGCCTGACCGCTTACTACGGTGTGCGTGAAGTTGGCCCCATCATGCCGCGTGATCGCGTTGCCGTATCCGGCACCACCGGTTCGGTCGGCGCTATGGCGGCGCAAATCTGCAAAGCCCGTGGTGCTACGGTTGTCGGCTTCGGCGGCGGCACGGACCGCGCCAAGTGGGTCGTCGACACCCTCGGCATGGATAAGGGCATCGATTACCGCGCCACCGATTTGGATGCGCAGCTGAAGGCCGCGTTCCCGAACGGCATCGACGTTTATGTCGACGGCACGGGCGGCCCGTTGTCGGAAGCCGTTGCCAAGCAGATGAACCAGGACAGCCGTTACTTCTCGTACGGCGGCGCCGCGCAAATCTACAAAGACTTGCAGCCCGACGCGTCCAACATGGCGACTGCAAAAGAATACGGCATGACAGATCTGATCGAAAAGATCATCAAAGAACGTCACATCAAACTCGAAGCTTGGAACCAGGCCGTGTGGGCGCAAGACCGCATCGAAGCCGAAAACAAGCTCTCGCAGCTCGTCAACACCAAGAAGCTGAAGCCCATCAACACGGTGGTCAAAGGCTTCGAGAACATTCCGAAGGGCGTGATGTCGCAGTACGACGGCAGCAATCCTTACGGCAAGCTCCAGCTGCAATACGACGTCTAAATCGTCTACGTCTCGGGCCGGTGACATCCTCACCGGCCCGATTCATTTTAAAACATACACGTTACGGTCTATGAGACCGCGGGGGAGAGAACATGAGCACTCAGAGCGGATCGCCGGTCGCGCGGCTTTTGAAAGTCGTCGCCAACGTCGAAGAACGGGAAGTCCGAGCTGTCCTCATTGCCTTCACCTACTTCTTCTTCCTCATGGTCAGCTACTTCATCGTGCGTCCATTGCGCGATGCCATGGGAACGATCTACGGCGTCGATAAGCTGCAGGAATTGTTCACCGGCACCTTTATCGTCAGCTTTATCGTGGCACCCATTTACGCGGGCATCGCGTCGCGCGTTAAACTCGATAAGTTCCTTCCCTGGGTTTACGGCTTCATCGCCGTCACCATGGTCATCTTCTTTGTGCTGTTCGCCGAAGGTGAAAACGACCGCTGGGTTGCGGCAGCTTTCTTCGTTTGGACCAGCACCTTCAATCTTCTGACAATCTCGGTGTTTTGGAGCCTGTTGGCCGACACCTTCTCGAAAACGCAAGCGAAACGCCTGTTCGGCTTCATCGCCGCCGGCGGCACCGCCGGCACGCTCGCCGCGCCGACGTTCACCGCGCTCTTCGTAGAATCAGTTGGCACCAACACCTTGCTGTTGATTTCAGCGGCCGGCTTCACGGTTGCCGCCTTCCTCGTGAAGGTTCTGGAAAAGGAAAAGGTCAAGCTTGCCGAAGGCACGCCTGACGCCCAGAAGACCACACTTCAACATAAACTCGGCGGCAATCCGTTCGATGGATTCATGCTGCTGTTCAAATCGCCCTATCTCTTGATGATCGCGCTTTTCATCCTGCTGATGACCACGATCTCAACCGTGATCTACTTCCAGCTGGCCGACACGATCAGCAAAAACTTTGAAACCCGCGAAGCCCGCACGCAGGCCTATGCGGTTATCGATCTGGCCACCAACGGCATCACCGTATTCATCCAGCTGTTCGGCACGGGCCGTATCATCAGCCGCTTCGGTGTGACGGTGGGTCTGCTTCTGAACCCGGTCATCATGGTCATCGCCTTCCTGTGCGTGGCCTTCTCGCCGGTTCTGATGGTGCTTGGCTCCGTGCAGGTGCTGCGCCGCTTCGCTGAATACGCGGTCGCCAAGCCCAGCCGCGAAATGCTGTTCACGGTCGTGGACCAGCAGAGCAAGTACAAAGCCAAGAACGTCATTGATACGGTGGTCTATCGCTTCGGCGATGTGACCTCCGCCTGGCTTAGCGCGGCGGTGTTGCCGTATGGCGTCGCGGGCCTCGCGATTGCTGGCGTCGTCGTCTCGGCGATCTGGTTCCCGATCGCTTACCTCCTCGGTAAGCGCTACGAAAAGATCAACGCCGCGCCTGCGACGGCAGCTGAATAGCCACTGCTCAATCCAGTCAAAGAAAAACCCGGGCCTTACAGCCCGGGTTTTTTGTTTCGCGGTTACGGACTGCTTTTTGGAACCTTGCCCATCAGAGCAAGCGTGTTGCCGTCAGGGTCATGGAACACGAGCAGTTTGAGATCGTAGGCAGCGGTACGCTGAACGGTCTCTGGCTGTCCGGTGAACTTAATCCCCCGGCTTTCCATCAGCGGCTTATTGCGCTCTAGGTTATCGTCTTCAAAATAAATCGTGGTGGTGCGGCCCGGCTCGCCCGGCTCGATCATCAGCCGCGCGCCGCCGGTTTGGAAGAACACCATGTTGCCCGCGCGAAACAAAAGCGGTAGTCCCACGGCATCTTTGTAGAACGCAACCGCGCGTTCGATGTCCGTCACTTGCACACCGATCTGGGCATAGGCAAAGCCTTGCGGCGCACCGGCTTGAGCAAATGATGGTGCAGCTGTGCTGAAGGCAAAGCCCGCCAACGCTGTGAACAGTGTTCTGAAATTCATGCGGCATCCCCCGATATGAATTTAGTTAGCTTAGCTAAGCTAAATTAAAAGTCAACGGCGAGACATCGGGTGGGGCCAAAGAAAAACCCGGGCCTTACAGCCCGGGTTTTTTGTTTCAGCCGTTAGCCGCTGTTAGTTGCGGCGCTGGCCCATCAACATCATCAAGAACTGGAAGAGGTTGATGAAGTCGAGGTAAAGCGTCACTGCGCCCATCACGGCGGTGGTGCCTTCCATCGACGAACCACGGATCGAAAGATACTGGTTCTTGATGGTCTGGGTGTTGTGGGCGGTGAGGCCCGCAAAGATCAGCACGCCGACGATCGAGATGATGAACTGCATCATCGCGCTCTGCAGGAAGATCTGCACGACGCTGGCGATCAAAAGACCGATCAGGCCCATGAACAAGAAGGCGCCGAAGGCCGAGAGGTTGCGCTTGGTCGTGTAGCCGTAAAGGCTCAAGGCACCGAAGGACGCAGCCGTGATGAAGAACACGCGCGTGACGCTGACGCCCGTATAGGTCATCAGAACGACCGAGAGGCCGACGCCCATCAATGCGACGAAGGCCCAATACATCATTTGCAGCCCGGCAATCTTGCCGCGGTTGGCGGCATACTGCATGCCGAAGATCAAGCCGATCGGCGCGATGACCGCGACAAGGCCTAAGCCGTTGTAGCCGACGCGCCCCGCTTCATTCACGCTGAAGAACAGGCTTTGCAGGCTGGTGTTGGCGACGAGCAACGCGACAAGGCCCGACAAGAACAAGCCGGACGCCATGTAGTTATAAACGCGCAGCATGTACTGGCGCAGGCCGACGTCGATCGTCGCGGTATCAGCGCGGCCGAGGGTTGCGTCATAACCGCTGGACAGAGGTCTGCGGTCGGTTTCAAAGGCCATGGTTTTCCTCGCATGTTGAACGCCCGCAAACGAAAGCCACGGGCACACAGCTATATTGGGGTATGGGCGACGCTTCGCAACCGAAATCGGAAAAGGTGGCCCAATCTTAATGGAATGACTGTTACGGGAAACCCTTTTGTAACCAAGACGTTACAAGGCGATTTACTCGTTACGGAGCAGGGGGGCCGCCTTGATGCCCATGGCCCGCCAGGTGCCCATGAAACCGGCCGTCAGCGTCACGGTAATGCAGCTCGCGATGACAATCGCGATCAGGCCGAAATCATTGCTCCACGGAATATGCATGACTTCGTCCACCACGCCCCAGGCGGCCAGCGAACCAACCGCGGCGGCGATCAGGCCCGTCGCAAGGCCCAGCAACAGGTATTCGAACACGAAGGCCCGCAGCACATCGGCCCGCGTCGCGCCCAAGACCTTCAAGACCACCGCTTCATAAATGCGCCGGTTGTGACCGGCGGCGATAGCGCCGGCTAGCACCAGTGCGCCTGCGACCAGCGCGATGGCCGCTGTCAGCTTCACGGCCAGACTCAAAGTATCGAGAACGTCTTTCAACATATCGAGGGCTTGGCGCACCTGAACGATGGTGACGTTGGGCATAGCGCCCAGTACGGCCGTCTCGATGGCATCTTCCGAACCGGGCGCGGAATTCACCGTCGCCAGCGAAATGCCCGGCGCACCGGCCAGCGCATTCGGTGAAAAGATAAAGGTGAAGTTTAAAGTGCCCGACTGCCAGCGCACGTCACGGAAGCTCGCAACCTTGGCCGTAATCTCGCGGCCCAAGACATTCACCGAAATTGTATCGCCGAGCTTAAGGTAGAAATCCTTGCCGACATTATCGTCGACAGACACCAGCGGTTCGCCGTCGTAACCCGCAGGCCACCATTCGCCTGATTCTAGGCGCGCACCTTCCGGCAAAGTGTCCGCCGTGGAAATGCCGCGCTCGCCGCGCGCGGCCCAGCGGCTGTCGGGCTTTACAGGCGCATCGTTCACGGCAACGCCTTTGATCTTGGTGACGCGCCCGCGAATCATATTGGCGGTGATGACTTTCTGAACGCCCGGCATGCCCTGAACTAGCGTGGTGAATTCCGCGCGCTGATCGGGCTGGATATCGATGAAGAACATGCTGGGTGCATCGGCCGGCAAGCCTTCACGAATTTGGCGGTCGAGATTGGACTGCAGCAGTGCAATCGCCACCAACACCGAAAGTCCCAAACCCAGCGACAGCACCACAGAAGTCGTCGGTGATCCCGGCCTGTAAAGATTAGCGAGCGCAAGCCGCAGCGACGGCCGTCCTGCCGTAGCGCTGTTGCGCCCCGCGCTCAGCTTTGCCGCGAGCTTCATCACACCGCGCGCCGCAAGGCTGAACAGGAGCAAAGCAACGCCCGAACCAATCACAAACCACGCTGCGAGATCTTCGCGCTCGGCGGTGGCAATGGTGAACGCACCCAAGGCCAGCGCCGTGATCACCACAGCGATCATATATTTGCCGCACGGCCATTGGTTGGGGGCCGCCAGAAGATTGCGGAACAACGCAACCGGCGGAATGTCGCGGGCGCGGGCGAGGGGCCACAGCGTGAACAGCGCCGCCGTCAGCGCCCCAAAGACCGCCGCTTGCCCAAGGGCCGCAGGATAGATGCCAAGCTTGGCTTTCACCGGCAGCAGATCACCCAAAGCCACAGCAGCAATCATGGGAATCACCGCACCGGCAACCAGACCAATGCCGATGCCGACGCTGGCCAGCACACTCAGTTGAATCAGATAGGTATTGAAAATGGTGTCGGCCTCAGCGCCCAGGCACTTCATGGTGGCGATGGTGACGAGACGGCCGTTCAAATGCGCGCGCACGGCATTGGCAACGCCGATGCCGCCGGTCAGAAGCGCCGTTAAACCAACGAGCGTCAGGAACAGCGTGACGTTGTCGATGAACGCATCAAGTCCGCGCGCGGCTTGATTGAGGCCGCGTAAACGCCAGCCCGCGTCGGGAAATTGGTCCAGCAGCCGCAGCCGTATCGCTTCCGGATCCGTGGGCGCATCGACGCGGATATTATAGGTGTAGTCGATCATGCTGCCGTCGCGCACCAGCTGGGTCGCCGCCAGTGCGCCATCGGAAATCAGCACGCGCGGCCCGGCCGTGGTGAAGCTGATGGAGCGGTCGGGTTCATAGACCAAGCTCGCGCGCAATTGCAGTTCCGCTTCGCCCACTTTGAACCGGTCGCCGACTTTCAAAGCCAGGCGATTGATCAGGGCCGTATCGATCACCGCACCCCAGACGCCGTCTTTTTCCGCGAGCGCGTCGGACAAGTTCATCACCGGATCAAGCGTCAGCGTGCCGTACAGCGGATAATTGCCGTCCACACCTTTGAGTTCGATCAGCGCGCGCTTGAGGACTTCGCCGGTTTCGCTTTCCGTGCGCGCCATGGAGCGCAGCTCGACGTTGCGGCTGACGGTGCCGCCCGTTTGCAGGCCCTCAATCTCGGCAGCACCGAGCGGCCGCGTGCTGATGCGGGCTTGAAGATCGCCGCCCAACAAAGGCTGCGCATCGGCGGCAATACCGGCTTCGACCGATTGGTTCATGGACGTGGCGGCGGCAATGGCCGTCACCCCGATGGCGATACACGCCAGAAAAATACGAAAGCCGCGCATGCCGCCGCGCAACTCACGCAGGGCAAACCGCAATGGCAGGGGAAGCTGTCCCATGAGATTTATGCCGGCAGCCCTTCGCCGACGATCAAGCCGTCGGCGATACGCACCACGCGCTGGCAGCGGCTGGCCAGTTTCAAGTCGTGTGTGATGAGCACCAGCGTCGTCTTGTGCTGCTCATGCAACTGGAACAACAGTTCGATGATCTGCTGGCCGGTGCGGCCGTCGAGATTGCCGGTGGGTTCGTCAGCCAAAAGAATCTTCGGCTCAATGGCGAAAGCGCGCGCCAGCGCCACGCGCTGCTGTTCGCCGCCCGAAAGCTGGCCGGGATAGTGCTCAATGCGGTGGCCAAGGCCCACCGCGCGCAACTGATGCTCGGCGCGATCAAAAGCGTCTTTACGCCCCGCGAATTCCAGCGGCACGGCAACGTTCTCGAGCGCCGTCATGGTCGGGATCAGATGAAAAGATTGAAAGACAATGCCGACCGTATCGCGGCGGAACAAGGCCAGCGCATCTTCGTCCATGTTGGCGTAGTCGGTGCCGGCGATAACGACGCGGCCTGATGAGATGCGCTCTAATCCCGACACAATCATCAGCATAGTTGTCTTGCCGGACCCCGAAGGCCCGACAACGCCGAGCGCGGTGCCGGCGTTCACCGAAAGATCAACGCCGCGCAGAATATTGACCGGACCGGCGGGGCCATCCAAAGTGAGATGAACCTTCTCGAGCATGATGGCCGCAGACGGCGTAGCATCAAGGTTTGCGGGCGAAATGGGAGACTCTCTCATTGAATGATCCAGGGACGGCGGAGGCGAGATTGTTAACACCTAAACGGATGTTACAAAAGGCGCTGTGGCTTGCGGCTCTGCTCACATGTGCGTGCGGCGACTTTGCTTATGGGGCCGATGCAAAAGCGCCCATCCGCATCTTGGCTTTCGGTGACAGCTTGAGCGCGGGCTATGGCCTCGGCGATCTGGCCGAAGCATTTCCGGCGCAGCTTGAGAAAGCGCTTAAGGGTAAAGGGTACAACGTCGTCGTCGTCGCGAGTGCGATCTCGGGCGAAACCACCAGCGGCGCGCGCTCACGGCTTGATTGGTCGCTGGCCGAGAAACCCGATGCGGTGATCGTGGAGTTTGGCGGCAACGACGCCTTGCGTGCCGTCGATCCCAAGGTCACGCGCGAGAACATGAGCGCAATTGTGAAGCGCATTCAGCAAGACGGCACACCCGTGCTGATCGCCGGCATGTTAGCGCCGCCCAATCTGGGCCGCGATTATGAGCAGCGGTTCAACACCATCTTCAGCGACGTGGCCAAAGACAGCGGCGCGTTGCTGCACCCCTTTTTCCTCGAGGGCGCTATTACTGTGCCGACGCTGATGCAGGGCGACCACATCCACCCCAATCCGGCGGGCGTTAAAGTGATTGTCGGAAAGATGTTGCCGGTGGCGGAAAAACTCGTAGCCCTCGCCGAAGCGCGTCGCGCGGCTGCGAAGTAGCCAGCGGTCATGTTGCGCCTCTTTGTCGGCTTAGAACTTCCCGACGGTGTGATCGCGCGGCTCAACATCATGTGCGCCGGCGTGCCGGGCGCGACCTGGGTCGAGCCCGCCAACATGCACATCACGCTGCGCTTCATCGGTGAGGTCGAGGAGCATGTGGCCGAAGAGATCGACGCCGCCCTCGCGCGCATCGAAGCCAAGGCGTTCAGTTTGGAACTCTCAGGTGTGGGCACCTTCGGCGAGGGGACCAAAGCGCGCGCGTTATGGGCGGCGGTAACGCCGTCACCTGAGCTCAGTCACCTGCATGCCAAAGTGGAGTCGGCCGTGGTGCGGGCGGGTGTCCCGCCCGAAGGCCGCAAATTCACACCGCACGTCACACTCGCCCGCCTCGACCACACCCCGCCCGCCCGGCTGCACACCTTCGTCGAAGGCAACGGCCTCTTCCAGGCCGGCCCCTTCACCGTCGACCACCTCACCCTCTTCGAAAGCCGCCTCGGCATAGGCAGCCCGGTGTATACGCCGCTGGCCGACTATCCCCTCATTTAATTGTACCAGGTACAATTACATTCAATTAAACAATTGAAATTATCTAATAAAAATTCGCAATAATTCGTACCTGGTACAATTAGTTATTAGTACCAGGTACAATTGTTTTGAGGAGGCCGGCGCTAGCGCGCTCCACCAGGTCCAGGACCTGTTCGAAGCCTTCGGGGCCGCCGTAGTAGGGGTCGGGCACGTTGGTCAGCGGTTTGCCCGATTCGACCGGATGATAGGCGAGGAAGAGCTTCACCTCGGCGCGGGCGTCTTTGGGGCGCAGGGCCTGGAGATGGGCGAGGTGGCTTTCATCCATGGCCAGGATCAGGTCGAAGTTTTGGAAGTCGCTCCGCGTCACCTTCCGGGCGCGCAAAGCGCTGAGATCAAACCCCCTGGCCGCGGCGGCCTTCACGGTGCGCGGGTCCGGCGGGTCGCCCACATGATAATCATGAGTCCCGGCGGACTCGATTTCAATCAGGTCCCCCAATCCCTGCGCAGCGGCAAAATGGCGCAGCACGCCCTCGGCGGTTGGCGACCGGCAAATATTCCCCGTGCAGACAAATAGAACTTTGATCATTGCGTCCTCGAAATCCCGAACTCACATTAGCGGCGTCATGAATATCCTTACACCTCCAGTTTCTCCACCGCGCGACGGCCGTATCGTGATTCTCACCGGTGCCGGCATCTCGAAAGAATCCGGTCTCGAAACCTTCCGCGATGCCGGCGGCATCTGGTCCAAAGTCCGGCTCGAGGATGTTGCAACGCCCGAAGCCTTCGCGCGCGACCCTGAGCGCTGTCACGCCTTCTACAATATGCGCCGTGCGCGTCATGGCGCCGCCGACATTCAGCCCAACGCTGCCCATCATGCGCTTGTAAAACTCGAAGCCCAGTGGCCCGGCGAAGTCCTCGTCGTCACGCAAAACGTCGATACCCTGCACGACCGGGCTGGTTCCAAAAATCTCATCCACATGCACGGCACCTATAATCAAGCCCGCTGCAATCGCTGCGAACACGTGATCCCCAACACCGGCGATCTCAGCACGTCGGACGTTTGCACCGCCTGTGGCGAAGCGGGCGGCATGCGCCCCAACGTCGTCTGGTTCGGCGAGATGCCCATGGAAATGGCGCGCATCTACGACGCACTCTCGGACTGCGCGTTGTTTCTCTCTATCGGCACATCGGGCAACGTCTATCCCGCCGCAGGTTTCGTGGCCGTGGTGCGCAAACACGCAGCAGCCCACACGGCAGAGCTCAACCTCGAACCCTCCGCAGGTGCGACGCTATTTGCTGAAGCGCACTATGGCCCGGCCACGGAAACCGTACCGGCTTACGTCGAGGGTTTATTGCAAAGCCTATGAGCAAACTCGAAACCGCTCTCGCAGAAGTCCGCGCTTGTACGCTGTGCGCGCCTTATCTGCCTTTGGGCCCGCGCCCAATTGTGCGCGGCAAACGCAGCGCACGCCTTTTGATTATCAGTCAGGCGCCCGGTACAAAGGTCCATGTCACCGGCATTTCCTTCAACGATCGCTCGGGTGATCGCTTGCGCGATTGGTTGGGTGTTGATCGCGACACGTTCTACGACGAGGCGCGCATCGCCATCATGGGGATGGGATTCTGTTATCCCGGCGTCAACGGCAAGGGCGGCGACTTGCCGCCGCGCCCCGAATGCGCGCCCCTGTGGCATCCGCGCCTTTTGCCGCTGTTTGCAAACGTCGAGCTGGTTCTTTTGATTGGCTCCTACGCCGTGAACCGTTATCTGCCCAGCCGCATGGCGACATTGTCGGAGACCGTCGCAGCTTGGCGCGACTACGGCCCGCGCTTTATGCCCTTGCCGCATCCCAGTTGGCGCAACACTGGCTGGCTAAAAAAGAATCCGTGGTTTGAAGAAGACCTGGTGCCGGTCTTGCGCAAGCGCGTGAGCAAATTGATCGCTTAAGCGTTTTCTTCCGCGTCGGCTTGCGCTTCCAAACTTTCCATGTCGTCATCGGAAAAGCCGAAGTGATGGCCGATCTCGTGAATCAGCACGTGGCGCACGACGTGATTCAGCTCCTCGCCGGTCTCGCACCAGTAATCCAAAATCGGCCGACGATAGAGAAACACCAGGTCCGGCAGATCTCCCGAAGTTTCCATGCGCTTTTCTACCAAGGACACGCCTTGATACAGGCCCATAATGTCGAAAGGTGACTCCGCTTGCATTTCCTCGCAGACGTCGTCGTCAGGAAAATCGGTCACCTGCAGCACGACCCCTTCGGTCATGCGCTTCAAGGGTTCCGGCAAAGACGCCAAAGCCGCCCGCGCCATCTCGTCGATATCTACCAAAGTGGGGGGCAGGATGTCGGGTTTGCTCACGCGGCGTCCTTCATGCGATGACGTACTCCACCACTTCAACACGCGGAGGCAGCTATGGTCCAGAAATTGGATGCAACGGCGCGAAAAGTTGCCCTCGCACAGTTGTCACATTGGCGCGAAGTGGATGGGCGCGACGCCGTCCAGCGCAGCTTTCGCTTTGCAAACTTCAACGCCGCCTTCGGTTTCATGAGCCGGGTCGCGCTTATGGCCGAGAAAATGGACCATCATCCCGAATGGTCCAATGTCTATAACCGTGTCGATGTGATTCTGACGACCCACAGCTGCGGCGGCCTCTCGGAACTGGATGTCCGCTTGGCGCAGTTCATGGATCAGGTGGCCATCACCCCCTGAAGTTTCCCCGCCCGCGCGAAAACATCTTCAAGCCGGGGTGGGAAGCAGCCTATCATGTGCTGAGGGACGGTATCGGCGTGAGGAGGCGGGGACGTGGCCAATAAGATTTATGCGAATGCCAAGGCGGCTTTAGCCGGGCTACTGCGCGACGACATGGTGATTATGTCAGGTGGCTTTGGCCTCTGCGGCATTCCGGAAGCCCTGATCGAAGCGGTGCTGGAATCCGGCGTCAAAGGCCTCACCATCGTCTCGAACAATGCCGGGGTGGATGACATCCACATCGGCCTCCTGCTGAAGTCTCGTCAGGTTAAAAAATGGTCAGCTCTTACGTTGGCGAGAACGCGACCTTCGCTAAGCAGTATTTAGCCGGCGAGTTGGAAATTGAATTCAATCCGCAAGGCACGCTGGCCGAAAGAATCAGAGCAGGCGGTGCCGGTATCCCGGCGTTCTACACCCGCACGGGTTACGGCACGAAAGTCGCCGAAGGCAAAGAGACCCGCGAATTCGACGGCCATCATTATGTCATGGAGCGCGGCCTTGTCGCCGACCTGGCACTGGTGCACGCGTGGAAGGGGGACCCTGAAGGCAACCTCGTCTACCGGATGACCGCGCGCAACTTCAATCCCGTCATGGCCAGCGCTGCCAAAGTCACGGTGGCCGAAGTTGAAGAAATCGTAGAGCAGGGATCCTTCAATCCCGATCACATCATCACGCCGGGCATTTTTGTCCAGCGGATGATCAAGCTCGATAACGTCACCAAGCGCATCGAACAGCGCACCACGCGTAAACGCGAAGCGGCGGAGTAAGAACATGGCCTGGAACAGAGACGAAATGGCTGCCCGCGCGGCGAAGGAATTAAAGGACGGCTACTACGTCAACCTCGGCATCGGCATCCCTACGCTGGTGGCCAACCATGTGCCGTCCGGTATGTCGATCCAGCTGCAAAGCGAAAACGGCATGTTGGGCATGGGCCCGTTCCCGTTCGAAGGTGAAGAAGATCCAGACCTCATCAATGCCGGCAAACAGACCATCACGACGCTTCCCACCACCAGCTTCTTCGATAGTGCCACATCCTTCGGCATGATCAGGGGCGGACACATCCAACTCGCCATATTAGGCGCGCTTCAGGTCGGCGAAAACGGCGACCTCGCCAACTGGATGATCCCCGGCAAGATGATCAAAGGCATGGGCGGCGCTATGGACCTTGTGGCCGGCGTAAAGCGCGTGGTCGTGCTCATGGAGCATGTGGCCAAGGGCGACGAAAAGAAAATCCTCAATACCTGCTCCTTGCCGCTGACCGGCAAAGGCGTGGTCGATCTGATCGTCTCAGACCTCTGCGTGTTCGAAGTGGCGCGCCCCGGCCTGACACTCGTGGACATTGCGCCCGGCGTTACCGTCGATGAAATCCGCGCCAAGACCCAGCCGGATTTTAAGGTTGCGGTAAAGCACTAGTTCAGACGCGCTGCCTCCCCTAAACTCCCGGCAATTCATATTTCGGGAGGATTTCATGCGCACTCAATTACTTGCTTTTATGCTTCTGGCATCCAGCGTTGCGCTGCCGGCTTGCGCGCAAACCGCACCTGCGGCGACGCCCGCGGCCGTGAATCTCTTTTTTGATGCGGGCGATTTGCCGGCGGCCATCGCCAAGCTCAAGGCCGCGCGCGTCAATAACCAGCCCTTGGTGACACAGCCGCGCCTGCTCAACATGCCGCCCTATCGTGTGCAGTTGGAATATCGCCCCGGCACCGCGCCGGCCACGGTGCACGAAATCGACGCCGAGATGATGGTGATCGTGCAAGGTGCAGGCACCCTTATCACCGGCGGAAAGCTTGCAGGTGAAACCCGCACCAATCCGACCAATCTCGCAGCACCGACCATCACCGACGGCCAATCCCGTGACATCGCGCCCGGCGACGTCATCCTCATCCCTGAAAACACGCCGCATCAGGTCTCCCCAGCCGCGGGCGAGGAGATCGTCATTATCTCCGTGCATATGCCGCGCCCGGCCCAAGCCGGATGGAGCTGGCCCTAATGAGAGGTTACTTCGGCATTGGCGTTGAAGGCATCAACAAGCCCTTCAACGTCGGCAATCTGTTTCGTTCGGCTCACGCCTTTGACGCGAGTTTTGTGTTCACCATCGATGCGACTTACAAACGCGCCGAGGGTGCGCAGACTGACACCTCCGACACCTTGGCCAGTCTGCCGTTCTACAGCTTTCCTAAGCTGAAGGATCTGATGCTGCCCCGCGGCTGCGCGTTGGTGGGCGTTGAGTTACACGACGACGCGGCGGAACTGCCCAGCTTCACGCATCCTCGCTGTGCGGCCTATGTGCTGGGCCCGGAACGCAGTTCACTGTCGCCGGAACTGACGGCGCGCTGCGACCACCTTTTGAAAATTCCCACCAAGTTTTGCCTTAACGTCGGCATTGCCGGCGTCGTGGTCATGTATGACCGTCTTTTGACGATGGGCCGGTTCCCCGATCGTCCCATCATGCCAGGCGGACCCGAAGGCGCCTTCGCGGCGAAGTTTCGCAAGCCCGCACCGCTCGCTGAAGTCGCCTTGGCCGAACGCGACGGCGAAGACCTCCCCGATTGAAGTCTTGCGTTACACCCGAGGCCTGATCACAATCCGGGATCAGAGGTGTATTTCATGATGTTGTTCCGCGTCCTTACCGTTCTTTGGGCCGTTCTTGTTGCGTTTACGCTGCCGGCTTCAGCGCAAGAAGTGCGCGTGCTGGGCACCTTCGGCAAATGGGTGGCGCAGACCTATCAGGAAAACGGCAAGTCCGTGTGCTTCATGTCGGTCAAACCCGACAGCTCCGACGGCAATTACAAAGCGCGCGGTGAAGCGTTGCTGATGATCACTAACCGTCCGTCGGAACAGGCCATGGATGTGATCAGCATAGTGGCCGGTTATCAGTATCTGCCGGATTCCGACGCGGTCGTGACGATCAACGGCAAGCGCTTCACCCTCTTCACCAACGGCGAACGTGCCTGGGCGCGCGACACGCAAACCGACAAAGCCATTGTCCAACTGCTGATCAAAGGCAAGACGGTGACAGTGAAGGGCACGTCCAGCCGCAACAACGTCACCACTGACGTTTATGCGCTGACGGGCTTCACCGCCGCCCACCAGGCCATCACCGAAAACTGCAAAAAATAGCTAAAGCCGCGTGATCAGGCCCGCTTCGCCGTCGCCGACCGGTTGATTGTCGATATGCGTGACTGGCCGCACGCCCAGTGAACTCGTCAAAAACACTTCGCTGCTGCGTTTCAGCAGCTCGACACTCACCGCCCGTTCTTCGGCGCGCGTGAGTTTGATGGCTTCGGCGCGCATGACGCCGGGCAGGGCACCGTCTTCCACGGGCGGGGTCAGCATGAAGCCGTCCACCAGCACAAAGATATTAGCCACTGTACTTTCCGCCACGCGTCCCGCCGTGTTGAGCAGAATAGCGTCGTCGGCCTTGGCCTTCTCGGCCTCCTGACGCGCGAGGATGTTATCGAGATAGTTGAGATGTTTGATGCGGCTCAAGGGCGAGTGTTCGTTACGCCGCGTTGAGGTCGCGATGATCACCCGCGCCGCCGCGGCCGGCGGCGGCATCGGTGTTGCAGTAATCACGAACGTAGGCGCGGGTTTCGGCGGCGGTACGATGCCGCGGGCCGCAGGTCCGCGCGTCAGCGTCATGCGCACAACAGCTTCTTTGAGCGCATTGGCGGTGATAACCGCGCCGATTAACTGCGCGATATGCTGGTCATCGCCAGGCAGCGGAATATCCAGAAAATCGGCACCGCGTCTTAAACGCGCGAGATGCGCTGCCAAATGCCGCACCACATTTTTGCGCACGGCGATGGTTTCAAAAATACCGTCGCCCAGCGTAAAGCCCCGGTCTGTGGGATCAATGCGCGCGGTATGCACTTCCGTCAGAACGCCGTTGAGGCTGATCTTCATGAAGCGTCTTTCAAGACATTCAACAGCGGCTTCACTTTTGTCAGGCTCTCTTCATATTCCTGCGCGGGGTTGGACTCCGCGACAATTCCGCCGCCGGCTTGGGCGATCAGCGTCGTGCCGCTGCGCACCAGCGTGCGGATGACGATAGAAGAATCCATGGCGCCGTCAAAACCCATCCAGGCAATGGTGCCGCAATAGGGCCCCCGCGCGCTAGGTTCCAAGGTGTGAATGATCTCCATGGCCTTGATCTTAGGCGCGCCGGTGATGGACCCGCCAGGAAAAGCCGCGCGCAAAAGATCAATGGCTGTGCTGCCCGCTCCCAATTGCCCCGTCACGACCGACACCAGGTGATGCAAAGCCGGAAAGGTTTCGAGCCCGCACAGCACCGGAACGCTGACTGAACCCGCCTCACATACCCGCGCCAGGTCGTTCCGGAGAAGATCAACAATCATCAGGTTCTCGGCCCGGTCTTTGGCGCTGGCGCGCAATTCAGCCGCCAAGGCTTGGTCTTCAGTGGTATCCCGCCCGCGCGGACGTGTGCCTTTAATGGGCCGCGTCTCAACGGCTCCACTTGGCTCAAGCTTTAAAAAGCGCTCCGGCGAAGCCGAAAGAATATGGAAATCATGCCCGGTATTTATGAAGGCGCAAAAGGGCGCTGCCGCTGCCGCCCGCAGGCTTAAATACAAGTCGTAGGATGATGTCTTGGCTGGGATCTCCGCCAGAAACCGCTGTGTGATATTGGCTTGATAGATGTCGCCGTCGCGGATCGCTTCAACGGCCGCGGCAACGCGGCTTTCATAGTCGCTGCGGCTGGTCTCGGTCTGCCACGTACCCTTAATCGCCTGCGGCCCGGGCACCGGATTTTTTCCCAGACCCTCAGCCAGCCTTGCGGCGCGGGCTTCCGCATTGGCACGCCCGTCTATGCCGAAATCGTGCGTGATGATCCAAGCCTCGCGGCGCTCCAAATCAAAGGCAGCGATCGTATCGTAAAGGCCGAACATCATATCCGCGGGACAGGGCGCAGTCTTGGGACGCGGCGTGTCTTCAAGCACGCCGCCCAGTTCGTATGAATAGAAGCCGACGGCACCTCCCATGAAGGGAACGGGGCCTTTCGCATCAGCGGTAGAAAACTTTGCCATCTCCTTAGCGAGAACGGTGAAGGCATCGGCATCGCGCCGCTCACCATCAACCGTGACGACCCACGGAAAAGGCGTACAGCGCAGCACGCGGAACGGATCGACGGCGATATAGGAAAAGCGCGCTTGGGCGCTGGGCATCGCGCTGTCCAGAAACACAGCCATCTCAGTTGCCGCTAAAGGCGCGAAGGCCGCGACCGGATCACAAAACGGAATCGGTTTGACGAGGGGACGAAAGCTCACGGCTAAAAGCTTACGTGGGCAGCGGCAGCACGCGGTCCGGCGGCGCGTGGCCGTCGCAGAAAGCTTTCACATTAATAATGACGCGCTCGCCCATATTGATGCGGCCCTCAATGGTGGCCGATCCCATATGCGGCAGCAAAATCACGTTCTTCATATCCAACAGCTTCGAATTAACCGCAGGCTCGTGTTCGAACACATCAAGGCCCGCGCCGGCCAGCTTGCCTTCTTGCAGCAAGCGGATCAGCGCGTCTTCATCCACGATCTCACCGCGCGCAAGGTTGATGAGATAGCTGCTGGACTTCAGCAGCTTCAAGCGCCGCTCCGACAACAGATGGAACGTCGCCGGTGTATGCGGGCAGTGGATCGAGATCACGTCCATGCGGGCAAGCATCTGGTCCAGGCTTTCCCAATAGGTCGCTTCAACTTCGGCTTCCAGTTCAGGGCGCAGGCGGCGGCGGTTGTGATAGTGGATCGCCATACCGAAGCCACGCGCGCGCCGCGCAACAGCAGTACCAATGCGGCCCATGCCGATGATGCCGAGCCGCTTGCCGTACAGGCGATGGCCCAACATGTGTGTCGGGCTCCAGCCCTTGAAGTTTCCCTCGCGAATGACTGCGGCCCCTTCCAACAGGCGGCGCGGTACGGCCACCATCAGGGCCATGGCCATATCGGCGGTGTCTTCGGTCAGGACATCGGGTGTGTTGGTGACGCTGATGCCGCGGGCGCGGGCGGCGGCCACGTCGATATGGTCGACGCCGTTCCCAAAGTTTGCGATCAGTTTCAGGCGCGTACCGGCTTTGGCGATAATGTCCTTGTCGATGTTGTCGGTCAGGGTGGGCACCAGCACATCGCATTTCTGGATAGCGGCGATCAGGCCCGCGCTGTCATAGGGCTTATCATCGACGTTCAAGTGCACGTCGAACAGCTCCATCATCCGCGTCTCGACGACGTCGGGTAATTTCCGAGTAACCACAACTGTCGGCTTGGTCCGCGCCATGGTCTTTTGCGTCGACTTTCTTAAAACCGGCCCCAATTTCTGGGTTTAGGGGTAGCAGCCGTCTTCGCTATTGTCCAGGTAAGGCCCCGTGATCAAATATCTAGACCAATATATTGCCAGCGTTGCCAAATCTTCAAATCCCAGGCACAAACCCATTCGCGACAACATTAAGGTTTTGACAGCGTTGAGTATGCCTTACGTGAGGTGGGTCTTGGTCGGTGGCGTGATGGCGGCGCTTTGCAGTGTGCCGGCCGCATATGCCGCTGAGGCCAAGCCGCCCGCGAAAGCCGCAGCTCCTAAAAGCGCACCCGCCAAAGCCGCAGCAGCAAAACCCGCTGCCGCAGCGAAACCAGCACCTGCGCCGAAACCCGTTCAGCCCGTCCCTCAGTCAACACCCGCACCTGCGGCTTCAGAAAACGGCGGCGATGAAATGCCGGGCGGGGATACCGACGCCAAAGGCACCGCTGCCGGGCTGCCGATCCCCCGCTTCGTGTCGCTCCGCACCAATCCCATCAATCTCAGGACCGGACCGGGCGTGCGGTATCCGGTCGATTGGGTTTACGTCAGGCGTTCTCTCCCGGTGGAAATTATCGCGGAATTCGATACCTGGCGGCAGATCCGCGATCACGATGGGGCCGAGGGCTGGGTCCATCAAAGCATGCTCTCAGGCAAACGCACGGCCGTCGTGGTCGGTGTGGCCGCACCCTTGAAGCGGAGCGGCGAAGATGCTGCTGAGACCGTCGCGACCTTAGAGCCGGGCGTGGTGGTAAATGTGCAGCGCTGTCCCGCGGATATAAATGTTTGCCGGGTCGAGATCGACGGCTTACAGGGCTGGCTCAAGCGCGAGAAGCTGTGGGGCATCTACACCACAGAGACCGTTCAATAAATTTTTCCCTCCCCTGAAAGGGGAGGGCGTAGGGAGGGGTCGTTTTCTGTTTATGTAAAGAAACAGAAAACTAAAAACGACCCCCTCCATCCTCCCCCTTTCAGGGGGAGGTGAATCTAATGATTAGGCGAAATCTTCCGCCAGCGCCGCGCGGCTTTCTTCGGGCAGCAGAGCCATGTGTCCGTATTTCGCGTGGGTGATGCCGGCGATGACTTGCGTGCCCGGTGTTTTGAAGGCCGCCACCTGCTCCGGCGTGAACGCAAAATGCAGGAAGTGCACAGACGAGGTCTTGCCCTCTTCTGTCGTGCGATCCAAATCGGCTTCCGGAACACCCTTCACAGTATGGCCTGCGAAACTGAACTGCACCGTGTCTTCCACGTAACCCAATGACGCCAAGATGCGCTTGCGCACATTCTCGTCTTCGATTTCGATCATCATGGTCGCGACCAATTCAGCGCCTTGCGGGATCAGCGGATTATAGGCCGCCAGTTCGCCTTCAAGCTGCTCGTCGCCGCCGCGCTCGATAAACAACATCTCCTGAACCTGCGCCCACATGGTGTCGAAGTTCTCGAAATAAAGGCTTACATGCGGGCCAATGTGAACGCGACGTTTGCGCTTCACGTCCACCAACTTGCGGCGGTGTTCGCGGCGGATCTTGCCGTACTCGGCCATCGGCATGATGTCGGCGGCGGTGATGCTGCGGCGTTCCATTGTCGTATCCATCATAAACCGTAGGCCTTGGCCAAAATCTCAATGGGGTGAAACGCGCGCTCGCCTTCATGCGATACGCCGTCAACGCCTTCTAAGCCTTGCGCAATGTGTTTACCGGCCAAGGGACACTCGGACGCGAGATAGCCCTTCTTGGCATCGGCGGCGCGCCGCACGGTCTGGCGCGCGAATTTTGTGGCGATCTCGAAGTTGCCTTTTTTCACGCCCCACGATCCGCCATGTCCTGAGCAGCGCTCAATGACCGACACATCAGTTTCGGGAATCAGGCGCAGCATCTCCGCGCCCATGTTGCCCATGTTCTGCGCGCGCGCATGACACGCCACATGCATGGCCACACCGCCTTGCACGGCTGAAAGCCCAGGCGCCACGCCTTCTTTATCGGCGATATCGACAATGTATTCGGTGATGTCATAGGTCGACTGCGACAGTGCTTTGACGTTCTCATCGTCGGGCACGATCAGCGGCCATTCGAACTTCATCATCAAGGCACAGGACGGCACCAAGGCGATCACGTCTTTGCCCTGGTCGATATAGGTCTTCAAGACCGCAGCCGTGCTGCGGGCTTTCTCAGCCACACGCGCAATGTCGCCGGCTTCCAGTTGCGGCATGCCGCAACATCCCGGGTAAACCACTTCAGCATCGACGCCGTTCTTGGCCAGCACAGCGAGCGCAGCTTCGCCGATGGCGGGGTTGTTGTAGTTGGCAAAGCACGTCGCAAAGATCACGGCTTTGCGGCCAAACGCGGGTGCTTCGCGGTTGATGACGGGCGGCGCTTCTTTGGCGCGCGTCATGAACGTTTTGCCGTGATACTTCGGCAGTTCCACGTTGCGGTCGACGCCGGCGACTTTCTCAAGCAGCGGGCGCGTCAACGCGTTGCCGCGTTTTGATCCCCAATTGGCAAGGCCCGGCGCGATCTTCGCCAACTGGCCATTGCGGTCTGTCTCGGTCAGTTGCGCATCGAAAAACGGCGTGCCGTGTTTCGCGCGCTCGGCCACGCGGTAGCGCAGCATCAAATGCGGGAAGTCGATATTGAAAGCATGCGGCGGCACGTAAGGGCATTTGGTCAGGAAGCACATGTCGCACAGCGTGCAGGCGTCCACGACTTTCTTGAAGTCGGCGCTTTTGACGCCGTGAATTTCTTCGTCGCCGGCCGCGTCGACCAAATCGAATAACCGCGGGAATGAATCGCACAAATTGAAACAGCGGCGGCAGCCGTGACAGATGTCGAACTGCCGGCGCATTTCTGCATCCAGCTTCGCCTCGTCGATATAGTCCGGATTATTCCAATCGATCACATGGCGTGTGGGCGCTTCGAGGCTGCCTTCTCTCATGTGTCACTCGCTGGGCTCGGGGGTCTATAAACAACAAACCGGCCGATATGAAATTTATCGGCCGGTTTGCGAATCTTCCGTCAGGGCCGCTTAGCTCAGCGAATCGAGGGCCTTTTGGAAACGACCGGCGTGGGACTTTTCAGCCTTCGCCAGAGTTTCAAACCAGTCGGCGATTTCGTCGAAGCCTTCTTCGCGCGCCGACTTTGCCATGCCCGGATACATATCGGTGTATTCGTGGGTTTCGCCGGCGACCGAGGCTTTGAGGTTGTCGCGGGTTTCGCCGATTGGATAACCGGTGGCCGGGTCGCCAACGGCTTCGAGATATTCGAGATGGCCGAACGCGTGGCCGGTTTCACCTTCGGCGGTGGAACGGAACAAGGCCGAGACCTCATTCTGGCCTTCAACGTCGGCCTTCTGTGCGAAGTACAGATAGCGACGGTTGGCCTGGCTTTCGCCTGCGAACGCGGCCTTCAAATTGCCTTCGGTTTTTGAGCCCTTGAGGTTTGACATTGTGTCCCTCCTTCTTGGTTTGAGTGAACGAAATCGGGGAGAACGCTTAAAGCATCTCGCGTTCAGGGTGCCACATTTAAGCGGCGGCGCACCACAAGTCAAGGACGTTAGAACAGTTCTAAAGACACCAACGTAGAGGAAGCGTGTGGAGAGGCTTTAGGCCTTAACGCGGATGATGACGTCAACGCGCGAAATTTCGGCGCCGCCCGGTGCGGGCGGTAAAGACGAGATGCTGATGTGATCTTCCGAGATGTCTTCCAGCTGACCGGACCGCTCAAAATAGAAATGATGATGGTTGCCGGTGTTGGTGTCGAAGTACGAGATGTTGGAGTCGATCGAGATCTCGCGCAACAAGCCCTTCTCGGTGAAATCGTGCAAGGCGTTGTAGACCGTCGCCAGCGACACATTGACGCGATGGGTCTTGGCTTCGTTGAAAAGCTCTTCGGCGCTCATGTGGCGGTGGCCGCGGGCGAACAGCAGTTTGGCGAGCGCCAGGCGTTGACGGGTCGGCCGCAACCCGGCCTCGCGCAAACGCTCGAGGACCGTAACGTTGGCAACTGCCGGTGTTTTCTTCTGCCGCATGAACTGTACCTGGTGCTTTTACCGCGCGTCTTACAATGACACATCCTTGGTGCACATCGCCATACATAGGCTTAAGGCGCGGTTTTTAAAAGCCCGGCCCTCAAATCAGCCCTTTTTTTGTACGGGCAATGGCTTTCGCGGCAGCGAGGGGGAAAGAAGGTGGTGGATCGACGAGCCGTTTGGGGATGAGGGGGAGGGGAAGCGGCTCGGTCGATCCACCGATAGTCCCGGGTGGGGGACTAGTTTTTGAGTACGCATTGCGTTTGGGGAAACGCAAACTCAAGGTGCCAATCTCGCGGCCAATTGTGTTTCAAGTTAGGCGGACATCTTAAAATCTTGTCAGGTCTAGGTAGTATCAGAGCGTCAAAAATAAACGCCGGAGATGCAATCTCCGGCGTTACAGCAGGTATTCGCGAACTGATTTAATGCTGATGTTCGTATTGCGGTTGCGGCACATGCCCTGCCGGCGCTTGCGCCAGGATTTCAACGCGCACCGCCATCGGCCCCTTTTTCCCCGGACGCACATGCATGCGCACGCGCTGACCGGATTCAAGGCGATCAAGGTTAGAGCGCTGTAGCGCGCCAATGCCGATGAACACGTCGGCGCCGCCATCAACCGGCATGCCGAAACCATAGCCTTTATCGATCGCGAAGAATTTGATCTCGCCGTCGATGACAATCTCGTCTTCATCGATCAGCGGCATGTCGTCGGACACGGTGGAGTCATCGACATCGCCGATGATTGCCACTTGAGGCCCACGCGGCCCATCCGTGAGATCGCACTTCAGGGTCGCACCTTGGCGCAAGGTGCGCAGACCTGCGCGTTGAACAACCGAAATGTGCAGGAATGCATCCGCCGACCCATCCATCGGCGCCACAAATCCGAAACCTTTCGCCGGGTTGAACCACTTAACCTTAGCGGTTACGCCCGTCTTGGCGGAACCCGCCGAAGAAGACGACTGCATCGGAAAACTATGACCTTTGAAAGAACCCCACCCCTAGAGCCTTAACCCTACACCATCTTTTTGGCCGGTCCAACAAAGTCCGAACATTTGAAACGATCCGACTCAAATAGATGGCTTTGCGTGAGAAGTTTTTTGCAGTGCACACGAAAGGCGTTCGCGTGATGTCGCTCCGCGCTAACGCATCACGCGTTTGACCGCGTCCTGCCAGCCGTCCAGCAGCGCGTCGCGTTGGGCGTCGGGCATTTTCGGCGTCGCTCTAAAGTCGAGCCGCCATGCTGATCGGATTTCATCCAACGACGAAAACAAGCCTTGCCCTAAACCGGCGAGGAAGGCGGCCCCCAAAACCGTCGTCTCGGTATAGACCGGACGCTCGACAGGGATACCCGTGATATCGGCCAAAAACTGCAGTAACCAGTTATTGGCGATCATTCCCCCGTCAACGCGTAATGCGGGCAGGGCGGCGATGCCGTCCTGTTGTAAAGCCGTCAAAAGGTCGAGGGTTTGATAGCAAACCGACTCTAAACCCGCACGGACGATGTGTCCGATGCTCGAGTCGCGTGTCAGACCCAGGATCGCGCCCCGTGCGCCGGCATCCCAATGGGGCGCGCCAAGGCCTGTGAAGGCCGGCACAAAATACACTCGTCCCTTGCCGCCGTGACCATCTAATTCAACGGCAAGGCGTTCCGACTCCGCTGCGTTCTCGATCATCTTGGCGCCGTCGCGCAGCCACTGGATCACGGTGCCGGCATTAAAGATGCTGCCTTCCAGGGCATAGGTGGTCTTGCCCTTCAGGCGATAGGCGATGGTGGTCAGCAGCCGGTTGCGCGACGGCAGCGCCTTGTCGCCGGTATTCACCAAAACAAAGCAGCCGGTGCCGTAGGTGCTCTTCACCATCCCCGGCGTAAAGCAGGCTTGGCCCACCAGCGCGCCGTGCTGATCACCGACAAGAGCCGCGATAGGAATCGCGCGTCCAAATAATTCAGGGTCGGTCGCACCAAAATCCCCGGCCGTGTCGCGCACCTCGGGCAACAGTGACGCAGGGACAGTGAACAGATCGAGCAGTGTGTCGTCCCAGCGTCCGGTATGAATGTCATAGAGCATCGTGCGGCTAGCATTGGTGGCGTCGGTCGCGTGCACACGCCCGCCCGTCAAACGCCACAGCAGAAACGTATCGATAGTGCCAAACGCCAGCTCGCCTTTTTCAGCGGCAACGCGTGCGCCGGAAACGTTGTCGAGAACCCATTGCACCTTGGTTGCCGAGAAATAAGAATCAATCAGCAAACCGGTTTTGTTTTGGATGGTGCCTTCGTGGCCTGCCTCGCGCAAAGCCGTGCACATTGCAGCACCGCGCCGATCCTGCCAGACAATCGCGTTCATCACCGGCTGGCCGGTGCGGCGATTCCAAACAATCGTGGTCTCGCGCTGATTGGTAATACCAAGCGCAGCGATGCCTTCAACACCGCCGGTCTCCGCGATCACGGCGCGGCAGACTTTCAGTGTCGCTTGCCAAATTTCTTCGGCGTCATGTTCGACCCAACCATCGGCGGGATAAATTTGACGCAAAGGTGTTTGCGATGTGGCGAGCGCCCGGCCCGCCGCGTCGAACATGACGGCGCGAGTCGAGGTCGTACCCTGGTCGATAGCAAGAATGCGCTGGCCGGACATAACGCTAGTCTAGCGCAATTCAGTGTGTCGTCGCACGCAGAACGACCCCCTCCTGGCCTCCCCCTTTCAGGGGGAGGAAAAATTTGTCGCGGCGATGATTCATATTCCCTCCCCTGAAAGGGGAGGGTTAGGGAGGGGTCGTTTTTTAGAAGTTAGGCGACCCGGCTGACTTTAGAGCCGGCACCATGCTTGGGATCGGCTTCGTGGTCGCCGCCGTCCAAGAACGACTGCCAGTCGTAGTCGTTGTCTTCGGGGATATTGAAGCTTTGCGCCCAAACCGGATCGCTGGCCTGCTGGTCGTGCGAGGAATGGATCTGCTTTTCGGCGCGCTGCAGGTTGCGTTCGGTAATGATCGCCATGCGGCCCGCATTATGATCGCGATACACCAGCAGGGCCATGTGGAAGGCTTCCGACGACTGGCGCATGTAATCCCATTCACCGTTGTGCTTGGCGAGCAGGAACAACGCAGAGCCCAACGTGTTCTGGATCGAAGCCCACTGCAGCGGCGCGGTATCGGGCGTGCGCACTTGCAAGGACGAAGTGCAGCACTTCACGGCGTATTCCAGGATCGGCATGCTGCGGATGTTATCGCCGTAGACCTGTAAGATTTGCGCGAGCGTGTTGGAGACTTCCGACCAGCGGATCGGGTGGGTATAGCGATTGAACACCTGGCGCGACGCCTGGCAGGCATGAATGGCTTCACGCAGCGCGTTGTCGTCGCCGATGGCCATGTCGATTTTATAAAGCACGCAGCCTAAGCGGTACTTCACCAAACCCCAGTCCAGGGTCTGCTTGCGGCGCGAGATGTGCATCAACGCGCGACGATACGCATCGGCGGCCTGCTCAAGGCAATCGGTGTCGTTGGTGCGTTCGGCGATGATCTGCAAGACCAGGCCCAGCTGCTGATAAAGCTGACCAGCAAGCGGCCCCGGATCTTGGCCAACGAGATCAATGGCGGCACGCCAGGCTTCAACAGCCAGATGATACCAGCTGCGATCGCCTTCAAGCTGGGCACAGACCGCAGCGACGTTGCCGTAGCAGAATAAAATCGAAGCGCGTTCCGTCGGCTCCATAGAGGCCGAAGGATCAAGGCCCATGGCGCGCGCGTTCTGCGCGATCGACGGCAAGGCAGAGCGCAAGATGCGCCCTTGCGGGAAGCTGCGCGGATCAATGGCCGCCAAAGTCACGGCGCGGATCAGCGGCACCCAGTCGGTGTAGAAGTCGACCGGCATTGTCAGCGTATTCAGCGCGGTGAAACGGCCCGGGCGTTCGCCGGGGCTTGAAGCTGTGGCGGTGAAATGCAGCTCGATGTTACGGCCGGTGGAATCAATGTTGCCCCAGACGAGAAGATCAGCGTTCTGATCGTTCATCCAGGCGCGGGCTTCGCGCGTGGCGCGCTTCATCAAATCGTCGTTGAGGGCGGCACCAGGTTCGGTGACGCCGGGCATAGTCTTGGTCAGGTCGCGGTCGAGCGACGCCGCGCGCACGCCGGGAATACCGTCAAGCGCTTGCAGCAGCAATTTGTGCTGAATGTCTTCGTAGTCGTCGCGCAGTTTGCCGACGAGAATCAGGATGTCGGCCGGCGGCGGATTCTTAGCCTTGCGACCGGGGCGGCGCGTTGGGTCTTTGGCCACCGCGTCGAAAATCTTTTCCATGAAGTTGGGCTTGCGCTCACCGATCAGATTGACCGGCAAGGGGCGGCCCAAGCGCACGGGCAACGGCGACGTGGGAAGCGATTCGCTCGGCACCACGGCGGGCAAATTGGCAGCAGCAGCTTTGTAAGCCGCAGCGCGCACATTATCGCCGCCTTCAGGCGAACGCATACGGCGCGCGAGTTTGGTCATGACTTTGAGCGCGGTATCGGGGTCAGCTTCGACCTGGCGCAGGAATTCGTCGCGCGGGATGGCTTTCACCGTCACGCCGCCGCGGGCGCGGGCCGTGGTCGAGCGCGGTGTGTTATCGAGGATGCCCAGTTCGCCGAACAGTTCGCCGGCTTTCAGGCGGGCCATGACGGTCACGCCTTCCGGGCCGTCCTTGATCAGCTCGACGGAGCCTTCCAAGACCTCGAAAGCCCACTGGCTGTCCTCGCCCTGGCGGTAGATCGTCTCGCCGTCTTTGTAGGTTTTTGTGACCGTTCTCAAAGGGCTGGTATCCCAAGGTGTAAACGCTGAAGCGCTTCTGCGCGGGGCGTGGGGATACATTGGCGGGAAACGGTTTAATAAATGTTAATTGGCCGACAATCCTGTGACCGACGACTTTAAGGCTTTTATAATGCATATGCATTATATAACGGCTTTTGCTGCGCCTTCTAAGCTTTGCAAAAGCATACCGGCCTGACCCGTTCCCAGCCGCCCTGTCAGCTGGCTCTGGGCGCCGCGCCAAAGCTCAATGGCTTTCTCCAAAACCACACGACCGCTGCCCGTAAGGGCCAGCACGTCCGGCCGGCGTCCCGCGCCGCCGTCCATGGTCAAATAACCGGCCTCACGCAAGGGTTTCAGGTTACGGCTGAGGGTGGTGCGATCCAGCACCAGAAGGCGCGACATCTCCGCCACCGAGGTCGAATCCCGCGCCGCTATCGCCGCCAGAATATTGAACTGACTGGCCTTAAGACCCGTAGGCTGCAAAGCCTCATCAAACAGGCGGGTGATGGCGCGGGCCGTGCGCCGTGCGTGGTGGCAAAGACAGACCTCAATGATCGCTTGAGGCTGCAAAGAGGAGGCGGATTGGTCGTTCGAATGTCCATAATCCAGCTTCATATGATGCATATACATCATATTATGACCCTGATGAAGCCTTTTAGGCGTCGGGCGTGCCCTCGGGGTGCTTCACAGCCCCCTGATAAAGCCGGGCAGTCTTCGCGCCGTAGGTGGCGGCGACGAATCGGTTGCCGTTGGCATCCGCCGAAAAATTCAGCGTCAGGGCGCCGGATTCCAGCGCTGCGGCGGCATCACTATCTTTAAGGCCAAAGGTTTTGGCCAAGGTCCCGACCAGCGCCGAGATCTCGTTATACATCTCCCGCGGCTCGTTTTTGGGGGGGCCAGCCTGCGGCTGTTGGTCTCTAGGCTTGTCCGGGTTATTCATGGTGAGAACCTTGTGGTTCGTTAGAGGCTGGGGCTGTCATAAAGGTTGCGGGATATGACTTTCAAGAACCTGCTCGCGGTGGTCGCGGTTTGCGTGGCTTTTTTCTCCGGCGCTTTGGCCCGGGAAGCTGCGGCTAAGGACATTCTGGGCACGGCCCAGGACGCCGGCACCTTCACGATTCTGCTCGCCGCGGTCAAAAGCACGGGCCTGACCCAAGTCCTTATGGGCCCCGGACCCATCACGGTTTTTGCGCCCACCGACGACGCCTTTGCCAAGTTGCCGCGTGAACAGCTGCAGAACCTGATGAAGCCGGAGAGCAAAGAGAAGCTCCGCAATATTCTTCTGTTCCATCTCGTGGACGGCAAAGCCACATCGCGCGATTTTCTTGGTAAACGTTTGGAAGCCGCCACCATGCAAGGCGGCTCGGTCCTGATCGACGCCACCAAGGGTGTGATGATCGACAATGCCAAACTCATCAAAGCCGATATCGTCGCCGATAACGGTTTCATTCACGTCATCGATACAGTCATGATGCCCAAATAGCCCTCGGTAACGGTCATTCACCATGCAGATGAAGTTTGTCTCTTACGAATACACCCACGGCCCGCGCTTCGGCGCCGTGATCGGCAACGACATCATTGAGTTGTCGGACGCGGGCCACAGTCTGCGTTCGGTCTTGGCCACGGGCCCCCTTGATAATTTGCAAGCCGTCGCAGCGCGCCGCAAACCGACCGTATCGCTTGATCACGTTGTGCTGCTGCAGGTCATCCCCGACGCTGCGCGCGTCATCTGCATCGGCAAGAACTATAGCGATCATGCCGCCGAAATGGGTGGCGCGCCGCCGGAAAATCCCAACCTCTTTATGCGCACGCCGCAATCGTTGGTGGGCCACCGCCAATCCATCGTTTGCCCCAGCGCTTCAAAAGAATACGACTACGAAGGCGAGCTGGCCGTTGTCATCGGCAAAGGCGGGCGGCGCATTTCACCGGACAAGGCCCTGTCACACGTGGCGGGCTACACCTGCTTCCTCGATGGCTCGGTCCGCGATTTCCAGGAGCACTCCTTCACCGCCGGAAAGAATTTTGATTCGTCTGGCGCCTGCGGCCCCTGGCTCATTCCGGCGACGGAAGTGCCTGATCCGCAAAATCTTATGCTGACCACGCGCATCAACGGCGAAGTTGTGCAGCAAGCCAACACCGGTTTGATGATCCATTCGGTTGCGGCGGTCATTTCCTACATCTCGACCTTCACGCATCTTGAGCCGGGCGATGTGATTTCGACCGGTACGCCGGCGGGTGTTGGCGCAGGCCGCAAGCCACCCAAGTGGTTGAAGGCCGGCGACAAGGTCGAAGTCGAAATCGAGCGTATCGGCATTCTCGCAAACACGGTGATCGCCGAACCTTCCGTCTAGATAAAGGCATACGCGCGCGCACATCATGTGGTCATATTTTGCCAAGCGCGTTGCGATCGGGGTGCCCACACTGTGGGCCATCATCACCGTCTGCTTTTTCCTGATGCGGCTGACGCCCGGCGGACCCTTCGATGCCGAAGCGCCGGTGCCCGCCGATATTCTCGTAAACTTACGCGCGCGTTATCACCTGGACGATCCCCTGTGGCGGCAATACCTCGATTATCTCGTGGGCCTGTTGCACGGCGATTTCGGGCCGTCGTTTAAATACCGCGACTTCAACGTGACGGGCTTGATCGCTCAAGGGCTGCCGGTCAGTTTGCAGAACGGTTTTTCCGCTCTGCTATTGGCCATCGTGATCGGCGTGCCGCTCGGCATTTTCGCAGCCCTCGCCCAAAACACGCGGCGCGATTACATCGTCTCAGCCGCGGCCATGACCGGTATCGTCATCCCCAACTTCGTCATGGGCCAGGTATTGATCCTGGTGTTTGGCGTCTGGCTGAAAGACAGCGTCTTCCATCTGCCGGCAGGCGGCTGGGACGACGGGGCCTTTCCCAACCGCATCCTCCCGGTGTTTTGCCTCGCGCTGCCTTACATCGCGTACCTGGTGCGCATCACCCGCGGCAGCATGATTGAAGCCATGCGGGCCAACTATGTGCGCACTGCCCGCGCCAAGGGCTTGCCGTTCCGCCTCGTCGTCATGCGCCACGCATTGAACTCCGCGCTGATCCCGGTCGTGACGTTCTTAGGCCCGGCCACCGCGTTCCTGCTCACCGGCTCTATGGTGGTGGAAACCATTTTCCAAATTCCCGGCATCGGCCGTTACTTCGTGCAAGGTGCTTTAAACCGCGACTACACACTTGTAATGGGTGTCACGATTTTAAGTGCGGCCCTCATCATCGCCATGAACCTCTTGGTCGATATCATCTACAGCCTGCTTGACCCGCGCGTGCGTTACAACGAGGCGCGCTCATGACCGGCGTCAATCTTTCATCACCCCACGGCGAGGCGTTGAAGGCGGCTGGCGAAGTAGATGGCCGCAGCTTATGGCAAGACGCCTGGCGCAGGCTGCTCGCCAACCGCGCGGCGTTCATCAGCCTCATCGTTCTCGTCACCTTGGGCGTGGTGTCCGTTGTGGGACCTTATGTGCTGCCCTGGACCTACGATCAAATTGATTGGGACCATGTGGAAGCTATGCCGCCCAATTTCGCCATGGGTCACTATTTCGGCACGGACTCCGTTGGCCGCGATCTTTTGGCGCGCACTTTGTTTGGCGGCCGCATTTCGCTGATGGTCGGAATCCTGGCGACCACCGTAGCGCTGACAATCGGTGTGACTGTGGGCGCCGTCGCGGGCTTTGTCGGCGGCAAGGTTGATCAGCTGCTGATGCGGTTTGTCGATCTTATGTATGCCGTACCACTCACGTTCTTCGTCATCATTCTGATGGTGCTGTTCGGTCGCAACTTCATCCTGATGTTCCTCGCCATTGGCGCGGTTGAGTGGCTGACCATGGCGCGCATCGTGCGCGGTCAGACGCTGACGCTGCGCAACAAAGAATTCATCGACGCGGCGCGGGCATCGGGTGGCTCGACAACAGCGATCATCATCCGCCACATCGTGCCGAATGTGCTGGGTGTGGTGATGGTCTACGTCACGCTCACGATCCCCCAAGTGATTCTTCTGGAAAGCTTTCTCAGCTTTTTGGGCTTAGGCATTCAAGAACCCATGACCAGCTGGGGCATGTTGATCAACGACGGCGCGGCAGAGCTCGAGATCAATCCCCGCACGCTCATCATTCCCGCCGCCTTCATGACCGTCACGCTGTTCTGCTTCAACTTCCTGGGCGACGGTCTGCGCGACGCACTTGACCCGAAGGATCGTTAGCGGTGACCGTGCTCGATATCCGCGATCTGACAGTGCGCTTCGCCACCCACGACGGCGAAGTGGCCGCTGTGAGCAATGTCTCGCTGTCGATTGCCAAGGGCGAATGCCTCGGCATCGTCGGCGAATCCGGGTCAGGCAAAAGCCAAACCTTTCTCGCCGCCATGGGTCTGCTCGCGCCCAACGGCCGCGCCACGGGCGAAGTGAATTTTAGCGGCATGAACTTGCTGACCGCCGGCGAAAAGGCGCTGAACAGCGTGCGCGGCAATAAGGTCAGCATGATCTTTCAAGATCCCATGACCTCGTTGACACCGCATATGAAAGTCGGCCGTCAGCTGGCTGAAGTTCTGGTGCGCCATCGCGGGCTGAGTGCTGCCGATGCCCGGGCGCAATCTATTGCCATGCTGAAGCGCGTGCAAATCCCCGAAGCCGAGCGGCGCTTTGAGGCTTACCCGCACGAATTGTCCGGCGGTTTGCGCCAGCGTGTGATGATCGCCATGGCGCTGTTGTGCGCGCCCGAACTCATCATCGCCGACGAACCGACGACGGCGCTCGACGTCACGGTGCAGGCGCAAATTCTCGATTTGATCCGCATCGCCAAGGACGAAACGAACGCGGCCATTGTCCTGATCACGCATGACCTCGGCGTGGTCGCGGGTCTGGCCGACCGCGTCGCTGTCATGTACGCGGGCCGCATTGTCGAAGTTGGCGATGTCCGCCAGATTTTTAAAGCCCCGCAGCATCCCTATACCAAGGGTCTGCTGGCCTGCACGCCGCGCCTGGACGACGAAACCGGCGGCGCGCTCCTCACCATTCCCGGCCAACCGCCGAACCTGCAGCGTTTGCCGCCGGGATGCGCGTTTAATCCGCGCTGCGCTTATGTGATGGAGCGTTGCCTGCGGGAACGCCCGGCGTTGTTGCCGGACGCTGCGGGCGGACTCAGCGCTTGCTTCCTCACGAACGCTCAAGGTGCGCCATGACCGCGCCCTTGCTCCAGGTTCGCGACTTGAAAGTGCACTTCCAGGTGCGCAGTGGTGGGCTATTCGGCACCTCCATCCCGCTGAAGGCTGTGGATGGGATCAGCTTCGACCTCAAAGCCGGCGAGACGCTGGGCATTGTGGGCGAGTCCGGTTGCGGCAAATCGACCCTGGGCCGCGCCGTGTTGCAATTGCTGCCAGCTACAGCAGGCACAGTTGCATGGCTCGGCAGTGATTTAACGGCGCTCGATAAAGCAGAGTTGAAAGCGCAACGCCGCAACATGCAGGTGGTGTTCCAGGATCCGCTCGCGAGCCTCGATCCCCGCATGACCGCAGGCGACATCATCGCCGAACCCTTGCGGAACTATCATGCGGAGCTTTCCACCGCTGAGATCAAAGCCCGCGTGAAGGAAATGATGGAGCAGGTGGGTCTGCTGCCTTCCATGATTAACCGCTATCCCCACGAATTTTCCGGCGGGCAGTGTCAGCGTATTGGGATCGCCCGCGCTATGATCCTAAAGCCGCAGCTGGTCGTCTGCGACGAACCCGTAAGCGCCCTTGATGTGTCCATCCGCGCCCAGATCATCAATCTGCTGACGGACCTACAGCGCCGCTTCAATCTGTCCATGTTGTTCATCAGCCACGATCTCTCCGTCGTGCGCCATATCAGCCACCGCGTCATGGTGCTCTATCTCGGCAAGGTCATGGAGCTCGCGGACCGCGACGCGCTCTATCGCACGCCACGCCATCCTTATACCCAGGCGCTCATTTCCGCCGTACCGATCCCCGATCCGGAGAAAGAGCGCGCCAAGCCGCGTGTCATCGTCAACGGCGATCTGCCGTCGCCCCTTAATCCGCCGTCAGGTTGCGTGTTCCGCACGCGCTGCCCCAAAGCCACTGAAATCTGCGCGCAAGTCGCGCCGCCGCTTGAACATGCGGGCGCGGGCCACGAAGTGGCCTGCCATCATTGGCGCGAATGATTTGCCGGAGTAGACTGCAAAACATGACCCACATTTCCCTAAAGTCTTTCCGCCTGATCGCAGTGGCGCTGTTTGCTACCACTGTGGCCGGCCCAGTTTTCGCGCAAGAGGCTCTGCCCGAAATCGCCACGGGCCGCTCGGGTCCAAAAAGCGGCACGACCAAGTCTTACATGGTTGTTGCGGCCAACCCCATCGCGGGCAAAGCGGGTACCGATATTCTCGCCGCCGGCGGTAGCGCAGCCGATGCGGCCATCGCCGTACAGCTGGTGCTGAACATGGTGGAGCCGCAATCGTCGGGCATCGGCGGCGGAGCCTTCGCGCTTTACTGGGATGCTAAGGCGCAGAAGGTCGCGAGCTACGACGGGCGCGAAATGTCGCCCGCAGCAGCGGAAGAAAACCGCTTCCTCACCAAAGACGGCAAGCCCATGGGCCGCCTGCAGGCCATGGTCGGCGGCAAGTCTGTCGGCGTGCCCGGCGTCGTGCGCTTGATGGAGCTTCTGCACCAGCGTCACGGCAAGCTGCCCTGGGCAAAACTGTTTGAGCCCGCCATCGCCATCGCCGACAACGGCTTCGCGATTTCGCCGCGCATGAATGCGTTGCTGGCCAGCGATCCTTCTTTCAAAGCCAACCCCACCGCGCACGCGTATTACTACGAAGCCGATGGCAGCCCCAAAGCGGTCGGCACGGTTTTGAAGAATCCGGCCTTCGCGAAAGTGCTGCGCGCCATTGCGGCCAAGGGCGCCGACGGTTTCTACACGGGCGAAGTGGCCGCAGACATTGTGCGCACGGTGACCACCGCCACCAATAATCCCGCCGATATGACGCTCGCGGATTTGAAAACCTATAAGGCCATCGAGCGTCCGCCGGTATGCGGCATGTACCGCACGTATAAGATTTGCGGCATGGGGCCGCCGTCTTCGGGCGGCATCGGCGTGATTGAAACCCTCGGTGTTCTCAGCAAGTTCGATCTGCGCAGCATGGGCGCGCAATCGGCCACGTCCGAACACTTGCTGATCGAGGCCGGGCGTCTGGCTTTAGCCGACCGTGCCGTTTACCTGGCCGATCCCGATAAAATTTCAGTGCCGACGGAAGCTTTGATCGCGCCTGACTATCTGAAGCATCGCGCCGAACTGGTGTCGGTTGATAAACGCATGGCGGATGCGCCCGCCGGCAAGGTGCCTGTGAAAGCCGGCCTCAATCTCATCACCGCGCCTAGCCCAGAACTCCCGTCCACCAGCCACTTCTCGATTGTGGACGCCGAAGGGAACGCGCTCGCCATGACGACCTCGGTCGAAGCGCAATTCGGCTCGCGCCTGATGGTGGATGGTTTCGTTCTCAACAATCAGCTGACGGATTTTTCGTATCAGGACGTGGCCGAGAAGCGCACGGTTGCGAACCGCGTTGAAGGCGGCAAGCGCCCGCGCAGTTCCATGTCGCCGACTCTGGTCTTCAATGCCGACGGCAAATTCGAAATGGCGTTGGGTTCACCGCTCGGCGCGGCGATTGTTGGCCTGGTGGTGAAAACTCTGGTCGGCATGATCGACTTCCAGCTGTCGCCGGCCGACGCCGCGGCAGCCCCCGGCGCCTTGTTTACCGGGAACGGCGTCACGATCGAGGAAGGGTTAGAGCCGATTAAACCGGCCCTGGAAGCCCTGGGCCATCAGGTGCGTGTCGGCGAATTCGCCAGTGGCATCCACGTCATTCGCGTCACGAAAGATGGCTTGGTCGGCGGCGCTGATCCCCGCCGCGAAGGCGAAGTGCTGGGGAAATAACGCGCGCGGAAGGCGCGCATCTAAAAAGTGCCTAGCGCTTATCCATCTGCGTCACCTCAACCATGTGACCATCTGGGTCATAGGCCAGCAAGTGCTGGCCGATCTGCGGCGATCCGTCCATGCCGGGTTGGGTGAAGCGAATGGGCGTGCGCTGAAAGCGCGTGCCGATTTGGTTTAGTCTGGCGTAAGCGCCCTGAATATCGCCGACCTCAAGGCTGACAATCACATCACCGACGCCGATGCCCACCAGATTGCCGCGCGCACTGGGCAGCTGCGGTCGGTCATAGGCAACGAGCGTCAACATACTGTCGGGTGTTCTCAAGTAGACTAAACGGCTGCTTTTAGAATCCGCCGTCAGCGGCAGATCGGCAGCGCCGAAAACGCCGCCCTGGTCTGTGTCGGTTCCGGCAACGTCGGCCACTTTGACCAGACCGAGGCGTTGGTAAAAGTCGATGGACTTATCCATGTCGCCGACAACCAGTGTCGTGCGCAACGCCGCTGGCGCGCGTGCCGCGGAAACCCCCTGCGCCAGGACCGACGCGGCCGGCGGAAGCGCCAGGCCCAAGGCAGCGACAGCCAATGCCGGCATGAAAAACCGCGACCACTGATTCGGCATTTTACGCAAATCCTCTCGTGCAGTTCCAAGTCCATGCAGCCGGGAGGGCCAACGCTGGATTGGACGGGGATACCTTGTTTACCGGTGAGTGCGGCCGGTTTCAACCGTGACCCGTCCCTTACAAACAACGTTTCAATATCGTAAGTAGAAAACAGTGGCCCATCAGGCGGCTGGGGGAATATCGTTCATGGAATGGCCGGAAAATTTGCCGCCAAATCCGCCGGTTCTCTGTTCTAATGCTGGGCACCGCGGCCTGAGTTTGCTACAAGCCGTCGTACTATGGGGACACCATCCGCTAGTGGTCAGGGACGCTAAAGACTTCATCCAATGAATGCTCCGACTTCCGCACGCGACCGCTTCGTTGCCTTCGCTTTCTGTTGGGCCGACATGCTTGTCGAACTGGACCCGACGCGCCGCGTGACCTTCGCGGTTGGCGCCACCAAAGCGTTGCTCGGCGTAGGCCCTGAAGGCGTCATCGGCAAAAACTTCATGGATCTGGTGTCGCAGAAAGACCGCGTGCTGGTCGATCAGCTCTTGTTCATGACGTCGAAAAAGGGCCGCATCGACAACGTCACCATCCGTATGCAGGGCGAAAAAGGCTTATAGCCGCCGGTGGCCTTCGCGGGCTATGTGATGCCGGATTTGAAGGATCACTTCTTCCTGGCGCTGCGCACGCAAGCCCACCTCGACGAGAAGGGCGACACCGAAGAAGGCGTCAAACGCGATAAATCAACCGGCCTTCTGTCCGGAGATTCGTTCTCCGAAATGGCCGTTAAGAAGCTGCAAGGCGGCGGCGAGCTGACCCTCGTCAACATGCCTGGCTTCCAGGATTTCTATAACACCCTCAACGAAGACGAACGCCAGGTGTTGCTCAATACCGTGGGCACTACGTTGCGCGCGAATTCGCTGGGCAGGGATTCCGCCGGTGAAGTCGGCGATGGCAAGTTCGGCATCGTGCACGAAGCGGGCATGGACGTCGCCGCCCTCGAGGCCAAGATCGCTGAGGCGACCAAGGCTTTCGATCCGACCGGCAAAGGCGTGGAAGTTCAAGCGGCCACCGTCGAACTGGATATGACGGGTGTCAACGAAGGCGACCTTGCCAAGGGCCTCGTCTACACCATCAATCATTTCAAGGAACAGGTCGGCGACAGCTTCAACGTCAAAGATATCGCCGGCAACATGGACAAGCTGGTCAAGGAAGCCGTGCAGTCCTTGAACAACTTCCGCGCCCTGACCGCGGGCAACGATTTCCAAATCGCTTTTCATCCGATCTTGGATGCGCGCACCGGCGCGGTGCACCACTACGAAGCGCTTGTGCGCTTCAACGGCAACTTCGAAGAATCACCCTACAAGTACATCACCTTCGCCGAAGAGACCGGCCTAATCACCGAGTTCGACATCGCCATGGCGCGCAAGTGCGTCGACTGGCTGCGCAAGAATCGCTCGGACAAGGTCTCCATCGCCGTCAATATTTCCGGCATGTCGGTCGGCAACGAGATGTACATCAAAGACCTGCACGCGATGCTGGATGCCGATACGTGGCTGCGCAATTTCCTGGTGTTCGAAATCACGGAATCTGCGCGCGTCGCCGATCTGGTGCAGGCCAACAACTTCGTGCAAGGCTTGCGCAAAAAAGGCTTCCACGTCTGCCTCGACGACTTTGGCGCAGGCGCCGCCAGCTTCCAGTACTTGAGCGTGCTCGAAGTCGACGTCGTGAAGCTCGACGGCAGCGCTGTCAAGAACGCACAAACCGCGCCCAAGGGCCGCGCTTTTATGCGCGCGCTCACCACGCTCTGCAAAACCATGGACGTTGAAACCATCGCCGAGATGGTCGACAGCAAAGAAGGCCTGGAATTCGTGCGCGATTGCGGCGTGGAATACGTGCAAGGCTTCCTCTTCGGCAAGCCCGACGCCGATCCCTGGAGCTTCATCAAGAAGCTGGACCGCAAGCTGTTCGGCTAAGCCGCGTCCCTTTTCCCCTCCCCTACAAGGGGAGGGTTAGGGAGGGGTCGTTTTCCTTTTTAATATTTCCCCCGCGATCTCCGTCAGAACGCCATCAAGGTTTGTCATGACGTCGTTATTCCAGAATCGCAGGACATGAAAGCCTACCGCATTCAATCGTGCGGTGCGTATTTCGTCTTTGGAACGACTTATATCATGCTGACCCCCGTCGAGTTCGATGACCAGCTTGAGCGACGGCGCACAAAAATCCACGACATAGGAACCGATTGGATGTTGTCTACGAAAGGCAACGCCTTCCATTTGGCCCGCCCGTAAGCGCAACCAAAGCTTCTTCTCCGCCTCGGTCACGTTGACGCGAAGAAGGCGTGCGCGGCTTGTCTTTTGCGGAGTTCGACTAAAACGGCTTGTCGCCAAAAACCGACCCCCTCCTAACCTCCCCCTTGCAAGGGGAGGGACTAAGCACGGAACGATCCCGCCGATCTTACTTTTCCCTCCCTTGCAAGGGGAGGGTCAGGGAGGGGTCGTTTCCTGCCTACGCTTTCGCGTAGCTCTTAATCTTCTCAACCATAGACACCAACCCGTTCCGGCGGCTGGGGCTGATGTGCTGATCCAGACCGAGTGTGCCGAAAGCTGCATCGGTATCCACGGCGGCGATCTCGGCCGGCGTCTTGCCGGAGAACAGCACGCCCAGCACCGCGATCAGGCCTTTGACGATATGGGCATCGCTGTCGGCGGCGAAAGCGAACTTGCCGGCGTCACCTTCGGGGTGGCCCGGCACCATCCACACTTGGCTCATGCAGCCGCGGACCTTGTTCGCTTCGGTCTTGAGGTCTTCAGGAAGGATCGGCAACTTGCGGCCCAAGTCGATGAGATAGCGGTAGCGGTCTTCCCAATCATCGAACAACGCGAAGTTCTCGACGAGCTGGTCGAAGCTCATCTCAGGCACGATCATGGCCGGGGAAACTGGCGGGGAAACCGAATTCATTTTAAGCCGTTATCAGTTAAGCTCAACAAACGTACTCAATGGCTTTTACCCGGTCGCGATCCATGCCGCCATATATTCCCGTCACGCCAACCCTCAATCTGGACGAGGCCGAGCTGGAGATGACGTTTATCCGCTCCAGCGGACCGGGCGGGCAAAACGTCAATAAGGTTTCTAGCGCTGTACAGTTGCGCTTTGATGCGCGCCGCTCGCCGTCGTTGCCGAACGCGGTGGCGGTGCGGCTGATCAAGCTGGCCGGCAAACGCGCGACCAACGACGGCGAAATTGTCATCACGGCGAATCAGCACCGCACGCAGGAGATGAACCGCAAGGATGCGGTGGATCGGATCTTAGAGTTGATCCGTCAGGCGACGGTTGTGCAGAAGAAGCGCGTCAAAACCAAGCCCACACGTTCCGCCAGGGCTAAGCGCATGGACAGCAAAAGCCAACGCAGCTCGACCAAAGGTCAGCGGCGTGTGACCTCCAAAGATTGGGACTAACTACTGCGCCGCGTTTGCCGCGCCGTCGGCCGAGAACTGCAAGGCCGCAACGCGGGCGTATAGCGGATTGCTGACTAGCAGCTGCTCGTGATTGCCCGTGGCAACGAGATGACCGTCATCGATCACCGCAATGCGGTCGGCGTTGACCACAGTCGCCAAGCGATGGGCGATAACCATGGTGGTGCGTCCCACCATCAGACGTTCCAAGGCGACCTGCACCAGGCGTTCGTTCTCGGCATCCAACGCGCTGGTGGCTTCATCCAGCAGCAACAAAGCCGGATCGCGCAAGATGGCGCGGGCAATGGCGATGCGTTGCTTTTGTCCACCGGACAGGCGCACACCGCGCTCACCCAGAAAGCTTTTCATACCGTCGGGTAGCTTGGCGATAAACTCCATAGCCGCGGCGGCTTCGGCGGCTGCATATACCTCGGCGTCGGTCGCGGTAGGGCGGCCATAGCGGATATTTTCCATGGCGTCGGCGGCGAAGATCACCGGGTCCTGCGAGACCAGACCGATGCGCGCACGCGCATCGCGCGGATCAACATCCTTCAAGTCCATACCGTCAATGCGCACCGTCCCCGATTGCGGATCGTAAAAACGCAGCAACAGCTGAAATACCGTGGTTTTGCCTGCGCCCGATGGCCCCACAAGCGCCACGTGCTCGCCGGGTGTGACAGAGAGCGACAGGCCTTTTAACGCAGCTGTCCCCGGCCGTGACGGATAATGGAAGGTGACGTTTTCAAAATCGACCGCGCCGCGCGCCGGTGTCGGCATGGGCTTCGGTGATGCCGGCGCCATGATATCTAACTTCATTTCCAGCAACTCGATCAGGCGTTCCGTCGCACCCGCCGCGCGTTGTAGATCACCCATCACTTCCGTCATCGCGCCCACCGAAGCGGCAACCATGATGGCGTAGAAGATGAAGGCCGACAGCGCCCCCGGCGTGATGTCGCCTTGGATCACGTCGCGCCCGCCCGCCCAAACCACGGCCGAGATCGCGCTGAACACCAACAAAATCACCACCGCGCCCAACATGGCGCGCGCGAAGATGCGCTTCATGGCCGTTGAAAAAGCGCCCTCGACGTTGCGACCGAAGAAACCACGGTCGATGTCTTCGTGCACAAAGGCCTGCACCGTGCGGATGGCGTTGAGATTTTCCTCGGCGTAGGAGCCTACGTCCGCAACGCGGTCTTGGGTCTCGCGCGACAGCGTGCGCACTTTGCGGCCATACCAAATGATCGGAACGATCACGACCGGAACGACCAAAGCCACTAAGCCAGTCAGCTTAATATTCGTGACCATCAACATGATCACGCCGCCGATCAAGGCGAACACGTTGCGAATGGCAATGGAAAAGCTTGAACCAATTACCTGCTGCAACAGCGACGTATCAGTCGTCAGGCGCGAAAGGATCTCGCCGGTTTTGGTAGTCTCAAAAAATCCGGGGCTGAGACTGAGGATGTGGTTGAAGACGGCTTTGCGGATATCCGCAACCACGCGCTCACCCACCCAGGAAATGTAATAGAAACGCACAAAGGTGCCGACGGCGATAACGACAACGATGCCGATCAAAAGGGCGAGGCCCTGATCCAACATCGCGGCGCTGCCCTGGCTCAAACCCCGGTCGATAACGAATTTGAGACCCGTGCCGATGCTCAACGTGGCGATCGAGGTCACGGCCAGCGCCATACCGAAGAAGCTCAGCTGGCGCGCATAGGGGCGCGTGAAGGCATAGGTGCGGCGCAAGTAAGCGTAGTTCTTACTGCGCGGGCGGTCGGGCATATTCCAACGCGTTGGGCCGCCGCCACGGGACTGATTGCTCACGTCAAATCGCCTTTTGCCATACGGGTGGCCTTGAATTGAACCTTTCCGGGAATGAAGTCAACTTGGGGGACTTAAGGCAGGTGTCAATGGTGAGCGTCTCAGATTCAGCTTAAACTGCGGCGATGGTCACGTCCGTTTCCCCTGAACAGGTCACCAGCCTGTGCCGCGATTGCCTCGCCGAATACGCTAAGACATCGGCGTCCTGCAGCCGTTGCGGCTCGGATCGCATGGTCAGTCATCCTGAACTCGGGCGGCTTTCCATCGCGCATATCGATTGCGATGCTTTTTATGCCTCGGTTGAGAAGCGCGATAATCCAGCTCTGGCCGACAAGCCAGTGTTGATCGGTGGCGGTAAGCGCGGCGTGGTCTCAACGGCTTGTTATATCGCGCGGCGCTTCGGTCCGCGTTCGGCCATGCCGATGTATAAAGCCCTGAAGCTCTGCCCGCACGCTGTCGTCATCAAACCCGACATGGCCAAGTACAAACGCGTCAGCCAAGACGTGCGCCACATTTTCGACAGCGCCACGCCGCTGGTAGAGCCCTTATCTCTCGACGAAGCCTTTCTCGACCTTTCCGGCACCACGCTTTTGTTCGGCCGTTCGCCGGCCGCGACGTTGGCCCATGTTGCCCGCGAGATTGAACGCAACGTGCGCATCACTGTCTCTATCGGTCTCAGCTACAACAAGTTCCTGGCCAAGATGGCGTCTGATTTTGACAAGCCGCGTGGTTTCGCCGTGGTGGGGCAAAGCGACGCCGTGCAAATTCTTCATGACCTTCCTATCACCAAGTTGCCGGGTGTAGGGCCGTCTCTGGCGGAACAGTTGAAAGTGGACGGCCTGTTCACCATCGGCGATTTGCAGAAGCGCAAGGAACAGGACCTTGCCGGGCGGTATGGCGACACCGGCGAACATCTGGCCCACCTCGCGCGCGGCATTGATCACCGCAGCGTCAATATCGAACGCGAGTCTAAAAGCGTCTCGGCGGAAACCACGTTTGAGACCGATGTGAAAGATATGGCCGAACTGCGTCGCAGGTTATGGCCGCTGTGCGAGCGCGTGGCCGACCGTCTGAAGTCTTACGGCCTCGCGGGCGCAACCGTCAGCCTGAAACTCAAAACCGCGCGGTTTAAACTCCGCACCCGCAATCGACGCTTGGCCCAGCCCACTCAACTGGCCGAAGTCATCTTCCAGGCGGCGGAACCCTTGCTGCTGAAAGAAGCCAGCGCTGCACCTTTCCGGTTGATCGGCATCGGCATGGATACCCTGACCGATGCAGCCCTGGCCGATGCTCCGGACCTGTTTGCGAAACCCGGCGAAGCGCCCCGCCATGCCAAGGTCGAGCGCGCCATGGATAGCGTGCGCGCGCGCTTCGGGCGCAAGGCCATTCGCAAGGGCCGGGCAGATGCGTGAATAGGCCCTATTCATGCAAACAAATTTATCGTGCGCATAAAGGCGGATATAAGAAGACTTAACCCAGGACTCGCTCATGCCCACGCCCATCCGCTTCTTCTTCGACTTCACCTCGACCTATTCCTACATCGCCGTGCAGCAGATCGACGATCTGGCGGCGCGCTATGGGCGCTCAGTTGAATGGACCGCGGTTTCGCTGGGTCACCTGTTCCAAGCGCAAGGCGTCACACCGCCCATGATGATCCAGGCGAAATTCGAGTATCTCAAAATCGACTTCGCCCGCAGCTGTGAATTTGCCGGATTGCCCTCGCGTCTGCCCGATCCGTTTCCGCCAGATGTAAAGCTCGCGCGTTATGCTTTTTATCTGCTCAAGGCGCGGGACGAGGGGCTGTCTCATGCTTTCGCCCGCGCCGTCATGCTGCAGCTGTTCGGCCATGGCCGCAGCATCGCCACAGCACCCGAGATTCTCGCGGCTTGTAAAGATCTGCCCGTGACCGAAGCCGAGATCGTGGCGGCTGAAAAAGACATAGGCGCCAAGCGGGCCGTCATCAAAGCTGTGGAAACCGCCAAAGCCGAAGGCATGAACGGCGCACCTTATACACTGTTGGACGGCGAGCCGTTTTGGGGCGCGGACCGCCTTGATCATCTGGAACGCCGCCTCGCGGAAAAGTCTACCTAGTTACCCGCGCAGTTGCCTCGCCTGCTGTGTATGGTATGACCGGCAAGGTTCAATATTCCGGGTCGGCAGCTTTGAAAATCGCTCTTATCGGCAATGGCGCTATCGCGAAAATCGTGACGCAGTTCTGCGCGGCCCCCGGGTCGCGGCTGCAGGTCGTTGCGGCCTTGGGCATGGGCGGCGATAAAGCCTCTGTCGGCGCGCATCCCCTTGTGAACTCCTTGGCCGAGCTTCTCGCCTTCAAGCCCGACCGCGTCGTTGAATGCGCCGGTCATAGCGCGGTTGCGGCCTATGCCGCGCCGGTGCTTGAAGCGGGCGTCGATTTCATCCTCGCGTCCACCGGCAGCCTCGCCGATGAATCATTGTGGAACACGATCAAAGCCGCCGCCGCAAAATCCGCGGGCAAGCTGAAACTGGTTGCGGGTGCCTTGCCGGGTGTAGACGCGCTCTCTTCAGGAAAGCTCGCAGGGCTTACAAAGGTTACGCTGCGCTCAAGCAAACCGCCGAAAGCTTGGAAAGGCACGCCGGCTGAAAGCGCGCATGATCTTGATGCGATCACCGTACCGACCGTGATTTTTTCCGGTAACGCGCGCGAAGCTGCCCTCACGTTCCCAAAGAACGCCAATGTCGCCGCCACGGCGGCACTGGCGGGCATGGGCTTCGAAGCCACCCGAGTCGAACTTGTGGCTGATCCCAACGTGACCCAGAACGTGCATCACCTGGAAGCCGAGGGCGCCTTTGGCAGCCTCTCTTTACGGATCAACGCCAATCCTTCGCCTGATAATCCCAAGACCTCCCATATGGCCGCCTTGTCGATCCTGCGGTTTTTAGAGAACGAAGCCGCTACGATTGTTATCTAAGCGTTATCTGATCCACATCCGTGAAGGGTACAGTTCCGCGGTGGATTAACCGGTTGGTCCTATCCTATGATCATGCATACGCCGATGTGAGCCGGGAGGCCGTATCCGTGGGATCCAAAGACAAAGATAAAACGCCGCGGCCCCTAAAGGAGGCCTCGGTCCTCGTGGTCGAGGACCAAAACTTTGTGCTCGACCTCGTGGAAAGCATGTTGAAAAGCCATGTCGGCGGCTTGCATGCCGCGCGTTCAGGCGAAGATGCATTTTATAATCTCGAGCAAAATCCAAACCTCGCTCATGTCGCTATTGTCGACTATCACCTGCTGGGTATGAACGGGCTTAAGTTCATTGAAAAACTGCGGGCGGCTAAATCAGAAATTCTGAAGAAATTGCCGGTCGTCATGATGACGGGCGATAACAATATGGACCTTTACCGCAGCGCGGCGCGGCTCGGGATCTCGGCCTTCCTTGTGAAACCTGTCGGCGTCGCCAATCTGATCGAGGCGCTGGAACGCGCCCTGGCTGGCGGTAAAGTTGCTAAGCCGCGTTTGGACAAAGATCCTGTTGTGTTGCCGTCAGATGCTACGGCCGAGGTTGTGATAAACACCACCGAACCCGAACCGACGGCAGCCGAAGACCAGCGCAAGCCGGCGCCGCCACCGCGCCAGCCGCACGATTTCAAGGCTTAGGATTTTGCAGGCAGTTCGCGAGCGCGCCCACGCGCGCGGCGCGACCCTGCAGCGTGGTCGTGCGGCCCTGTACATAAGGTCCGGGATTCGACGCATTCCATTTGCGCGGATTGGGCAGCACGGCCGCCAGGGCTGCCGCTTCGTGGGCGGATAAGGCTGCCGCACTTTTTTTGAAATGATGGCGCGCCGCAGCTTCTGCCCCGTAAACGCCGGGCGCCCACTCCACCACGTTTAAATACACTTCCATGATGCGCTGCTTCGGCCACATGGCTTCGATATAAAGCGTGAAGCCCGTTTCCAGCCCTTTGCGAATCCAGGTGCGGTCGGGCCACAGGAAAACGTTCTTGGCGGTTTGCTGCGAGATTGTACTGCCGCCGCGGAGCGTGGCTTCTTCGTCTTCATCCAGGTATTGATCGAGGGCTTTTTGCAAGGCGGCCTTATCAAACCCGTGATGCTGGCAGAAGTTCTCGTCTTCCGCCGTCAGTACCGAGCGTGCGAGCACTGGTGCGATGCGCGTCATCGGTACCCATTGATACGCGACGTTGCCGCCCCTGATCAGCATCAAGGGTGTGATAGGCGGGCTGACAAAGCGGTAAAGCAATACCAACGCAATTGGCACAAGAACCACGCCGGCGAAAATCCACACCAGCGCTTTTGCAATTCTGACGCGGAGCTTGCTCATATTCGGTCAGCCTGCCAGGATTATCCCCAAGGATTATCATGCGTTGCCGCACGTCGGCGACCCTAGCATGCGTTAGGTACAGGAGCGACGGAGATGAAGACCTTTTTGCATGTCGGATGCGGCGGTTCGCGCCAGGCGCAAACCCCCTTCGGCCGGTATGCGGACGCCTGGCGCGAAACAACCATGTACGTCGACCCCAACGCGCAGCCCGATATTCTCGGCTCTATGACCGATATGTCGAAGGTGCCGGACGCGAGCTATGACGCCCTCTATTCGTCCCACAGTATCGAGCATCTTTACCCGCACGAAGTTCCGACGGCGCTCGCGCAGTTTCGCCGCGTCCTAAAGCCGGGCGGTTTCGTGCTGATCACCTGTCCCGATTTACAATCCATCTGCGCCGAAGTGGCCCAAGGGAAATTGACGGACGCTGTCTATATGTCCGAGGTGGGTACCATCACGCCGCTCGACATCATCTACGGTCACCGGCCGTCCATTGCGGGCGGCATGCACTTCATGGCGCACCGCTGTGGGTTCACGCAAAAAACCCTTATGGCCGAGCTCAATGACGCGGGCTTTAATGCAACGCTGGTCGGCGGACGTCCGGCGCCGGATTATGATTTGTGGGCCTTGGCCTTTGTCTCGCCTACAACGCAAGACGTTGCTATGGCGTACTCGGCTGCATTCTTTCCCGGCAGCTAAGGCGCTTTAACGGCGATATGCCGCGGCGCTTCGCCGGCGCTGTGAATCGTCCAGGCCTCGCGGAACCCCATTTCCAAATGGCGCGTGAAAAGCGTGGTGTCGAAATGGCCTTCGCCTTTCCCCACACTAAGCTGGCGCTTGATCTCAGCGAGATCATGGGGCGTGCGCGCGAAATGTATGGCGGTGTCGCGATAAGCCTCAAGCGACGCCGTTAAAAGCTGCCGCAAATTTAAAGCCTGCAAAATCCCCCCGGCAATGCGGGCGGGCATGGTATCGCCCGCAAGCGTGACCAAGGGGCATCCCACCCAAAGGGCGTCGTTGGCCGTGGTGTGCGAGTTGTAGGGGAATGTATCAAGCGCCAAATCCGCCGTACGGTAACGCGCAAGGTGCTCTGCCGGATCTTTTGTGCGCGCGGCAAACACCAGGCGCGTCGCATCAATGCCTGCTGCCAGCGCTGCGCGCTGAAGATTGGCTTTGGTGTCCTCACGGTCGGCTTTAAGCCACAGCACGCTCTCGGGCACGGCTTTTAAGATCGCCATCCACGCGCCGAAGATGCCCGGTGTAATCTTTTGCGGGTGATTGAACGAACAGAACACAAAACCTTCGGCCGGCAGGCCATAGGTTTCGCGCGGACGCGCATCGCCGATCACACGTTTGCGGTCGTGCGGCTGGCTCGAATGCGGCAGGCGGATGATTTTCTCGCTGTAAAATCGCTCGGCATCGGTGGGGATTGTGAAGGCGTCGGCCACCAGATAATCGATCGCCGTCGATCCCGTGGTGCCCGGATACCCAAGCCAACTGATTTGCACAGGCGCAGGCCGGCGTGCGGGAACCTGATGGCGAATGCTGCCGGTGAAGCCGTTGAGGTCGACAAGTATATCGACACCATCATCGCGAATCTTTTTCGCGGCATCGTCATCGGAAAGGCCGCGCACGTCGACAAAATCCGTGCAGGCTGCCTGAATACGTTTCCTTTGAATCGAATCGTCATGCGGCCCGTAGGAGTACGCCACAACATCGAAGGCCGCGCGGTCGTGGCATTCCAGCACTTCGGGAATGACGTTGGCCACAACGTGATCGCGGAAGTCCGGTGAAAAGTAACCAATGCGCAGTTTTCTTGCGCCGCTTTGAGGGGCTGCCGGCATCAATGTTTGCGGCGGGACAAAAGCCGCTGCGAAAGCCGTGGCGGCTTTCAGCAACAGATCGGGCGGTACAGGCCATGACAACAAAAGGAACGGCGAGAATTTCCCGGCCTGCGTGACGGCCAGTGCGCGGGCGCGGGCCGCCATGGCATCGAAGTGTTCCCATTGGCACAGCTCACGGGCGCTGTGCATCGCCATCAGTTCGGCATAGGCGTAGGTGGGATCGAATTTCAGGATGGTCTCAAACTCAACCATGCCTTCGTCGATGCGTCCAAGAGCGCGCAAAGCCGCAGCAAGATTGCGGCGCGCTTCGATCTGGCCGGGCGCAAGCCGCAAGGCTTCGCGGTAGCAGGCGATAGCCGGCTCCAGTTCGCCCTGATCGTGATGCAGCACGCCCATGTTGCTGTGAATTTCGGCGATGTTGGGATTGATCGCCAAGGCTTCGTGATAGTAGCGCAGGGCCTCATCGCGGCGGCCCAAGGTGCGCATGATCGATCCCAGCATGAACCTGGGCTCAAAAGCGCCCGGATGATGGCCGAGCGCCGTATGAAGCACGTCCGCCGCGTCCTGATGCCGGCCCTGACTGAGTTTAATGGCGGCTAAAAGCTGATAGCCGTCCAGCACCGTCGGTTCAGCGGCGAGAGCTGCTTTGCAATGGCGCTCGGCCTCGTCAAGCTGACCAGCTTGAAACAAGGCCATCGCGTCAAACAGCTGCGCTGAAAGCTGCATCCTTTAGCCGAACCGATGCTTGTCGATCAGTCGCTGGCATTCACCGGGCGGCCATCGGCCGTCCGATAAATGGCCGCACCCTGGTCTTTGAAGGTCTCGGACATTTCCGCCATGCCTTTCTCGGCATACTCGCGGACTTCCTGGCTGATCTTCATGGAGCAGAACTTCGGTCCGCACATGGAACAGAAGTGCGCGACCTTCGCCCCTTCGGCCGGCAAAGTCTGGTCGTGGTAGTCTTCGGCGGTTTCCGGGTCCAGGCTCAGGTTGAATTGATCGCGCCAGCGGAATTCGAAGCGCGCCCGCGACAAAGCTTCATCGCGCAAGGCCGCACCCGGATGTCCCTTGGCCAAATCGGCGGCATGCGCCGCGATCTTGTAGGTGATCACACCCACCTTCACGTCGTTGCGGTCAGGCAGACCCAAGTGCTCTTTGGGCGTCACGTAACACAGCATCGCCGTGCCGAACCAACCGATCATGGCAGCGCCGATGCCGCTGGTGATATGGTCGTAGCCAGGCGCGATGTCTGTCGTCAGCGGCCCCAGCGTGTAGAACGGCGCTTCGCCGCACACGGCCAGCTGCTTATCCATATTGATTTTGATCTTGTGCATGGGCACATGGCCTGGGCCTTCGATCATCACCTGCACATTGTGTTTCCAGGCGATCTGGGTCAGTTCGCCCAGCGTTTCCAATTCACCGAACTGGGCCGCATCGTTGGCGTCGGCACCTGATCCCGGGCGCAAGCCATCACCCAGCGAGAAGGCAACGTCATAGGCCTTCATGATTTCGCAGATTTCATTGAAATGCGTGTAGAGGAAATTTTCCTTGTGATGCGCCAAGCACCACTTGGCCATGATCGAGCCGCCGCGGCTGACGATGCCCGTGACGCGCTTGGCGGTCAGCGGAATATAACGCAGCAGCACGCCCGCATGGATGGTGAAGTAATCCACGCCCTGTTCGGCTTGTTCGATCAGCGTGTCGCGGAAAATTTCCCAGGTCAGGTCTTCGGCTTTGCCGTTGACCTTCTCCAAAGCTTGATAGATCGGCACCGTGCCGATCGGAACCGGCGCGTTGCGCATGATCCATTCGCGAATGGTGTGAATGTTGCGGCCTGTTGAAAGGTCCATCACCGTGTCGCCGCCCCACCGGATAGCCCACACCAGTTTGTCGACTTCTTCGGCGACAGACGATGTCACAGCCGAGTTGCCGATGTTGGCGTTGATCTTCACCAGGAAGTTCCGGCCGATGATCATCGGTTCGGTTTCAGGATGGTTGATGTTGCACGGAATAATCGCGCGGCCCCGGGCGATTTCATCGCGCACGAATTCGGCCGTCACGAATTCAGGAATGGCCGCGCCGAAGCTTTCGCCGTCCTTCAACGTCGCGGCGGCATCTTCCAAGGCCTTCTTGCGGCCGATGTTCTCGCGGATGGCGACGTATTCCATCTCGGGCGTGATGATGCCCTTCTTTGCGTAATGCATCTGTGAGACGTTCATGCCGGGCTTCGCGCGCAAGGGCTTGCGGCCCGCGCGGTCGAACACTTCGACTTTCGTCGTCTCGCCTTCTTTGAGGCCATCGTCTTCGGGACGCTGCGCCCGGCCGAGAATTTCTTCCACGTCGCCGCGGGCTTTGATCCATTTCGCGCGCAAGGGCGTTAGGCCCATGCGAATGTCGATGTTCACCGCCGGATCGCTGTAAGGACCCGAGGTGTCGTAGACCACCATCGGCGGTTCCTTAGCCGACGCTTCCAGGTTGATCTCGCGCATGGCGACATGCACATCTTTATGGATGTCTCCGGCCACATGAACTTTGCGCGACGCGGGCAAGGGCCCACAGGTCACGGACAAATCCTTCATATCTTTGGGACGGGGAATGACGTTCATGGCGATCTCCTGTGACAGTGCGGAGATCCGGGAATGCGATGGGATAAAAAACGCGCACTTCGCGCGGGTTCCATCCCTCCGCCGGTATCACCCGGATCAGGTTCTAAGGGTTTGCCGTCTCCGGCCTCTCAGCCCTTCATAAAGGGCACCCCTTGGAGGACTGTAATATCGGCCCCACGCGGTCCCGGGTCAACAGGCCCGCCGCAATAATGCTAAGCTCTTGAGTCGGTGGACATGGTGCGGAGGCGATTCGAGATGTCAAAATCCTTGTGGCTGGCGGCCGGTGTGCGCACACCCTTCGCCAAAGTGGACGGGGCCCTCGCAGGGCGCGACGCCATCGCGCTCTCGGTGCCGGTGGTCCAGGCCATGTGCGGCAAGTTGAAAGCGGCCGATAAGCCCGACCTCATCGTCTGGGGCACGGTCGCCCCTAATTTGCATTGGAGTAATATCGCCCGCGAAGTGGCGCTCGATGCCGGTGTTAGTCCTTACATCCCCGCCTATTCGGTTGTGATGGCCTGCGCCACCAGCATGGTCGGGGTGTTTAGCGCCGCTGAGTCCGTGCACAAAGCCCCCGGCACACTCGCGCTGGTCGGCGGCGTCGAAAGCATGAGCGGCATCCAGATCGGCCTAAATCAAAAGCTCTCCACCTGGCTGCGCAAATTCTTCCAAGGCAAGTCCCTCGGCCAGCGGGCCGACATGCTCGCGGAACTGCCGCTGAAGGATGTGAAGCTCCACATCCCCAGCATCACCAACCGCACCACCGGCCTTTCGATGGGCGACGGCACCGAAATCATGGCTAAGACCTGGCATATCAGCCGCGAAGCCCAAGATGATCTGGCCTTGAAGACGCATCAGCGCGCTGTGGCGGGCTGGGATTCCGGATTCTTTGACGATCTCGTCATCCCCGTGGACGGCTTGAGCAAAGACGCGATTCCGCGCGCCGATACCTCGCTCTCCAAACTGGCCAAGCTGAAGCCCTCTTTCGATCCCATCAGCGCCGGCACACTCACGGCCGGCAACTCGTCGCCGCTCACCGATGGGGCTGCGGCCTTGTGGGTGACGGATGAGGCGGGCCTCGCGCGGGTTCCTGAAAGTGCAGCCCGTGTGAAGCTGTTGGATTGGGAAATGGCGGGCGTGGATATCCTGCGCGATGGTTTGCTGATGGCGCCGGCTTTCGCGATCCCCCGTCTGCTCGCGCGCAACAACCTCACCTATGAAGGTGTAGCGCTGTGGGAAATCCACGAAGCCTTCTCGGCGCAGGTACTGTGCCATGTGGCGGCGATGGAAGATGCAGCCTGGCTGTGCGAGCGCGTTGGTGTATCCGCAAACCTCGGCAAATTCCCGTGGAGCTGCTTGAACCCCAATGGCGGCAGCGTTGCCATCGGCCACCCGTTCGGCGCGACGGGTGCGCGCATTCTGAGCCAGGCCGTGAAGGAATTGGCGGGCTTCCCGCCAGGCAGCCGCGCCATCGTCAGCATCTGCACCGATGGCGGTTTGGGCGCTGTATGCTTACTGTCGAATTAAGAAGCGTCCGCCATCGTGCCGATCTGACGGTATTCAACTGCGGGGCCGCCCTTTGCGGGTGCCCGCGACCACGCCGTCGAAAACACCGGCGGCAGTTCAGCATAACTTTCAATGGCTGTGACGGGCTCAAACGAAAACACCTCGGCTGCATCGCTGCACGTGGCTTCGCTGCAATAGATGTGATTCGTCGGCGTCAACGAGGCAATGGTCACCGCACGGGTGAGCGCCGCCGAAATATAAGTCCCGTTCACCACCGCAGCCATTTCCGTATCGATACCGATATGCGGTAGCACCGTGAGCTTGGGATTTTCACGCGCGAAGGCGTCCAGTTGCTCCAGAATATTCTCCGCCGCGCGCAAGGCTAAAGACGCATCGGTAAAAGCCGCAACAAATCCATTGCCGAGATTGTGGATCTCACGGCCCTGGAAATGATCGAGGGCCGCGCCAACAAATTTATTATGTGCGCGCAATGACCTCTGGCGATCTTCGGGCGGCGTGGCCGCTCCCGCCATGGCTGCTACAATTGCCGTCGCCACGAATGTCACCGGCTCCGGCGGCTGACATAGGCCATCCTGGATTTTCCACTGCGCCATGGCATCGATCAGGTCAGCGATGTTCACAAAGCCAGCGTCGTGTAAATGCGCCATAGCGCGATAACCGGCATCAATGGGACCGCGCAAATTAGGAACTTGCGCAAAAGTATTGGCGTTGGCGGCAAAGGATGCCGCGTCGCGTTTCGTCACGCTCATTTCTGCCAGCATGCGCATAAGCACAGCTTTGCCCTGCGCGGTCGTCAAAGCATTGCGGCGCGCGAGTTCACCGCATCCGCCCATAATAAAAAGGCGCAGGCCGAATTGAATGAATGGCGTCGGCTCTTCGTCGAAGCCTACGACAGCCGCGGTGACGGTTTGAACGAACAGCGCCGCACTGGCATCGTCAGATACAGCGGGTGCGGGGCGGACAGGTGCGCTGGGTTCGTGCGGTATCTCAACAGGCGTGACCGAGACAGTGTTGTGCGCGTCGATAGACAGCCCGTCCGGTACCGGAACGTCTTCTGCTGCATTCGATATCAGCGAAAGCGCGGTCGGCGGCGGCACAGGTTCGACAAAGATCGGCGCGAAGGCCGGCTCGTCTTTGACTTTGCCCTTTTGCGGGCGTTTGTTTTTAGCTTCGCGCTCGTCATTGCGATGTTGGAAATATTCCAGCACCACATAGGCCGACAGCGTGATGGTAAGGAAAATGATCAGCAGCAACCCGCGATACTGTTCGCGGTCGAGCGTCATGCAGCTGCGCTTTTCCAGCCACAAAACGACGACCGCCAAAAGCATGGTGAAGATCAACCCCAAGCTGAGCGCGTTGACGATGAGGCGCGCGAAACGCAGCACCGCGCGCTGCGTGGCCAAACTGCGTTGGTGATCGGAAGAACTGTCGGACAATGGAAGAACCAAACCCAGCTAACATACAAAACACGGCCGAGTTGCGTCGACGCGCGCTTTCCCGGAGATATGTAAGCTAGACTACAGTGGTTCTAAAAAACAACGGCGCGGACCCATTTAAGAGTCCGCGCCGCGCTATATCAACCCCGGGTTATTAACCCGGATCGTTCTGGTAGAATATTACGCCGCCTTGGAGCGGTTTTCCCAGGGGCGACCGCCGCCTTTGCCGCCACGGCTGTTCCGGCTATTACGATCACCTTGCGACGGACGATTGCCGCTCGGCCGGTTTTGAGGGCGCGGACCGCCGCTGCGTTCGCTGCGCGTCGCGATATGCGCGGCATGGAACGCGTGGGTGGTATCCACTTCAATGGTCTGACGTGTGGCGCGCTCAATGGAACGCAGATCGCCCACTTCATCCGCATCACAGAACGAGATCGCAGCGCCCGATGTACCAGCGCGGGCCGTACGGCCGATGCGGTGCACGTAGCTTTCCGGATCTGTCGGCAGTTCGAAGTTGATGACGTGGCTGATGCCGTCCACGTCGATACCGCGCGCGGCGATATCCGTGGCGACAAGCACGCGGGCTTTGCCGGACTTGAAGGCGTCCAGGCTGCGTTGACGCGCATTCTGCGACTTGTTGCCGTGAATGGCGTCGGCGCTGACGCCGCTTTTGGCCAAATGTTCGGCGACGCGGTTGGCGGCATGTTTGGTGCGCGTGAACACCAAGGCGCGCGTCACGGCTTTGTCATTCAACAAATCGGTGAGCAGGCGGCGCTTGTCTTCGCGGGCGACAAACATCACGCGCTGCGCGATGCGTTCCACGGTTGTTGACTGCGGCGTGACTTCAATGCGCTCGTAGTTTTTCAAGATGCCCTTAGCCAGGCTCATGATCGCTTCGGGCATTGTCGCCGAGAACAGCAGCGTTTGACGGGGCACAACGATTTTCGAGACGATGACTTTCACGTCGCGAATAAAGCCCATGTCCAGCATGCGGTCGGCTTCATCAAGCACCAGGAACTCAACGTTCTGCAGGTTGATGTGGCGCTGGTTCATCAGGTCGAGCAAACGGCCCGGTGTCGCCACCAGGATGTCGACGCCGGCATTGAGCGCCGAAACTTGCGGGCCTTGGCCGACGCCGCCGTAAATCACGGCGCGCTTGAAACCAAGGTGTTTGCCATAGGTGCTGAAGCCTTCATTGATCTGCACAGCCAGTTCGCGGGTCGGCGTCAGGATCAAAGCGCGCGGATTACGCGGCGCAGCCTTAACGCGGTTCGCGTCCAGGCGTTGCAGGATCGGCAGCGCGAAAGCTGCTGTCTTGCCGGTGCCGGTCTGGGCGATGCCCAGCATGTCGCGGCCCTGCAGCAAAAGCGGAATGGCCTGCGTCTGGATCGGGGTCGGGGTGGTGTAGCCTTCGGTGGTCAGCGCGCGCAAAAGCGGCTCGATCAGACCGAGGTCGGAAAAAGTAGTCATGTATTCACTTTCAAAACACGCAAACGTGCTTGAGGCCGCGCTTAAAAAGCGCCGGCGAAAGAACGGTCTGCGGAAACCCGGTGGGCACGCAACCGACGGGAGGGAGAATTAAACTTCTCGAGGGACGGCGCCTTTGCTTTAAGCCTGGGGCTCTAAGCCTGGCGCCTGCGCGCGTATCGCGAGACGTTGCCGCATGATGCGGTCGGGGGGGGATGTAAGCTTTAAAGGTTAATAAGTCAATGCTTTTGCCCAGAAAGCCGCTATTTGCCGCTTTTTGGCGCGCTTAGGTCTCGCTGGGATCGCGCGCTGCGGGTGTTTCCGGCCCGGCTCTCATTTCTTCTGGTGGCTCATAATCGAGCGCGATCAGAAGCCGTTTCCACAGGTCTTCGAACAGAATGCAGGCGAGCAGGATGACAAAAAGCACCGGCATAATTGCCGCGCCCACCACCACGTCCCAAAAGCTCCGGCGACCGCGGCTTTTGGCGCGCAAGACCGTGCGGCTCAATATCAGACCGATGACCAGATAAAACGCGAGGGCGATCAGATAGGGCTTCATGCGGACAGTCTTACTTTATTACTTCCGCCGCTTGATAGCCTGAATAGCGGTTTCGAGTGCATCCAAAAACCGCGACCGATCCTGCTTCTGGAAAGGTGCGGGGCCTTTGGTGATCTCGCCGGTTTCGCGCAAGTGCGTGTGCAGATCGCGCATCGCCACCGCCATGCTGATGGAATCCTGGTCCAGCGGTTTGCCGTTGGGCCGCAAAATTTTCGCACCCTTGGCCACACAGCGCGCCGCCAGCGGAATGTCGGACGTGATGACAATGTCCACATTCGTCACGCGTTCGGCGATCCAGTCGTCGGCAGCGTCGGGGTGCGTGTCGACCGTAAAGCGCTGCACCAGCGGATGATCTGGGCCCCGCATCCAGGTGTTACTCACCAGCAGCACGGGCAGGTTATGACGCTCGGCCACGCGCACCACCTCGTCCTTCACGGGGCAGGCATCGGCATCGATAAAAATCTGCAAACGCGTCTCCAGAACTACTTTAAGAAATTTCCAGCACCAGCTTCTGCAGGATCGCCTTGCTGAAGTCGTCCAGCGTGCGCACCGGCAATTGGAACGATCCCGGCCCGCCAATAACATTATTGCGGTAGTAGGTGTCCAGATCGGCCGGTGACTGCTGTTTGTTTTTAGGGCGCTCTACCATAACCGCAAGGCCGTTGATCGTAACGCCGGCGGCCACAGCTTCATCACGCGCGTCGGTCACGGCCCGCCCAAAATCGCTGTAGCCGTCGCCGGACACGTCGATGACTTTGCGGGCTGGCGCGAAGGCAAGGCCTTTGAACAGCGCCATCGAGAAATCGATACCGCCGCTGATGGAGGTCGAGGTGCCGGGTTTATAGGGCAGGGTTTCCAAGTCGTCGGCGAATTTCTGTGCACTCGCCGCGTCGGAGATCACGCGCCACGGCATGATCACCTCTTGCTCATAGGCGCTGGACCATTCGACATAGGAAATGACAATCCGTCCGAAAGCGCCGCCTTTGATGGCGTCCGCCACGCGCGCGTTGCGAAAGGCATGGATGTAGCCCGCGCGCTGGGTCAGCGCTTCGCTCTCGCTGATGCTCCGGGATGTGTCCACCGCCAGCACCAGCGCCAAATCCACGGCCGGCGCCTCGGCCGCAAAGATTGGCCGCGCCATCATCAACGCCACAAGAACTAGGCAGACGCGCCGTAGAAGCATTGATGCTCCCCATATGTTTGAGCACACCTTAGACCAGTTGTCTTGTTTACGGCCACCCGCCGCCGTAATGTTGGAAAATGAGCAATACCCTTTCAAGACAAGACCGGCGTTTGCTGCAAAAGCAGGAGGCCAAGATTTTGGCTTCGTCGCTGCCGATGGGCACGGATCCCCGGCCCATGGCGACTCATGTGCGTCACGTTTTCACGCTGCTCAAAAATTACAAAAGCGCTTCGCCCTGTTCCGAAGCCATCGCCCATGTGACGTCGCTGTTCGACCGTACCGCGCCACCGCACAAAGATATCGCCTGCCGCAAGGGCTGCTCGCATTGTTGTACGCAGATGGTGGTGTTGACCGTACCCGAGGCTTTTTACGTCGCCGCCCAGATCAAAAATAATCCCAAAGCCAAAGACGCCATCATCGAAGCGCACCGGCGCACCCACGATCTTGATTTAATGAGCCGCCTGGAAGCGAAAGTTTTCTGCGCCTTATTGGAAGATAAAATCTGTTCGATTTACAAGGCGCGGCCGTTGGCCTGCCATGCTTTCGTCTCAACCAATCTGGAAGCATGCTTGGCGGCCTTTACGCGCAATGAAACGGCCAGCATCCCTATGCCGGAACAGTACGTGTCGATTGTGCACGCCTGCCGCATCCTTTTGATGGCGGCGCTTCGGATCGCAGGGCTAAGTTCGGCGGTCTATGAAATGAACGCGGCGCTCACGGTCATTCTTTCGCAAGAGAATGCGGAAGCGCGCTGGCTCGCGGGCGAAAAGATTTTTGCGGGCCTTCCGGTCCAATCACCGCCACCGCCGCAGTTCGAACAAGCCATCCGGCAAATGGCGGCGTTCACCGCGCAGAGTCTCTAAAAGCAAAACCCCACGGCCTGAAAAGACCGTGAGGTTTTAGCATTCTCAGAAAACTTTTTAGACCAAAGCAGTCTTGAAAGTAGCCAGCAAGCGTTCCCAAGCTTTTTCGGCCTGGGCCTGGTTGTAGACCGTGGCATCCGGCGGGCACCATCCGTGCATGGTGCCGGCATAAACCTCGATCTCGGCTTTCAACTTAGCTTTGCCGAAAGCGGTGCGCAGTTCGTCTTTCGCGGTGGGCTGGGCCTTGTCGTCGTTCTCGGCGATGGCGAACAGATACTGTGCCTTCATTCTCGGCACCAACAGATGCGGGCTATCGGGCTTGTCGGTGACAAGGCCGCCGCCATGGAACGATCCCGCAGCGCCAACACGGTCCGCATGATAAGCCGCCGTGCGCATCGTCATGGGGCCACCCATGCAATAGCCGGTGGTGCCCATTTTCTTAGACGTGTCCACTGCGGCTTGCGCATCGAGATAGGACACAAAGGCTTTCGCATCGGTGAGGTTGGTATCCGCCGTCAGCGTGGTCATGAGCTTCATGATCTGCGCGCGGTCATCGGGTTTGGCGAAATCCAAGCCTTCCGGCAGGGCAGGCACTTTAGCGACGCGGTAATAAGGATTGGGAATCAGAACGGCGTAGCCGGATTCCGCCAGACGCTTGCCCATCTGCTTGAAAGCAGGGCGTAAGCCAAAGGCATCGACCCATACCAGAACCGCCGGCGATTTGCCGGTCGCGGGATGCACGAAATAGGCTTCCGCCGTGCCGTCCGGCGTTTTGATCGTGACGTCGGATTCTTTTACGTCGAGCGCATTGGCCGCGCGCGGCAGCGTCGCCATCAAGGCGGCGCCCATCGCCAGCCCACCGAAACGCCGGCGGCTGACGTCGCCGTTCTTGCGCTGATGTTCAGCCATGTCGTTCAGTGAATCCTGGTCGCACATAGGTGTCCCTCCACGATGAATGATATGACGCGGCCCCGCGTCCTCGACAGGGATGCTAGCAGAGGAAGCCCCGTGAATCCTAGAGCGCCCGCGAGACTTCAGCCCAATCGTTCGAAATCACATTTACGCCATGGGTCGCCAGATTCTGGCTGACGGGGAAGTCGAGCGTAAAGCCGAAGTCCACGGCCTCTTGGTGCTGCCTAGCGAGAATGTCGGAGGCGGGATCGAGCTTTCGCACAATCCCTAATCCCGACGGGATACAGCCCACGACCGTCAGCGAAAGATCGGGGCGGAAACGCGCCAGCACCGGAAAAATGCGCCACACGTCACCGGTCCAGAACAACGTCTTGCGTTCGCGCGAAGCCGTCAGTTCGTTGAAGGGCAGGCAATCATGGATCAGCAGCGTGCTGCCGGGCGCACAGGAACGTTCCAGGTTGATAAAATCCTGCAACGTGTTTTCGAAAAGATGCATGCCGTCGATCAGCCCCATATCGACCGGAAGGCCATCGAACAGCGCCGTCAGATCCTGCGTCGCAAAAAATTCATCACTGCGCAGCGGAAACAACTTCACATGCGCGAGCTTTGTGTCCGGGTTCGGCGCGGGGTCGACGCCGATGCATTTCGTGCCGGGCAAGGCGCGCAACATGGATGCGCCGCCGGCCACGCCGATCTCAATATAAGTCCTGGGCCGCAACGCGGCGTGCATGCGCGAGAGAACGTCGTAGTAGCTTTCGCCCGGAAACCGCAACTTCACCAAAGCGTAATGCGCCTCGATGCAATTGGAATCGACGTGCAACGCCTGTTCAAAAGCCAACTTCGCTTCGGCAAAAAGGTTTTGCACCAAAGCCGTCTGACCGCGCTGCACAAAGTCTTTAGCTTGCATAAGGTAGCTTTAACGCAAGGGAGCGAATTCGTACAGAAAACACACCGTCGAAATGATAGGCTCGCGTGCGAAGCGGGTTGGATTCATCCAGGGGAGGAAGAACATGCTGCGTAAATGTGTGGTGTTGGCTGCGCTGGTAACAGCGCCCATGACGGCTTCGGCGACTGATATTCTCGTCATCACACCCGGCAGCGCGGGCCTTGGGTTGAAGACACTCGCCGCCGATTGGGCCAAGGCCTCGGGCCATAACGCCACCATCCAAACCGGCAGCAGCGGTCCGATCCGCGATAGCGTCGCGGGCGGTACAGCTTGCGATCTGGTGGTTCTGCCGCCGAGCGAGTTTCCGGCGCTTGCGGCCGTCACCAAAAAAGACACGCTGACCTTTGTCGGCACCATTCCCATGGCTGCCGTCGTCAAAACCGGCACGCCCCACCCCGATATTTCAACGCTGGATAAATTTATCGCCACGCTCAAGAAAACCGGCGTCGGTTATGCCGATCCCACGCGCGGCAGCACCAGTGGCGGCCAGGTGGCCAAAATGCTCACGCGCCCCGAATTCGCCGGCGTCAAAGGCATCATCACGCAAGGCGCTCCTGCGAACGCCGTCGCACGCGGCGAAGTGCCGCTTGGCATCGGCACGTTGAGCGAAGACAAGATCGAGGGTGCAGACGTCATCGGCCACGTGCCGCCGGAATTGGGCATGAAGCTCGATATTTCCACGGCCATTTGCAACAACGCAAAAGCGCCGGCCGAAGCCCAAGCCTTCATCAAGTTCATCACGCGGCCCGAGGCCGCCAAGTCTTGGGACGTCGGCAGCCTGATTCTCAAGAAATAACGCGCTAGCGCGCCTGCGACATCGTGTTGACGATCTGCATGTACCGCTGCGCTGCATCGGCGGCGACGGCGCCGCGTTGCTCTAGAATGAGCAAGCAGCGGAATGCGAGATCGAACGATCCATAGCAGGCCGTCGCAATGAAGCAGATCGTTTTGATCTGGTCGTTGTCCAGCTTGGCCGGTGTACGGAAGTCCTTCACATACACCATGTCGCCTTCAAGCAATTGGTTCAGGGCCTGATACGGGTTGTTGTTCATGACCAACGGCGCAATGGGTGCCAGTTTCATTTCCGCAAAGCAGTGCGGCATGAAACCCTGACGGCGCAGTTCCACATCGATTTCGCCAAAGCCCGGTTGATTGTCATAAAGCGTGACGAACGAGACCTCGGTTTGTATGACGGCAACGTCCTTCAGATGCCGACGGGCATTGCGGAAAACGTCAAGTTCGCCGCCTTGAATATCGACTTTTAGAAAATCGATGCGGCCCAGTTCGGCAATGTCGTCAAGTTTGTGGGTCTTTAACGGCACCTGGCGCAGCACTTGCGCGTTTTGGGCAAACACCGGAAAAATCTCGAGCGAGTCCGCATTCGGCTTCAGCGTGCTGGTCCAGCCGGAATACTGGCAGATGTTAAGCGTCTTGGTATGGCCATCGCCGACAGCGTAGGGCAGGTAGGTCTCATGGGCCGTCTTGTTTGCATTCAGCGCGGCTAACGCTTCCGCTTGTGGCTCGAACCCCGTAACGCGGCACAGACCGTCTTTGAGCAAGGGTTTGTAAGGCGGCTCGCCATCGATGGGATTGGCGCCGATATCGACAACATGCGGGGGCCGGTCAAACCGCAGCAGCTCGTGAAGAGATTTCAGCATCCCAAGAATTCCGGTTCAACCCAGCTCTTTGCTTTCGGCGATTTCCAGCAGCATTGCCGCAGCTTCACTCAGAATACGCTGGCGCTCCGGCGGGCTTTTGGAAATCACGGCCTCTAAACGCCCCAAACGTCTGTCACGCGCCTGCATCAACAAATGCCGCCCCTTTTTTGTCGCGTCAACCTGAACGCTACGCGCATCGTCGCGATCTTTGCGGCGCGTCACCAACTGCAGGCCTTCCATCTCTTTGATGAGCCGGGACATCGTCGGCGCCTGCACCTGTTCAGCGGCCGCCAGTTTCCCCAAGGGCATCGCGCCGCCAAACACCAACACCGACAAGGCCGAGGCTTGCGGTCCCGTCAGACCCGCCACGTCGTCGGTTTTGCGCAAACGGCGCAACAACCGGATCGACCCCGAATGAAGTTGCTCGGCAATCTCACGGGCTGTGAGTTTGGGGGGCAGCGCTTTATCCCGCGCGGGAATTTTCTTGACCATGGCGCTCGATCCATTTATTTAGCTTAGCTAACGAAACTTCACTGACCCTAACCTACAGGAGAATGGACCCATGTTAAAAGACCGCGATTTGGTTCAAATAGCCTTGCCCACCTCCGATTTGCCCCGGGCCATTGTTTTTTACCGCGACACGCTGGGTTTACCTTTCCTGTTCGAAGTCAGCGGCATGGCGTTTTTCCAAGTCAAAAATGGCGTCCGGCTCATGGTCGGGTCCAATGCCGCCAATCTTACGCCCACGGACTCCACGGCGATTTATTTCGACGCGCCGGACTTGCCGGTGCTGGCGGCAGAGCTGGCCAAGCGCGGCGTCGAATTCCGGGGACCGGCGCTCACGCTGCAGAAAACCGCCAAAGGCAACTTGATGCTGCAGTTCTTCCGCGATCCCGACGGCAATCTCATCGGCCTCATGGGTGACGTCGCGGCGGGATAAGTGTAAATAACTCCGGTGTTTCATCGGAGTGACGTCAGGTGAGTGAGCGCTTTTCCCGTGCCGACCGCCGCGCGCTCCTGCGCGATGACGAGCCGTATCTATCGCAACCGATCAATGTCGGCGGCGACTCGCGGCGCGCGGAAGCCCACGTACGCCACCTCGTGCGCCTTTTTCAGAATGACCGCGCGCCGTCGCCGTGCTCAGACGCCATCGCGCATCTCTCTGCGCTCGCTGAACGCACAGTTCCCGTAACGACCAGCGGCCCCGTGGCCTGCCGCCGCGGTTGTTCGCACTGCTGCTATCAGCGTGTAACCGTGACCGCGCCGGAAGCTTTCTACATCGCCAACCACATTCGGCGGGATAAAGAGAAAGTCGCGCGGGTCATCGAAACCCATCAGCGCACCAAGGGCATGTCCCATGAGCAGCGTCTGGCCGCGCATATCCCGTGCTCAATGCTCGTCGATACGGTCTGCTCAATCCACGCCGTGCGTCCCTCGGGTTGCCGCGGCACCATGTCGCTCGATGTCGAGGCCTGCATTGCCTCCTACGTCAACATGAGCAGCAACGACATTCCTATGCCGCTCGATCACATCCAGACCATGAACGTCATGCGCGTCCTGTTGGGTGCGGCCATGGCGCTCGTGCAATTTCCCATGACGGGCTACGAGCTTGAAGGCGCGGTGGTCGCGGCCCTGACCGACAATGCCGAGCGCCGTTGGTTCAAAGGTGAGGATGTGTTCGCAGGTGTGGATGTAGATACTTCAGCGCCACCGAACTTCTTGTCGGCCATCACGCGCATGGCGCAGCACGTAGCACCCAGCGTGTAACTAAGGCGCGCGGTGAACCGGATCGATCCAAAGCACGCTCTCGGGCTTTTCGACCGGTTCGATTGCGAGGTTAATGGCCACGGCTTCGTTATCGCTGCGCACCAGCACGCATTCCAGCGTCTCCTCGGTGCTGGCATTAATCTCCTGGTGGGGCACGTAAGGCGCCACTACTCCGATCTCGCCGAACGCGCCGCGGACACTTTGGGCAACATCGCCCTGGTGCAAAGCTTTGCCCGGCTTGATCAGGAAGTGGCGGACTTGCGCAGCGTCGTCAGTCGCTTGTTGGCAGCTCAAATGCCGGTGTTGTCGTGGTGGGCGCTCGCGGTGGTGCTGACACGCACGGCAACGACCCTGACCGTGCTCTCGATCATCGTGGTCGGAACAATCCTGCATATCAACGGACAGGCCAGCATCGGCGAGATGGTCACCTTCATGAGCTTCTCCGGTCTCATCATCAACCGGCTGGAGCAGGTGGTGACCTTCATCAATGGCGTGGTGTCGCAAGCGCCGAGGTTGCGTGAATTCTTCGAGGTCCGCGATACCGTGCCGGCTATTCGCGACATGCCCGATGCGGTTGATCCAGGCCGCCTCGCGGGCCGCGTCGAATTCAAGAATGTCTCCTTCTCCTACGATGCACGCTCCATGGCGGTGGACCATCTCAATTTCACCGCCATGCCCGGCGAAACGATTGCGCTGGTCGGCGCGACGGGCGCCGGCAAATCCACAGCGATCGCGCTTTTGCACCGCGCCTTTGATCCGCAGATGGGGTCCATCGAAATCGACGGGGACGACATTCGGACGTTCCAGCTTGCCGCCCTCCGCCGCAACATCGGCGTCGTGTTCCAAGAGCCGTTGCTGTTCAATCGCTCGATTGCCGACAATTTACGCGTCGGCAAACCCGATGCCACGGACGAGGAGATGCGCGATGCAGCTGCACGCGCCCAGGCTTTGGACTTCATCGACAAGAAATTTGAAGGCTTCGAGGATCACGTCGGCGAACGGGGCCGTTCGCTGTCAGGCGGCGAACGTCAACGCCTGTCGATCGCGCGGGCCCTTTTGAAAAACCCGCCGATTCTTATTCTCGACGAAGCCACCAGCGCACTGGATGCCGATACCGAAACCAAAGTCATGCGCGCCCTGGACGAGGTGATGAAAAATCGTACCACCTTCGTGATCGCGCACCGCCTGTCGACCGTGCGCAAAGCCTCGCGCATCCTGGTGTTCGATAATGGCAAGATCATCGAATGCGGCACCTTCGACGAACTGGTCGCCGCCGGCGGCCGCTTCGCCGGCCTCGCCCGCGCGCAGTTTATGGTGACGGAGCCGCTGAAAGCCGACGCGCCCTAAGTCTCCTCGCGACCGCCGTTTGGTTTCAGCACGCGGATCGGTTTACCGGCGAGATAGGCGACGATGTCTTCCAAGGCCTGGCCGTATTCAATCGTCAAACGCTCGACCGTGGGATAGCCGATGTGCGGCGTCAGCAGCACGTTATCCATCTTCAGCAGCGGGTTATCGAGATTGATGGGCTCTTGGTTGACCACGTCCAGGGCCGCACCGGCGATCTTCTTTTGCTGCAGCGCTGAAATCAGCGCCGCTTCGTCGATGATCGCGCCGCGCGAGGTGTTGATGAAATAGGCCGTAGGCTTCATCAGCGCCAAATGTTCGCCGCGGATCAGGTTGCGCGAACGTTCGCTGAGCGCGTAATGCACCGAAACGAAATCGCTCTGCGCCATCAGGTCGTTCAATTCTACGCGCGTCGTTCCGGCCGCCTTGGCTCCGTCGTCTTTCAGGTTCGTGCTCCAGGCCACGGTATTCATGCCGAAAGGCTTGGCAAACTGGACCATCATCGAGCCAACTTGACCGAGGCCGATCAGCCCCAGCGTCTTGCCGCGCAGACAATGGGTGGGCCGCACCTGCCATTTTCCAGCATGGGTATCGGCGTTGTGCCACGAGATCTGGCGGCACAGGTCCATCAGCAAACCGAACGCCACTTCTTCAACGTTGCCTTCATCGGGGCCGGTGCCGGTGGTGCAGATGGTGATGTTTTGCTTTTGGGCCTGGGCCACGGCGATGTGGGCCGAGGCTCCCGTCGTGCTCACCAGCAACTTGAGTTTGGGCAGCTTGGAAATCAGGTTGGCCGAGAACGGCGTACGATAGCGTTCCAGAACGATGATGTCGTAAGGCGCCAGGCGTTTCGCCAGCGCATCGTCATCGGCCAGGTGATCGTGGAAGAAGTCCACGCTGGCTTTGCTACTCAAAACCTTCCAGTCGGCGATTTGTGCGACCACACGCATATAGTCGTCGATCACGGCGACCTTCAGCGGCGGCGCGCCCGTGGCACTGACGTTGGTCGCGGGCATAGAGGTGCAAGCCGTGCCGAACATCGGCAATCCGCCAGCCACAGCCGCGGCTTGAAGAAGCTTACGGCGGGGTACGCCTACATTCTGAATTTTCATGGTCACTTATTTCCCAACCGTTTTACCGATGGCGCGAATCTCATCCGCACTTTGGGTGCCGTTGAAGTATGTGCTCGGGCGATAGAGGTATTTGCCCAGGCTCAAAGGTCCGATGACGACCGGATCAAACCCAATATCGCGGGCGAGGGTGGTGGCAATCTCGATCGCCTTTGCGTCTTCGCCGACCATAGCGACGCCCAGCTTTCCGCCATTCGGCAGTACGGGATTAGGAATTTTACCGAAGCCGATGGAATTAAACCCGCGCACGATCTTCACGCCGGGCATCAACTTGGTCAGATATTCAGCAGGTCCTTCTTGCAATGCCTTTTCGCCTTCCGCGCCGTCCCGCTGCGGCGAAGGGTTGCTGATATCCAAGAGCAGCGGCTTGCGGGCCAGAACCGGGCCTACCTGCTTGGCGATTTCGGGCATGGCGCTGTAGGGCACCACCGTGATCGCGATGTCGCCGAAGGCCGCGGCTTGTTCAACCGTTCCGGCTTGCGCATTTGGGCCCGCTGCAGCCACTAAGTCTTTGAGTTCTTCGGGCTTGCGCGATGAAAACATGACTTGGTATCCGGCTTTCGCGAGCGCCGTGCCGACAGAGCCGCCCATGCGTCCTGCGCCAATGATGCCGACTTTCGGTTTCGCGGCGGCTGCGAAGCTCGGACCTGAAAATGTTGTCGCGAACAGAAGCGCAGCAGTGAACGCCAACACGTGCCTGCGCGAAATTCTCGAAATGAAATTGGTCATGGTTTTGCCCCCTGTGTTCCCACCCTAAACATAGCATATGGAACGTAAAATACACCGCCGAAGGGAGCCCCGAGATGATGCAGACCTAGAGTCGCCTTCGGTTGGGATTTATGATATTCGCGCAAGCATGCGCATCGTGTTTTTCGACCTGCCCAGCAATATGGCGTTCAACGTCGCGACGCCGGAAAGCCAGCCTCTGGGCGGCATGGCGTCTTGTATCTGCTATCTGGCGCGCGCCCTCGCAGCGCGTGGCCATGATGTGACCCTTGTTGCGCTGCTGCCGGACGGCACACCGCCGGAGGTCATGGGCGTTAAGCACGTGGCGTTCAACACTACGCAGCGCGATACCCTCGCGTTTTTTCGTGACGGCGATTACGACGCCGTCATCGGAGTCAACTATCCCGACATCGCGCCTTATGTGAAAAACGCCAGCCCCAAAACTTTTTGCGCCGTCTGGCTGCACATCTATCCCGATCAGCCGGCCTTGGCGTCACTCGGCACACTCGAGCGTTGGTTGGATGCGGCCGTCTGCGTTAGTGAGACGCTGCGCGATGCTTTCAAGCTTTCCATTCCCACGGTGGCGATCAGAAACGCCATCGCTCCGTTTTTTGAGAATATGTTTTCTTCGGCTGATGACTTGCTTGCGGCCAAACAGAACCGCGCCGTCTATGCCAGCATGCCGTTCCGGGGGCTTGATCTGCTCGTAGAGGTCATGGACCGCGTGAAGGGCCAGGTTGAGCTGGACGTTTATTCCTCCATGCGCACCTACCAGCTGGAAGAGGGCAGCTTTGCTGCTCTCTTTGATCTTGCCGGGAAAAATCCGCGCATTCGCCTTCACGGTTCTGTCGGACAACGGGCCCTCGCGGACGCGTTCCGGGGTGCGGCTTACCTTACCTACCCGTCCACCTTTATCGAGAGTTACTGCATCGTCGCGCAGGAGGGGATTGCCGCGGGCCTGAAGGTGATCAGCAACGATCTCGGTGCTTTGCCGGAAACCACGATGGGCTTTGCGGATTTGTTGCCGGTGCAGGGCGGAAAGATCGCGCACGCCGACCATATCGCCGGCATCACTGGCCTTCTGGAAAAAAACGAACAAGAGTTTCAGCGCGATCCGCGGGCCTGGGCCGAAGCGCGTTTCGCGCAAGCGCAGACCGTCAACACAACCTGCACTTGGACGCAGCGCGCCGCAGAATGGGAAGCGTTTTTAAAGCCGGCGGTGGCAACACTCCGTGCGCGCGGCGGCAGTGAACAAAAGCGCCTGACGGTCGACGGCGCGACCCTGTCGGCCGAGCTGGAGCGCGCGATATTCCTGCAACGCATGGGCAATCTCAAAGAGGCTGAAACCTGTTGCGCCGAGGTTCTCCGCCGCGAACCAGCCAATGCGATGGCGCAGCACTTCTTCGGCGTCTTGATGGCGCAGCTCGGGCGGCAAGCGGAAGCGGTGGCAAGCTATGACCGCGCAATTGCGCTCAGTCCGAACCACGCCGAGCCTCATTACAACCGTGGCATTGCGCTGTGGAATTTGGGCCGCGCCGCGGAAGCGCTCGCGGGGTTCGACGCGGCGCTCAAGGTGCAGCCAAAATATCCCGATGCTTTAATCGCCCGCGGCGCCATGCTGCACGGCCTCGGCCGCCGCGACGAAGCGCTTGCAAGCTACGACAAGGCCTTCGCGCTCCAGCCGTCACCTGAGCTGCTCTATAACCGGGCCATCGTCCTCGCCGAGATGACGCGCACCACTGAGGCGATCGAATGCCTGGATCGCGCGCTTGCGATGAAGCCCAGCTATGCGGATGCATGGCACAATCGCGGCGTTTTTTTACAAAGCCTCAACCGCTTTGCCGAAGCCGTGTCCAGTTTCGACCAAGCGCTCGCGCTCAAGCCGGGGTTCGAATCCGCGCGCCGCAATCGCGAATATGCGCTGGGGCGTTTAGGGCGCGCGTAGCCGGTCTGCGCGCCGAAAATCTCTTGCGTTACCTCCGATAGTGGAATCTACTATGTATATAGTAGGACGGCGCGCGAAGGTATTCACATGGCCACACCGAAACTCACCACGCTTGAACTCCGCATTATGGAGGCGGTCTGGAAGCTCGGGCCCTGTTCGGTGCGCGAAATTCAGGAAGCTTTTCCGGCGACGCGCCGCCCGGCCTACACCACCGTGCAGACCACCGTGTACCGCTTGGAATCCAAAAAGACCCTGCGGCGCACAAAAAAGATCAGCAACGCGCATATTTTCGAAGCTGTCCTTTCGCCGCAAGCCGCACGCGGGCGGCTCATTGATGACCTGCTGAGTCTTTTTGGCGGGGGCCCAAGCCTTCTTATGGCCCACATGATCGAGAGCGGAAAACTGACCAAAGAAGATATCGCTGAAGCTGAAGAGGTTCTCGCGAAGTTCGAACAAAAGGGGAAATCCAAATGACCTCCTTCGTTATCGATCATCTTTTCGAATCCACCCTGTTCGCGATTCTCATGGGGTTATTGACCCTGTGCTTCGCCAACAACCGCGCTTCCGTGCGTCACGGATTGTGGTTTGCGGCGTCGGTCAAATTTCTCATTCCGTTTTCGCTGATCGTCGCGGCGGGCGAATTCTTACGCTGGGAAACCGCACCTGTCGTCAGGTTGGCCTTGGCGTGGCCCGCGCCCGCGGTTTCGCCAGATATCATCCCATCAGACTTGCGGTTGCCCACGATCTTCGCAGATGTGCCTGTCCCGGATGTTATCGCGCCCGTCATTCAATATGCGACGCCCAGCCGCGACCTGGATATGACGACACTGCTTTTCGCAATTTGGCTCGCGGGAATCGTATTCCTGCTGTGCCGCTGGACCCTGCAGGCCCTTCAACTTCATGCCGCCCGCAAGGCTTCTACGCCCGCGACGCTCCTGGGCCATACCGATCTGCCGATCCCTGTTCGTTTCAGCCCGACATTGTTCGAGCCGGGTCTTGTGTTCAAGGCTTGGACCACGCCCGAGCTTTTGAAGAAGTGGTGGGCGCCGGCATCCTTTGGCATAACGTTCGTTTCCTGCGAGGCCGATGTGCGCGTGGGCGGCAAAGTGCGGTTTGTGTTCAAACACCCTGCGGCCCCTGAGCCCATGGCGTTCTTCGGCACATACCTCGATGTGGTGGCCAACAAGCGCTTGGTCTGGACAAATGAGGAAAGCCCCGACGGTTCGATTACCACCGTGACCTTCGAAGAAAAGGGCGGCGCAACATTCGTCGTGGTGCACGACCTTTATCCCTCGAAAGACGCGCTCGACGCCGCCATCGCGTCCGACAGCACCGGTGCGTTCCCCGAGCAGTTCACGGCGCTCGACGCACTTCTGGCCGCCTAAGCCTCATGTTTCTCAAGGGGGGCAAGCTCCCCAAAATGTGACTGGTGCGCGCCGGTAAAGTGCGCAAACCTCTCTGCTTGGAACCCAGGAGGAGAGCACACATGAGACTTCATCCAGCGTTTATTGCTTCGCTCGTCATTCTCATCCCGGTGCAAGCAAGCTCACACTTTGTACTGCTGGAACCGACGCCAACGCTGGTCCTCGATGACCGCGGCAATCCGCAAAAGCCGGAACCCTGCGGCGGAACCACGCACGGCTCGAACCCGGCCACCGCTGCGGTGACGCCCATTCGCGGCGGGTCGCAGCTGCATATCAAAGTGGTGGAAACGGTTTATCACCCCGGGCATTACCGCATTGCCCTCGCTGGCGACGCTGGCGGTTTGCCCGCGGATCCCGAAACCGTGACGCGCCCCACCGACAAAGGCCCTTATTCCGTTTCGGCTAAGATCGAGACGAAGCCAAAGCCCCCGGTGCTGGTGGATGGGCTGTTCGCGCATACAGAAAGATTTCCGTCCGGTCATATCTGGGAAACCGACGTGCGCATTCCGAACATCGACTGCGACAATTGCACGCTGCAGGTCATCCAATGGATGGCCGAGCACGGCTTCAATGCGGACGGCGGCTATACCTATCACCACTGCGCCGAACTGAAGATCACCGCAGACCCCAAGCTGCCGCGCGAACCGGATTGGACGCCGAAGAAGTAGACAAAGTGTCGCCCGTCGCCATGTAATTGGTCATGACGTCGTGATTATTGAATGACAACTCGTCCCTGATTCGACTTGCACCGTAAGGCGGCGTCGCCGCACCCTAACCCAGGGGTGATAAATCCTGCACTGCACCCCGTCATTCGACAGGGGGGCGCTTTGAAAACATATTCATCTCGCATCACGCGCCGCGCGGCGCTTGCGGCAACGGGTGCTGCAGCGGTGCTGGCAGCACTCCCTGCGCGCGCGCAACGTGTGGCCGCGAACGCAACACCGTTAGAACCGCAAGTCACTGGCCCCCTCAGTAAGTTCGTCGCCGGAAGCGGCACGGCCACCCTTTCCGAAGACATCCGCGATTTAGGGCGGCGGCATATCCTTGATACGCTCGCCTCCGTGGTTGCGTGCCGCGATCTTCAGCCATCCATCTTCGGGCGAAAATTCGCGCTCTCGCAGTCGGACGGTACGGCGAAGAACGCCGTCACGATTCTGGGCGTGAAAGATAAAGCCGCGCTGCTCGATGCCGTGTTTGCCAGCGCCATGACCGCCCATGGTTCAGAGATCAATGACTTCATCCCGTCGGCGTTCGTGCAGCCGGGTCCGTCGATTGTTTCCGTATCCATCGCCTTATCGCAGCTGCGCGGATATTCGGGCGATGCCGTCTTCTGCGGCCGCTCCGGCTTAAATCGTCGCGTCTGACCTTTCTCTAAGGTGAGCCCCGCCAACGTCCAGCCGATGGTGCCATTGCGCAAGGCGTGGACGGGGTTCTTTAGGCCGCCATTGACCAGCGACTGCGTGCCAATAAGGCTGCGCGTGCGGCCAGCACAATTCACGATGACCGTGGTCTTGTCAGACACAACCAGATCGTTGACGCGGTACACCAGTTCTCCGCCCGGCACGTTAATGCCGGTGGGAATGCTCATGGTGGTGTATTCCTCGAAGGGGCGTGAATCGAGGACAATAATGTCCGCGCCTTTGTCGAGCAGCGCTTTCACCTCCTCGGCTGGAAGGGACGGCGTATGGCGTTTGGCTTCGACGAATTCCCCGAAAGATTTGCTGGGCACGTTCACGTCGCGGAAAATTTCGAAGCCCGCATCTTTCCAGCCCTGCAATCCACCGGCGAGGCGTGCGACATTCGTGTAGCCAAGGCTCTCAAGCTTAGTGGCGGCGCGCGCGGCTAGTCCTTCGCCCGCATCTATCAGCACGATGAACACGTCTCTGCGCGGCAAGAGGGTGTAGATGTCAATTTCCAAACGCGACAGCGGCATGTTGGCCGCGAAGAGGGGATGCTCCTGCGCATGCGGATCCTCCTCGCGCACGTCAAGCAGTGCGATCTCGCGCTTGGCCAACAGAGCATCGCGTAAAGCAGCAGCGGGAACGGTGGCGGCCATCGGCCTTACGCCCAATTCAAAAGGTTGCTCCGAAATAGCGCGAGAGAATTTGCGGCGCCGCCCGCCTCGCTGCGCTCGACGGGGCCTAGCTTTCTTAAGTTCGCTACGCTCACTAACGAAAGCTAAGGCTGGCGTCCCCGGCGAGATTCGAACTCACGACCCCCAGATTAGGAATCTGGTGCTCTATCCAGCTGAGCTACGGGAACTGACCACGCGTTCACTTGAAGCGCGCAATTTATAGCATGGGAAATAAAAAGGGCGCGCCGCTGAAATCAGCGGGCGCGCCCTCAAATTTATTAACAGCAGCGCTTAGTGTACGCGCGCGGGCTCTAGGTCGTTTTGCCTTACGGCGGCCCAGGCTTGGTCGAAGCTGTGTGCTGCGCCGAGCGGGTCGCCGGCGGCGCTGTGGATGGTCCACATCGGCACGTCGTTGACCATGGCGCGGCGGATGTAGGCGATTTCATCCAACCCAACCCGCGCTAAATCCATCGGGGTCGAACCGCTCACCGACGTCAGCAGTGTGCGCTGGGTCGGCATGTCCTCGTCATCGGATGCGCCGGCGTCGAAATCTTCAACTTCGGTCTCGGGTTCTTTATCCAGGTCTTTGTCAAACATATGATCCTCCTTTCGAGCGATCAGTCCAACGGCGGCCCTCGTGTATTAAATGGCACCACCGCAGGTTTTGTTGCCGCGCAAAGCGAAACTTTTATTTCTATTTATGCGGATCGAGTTCGATGGTCTTGGGTGAAGCCTTTTTCTTCACCGCACTTTTGATCTCTATCTGGGTTACTTTGGGTTGCGGCACCGGCCTTTCAAGGTCGATGTGCAAAAGCCCGTTCACAACTTCGGCACCGCGTACTTCAATGCCTTCGGCCAGTACGAAGCTGCGCGTGAATTGGCGCGCGGCAATGCCGCGGTGAAGATAAACGCGGTTGCAGTTGTCTTCTGGCTGTTGCCGGCCGCGAATGACGAGCTGGTTGTCTTCAACACTTACGCTCAAATCATCATCGGCAAAGCCCGCAACAGCGAGCGTGATGCGCAGGCGATGTTCGCCGGTCTGTTCGATGTTGTAAGGCGGGTATCCTTCGGCTGCGGTCTTGTTGACCTGATTCAGCACCCGCTCGATATGATCGAAGCCCAGAAGCAGCGGGCTCGAAAAAACGGAAACTCTCGTCATGCGACCAGTTCCTTTTCGTCTCACATCTCCTCCCGAGGGGAGCGAGATACGGCCGCCCAGACTTTGGCGCAGCCCTTGTTATGTCGGGTGGCGAAGGTTCTTCGTCAAGGCCCGGCACCCGCGCCCGAACCTCGCGCTAATACTATGGAATATTAGGGTTTTTGGCTACGGTTTCCGCGCGATGTGCGCGAGCGCCAGCAGGCCCAGGGCCGGTATCACTAAGGCTGCCGCCATCAGAAAGGGTGCGCCGTGGCCGACGCGGGCAAAAACCAGCCCCGAAAAGGCCGGGCCGACGATGCGGCTTAAGGCTGTGGCACCCTGATAGACGCCCAAGACCGCGCCGCGTTCATGCTCACCCGCTTGCTGCGATACCAAACTCGAAAGGCTCGGCGTGAACAGCGCCGAACCAACAGCGAGAACCGCGCAGGCACCGAGCATGGCCGTCTCGCTTTCCGCCAGCGCAAGGGCTGCGTAACCCACGATCAGGAAAATCATCGCAACAAGGGCCAACGTGCGCTCGCCGAAACGGCGCGTAAGTTTTCCGATGGCGCCGCCTTGAATGATGACGCTGATCACGCCCATGAAGGTCAGCACGTAGCCGATCTGCGCCGGTCCATATGAAAGCAGGGCGTTGGCCCACAGCGCGAACACGGTTTCGAATAAGGCCCAGGCCGTGACGGTGAGAAAGCTCGCGGCGACCAGCATCGCCAGCACTTTGCGTGTGAAGGCCGCGCGTATATTTTCGATAAATGATGTTGCCGGTAAATCGCGGCGCGTCGCACGAATGTAGGGCGACAGACTTTCTTTGAGAAACAACATAACGCCGATGGCGGCGATGAATGTCACCACGCCGGCGGCGAGGGCAGGGGATGTGAAATCCGCCGTCGTCACATCGTGACCGCCGAGCACGCCGCCGATCGCGGGTCCAAAAATGAATCCCAAACCGAAGGCCGCGCCCAACATGCCCATGCCCTTAGCGCGCGTCTCCGGCGTGGTGATGTCGCTGATGTAAGCTTGCGCGGCGGCGATATTGCCGGCCATGAGCCCGCCGAAAAAGCGGCTGAAGATCAGCAGCGCCAAAGTATCGGCATAAGCGAGCATCAGATACGACAGCGCCAAACCAAAGCTTGTGGCGGCGAGAATGGGTTTGCGCCCCAAACGGTCGCTGAGTTTGCCCCAGATGGGTGCGGCGATAAGTTGGCCGACCGAATAAAGTCCGAGAACCAGTGTAATAATTTCGGGCGTTGCACCCACGCGCTGCACGTAAAACGGCAGCAGCGGAATCAACAGGCCGAAGCCGACAAGATCCATAAACGTGATCAGAAATAAAATCGGCATCTGCGGGCGTTGAACTCTTGATGGTCGAAGGCGCGGCACCATAAAAGTCGCATGCTGAAATGTCGAGTATGGCGCTGAAAATGCCCATTTATGGGCCTTGCTCTTACGGGTCTTGAGACTGAGAATAGGGGCCTGATGCGTTCCGGCTGGAGATACGGTCATCGCCGCACTTGAGAACATCGGTAACAGCAACGGCGGCAGACAGGCGTCTAAAACTGCCGACGAGCGCCCCCTGTTCGCACCCTTGGATGCTTATGCCTCGGGCGTGCTTGATGTCGGCCCGCCGCACCGTCTGTATTGGGAGCAGTCCGGCAATCCCAAAGGCTTGCCGGTTGTGTTTCTGCACGGCGGACCGGGTGCCGGAACCGCGCCAGCGTACCGGCGGTTCTTCGATCCCGAAAGCTACCGCATCATTCTCTTTGATCAGCGCGGCGCCGGGCGTTCCACGCCGGAAGCCGATCTCACCGACAACACAACCGCGCATCTGGTCGCCGATATCGAAGCCCTGCGCCAACATTTAGACATCGAGCGCTGGGTGGTCTTCGGTGGTTCATGGGGGTCCACGCTGGCGCTGGCTTACGGCGAAGCGCACCCGGCGCGCTGCATCGGCTTTATTCTGCGCGGTGTCTTTTTGTTTTCGCAGGAAGAAGTGGATTGGTTTGTCGGCGCGAGCGAAGGCTCCAAGGGCCCCAGCTCAAAAGGAATGGGCTGGTTCTTTCCTGAAGCCCACCGTGCTTTTGCCGGACACATTCCGGTCGCAGAGCGCGGCGATCTTCTCGCGGCTTACTATCGGCGGCTCATCAATCCCGATCCTGCGGTGCATAAACCGGCGGCGGCGGCGTGGTGCGCTTATGAGAACGCGTGCTCGCGGCTGATCCCGGCGCAAAAAAGCGTCCGCGCCGATGCGTCGGACCACTATTACGCCGGCGCGCTCTCCATGGCGCGGATCGAAGCCCATTACATGATGAACGGTGGGTTTCTGGCACCCGACCAACTCCTCAAAGGACTGGAGGTCCTGGCCAAGCATCCGGCCGTGATCGTGCAAGGGCGCTACGACATGGTGTGCCCCATTGCCACCGCCGACCGGCTGGCGCGAGCTTGGTCGGGCGCGCAATACCGGGTTGTGGCCGATGCCGGCCATTCGTCGATGGAACCGGGAATCCGGGCGGCCCTGGTCAAGGCCACGGAAGATTTCAAACTCTATCGGTAAAATGGCATCTGACGCGCGCCTGAAGCGCCCCGCGTCTTACACAATCCGATCATCTTATACTAATATTATCAGTGGTTTACGCGACATTCTTGCGCCAGCCAGTTATCACATTGCTGTCATTTTAAATGACGTAACTATAAAAGCGTTCATGATCTTGGTATTCAGGCGCCGAAACGTGGCCTAAAAGGGCGCGCAACGACCAAATTACCGCTTTTTTTCTACTCTCGGGATTGTCAGGTGCACCGGCACACGTCTTCGGGATAGTTTGTCACCCATACTTTTTGCTGCATCTGCTAACTCGGGTTTGCCATGACTTTCCAGGTTTCAAGACCACTTATCATTGTCGCCGCCGTTGCCGTTGTCGCGGCGGGGGCCTGGTTTGCCTTTGGCAAAGGCGGCTCGGCGCCACAGCAGCGCGGTGCACGTATGGACGCGCGCCCCGTCGTAGGCGTGGCCGCTCATAAAGAAACGTTCGCTGATCGCATCGAAGCGATTGGTACGCTGTTTGCCAAAGAATCGGTCACCTTGACCGCCAAAACCCAAGGCATCATCCGCTCGATCGATTTCGAAGATGGACAGACTTTCAGAAAAGGCGACCAGATCGCCGCCGTTGATGCCGGCGCCGAAGATGCGGCGCTGAATGTCGAACTGGCCAATCAAGAACAACAGAAAAAAGAACTCGAGCGCACCATGGAACTGGTGCGGGACAACCACGTCTCGCAGGCCAAGGTCGATGAACAAACCGCGCTTCTGAAAAAAGCCCAAGCCACTGTTGCTGCGGCCCGCGTGCGTTCGGGTGATCGCCGCATCATCGCGCCGTTCGCCGGCATTGTCGGCACACGCCGCATCAGCGTTGGCGCGCTGGTGACGCCGGGCACGATTGTCACGACGCTCGACGACATTTCAGAAGTGAAGCTTGATTTCTCGATCCCTGAAACCTTCATCTCCACCTTAAAACCCGGCCTCGACATTGAAGCGATTGCCAGCGCTTACGCGGGCGAAGTCTTCAAAGGCCGCGTTGTCGCGGTCGATAGCCGTATCGATCCGGTCACGCGCTCGGTCGCCGTGCGCGCCATGATCCCGAACGAAGACGTAAAGCTGCGTCCCGGCATGTTGATGGTCGTTCAGCTCATCAAAGACCAACGTGAATCCATCATGGTTCCCGAAATCGCGCTGGTGCCCGAGAACGATCAGCAGTTCGTCTTCACCGTCGGCCCCGACAATGTTGTTAAGCGCCTGAAGGTCGTCATCGGCCGGCGCCGTGCCGGCGCCGTGGAAATCACGGAAGGCCTGAATGAAGGCGACATCGTAATCACCGAAGGCCTGCAGGACCTGCGGGCCGGCTCCAAGGTCAACCTGGTCAATGCCGCTGAACTGCGCGGCGATGTGCCCCCGGGCGAAGCTCAACGCCACCCGGGCTGATTTAAGAAAAGCGGCGCCGTGTGCGCCGCTTTCGATACTAATAAGTTCCTGAGAACATTCTAAGTCCCCGAGAAGCAAGTCCCGAAGAAGGTTCGCTGCGATGCTCATTTCTGACATGTCGATCAAACGGCCGATCGTGGCCATTGTCGCGAGCCTGCTGCTGCTGGTTTTCGGGCTCTACTCCTTCTTCCAGCTGCCGGTACGCGAAACCCCCGACATTGAACGCCCGGTTGTCGGCATCGGCGCCAACTATAGCGGCGCTGCGGCGGAAGTGATCGAGTCACAAGTCGTAAAGATTATTGAAGACGCGGTCAGCGGCATTGAAGGCGTCAAAGCCATCAACTCGTTCTCGCGCGACGGCCGCGGCCAAGTCACCCTGGAATTTACCGAAGGCCACAATGTCGATGTGGCCGCCAACGACATCCGCGACAAGGTCAGCCGCATCATCGGTCGCCTGCCCGAAGACATGCAAGACCCGCCGAGCGTATCCAAAGCCGACGCGGACTCCGATCCCATCGTCGTCGTCAACGTCAACGGCTCGCGTAATCCGATGGAGCTTTCGGACTACGCAGAACTGGAATTGCAGCCGCGCTTTGCAGCTCTCGAAGGTGTCGCCACGGTCAACGCCGTGGGTGCGCGCCGCAAGGCGATGCGCGTCTGGCTCGACCGCCGCGCCATGGCCGCGCGCGGCCTGACGGTTTCCGACGTGCAGGCGGCCCTGCGCCGTGAAAACGTAGAACTGGGCGCCGGCCAGCTGGAATCAACCGAGCGCAACTTTACCTTACGCACCATCCGTACGTTCCAAACGCCGAACGACTTCAACAATCTGGTCGTTATGCGCGGCGCGAACAATTACCTGGTCAGGTTGGGTGAGATCGCCAAAGTCGAACTGGCCCCCCGCGATGATCACGGCATCTTCAGAACCAACGGCACGCCCGCGGTCGCTCTCGCCATCATCAAGCAGCCGCAAGCTTCCACGCTGGACGTCGCTAACCGCGTGAAGGCCGAGATCGCAATGATCCAGAAAACCTTGCCGCGTGATTTGACGATTCAGCTGGGCACGGATACCTCGCTGTTCATTGCCGCCGCTATTCATGAAGTCAGCATCGCTGTGGCCGTGGCCGCCGTGCTCGTCATGCTGGTGATTTACCTCTTCCTAGGCAGCATGCGCGCCGCCATTATTCCTGCGGTCGCTGTGCCGATCTCGCTGATCTCCACCGCCATCGTGCTGTGGCCGGCTGGGTTCTCCGTCAACATTCTCACGTTGCTGGCCATGGTGCTTGCCATCGGCCTCGTGGTCGATGACGCCATCATCATGGTTGAGAACATCCACCGCCGCATGAAAATGGGCGAGCCGCCGCTGCTCGCCGCCTTGCGTGGCTCGCGCCAGGTGGGCATGGCGATTGTGTCGACGACCCTGGTGCTGGTGGCCGCCTTCGCGCCCATCGCGCTCTTGCAAGGGTCCGTCGGCGCGTTGTTCAAAGAATTCGCGGTGACGATGGCTATTTCCGTCGTCTGCTCGATGTTCGTTTCGCTGACGTTGACGCCTGTGATGTGCAGCAAGATCCTTTCGCCGGATCTCGATCACACCAAGCTCGCCCATTTCGCGGAAGAAACCTTCCAGAAGCTGCAACGCTTCTATGTGCGCGTTCTGAATAAGGCCCTCGACACACCGCGCCTGGTCCTCGCCGGCTTTGGCATCGTGGTCGTGCTCTCGGGTGCGCTCTTCACGTTGTTGCCGCAGGAATTTGCGCCGCGCGAAGACCGTGGCAACGTCTATCTTCAAATTCGCGCGCCTGACGGTTCCAACGGCGACTACACCGCACGACAGATGGCCGCCGCCGTTGCTTTGATGAAGCCCTATGTGGAAAGCGGCGAAATTAGCCGCGTGACCGAGAACATGGGCGGCAACGGCAACATGGCGCAGATCACGCTGTGGATGGCGCCATGGAGCGAGCGCAGCCGCTCGACCTCTGAGTTCGTAACCGAGATCAATCCCAAGATTCGCCAAATCCCCGGCGCTCAAGTTGTCGCGAACCTACCCGCTGGCCTTGGCCGCGGCGGTGGGGGCGGCGGTGGCGGCGGTGGTGGCGGTGGCGGCGGCGGTATCATGCTCGCGGTCAGCGGCCCGACCTATGACGACTTGCGTGTGTGGCGTAACGCTTTGATGGACGGCTTGGCCGGCAATCCCATGTTTGTCGCCGTGCGCAATTCGTTCACGGAAAACAAACCGCAGATCCGTATCCGCATCAACCAAGTGCGCGCCGGTGACCTCGGCGTGACGGTTGGTGACATTGGCGAAGCTTTGTCCGCCATGCTGGGTTCGCGCACCGTCGGCTCGTTTGTCGATAAGGGCGAAGAATACGACGTTATCCTGCAGAGCAGGGACGAAGACCGCGTTACGCCCAACGACGTGTCCAACATCTATGTGCGGTCGGCGACCACGCGTCAGCTCATTCCGCTGTCCAGCCTCGTGACGCTGGAAGAAGGCTCCTACGCCGAATCCTTCAGCCGTCTCGATCGTCGCCGCAGCTTCAACATGTTCTTAAGCCCGCGCCCGGATGTCATCCTGGGCGATGTCGTTAAGGAAGTGGAGCGCGTGGCGGCTGAGAAACTGCCGCAAGAAGCCCTTTTGACCTGGCGCGGCGAAGCCGGCGATTTCAAAGACAACAGCGCGGCTATTTACTTCAGCTTCGGTCTTGCCCTCTTGGTCGTGTTCCTGGTGTTGGCGGCGCAGTTCGAAAGCTTCATGCATCCCGTCGTCATTATGATGACGGTCCCACTTGCCGTCTTCGGCGCGCTTTTCGGACTTTTGATATTTGGACAGAGCATCAATCTGTTTTCGCAGATTGGCATCATCGTGCTGGTGGGACTTGCCGCCAAAAACGGGATTCTGATTGTCGAGTTCACCAATCAGCTGCGTGATGCAGGCCGTGGATTCCGCGAAGCCATCATCGAATCGTCCATCATTCGTCTCCGCCCCATCGTCATGACCGCTCTGGCCACCATCATGGGCGCGCTGCCCCTGGTGATCGCCAGCGGCGCCGGCCATGAAAGCCGCCGGCCCATCGGCGTGGTCATCTTCACCGGCGTCGCTTTCGCCGTGGTCGTGACCCTGGTCGTGGTGCCGACCTTCTATATGCTCTTTGCCAAGAAGACCGGCTCGCCCGGCCGTGTCGCGGCCAGGTTGAAGGATTACGAGACTCAGTTCCCCGTGGGTGGCCTCGACGACGAGGCGCACGACACGCCCAGCCACCAGCCGGCTGAATAAGGTCTTAAGATCCGCCGGCGAAATGTGGTTTTCGCCGGCGGTTCTCTCCTCACTCTCATAATGCAGCGGCGCTTCCTTCTGCGCTAAGATCACGACCGATAGAGGGGCGGGAACCGCCGGCCTATGGGCCGGCGCAGGGGCGGATCGCTGTGAAGGAAAAAGAGTTACGCTTTGCTCTGGTGTGTTACGGCGGAGTGTCGCTGGCCGTCTACATGCACGGCGTCACCAAAGAAATTCTGAAGCTGGTCCGCGCCTCGCGCGATTTCCACACCTTCACCAATCGCCATCAACCCGACCTGACCTATGCCGATGTAGCAGCGCCCCGCAATGAACCCGCCGATACCGAGCAGGCGTACTTTGAACTGCTGCGGATCATCGGCCAGACGCTTGACCTGCGCATTGTCGTAGACGTCATTGCCGGCGCTTCTGCAGGCGGGATCAACGGGGTCATTCTTGCGCGAGCCCTCGCGCATGATCTCAACATCGATCCCTTGCGCGACTTCTGGCTGAAGCATTCCGACGTTGCTGAACTGATGCCACCGCATATCAAGGCGAGCCCTTGGGCCAAGTGGTACTTCCGGCCTTTCGTGTGGATGTTCCTGTATCGCTTCCGCGAAGATTTGGGCGAGAACCGCGAACTGAAGCAGAAGTTGTCGATGTTTCTCCGCTCGCGGTGGTTCAAGCCGCCCTTCGACGGTTATAACCTCACCAAGGTTTTGTTCGACGGGTTCTCGCGCATGGGCGATCCGGTTGAGCGCGGTAGCTCGCTGATTCCCGCAGGCCTCGAGTTGGACCTGTTTGTGACCGTGACCGATTTCCACGGCTACGTCACTCATACGCCGATCCACGATCCGCCGGTCATTCAAGACCGCGAGCATCGCCAGATGCTGCGGCTGTCTTACCGGCATTGGCCCAAGGGCAATGAAAAATCGAGCTTCGACCGCGAGAATTTGCCGGGCCTTGCCTTTGCTGCGCGGGCCACGTCGTCTTTCCCCGGCGCTTTTCCGCCGATGCGCTTCGCCGAAATCGACCGCTTGGTCGCCGAGGAAAAGGTCAGCTGGACGACGCGCGCTGATTTCCTCTATCGCAATTTCCGGCCTTATCTGCTGGCCAATATTAATCCCGCCGATGCGTCTTTCATCGACGGCAGCGTCTTGAACAACAAGCCTTTCGCCAAAGCTATTGAAGCTATTCGCGGCCGCCCCGCTTATCGACATGTCGACCGGCGTTTGCTCTATATCGATCCGCATCCCAAAAGCACCGCCGAGAAACGGGGCATGGGTCCAGCGCCCGGCTTCTTCTCGACCCTGAAGGGCGCCCTTTCGGATATCCCGCGCAACGAACCCATTCACGACGATTTGGCTTGGGTAAATACCTACAACGCCGAAGTGCGCCGCTTGCAGATGGTGGTCGATAGTGCGCGTTCCCACATTCGCGCCATGGCTGATGCTGTGGCCGGGCCGGCCCTCGACAATGTCATCACGGGTGAGCAAATAGGCCGGTTCCGCGAACTGGCTAACAATCGCGCGCGCAACGAAACCGGCTTTGCCTACGAGGGATACTTGCGTCTCAAGCTTACAGCCGTGATCGAAGATGTGGCGGGTCTCGTGGGCCAGATCTGTGGGTACGACCGCGACACCGCGGAATCCGGGCGCATTATCGCTGTCATTCAAAAGTGGGCGCAGCTGACGGGTGTATCGCCGTCCGCCGACGATTTGCTTAAGCCCGCTAATCCCGCCATCGGTCTGCCGGTCTGGGTCAAGTTCCTGCTGCGCTTCGATGTGAAGTACCGCCAGCGCCGTGTGCGCTTCGTGGTGCGCGCCGTCAACCAACTCTATACACGCCTGGCCGAAGATGATTTCGGTGGCCTGACATCCGAACGTCTCGACCGTGTCAAAGCCGGTCTCTACGACGCGCTGGCGCTCCTTCAACCTATGACGGCCCGCGCCGCCCACGCCCACGACGGCCAAAGCGGCATCAGTCACGAAGCGCTCGATGCCGTGCGCAGCATCGTGCGCGATATCGTGCAGGCTATGGTCAATGAGCCTGCGTTAGCCTCTGACCCGGAAGCGGTCGCGCGATTGTTCGAGAAACCCATCAGCCGGACACTGGATTTGCTCGGCAACGACTTGGCGCTTGAGACCGACAATACGCGCACCGATGCGCTGCTCATTGCGCTTGTGAACGGTGCTGGCGATGTCGGGCCGCTGCCCACGCCGGCGCGCCGCGAACTGATCGAGCATTACATCGGCTTTGCGGTTTGGGACGTATTGACGTTCTCCATCACCAACTGGCGCGACCTGGATGAATTCGACGAAATCCGCGTCGACCGCCTCAGCCCCGACGATGCGCAGACGTTGCGCAAGGGCGGCGCAGACGCGACGCTGAAGGGCATCCAGTTCCATCACTTCGGCGCGTTCTTCTGCCTCGCCTATCGGCAGAATGATTATTTATGGGGACGGCTGCATGCCGCCGACCGCCTGATCGATATCGTGCTAGATGCCGCGCGCATCGAAGGCGCCGCGCGGGAGGTTGATGTGATCGGCCTGAAAGCTAAGGCCTTCAACGCCATTCTCGATGTCGAGTCCAAACACCTGACAGAATGCGGCGACTTGATCGCCCAGCTGCGCCGCGAAATCGCTGCGCTGAAAGCTTAACGGGCCATCACTTCTTGTGCTGCATATAGCTGCGCAGAACAGCATTCATGCGCGTCTGATATTTTGCGCCCCCGGATTTGAAGTACTCCAGCACCTCACGGTCAAGGCGCAAGCTGATTGCAACCTTTGACTCGGGTGCCCGAACTTTAGCTTTCTTCCAGAAATCCTTCGGGAGAAGTTCTGTATCGGGATCATTGCGCACGGCGGCGCTAATGCCTTCGTCCGACAACGCGCGTACACGCTTCCAATCCGTCTTACCTTTACGACGGATTCCGCCCAAGCGCTTTATAATAGGCTCTTTCTTCATTGGTTCTCGCGCGTCTCGCGGAGATGATGCGACGTGTCTCTCCTCGCGCGCTATAAACCACGGCGAGAACCACGCCTTCAATCTCTCCTACGGCGACATAACGCTCCTCTTCGTTTCTGGTTGAGGAGTACTCAAAATAATACCCGTCAAAGATTCCGATAGCGTCATCGAAATCGATGCCATGTTTGTCCAGATTGGACGCGCTTTTGCGCGCATCCCATTCGAAGGGGCCCACAGGAATACTCCACACTAAAATGTGTGCCAAGCCTAATGTGCCGCCTCTGTCGATTATGTATATACATATTGTATGTATGTCAATACGTTTGTCACGCTGGTGCGGATTGAAAGGTTTGTTACTATCCCCCATGCGTTTTTACTCAGGCATCATGACGGTAGCGTTGGCGGCGGGGTGTCCGGCCTTTGCGCACGCCCAAGACTCTTTCGCCGACGCGTTCTGGCAGTTTCGTGCGAGCTCCGGCTTTGATTTTAGTTCGGGTTACTACGGCGCAGCCAAACGCACCGAGATCCTTTACCTCCCCGTCACCCTTCAAGCCGCCAAAGGCCCGTGGACCTTGAAAGCCGTGGTGCCGTGGGTTCGTGTTTCGGGCCCGGCCATGTTGTTGGACGGCAGTGCTGAAGGCACGACCGGCGTGCGAAGTTCGGGTGCTGCTTCGGGTGTGGGCGATATCAGTCTCTCTGGCACCTACGCGGTCGAGTCCCTTTATACCTACGGTCTGTTTGTAGACCTGACCGGCCGGGTCAAAATCCCCACCGCCAGTTTCAGCAAGGGCCTGGGCACCGGCGCCTGGGACGGGGCCGTCCAAATCGACGTCGCCAAGAGCCTGGGCGATTTCATGCCCTTCGTCAGTTTGGGCTACCGCTTTACCGGGCGGCCCGACGGATTCGCGTTGCGCAACGTGGTCTTCGGGACGGTGGGCCTTCAGTACACCTGGTCTCAAATGGTCACGACCGGCCTTTATTACGATGTGCGCCAAGCCGCCATTAAGGCCGCCGCCTCGCCCCAAGAAGGCACGGCCTACGTCAACGTCCGCTTTAACGATAACTGGTCGCTCAATACCTATGCGGTGGCCGGTTTTTCACCCAATAGCCCGTCGGCCGGCGGCGGCATGGTCGTGACCTACCACTGGCGTTAACCCACCCGGCATTGTTGCCCTCATGCAACAGAGCCATTTTATTTAATGTGGGTATCAGCTTATATCGTGTCCCCGCTGCAACACTCGCAGGCTGAACGTCTCCCGGGCTTCATCTATCTCTAGATATGACGCAATGCGGTAGGTATATCTGCTGCGCTGCGATGTCATAAAAGCGCAGCAGAAATGAGCGGCTTCTTTTGTTTGTGCCGTGCCATTTTAAAAAAATCATAGGAGACTATTACGTGAAAATGTCAGCCAAGACCGCGGTATTCGCCGCTGCGATGAGCCTCACGCCGTTCGTCGCGTTAGCCGAAGAAAGCTCCAATCCGCTTCCCGGCACCGTGACCGGCAACATCGCGATCACCAACAATTACATCTTCCGCGGCGTCACGCAGACCACCAACAACGCCGCCGTTCAGGGCGGTCTTGATTGGGACACCGGCATGGGCTTCCACGCCGGCACCTGGGCGTCTTCGGTCAATTTCAACGACGGCAACCTCGCCACCACCGAACTCGACCTTTACGCCGGCTACGGCGGCAAAGTCGAAAATTTCTCGTATGACGTCGGCTTCACCTACTACTGGTATCCGGGCGCCCCGAGCGCTGCGAACTACAATCTGTGGGAAGTTTACGGCAAAGCCGGTTACGACTTCGGCATGGCCTCGCTGACCGCTTATGTCGCCTACACGCCTGAGAATTTCGGCAACACCGGCGATGCGACCTACACCAACCTGTCGTTCGGTATCCCGGTTGCGGACATGTTCAGCGTCAGCGGCGGCGTCGGCTACTGGATGCTCACGAACGGCTTCAAAGATCAAACCGACTGGAACGTCGGCGCGACCTTGAAGGTCTACGACTGGTTCGATGTCGATGCTCGCTACTATGACTCGGACGTCAGCTTCCTCGGCAACCTCGCCGACGACAAGTTCGTCGTGAAGTTCAGCCGCGCGTTCTAAGACTAAAAAAACCAAGCTAAAAAACTAAGAGCTAAAAACTTTGGGGCGGCCGTTTATTCGGCCGCCCCAAATCTTTTTGCACTTCAGAAATTTCGAAGAGAGTCGCTTAGACCATCGGCCCGCTTAGACCATTGGGACGCCCTGCGGGCGCTCAACGCCGGGGCGCGACGTCGGGACTTCGGGCTTCACAGCTTGCGGACGTTCAATTTTCGGGCGCGGCGCAACGCGCTCGGGGCGTCCGCCTTCAGGGCGGATGGCGGCAGGGCGGACTGAGCCGCGCGCGGCGTTGATCGTCACGACCGTGCGCGCTGTGGCGATGTTCGTGGCGGTGATCGACGTGGGCCCTGCGATCTGGCCGGTGACGATCACGCGATCATTGACGACCGTTCCGGCGGGCAGGGCCGCACCGCCAACGCTGACGCCGTCGATCACAAGCGGGCCCGCGCCGGCAGCGCCGGGCGCATAAGCCTCAATCGAGACATCCTTCACGTCATCGCCAAAGGCGAGCGGCGCGCCATAGCTCACGACATCGGGCACGAACTTTCCGTTGATCATGCGGCCTTGTGCGAACACACGCGCACCCGCCTGAAGCGGCGCAGTGCCGGCCGGCATTTGGATTTCAATATCGCCGACACGCACCGTGGTGGCGTTAGCAGACGTTGCGGTGCCGCGCACGATGACGCGGTCGTCGTGATCGGTTTGATCGACGCGCGTGGCGACGATGGTGCCGTCAGCCTGACGCAGACCCGAGACGTTGACGATGTCGCCGGCCTGCAGCGTTTTGAATGCGGCAATGGCAGCGCTGTCGCCGGCCAGGTTCAAACGCACTTTCTGGCCCAGCACCGTCAGCGTTTCTGTGGTGTGGTCGATGGCGCTTACAGGGCCTGAGACCGCATGTTGAATTTCAAGGCTGGCGAGACTGAGCTTGCCGCCGTCGGTGCGGGCAACGCCCTGCACGACCTGACCGACACGCAAAGCTTCCAGCGTCACGGGCTTGCCGTCGCTGACAACCGTCGTCTTATGATCGAAGTCCAGCTTCAAGCCGTTGACCAGGATCGAACCGAAGCCGGTGATGGTGCCGCGAATACCGGTGCCGCCAATGCCGTCACCGCGCGTGTTGGATGCCAAGATCCCGGTGCCGCCAAGACCGTCGCCGTTTTTCGGATCGGCCTTTGCGAGAGTGGTGGGCGCCGGTCCAGTCGCGCAGGCTGCAAGCAAAGACAGCGCTACAGCCGCCGCGCATGCGCGCAGCGTTGTGACGTCTAGCCAGTTTCGCAAACCCCTGCTCATCGTCCCTGTTAACCGGTTGCCGTTTGACAGCCTCTAAGCGTCCGAATCTTCTGATTCAGTCTCTAACCGTAACTTTTTAAAATCCGACGAACCCTTGTAGAAATATAAGCCGAAATTGACGCGTCGGGTGGCGTTTTCCTTGCCTTTATCTTTAGCGGCGAGCTCCAAGGCCAGGCGGTTGATATCGAGCAAAGCCTCCATGCCCGATTTATGCGCCGCTTCGGCCAATTCCGCCGCCGATTCGGGCGTCAGTGCACTGTAATGTACGCTCCGCTCCAGCTGTGGATTACCTTCACCCAGCAAGTTGTGGGTCGCCGCCGCAATATGATCGTGAATGTTGCGGCCCAAGTAGAATGCTTTCTCTTCAAGACCTTTTTGGGGCACGAAGGCGAGATGGTTCAAAACCACACGGTCTTCCTTGTCGATATGCGCCATTCCGAGCCGCACCCACTCTTCCAGCACAGCGCGAGGTCGCACATCCGTGGAAATACCCGCGACCAAGGCATCGAAGGACGGCGCACCCGGCGACTCGGCTTGACGTGGTAGCGGCAAGGGGCGGCCTTTTTTATCGGTCGTCTCAGGTGAGCCCACCCAACGCGAAACCAGTTGTCCGCCGATGCTAACGCTGCGCGGTGTCGTGGGGCCTTTGTCTTTCTGTGCGCGCAAGCGCTTCACGTCTTTGCGGTGAACGCCTGTGAGAATGCTGATGCCGCTGTCGGTTTGTTTTTTTCCGTCGTTCGGAAATTCCGTCAGCGCCACATCTACATACACCTGCTTCAAAAGCTCGGTCAGCGCCGGCAAACCCATACCCTTTGAGATCAGCAAACGCACCAACGGCCGCAGCAGCCGCTTCACGGCGCCGATCAGCGGCTTAGGCGTAGTCGCAATGGGGGTTTGGTCTGCCATTTCTATATGTATGTATGACACGTCGTGGGAAATATTCCCACTTTTTTGTTGACAGGACCCGATGCACGTCTTACGTTACGGTTGTCCGTGGGAATTATTCCCACACAACACAGGAGCGTAGCAACCTCATAGGCACATGCCTCACCTCGAGACCGTGTTCAGAATTTACCTTGTTCCGGCCTTGATCGTCACTGCCCACGAGTCAAATCCTACCCCGGTGACGTCAGGGTTTCGTCTTCTCCCGCTCGGCCCCAGCACCCGCTGACGGCGGGGCTTGCTGGTAGAGCGGGAGAAGATTTTTTTCTGAAAACGAATTCGAAATTTGCGGCAAAGAAATTGAGGTCAGGGTCGATTTTCCGAACCATCGACCCCGCCCGTCCGCGCAGATGGACCCCGAAACTTCGGTCCTGACCTCAATTTCCCAAACGCGCCTCTGATACCCATAGCCTTTTAGGCTTCGCGCCGTTTCAAATCCCGCACCAAGAACCGCCCCGGGTGTAGAGCAGTGACTAAGTCGCGCTCAACGGGCCACGGCTCTCCCGTAATATGTGCAGCGACAATTTCTCCCGCGAGCGGTGCGCTCACCAGTCCTCGTGCACCTAATCCCGTCAACGCATACAGCCCCGGTTGATACACCGCCGTGGGATAGCGCGCCCACGGGTGGCCGTGACGCAGCTCGGCAAAGTCGCGCAAGTAAGCGCTGTGGTGCGGTACGGGTCCGACAATCGGTAAATGATCGAGCGTCGTGCAGCGTAAGCCTGCGCGTCCGCCCAACAGCGTTGCATCGCTTTGCGGCGTGAGGCTTGGCAACACGCGCGCCAATTCAGCCAAGTTACGCGCGTGATCTTCATCGACAACGGCGGGCGCGATATTCAAGTCGTCGGAGTCCACCCAATCGAAGGTCGCACCGATGCAGTGCTGTCCGTGATGCGCCGGCGTCATGTAGCCGCCGTAGGTGAGGACCGTGCGTAACTTCGCACTCTCAGGCGTCGGCGGCGCCAGCGTGATCTGCCCGCGCCGTGCTTTTAAGGGCAGCCAATGGGTCGCGGGCAAAGCCGCAGCACCTAATGCGTTGGCGAGCACGACAACATCGGCCTGCGTGCAGATACGTCCCTGCGTGTCGATCACCTGCCACATGCCGTTGTCATGACGAAGGTCGCCGACGTCGACGTCGAGGATAAGCCCGGCATTCGCAGCAAGGGCCGCGCACAACTCACGGGGCCTCAGCCATCCGCCTTGCGGAAAATACAATGCGCCATAGGCAAGTTTGCAGCCCGCGATATCGGAAGCCTCATTGGCATCGACTTGGAAGAGCAGGGGCTCGGGCAAGGGGCCCTCGGCAGCGATAGCGCTTTGACGCGCGGCTTCAGCATCGTCGGTGGCGAGTTGCAACAAGCCGCAGCGGTCGCGGTACAGCGGTAAACCGGCATCGCTGATCTCTTCCAATGTATCCAAAGCAAAACGCCACGCAGCAGCGTAAAAGCGTCCGTCCAGATTTGCAGCCGCCGTCAGCCGCGGCATCATGACGCCCGCAGGGTTCCCCGAAGCTTCGTCGGCGAGGGTGCTGCGTTTGTCGATGATGGTCGTGCGCCAGCCGCGCCGCTGCAAAGCGCGCGCGGTACTCGTACCGGCGATTCCGCCGCCAATGATCGCCGCATGCCCGCGCTGAACGGGTGCGGCGGGCGGGCGCGTGAACCAGGGCTGCAACGTGGGTTGAACTTGCGACTTATCGCCGCGAAACCTAGCCGTCAGCGTTTCGCGTTTGTGGCGGAAGCCCGGCGCTTTGCTCACCTCAAACCCAGCAGCATCAAGACCACGACGAACATCTCCGGCGACACTAAAACTCGCGAGACGCGTGCCGGCGTGTGACATGCGCGCGATCTCAGTCATCACCTCCGTGCGCCACATGGCGGGATTTTTCTCAGGCGTAAACCCATCCAGGAACCATGCATCCACGTTGGCTTCCAACTGCGACAGCACCTCGGCTACCTCGCCGTACAACAAGGTCAGCGTGAGATTGCTGTCGCCGCCGTCGCTGGCTTCTGGAAAGAGGCGGTGAAAGCCCGGCTGGGGATGGGGATAGACCTTGAGCAATCCCCGCGTCAGCGCGCGCAGCTGGGGCCATTGATCGAGGCACTCGGTAATCTCGCTCCGCGTTAGCGGATAACCCTCGACACTTATATAGTGCAGGCGCGCATTTGGTCGGCAGGTCTTGCGCCACAAATCCCAGGTGCTGAGAAAATTTAGGCCGGTGCCGAAACCCAGTTCGGCGACGGTGAAGGTATCGCCATTCTGCCAAGCCGCGGGTAAGCCGCAGCCGTCCAGGAACACATAGCGGCTCTCGGCAAGTCCGTCGTGGCGGTTGAAGTAGACATCATCGAACAGCGCCGAGCTCGGCGAGCGCCCCGGTTGCCATTGTAGTCCAGGACTCGGTAAGGCCCGAGATCGTCCCATCATTTCCCTTACGTGGCTTGCAAAGTCGCCGCCACCGCGCGACATATCATCTTATGACATTGCCCGCCGATATTGCCGCACGTTTTGCCGCCGTTGCCCCGGCTTGTGACTTTTGGTCGGTGCGCGTTATGCGCAGCCGCGCGGAATACCTGGCCGTCACCCGCGGCGTGGCCGAACCGGTGGCGCTTTCAGATGACTTTGGCGTCATGGTTACGGTTCATGCCGGCGGCGGTTTAGGCTATGCGGCGACATCGGATATCAGCGCGGCGGGCCTCACGCGTGCGGGCCGTGCAGCGCTCGAGTGGGCGCAAAGATCGGCGGGGCGCATGGTGGCTCCATTGCCGCCGCGCAGCACGAATACCATCCATCATGATCACGAAGACCGGCCCCGCATCGCTTGGGATGCCGTCAGCCGCGCCGAGAAGTTTGTGCGCCTTAAAGCGCAATCCGAAGAACTGAAGCGCGATGACCGTATCGCCGATTGGTCGACGGATCTGTCTTTCACCGACGAAGACTCTGTGCTCGTCACGTCGTCCGGCGATTTTATTCGCCAGCGGCGCGGCATTGTCGTGCCGGGTTTAAGCGCCAGCGCTTCGGTTGACGGCGAAACACAAACCCGAACCTTTGGCCGGGGCGGCGTGATCCGTCAGGGCGGCCTTGATGTGCTGGATGATGTGGGTTTCTGGACCGCAGCGCCCCGCGTCGCCGACGAAGCGCTTGAGCTGTTGGCCGCACCCAACTGTCCCACGGGCGAGATGGATCTCCTGCTCGCACCAGATCAGATGTACATCCAGATTCACGAATCCATCGGTCATCCGTTGGAGCTGGATCGCATCTTGGGTGATGAGCGCAATTACGCCGGCACTAGTTTTGTCACCCTCGATATGTTCGGCAGTTATCAGTACGGCTCCCCGTTGCTCAACATCACCTTCGATCCGGGTGTTGTAGGCGAGGCTGCGTCCTACGCTTTTGACGACGACGGCACACGCGCCGAGCGCCAGTTCTTGATCCGTGATGGAATTTTGCAGAAGCCGCTCGGTGGCGCGTTTAGCCAAGCGCGCGCAAATACGTCAGGTGTTGCCAACGCCCGCGCCTGCAATTGGAACCGTCCGGCCATCGATCGCATGGCCAATTTGAATCTCGAACCGGGAAGCGCCTCTTTTGAAGATTTGGTGAGTGGTGTTGAAAACGGCATCACCATGGAAACCAATGTGTCGTGGTCCATCGATGACAGCCGCAACAAATTCCAGTTCGGTTGCGAGCGTGCGCGCCTCATCAAAAACGGCAAGTTGGGTCCTGTGGTAAAAAATCCGAACTACCGCGGTATTTCTGCGACCTTTTGGCGCAACCTTAAAGGCCTCGGCAATGCGGCCAGCGTGCAAGTGTTAGGCACACCTACTTGCGGCAAGGGTGAACCCAACCAGGCCATCCGCGTCGGTCACAGCGCGCCGCCGGCGGTGTTCGCCGATGTGCACGTATTCGGCGGCGGTTGAGTCATATGCAAGATCAGTTTTATACGACCGCAGATGTCATCGCCGCGCAGATAAAGGGCGACGAGGGGTTTCTGGCGCGCTTTTCCGGTGAATCTTCAGACTTTGTGCGCTTTAATCGCTCGGCCGTGCGCCAAGCCGGCATGGTTGAGCAGCGCTATCTGACCTTGGAATTGTTTCGGGGGAAGTGTCACGCCGCGCAGACGTTAAGTCTCACGGGTGAACAGGATTTAGATGCGGATGTTGTCAAAGCTGCCGTCGCAACGCTGCGCGACATTCTGAATGACACGGCCGAAGATCCGCATTTCCTCATCAACACCACGCCGCAGTCAACAACGCGCGTGATGCCCAGTGCGCTCGGCACGCCCGAAGAAAGCGTCGATGCGGTTTTGAAAGCGGGCGCCGGCCACGACATGGTGGGCTTTTACGCCGCAGGTCCCATTCACAGCGGTTTCGCTAACAGCCTCGGTCAGCGCAATTGGGATACGGTGAAGGCTTTCAACATCGATCTCAGCTTTTATCTGCGCGCCGACAAGGCCGTGAAGATGGGTCACGCCGGCACGACGTGGAATGCGGCGGCCTTCGCGCACAAAGCTGGCTTGGCCAAAGAACGTTTGGCGGCGCTGGCGCGTCCCGCGAAAACCATTCAGCCCGACGGATACCGCGTTTATCTGGCGCCAGCCGCCATGGAAGACATTCTCAGTATGATGAGCTGGGGCGGCTTCGGTCTCGCCGATCATCGCACCGCGACGACGCCGCTGATCAAAATGGTTGAGCAAGGTGTGAAACTAAATTCTGCCGTGACCATCTCGGAAAACATGCGCGATGGTCTCAGCCCCGGTTTTCAAAACCAGGGCTTCGTGAAGCCCGACAACGTGACGCTAATCGAAAACGGCGCGTATAAAGATTGCCTCGTCAGTCCGCGTTCGGCAGCAGAGTTTGATGAAGCGCCTAACGGTGCTGACGATTCCGAATCACCGGTGGCTTTGGACATGGCCGCGGGCACGCTGGCGCACGAGGATATTCTCAAAACCTTAGGCACCGGCATCTATGTCGGCAATCTTTGGTATCTCAATTATTCCGACCGCAACGCTGCGCGCCTCACAGGTATGACGCGCTTTGCAACCTTCTGGGTCGAGAACGGCGAGATCGTCGCACCGGTCAACGTCATGCGCTTTGATGACTCCATCTATCGCATGTTGGGCGACAACCTTGTGGCCCTGACGGCTGAGCGTGATCTTCTGTTGTCCACGGACACCTATGAAGCGCGGTCCACCCGATCCATGCGGTTGCCGGGCGCGATCATCGACGATATGCGGATGACGCTCTGAATGACGCCGGCTGATCTATTCGCGCGCCTTACTGAGCTCGGCATCGCGACCACCACCACCGAACATGCCGCGGCGTTCACCGTCGAAGAGCTTTCCGCCGCTGTGGGGCATCTGCCCGGCATTCATGTCAAAAATCTTTTTCTGCGTGATCCGAAGGAAAAGATGTGGCTGGTGGTAGCGCCAGGCGACCGGCGCATCGACTTGAAGAAACTGGCGCCGCTGATTGGCGCGGGGCGTCTGTCGTTTGGGTCTGCGGAACGGTTGTTGCGCGTGCTGGGTGTAACACCGGGCTCGGTCACACCCTTTGCCGTTATTAACGATCCGACTATTCAGGTGCAGGTGATTTTCGATAAAGCCATGATGGGTGCTGAGGTTATTAACGCGCACCCGCTCCTCAACACGATGACAACATCCATACAATCCGCCGATCTGCAGCGGTTTATGGAAGCTTGTGGCCATCCACCGCGGTTTGTCGATCTCACGGCGGCGGCACCACCGGTATAATAAACTTACGCGGGGCTATGGACGAACGCGCCATTTGACCCCACCATCTCTAAACCCCGCGCGCGTCTCAGGAGGTCCAATCATGCCCACATCATTCACCCTCAATGGCCAACCCGTGACTTTGGACGTGGACCCCGAAATGCCGCTGCTGTGGGCCATCCGTGAGAAGGCAGAACTCACCGGCACGAAATACGGTTGCGGTATCGCCCAATGCGGCGCCTGTACGGTGCACATCGACGGTGAAGCAGCCCGCGCCTGTGTCACGCCCGTGTCGGCGGTGGCGGGTGCGAAGATCACTACCATCGAAGGTATTTCAGGAAAGACCGCGGAGGCCGTGCAGGCTTCGTGGCAAAAACTCAATGTCGTGCAATGCGGCTACTGCCAGTCGGGCCAGATCATGTCGGCGGTGGCGTTGCTCACCGACAAGCCTAAACCCAATAATGACGATATCGACGCCGCCATGAGCGGCAACATCTGCCGCTGCGCCACCTATCACCGCATCCGTGAAGCGATTCACGATGCGGCGACAGCGTTGTAAGGGGTGCGCATCATGAATAAAAAAGCATTCCCCTTCGCCGCCGCTAAAACATCGATGTCAAAGCCTAGCCGCCGCGATGTGCTGAAGGGCACAGCTGCGGGCTTAATCATCGGCTTTGTGTTTACGCCCCGCGGATCGCGCGTTCTGGCGGCTGAAGCGCCGCCGCCGTTGACGAACGCCGAGCTGGTAAACGCCTTTGTGCGCGTAGCGCCTGACAACACCGTCACCGTCATGATCAAGCATTTGGAAATGGGACAGGGTGTTTACACCGGCTTGCCCACCATCGTTGCGGAAGAGCTTGATGCGGATTGGAGCCAAATGCGCGCTGAAAGCGCGCCCGCCAATGCCGCGCTTTATAAGAACCTTGCCTTCGGCATGCAGGGCACCGGCGGGAGTACGGCGGTTGCCAATTCTTTTGAGCAGCTGCGCAAAGCGGGCGCGACCGCGCGCGCGATGCTTGTTGAAGCGGCCGCAAAGGATTGGAAAGTTCCGGCGGTGGACATCACCGTCAGCAAAGGTGTTGTGAGTCACGCGGCGTCTCAGCGTTCGGCAACCTTCGGCGCGCTGGCGGACAAAGCCGCGCGTTTGACGCCGCCCGCGGACGTCAAACTCAAAGACCCAAAGGACTTCACCCTCATCGGCACGAACGTGCCGCGCATGGACAACGTCGAGAAGACCACCGGCAAGGCGATATTCGCGCTCGATATCGTACGTCCGGGCATGGTCTATGCGGCGGTGGCGCGCGCGCCCCGCTTCGGTGCGACGATGAAGACCTTCGATCCCACGGCGTCCATGCGCCTCAAGGGCGTGATTTCGGTGACGCCAATTTCGTCGGGCGTTGCCGTGGTGGCCGATTCATTCTGGACTGCCAAGCAAGCGCGCGACGCGCTGCAAATCACCTGGGATGAGAGCAAAGCGGAAAAGCGCGGCACGCCGGAATTGCTGGCAGAATATAAAAAGCTCGCCAAAACGCAGGGGCAATCGGCGAAGAAAGCCGGTGATGCTGCAGGCGTTCTCGCGAAGGCGGCAAAAACCGTCACCGCCGACTTCGAATTTCCCTATCTCGCGCACGCACCGATGGAGCCCATGGATGCAGTGGTCGAGATTAAAGACGGTGCTTGCGAAGTCTGGGCCGGGTGCCAATTCCAAACCGTTGATCAAGGCAATGTCGCGCGTGTGCTGGGTTTGAAGCCGGAACAAGTAACCATCCATACGCTGCTTGCCGGCGGCAGCTTTGGCCGCCGCGCGAACTTCGCTTCGGACTTTATTGTTGAGACGGCAGAAGTCGCGAAAACACTGCCGGCGGGTACGCCGGTAAAACTGATCTGGACGCGCGAAGACGACATCAAGGGCGGCCGCTATCGCCCCATGTACGTGCACAGCATGACGGCGGGTCTTGATGCGAACGGCGCGCTGACGGCTTGGAGCCATCGCATTGTCGGTCAATCGATCATGAAGGGCACGGCCTTCGCCGGTCAGCCCGGCAGCATCGATGCGACTTCGGTCGAAGGCGCTTCGAACCTGCCTTACAACATCCCCAACATCGATGTTGAACTGCACACCACCGACGTGGGCGTGCCGGTGTTGTGGTGGCGCTCTGTCGGCAGCACGCACAATGCCTACGCGACCGAAGTTTTCATCGACATCATGGCGCGCGCCGCCGGCAAAGATCCGCTGGCGTTCCGCCAGGCGATGCTTCCGGCCGAACACGCCCGCCACAAAGCGGTGCTCGATCTTGTCGCGCAGAAGTCAGGCTGGGGTACAGCCCTTGGCGCGAACAAAGCGCGCGGCATTGCTGTCGCCGAATCTTTTGGTAGCTATGTTGCGCAGGTGGCTGAAGTCAGCCGTGATGCCAAGGGCGATATCAAAGTCGAGCGCATCGTTTGCGCCGTCGATTGCGGCATCGCCATCAATCCCGATGTGATCCGGGCGCAGATGGAAGGCGGCATTGGTTATGGTCTTGGCGCCGTCATGAAGGGTGCGATCACGCTGAAAGACGGCTTGGTCGAGCAGAGCAACTTCGATGGCTACGATGTGCTGCGTATGGATGAGATGCCGAAGATCGAAGTGCACATCGTTCCGTCCACGGCCAATCCCACGGGTGTGGGCGAGCCGGGTGTGCCGCCGGCGGGACCGGCCGTCGCCAACGCCATCTTCGCGCTCACGGGCAAGCCGGTGACGGTGTTGCCGATCAACAAGGCGAAGCTGTCGTCGTAAATTTTCCTCCCCCTGGAAGGGGGAGGTTAGGTGGGGGTCGTTGTACGCGCAAAAGAACGCCAACACCGATGATAGAAACGACCCCTCCCTTACCCTCCCCTTGCAGGGGAGGGATAAAACTAGAAGGGCGTTCTAACGCAGCACGTCTTCGTGCTCGGGGTGGCGGGTGAACCACGACACGGCATAACCGCAGATCGGAACGATCTTCAGTTTACGTTCGCGCGCGTGGTCGACCAGACCTTGCATTAAACGCCCAGCCGTTCCTCTGCCGCGTAAAGCCGGCGGCGATTCCACATAAGGGATCGTCAGCACATCGCCGCTTAAACGATAGTTGGCGAAGGCCACGTCGCTGCCCTCCGCCAGTTCGAAGCGCTGTTGGGCGACATTATCGGAAACGGCATTGGTGCTCATGACGACATCCTTCATCTAAGGGAAGCATCAAGATGTGGTACAAACGTGACTTCCGCAACTCCCGGCTGGGACATTTTCATGGCCGAAATCGTCAATCTCAGGCGTGCACGCAAAGCAAAAGTCCGTGAGGACGCGGCCGCAAAAGCGGACGGCAATCGCGTTAAGTATGGCCGCACCAAGGCTGAAGACTGCGCAAACCGCAGAAAAACAGCGCGGCGAAAAGAAGCTCGACCACAGCCGTCTTAATCCGAAGCCATAGCCCCGCGTTACACCGGTAGGCTTTCCCTAACCCGTCGTTCTGGGCTAGTCTTCGGCCCAAGCGCGCGGCGGACGTTTTCTCGTTTTCGCCCGCGTTGAAGTGGAGCGCGAAAGCGCAGTGAGGAAGGGAGGATTGAGGATGAAAAAAAGTCACGTTGCGGCCTTGTCCGCAACAGCAGTCGCGGCAGTAGCGATGATGGGGTTTTCAGCCTCGAACGTCATCGGCAAAGAGCCGCGCTTTGTGCAAATGACCATGGAACAACTGAACCCCGCGCAAAAGTCGCTGGGCGAAGATGTGATGAAAATCTCCAGCGTCGGTCTGGGCGGTCCCTACAATCCCATGATGCGCAGCCCGGAAATGGGCCGTCACATGTTCGATCTTATGGGCTATCTGCGCCTCAAGACTTCGGTGCCGCTGAAGTTGAATGAATTCGCCATTCTTATCATCGGCCGCCAGTGGCGTTCGCAGGTTGAATGGTACGCGCACGTTCCCATCGCCATGAAGAACGGCTTGTCGAAAGAGATTATCGACGATCTACGCCAGAAAAAGCGTCCGTCCAAAATGGCGCCTGATGAAACCGTGGTTTACGACTTCGTCACCGAACTCATGGAAAAGCATGAAGTGTCCGATGCGACCTTCGCTGCCACCAAGAAGCTTCTGGGTGAACAAGGCGTGGTTGATCTGACGGCCGTCGCCGGCACCTACGTTGCCGTGGCGGCGTTGCTTGCGGTGTCCGAAGAAATGCCGCCGGCGGGTAAAGAGCTGCAGTTCAAGCCCTCTGACCCATAGAGTTCTAAACGATAGCGCTAGCGTTCCATCGCGGCGTTGAGATCACGGCCCGAGGCCGCACGGCTCAAGGACTCAAAAGTCCCCGCGCCGGCGATTTCTCGGGCCGTTCTCATAAATTCTCCCCAGGCACTGCGCGCCAAAGCGCCGCCTGTGCTGATGCGGCGCACGCCAAGGGCTGCGAGGCCCGCCACGGTCGGCCCTGGCCCGGTGACCAAGACATTGACCGGCTTTGGCGCGACGGCCCGCACGACCGCGGTAATTTCCTCCGGTGTCTTGAGGCCCGGCGCATACAAGCAGTCAGCGCCGGCTTCCGCGTAAGCCGTCAGCCGCCGCAGCACGTCGTCGAGATCGGGCCTGCCGACAATGAAATTCTCGGCGCGGCCCGTGAGAACGACATCACCCCCGGCTTTATCGATGGCGGCGCGCGCGGCTTTCAAACGTGCGACAGCATCGGCGAGCTCATACAGCGGTTGACTGCCGTCTTGGGGCGCATCCTCAATCGAAAGACCTGAAACCCCGGCTGCGCAGGCGCGCGCCACATTCATAGCTACGTCCTCAAGGCTCACGCCGTGACCGTCTTCAAAGTCTGCGTTCACCGGCAAATCTGTTGCCGCGCTCAAAGCCGCTAAATGGATCAGCACATCGTTCACTGGAACGTTGCCGTCGGCCCGGCCCGTCGACCAGGCAAAGCCGGAACTGGTGCTGGCCAAAGCTTGAAACCCGGCTTGCTCTAAAAACCGCGCGCTGCCGATGTCCCAGGGATTCGGGATCACAAAACAACCGCTGCTATGTAAAGCGCGAAACCGTGCGCGTTTCTCTGCTGGCGGTAAGCTCATTCTGGCAACTCCGCTGGTATTGTTCGCCACCGATTCTATCAGAGGCTGCGCGGTTCAATTATTTTTTCGACTTATCCACAGTGGAGCCGTCGTCTTAATAAAAAATCAACTATTACGCTTCCCGTAAATTACCCATACTCGCGGAAGAGTTTTACCCTCGAATGGGGTAATGGGGATGAATGGGGCAGCCGCAGAAGCGGCACTAGGGGTTTTTATCGCAGCAGCGATTCTATGTGCGCCTGTAAGCATGGCGTACGCGGGGGAATCGCGTTCTGCGCTGACGGTGACGGCTTACGTGGCCGTCACCGGTAGCATCAATGCCAAAGCGAGCGTGGCCGAAACGCCGCGCAAATCATCCAAATCCTCCAGTACGGCGGATGCGCAGTTCGGCGCGTGCGCGTCCGTTGCTCTGCTTTGCGCGGGGCCAAAATCCACGCGTGTCACGCTGCACACCGAAGGTGAAACGCTCATCGCTGCTGACGACGACGCAAGCAATGACATCGACGGTACAGATTTATGCGCATCGCCCGTCTCGGCCAGCCGCGGTATTGCGATGTGCAGCAGCGCAAGCAGCGACCTCTCGCTGCTCGGCATTACTGTCGACTACTAACAATTCGAATCTGCAATTGCACGTCGCGTGAATCGCGCGCGTTGCCATGCTTAACAAAACGCTAATATGAAACATCACGCTCTTCGTGCGCAGGCCTTGCGCGTCGGCGCAGCTTCCCTCGCGATGGCGATGATTGCTGGCGCGGGTGCCGCGCAAGCGGCGACGGCTACGGCCACCATGTCGGTATCTGCCAGCATCGGCGGAACGTGCACTGTCGGCGGCGCGACCATGAGCTTCGGTAGCTATGCTTCGACCACAGCCAGCACGGCTAACGGTTCGATTCAGGTCACCTGCTCGAATGGTACGAACGCGACCGTGGTGCTGAACCAAGGCGCCAACAACAACCGCGCTCCGTCTTACGCGACGCGTGCGTTGAATAACGGCACCAACTACCTCGGTTACGACATCTATACCGACAACGCCTTCGGCACGATCTGGAACACGGCTGCGCCGCAGCCCATCACGTCGACCGGTGCGCCGATCACGCTGACCGCTTACGGCCGCATTCCTTCCGGCCAGAACCCGGCCACGGGTAGCTACAACGACACGGTCACCATTACGGTGAACTTCTAACCCTGAGTCGCTGTACGACATAACTTTGAGAAGCATGAGCGGGAAAACCATTTCCCGCTCATGCCATTTCTACCTGCGGTTTAAGCCGGGGATTACCAGCTGTTTGGGAACATTGGCGCAATTTCCCCGTTGAATCCGTCAAGAGTTCTGCTCAGTCCTCAAAGGCAGGCCATGTCACGTCTACACGTCGGGAAATATATTCAAGCTGCAGCCTTCGCCGCCGTGATGTGCGCGGCGCCTGCGCTGGCGACGCCTGTGTCGGTTACACCGACGACGGTGGTCCTCAAGCCCGGCAATGCATCTGAACTGGTGACGCTGACCAACGAGAGCGATAACGCCGCGCGTTTCGAAGTCAACATTCAGGCGTGGTCGGAAACCGAAGACGGCAAAACCAACCTTGTACCTACGAATGAGCTGATCGTATTTCCGGCACTCCTTGAACTGCCTGCGCGCGGTGAAAAGAAAATCCGCCTGGGCGCAGAACGCCTCGCCGGCGGCGTCGAGAAAACCTACCGGCTTGTGATTCACGAATTGCCGCAAGCCGCGACCGGACAGGCGACGCTGCAAATTCAGGTGCTGACAAATATGACCTTGCCGGTCTTTGTCGCGCCGTCTGATGCCCAGTCCAAAGTCAAAACCGAACCGCCGGTCATCGACAACGGTACGCTCCGGTTCACCGTCGCTAATCCGGGCTCGGCGCATTTCATGCTGCAGAACGTCAACGTCGTCGGCACCGGCAGCGCCGGCGAGGCTTTCAACGTTAATCAAAAGGGCTGGTACGTGTTGGCCGGCGGACGGCGCACGTTCCATGTGGCGCTTGGCGGCGACGCCTGTCGTCGTGCGAGCGGTATTGCCATTAAAGCGATCACCGACAGCGCCGCCTCAGGCACCGAAACACGCCTCTCCATTCCTGCCGGCACCTGCGGTGACGGAACTCCTAAGTTCGTCGAGCCGCAGAAAACTGCCACGCCTACGCCCTGACGGCCCTGGGCCTACTCCGGCATACATACATGACATCGCCCGCATTGTTAGGGAGAGTGCCCAAGAAGCGCACAGCCCGGACTGTTGTCTTGGCTGCCGCGATCTTGAGCGTTGCCGCTTTATGCGGATTGCCCGCTTGGGGAGCAGAAGCTCCTATCCCGGCTTTGCTGCAGCTCTCCGTCAACGGCGTCGATAAGGGTGCTGCGCGCGTTCTGCTGCGTGATGGCGCCGTGTTTATTCTGGTCTCGGCGTTAAAAGACGCAGGTTTCGTAGAAGTTCCAGGCACGACGGAAGACATTGCCGGCGAACTGTATGTGCGAGCCGACGCCATGGGGCCGCGTGTACGTCTGCGCTACGACGAGGACAATCTGATTCTGGATTTTACGGCCGACCCCTCGCTGCTGGCTGCGACAAACGTCGACTTGGCCAATGCACCTGAGAAAATCGAATACATCCACAACACCACTGGCTTTATCAATTATGCCGTCACGAGTGAAAGCCTGCACCGTCCCAGTTTTCTGAGCGAACAGGGTTTGAGCGTCGGCGGTGTGTTTCTCGACAATACCTTTTCGGTGAATACGCGCGGCGATTTCCGGCGCATCAACACCAACGCGACGTTCGACAATCGCGCCAACCTGACGCGTGTGGTCGTCGGCGATACGGTCGCCGACGCGGGCATTTTGGGCGGCGCCAGCCAGATCGCAGGTGTGAGTTACGCCAAGAACTTTTCGATCAATCCTTATTTCACGGCGTTCCCAGGTCAGCGCTTTGCGGGTGTCGTGAGCACGCCCTCTACTGCCGACGTCTACATCAACGGACTGTTGGTGCGCACTGTCGACCTGCCGCCGGGACCGTTCAATCTGCAAAATCTGCTGGCGGTGTCCGGTGCCGGTGCAACGCGTGTGGTGTTGCGTAATGCTTTTGGCCTGACACAGGAACTGGGTGCGCCCTACTATCTGGACACACATGTCCTGCGCAAAGGTTTGAGCGATTTCAGTTATACGGCGGGCTTTGAGCGCAGGTCCTTCGCGACCTCGCTCGGGTCTTACGGCGGTCCTGCCGGTGTTGCGCGCCATCGCTATGGTCTCACCGACGATCTGACCGTCGGTGGATTTATCGCGGCCGATAAACGCAAAGTCGCCGGCGGTCCTGAGTTGACGATCACCTTGCCCATTGGCGCACTCGCGATGTCAGGCGCGGGCAGCAATCAACAGGGAACAGCCGGCGCTGCGGCTTCGGCGCAATACGTGTTTCAGTCGACGCGCTTCAGCTTCGGCGGCGCATATACCTACACCAGCCGCCGCTACGCCACGGTGGGCTTGGATCGCAATGACGACCGGGCCTTGCGCCAATACAGCGCCTTTGCCGGCACGCGGGTCGGTGGCATCGACTTCATGTTTAACGTCAACGAACAGAAATTCCGGGACGCCGGAAAGAATCGCCAGGCCAATCTCACCACATCCACGCGCCTTGCTGACCGTTTCAATCTTGCGCTCACGCTCTCGCACGGCAAAACCGAAAACTTCCGCGCCAACGATGCGGTCTTTCTAGCATTGACCATGGCGGTCGGACGCGAGACCACGGCGACGGTCTCAGGAACCTACGACCGCGACGGCATCGGCGGTACGCTTCAGATGCAAAAGTCGCGGCCACTCGGCGAAGGCTTGTCGTATCTCGCCCAAACCAGCGCGGGTCAACGCGCCGTCAGTATCGCCGACGTTCAATATCAAGGCCCCTATGGGTTCTATGAGTTTGATGCCACGCACATCGACGGGCACACATCCACGACGCTCTCTGCCGCCGGCGCCGTTACGTTTATCGGCGGCGACTTCTATCTCACGCGGCCCATTCAGGATGCTTATGGCTTGATCCGTGTGCCGGGGCTTCCCGGCGTCACCGGCTATCTGTCGCATCAAGACGTCGGCAAAACCGACAAGAACGGAAACCTTCTGGTGCCGAGTTTGCTGAGCTACTACGGCAACCAGCTGGGCATCGAGCCACAAAACATTCCGTTGGACTACAGCGTCGAACAAACCGACCGCACCGTCGCGCCCTATTACCGTGGTGGTGCGGTGGTGGCCTTCGCCGTCAAACGGCTCCAGGCTTTTCAAGGTGCGGTGATGCTAAAAGTGCAGGGTGAAACTGTGACCCCCGCCTACGGCGATCTTTCTGTGACCGTCGGCAACGAGACCTTGCGTTCGCCCTTGGGCGGCGGCGGCGAGTTTTATCTGGAAAGCCTACCGGCCGGAACTTATCCAGCGGTGGTGGATTACCAAGGCAACGCCTGTAGATTCTCACTAGCGGTGCTAAGCTCAACCGAACGCTTCGTGCAGATGGGAACGCTCACATGCGAGGCCTCATGAAGAAAATCGCGCTGCTTATTCTCGCCGTCGCCGCGCCCTTTCTCACGTTAGAAAAAGCGCAGAGCGCAGACTCCAACATCTGTCGCTTAAATGTGACGCCGGTGAGTTTTGGCAAGTACAACCCCTTTGCGCGGGGCGATGCCCGCGGCAACGGCACCATCACTTATAATTGCAGCTCCAATACGCCGATCTCGATCGCGCTGGAACGCAGCACCGGCGCGGATGCCTTTGCGCGCCGCATGAGCCAAGGTGCGGGCGGACTTGAATACAATCTGTATCTCGACGCGGCCTGCACGTTGATCTGGGGCGACGGCACCGGCGGCAGCCAGGTGTACCGCGATCCGTCGCCGTCACCCGGCAACACGATCTCCGTGCCGATTTACGGCTGTATTCCCGCCGGACAGCGCAGCGCTGCCATGGGCACCTACAATGAAAATTTTGTGGTGACCGTTCATTTTTAAGATGGTCAATTCTAAAAAGAAAACGGCGCAGCTCTTTCGAGCTGCGCCGTTTGTTTAGAAACCGGGCGAATTACTTCGCGGGGTTCGGCAGTTTCTCGGTGCCGCGTATTTCGGCCATTGTCATCTTGTTGGCTTCGTCAAAGATCTTGGCGAAAGCGCGCGCGCTATAACCAAGGCCCACAGCCGGCACCAGTTCAGGTGTGTCGAGCGTGGTGTGATAGATCACGTGATCGATGAGGTGGTACGACGGCGCATAGGGGCTGACGGCGCCCAACGAGCCACCCGCACGCGCTTCCGGGATTTTGTAGATCGAGATGTTGAAGTCCTGGAAGGTCTTCTTGACCAGGCCTTGCAGGGCCGGGCTGCCGCTCACAAACCAACGGCGTGCGCTGACGGCGTTCGACGTCATGAGGTCGGCGTTGACCATATAAAGCAGCGTCTGGGACGTATGCTCGGCGTTCAGCAGCAAAGCAACTTTGCTCCAGTCGTAGTTTTTGATCATCAGATCGCGGCCGGTTTCGCCGTGGTGATGGTCGGGCGTTGCCACGAACACCATGGTGCGCGGACGTTGATCGCGCGGCATGGCGGCGTAGTGACGGGCTAGCTCGATGCCCGAAGCCATACCGCTCGCGTTATCCATCGCCCCTTGGAAGAAGCCGTCGGTGTGCGTGAGGACAAACAGCTGCTCGTCGGTCTTGCCGGGCAAGGTGGCATAGACGTTCTGGCTGGCGACGTTTTTGCGCGTCTCGACATCGAGCTTCAGGCTGATGTTCACTTTCTGGCCGCTGCCGATCAGATCGCGCAGCACGAAGCCTTCGTCTTGGCTGAGCGTCATGGTCGGCACGGCGCCCGCACCTTCCGGCGCACCTTCGGGATTGAACTGACCGTTTCCGGGAACCGCCATGACGTTGATGATCATGGCCGCGCCGGCTTTGGTTGCCAGCGTGTCAGAGTTGAACAGACCCGCGCGGTCGCTGGCGGAATGGCTGCGGCCGCCGGGAACGAAGATGCTGTAAATGATGACGGCTTTGCCTTTGAGATCGCGGCCGACGAGATCGGCGTTGGAGCCGATGCCGACCCACACCGCTTCAGCGGTGATGGTCTTGCCGCCGGTGCCGACGGTGCCGTCGATGGGGAAGAGCGTTTGAAAGGCGCCAGTTTTGTCGCCGCTCTTGTAGCCACCTTCCCAGTGAGTGGGGAACCACATCTCAGGAATTGAGTAGGGCTCGCGGCGGATCGTCAGACCAAGCTTCTGGTATTCCGAAGCCATGAACTCGGTGGCCATCTTGTCGGCTTTGGTGCCGGCGATGCGGCCCCAGTATTGATTGCCTTCATCCAGGCTTTGCAGCGAGATCGCGGTGATCTTCTTCAGCGTCTCTTTAATGCGGTAGCCGTCGATGTCCTTGTAAGCCTGTTGGTCGGCTTTCAGCGGAAACTCGGGGTATTCCTTGTCGTCGAAGATCAGCTTGTCCATGTCGCGCGGCAGGCCGATGCCGTACTGCTTTTCGGTCTTAGCGCCTGGGCGCATTTGGGCCAGCGACGCGCTGGCCGGCAACAGCATGACAGCAATCGCTGCCGTCAAAAGATGACGCGTTATCCGTTTCATTACGTAAATCCTCCCCGGGTTAGACCGTCATTCACCTTTACGCCCAAGGTCGAACGCGGCTTTCGCCGAGAGAATAGCTTAGAGCGAGGTCATGGGTCGAGGTGCGCTCCGCGGGCCCATAAATATGGTCTGGCAAGGTCTAGCGACCTGTCTGTAACAGGCTGTTGTTACAGCATTTGTTACCTTCTATTAAACCAAAATAATATTCACATCATAATGGCTTAAGCTTCGTTTTTGCCTTCAAATTAAACTCAATGTTACTCCCCGTTACGTATCGCCGTGCTACTGTCCGCGCCTCAGTTTCGGGAGCTTCAATTTTATTTCGAGCAAGGTGTGGCTATGTCGGCCACGCCTTTACATGGAGGAGGGATTTACTAGCCATGAATAAACAATTCGTCCGGGCGCTGTTCGCGTCCACCTGTTTGATCGCTGTCAGCGGTGCGGCCTACGCAGCTGCTCCGGCGGCCGCAGTTCCGACCAATGCCAACGGCATTGGCGGCGTTGTTATGGGCGCCAAAGGTCCGGAAGCCGGCGTTTGGGTTATCGCTCAAACCAGCGACACCCCGACCAAGTTCATCAAGATCGTCGTCACCGACGATCAAGGCCGCTTCATGCTGCCGGAACTGCCCAAAGCGAAATACGAAGTCTGGGTCCGTGGTTACGGCCTCATCGACTCCGAACACGTCACGGGCGCTGCTCCTGGCAAAAACCTTCAGCTGAAGTCGGTCGTCGCGCCGAACGCTAAGGAAGCCGCGCAGTATTACCCGGCCAACTACTGGCAGACCCTGATGAAGCTCCCGGACGCCTCGGAATTCCCGGGCACGGGTCCGAAGGGCAACGGCATTGCGATGACGATGCAGACGCAGCAGATGTGGCTGCAGCACCTGAAGAACGGTTGCATCCAGTGTCACCAGCAGGGCGACAAGACGACACGTACGCTCCTGAACAACACCCCGGAAGGTTGGGCCGAACGTATCACCAAGTCGCGCGCTGAAGGCGACCAGGCGATCGGCAACACCGGTCCTGAACACGCTGCCACCATGGTCAACGGCATGACTCAGTTCGGTCGCGCTCGCGGTCTGCAGATGTTCGCTGACTTCACCAAGCGCGTCGAAAACGGTGACACACCGACCGAAGCTCCGCCGCGTCCGGCTGGTATGGAACGCAACATCGTTCTGACCTCGTGGGATTGGGGCAACGGTCGCTACATCCACGATCTGACCTCGTCCGATCGTAACGACCCGACCAAGAACGCGAATGGCTCGATCTACGGCATCACCGCCATGCACGGCTTCATCGAAGTGCTGAACCCGAACACCAACGCGCAGTCGGAATTCGGTTATCGCGTCGATGGCACCAAGGGCGTCACGCTCCTCGAAGAGCCGGATCCCGCCCGTAACGGCGTTCCGCATAACCCGATGTTCGATCACAACGGCAAGCTGTGGATCACCGACCGTGGTTTCCGCGATCGCAAGAAGGCCGCTGAAGCTGAAGCGAAGCCGGCTTATTGCTCGGACGCCAACGTCAGCAAGTATGCCAAGTACTGGCCGCAGCCCGGCAAAGCCACGGCGACTTTGGTTGAATACGATCCCAAGACCAAAGCGATCTCGGGCGTTCCGATGTGCAACAACCTGCACCACTTGATGCAGGCGACCGATCACAAGATGTACGCTTCCGGCACCGATATCGCGAGCTGGGCTGACGTTGATGTGTGGGACAAGACTCACGATGCTAAGCAAGCCATGGGCTGGTGCCCGATGGTTGCCGACACCAACTCGACCACGCCGTCCAAAGCGGGTGCTTTGAACGAAGTGGTGATCGATGCCGATCGTGAAAAATGGAACAAGCCCGCACGCGCTGCGAACAATGCTGATCCGGAAGGCGGCGGTTTGGCCATGGGTAACATGGGCGAAAGCGATCCGAAGAAGGACACGCGTCTCACCGGCGGCACCTACGGCATGGACGTCGACATGACGGATCACAGCATGTGGTACGCCAAGACCGGTCCGTGGCCGTCGCAGATCGTGAAGTTCAACCCCGGCACCAATCCGCCGGAAACCTGCCGTGCGGAAGTTTACGAAGCGGCCAAGTTGGCTGACGGCGTGAACTACGAAGGCTTCAACATCCGCGGCATGAGCGTTGACTCGAAGGGCGTTGCTTACGCCGGCTTCGCGCAAGGCCGCTTGGGTCGCCTCGACCGCAGCAAGTGCAAAATCTTGAGCGGCCCGCAGGCCACTGGTCAACAGTGCCCCGAAGGTTGGACGTACTGGGATTCGCCGGGTCCGAAATACCCGGGCGTGAAGACCGGCTCGACCGACTTCCACTATCTGATGTGGGTTGATATCCACGACACCTTGGGCCTCGGCAAAGACGTGCCGATCCTGACCGGCTCCAACTCCGACTCGCTGCTCGCTTTCGATACGAAGGCCGAGAAGTGGACCGTGATGCGCGTGCCGTATCCGATGGACTTCCATACCCGCGGTATGGACGGCCGTATCGATGACGCGAAAGCTGGTTGGAAAGGCCGCGGCGTTTACGCGACCTACGCCATGCAGCCCGTGTGGCACGAAGAAGGTGGCGAAGACGGTTCGTCGGGTCCGACCATGGTTAAGTTCCAGGTTCGTCCGGATCCGCTCGCGTTCTAAGCTACTGATAAGTCTATAGAATAGGCCGAAAGGCCAGAGTAGAAGTCGATGACCGCGGTGCCGAGGGAAACCTCAGCGCCGCGGTTTTCTTTTGGGGTCTAGCAGACCTTTTATTGGCCTAGATCAAGGCCTTCCGCCGCGCTTTCAGCGCCCGCGTGTAACACCCCTCCGCCCACGCTAAACATCATTTTAATATTCATTTCGCTTAAGTTTCGCGTAAGAAAGCATTAGATGGCATTGGCAGGCTAAGCATCAGCCGCCCGCCTTCGGGAGACTTTGGAGCGCCGCGCACGGCCATCCGGCCGGGCGGTCATATGAGGAGGATAGACAGGCTATGAATAAACAATTCGTCCGGACGCTGTTTGCGTCCACGTGTTTGATCGCGATCAGCGGTGCTGCCAATGCGGCCGCGCCGGCGGTTCCCGTCAATCCGAATGGCATCGGCGGCGTTGTGATGGGCCCCAAGGGTCCAGAAGCCGGCGTCTGGGTCATCGCTGAGACCAACGAATCCAAGACCAAGTTCATCAAGATTGTCGTCACCGACGATCAAGGCCGCTTCATGCTGCCGGAACTGCCCAAGCACAAATACGAAGTTTGGGTCCGTGGCTACGGCCTGGTCGACTCGGAACATGTGAAAGACGCTGTGCCCGGCAAGAACCTTCAACTGAAGGCCGTTGTGGCGCCGAACGCGAAAGCGGCAGCCGAATATTATCCGGCCAACTATTGGCAGACTCTGATGAAGATTCCTGATGCCTCCGAGTTCCCGGGTTCGGGTCCGAAGGGCAACGGCATCGCGATGACAATGCAGACCCAGCAGATGTGGCTGCATCACTTGAAGCATGGTTGCATCCAGTGTCACCAGCAGGGCGACAAGACGACGCGCACACTTCTGAACAACACGCCGGAAGGCTGGGCCGAGCGCATCACCAAAGCCCGCGCCGATGGCGACCAAGCCGTTGGCAACACCGGTCCCGAGCACGCCGCCACCATGGTCAACAGCATGACCCAGTTCGGTCGCGCGCGTGGCTTGCAGATGTTCGCCGACTTCACCAAGCGCGTTGAAAACGGCGACACCCCGACGGAAGCCCCGCCGCGTCCGGCTGGCATGGAACGCAACATCGTTCTGACCTCGTGGGATTGGGGCAACGGCCGCTACATCCACGATCTGACCTCGTCGGACCGTAACAACCCCACCGTCAATTCGAATGGCCCGATCTATGGCATCACCGCCATGCACGGCTACATCGAAGTTTTGAACCCGGCCACGAACGAGCAATCGGAATTCGCTTACAAGGTCGATCAGACCAAGAGCGTGACGCTGCTCGAGCATCCGGATGAAAACCAACAGGGCGTTCCGCACAACCCGATGTTCGATCACAAGGGCAAGCTGTGGATCACCGACCGTGGTTTCCGCGATCGTAAGAAGGCCGCTGAATCCGTGGCAAAGCCCGCGTACTGCACCGATGCAAACATCAGCAAGTATGCGAAGTATTGGCCGCAGCCCGGTAAAGCAACGTCGACGGCCGTCCAGTACGACCCGAAGACCAAGCAAATCTCTGGCGTGCCGATGTGCAACAACTTGCACCATCTGATGCAGTCCACCGACAAGAAGATGTACTTCTCCGGCACCGATATCGCGAGCTGGGTTGACGTCGACGTGTGGGATGCCACCAAGGATCCGACCAAAGCCATGGGCTGGTGCCCGATGGTTGCCGACACCAACTCCAAGACGCCGTCTAAGGTCGGTGGCTTGAGCGAAGTCGTCATCACCCCGGACCGCGAAGCTTGGAACAAGCCCGCGCGCGGCGCGAACAACGCCGATCCGGAAGGCGGTGGTTTGGCTGCCAACACCACGGAAGGCGATCCGACGAAGGACACGCGTCTGACCGGCGGCACCTATGGCCAAGACGTGGACCCGAGCGATGGTTCCATGTGGTACGCCAAGACCGGTCCGTGGCCGTCCCAGATCGCGAAGTTCCACCCCGGCACCAATCCGCCGGAAACCTGCCGCGCCGAAGTCTATGAAGCCGCCAAGCTTCCGAACGGCGACTACGAAGGCTTCAACATCCGCGGCATGAGCGTGGACTCGAAGGGCATCGCTTACGCCGGCTTCGCGCAAGGCCGCTTGGGCCGTCTCGATCGTACCAAGTGCAAAGTTCTCAGCGGCCCCACGGCCACGGGTCAGCATTGCCCCGAAGGTTGGACCTATTGGGATAGCCCCGGTCCGAAGTACGCCGGTGTGAAGAACGGCTCGACCGACTTCCACTATCTGATGTGGGTCGATATCCACGACACCTTGGGCATGGGTAAAGACATCCCGATCCTCGCGGGTTCGAACTCCGACTCGCTGCTCGCCTTCGATGCGAAGGCCGAGAAATGGGCCGTGATGCGCGTACCGTACCCGATGGACTTCCACACGCGTGGTATGGATGGCCGTATCGATGATGCGAAGGCTGGTTGGAAAGGCCGCGGCGTCTACGCGACCTACGCCATGCAGACCGTCTGGCACCAGGAAGGTGCGGAAGACGGTGCTTCAGGCCCGAACATCGTGAAGTTCCAAGTGCGTCCGGATCCGCTCGCTTACTAATTCGGCGCCCTTCTAACTAAAGCAACGACCCGCGGTGTGGCCCCCACACCGCGGGTTTTGTTTTAAGCGGGGGGTTTTGTTTTAGGCGAAGATGGCCGCGATATCGGCGGGGCTGAGCTGGCGGTATTCACCCGCGGCGAGATCTGCCGGAAGCGTCAGCGCCCCAATGCGTTCGCGGTGCAGGGCGTCCACGTGATTGCCTGTGGCGGCAAACATGCGGCGCACTTGGTGATAGCGCCCTTCGGTGACAATCACGCGCGCCGAGGTTGGCGATAGGGTTTCCATGACGGCCGGGGCGAGGGGTTTGGTCTCGCCTTCCAGCATCAATGTCCCGGCGGCAAACAGTGCGGCTTCGTCGCCCTTCAGGGGCCGCGCCAAGGTGGCCACGTAGTGCTTCGTGACATGCAGCTTGGGTGAAATGATCCGGTGCAACAAAGCACCGTCGTCGGTCAGGAGCAGCAAGCCCGAAGTCTCTTTATCAAGCCGCCCGACCGTGGAGAGCGCCGGCTCGCGCCTGCGCCACCGATCCGGCAGCAGGTTATAGACCAACGGCCCCGCTTCCTTGTGCGAACAGGTAACGCCCAGCGGCTTATGCAGCATCAGGGCCAGGCCGGCCAACGGATCGAGGGCTTCGCCTTGCACCGTGAGCCGCGTGGGCAAATCTGCGGTGATCGCGATCTTCTGGCTCGCATCGCGCACAGGGGCGCCGTCCAACATCACCGCACCAATGCGGGCAAGCTGCTGCACTTCATTGCGCGAGCCGTAGCCCATATTTGCAAGCAGGCGATCTAGTCTGACGGAGCCACTCATTTTATCGCCTCATAAACTTTAAATCCGTCGCGCTCGGCCCGCAGTTCAACGCGCGCGAAGCTGGAGGCGAGCAGGGACTCATAGGGCAGATGACGGTTGGCCACCAGCCAGGCCGCGCCGCCATCGCGCAGTACGCGGTGGCATTGCTCAACGAAGGCCAGCCCCAAAGCTTTGTCTTCGACGCCGCCGTCATGGAACGGCGGGTTCATCACGACAAAATCCAAGTCCGTGAGAGTTAGTCTCCGCACGTCGGCCCAGTGAAACGTCGCGCGGTCGTCCGTGATGTTTTTACGGGCGGCAGCGATGGCGCGCCGGTCGATATCGACCAAAGCGAGTTGCGCAACAGTTGGGTTTTTAAGCGCGGCGCCGGCGATAACGCCAAGGCCACAGCCTAAGTCAGCACCACGGCCTATGAATGACGGCAGAACGGAAAGCAAAAGCGCGGTGCCGGGATCAATGCGGTCCCAACTAAAAATGCCGGGCTGACTCCAGAGCGCGAGGCCATCAACGAAACGCGGAGCACCTTCAGTGAGAGCGGTGTCGATCTCGAGGGTTTCGGGGCACACGGTTTGGCAGATGCGTTGATGACGGCGGCTGGAAGTCTCGACCGTGCAGCCGAAGCTCTCGAGTTCTTTGGCAAGGCGGTTGCCGCCTTTTTCCTTTGGCGCCATGACGGTGAACGCTGCGCCGCTTTTCAGCGCGCGCAAACTGAGTGCCAGGACATAGCGCCGTTCCAGCGTTCCCGGTGGTGCAGCCATGATCATGCCGGCAAGGCTTGCGGGCGGCACGTCTTCCAGCGCGATGGAATTTGGGATGAGCGGCGACACTTGCACTGCGCCCGCCGGAACTGTGGCGAGGTCGGGAAGCGGCGTGCCGTAAACGGCGAATGAAGACGTCACAGTCAAAGCGTCAGCTCACGTCGGGATGAGTTGGCGCGTCCAACTTTTGGAAGTGGCGGAGAATGCCCACGTAGTAGCAAACGTAATAACCGGCCGTGACGAAGAAGAGTCCGATCGTGAAGGGATTGTCGAACGTATGCGCAAAGGGATTTCGCGGCGGCGGCTGATCGGGCGCAGCTGCGCTCTGCAAAAGGGTTGCGCCTAAAAAGCGATACGCCAAGCGGCCAATGAGCAGCGCCGACAATCCGAGGCCAATGTATAAATTCGGCACGTAGAAAAACCCGTCGGGCGTGCTTTCAAAAGCTGTGTGCCGCAGCGCGTAGTACGCAATGGCCACGCCCAGCACACCGCCTAGACCTGCGCCGATCCAGTTGTTAAGGCTGCCCGCCCCAAAAAAGAGAATCACACCGCCGAGGATCGTGAAAATGCCGACGCGGATCCAAAGTCGTGTCGTGCGCACGCGTTGGCGGCCGATAACACGCCGGATACGGCGGTAAAGGATGAAGGCCACCAGCAAAGTTATGCCGAGGGCCCGGAGGAGTCCGTGGAGGTCGTGGGGCATGGGTATTCTCGGCTAACGCGGGTTCAGTAAAGGCTGGGCAGTTGTGCGGTTTGCCCCACCCCGTCTCGCTTCGCTCGCGGGGGCCAAGTTTTCTTAAGCTCGCTAGGCTCGCCCCGGCTTCGCCGGGCGCAAGCTACCGTAAGCTCGTTGCACTCGCTAACGGTAGCTAAGCGTAACGAAAACTAGGGCTGGCGGAGGGGGCGGGATTCGAACCCGCGATACGCTTTTGACGTATACACACTTTCCAGGCGTGCGCCTTCAACCACTCGGCCACCCCTCCGGTTCAGCTCCCGAGTCGCGCGCGCGACTCGGACGGACCCGTCTTTCTGGAAGGCGCAGAACCTAACTGAGGCTGCACCCCCCTGCAACAAATCGAGTCACCCCAAATCCCGCAAAGCGGCAGATTCTTCACATTTTCCACAGGGTTGTGGATAAGTCCCTGTCACAATCGCCCGTGGGTCGTATTCGCCCGCGAAGGCCGCGCCCAAATCCACTGTAATTTAAGCAATTTATCGACTATATCTCACCCAACGGGGTAAAAAACTGAGTCAAGACGTGGGGTTACAGTGATATTCGGCCGCACAGCAGGGGGGGCGCTGGTCGTTCTAGCCATGATTATGGCCTCAGCCGAGGCCGTTATGGCCTTAGGAACAGGTGCTTATAACGGATTGGCCACGGTCGATGTGTGGACACTCCTGGTCGGCCAATCGCCGACCTTCGCCGCCACGGCGGAATCCACAGACTTACTCGCAGCAGTCGCAGTAGGCGTTATGGGTATGCCCGCATGGGTCGTATTCCTGCTGACCGGCATTTTGCTGCTGCACGTCTGCCGCAAGCGCGCGAGACGCCGCGTTTTCCGCTCCAACTTTTCCTAATCGGATTTTTTAGCGACGAGGCATAGCGCGCTATTCGTCGCGCTCTTACTCGTCACTCATGCGCAGCGCGTTGATAAACGCCGACTGTGGGATTTCCACTTTGCCGAATTGGCGCATGCGCTTTTTGCCTTCCTTCTGCTTATCCAGAAGTTTCTTTTTGCGGCTGATGTCGCCGCCGTAGCACTTGGCCGTCACGTCTTTGCGCATGGCGCTGATGGTTTCGCGCGCGATGACTTTGCCGCCGATAGCCGCTTGAATTGGAATTTTGAACAAGTGGCGCGGAATCAAATCCTTCAGGCGTTCGCAAATCTGACGGCCGCGATTTTCGGCTTGGCTGCGGTGCGCCATGAACGACAGTGCATCGACCAGATCGCCGTTCACCAGAATGGTGACTTTCACCAAGTCTGATTCGCGGTAGTCGTCGACTTCGTAATCGAAGCTGGCATAGCCGCGCGACAACGATTTCAGGCGGTCGTAAAAATCGAACACAATTTCATTGAGCGGCAAGTGATAGACCACCATGGCGCGGTTGCCGACGTAAGTGAGGTCGATCTGTTCGCCGCGGCGATCATTGCAGAGCTTCAGGATCGAACCCAAATACTCGTCGGGCACGAGAACGGTCGCCTTCACCCACGGCTCTTCAATTTTGACGATTCGTGTCACATCCGGCATGTCGGCCGGATTGTGCATCTCTTCGATATTTCCATCGGACGTGTGAAGGCGATAGACGACGCTGGGCGCCGTGGTGATGAGATCGAGATCGAACTCGCGCTCCAGGCGTTCCTGAATGATTTCCATGTGCAGAAGGCCGAGGAATCCGCAGCGGAAACCGAAGCCCAGGGCCGCGCTGCTTTCCATTTGGAAATGGAAGCTCGCGTCATTAAGCCGCAATCTAGCTAGGCTTTCGCGCAATACTTCAAACAGCGCCGCGTCCACGGGGAACAGACCGCACCACACCACTGGGATGCTGGGCTTGAACCCCGGCAACGGTTCGGCAGCAGGGCGCGCTTCGTCGGTGATGGTGTCGCCGACCGAGCAATCGGCCACGGCCTTGATGCCGGCGGTGATGAAACCCAACTCGCCCGGCTTCAATTCGGGAATTTCCAAACGCTTGGGCGTGAACACGCCGACGCGTTCCACCGGATAGACAGTGCCGGAGGACATGAACTGAATCTTAGTGCCTTTTTTGATGCTGCCGTTTTTCACGCGCACCAGAATGACGACACCGAGATAAGCGTCGTACCAGGAATCCACCAAGAGCGCAGTCAGCGGCTCGTCCTGCTCGCCCTTCGGCGGCGGCAGCCGAGTCACGATGGCTTCCAGAACTTCTTTGATTCCCAAGCCGGACTTGGCTGAGGCCAGCACCGCATCAGAGGCATCAATGCCGATGACGTCTTCGATTTGTTGGCGCACACGCTCGGGTTCGGCGGCAGGCAGATCGATCTTGTTGAGGACCGGCACAATTTCGTGATTAGCGTTGATGGCTTGGTAAACGTTGGCGAGCGTCTGCGCTTCGACACCTTGGCTCGCATCGACCACCAGAAGCGAGCCTTCGCAAGCGGCGAGCGAGCGGCTGACTTCGTAGGCGAAATCGACGTGGCCGGGTGTGTCAACCAGGTTGAGTTTATAGGTTTTGCCGTCGTCGGCTTTGTACTCAAGGCGCACGGTCTGCGCTTTGATGGTGATGCCGCGCTCTTTCTCGATATCCATATTGTCGAGCACTTGCTCGGTCATCTCGCGCGCGGTCAGGCCGCCGCAATATTGAATCAAACGATCCGCCAGCGTCGACTTGCCGTGGTCGATGTGCGCGATGATCGCAAAATTGCGGATGTGAGAAAGATCGGTCATTAAATTTAAATCACTAAACCTTTAAGCGGCGATATATCAGCTGCGTAAGACTCCGCCGCAAGCCTTTTCAACGGCGGCGATGATCTTCTTCGCCACAGCATCAATTTGTTCGTCTGTCAGCGTTGCATCTTTGGGCTGCAGCGTCACCGACACCGCGAGAGATTTTTTGCCTTCGCCAACGTGAGCGCCGACGTAAACGTCGAACAAGCCCACATCGGTGATGAGGTCCTTATCGGCGTTGCGCACCGCGCGCAGCAGCGCCTCGGCGGTCACGCCCGAGTCGACCACAAAGGCGAAATCGCGCTCGACCGGCTGGAAGTTCGAGGCCTTCAGAAGCGGGCGGGCGGAGCCAGCCTTCTTCTTGGAGGGCGTGATCCGCTCCAGGAACACTTCGCAGGCGACCATGGGGCCTTTGACGTCCAGGCTGGTCAGAACGCCCGGGTGCAGCTCGCCGAAGGCGGCAAGAACCTGGTTACCCAGCTTCAGCACGCCCGAGCGGCCTGGGTGATACCAAGCTGGCACGCCGTTATTGGCGCCGGTCCAGGCCTGAAGGCTGGAAACGGGGGCTCCGGCGGCTTCCAGGGCGGCCAGGGCATCGGCCTTGGCGTCCAGGGCATCCACGGGACGGCGGGCGCCGGCCCAATGGCGGGCATTGGTATGGCCCGACCTCAAAGCAGCTGCGATCAGGGTTTGCTGGCCGGGTTTGGGGCCTTCGAATCGGGGGCCGACTTCAAACAGCGCGCAGTCGTTCATGCCGCGGGCGGCATTGCGTCCGGCGGCGGCGGCCAAATTCGGGATCAGAGAGGGACGCAGCACGTCCAGGTCCGAGCTGATGGGATTGGCGAGGGCCACGACCGGCAGATCGCCCCGGAACAGGTCGGCTTGCGCGCCGGGCAGGAACGACCAGGTGGTGGTCTCGTTCAGCCCGCGTGCCGCCAAGCTGCGGCGGGTGAAGGCAGACTGACGCTGTCCCGCCGTCAACATGACTTTCGGCATGGGGGCACGCGGCAATGGCGTCGGCGGAATGTTGTCGTAGCCGTGGATGCGCAAGACTTCTTCGACCAGGTCCTGCCAGCCTTCGACATCGGCGCGCCAGGATGGCGGCGTTACTTTCCAATCATCGCCGTTACCGGCGACGACAAAGCCGAGGCGTTCCAGGATCGCTTTGATATCGGCAGAGGGAAGGTCCACACCGCCCAAAGATTTCACGCGCGCCGGATTAAATGCAATCTCGCGTTTCCATGCGGGCGCAGCGCCACCTTCGACGAGATGCGAAGCTTCGCCGCCGCAAATATCTTGAATCATGCGCGTGGCAACTTCTGCCCCGGTAATGGCGGACTCCGGATCGACGCCGCGCTCGAAAGCATAGCGCGCATCGGAATTGATCAGAAGCTTGCGACCGGTCGAAGCGATATTCATCGGATCGAATAAAGCCGATTCCAAGAATACAGTTGTCGTGGCTTCGGTGACGCTGGACGGTTCGCCGCCCATGATACCGGCGATGCCAAGGGCAGCGCTGTCATCGGCGATCACGACCATGGTGGGATCAAGCGTGTAGGCTTCGCCGTTCAGGGCGGCCAGGCTTTCGCTCGGAAGCGCCAAGCGCGGACCGACATCGCCGTTCAGCTTGGCGTCGTCGAAAGCGTGCAACGGGCGACCAAGATCGATGGTCAGGTATTGCGTGATGTCGACGATGGCTGACACCGGGCGCAAACCAATGGCGTTGAGACGTTCTTTGAGCCACGCAGGGCTTTCAGTATTTTTGACGCCGCGAATGGTGCGGCCGACAAACTGCGGGCAGAGTTTTGTATCATCAGCCGCAAGGCGCATTTTGATTTTGCGCGCGCTGTCGAAGGTGCCGGTAACGGCGCTGTCTTTGATTGGCTTCAACTTGCCCAGGCCGGCGGCGGCCAAGTCGCGCGCGATACCGCGCACGCCCAACGCATCGACGCGGTTAGGTGTGAGGTTAATTTCAATGATCGGATCAAGGCTCAGAACTTGCGTGACCGTCACGCCAACGGGCGCATCGGCGGGCAGTTCGATGATGCCGGCGCTATCGCCCGGAAGTTTCAGCTCGCTCAGGGAACACAGCATGCCTTGGCTTTCGACGCCGCGGATCGCGCCCTTCTTGAGCACGTCGCCGGTGGCGGGAATTGTCACGCCAGGACGGGCGAGCACGACTTTCAAACCAGCACGCGCATTGGGTGCGCCGCAGACGACTTGCAAAGTCTCGGTGCCGGTCTCGACCGTGCACACACGCAAGCGGTCGGCGTTGGGGTGCTGCGCGGCTTCGGCAATGTGCGCGACAATGAACGACACTAACCCAGCCGCCGGATTGACGAGGTTCTCAACTTCAAGCCCGGTCGACGTCAGCTTGGCGCTGATCTCATCGACTGACGCGTTGGTATCAAGATGTTCCTTAAGCCAGGAAAGCGTGAACTTCATTTCATCACTCTCTTGAAATCCAGCCGCTCGACAATGCGGAAGTGTTCGCAGACCACCATCATGTCGGGTGCGAAATAGCCTTCGCGCTTGAAGGCTTCTTCATGCGCCTTGCGCCACTGGGCGAGGGACTTGTCACCTTCGCCTTCGGCAGCAGCGAATGCTGCATCCACTTCGTCAAAGGGCATAACGTCCGCTGACACGCATTCGATCACACAGCGCGGACGGCCTGATCCATCAAGCAAAACGCTGCAATCGCCGGGTTCCGGCACCGGGTCGTCTTCATAGTGAAACAGCGCGCTCGAGGTCGCGGTCTTCTTGCCGTCGAGCACAAGCGCACACAGGGCTTCCGCCGCTTCTTTGGTGTGGCCAAAGGCGTATTGCGGCAGATGCGAATAGACCGGCGGAACCGGAGCTTTGGGCGGAACTTTGTTCATCGCGTGAGGCCTCCAGTGATGCTGGGAATATCAAGGGCCGCGAAACCGTAATGGCGCAGCCAACGCAGATCGGATTCAAAGAACGTGCGCAGATCAGGGATGCCGTACTTCAGCATCGCGATACGCTCGATGCCCATGCCGGCGGCGAAACCTTGGTAGACGTCGGGATCAAGGCCGCAGGCGCGCAACACATTGGGATGCACCATGCCGCAGCCAAGAATTTCCAGCCAATCACCGTGGTTGCCGATTTTCAACTCGCCGCCTTTGCGTGAACAGCCGATGTCCATTTCCGCCGAGGGTTCCGTGAACGGGAAGAACGACGGGCGGAAGCGCGTGGTCAAATCGTCCACGCCGAAATAGGTGCGCACGAATTCCTGCAAGCAGCCGCGCAGGTGGCTCATGTTGGTTTCGGTGTCGATCACCAAGAGCTCGACCTGATGGAACATGGGCGTATGCGTCATGTCGTAGTCGCAGCGGTAGGTGCGGCCCGGGATGATCACGCGAATCGGCGGCTTCTGGGTCATCATGGTGCGGATCTGCACCGGCGATGTATGCGTGCGCAGCAAATAGCGGTTCCCATCTTCGCCGGGCGGCAGGAAGAAAGTGTCGTGCATTTCGCGCGCCGGGTGGCCGGGCGGGAAATTCAGCGCCGTGAAATTGTGGAAGTCGTCTTCAATGTCGGGGCCATCGGCCACTTCAAAACCCATTTGGCCGAAGATGGCAGCGACTTCATCCATGGTCTGGGTGATGGGATGCAGCGTGCCCTTTGCTTCAGGGCGGATCGGCAGCGTCACGTCCATATGTTCGCTGGCGAGACGCGCGTTTAGCGCCGCGCTTTCGAATTCGCGCTTACGGCCATCAAGGGCCGCTGCGATTTCGTCTTTGAGCACATTGAGGCGCTGGCCGAAGGCCTTGCGCTCGTCGGGCGCCATTTTGCCGAGCGTCGCCATCAGGCCGGTGATCTGGCCCTTTTTGCCAAGGGCGCCTACGCGCACGTCTTCGATAGCCGCTGCATCCTGGGCGGCTGACACTGCGGCAAGGAGTTCGCCGCGAAGCTGATCAATATTGTCGGTCATTGCGATCTCAATTCTCTCTGTCGTCTAGGCAAAACAAAGGGGCTGCCTGAAGAGGCGGCCCCTTTGCCTGTGCTATCGGGTGCGATCAGAATTGACGACGAGAACTTAACCGAGCGCGGCTTGGGCCTGCTTCACCAGAGCGGCGAAGGTATCGGGCTCCTTCAAGGCGATATCGGCCAGGACCTTACGATCCAACTCGACGCCGGCCTTCTTGAGCCCGTCGATAAATCGCGAATAGGTCAGGCCGAACTCGCGCGCGCCGGCATTGATACGCTGGATCCACAACGAACGATAATCGCGCTTCTTCAAGCGGCGGTCGTTGTAGGCGTGTTGTAGGCCCGCTTGGAGGCGGTGGCTTGCGACCTTGTAAGCCTTGGAATGACGGCCGCGATAGCCTTTGGCCTGCTTGAGAACTTTTTTGTGGCGGGCGTGTTTGGTAACGCCGCGTTTAACGCGTGACATGTGTGTGCTCCGTGATCGCGGTTAGGCGTAAGGCAGGAAGTTGCGCTTAACGATGATGCCGTCGGCCTTGCACAGGGCGCTGGTGCGACGGTTCTGACGTTTCGCTTTCTTCGACTTCGAGATCAGGCGGTGGCGCTTGTGGGCGGCGCCGGCCATCACTTTACCTGTCGCAGTAACCTTGAACCGCTTTTTGGCGGAGCTTTTGGTCTTCATCTTGGGCATTTTGGCGTCCTTTCGTAAGCTTGACGGTTTTAAAGACCCGGCCTGAGGCATGCCCTAAAAGTCTGATTTCTCTGACTTTTTAGCCCTTTGGCTGGTGGACCCGGATAATCATCCGGCCCCTATAAGCCTAACGGCGGGAACGAGTCCCGCCATCAGGAGGCTGGCTTATAGCTGCAAGACCCAGGATTTGCAAGGCGAGGCGGCCTTTTGCCGGGGCTCCAGTAACTCTGCTTAACAGAGTGCTCCGTAGTAATTTACATACTCTGCATTACAGAGTGAACAAGGAAGCCAGCATGAACATCTCACCACAACAGGCCGCCGACGCCTTGCGCGATATCGAGCTGACCGAAAGCCATAGCCGACAGCTGCATCAGTACCAGTCCGGCAGTTCGATCCTATTTTTGTGGGGCGTCATCTGGATGATCGGTTACGGCGTCACGGGGTATAGCCACAAAGCCCTCATCTGGATTCCCCTAAGCGTCATCGGCATGCTTGCGACGTTCATGCTCAGTCGAAAATTCCGCCACCATTACACGCCTGCAGATTGGAAAGTCCGAGGCCGCAAATTTGGCCTCAGTTGGGTGGTGATTTTCGCATTCATCAGCTCGGTCTACGCGGTCATGCAACCGCACAACCCTAATGTGTTCGCCGCATTCCCCGCGCTGATGGTGGCCTTCAGCTACGGCATTGCGGGCGCGTTATTCCTGCCGCGCTATCTATGGCTTGGCATAGCGGTTTTTGCTTTGACCCTGACCGGGTTCTTCTATGTGGCCGACGGATACAATTATTGGATGGCCGTTGTCGGTGGCGGGGCGCTCATGCTTGGCGGCCTCTGGCTGCGGAAGGCATAGTTCATGCAACCCGACGAAATTATTCATCAAACGCTGCGCTTGAAAATCATGTCTGCCCTGCGCGGCAGCGGAGATGCGGAACCGCTGGACTTCACACGCCTCAAAGCCATTGTTGAAGCGACGGACGGAAATCTCGGCAGCCACTTAGCGACGCTTGAAAACGCTGGCTACGTCACAATCGAAAAAGACTTTGTCGGCAAGAAACCGCGCACGCGCATTTCAATGACCAAGGCTGGCCGCGCTGCCTTTCTGCGCCATGTAGCATACTTGCGCGAAGTGCTTGAAGGCGTTGAAGAGTCGGCATGACAACTTTGCGAAACCGCACGTCAAACGGTGGTGAAGGCCATAATCCCACCACAAATTGCCCTTACGAAAGACCATAACGTATTTTTGATAAGGTGCTGACATGAGTGTTGTTAAACAGCTCTTCGCTTTGGGTCTATTGGTCTCTCCCTGCGCCGTTGCTACGGCTGCTCCGGAGTCCACCGGCGCTTCGGTCGATGTGACCTTCACCGATCCGGACAAATACATCGATGCCAAACCCCACGAGAGGGGCACCAAAGAGCGTGACGCAGCCCTTGTGAAATTGCGTCAGCACCTGGAAAAGCAGAGCGCACGTTTCCTGAAGCCGGATCAGAAGCTGCAGATCGAAGTCCTCGATATCGATCTGGCCGGCCGCGTCGATTGGTGGAATCCGCAGGCCTACGATATCCGCGTCATGCGCGATATCGACTCGCCCTCCATGAAGGTGCGGTACACGCTTACGGAAAACGGTGCGGTGCTCGCGAGCGGCGAAGAACGCATCTCGGATCTGGGTTACTTGCAGAATATTACGGGGACCGCCTCGAGCAACGACCCGCTTAAGTACGACAAAGCCATGCTCACGGACTGGTTCCGTAAGCGCTTTGCTAAGTTCGGCGGCTCCGCCGACTAAATCGTAATTTTGATCAAAAAGAAAAGCGCAGTCCGATTTTCGCGGACTGCGCTTTTTGCTTTGTGGCGTGCAATTTTTAGACGGCGGATTTTTTCCGCGCGAGCATCGCGTCGAGGCCCCATGAGCCAGCGCCTGCGAAAACAAAATACAGATAAACAAAGCAGAACAGCACCGCGAGATCGCCGCCATTGTTAATGGGGAAGAAGCCGCGCGGGGCGTGGGCCATGAAGTAAGCCACCGCCATCATGCCGCAGAGAATGAAGGCGACGGGCCGCGTGAAGAGTCCCAACAAGAACAGGCCGCCGCCGCCAGCTTCCAAAATTCCGCCGATGAGCATCAGGGGCGGCAGGCTTCCGTCCGGGCCACCCATCGGGCGTGTGGCTTCCGGAAAATTGATAAGTTTTTGCAGGCCATGCTGCATGTAGAGCAGCGCCGCCACGATGCGCAGAACGCTTAAGATTCGCGGCGCCCAGGCGGTTAGAGATTGCTCAAGCTTCGACATATTGGTTTTCCCGTTTGTAACAGCTATCGCCAGACGAGCCGCCATTTTGGCTTAAGTTGGAGCTGTCTCACAAATAACGAGAGCGCGACCTTGTGAAAGATCGCGCTCTTGAGTGGTTCGGTGCTGCAGCGCTATTCAGGCGCCTACTTGGGAGCCACGACCATGACGATCTGACGGCCTTCCGAGCGCGGCTCTTGTTCGACTTTGGCGTCGGCTTCGAAATCGCTCTTCACGCGCTGCAGAAGCTGGTGACCCAACTCGACGTGCGCCATTTCACGACCGCGGAAGCGCAAAGTGACTTTCACCTTATCGCCTTCCTCAAGGAAACGGCGCATCGCCTTCATCTTCGTTTCGTAATCGTGGTCGTCGATGTTCGGGCGCAGCTTGATCTCTTTAACTTCGATGACCTTCTGCTTTTTGCGCGCTTCGTTCTTTCGCTTCTGTTCCTCGTACTTGTACTTACCGATGTCGAGGATTTTGCAGACCGGCGGATCGGCATTGGGAGAAATCTCAACCAAGTCCAATCCAGCCTCTTCTGCCATGCGCAAGGCTACTTCGCGGTCGGTGACCCCTACGTTGACGCCATCGGCGTCGATCAGTCGTACGGTGCGATTGTCGATCTGATGATTCATGCGCGGTCCATCGTTCTTGGACGCAGGCGCTTGTTGCTCGAACCTAGCTATGTATCAATCTCCTGTTGTTGTTTTTCGTAAAGTCCGCGCGTTCTAAACCAACGATATCAATATCATGTGCCGGGAACTGCAGCTTCCTTGGCAAGTCTATCGGTTGCCTCATCAAGCGCAAGGATTTCTTGGTTTGCGCCACCGAGGCGGCGGAGCGCAACACCGCGTGTTTCCGCCTCTTTTTTACCCACAACCACGAGGACCGGGACCTTGGCTAACGAGTGTTCCCGCACCTTGTAATTGATCTTTTCATTGCGCAAATCGACTTCGACTCGAAGACCATTCGCGCGCAAGGTTGCGGCAACTTCGTGAGCATAATCATCGGCATCGCTGGTGATTGTGCAAACGGTGGCCTGAACCGGCGCCAGCCACAGCGGGAACTTGCCAGCATGGTGTTCGATCAGAATCCCAATGAAGCGCTCGAAAGCGCCCAGGATGGCCCGGTGCAGCATGACGGGACGGTGTTTGTTGCCGTCCTCACCGATATATGAAGCGTCGAGGCGTTCGGGCAGCACGTAATCCAGCTGTATCGTGCCGCATTGCCAGGTGCGCCCGATGGCGTCGGTCAGGTGGAATTCAAGCTTGGGCGAGTAGAAAGCGCCTTCGCCCGGCAGTTCCTGCCAGCCGTATTCGGGGCCTTGGCGGCCAGCCAAACGCACGGCCTCGCGCAGGTTGTTTTCAGCGCGGTCCCACATCTCATCGGTGCCAAAGCGCTTTTCAGGACGCAACGCCAGTTTGATCGCGTAGCGCTCGAAGCCCAGGTCTTTGTAAACCACGTCCAGCAGTTCGCAGAATTTGCGCACTTCATCGACGATCTGATCTTCGCGGCAGAAAATATGCGCGTCGTCTTGCGTGAATTGACGCAGACGCATGATGCCGTGCAGCGCGCCGTGCGGTTCGTTCCGGTGACAGCAGCCGAACTCGGCCAAGCGCAACGGCAAATCGCGGTAGCTTTTGATGCCCTGCCGGAAAATTAAAACGTGCGCCGGGCAGTTCATGGGCTTCAGCGCCATGAGATCGCCTTTACCCGACAGCACCGGACCTTCTTCTTCCGCGTTCGGAATTTCGTCGGGAACGACGAACATGTTCTCGCGGTACTTACCCCAGTGGCCGGAGGCTTCCCACTGCTTGGAGTCCATCAACTGCGGGGTTTTAACTTCTTTATAGTCGGCGAAATCCAGGCGGCGGCGCATGTAGGCTTCCAGCTGGCGCCACAACACGTAACCCTTCGGATGCCAGAACACGCTGCCTTGCGCTTCTGACTGCAGATGGAACAAGTCCATCTCCTGGCCGATCTTACGGTGATCGCGCTTCTCGGCTTCTTCCAGCATGGTGAGATAGCCTGCAAGCTGCTTCTCATCGGCCCAGGCGGTGCCGTAAATGCGCGTCAGCATGGCGTTGTTGGAATCGCCGCGCCAATAGGCGCCGGCCACTTTGGTCAGCTTGAAAGCCTTGCCGAGTTTGCTGGTGGAGGACAGATGCGGGCCGCGGCAGAGATCGAGCCACTTCTCGCCCTGGCGATAAATTGAAATCGGCTCGCCCGCGGGAAAGCCTTCGATCAACTCCGCCTTATAATGTTCACCGATGCTTTTGAAATGCGCGACGGCTTTGTCGCGTTCCCACACTTCACGCACGATGGGTTCGTCGCGGTCGACGATCTCGCGCATCTTGGCTTCGATCTTCGGGAGATCGTCCAAGGTGAAAGGGGTCGCGCGCGCGAAGTCGTAATAAAAACCATTTTCGATGGACGGGCCGATGGTGACTTGCGTGCCCGGAAACAATTCCTGCACCGCTTCGGCCAACACGTGGGCAGCGTCGTGACGCAGCAGATCAAGCGCGTCGGCATCCTTCTTGGTGACGATGGCGAGGTTCGTGTCTTCGGTCAGCGGCAGCAGAAGGTCTTTCATCTCGCCATTGATGCGCACAGCCAGCGCCGCTTTGGCGAGGCCGGGGCCGATATCGGCGGCCACATCGGCGCCGGTAATGGGTCTGTCGTATTGGCGGACGCTGCCGTCGGGAAGGGTGATCGCAACCATGGAATTCTTATTCTCTAAAGGCCAAAAAGCCCGCGGAATCTAGGGCCATGGCCGGGCTTGTCAAGCAAAGCGGTCATTTCCGGGCTTCAAGGGTCGCGACCACTTCGCCCACGGGAATTTCCGAAAGCTGCCCCCGCCTCAGAATCGAGACTTTTGGACCGCGCTGGCCCACCAAGGCCGGATCCGACGCGCCATTATAAAGCACAACCGTGCGGCAGCCGCCGGCGGCGGTCAGGTGCATTACGCCGTTATCGGGACCCACCGCGGCGGTGGCCGCCCAGGCCAGGAAGACGAGTTCGTTGATCGTCGCCTGACCGGTCAGGTCCACGGCGCTGGGGCAGAAATTGGCGACGGTTTCGCAAACTTCGGGTGGGGTGTCGGTGCCCACCAGCACGGGTATTTGTCCACTCGCGGCCAAAGCGACTGCTAATTCACCGTAGCGATCCGCCGGCCAGGACGAACCAGGACCCGGTGTGGCCGAGATCAGCGTGAAAGGCGCATTCATGCGGAACGGCACATTGAAGGACTGCACCTGCCGCGCGACCCACGAGAGATCGGGGCGATGAAGCAAGCCAATGTCGGCCAGCTTCAACTGCGCGGCCCAGCGATCGACCAAGTGCATGGCCTCGCGGCGCGGGTCGTCGTGATTGAGGAGCGTGCCGGGAATCGCGCCCGACCATTCAATGCTGCGGCGAGACAGCGGCAGTGCGCGCAGGCCATACATCACCCAGAACAGACGTTTGGTATGGGGCGTGGCATCCAGATCATAAACGCGCACGAAGGTGGCAGCCTCCAGGCGTTTGCCCAGATGCCACAGAGCTGGATTGATCTGTTGGTTGGTGTCGTCGATCCAAACCGTGTCGAAGTAAGGCGCGGTTTGTGCGAAAGCTGCTACAGCCTGCGTCGTCAGCAGAATAATCTCGGCCTCGGGATGGCAGGCGCGAATGGCGCCCAGTGCGCCCAAGGCCGGAACGAAGCGCTCTAACCCCAATGTGGAAATAACCAAAATGCGCGGCTTAATCCCCGCCGGCATTTCGCTCATGGCTTCGCCGCATGCGCAGCCGCGAATTTTTCCAAGACCTCGTCGTAAACGCCGAGGGTCTTTGCGCACATTTCGGTTTTGCTGAAAAGTTCACGCGCGCGATCAATAGAGGCATTGGCAACACGGATGCGTTCGTCTTGGCTGAGGTTGAGCGAACGATCAAGCGCGTCGGCTAGTGAGACCGGATCGCTGGGCGTGAATAGCCAGCCGGTGACGCCGGGCACAATGATTTCTTGCGCGCCGCCATGCGAGGGCGCAACGACGGGCCGGCCCATGGCTTGCGCTTCAGCCACCACGCGTCCGAAGGCTTCGGGGCGTGTTGAGGCTGACACAACAACATCCGTCGCCATATAGGCCGCAGGCAGATCGTTGCAGTCATCGACGATATGCACATCGACGCCGCGTGCGGCGGCATAGCGCGTGATGTGGTTGCGGTGGTTGGGACGGCCGTGATCTTGTCCCACCATGATGCAGCGCACGTCCGATTGTCCGCCGTTGCGGCGCTTCAATTCGGCGATGGCGTCGATCAGAACATCGTGGCCTTTCCAGCTGGTCAAACGGCCAGGCAGCATGACGACGTGGGCGGATTCTTGCAGACGCCATTTTGTCGTCAGCTGAATGAGACGTGTTGGTGAGACGCGGGCAGAATCGAACAGGTTCACATCGACGCCGCGGTGGATCACGCGGATGCGCTCCGCCGGCACATGGTACTCTTGAATCAAATGATCGCGGATGAATTCTGAAACCGCGATTATCAAAACACCATCGGCCATGACGCGGTTATAAAGTTTTTTGACTCCGAAAGGCCCGAGGCCATAGACGCCGTGAAAGGTCGTCATGAAGGGCACGTGCGTCAGCTTCGCGGCTTCGCGCGCACTCCAGGCCGGGGCGCGGCTGCGGGCGTGCACAAGGTCGACGCCTTGCGCGCGGATGACGTCGACCAACGCATCGACATTCTTGCGCATGGCGAAGGGATTCTTGGTCGCGAGCGGCAGCTTGATATGTTCAGCGCCGGCGCGTTCCAGCTCGCGCACCATGGGGCCACCGGCCGAGACCACAAGGGCCCGCCAGCCGGTCTGGACCAGAGCGCTGGCCACGTCGACCGTGCCGCGCTCGACCCCACCTGAAATCAGGTTGGGGACGATCTGCAAAACGGTCTTGGGTTTTGTGTTTGCCATAGACATGCCGGGGTTGTAGCCCAGAATGATCCCAGAATCGCCTTAGAAGTGTAGTGATTTTACCATGGTTTCTAGCCCCAAATTGTTAAAGCGCTCCGACGGCTCCACGCTGGCCTACGACCGTTTAGCGGGCGCGGGCGCTGATGCACCCCGCGTGGTGTTTCTGCATGGGCTGATGTCGGACCGGACCGGCACCAAGGCCAAGGTGTTGTGGGAGCATTGCCGCGCGAAAGGCTACGGCTTTGTGCGCTTCGATATGTTCGGCCACGGCGACTCATCAGGGCGTTTTGAAGACGGCAGCGTTTCGCAGTGGACCGAAGACGCGTTGGCCATTTTGGATACCGTTGCCAGCGGCCCCCAAATTCTGATCGGTTCCAGCATGGGCGGCTGGGTTATGATCAAGGCTGCCTTGGCGCGGACGGAGCGCATCAAAGGCCTGATCGGCATAGCACCTGCGCCCGATTTCACCGAAGGCATGTGGGCCAGCTTTTCGGCGGATCAACAGGCAACGCTCAGGGAAAAGGGCGTGCTGGAACTGCCCAGTGAATATGACGATCAACCCTATCGCATTAGTTTGGGTTTGATTGAGGATGGCCGGAAGAATTTAGTCATGGGCGGCGAGATCGCGCTGACATGCCCCATGCGTCTGCTGCAGGGCCAACGTGACGAAAGTGTGCCGTGGGAAACGTCGTTGCGCCTTGCAGACAAAATATCCGGCGATGCTGTTGAGATCATTCTGATCAAGGACGGCGATCATCGGCTGTCGCGGCCGCAAGATCTTGAGCGGCTTTGCGCGACACTGGATGAATTGATGACGAAGGTGAATGGTTGATGCGGAAGATTTTTCTGATCGCAATGTTGGTATCTGGCGCTGCGCTTGCCGCCGACCCGCCGCCCGCGAGTCAGCCCGAGTTAGATTTGCAGCATCCCGGCTGGACGTATCAGACGTGTTTGGAACTCTCGCGCAAGAACCCCGAAAAGGCAGTTGAGCTTGCCGGCCAGTGGATCGGCCTTGGCGGTGGTGAAGCTGCCAAACATTGTCAGGCGCTGGCGCTGGTCGGCGTTGGTGAATACGGCGAGGGCGCAACGCGCCTTGAAGCACTCGTGGAAGTGTCACGCCAGCCTGCGGGCGTGCGCGCAAATATGCTCGCGCAAGCCGGTCAGGCCTGGATGATGCAGGACGATCTGACACGTGCTTATGCGGCCCAAACGGCGGCGCTCAAGATGATCCCGCAAGGCACCAAACAGCACGTGGAAATACTCATCGACCGCGCAGGCACGCTGGCCGAGGCCGGAAAGTTCGATGAAGTGATCGCCGACATTGACGTGGCTTTGAAAATTGACGAATTCAACGCTCAAGCCTGGGCCTATCGCGCCAGCGCGTTGCGGGCCAAGGGCGAGACCGATGACGCCCTAAAAGACGCCGAACATGCTGTATCTGTGGGCTCCGACAACGTTTCAGCCTTGCTGGAGCGCGGCAATCTTTATCGCATCAAAAAGCGCGTGCCGGAGGCCCGCAAAGATTGGCTGCGCATTCTGGAATTAGAACCGGCCTCGGCGGCTGCCGATGCCGCGCGTACAAATATCGAACGTTTGGATGTGGATACGCGGAAACGTTAGAGAGATTATTCCTCCCTCTAAAAGGGGGAGGTCAGGTGGGGGTCGTTGAGCGACAAGCGCGCTGCGAGAAAACGACCCCTCCCTTTCCCTCCCCTTTCAGGGGAGGGGATAAAGGCGGTCTTAAAAATCCAGGTCGGCGTAAACCTGCGCCGGCTGAATGCCGTGCAGCACGTCTTTCAACAAGCACCGAAAGCTGGGCCGCGACTTCACGCGCACGTACCATTCTTTGGTCAAAGGATGATCGTCCCACGGCACATCGCCGGAATAATCCACCAGTGAAAGATTGGCGGCGGCGCTCAGGTCCGCCACGCTGATGTGATCGCCCGCAAGCCAGCTGCGCCGTTCGGTAAGCCAGGCGATGTATTGCAGATGCGTGTGGATGTTATCGCGGCCGGCCTTCAGCGCGCGGGAATCCGGCGCGGCGTTTGCGCTGATGCGGCGGTTCAATTTTTCGCCGGCCAGATGCTGCGTGACCTCGCGTTGAAATTTGTCGTCGAACCAGGCGGCCAGCCGGCGCGCTTCGGCCCTTGTAGAAGGTTCGCGTCCGAAAAGCGGCGCTTCGGGATAAACTTCGTCGAGATATTCACAAATTGCTGCGTGCCCGCAGACCACGGTTTCATCGTCATCCACCAACACCGGCAGTTCACCGGCGGGATTGAGCGCCAGCAGATCGTCGTCGCGCCGCCACGGCTCAATAGAGTGCTCAGTGAATTCCAAACGCTTTTCATGAAGCGCGAGGCGCACCTTGCGGGCTGTGGCGAGAAGCGTGTGATGGTAGAGCGTGCGCATGCTGCGACGTGTTTAAAAGATCGCAGCGCGATCTTCTAGAGGCAAACTGAATCAGTCGCCCTGATTGTAGATTGATTTCACCAGCTCGGTGAGTGTGACGCCGATCTTATCGCCGGAGGTGATGACGACTTCACCGCGCGCAATCAGCACCTCATTGGCGAAAATCTCAACCGGGTCCGAGGTCTTTTGTTCCAGTTCCACCACGGCGCCGCGGCCGAGTTTCAGAAGCTGGTTGACGCGCAGGCTGGCCTGGCCGAGCACGACGGAAATGTCGACATCGACGCCATAAACCGCCTGTTTAGACTTTTCGTCGTCGTCGTCTCTCGCCATCGTATCCGTTCCGGGCCGCCGGTTGATTTCGGCGGCGTTCATGCACTATGAGCCAGGGAGTCCAAGGCGGCAAGGCCACCCCCATCTCCCTGAATTTACCGTAATAGCCACAGGTTAAGAAGGGCGTATTTAACGCGAGTCTCAGATCTCATGCTTGCGGATACAGGCCGCCACATGTGCGTTTGATCCAGCCGTGACCGGTTCCAGGGGCGGCACAATCGTCCGGCACGCGTCGATGGCGAAAGCGCAGCGCGGATGGAACGGGCAACCCGGCGGCGGCGCGATGGGACTTGGCGCTTCGCCGCGCACGGGTTCGGACACGTGGCGCGCTTCCGGATCGGCCACCGGCACCGCTTTCAAAAGGGCGCGGGTATAAGGATGCGCGGGTTTGGCGAAGACCTGCTCGGTAGGGCCTTTTTCGACAATGCGGCCCAAATACATGATGGCGACGCTGTCGCTGATGTGTTCGACGACCGAGAGATCGTGGCTGATGAAGATATAGGTCAGATTGCGTTCGCGTTGCAGGCGCACCATCAGGTTCAAAACCTGGCTGCGCACGGAGACATCAAGTGCCGACACCGGCTCGTCGGCGATCACCAGCTTGGGATCAAGGGCGAGGGCGCGGGCGACACTGATGCGCTGGCGCTGGCCGCCAGAGAATTCGTGCGGATAGCGATCAAGCATTTCGCCCGTGAGACCCACAGCCTCCAACAGCGCGCGCACTTTCTCGATTTGCTCGGCCTTGGTGCCAATTTTGTGAATGAGCAGCGGCTCGCGCACAATCTCGCCCACGGTCATACGCGGGTTGAGCGAGGAGTAGGGGTCCTGGAAGATGCACTGAATTTCCCGGCGCAGCTGAAACAGCGCGTCGCCGGAAATATTGGCGATATCGCGGCCTTCAAAAAACACGCGACCTGCGGTGAGGGCCTCAAGATGCATGATGGCGCGGCCGAAGGTTGACTTGCCGCAACCGGACTCGCCCACCAGGCCCAAGGTCTCGCCTTTGGCCACAGAAAGATCGACGCCGTCCACGGCCCGCACGTCGGCGACCTTGCCGCCAAAAATACCACCGCGCACGGGGTAGTATTTCTTCACGCCCTCGGCGACCAAAAGCGGTGTTTGCTCTGTGCTCACAGGTCTTCTCCCGGCACCGGGTAATGGCACGCCACTAGGCCGCCCTCACAAGGCTGCAGTTGCGGGTCTTCGGTCCAGCAGCGTTTTTGTTGCTCTTCGCTCAGGCGCTGGCGTTTCCAACAGCGGTTTGCAAAGCGGCAATGGGTGGGCGGGTTTAAAAGTGACGGCACCACGCCTTCGATGGTCGGGAGTTCAGCTTTTTTCGCCTGACCTTTTTGCGCTAGGCTGCGGAGGAGGCCTTTAGTGTAAGGGTGACGGCTACGCTTAAAGACGCCGACAACTTCGCCCTGCTCGACAACACGACCGGCGTACATGACGGCGACCTCGTCGCACATCTCGGCGACCACGCCCATGTCGTGGGTGATGAACAGCACACCCGCGCCGGTGCGTTCCTGAAGATTGCGGATGAGGTCAAGAATCTGCGCCTGAATGGTGACATCCAGCGCGGTGGTGGGCTCGTCGGCGATGAGCAGCTTCGGCTCGCACAGCAGCGCCATGGCAATCATCACGCGTTGCTTCATACCGCCTGAGAGTTCGTGCGGATAATTCGAAAGGCGCGATGCGGGGTCCGCGATGCCCACCGTTGTCAGCATTTCGATAGAGCGTTCGCGCGCGGCTTTACGGTCCATGCCAAAGCGGCGGGTTAGAATCTCGCCCATCTGCTTTTCCACGGTGAACACCGGGTTCAGCGAAGTCATGGGGTCCTGGAACACCATGGCGATGTCTTTGCCGCGCACGTCGGGCAACTTCGAAGCCGGCAGCTTAAGAATGTCAGTGCCTTCAAGGCGAATCTCCCCGCCCAAAATGCGTCCGGGCGGCGTCGGGATCAGCCGCAGAATGGAAAGCGCGGTCACACTTTTTCCGCAGCCAGACTCCCCCACGAGCCCCAGCGTGCGCCCCTTTTCGACATGCAAAGACACGCCGTCCACCGCATGCACAAACCCTGCTTCGGTATCAAAGCCAACTTGCAGATTGTCGATTTCGAGGAGCGCCAAAGGTGTGCCTACTGCTTTTTCTGCTTAACGCCGAAGTAGTCTTTGTCGAAATCAGCTTCGACGGGGTAGGGCGTGTTGTCTTTCATGGCTTTTTCAAGCGCGGCTTTTTTCGCGGGATCGATCCAATAAACAAGCCAGTCCACCGTTTGGTCAGTGCGCTTCGGTAAATAAAAGTCGGGGAATTGAAGATAGTCCCAACTGAGCATTCGGAAAAAAGAAGCGGTCCAAAATGGGATATAGAAGGCTTCGTCGTGAACAATTTGATCTATGCGATACATGGCATCGCGCCGCGCATTGGCATCCAGGTTCTCTTCATAAACTTTGACCAGGTCGTCAACCTCTTGGGTGCCATAGCCCCAAAAGTCGTTGTTGTTTTTCGAGTTCTTGAAGTCGGTATGTAGATACTGACGCGGGTCGGGATAAAAATTCGACTGCATAGCCAACAGCATCATTTCGAATTTGCGTTCCAACGCGCGTTGGAAGGCTGCGCCAGGCTCTAGTTGTTGTAGGCGCATATCTACACCAGCGCGCCGGAAATCCTGCTGGATGAGGGTCAAGTGTCGTTCCAACGACTTATAATAGTAGGTGAGGGTGAACTGGGCTTTCTCGCCTTTATCGTTGACAAAGATGTCGTCGGTATCGGTGCGGGGGAATATCAAACCGCGCAAACTACTCGTGAGTCTGCCCAAGAAGCTTTCATCGTGCGCAGGCCGGTGATAACCGGCCCGCTCCAGATACTCGTGCGCCTTGGCCGGATCAAATGACCGCGACTTGACCGCGGGATTGGCAAACTCTGTGCCTTCGAAGAAGGAGTTCACACGGTAAGCCTCGCCGTACAAAAGATTGAGATTGATGCGATCGAAGTTGAGCAAATATTGCAGGGCGATGCGGAACTCTTTGTTCTGAAAAATCGGCGCTTCAAGATTCATCTGCAAACCGACGATGCCGGAGGGCATCTCGACAAAGGGACGCGCGCGTTTCAACCAACCATTTTGCACGGCCGGAAAGTCGAGCCCCTCTTTCCAAATTTTTCCAGGCACGAGAACCGTGTCGAGTTCGCCTTGGCGTAGATAATCAAGTTCGCGATCGGGCTGAATGACGCGGATGTGGATTTCATCGAAATTATAAAGGCCGACGAAATACCGTTTCTTGTCGCCCCACCAGTTGGGAACACGCTTAAAGGTAACGGACTCTCCGAGTACACTATTTGAAAGGACGTAAGGGCCGGGCACGATCAGTGGCTCGTTGTTGGTGCGGTCGACCCAATCTTTGTCGAGCACAGTTGAGTGCATGGGCATTGGCCAAAAGCCGCCGTAGTCGGCCAACGGCCGCCAGCTGGGCCGCATCCCAACAATACGCAATGTGTAGTCGTCGATCCTATCGACCGATTTGACTTCTCGCTCGACATAGGTGTTGAAAAACGGATCGACGATGAACTTCGACTGCATCATTCGCCAGGTAAAGACGTAGTCGTTAGCGGTGACGGGCTCGCCGTCCGACCACTTGGCATCGCGATCCAGTTTAAAATAAATCGTCTGCTGATCTTTCTGAACCGACCAATGCGTTGCCAAGATAGGGATGAAGTTGTCGGTGTTCGGATGCCTCGTGACCAAACCGCCCTGTTTGTCCATAAGCGCGAACATGCGACCCCACGTCGCAAAGGAGTCATTGTTGTTGGGTCCCATCAGCCGGTATGTCACGGGAAATGATGGGACGGATGTATTGAAACGGCCGCCTCTGATGGCGTTCGGCGACCCAATTGGTGGATCGGTGTCGTTAGTTTCCCAGACAATGTCCGCCGGTAATGCGACGGGCGCAGCGTTTTTTACCAGCGCTACGGCATCGACCGTCGGCTCAGTGGCGGCTGGTGCGCTCTCGCCGGCAAAGCTCGCGTTGTGAATCAGTCCAAGGGCCATCACGAGGCCAAAGCAAATTCTTATTTTGGTGATCCAAGTTGTCATTCGTACTTCGCGTATTGCTTGGGGTCGAAGGCTTCGCGCACCGACTCACCGATAAATGTGACGAGCACCAAAGTGATGGTGATGGCGGTAAACGGCGCGAACGTGAGCCATAGTTTGTCGCGGTTTTCGGCGTCCAGCGCCTGATCAATCAACTCGCCCCAGCTGGGCGTCGGCGCGGGTAGGCCGTAGCCAAGATAGTCGAGGGCCGTCAGCGAGAAGATCGCGCCCACCACCAGGAACGGCGTGAAGGTCACCAGCGGAGTCAAACAGTTAGGCAAAAGGTGTCGGAAGATGATGCGAAGGTGCGATGCGCCGTAGGATTTGGCGGCCAGGCAATATTCTTTTGTCTTCTCGCGGTACATTTCTGTCCGCATATAGAAGGTGATATCGACCCATTGGAAAATGGCCATGATGCCCAGAAGCATCCAGAAGCTCGGTACCATCAGTGCGGCCAAAATAATCACTACATAGAGGAAGGGGATCGACACCAGAATTTCGATGATGCGCTGGCTGGCGATGTCGAATGCTCCGCCGAAATAACCCTGCATGCTGCCGATGAAGGTGCCGATCACTTGGCCGCTGAACACCAGGAACAGCGAGAAGAAAATCGAGATGCGGAAACCATAAAGCAGGCGCGATGCCACATCCCGGCCTTGCGCATCGGTACCGAGATAGTGCGCTCGCTGTGCGTCCGGTGCATTGGGTGCGACCTTGGCGAGGTGCGCAACGGATTTCATGGTGCCAGCGCGCGCGAGGCTTGCAAGGTCGCCAACCGGCGCGCGTTTGGTGTCCTTGAGAACGTTTTCGATTTCGCCGCTTTGAATGAGGTCGGCCAATTCGTCCAGGCGCCCTTGACGCGCAAGAGTCACCGCTTGTTCACGTTCGCCACTTTTCAAAAGCGCTTGCAGATCGTTGAGGACTTCGTTGTACCAAAAGTCGCTTGAATAAGGATCCCAGGGAATTAGCGGCATAAGTACGAAGCTCTTGCGGTTTGGATATTTTTGCTCCAAGGCCGCAATATCTGCACCCGCTTGTTTGCTTTCCTGATCGAAAAGGGTGCGTTGCAGATGCCATTCACTTTGCAGTCGTAGATAGTCGGCTTCCACATCATCCGCTTGCCAGCCCGGCGGTGGAGTTTGTTCAAAGGTTGCCATCGTCACGTAGGAGAATGTTGGAAAGAAAACGTCGCCGCGATGCACGACCAGGAGCGCGCGGCTCTCAGCAAGGTACGGAGCGAAGATCGATAGCGCCATAGCGGCGAGAAGAATGATAAGCGAGTAGTAGCCGCGTTTAATATTACGAAAGCGCGCGATACGCCGGCGGGTAATGGGATCGAAATTGATCCATGCCATGGTTATTCGAACCTCACGCGCGGATCGACCAAGGCTACAGCCAGATCGGAGACCAAGTTTCCAATCATCAGCGCCACACTCGAAATGACGAGGATGCCCATCACCACCGGAAAGTCGCGCGTCTGAATCGCCTCAAAGCCTAGGAGGCCCAAGCCTTGAATGTTGAACACGCGCTCGATCAAAAAGCTACCGGTCAGGAAAATCCCGAGAAGACCGCCAATGCTGGTGGCGATAGGAATGAGCGAGTTGCGCAGGGCGTGTACGAAGACCGCGCGCTTCCATGTAAGACCCTTGGCCAGTGCGGTTCTTACGTAATCCGCGCTCATGTTTTCCATGAGGCTGTTTTTGACCAGCATGGTCTGAACTGCGAAAGATCCGACGAGGTACGCGATCAGCGGCAGAATGGAATGCCAGACAATGTCGAGAACTTTCTGTCCTAGCGGCAGCGCTGCCGCTCCCTGAGACTGGAAACCGCCAAGCGGAAATATGGGAAATTGCACGGCCAGTAAGTTGACCATGACGGCGCCTAACGCAAATCCCGGCACTGCGTAACCGATAAAGACTAAGACCGAAGTCGCGTTGTCGATGAACGTTCGATGTTTAATTGCCTTCAGAATGCCGAGCGGGATGCAGATGGCGTAGACGAAGAACGCGGTGATCAAGCCGTAATAGATCGAAACGGGCAGGCGGTCGGCAATAACAGTCGATACAGGCTCGTTGTAGCGGAAGGACTTGCCAAGATCGAGTTGCACGGTCTTTTTCAGCCACAACCCATACGCAACAGGAATTGGTTTATCGAAGCCGTAATATTCTTTGAGAAGCTGTAGTTGATCGTCGGGAATGACCAACTGAACGCGCGCGCCGCCGCCTGCGCCGGGTCCGCCGGCACCTGCCAACTGCAAGCGCAACTGATCAATCTGTCCGCCGGGGACAAATTGGCACAACAGGAATGTGAAGAAAGTGATTCCGATGAAGGTCGGAATCATGAGCAGAAACCGTCGCAGCACATAATCGCGCAAAGCTTGGCCGCGTGATTTCACTTAGAGGGTGCTCCTGCCTAACCGCATGCGATTTTACTCAAGCGATAGGCGATGACGAGTCTTTAGATTGGGCGGCTCAAAAGTTCTACCGCCGCCTTGTGGACGCGGGCGTCGCCGCAGACGAGTGCTTGGCCGTTCACGGTGGTTTCGGACTCCAGTGTCAACTCAGCGCCGTTCCAATCCGTCACAGTCGCGCCCGCCGCGCGTAGCACCGGGACAACGGCGGCGTAATCGTGCAATTTCAGGCCGGCTTCACAGGCTATATCCGTCCAGCCGGAGGCCACCATGCCGTAATGGTAACAGTCCGTGCCGCCGTAACGGCGTTTGTGAACACCACGCTCCAAGGCCTCAAATTGCTGCTTTTGTTGCGCGGTGAAGTAATCGGGCGCGGTCAGGTAAACGGTTGCCTCGCCAAGTGTGGCGCAGGCGCGCACGCGGGCGGCCTTTCCGTTCATCGTCGTGGGCAGATCCTGGCCGCCGATCCAGCGTTCGCCCAAGGCCGGGTGATTGATGCAGCCCAACCACGGCCGGCTCACACCACCGGCATCTTTGCGCCACAGGCCGATCAGGGTGCCGAACAGCGGGACGCCGTTGATGAACGACTGCGTGCCGTCGATGGGATCGAGAATCCACAGGTATTCGGCATCGGTGCGCTCGCGGCCGTGCTCTTCGCCGATAATGCCGTGATCGGGAAAGGCTGCGCGAATGGCGTCGCGCATGGCGGCTTCGGCGTCGCGATCAGCAATCGTGACGGGTGAGGCGTCGGATTTCGCGTCTATCGCTAAGGGCGTGCGGAAATGCTTGAGGGCGATGACGCCGCTCAAATCCGCGAGGCGATGAATCAGAGATACGCAGGCTTTTGAGAAACCGGCGTCGGCCATTACATGAAAAATCAGTTCGGCGCGGCAGGCGCAGCCGCGGGCGTTTCCGCCGCAGCCGGGATCGGCGGCGGGTTCTCGCTTTGCGACATCAGGAACTTGATCACGGCCGCGCGGTCTTGCGGCTTCTTCAAACCGGCGAAGGACATGGAGCCTTTGGGCGCCAAACGCTTCGGGTTTTCGATGTAGTCATCGATCTTTTCATAGGTCCAGTTGCCGCCGATGCCGTTCAAGGATTCGGTGGTCTTGAAGCCGTTATGATTGGCGATCTCGGCGCCGATGATGTTGTGCAGGTTCGGGCCGGTCTTGTTGGCGCCGCCGGCTTCCGCCGTGTGGCAGGAGCCGCACTTCTTGAAAACGCCCGCGCCTTCTTCAGCGCTCGCGGCGGCCACTAAAGGCAGGCTGCTCACGAGACCACCACCACCGCCGGCTGCGGCTTCCGGGGCGGCTTCGACGACTTCGATGGGATAGCCGAATTTCTCGAGCTTGCCGTGCTCGCTCTCAACCGGGCTGCCGTACATGACGTAGTTGCCGACCAGGTTCACCCCCAGGATCGTCAAAAAAGCCAGCCAGAAGGCGGCGACAACAGTTTCCCACAGAAGTGACTTCGACATGCCCCATGCCCCGTTTTTGTGCCCCGCAACCAGGGACGCATTTTGAATACGTGGTTTGACCCTAAATCTCAATATGAATCAAGGCCTCTCGGCCCAATCCAGGCCCCGTGCGGCTTTGGCCTAAGGCCTTGAGGCGAAAGCCCCAGTTGGGCCTCATATGCCCTGGAAAGGTGCTGCCGAGTCCTGTATGTGTCCGGACCTGCCCTGTTCGCGCCGAAATTGCCTAAAAAAACGGTCTTAGGGGGCAGTCCGGGGACTCCAACAAGGCTCAGCATGCCCGCGCTTATCGTTATTCCGGCCCGCCTGGCGGCGACCCGCCTGCCCAACAAGCCCCTCGCCATGATCGGCGACGCGCCCATGATCGTTCATGTCTGGCGCCGAGCCGTGCAGGCCAATGCCGGGCCCGTCATCGTCGCGGCCGGGGACCAGTCGATTGCCGATGCTATTACTGCCGCCGGCGGCATGGCGATTCTGACCGACCCGGCGCTGCCGTCCGGTTCAGACCGCGTGCACGCCGCTGCCGAAGCTTATGACCCCGCCGGCAAGTTCGACATCATTGTGAATGTGCAAGGCGACTTGCCGACGCTAGAACCGGTTTTGGTTGCTGCCTCTGTGACGCCGCTCGCCGATCCGTCTGTGGATATTGCCACTGTGGTCGCGCGCATCACGCTTGAAGAAGAACTGAACGACAATGCGGTCGTCAAAGCGGCGCTGTCGTTGCAGCCCGGCGCAAAAGTTGGTCCCGCGCTTTATTTTAGCCGCAACCTGATTCCGTCAGGCGCGGGTGATCACTATCACCACATCGGCATTTACGCGTTCCGCCGTGCGGCCTTGCGCCGCTTCGTCACCTTGAAGCCGACAGTTCTGGAATTGCGCGAGCGGCTTGAGCAGCTGCGCGCACTTGAGAACGGTATGCGCATGGCGGCGGCATTGGTCGACACGATTCCGCTGGGCGTCGATACACCCGCGGATCTGGATCGCGCACGTAAACTGCTGGGATTCGGCTAATGGCAAAAACCAGTTCAAAACCATCTAACATCATCGCTTTTCAAGGCATGCTCGGCGCCTATTCGCATATCGCGTGCCGCGCGCGTTTTCCAAAGATGACGCCGCTGCCTTGTGCGCAATTCGATGATGCTTTCGCGGCCGTGAAAAAAGGTAAAGCGCAGCTTGCGATGATTCCTGTCGACAACTCTGTCGCGGGCCGCGTGGCGGACATCCATCACATCCTGCCGGGATCGGGTTTACACATCATCGGTGAACACTTCGAGCGCGTGAACCATCACCTGCTGGCTGTGCCGGGCGCTTCACTGAAAACGTTGAAGCGCGTGGAAAGCCATGTGCACGCGTTGGGCCAGTGCCGCAAGTTCATCCGCAAGAATAAACTCACGCCGATTGTTGCCGCCGACACCGCGGGTTCGGCGAAAGATGTGGCCGAGCGCGGCGATAAAACCGTCGCCGCGATCGCGTCGAAACTCGCCGCAGAGATTTATGGACTGAAGTCGCTGGCCTCAAACATCGAAGACGCCGACCACAACACCACACGCTTCTTGATAATGGCGCGCGAGCCTATCAAGAGAAAGCCCAAGGACGGCCCGTTTGTGACGTCCTTTGTCTTCCGTGTGCGCAGCGTTCCGGCCGCGCTCTATAAGGCTTTAGGCGGTTTCGCCACCAATGGCGTCAACATGACCAAGCTGGAAAGCTATATGGTCGGTGGTCACTTCTCGGCCGCCCAGTTTTACGCCGATGTTGACGGCCATCCCGATGATCCGGCGTTGGCGATGGCCTTGGAAGACTTGCGCTTCTATTCCAAGGAAGTGACGATCCTCGGCACCTATCCGGCGCATCCGTTCCGGAAGAAGTAAGCGAAAACGACCCCCACCCAACCTCCCCCTTTCAGGGGGAGGAGTAAGAAAAAGCTTATCGAACGCTTTTTAATCCCCCCCCCTAAAAGGGGAGGGTTAGGGAGGGGTCGTTGGCAATCACGCTCGATGATACGGATGTCCCGTGAGAATCGTGTGCGCGCGGTAGAGTTGCTCCGCGAGCAATGCACGGACCAGCATGTGCGGCCAGGTGAGCGCGCCGAAGCTTAAGACCAAGTCGGCGCGTTTGCGCAAAGCTTCATCAAGCCCATCTGCGCCGCCGATCAAAAACGCAACGCCGCGCACGCCGTCGTCGCGCCATGCGCCTAAGCGCTTTGCAAAAGCTTCGCTGCCCTCTGCGCGGCCGCGTTCGTCGAGGGCCACAATGCGTGCGCCGTCCGGGACGGCGGCGAGGAGCGCCTCGCCCTCGCGGGCACGGCGCACATCGACGGCCATTTCTTTTTTGATTTCGATTTCTTTGACGTCGACGCGCCAGGGCAGGCGAGCGACATAAGACGCGAACAACTCACGCTCGGCGCCGGGCTTGGCTTTGCCGACGGCGGCGAGGGTGATGTTCACGAAGGTGTTTTAGAATTAAGCGCGGCGCGCGGCTTTGCGCGGCGGAGCTTTTTTCGCGGAATCTTTTTTGCCCGACTCTTTTTTGTACGAATCTTTTTTAACGGGCTTCTTCGCCGGTGCTTTTTTCGGCAGAGCCGCCATTCCGGTTTTCAAACCTGTTTTCACCGGCGCATTGGCGGGCGCAGCCGGGGCCTGCCAGATGCGTTCGATGTTGTAGAACGAGCGCACTTCGGGGCGGAACAGATGCACGATCACGTCACCCGCATCGACCAACACCCAATCGCCGAACTTTTCGCCTTCGGTCATCGGTGTGTATCCGTCGGTCTTTAACTTCGTCACCAAATGCTGCGCCATGGCCGAGACCATGCGGCCCGAGGTACCGGAGGCGATGACCATGCGGTCGGCGATGCTGGTCTTACCAACAAGGTCGATGGCAAGCACGTCTTGCGCCTTATCATCGTCGAGGGATTTGAGGATCGTATCAACGAGTTTGTCGAGGGCGCTTGCGCCTTTGGAAGCTTTGGGGATGGTCGTCTCCTGTTGGTGTCTAGCTACGTGCTTTGGCACGCAATTCTGTCGCGGAGGCCGGATGGCGGCGGATGGCGACATAGGTCCAAACCGGGGGAAGACGAAACCAGATGGCGGACGGCCTCCTCGTTCGAACCTGCGCAAACCGCTGCGCCGCAGTACCGGCAAGCGATTTGTAAGAATAAGGGCTACGGTCGAAAATCGCAACGCGCGTGGCATCAAAGATGCGTGTCCAATGCCACCACTGGTCTATTTGCGCGAGATTGTCCGCGCCCATGAGCCAGACAAATTCAGTGCCGGGGTAGCGCTGCTTCAGGCGGTCGAGGGTGAGGGCGGTACGGTTCACGCCCAGCTGCTTTTCCAGGTCGGTCACGACAATGCGGCGATGTACGGCGACCGCGCGCGCCTTTTTGAGGCGCGCGGCCAGGGACGCCATGCCGTTTTTCGACTTCAACGGGTTTTGCGGACTGACCAGCCACCAAACCTGATGCAATTGCAGGGTTTTGAGGGCTTCCAGGCTGATATGCAGATGCCCTTCGTGGGCCGGATTGAACGATCCGCCCAGAAGGCCGATGCGCCTTTTGCAGCGGTCACCGAAGGTTGGCGTTGCGGGCGTAAAGGCCACGGGCTTAGGGCCTGATTTGGCCATCACCGCGCACCTTGTATTTGAAGGTGGTGAGCTGTTCCACGCCCACGGGTCCACGGGCATGAAGCTTGCCGGTGGCGATGCCGATTTCGGCTCCCATGCCGAACTCGCCGCCGTCGGCGAACTGGGTCGAGGCATTGTGCATGACGATGGCGCTGTCGAGCCCGGCCATGAAGCGTTCGGCGGCCACTTCATCTTCGGTGATGATGGCTTCCGTATGCTCTGAGCCATGGGCGACGATATGCGCCATGGCGTCGTCCAGGCCCTTCACAGTTTTCACCGCGAGAATGGAGTCGAGATATTCGGTATCCCAATCGGCGGCGTCAGCAGCTTTCACGCGCGCGTCCAGTTTCTGCACAATCTCATCGCCGCGGATTTCGCAGCCGGCTTTAATGAGGTCGTTCAGGATGGGCGGCAGAATCTTTTCAACGATAGCTTCGTCTATCAGCAACGTTTCGGTCGCGCCGCAAACGCCCGTGCGGCGCATCTTGGCGTTGAGCACGACTTTGCGCGCCTTGGCAGGATCGGCGTCGCTGTGAATGTAGGTGTGACACAGGCCCATCAGATGTTGGAACGTCGGCACGCGTGAATCGCGTGTCACGCGCTCGACCAGCGATTGGCCACCGCGCGGGATGATTACATCGATGTATTTGGTCATGGTCAGCATTTCGCCGACGGCAGCGCGGTCGGTGACGGGCACCATCTGAATGCAAGCTTCCGGCAAACGCGCCGCGCGCAGGCCTTCCTGCAAGCAGACGAAAATCGCGCGGGACGAATGAAAGCTCTCGGAGCCGCCGCGCAAGATGCAGGCGTTGCCGGCCTTCAAGCACAACGCGCCGGCATCTGCCGTTACGTTGGGACGTGATTCATAAATGATGCCGATGACGCCCAGCGGTGTGCGCACGCGTTGAATCTCAAGACCGTTGGGACGGTTCCATTCATTCATCACCTGGCCGACCGGATCGGCGAGGGTGGCGATGTCCACCAAGCCTTTGGCCATGCCGGCGATGCGGCTGTCGGTCAGTTCCAAGCGATCCAGCAGCGCGGCTGAAAGATTTTTCGCGCGCGCGGCTTCCATATCTTTGGCATTGGCAGCTTTGATCAAAGCGCCGTTGTTGCCGATGGATTCAGCTGCCGCCATCAACGCGGCGTTCTTCACCATGGTAGATGTCTTGGCGAGCAGGCGCGCGGCGGCGCGGGCTTTTTTGCCCAGCTCCTCCATCACAGCGACGATATCGCCAGTGTTTTCCATTGCGCCGTCCATCACGTCTCTCCGCCGTTTCGTTAACTTAACACGTCTCTAGTTTCCAACCACGAGATCATCACGGTGGATGACCTCGCTGCGGCCGCGGAATCCAAGGATAGTTTCGATGTCTTCAGACTTGCGGCCCCGGATGGCGCGGATATCGGCGGCAGCATAGGCCGACAAACCCTTGGCGATCACGCGCCCGTCCGCGCCGCGCACTTCGACAGCATCGCCGCGCTCGAACTCGCCCGAAACATCCGTCACGCCCGCCGGCAGCAAGCTCTTGCCGCTGAACAGCGCAGTGACGGCGCCGTCGTCCACGACAAGAACACCGAGCGTTTGCACGCTGCCGGCGATCCAACGTTTGCGCGCGGCGCGGGGTTCGGCGACGGGTAGGAACCACGTGCTGCGGCCGTCGCGCTCCAGCACTTGCAAGGGGTTCATGGGCTTACCGGGCGCGATGGCCATGCGGCAACCGGCGCCAACGCAGATTTTAGCGGCCATGATTTTTGTCACCATGCCGCCGGAGCCGACACCGCTGACAGCGACGCCGGCCATGCTTTCGATTTCGGGCGTGATCTCGCGGACTTCCGGAACCAAGGTTGCGGCCGGATTGGTGCGAGGATCAGCGGTATAAAGGCCATCGATGTCGGAAAACAGGACGCAGGTATCGGCGCTGACCATTTGCGTGACGCGTGCGGCAAGGCGGTCGTTGTCGCCGAAGCGGATTTCCGCAGTGGCTACGGAATCGTTTTCATTGATGACCGGAACCGCGCGCAAGCGCAGCAAGGTTTCCAGCGTGTTCCGGGCATTGATATAGCGGCGGCGGTTTTCGGTATCGTCCAGCGTCAACAGAACTTGCGCCACGGTAATGCCGTGACGATCGAGCGAATTCTGATATGCCTGCGTCAGGCGCATCTGACCCGTGGCGGCGGCGGCCTGCTTTTCTTCCAGACGCAATTTACGTCCTGTCATACCGAGCGGACCGCGGCCAATCGCCACAGCACCCGAGGTGACGATTAAAACTTCCTGGCCGCGTTTGTGTGCGGTCGCGACATCGTCGCACAATGCATCAAGCCAAGCCTGATGCAGCTTGCCGCTTTCCTCGTCCACAAGCAGGGACGACCCGATCTTCACGACCAGGCGCTTGGCGTTTGCAAGATATGCGGGCGCGGCCATGCTTAGGGCGTCCAGTCACCGGAAGTGGCTTTATCGTCATAGGATGAATCGAGTTCTTCCGTCGGATCACCGCTGCGCGAGGCTGCCACAATCTTTGCAAGATTGCGCAAGGCATCGGCGCGGCCTTCGCCGGATACGCCGGAGATCATCATGACCTTTTTGCGGCTGGCTTTGGTAAGCGCGGCCAGTTTCTCAGCGCGCGTGTCTTCGTCCAGCGCGTCGATTTTATTGAGCGCGACAATTTCTTTTTTGCCGATGAGTTTGCCGCCGTAGGCCTTCAACTCGCGGCGCACAGTTTTGTAGGCTGCGCCGACATCTTCTTCGGTGCCATCGACAAGGTGCAGCAACACCGCGCAGCGTTCGACGTGACCCAGGAAACGATCGCCGAGACCAGCGCCTTCATGCGCACCTTCGATCAAGCCGGGAATATCGGCGATCACGAATTCCAACTCGCCGACCTGGGCGACACCGAGATTGGGATGCAGCGTTGTAAACGGATAGTCGGCGATCTTGGGCCGCGCGCGCGTGACGGTCGCAAGGAACGTGGACTTACCGGCATTGGGCAATCCCACAAGGCCCACGTCAGCGATCAGTTTCAGGCGCAGCCACACCCACAGTTCGGGGGCTTCTTGGCCGGGGTTGGCGAATTCGGGTGCTTGATTAGATGACGTCTTGAAGTGCGCGTTGCCGAAACCGCCGTTGCCGCCCCTCAGCATCACAACGCGCTGTCCGTCTTCGGCCATGTCGGCGAGGACTTCTTCTTTATCTTCCGAAAGAATCTCGGTGCCCACGGGCACTTTGACTATCAAGTCTTTGCCGGCGCGCCCGCTGCGGTTCGCGCTGCCGCCGTCGTCACCGCGTTCGGCTTTGAAATGCTGGTGATAGCGGAAGTCGATGAGGGTGTTGAGGTTACGCGCGGCTTCAAAAATGACATCGCCGCCGCCGCCGCCGTCGCCACCATCGGGACCGCCGAACTCAATAAACTTCTCGCGCCGGAAACCGATGCAGCCGTTGCCGCCGTCGCCCGCTTTTAAATAAATCTTGGCCTGATCAAGGAACTTCATGGCGGTATTTATACCTGTTTTGCCGGTCTTAGGTCTTGGCTTAGGCGGCAAATAAAAAAGGAGACGGCGATCCGTCTCCTTTTTTCAACCACGGGATCGCCAGCGTGGAAGCCGGCGATGAAAAACCGCCGTTATTATTCCGCAGCCTGCGGTACCGGTTCCGGCTTCACTGAAACATAAACGCGGCCCTTCGAAGACGTCTGGAAAGTGACCTGACCTTCGAGGATGGCGAAAATGGTGTAGTCGCGGCCCATGCCGACGCCTTTGCCGGGATGCCACTTGGTGCCGCGCTGGCGGACCAGAATGTTGCCGGGGATGACATGCTCACCGCCGAACTTTTTGATGCCAAGGCGTTTGCCAATGGTATCGCGGCCGTTGGATGACGAGCCGCCTGATTTCTTATGTGCCATACGTAAGTACTCCTAATGCCGAAGCTTAAGCTTCGGTGGTCTTCTTAGCCGCTTTTTTGGCGGCGGGTTTCTTGGCGGCGCCTTCTGCCTTGGGAGCAGCGACGGCCTTCGCCGGCTTCGCAGCAACAGTGGCCAGGTCCACGCCCATATCGGTGATCTTCACCAGGGTGAGGTGCTGACGATGGCCGTTGCGGCGGCGATAGTGCTTACGGCGGCGCTTCTTGAAGATGATGACCTTATCGTCGCGGAACTGGCGCACGACTTCGGCGGTCACTTGAGCGTTCACGACGCGCGGCGCGCCGACTTGATCGCCCAGCATCAACACCTCGTCGAACACGATGGTGGAGCCGGCGTCAGCTTCGAATTTTTCAATGGCGATAACGTCGTCTTTGCTGACGCGATACTGTTTGCCGCCCGTCTTGATTACTGCGAACATGGTCTCGAAATCCTGATGAAGCAAATATCGGCGGGTCGTGACCGGGTTGATCACGAAATGCTCATGGGTCCCGCGCGGAAGCGGCGTGAATATACTGAGGGGCACCCTTGAGTCAATGGCGCGTGGCAGGCCAAGGGGATATCGCCACCCGCGCGTTAATAGCGCATTAACTATTACTTTACAAAGACTTAGACCTATGGATCAAAACCCGGAACAAAGCCAAAACACTCGGGCGGTTGTTAGGTAAATCCATGGAAGGCTCCGCCACCCCCGATTTAACAGCTCCGCTCCCCCCTTCCGACCGGCTTTCGCCCCAATCTATCGAGCGCCTGCAGGCCGCCGCCGTCCTGCTCCGGAAGGCCGAAAAGCCCGTCCGGGTGCTCCGGGCCGTGGCCTGGGGACCGGAAGTGGCCAAGGCGTTTTTCGACGCCGGCGCCAAGGAATTGCCCAAAGTTACCTACACGCCCCTTGATGCCGCACCGGTGCACGAAGGCTTGCGTGCCGCCCGCGCGCTTATTGATGGCGATGGACCCGTACAGGCTTGGCTGTTGCGCATCGCCGACGTCATCGGCGTCGGCGCCGATATGTTGGCCGGCATCGGCACCAAAGAATTTCATCGTCAGTCGGTGAAACTCTACGGCTCGCCGCAGTCGGATTTGTTGAACTGCGATGTGCGGCCGCTCGACCTCGCGCGCATGCTCGATTACGTGCTGGGGTCTTTCCACAATCTCGAAATCAATCTCGATGCAAAGACCGAAGCGACAACAACGTCGCAGGAACTCGCGCTACGCATGGCCAAGATTCTGGCGCGCCACTTCGCCGAAGCCGCGCCGAAAATTGAAATCGTCGATCATCTTTCCTCGAACGCACTGGCCGGCGCACGCTATATCCGCATTCGCAAAGACGCCGTGTTCTCGGACCGCGACCTCGCACAACTCGTGCAACACGAGGCATTTGTGCATATCGCAACGTCATTAAATGGCGCGGCGCAAAGCGCCTTTCCGATCTTGGCAGCCGGTCATCCTGGCACCACGCGCACACAAGAAGGCCTTGCGGTATTTGCTGAATTGATCTCCGGCGCCATGGATCCGTCGCGTCTGTTGCGCCTGGCCGACCGCGTGCTCGCGATTCAAATGTCGATGGACGGCGCAAATTTTCTCGAGCTCTATCGGTTCTTTCGCGAGCGCACGCAGAATGATTTCTCGGCTTTTGAAAACGCGCGGCGCATCACGCGTGGTGGGTTGGTGGAGGGCGGTGGACCGTTCACGAAGGATTCGGTTTATCTGGAAGGCCTCGTGCGCGTGCACAATTTCCTGCGCATCGCCGTGCAGGAAACGCGGGTGGATTGTATCCGCCTGCTGTTCGCCGGAAAGATGGACATCGACGACATGCCGGCCATCACCACACTGGCGGCCCATGGCCTCTGCACATTCCCGCGCTTCCTACCGCCGTGGGCGCGGGATTTGCGCTTCGTTTTGTCCTACATCGCCTATTCGTCGTTCCTGAACCGCATGAACCTGGAACGGGTGCGCGATCACTATAAGGACATGCTGGACCGCTGTGCCCCGCCGATGATGTCGCCCCAGGCCGTACCCCCGGGCGATGGGTCCGTGGACCTCATGGGCACCCACGCCGACGAGTAAATCGTCCTAGTTCTCTGAATACGTTGGAAAAATAAGGCCGGAAGGGGCAGTTGCAGCCGGCAGCGCCTTAGGTTAGTTTCCGCGCGCCTATGGGATCGGCACACCTATATATGAGTGACTATATATAAGTGACGATCCTCCTTGCGATCGGAGAGGTGGCAGAGTGGTCGATTGTACCGCACTCGAAATGCGGCGTGCCTGCAAGGGCACCGTGGGTTCGAATCCCACCCTCTCCGCCATTCGCATTTCCGCTCCCTAAACGACCTGCCACTTTTTGGGCGGATTCGCCCGCGATGATTGATGACCGTTCGGCTGATAAGCTAGGCTGGCACGGGTCAAATGGGGGACGGCGCCATGATAAGGCGGGGGATTTTTCTCTTCATCTTGTTACTAACGGCGATGCCTGCCGTCGCCCAAACCCGCGACGTGGTGATCACGGGTCAAACCGAGAAGCGCGTGGCGCTGATCATCGGCAACGCTGCATACAAAAACGCTACGCCTCTGGTGAACCCCACGAATGACGCGCGGCTCATGGCCAAAACGCTTGCGGGCGTGGGCTTTCAATTAATAGGCGGCAAACCGCTCATCGATGCTGATCGGCCCGCTATCGAGCGCGCCATCCGCGACTTCGGCAATGCTCTGCGCGGCGGCGCAGTGGGGCTGTTTTACTATTCAGGTCACGGCGTCCAAGTGAATGGAGCCAATTACATCATCCCCGTTACCGCCAACATCACTCAGGAATCGGACATTAAATACGAACTGGTGGATGTGGGATTTGTATTGGATGAAATGGCGAATGCCGGCAACCGGCTGAACATCGTTATTCTCGATGCGTGCCGCAACAATCCATTCGGCGGACGAGGCTTGCGGGCGGTCTCTTCAGGCCTCGCGCAAGTCAGCGCCCCAGCAGGTACAGTAATCAGCTATGCGACACAGCCGGGAAATGTAGCTAGTGACGGTACGGGCGGGAATTCGCCGTACACCACTGCTCTTGCGGCGGCCATCCGTATGCCTTCGCTCGATGTATTTGCAACATTTAACACCGTCGGTTTGAAGGTAAAGCAATCCACCAGTGGCCAGCAGCAGCCGTGGCTCGCCACCTCGCCAATCGAAGGTCAATTTTATTTTGCAGGCTTAACTAATCAAGGCGGCGCTGGGTCATCCGGCGCGGGGAGCAACGATGAGCTCACGCGCCTTCGTGCAGAAATGGAAGCTCTGAAGGCACAAGCGAACAAGCTGCCAGAACAACAGACAACATTGCTCAACTTAAATCCCAACCCCGTACCGACCGCGAATAGCGCGGCTCTTATTCAGCAAGAAATGGGCGTTTATGAAGACAATGCGCGAACTCAAGCCCGCACATTGTTGCCGCCCGGCGCTGATCGCATAGTGCTTGAAGATTTTATGGCGCAACGCTCTGAACGAACCCGTCTTTTGGCGGCGAGCGATAGTGCGATTGGTACGCTTAGTATGGCCTTGGAAGAAAAAACTCCGATAGATCCGCGGTTAGCATCTCAGGTGGTTACGCAATATAGGCAAGGAAGTGCGGCGGCCGCGATTTTCATCTACGACATGAAAAAAGCTGAAGTCAAAGCAATGGACCTATTTGTGAAGTTTGCCGCCGATCCAGAAATGGCAAATGCAGCGCGCCAGGATTTTGCAGGGTGGCGAACTCTCATAGATGCATTTGGCACGTTAAACCTGAATGAAGTAGAGGCGGCGGTCACGGCAGCAGCTCAAGATGGAAATAGTTACGCGCGATCTCAGCTCATTGAGTTTTATGAAGAAAAAGCACAACGCGCGCCGTCGCAAAAAAATTGGGACTACGCAGAAGCCCTTGCCGCTAAATTTCCCGTCCCGAATAGGAAAGATTTAGTGCGCATCAAAGATACCAGGCAATACTATTGCAAACCGAAGGTTTGCTCTTAAGGGGGTGTTGTGAGTGCGCAGTGGGCCACCGCTCCGTTATTCCTTTCAGAAACCTTTCAATTCCCACAATAAACGATATAAACCGCCGCATCACAGCGCTAGTCGAACTACGACCCTTCAACTAACATTCATCCGCATCACTTAGCGGGGAGGCTTAGATGTCGGTGAATAAACGGTTGGCTCGGTATACGGGCGCTCTACTTCTTTTCTCGGCGCTCACGTCAGCGCCCACCTTAGCGCCCGTGTTTACGGCCGAAGCTGCAAGCGCGCCGGCAGCTGCGCCATTAGCAGGTATAGATCGGGAAACGGGGACGTTGCCTTCGGGCTACCCTTATAAGATCTCTGTTCCCAAAACCTGGAACGGCATCATTGTCAGTGACCTTGACGCCGATGGTCGCGAGGACGGTCCCCTCGCCACCTATTTGCTCTCGCATGGCTATGCTTACGTGGGCACGGGGCGTCATCCTGAGCGTATGAATAAGAATGATCCCATTTCCGAACTGGATGCGCAGGTCGCCGTCATTCAAAAGGTGATCGCAAAGCACGGGAAGGGAAAGCACACCATTCAAATGGGTTGCTCGGGTGGCGGCTTCACTGCCCTTGCCATGGCTGAGAAACATCCCGAGATCATCAATGGCGCGGTTGCTTTCAACGCACGCGGAACTGGTGGCCTCGCGGTTGCCAACACCTGGCTTGATCTGCCGTTCGCCCTCAAAGGGCTGCTGGCGCCGACGTCTAACCTCAAGATCGCGCCTGTGATGGAAAGCCAATTGCCGGCGGCTTACGACGAATGGGCAGTCGTGCTTGAGCAGGCCAAGAAAACACCTGAGGGCCGCGCGCGCGTGGCCCTGGCTGTGGTTCTCTCGCAGTATCCGATGTGGGGTGCGATCGGCGGGAAACCGGCACGGCCTACGGCAGGCAATTTGGATTCAATGGAGACAGCCATGTTTGAGTCCGCGATGGACGGCCTCAAAAATGCGGTCACGCGTCGGCAGCTCTATGACAATGTCGCCGGCGTTGCGTCGTGGAACACCGGCATCGACTATGCACGTTTCTATGCACAAGGCTCTATGCCCGAGCAGAAAGAGATTATCGCGAAGCTTTATGAACGTGCCGGCCTTGGCGGCGCTAAGGGCGTGGACGCGGACCTCGCGAAGATTAATGCGCAGCCGCGTATCGAGGGATCACGCGAAGGCGTTAATTACTGGCTCACGCCGGGACGTTTGCTGTCCGGTGATATCAAAGTGCCGGTGCTTCACATCCACGGTTTGGGCGACGCGCTTTTGCCGCCGCATCTTCTTCTCGGCTACGCGAACGAAGTGAAGAAAAAGGGACAAGAGGCTAACTACCGCACGGGCTTCATCGATGCGACCGGCCATTGTTCGCAGTCGGTGGCCGAGACAGTGGCCGCGCTGGAAACCATGGTCCAGCGGCTCGACAAGGGCGCTTGGCCAGATACGGCCCCGGCCGCGCTTGCGGCGCGTGCAAGCGCCGTCGATCCCAAGCAACCGCGATTTGTCAGCCACGATTTTGTTACGCCGTTTGACCGGGCGTACTGGCCGGGGCTCGCGCACCCCTTCTAACCGTTTCACTTCAGCAGGATACGTGGCGTTAAGCGCTCCCGTCGGACCCCGACGGGAGCGTTTCCTTATGTGAAGTCGCATCGCACATTGAAAGCAAGCGTACCGGTCGACCGGCCTTTATTGTAGAGTACGCGGAGTGGAGTTTGTTTCGGTCGATATCCTGGGAGGGTGAGATGATGAAACTCAAATTTCGCAGTGCGTTGTTGTCGACTACATGGACGTTGGTATCGGGGCTGCTGATTTCGGGAGCGGCTTACGTCCCAGCGAGTATGGCGGCGGATATGCCGACTGTGGCTGACGGCATCGGCGGTGTCGTCATGGGCGCTAAAGGTCCCGAAGCCGGGGTTTGGGTGATCGCCCAAACAAGTGATCTTCCCACACGCTATATAAAAGTGGTCGTCACCGACGACCAAGGCCGTTTCATGATCCCGGAACTGCCGAAAGCAAAATATGAAATTTGGGTGCGCGGATACGGTCTGGTGGATTCACCGCACGTCGACGGCGCCCCGGGCAAAAATATCGCGCTCAAATCAGTCCAGGCGCCCAACGCCAAAGCGGCTGCGGACTATTATCCGGCCAACTACTGGGAAGCGATGTTTAAGATTCCGGCCGCGAGCGAATTTCCCGGCACCGGACCTAAAGGCAATGGTATCGCGGCCAATATGCAGACGCAGCAGCAATGGCTGCAACTGCTGAAGGATGGTTGTCATCAGTGTCATCAGCAAGGAGACAAGCTGACACGCACATTGTCGGATAACACGCCGGAGGGTTGGGCCGAGCGCATTACCAAAGCGCGCGAAGCTGGCGACCAGGCGCTCGGCAACACTGGACCAGAACATGCCGCGGCCATGCAAAACCGGATGACGCAATTTGGGCGTGTGCGCGGTTTAAACATGTTCGTCGACTTCACACAAAGAGTCGCGAAGGGCGAACTTCCGAAAGAAGCGCCGCCACGTCCGCAAGGTGCGGAACGTAATATCGTCCTCACCTCGTGGGACTGGGCCAACGGGCGCTACAATCACGACCTTACGGCGACATATCGCAATGACCCGACTGTAAACGCGAACGGTCCTGTTTATGGCGTGATCAGTGGAACGGGCCACATCGAAGTCTTGAACCCTGTTACGCACTCGCAGACGGAGTTCGCGTACAAAGTAAACGGAACAGATGGCGTCGAGCTTCTCACGACTCCCGATCCTCAGAAGGTCGGCGTTCCGCACAACCCGATCCTCGATAGTAAAGGGCGTCTCTGGATCACTGATCGTGGTTTTCGTGATCCGAAAGACTATGCGCGCGCGCCACAGAAGTTGCCGTACTGCGCGGATGCCGCCGTGAGTAAGTACGCAAAGTATTGGCCTCAGCCGGGCAAGGCCGTTTCCACGTTTGTAATTTGGGATCCGAAGACCAATAAAATCGAAGGTGTGCCGATGTGCAGCAACCTTCAGCATCTGATGCCGTCAACCGACGGCAAAATGTATCACAGCGGCGGCGACAACGTTGCCGGCTGGGTTGAGGTTGCTGAGTGGGACAAAACCCATGATCCGGCAAAATCCGCCGGCTGGTGCCCGCTGGTTGTCGATACCAATTCGACCACGCCGTCAAAGGTCGCCGCGCTCAACGCTTCACCTATCACGCCGGACCGCAAGCAGTGGAACAATCCTGCCAACGGCGCGACAGCTGCGGATGAAGGCAATGCGATTAGCGGATCTAAAACAGGCGAAGCTGCGATTGATCCGAAGAAAGATACGCGCATCACTGGCTTTTTATATGGCCAAGACGTTGACCTTACCGATGCGTCAATGTGGTACGGAAAAACCGGCCCGTGGCCGAGCCAACTCGTGAAGTTCAGCCCGGGCACCAATCCCCCCGAAACGTGCCGGACTGAAGTCTACGAACCAGCGAAGTTACCGGATGGCAGCTACGAGGGTTACAATGTGCGCGGCATGTCGGTTGGTTCGAACGGCGTCGCGTGGGCGGCCTTTGGGCAAGGGCGGTTGGGCAAGCTTGATCGTACCAAATGCAAAGTGCTGAGCGGTCCCACAGCAACCGGACAGCACTGTCCCGAAGGATGGAGCTATTTCAATACGCCCGGCCCCAACTACGAGGGCGTGAAAAATGGTTCGGCAGACTTTCACTATTTAATGTGGGTCGATCTTCATAACACCTTGGGTTTAGGCAAAGACGTTCCGGTGCTAGCCGGCTCAAACTCCGACTCGCTTCTCGCCTTTGATCCTACCGTCGAGAAATGGACGGTTCTGCGCGTGCCTTATCCGATGGATTTCCACACGCGCGGGATGGAAGGGCGGATCGACGACGCCAAAGCCGATTGGAAAGGCAAAGGTGTGTTCGCCACCTACGCGTCCCAACCTGTGTGGCATCAGGAAGGTGGGGACGACGGTGTGTCTGGACCTCAGATCGTGAAGTTCCAAGTGCGGCCCGATCCCTTGGCGCACTGAGCCGCGAAACAACGCTTAAATACAAGCTCAGGACCCCGCCACGCGCAATAAAAGTTCCATGGCGGGTTACAGACACTCACCTAGCTAGCAGCTGCAGCAATTGGCTGCGCTCGGTGTCACAGTCACGGTCCGTGGTTACACAATGTAACAACGTTTCGCGTGCGCAATGCTGGGACATGCCCCAGATTCGCATTATAATGCGCAAGCGCGGCATGGGATGGCCAACGCTTACGATCGAGCGTCGGAAGAGCAATAGGGAGAGTGTCGAGTGGGTTCACAAAATCATACGTCTATCAAAACAGTTTCGCGAACTGAGCGGGGCCGCCAACTCGGGTTGGCCTTAGGTCTTGGCATCTTGGCTGTGGGCGCGACCGCGCCGGCGCAAGCCGAGACACGCGAATACATGATGAACTGGTTTATCGAGGCATCCAACGCGCTGCCGAACGATACCGATTGTCCGCAAGGTCTGAACGGTTCGCCAGAAGAGATGGTGACGGCGCAACTTCGCGCGGTGGGTCTCTCGAAAGAAGTAACCGAAAATTTGGTTACGAATATTACCGGCGGAACCGGCGGACCAGCCATTCAAGAAGCCATCATTTATCGCGGCCGCGATTTGGAAGGCAGGCCCATGCATGCCTATGCTTATCCCGTATCGGTTCCCGATGTTAAGGCGATGAAGTCGAATACAGGACCCTATGCTTACGGCTTTAACCTCGACGGCAAAATTGGTCCGAATGATTTTATTGATCCCGATACAAACGAGAAAGGGATCGACAACGCTTATTGGCGGTCTTCCGGATGTCAAGTAAATCAACGCGGGTCGCGGACCGAGCCGCCCACGTACGGCTCGCGCCACTGGGACATCGCACGCGATAAACAGGCGGCATGGCTGGTGCGGCTGGAAGCTGCCGACTTCAGCAAGGACGGCGATGTGACTGTACACATCTTCCGCGCCATGGAACGTGCTGTGCGCGACGCGACAGGTGTTCCGCGCCGCTATTGGACCTTTAGACGCGACCCAGATGCGCGGTGGCAAAACACTTTTAAAGGCACGATCAAAAACGGCGTTATCTTTGCCGAAGGTGAGCGCTTTGAAATGCTTGGCGACCCGTACGGCGTGACAAATCTCAAACTGCGCGTCCCTAAGTTCAGAGGATATTTTGAAAAGGACGGCTCGCTTGAAGCCGTTCTGGGCGGCTACCTTCCCTGGAAGGTTCTGTACATGGAAGGCTCAAACGGCGGGCCCAACTATGAATTCATGTCCGGCACGAATATTCCGGCGTTGTATTATTCCTTAAAGCAGGCCGCCGACGCATCGCCGGATCCTCAGACGGGGCAGAACACGGAAATTTCGACGACGTGGCGTATCAACGCTATCCCTGCGTTTATCCGGGAAAGCGAGCAAGTCACCGCGCCTGCGAACGTACAATTTTCCAATACTTCAAATTCTCGGAGCAAATAAATGAAGTCTTTCCGCTCCCCGCGCCGCGCGGCGCTGTTGGCAGGCGCGGCCGTGATTGCCGCGACAACAGCTTTTGCCGTGGCAAATTTTCCCTCCGTTAATGCGGCACAGGAAGTGACCTCGGCTGCTGCCGGCGATAACGCACGTATGCGCCGGCTCACGCCGGAGCAGTATCAACGGATCGTGAACGATGTCTTCGGTGGCGATATCGAGATCAGAGGGCGTTTTGAGCCGATACCGCGCGTCTCGGGCTTATTGGAAGTGGGATCAGGACAGGTCGCCCTGACTGCAGCAGGTTTCCGGCAGTATTACTCAATTGCGCAAGGTGTCGCAGCCCAGGCCCTAGACGCAACACACCGCGACATTCTGGTGCCGTGCAAACCCGCTACGCCAACGGGCGCGGACGCCGCCTGTGCACAGCAGTTCCTGTCCAAAATCGGCGAGCTTCTTTACCGCCGGCCGCTATTCCCGGATGAGCTTGCGAAACAAATGGACATCGCCACCAAGGCCGCAACCAGCATGAAGGACTTTTATGCCGGTCTGACGCTGAGTTTGGAATCGATGCTGGTTCAGCCCCAGTTCCTGTATCGCCAAGAGACGGTAGTGGCTTCGAAGACGATGCCGGGCACTTCCGAATTGGACGCTTATTCCAAAGCGACGCGTTTAAGCTTCTTTTTCTGGGACTCGACGCCGGATCGCCTTTTGTTCGAAGCGGCACGCGATGGCAGCCTTGATACGCCTGCGGGCCTAAAGAAGCAGGTCGATCGACTCGTCGCTTCGCCGCGCCTTGAAGATGGCATGCGCGCGTTTTTTACCGACATGCTCAACTTTGACCAATTGGATTTGGTAGCGAAAGACGCGACGCTCTATCCGAACTTCACGCGCGAAGCGTCGGATGATGCGCGTGAGCAGACTCTGCGTACGATCTCGCATCACCTTGTCAATCAGAACGGCGATTACCGCGAGCTGTTTACGACCCGCAAAACGTTTCTGACGCCCATGCTGGGGTCGTTGTATCGGGTGGCTGTGGTCAATGACAAACCCAACGGCTATCCGCAAAAATGGTCAGCCTACGAATACCCGGAAGGTGATCAGCGCGTAGGCATTCTGACGCACGCCAGTTTTGTATCCTTGCATTCGCATCCCGGCCGCACGTCGCCAACGCTTCGCGGCAAGGCCATGCGCGAAGTGATCCTTTGCCAGCGCGTGCCGGATCCGCCGCCGAACGTGAACTTCACTGTTCTGCAGGACACAACCAATCCCTTGTACAAAACGGCGCGTGAACGTTTGAACGCGCACGCCACCGAAGCCATGTGCACGGGCTGTCACAAGATTACCGATCCGATCGGGCTGGCACTGGAGCACTTTGATACCGACGGAAGTTACCGCCAATCCGAAAACGGTGCGTCGATCGACACGAACGGGATGATTGATGGCAAGGCCTTCAGCAATTCCTCAAGCCTGGGCCAGGTTGTCGGGCAGCTGCCCGCGGCGACCTCATGTCTCGTCAATCGTTTGACCGCCTACGGCTTGGGTCGCGACGCGAGCCGGTCGCAGGCAGGATGGACAAAGCAACTGCAAGGTTCGTTCGCACAAAACGGATATCGCGTCACCGATCTCATGAAGACCATTGCTGGCAGCCCTGAGTTTTTTCAGAGCGCGGCGAACTAGACACAAAGGTCCCAACGGGACCTAACCGGGAGGCTAATATGTCAACTTTCAATCGCAGAACAGTCCTGCGCGGTATGCTTGGTGGATCAGCGATTTCAGTCGCACTTCCGCTGCTCGATTGCTTTTTAGACAGCAACGGCGACGCGCTTGCGGATGGCACGCCCTTGCCGAAAACCTTTGTGTCATGGTTTCAGGGCCTCGGCTTTCAGCCGACCTTCTGGGAGCCCAAGACCGTAGGCGCAAATTACACATTTGGCCGTGAGCTAAGGGCTTTGCAGCCCATTCAGAGCAAAGTGAACATCGTGAGCGGCTTGAAGGTGTTCGTGGACTCTCATGCGGCCAATGCGCACATATCAGGTCCCCAAGGATGTTTGCAGGGTGGCTTAGAGCATCCCAACTTGCCGACCATCGACCAGATTGTCGCCGATAGCATCGGGACCCGCACACGCTACCGCTCAATCGAAGTTTCTTGCGACGGCTCGCAGCAGGCTTTCAGCCGCCGTAGCGCCACGGCCGTCAATCCCGGCCAGCCTTCGCCGGCAGCGTTGTACGCGGATATGTTTGGCGGCGGGTTCAAAGATCCGAATGCCGCCGAATTCACGCCGGACCCCTGGACGATGGCGCGTGCCAGCGTTCTCTCCGGCGTTAAGGACGACCGCGAAACATATATGAAGCGCGTCGGCGCTTCGGACCGCGCCCGTCTTGATGAGTACTTCACCGCCTTGCGCTCGATGGAAAACAACCTGCAGGTCCAGCTGGAAAAGCCGGCGCCTATGCCGTCGTGCTCTAATCCGAAGGGCAATAGTTTCGAAACCCCTCAAGGCCTTCTGGTTGAGGAAGTGCGCCAAACCCATCGTTTGTTCGCGCAGCTGTTAGCGCATGCCATGAGCTGCGGACAGACCAACGTGGCGAGCGTGAACCTCGCAGGATCGCTTTCGAACATGCGCCGTCCGGGCGCCCAGCAGACCTTCCACATGTATACGCACGAAGAACAGCTCGATCCCGTGCTCGGATATCAGAAGGATGTGGAGTGGTTCAGCAACCAGGTGGCCGAGACTTTGGTCGAGTTTGTGCGCGCTTTCGAATCCATCAAAGAAGGCAAGGGCACGCTGCTTGACCGTTCACTGATCTTGTATTCGACCGACACCGGCTATTCCCGTACGCACTCGTTGGAAAATTTACCTTTGATCATGATTGGCAACGCCGGGGGTGCATTCAAGACCGGTGTCCATGTGAAGGCGTCCGGCGATTCAATTACCCGCGTCGGTCTGACGGCCATGCAGGCCTTGGGCGTTCCGGTCGGCTCGTGGGGTGTTGAATCGAATAACACGTCCAAGACGATCACCGAGTTTCTCGCGTAACCCTGACCTAGTGAGATGACAACCATGTCTATTTTCAATCGGGTATGTTTCGCGAGCGCCTTTGCCATCGCGAGCATGAGTGCAGGCCAAAGCCATGCTGCCGGCGCGGAAAGCGTGCCGCTGGTGGCCCCTGTGGGCATTACCTTGCAAGACTCCGAAGTTTTCCCGCAGCCGGGCGGCGGGCAGGGTCGCGGTGGCCGCGGTGCTGCGGCAAGTCCAAGTGAGTTGCCGAAGACGCCGGGGTTTTTCAGAGGCGGCGGAATGGATCGCGGTTCAACGTTGTATTTGGCAGATGACCAGGCGCGCCCTTTGTATGTTTTTGAAGACGACGTAACGCCGGGCAAGTCGGCTTGCGTTGACGCCTGTGCTAAGGAATGGGTGGCGGCGCAACCGTCGCAAAAGAATGCTGTGGCAGGCGGCCAGTGGACGATCATCACGCGCCCCGACAAGACCAAACAATGGGCCTATCGCGGCAAGCCCCTGTACCGCTTCACGGGCGACGTGCCCGGCCAACTCAATGGCCTCAAAAGCGGCCCGAAGTGGAAGACGGTCAGACTGAACCTTGAGGAAGACATCAAGCGGCCGCCGGGCATTGGCGTGACAGAAGCGCGTTTCGGCGGCGGATATGTGCTGACCGACCGCGAAGGTTTCACACTATATGCGGCCAATGAGAAAGCTAAGGCTATCAAAGCCTGCGTGACCAACGATTGCCTGGATCAGTGGAAACCGGTCGTTGCGCCGGCCGCGGCCAGTGCGATTGGTGATTTCACTGTGGTCAACCGTACCGATGGCGTCATGCAATGGGTCTATAAGGGCAAGCCCTTGTATACCTTCACGGGCGATCTCATGGAGGGTGATGTCTTCGGCATTGGCAAAACCGCCGACATTCAAGCCACCATGCTGGCCAGTCACTGGATGCCGCCAGAAGCTGACATAAAGCTCGATCTTGCGCGTGGTCCTATCGTCACCAAGAACAAATTCACGCTCTATCGCTTCGATGTGAGTTTCCATGCCCAGACGGGCCATGGCATTCCGGGTTCAACGCCAGGCTCGCCCCTGATCGGTAAGACGCTGGGGACCGGAGCCTGCGATGAGGAGTGTCTGAAGTTATGGCACCCCTATGTAGCGCCGGCTGCGGCTGTGCCCACGGGTCACTGGGAAATCGTGACGCGTAAGAATGGCTTGCGGCAATGGACCTACCGCGGCTTTGCCACATACACCTATTCGGGCGACAAAACGCCCCTCGATCGTTCGGGTGCCGACAACTATCAGGTGCGCGTGAGTGAGGACATCACCCACGACGTCTATGATGACACCAGCGAATATGGCCGACCCTTGATTCGGGGAACGAATGCCCCGGCGAGCTATTCGGCCTATATCGAACCGTAGCTGCCAAAGAGCGTCATTGTTCCGCGCGTGCCAGTAACGCGCGGAACAAGCGTTTCTTCCGCGCCCAAAATCCAAGCGCCATGATGCTGCCTGCGCCCGAGCTTGCGCAGGACAGTATCATTGCAGTTGTTCCGATACACATCGGGCACATGGCATGGGCCTTTTTTAAGGATAGCTGAATTTCGGACGCCATCCGGTGGCGCCACCGGGCAGCATGTCGAAGAGGTGAAAGACGGAACAGAAGTCGTCGTAGGGGCCCAATTGCGTATCCGAGACCCGCAAAATACGGCTGCCGTCGCGTTTGAAGGTGGATAGCCCGGGCCACCACTTTCCTTCCGGCGAGCGGTAGCCCATATCGGCGGCGAAGGTGCTGCCTTGGTGGCTCACCATGGAGAATTTCCAGCCGCGGCTTTCAGCGAAGGCTTTCTGAACCTCCGGCGCATCTGGGCTAGAGACGACGAAGCTGGCCCGGTCTACGACGTGCTGATGTACGCCGTTGTAGCCGTCTGCCCACATCGTACATGCCGGGCAACTGGAACCCATGTTGTGTACGACAATCAAATTGTCATGCGCGCCGAACAACTCTGATAGACGGACTGTGCCGGTCTGGGTGGTGAAAACATAATCGTCGACTTCCTGCGGCTCGGTGTCCGCCAGAGCCTCTCGCATTTTCTTGCGGATGTCCGCGATTTCCGTGCGATAGGCCTGCATTCTTTTTGTGCCGATTTGGTAATTCATGCCGATGTCTCCAGCCGCGTGTGATGATTGCGAATTCATTTCGGGGGCGTGATTCTTGTGGCGCGCCTTTTCTTGGGCGTTGCGGCCTTTTTGATTTTTTTGGTTTGGGGCCTGGCGTCGATCTCGCTGAGCATCGCCGCCATCACACCGAACTGCTCTTGCCAGTATTTGCTGTAGCGGTTGAGCCAGAGCGCGGCGTCGAACAGCGGGCCGATATCGAGACTGCAGCGGCTGATCCGGCCACTGCGTTCCTGTTGCACCAACCCGGCGCGCACAAGCACCTGAATATGGCGCGAGACACCTTGCAATGAGATGTCGAACAGCTCTACACCAATGGCTTGCCGCCGTGGCTGGAAACGGTGCTGTACCAAAACGGCCTTATTCTGCTGTTGATATTGGCCTTCGTTATTCCGGTCGTCGTCTTTGCAACGCAGCGGCTCAATTTGCTGGCGCGTGCTGCAGACCGTTTGGGGCGCGGCGAGAACAGCGACCCCTTGCCTGAGTCCGGCACATCGGAAGTGCGCCAGCTCACGCAAGCCTTCAACAACATGAGCCTGCGTTTACGCCGCTTTGTTCAAGGGCGCACGGAAATGCTGGCCGGTATCAGCCACGATTTGCGCACGCCCATCACCGCTTTGCGCTTGCGGGCCGATCTGGTGGACGACGACGAAAATCGCGAGCGCATGCAAGCCTTGATCACCGACATGCAGCATTTGACGGAAGCGACGCTGACCTTGGCGAAGGATGAGTCCTTCACCGAGAAAACCGACAGGGTCGATATTTCCGCGCTGATCGAAGGCATCTGCGACGACCTGAGTGACGCCGGGATCGACGCCACAGCCGACGTAGAGCGCGGCGTTACTTTGAAGTGCCGGCCGCCATTCTCTGCGCCGCGCCATTCGCAACCTTGCGGAGAACGGCGCCAAATACGGCAAGCGCTCACGTATTCATCTGATCAACGACGATCAGGCGCTCCGCATCATGATTGACGATGAAGGTCCGGGAATTCCAGAAGACCAAATGGAAAAGGCATTTCAGCCGTTCGTGCGCCTGGAAGGCTCGCGCAGCCGCGAGACCGGCGGCTCGGGTTTGGGACTGGCCATCACGCGGTCCATCGTGCTGAACCACGGCGGCGAGCTGAAACTCAGCAATCGCCCGGAAGGCGGCCTCAGAGCCACCATAATCCTTCCACGCGAGCACACCCCTTAAATACAGCCGTCGGCCCCTAATCCCCTGCCGAAACGACCCAAATCTGCGTATAATTGAAGCAATCTCAGGTGCTCCTCAGATAGCTGCCGTAAATCTCAGCAGTCAACGAGGTGGACATAAATAGTGCTGAATGCCATATTCAGCGTACGTAGTCGAAATTACTTTGGACAAGGCCAGTAGTGATTTTGTGAGTGTTTACAACGGCTTGAGTGCCGTTGCGGCCTTGACGGGAATTTTGGGAATTCTCGCGTTAAAGCGAGTCGCCACCTCGGGGAGGAGGTCGACGACTCAGCGTACATAAAGAGCAAAGTTAGGAAAGGTTCAGGAATCGCGGCAGCGTGCCGTTGAGTTCAGACAAGTCGCCGGGAGGAAAGTCGTGCGTTTGTTTCAGACGAATAAGATTCATTTTGCGTCGCGTGCCACGAACAGCGTTTCAAAGTTCGCCATCGCCATCGCCACAGCGGCCGTATTGGTAAGTTGCTCAGACACCACTGCGCCTACCGCCCCATCGAAAACCAGCGCTGCGGCTGTGAGCCCGGCAACTGACACGGCAGAGACCGATGGATCGCCCTTGCGCTTGCGCTTGGTGACCGCCGAGCAGCTTCACAACACGCTCGCTTATATATTTGGCCCGAACATCAGCCCGCCGGTCGCTTTTGCGCCGGTGACCCGCACGGATGGCTTGTTGGGGGTCGGCAGATCTTTTGCCGGCGTGACTCCAAGCCAGCTGGAGCTTTATCAAAAGACCGCGGCGACGGCGGCGCTCGAAGTCGTCAATGAAAGCAACCGCCACTTCCTGGTGCCGTGCACACCGAAGTCGGAAGAAGCGTCGGATGATGCCTGTGCGTCGACATTCCTCGCGTCCGTAGGCCGTCTGGTTTACCGCCGCCCGCTTGAGGCCGACCGCCTGGCGCAATATGTCGGCGAAGCGCGTGACGCGTCCGCGCGCCTGAAGGATTTCTACGCCGGTCTCGGCATCGCTCTTGAAGGCATGCTGCTCAGCCCCCGCGTCATGATGGTCTCTGAACGGTCTGAGCCGGATCCGGCCAACCCTGGAAAAGAGCGGCTGGATGCCTATTCGTTGGCGTCACGCTTGAGCTTCTTCTTATGGAATGCCGCCCCCGATGATCTGCTGCTCAAGGCCGCAGCTTCGGGCGAACTGCATACGCAGAAGGGTCTTGCCCGCACGGTTGATCGCATGCTGGCCAGCGACCGTATCGCGTCTGGCGTGCGCGCGTTCTTCGACGATATGCTGATGCTCGAAGACTTTAACAACCTGTCCAAAGACGCGCAGATTTATCCGCAATTCACCGGCGTTGCCGTTGTGGATGCGCGCGAGCAAACTTTGCGCATGGTCGTCGATCAGCTGGTCACGAAGAACAAAGACTACCGCGATATTTTCACGACGCGCGAAACTTTCCTGTCGCCGTCGCTTGCGGCGCTCTACCGCCTGCCGAGCACGCCTGGTTGGGTGGCCTATGAGTTTCCTGAAGGCAGCCCACGCATGGGCATTCTCACGCAAGCCGCGTTCCTGGCCGCGCACTCGCATCCGGGTCGCAGTTCGCCGACTCTGCGAGGTAAAGCCTTGCGCGAAATTCTGTTGTGCCAGCCCGTTCCACGTCCGCCGGCCAACGTCGATTTCTCGGCCTTGGAAAACCCGGATCCCAACATCCGCACGCAGCGCGAACGTGTTTCTTTCCACTTGAAGAACCCGGTCTGTGCCGGTTGCCACAAGGTGACCGACCCGATGGGTCTCGCTTTGGAAAACTTCGATGCCGCCGGGCAATACCGCGAAACCGAAAAAGGCGCCAAGATCGACGCCAGCGGCAGCATGGACGGCAAAGACTTCACCGACATCCGCCAGCTGGCGCTCGTGCTGCACGACCATCCGGCGGTAACGCAGTGCCTGGCGCGCCGTGTTTATTCCTACGGCACCGGCAGCCCGTCTAACATCGTCCCACGGACCGAAATGGCCGCGCTTTATAAGCAGTTCGAAGCGGGCGGTTATCGCCTGCGCCCGTTACTGCGCACCATCACCTTGAGCAAGGCTTTCTCGACCGTCCGCGAAGAGCAGGCCCCGACTAAAACGGCTGCCGCGAGTGTTTCGCCGGCGGCCGCAAGCGTTCAATAAGGAAGGACTCTAAGATGACCATCACCAGACGTCGTGCTTTGCGCGGTATGCTCGGCGGTAGCGCCGTCACCTTGGCGCTCCCCTTGTTGGATTGCTTCTTGAACACCAACGGCACCGCACTCGCCGATGGCCGCAAAATGCCGGTGCGGTTCGGCAGCTGGTTCTGGGGCTTGGGCATCGACGCACCCATCTTCGTGCCGAAGAAGGCCGGCATCGGCTACGACCTGCCGCCGGAAATCGCGTCCTGGAAGAACATCAGCCAACACGTCAATCTGTTCACGGGCATGAACGCGTTTCGCGACGGCGATCCCAACCTCTGTCACTACACAGGCTGGGTCATCAACGCGACCGGTCAATCGCCCGCCGCCGGCGGCGATAAGCCTGGCCGGACCTTGGATCACACGATCTCAAACCAGATCGGCCGCACCACGCGCTTCCAGAATCTGACGGTATGCTGCACAGGTGATGCGCGCTCGACGGTGTCCTACGAAAACGCCAATTCGCCGACGCCGCCTGATGCCTCGCCGCTCAACTTCTACACGCGCTTGTTCGGACCGGCCTTCCAAGATCCGAATGCGCCGGAGTTCAAGCCCAATCCGCGTCTGATGGTCCGTAAGAGCGTGCTCTCGGGCGTGATCGACGAAGTGAAGGGCTTGGAGAAGGAAATCGGCGCAACAGATAAGCAGCGCCTCGATCAATACATGACCGGCCTGCGTCAGCTCGAAAAGCAATTCGACCAGCAGCTCACCAAGCCCGAGCCAATCCCGGCGTGCGTGCTGCCAAAGGAAATTAGCGACGATCCGGCGCCCGGCGCGGAAGTCGACCTGATGGCCGTGCGTCACAAGATGATGACCGACCTTCTGGTCATGGCCGCGGCCTGCGACCAAACCCGCGTCTTCACCATGAACTATTCCAGCGCCCAGGCGAACACGGTGCGCGCCGGCTTCGAAAAGCCGCACCACACCACCACACACGAAGAGCCCGTGGGCCCCAATGGTTATCAGGAACAGTGCTCGTGGTTCGCGACGCGCGCCATGGAAGCCTGGGCCTATCACGTTGAAGCCTTCTCGAAAGTAAAGGAAGGCGACGGCACTTTGCTCGACAACAGCTTGATCTATGCCTTCACCGACCACGGCTTCGCCCGCGTGCATGCTCTGGACAACATGGCCGGCATGATCGCGGGCCGCGCTGGCGGCAAGATCAAGACCGGTCTGCACCTCAAGATGGAAGGCGCTACGACCGCGCGCCTTGGCTACACCGTGCAGCGCCTGATGGGCATCGATATCAAAGGCTGGGGTAGCCGCAGCAACGCCACCGACAAGGAACTCGGCGAGATCATGGCCTAGCGATCTCTCGCTATTAGGAAACGACGATGAAAAATGTGCGATTGATGACTGCTTTTGCCGCCGCGGCCTTCATGGTCGCTGGTACAACAACTCCTACCGTTGTGACGGCCGCCGAACTGACGACCGCTCATGTAAAAGAGGCGGTGCCGCCAGGCTTCAAGGTGATGATCTCGGAACTTGAAGGTCCGATCTACACCCTCACCGATGGCCGGCCCGTGTATCAATGGCCGCGCAAGGAACTCCGCAACGGCGGCAGCGGCGATGTGCGCACCAGCATGTCGGCTTGCGAAGATACCAAGAACACCCTGAACGAAGGTTTCATGAGCCCCTATCCTGCGGGCCTGGAGCTTCCAGATCTTGATAGGCGTCCGACCTGCATTGAATCCTGGCCGCCGGTGATGGCGCCGGCCGATGCCAAACCAGTCGGCAAGTGGACGCTGATCCCCCGCCGCGACAAATCCAAGCAGTGGGCCTACGACGGCTTCGTGCTGTACACCGCCAAGATCGACGTCGGCCGCGAACCCGGCGTCCCGCTGGGCGGCACACGCGGCGCTGGCCGCGGCGGCGACGGTCCGGTTGCGCGCATTCCGATTGGCCCCCCGGCGGATATCCCCGGCCAGTTCATCATCGACCGCGGCGACGCCGGACATCAGCTGGCGCTGGTCGGCGGCGTGTTTGTCTATACCTTCGACAAAGACGGTCCGAATAAATCCAACTGTGATGCGGTTTGCGAGCTGGAATTCCATCCGGTGCTCGCACCCCAGATCGGCGTGCAGGCCCGTGAAGACTGGTCGATCATCGAACGCTCGCCCGGTGTGAAACAATGGGCTTACCGCAAGAAGCCGCTTTACACCTACGCCGAAGATCCAGGTCCGGGTTATCAGGAAGGCGTGGATGTGAAGGGTTGGAACATCGTGTTCACCCAGAAAGCGCCTGCCCCGCCGAAAAGCTTCACCTATCAGGATACGCCGGCCGGCGTTGTGCTGGCGGATGCCAAGGGCCATGCGGTCTACGCCTATAACTGCGGCGACGACGCCATGGATCAGCTGTCCTGCGACCACCCCGATACCCCGCAACAGTATCGCTACGCTGTCTGCGGCGGCGGCGACCCGCTCCGTTGCGCCAAGAACTTCCCCTATATCGTCGCCACCAAAGACGACAAGGCGCCTAACAAGACCTGGACGATCGTAGAGATCGACCCCGCCACCGGAAAATATCCGACGGCCGGTTCGCAGTCGTTGCGCGTTTGGGCGTTCCGCGACCGCCCGGTCTACACCTTCTACAAGGATGAGCCGGGCACGGTTCTGGCCGGCGCTTGGGGTGAATTCTACGGCGCCCGTAACGGCTACCGTTCCTTCTGGATCCGCCAAGAGTTCAATGGACGTTAAGCGCGGCCGCTAACAGATCATTATTCGGAGAATACACATGACCATTCGTTATAGCGTGTTCGGTGCGGCTCTGCTGAGCGCGACCTGCCTCTCAGTCGTGTCGGCGGCCAAGGCTGCAGACAGCCCGATCCGGAACCGTTCCATCGGTTACGTGATGACCACCGAATACCGCGCCATCTGGGATACCCCGGACGGCAAGAAAGAATGCCCGGGCGGCCTCAACGAAGGTCCGCGTGAGCAGTTCAAGGTTCTGTACCCTGAAAAGCCCGGCGTAAAATATTCCATCGTCGACACCCAGCTTGAGCGCGAAGGCGACATCTGGTGGCCGAAGAAGGAAGAACGCATTCCTTATCAGTACTCGATCGCCAATACGTCGATCGGCATCAACCTCGACGACAAAGTCGGCCCCAATGACATGACCAGCCCGGAAGGCGAAAAGGGCATCGACAACCAGCTGCAGCGCGCCTGGGGCTGCGTGCCGAACTATCGTTCAGGGTCTTATAACCTCGGCGCCTTCAACAACTGGCGCAAATACCTCTACAACATCGTGCTGATTGAGATCACCGACGTTGATAGCCTTGAGAACGACGACGACGTCACGCTGACCACCTACCGCGGCCTCGACCGCACCATGAACGACGCCACCGGCAAGCAGTATCTTGTCGGCACCACCCAGCGCACTGATGAGCGTTGGGGCAAGCGCTTCATCTCGAAGTTCAAGGGCAAGATCAAGAACGGCATGCTCACCACGGAAAGCGCCGATTACTTCTTGCCGTCTGCCTCTGGCAGCAGCAGCGTGATCGACGTGCGTTATTACAAGAGCCGCTGGCAACTGGCGCTGACGCCGGATCACGCCGAAGGCTTCATGGGCGGCTACATGGATGTCGATGACTGGCAGATATCCAGCAACTCCACGCGCTCTACGCACCATCAGGCTTACGGCGCCGCTTCTACGGCCTCGATCTATCGCGCCATGCGCAAAATGGCCGATGCAAAGCCCGATGCTATCGACGGCGAAAACCGGGCCATTTCGACGGCCTTACGCGTCCGTTTGACCCAGGCGTTCATCCAGCATCCCGAAAAGTCGGTGAGCGAGAATTCGTCGGCGAAGAAGGCGGACTAAATAACAAAAGGCGGTCAGCAGAACTGACCGCCTTTTACTTTTGGCCGGAACATACATCTCATTAAGGGGGAAGATACCTATGCGCTTTGCTCAAACAGTTGGGCTGGTGGCAGCCTTGGCGACCGGATTGATGGGCGCCAGCGTGGCTTACGCCGCCGAAATTAAAGCCGCAGTGCCAAAAACCGTCGACATCCAGGAAATGACCTGGCCCGAACTGAAGGCGGCGCTGGCGGCTGGCAAGACCACCGCGCTTTTCTACACGGGCGGTACCGAGCAACGCGGCCCGCAGAACATCATCGCCGGCCACAACTACATCGGCCGCGAAATGTCCAAGCACATCGCCGAAAAACTCGGCAACGCCATCGCCATGCCGGTGATGCCCTTCTCGCCCACCAATGCCGACCCTGAGAACCCCGGCAACATCGGCCTGAGTGTCGATATCCTGGGCGAAGTGATGGAGTACGTCTCCGAACAAGCCATCGCCAACGGCTTCAAGAACGTGGTGCTGATGGGCGACAGCGGCGGCGGACAGGGTCCTGACGGCATGTACGACAAGCTCGCGAAGAAACTCGAAGCGAAATGGGCGCCCAAGGGCGTGCACGTCATTTATGTCAGCGCGCCTTATATCTCCGCGCGCGAAGCCTACGCCAAGATCATTGCGGCCAAAGGCCTGCCCAATGGCTCGCACGGCGGCCTCGAGGACACCTCCGAGATGATGTACCTCGAAACCCTGCCCGGCAATTCCAACTGGGTGCGTAAAGACCAGCTGCCCAACACGGAAGGCACTCCGCTGGGCAAAGGCAGAGGCGCAGACGCCGCCAACTATCCCCACATCGGCATCACCGGCGACGCTCGCATGGCGAGCGTAGAACTCGGCAAACTCCGCCACGAGATGAAGGTAAATGGCGCGGTGAAAGACATCCAAGCGATGTTGGCCGCGAAGAAGTAGGCCTACTCGTAACGTAACGCCGTCACAGGCTGGGCACGCGCCACCAGGAATGCGTGCCCAGCGACGGTGAGAATGGCGATCCCAAGCGCCAGGGCCGAAGCGCCCAAAAACATCCACGGCGACAGATCAATGTGATAAGCGAAGCCTTCGAGCCAGCGGCGCATAGCAAAGTATCCGAGCGGCCAGGCAATCAGGTTCGCCCACAACACAGGCTTTACGAATTGCCACAGCAACAGCCGCAGCACATCGCCCGTGTCGGCGCCCATGCTCTTGCGAATTCCGATTTCCTTGGTGCGCTGCTCGGCGGTGAATGCCGCCAGGCCAAACAGGCCAAGGCAGGCGATGATGACCGCGGCCGCGGCCAGCCCAGCCATTAGTCGGGCCTGGCGAATGGTTTGCAGGTAGTAATCCTGAAGCGTTTGATCAACGAACATGCGGTGTATGGGACGCGGGGAACCAATGCGCTTCCATAAGGCGTCGATGGCTTCCACCGTTTCAGGGATCGTCTGGCCCGAGAGCTTCACGTTTAGCACCGCGTAGTCGGAGGTATAGGCGTCCCCGAGCCTCAGAATCATCGAAGGCGTACGCTGGGCCATAGTATCGAACGTAAAGTCCGGCACCACACCAACGACTTCAGATGGCGGCCCGCCGTTGTTTTGCACATTGGCCACGTACTGTCCTATGGCATCCTGAGGTAACGCAAAGCCAAAAGCTCGCGCGGCGGCCTCATTAAGAATAACAATTGGTGCACGCTCGTCGCCGGCCCGCCCCGCATCGCGGCTGGCATCAAACTCGCGACCAGCCGATAGAGGGATTCCGTAGGTCCGGAAATATCCATAACCGACGCTGCCTATGCCGAGTGGGATTTTGGAGCCATCAGCGAGAATTCCTTGGGTAAAGGACGATGGTGTATTCAGCGGATCACGGTTCGAACAGGCGGCGGCGACCACGCCAGGCAAGGCCTCGACCTCGTCGACAAATGTGCCCTTGCATGGTCCATAAACCAGAAGCATCTGGTCTTGGGCATAGCGCAAACCGTCGCGCAAGCCAAAAGCCGTTTGGCGGCTGATGACAAGCGTCGTGAGAATAATGGCGATCAACAAACCGAATTGCAGCGTGACCAAACCGCCACGCAGCACCGTTGAGCCGCCAGATTGTGCTCTGCCCTTCAAAACTGCCGCCGGGCGGAAGGCGGAAAGAACAGCTGCGGGGTAAGCTCCTCCAAGAACGCCGACAGCACATGCAAGTGCGGCGCTCCAGGCCAGAATCTGAGGCGTTAGCCATTGCTCGGTAATGCCCGGCGCAAGGGACGCATCAAGTGCTGGCAAAGCGAAATGAACAGCGCCAAGAGCCGCAAGAAGTCCGCAAGCCGCATAAATCAAGGCTTCGCCGATAAACTGCACCGCCAGATGAAGGCGTTCGGCACCTGAAACCTTGCGCACACCCACCTCGATCGCGCGGCGCGCGGAGCGGGCCGTCATCAGGTTCACAAAGTTGATGGTCGCTACCAGTGACCTGACGGCTTTTTTTGTACCGGTTGATTTGAGAGAATTGACCCCAACAGGAGGAGCTGAACATGGCGAGACGTGGATTAGGCGCGGAGCAGATTGTTTCCAAGTTAAGGCAGATCGAGGTGCTGATGGCGCAGGGCAAGT